>CAVYHB010000003.1:0-131047 GCA_963768205.1 uncultured Alphaproteobacteria bacterium | reverse complement strand
CGGCGAAGTTCGACACGCCGATATGGCGCACCTTGCCCGCGTCGACCATCGTCGCCAGCGCGCCGAAGGTTTCCTGCAACGGCGTGCCGTCGTCCCAGCGGTGCAGATACAGCAGATCGACATAGCCCATGCCCAGACGCTTAAGGCTTTCGTCGAATTGCGCGGTGATCGTCGCCGCCTTGCTGTCGCCGGGATGCGCGCATTTCGTCGCGATGAACAGCTTTTCGCGTTCGGGTGCGGCGAACCGGCCCAGGAATGTCTCCGACCGCCCCTCGGTATAGCCATAGGCGGTGTCGAAAAAGTTGATGCCCGCGGCCCTCGTGGCGTCATACATCGCGCGGCTCTGTGCCTCGTCGGCCTTGCCGCCGAACTGCATCGTGCCGAAGCAGAAGCCCGAAATCCGGGTGCCGTCGGGCGTGCTTAGCTGGGTCATGGTCTTGCCTCCGTTGTCGAAGACAAGACCTATCCGCCGCCTGTCAGCCCGGCAAGCCCGGCGTCAGCCCGCGTACGCCTCCTGCCGCATGACGACCAGGTCGCATGCCAGGCAGGCCTCGACGCCGCTTTGGTCATGCCAGCGGCAGGTCGACCGGATCGTGCAGGGCGGCAGCACGGTCGCCCGCATCTCGGGGATCGTTTCGAGATGCTGCATCACCCGTTCGATCACCCCGCAGGCAGAGCCGGTCCATTGCTGGCACCGGCCCTCCTGACACGGGGCGGCAAAGCGCATGTGGGTTTCGGCAGGGCCGTCGGCAGAGGCGCGCTCGACGAAATCGGCGTCGATAGTCAGGGCCGTGCGCAGGTGCTTGATCCGGCCATCCGCACCGAGCGTACCCAGCAGCGTCGCGCCGGGGGCGCATTCGGCGCTGGGGCAGGTCAGCTGCTTTTGGTCGCGAGACATGGCGACCTAGCGCAAGCCGCCCAGCGCTTCTTCCAGTTGCTTCTCGGCCCCGCGCAGGCCGTCGAAATCCGGGCGCAGGATGATGCCCCAGATGATCGGGCCGGGGAATCTCACCGCGATCGGCTTTTCGAACCGCAGCCCCGCGACATGGGCCAGCGCGGTCGATTGCAGCTTTTCGTTCAACTCGGCCTGGGCCTTCTTGCTCATGTCGACATCGCCTAGATCAATCACGAATCGTGCCATGGTAGTCACTCCCTTAAATCGGTGTTTACGCGTTTCGAAATTCCTGTACGCGATCGGAAATTACCACGGTCGCCCTTAGATTGATATATCGTGCGAGGTCTGGAATACCTGACCCGGCAGAAAAAGGCCCACCGCAAGCGATGGGCCTTTGATCGTCGTTGTCGCGGCAATGGCTACTGCGGAATGCTGCCCGACAGGCCTTCGACGTAGAAGTTCATGCCCGCAAGCGTGCCGTCATCGGCAACCTCGCCCTCGGCCAGCCAATCGCTGCCGTCCTGCTTTTTCAGCGGGCCGGTGAACGGGTGGTACTCGCCCGCCGCGATGCTGTCGCGCAGCGCCTCGGCCTCGGCCTTCACCTCCGCCGGAACCGCGTCGGTGATCTCGCCGATCTTGACCATGCCATCGCCGATGCCGTCCCAGGTGTCGTCGCTTTCCCAGGTGCCGTCCAGCACCGCGCCGACGCGCTCGATATAGTAGGGCGCCCAGTTGTCGATGATCGACGACACGCGCGGGCTGGGCGCGTATTCGGCCATGTCGGATGCCTGGCCGAAGGTGATCACGTTGCCCTTCGCCTTGGCCGCGGCCTGCGGCGCGGTCGAGTCGGTGTGCTGCAGGATCACGTCCGCGCCCTGCTCGATCAGCGCATTGGCGGCGTCGGCCTCTTTCGCCGGATCGAACCAGGTGTAGGCCCAGATCACGTTGAACTCGACGTCAGGGTTTACCTTCTTGGCGTGGACATAGGCCGCGTTGATGCCCCGGATCACTTCCGGGATCGGGAACGAGCCGATGTAGCCGACCTTGTTGGTCTTGGTCATCCGGCCCGCGATATGGCCCTGTACCGCGCGGCCCTCGTAGAAGCGGGCCGAGTAGGTGGCGACGTTGTCGGCGCGCTTGTAGCCGGTGGCGTGCTCGAACTTCACGTTCGGGAACTTGGCGGCGACGTTGATCGTCGGGTCCATGTAGCCGAACGAGGTGGTGAAGATGATGTCGGCCCCGCCCAGCGCCATCTGCGTCAGCGCGCGTTCGGCATCGGCGCCTTCCGGCACGCTTTCCTGGAACACGGTCTCGACCTTGTCGCCGAATTCCGCTTCGACCGCCAGGCGGCCCTGGTTGTGCTCGTAGGTCCAGCCGCCGTCGCCGACCGGTCCGACGAAGATGAAGCCGACCTTGACCTTGTCCTGCGCGGCTGCCGACCCGGCCAGCCCAAGCGCCAGAACGGCGCCCTGTCAGTATAGAGGATACCCTCATGGTTTTGCTCCCTGAATGTGCGGGTCTTTTGCCCGCGGTTGATATTGGTGCCCCTAGCTTGAGGCGTGGAAACTGTTGCCCAGTGCGGCAGGCGCGTTCAGACTGGCGCCCCCGCGGCCCGACGACATGATGACCAGCACCAGAATGGTGATCAGATAGGGCGACATCGACAAGTACTCGACCGGCACGTCCAGCCCGGCGGCCTGCAGGTTCAGCTGCAGCACCGTCACGCCGCCGAAAAGATAGGCGCCCAGCAGCACGCGCCACGGCCGCCAGCTGGCGAAGACCACGATGGCCAGCGCGATCCAGCCAGCGCCGGCGGTCATGCCTTCGGTCCATTGCGGCACCCGGATCAGGCTGATGATAGGCGCCGCCGAGGCCCGCGCAGGCGCCGCCGAAGACGATGGCGCCGCAGCCGCACGCGACGCACCTTGTAGCCCAGCGCATGGGCGGCGTCGTGGCTTTCGCCCACCGCGCGCAGGATCAGTCCGGCGCGGGTGAACTTCAGGAACGCCCAGATGGCCGCCACCAGCGCGAGGCTGAGATAGACCATGAGGTCATGCTGAACAGGATCGCGCCCGATCACCGGGATATCGGCCAGCGGACCGAAATTCAGCGTGCGATGTGGGCGGCGGCTTGATCCCGATATAGCCCTGCCCCAGCAGCGCCGACAGGCCCAGCCCGAACAGCGTCAGCGCCAGGCCCGTCGCCACCTGGTTCGACAGCAGGTACTGCGTCAGGACGCCGAAGAGCAGCGACAGCACCGCGCCGCCAAGCGCGGCGCCGACGAAGCCCAGCAGCGGCGAGCCGGTCTCCACCGCGATGGCGAAGCCGCAGATCGCGCCGGTGATCATCATCCCCTCGACGCCGAGGTTCAGCACCCCGGATTTCTCGACCACCAGTTCGCCAATCGCGGCCAGCAGGATCGGTGTCGAGGCCACCATCAGCGCTGGCGATCAGGACAAGCGGGTTGATTGCAGAAAGGTCCATCACGCGGCCTCCGTGCGTGCCAAAGCGAATGCGGAAATTGGTCAGCACGTCGACGGCGAGCAGGAAGAACAGCAGCATCCCCTGGAACGCCTGGATCGCGGCGGCAGGCAGGCCCAGCGTGGCCTGCGCGGCCTCGCCGCCGATATAGGTCAGCGCCATCAGCAGCCCCGCCAGCAGGATGCCCACGGGATGCAGCCGGCCCAGGAAGGCGACGATGATCGCGGTGAAGCCGTAGCCGACGTTGAAGTCGATGCTGATCTGGCCGGCGGGGCCGGCCACTTCGAACAGCCCCGCAAGCCCGGCCAAGCGCGCCCGAGACACCCAGGCAGAACACCACCAGCAGGCGCGGCCTGACGCCCGCGAACCGTGCCGCGCGCGGGCGCTTGCCCGGTCAGCCGGATCTGGAAGCCCAGCATGTGCCGGTTCAGCAGGACATAGGCCAAGATCACCGCGATGAACGCCGCGACCACGCCCCAGTGCATGCCCGTATCCGGCGATCAGCTCGTTGTTTGCCGCCGACTCGTATTGCCGCAGGTTGCGGCTGACCCGGGAAAGCCCGCGCCCTCGGGGTTGCGCAGCAGTGCCCAGCGCCATCGAGGCCAGGATCTGCTCGGCCACATAGACCAGCAGCAGCGAGACCAGGATTTCGTTGGTCTTGAACCGGGTCTTCAGAATCGCCGGGATCATCGCCCAGACAAGCCCGCCGAACGCCCCCGCCAGCACCATCAGCGGAAAGATCAGCCAGCGCGCATCCATCGGATAGAACGCCAGCCCCACCGCGGCGCCGCAGACCGCGCCGATGATGTACTGCCCCTCGGCCCCGATGTTCCAGATGCCGGCCCGAAAGCCCAGCGACAGCCCGATCGCGATCAGGATCAGCGGCGCGCCCTTCACCAGCAGCTGGCTGCGGTAGTAGAACGCGAACTCGCCCAAGATCGGATCCCAGAAGATCGTCTTGATCGCCACGAACGGGTCCTTGCCCAGGAAGGCGAACAGGATGCCCCCCGCCACCATCGTCAGCAGCACCGCAACGACGGGCGTGAACGCCGTCCAGAATTGCGACGGCTGCGGTCGTTTCTCCAGCCGGATCATGTTTTTCTCCCCGTCCCCTGGCTCTTCTCTGGTTCAAAAATATCCCCGCCTCGGTCAATTCTGCTTTGGGCAGATTTGACCTGAGAGGCTCCAAAAGCCCTATACATGCGCCACCTCCAGGTCATGCGCGCCGCCCATCATCAGGCCGATCTCGTCGACCGTCAGACCCTTGGCGGGCCGCGGCGCACTCAGCCGGCCCTCGTTCAGTGCGGCAAAGCGGTCGGAGATCTCCATCAGCTCGTCGAGATCCTGGCTGATGCAGATCACCGCGCAGCCCTCGGCGGCCAGGTCAAGCAGCGCCTGCCTGATCTGCGCCGCGGCAGAGGCATCCACGCCCCAGGTCGGCTGGTTCACCACCAGCGCGACCGGCCGCTGCAGGATCTCGCGCCCGATGACGAATTTCTGCAGATTGCCGCCCGACAGCGCCCGCGCGGCGTTGCCCGGGCCGGGCGTGCGAACGTCGAAATCCTTGATGATCTTCTCGGCGAAGGTCCGTGCCTTGCCCCAGTTCAGAAACCCGTTCGACACCATCTCTTCCCGGATCGCTCCGGTCAGCAAGGCATTTTCCGTCAGGCTCATATCTGGTGCCGCCGCATGGCCCAGGCGTTCCTCGGGCGCGGTCAGCAGGCCCAGCTTGCGCCGTGCGTTCGGCCCCAGCTGGCCGATTTCCTGCCCGTTCAGCTTCACCGCGTCGGTCGGCGCCAGCGCCTCGCCCGACAGGGCGGCCAGCAGTTCGTCCTGGCCGTTGCCCGCAACACCGCCGATGCCCAGCACTTCGCCCGCGCGAACCTGCATCGTGATGTTCTTCAGCGAGGTGCCGAAGGGATTGGCCGATTTCACCGACAGCGCGGCAAGGTCCAGAACGATCTCGCCGGGGTCCTTCATCTCGCGCGAGGGCGTGTGCAATTCCTGGCCGACCATCATCTCGGCCATTTCGCGGGCGCTGCTGACCTTGGGGTCGCAGGTGCCCACCACCTTGCCCAGCCGCAGTATCGTGGCGCTGTCGCACAGCGTCTTGATCTCTTCAAGCTTGTGACTGATGTACAGCAGCGCCGTGCCCTCGGCGCGCAGCTTGTTCAGCGTCTCGAACAGGATCTCCACTTCCTGCGGGGTCAGAACGCTGGTCGGCTCGTCCATGATCAGCAGTTTTGGGTCCTGCAACAGGCAGCGGATGATCTCGACCCGCTGGCGTTCGCCCGCCGAAAGATCACCGACCAGCCGGTCCGGGTCCAGCGGCAGCCCATAGGTCTCTGACACTTCCCGGATCTGGCGCGACAACTGCCGTTGCTTGGGCGGGTTTTCCATGCCAAGCGCCACGTTCTCGGCCACGTTCAGCGCCTCGAACAGGCTGAAATGCTGGAACACCATCGCCACGCCGGTTGACCGCGCCGCGTGGGGCGTGGCCGGCTCGTAAGTCTGGCCCTTGAAGGTCATGCGCCCCTGGTCCGGCCGCACCAGCCCATAGATCATCTTGACCAGTGTCGACTTGCCCGCACCGTTCTCGCCCAGCAGCGCGTGCACCTCGCCGGGCATCACGCTGAACGACACGTTGTCATTGGCCACGACGCCCGGATAGGCCTTGCGCAGCCCCTCCACCGTCAGCAGCGTCCCCTCGTTCGCCATCATGCCCTCACTTCCTTGTGGAATGTCGCCTTGTCACGCTGCGCCAGCAGTGCGCCCGCCACGCCAATGGCGATGGCCTGCGGATGTTTGCCCAGTTCGGGCTCGCCGATCGGGCATTGAATTCGCGCGATACCTGCTGGTCGGTATGGCCCAGTGCGCGCAAGCCGCTTGCGGAACCGCGCCCATTTCGTCGCCGATCCGATCAGCCCGGCGCGGGCAAAGCCGTGCCCCAGAAGCCGGTGGCAAAGTTCCAGGTCCAGCGCATGGCTGTAGGTCAGAACCAGGTGCTCGGCATCTGCGGGCGCGTATTGCACCACGTCCACGGGGCTGGCCGCGACCAGCGGTGTTACGCCCTCGGCAATGTCTTGCGGGAATCGGTCTTTCGCGGTGTCGATCCAGGTGACGTCGAAGTCCGGCAGCGGCGCCAGCACATCGACGAGCGCGCGGCCGACATGGCCCGCGCCGAATATCCACAAGGGGCGCGTTGCCACACTGACCGGCTCGATCAGCCAGCCCGACTGAAACTGCGTCTCGGCTTGAGCACCAGTGCTGCGCGCTTCGGCTTCGGCCCGTCTTATCGACAAGGGCATGTCGGCGCGTCCCTCGACCCGGCGCACCACCAGAGGTCCGTCCAGCCCGTCCAGCCGCGCCGCATCGTAGACTTCCGTCACCAGCGTGACAGCTCCGCCGCAGCATTGCCCCAGCGCCGGTCCCAGCGCGCGCCGCGCCACGGTATCGTCGTCCGTGCACGCGCCGCCTCTGCCGCCTCGAACTCCAGCGCGCCGCCGCCGATGGTGCCGGACTGGCCGCCCTGCCAGACCAGCATCGACGTGCCGACCTCGCGCGGGGCCGAACCCTGAACCTCGGCGATGACGACACGCGCCACCCGGCCATGCCGGTCCACGGCGCGCCGCAGGGCTTCCAGGTCGAAGCTCATGCCCGTTGAACCCGGTTCACCGCGGCCAGCAGCCGTTCCGGCGTCGCCGGCGCGTCGAGCGCCGGGTAGGCGTCGCCGCAGGCCGCGACCGCGTCCGACAAGGCCATAAAGCGCCGAAATGCCCAGCATGAACGGCGGCTCGCCCACGGCCTTTGAGCGATAGATCGTATCCTCGCGGTTCCGGCCCGCTCGCCACAGCGTGACGTTGAACACCGCGCGGCCGGTCGGAACAGGCGGGGATCTTGTAGGTCGACGGCGCGTGGGTGCGCAGCCGCCCCTTGTCGTCCCAGACCAGCTCTTCCATCGTCAGCCAGCCGGCGCCCTGGACATAGCCGCCCTCGACCTGGCCGATGTCGATCGCCGGGGTTCAGCGAGGCGCCCGCGTCATGCAGGATATCGCAGCGCAGGATACGGTTCTCGCCGGTCAGCGTGTCGAGCACGCACTTCGGTCACCGCCGCGCCATAGGCGAAATAGAAGAACGGCCGGCCCTCGCCCTTGATCCGGTCCCACTGCGACCTTCGGCGTCGTGTAGAACCCGGTCGCCGACAGGCTGACCCGCCCGACATAGGCCCGTGCCGCCACCTCGGCGAAGCTGTAGCTCGCGCCGCCGACAAGCACCCGGCCATCCTCGAACCGCACCGTCCGACGCCTCTGCCTGGTGCTCGGCGGCCATGAACTGCGGCCATCCGGTCGCGGATCGTGTCGCAGGCGGCCTTCACCGCCATGCCGTTCAGGTCGCGACCCGACGGAGGCCGCCGTGGCCGAGGTGTTCGGCACCTTGGCGGTATCCGTCGCGGTGATCTTGACTTGGCTCACGTCGACGCCGAACCGCGCGGCGGCCACCTGCGCCACCTTCTGGAACAGGCCCTGTCCCATCTCGGTGCCGCCATGGTTCATGTGGATCGAGCCGTCCTGGTAGACATGCACCAGCGCACCGGCCTGGTTGAGATGCGTCAGCGTGAAGGAGATCCCGAATTTCACCGGCGTCAGCGCGATGCCGCGTCTTCAGCATCGGGTTCTCGGCATTCCATCCGGCCATCGCGGCGCGCCGCGCGTGATAGTCGACGAGGCCTCCAACTCGGCCAGCATCTCGTGCAGGACGAAATCCTCGACCGGCATGTGATAGGGCGTCGTCTGACGTCGGCGGCACCGCCGTGGCCGTGCCGCTCTCGACATCGTTCACCGTCCGCGCGATGTCAGATCGTCATGGCGTCGCCGACTTCTTCGGGCAGTATCCCGCCGGAGGCATCCGACTTCGCCATCGCCGTAGAAATTGACGCGCCGCACCTCCAGCGGGTCCGGCCCAGCGCATGGGCGATGTGATCCACCACCCGCTCGATCCCGACCATTCCCTGCGGCCCGCCGAAGCCGCGAAAGGCGGTGGCGGACTGGGTGTTGGTCTTCAGCCGGTGCGAGGTGATCCGCGCGGCGGGCAGGTGATAGGCGTTGTCGGCATGCAGCATCGCCCGGTCGGCGACCGGCAGCGACAGATCCTGCGCCCAGCCGCAGCGGCAGTATTGCCGAACTCGACGCCCGCGATCCGGCCCTCGTCGTCGAAGCCCGCCCTGTAGTCGATGCGGAAATCGTGCCGCTTTCCGGTGATCACCATGTCGTCGTCGCGGTCATAGCGCATCTTGCAGGGCCTGCCCGGTCAGTCGTCGCCGCCACCGCGCAGGCCACGGCCAGCGCGTTGCCCTGGCTTTCCTTGCCGCCGAAGCCGCCGCCCATGC
Organism: uncultured Alphaproteobacteria bacterium; assembly: GCA_963768205.1. Lineage (GTDB taxonomy): Bacteria > Pseudomonadota > Alphaproteobacteria > Rhodobacterales > Rhodobacteraceae > JAHELH01. The sequence goes on along the minus strand of CAVYHB010000003.1, from coordinate 122,285 downwards.
GGCGGATTTCGACGCGCACGGCGTTCATCGGCGTGCCCAGCGCCTCGGCCACCTTGTGCTGGATCTCGGTGGGGTGCTGGGTCGAGGAATGCACGATCATGTCGCCGCCTTCCTGCGGCAGCGCCAGCGCGGCCTGACCTTCGAGATAGAAATGCTCCTGCCCGCCGAGCTCGATACGAACCTTCGATCGACTGTGCGGCCGCCGGCGAGCGCCGCGTCGACATCGCCCTTGGTGTAGATGCGCGGCCCGTCCTCGAACCGGCTGTCGGCGGCCAGCGCATCGTCGATGCGTCAGATAGCGCGGGCAGCTCGTCATAGCTGATCTTGCCCAGTCTCGCCGCCTTGCGCGCCGCCAGATGGCTTTCCGCCACGACGCAGAAAGATCGGCTGGCCGACATAGATGCACCTCGCCCACAGCCAGCAGCGGTTCGTCATGGGCCGAGGGCGAGACGTCGTTGGCGAAGGGCAGATCGTCGGCGGTCAGCACCGTGACCACGCCGGGCGCGGCGCGCACCGGCGTCAAGGTCCATCGCGGTGATCCGGCCCGCGCGCGATCGCGGCTGAGCCCGAAGGCCAGTGACAGCGTGCCCTGTCGGCGTCGGGATGTCGTCGACATAGCGCGCCGCGCCGGTGACATGCAGGCGGCGCGGCGTCGTGGGGCAGGGGTTTGGCGACGCTCATGCCGACACCTCCAGAACACGGGCATTGCCGCCGATATCTTCCAGGAAATACCGGGTCAGCATGTTGCGCGCCGCCTCCAGCCGATAGTCGGCCGAGGCGCGCATGTCGCTCATCGGGGTGAAATCCTGCGCCCAGGCGTCCCAGGTCGCGGCGACGGTGTCGCTCGGTCCAGGGCTTGCCGGTGAGCGCAGCCTCGACCGTGGCGGCGCGCTTCGGGATGCCGGCCATGCCGCCGAAGGCGATGCGGGCCTCGGCGACATCACCGTCCTCCACCGTGATGTTGAAACAGCCGCAGACGGCCGAAATATCCTGATCGAAGCGCTTGGACAGCTTGTAGCACTTCAGCCGGTCCGGCTGGCGCGGCAAAGCTGACCGCCTCGACGAATTCGCCGGGGCTGCGGTCCTGCTTGCCGTAGTCGATGAAGAATTCCTCAAGCGGCAACTCGCGCCGCACATCGCCCTTGCGCAGGTGAAGCGTCGCGCCCAGCGCGATCAGCGCCGGTGGGCTGTCGCCGATCGGAGAGCCGTTGGCGATGTTGCCGCCGATGGTCGCGGCGTTGCGCACCTGGACAGAGCCATAGCGGCGGATCATCTCGGCAAAATCGGGGTGCAGGTCGGCCATCGCCGCGCCGACATCCGTCATCGAGGTCGAGGCGCCGATGCGCACCCGGTCCTCGGTGATCTCGATGCCTTTCAGGTCCTCGATGCCCGCCACGAAGGCCACGTCGCCCAGGTCGCGCAGGCCTTTGGTGACCCACAGTCCCACATCCGTGGCGCCGCCGATCAACGTCGCGTCGGGATGTGCGGCGTACCATGCGGCCAGTTCGTCCGCGGTCTGCGGGATGTAGGGCGGTCGTCGAGGACGCCAGCCCTTCCAGCTTCGCCAGATCCTCACGCATCCACTCGGGAACGGGCTGATCCGCCGCCGCCTCTGCGGCGCGCACGATCGGCGCGTATCCGGTGCAGCGGCACAGGTTGCCCGCAAGCTGGTCGTTGAAATCCCGCCGCCCGTTCAGATGCGCCGTCGCCATCGACACGACGAAGCCCGGCGTGCAGAACCCGCATTGCGACCCGTGCATGGTCGATCATCGCCTGCTGGACGGGATGCAGCGCGCCGTCCGGCCCGGCGATGCCCTCGACCGTGCGCACCGCGCGGCCATGCAGTTGCGGCAGGAACAGGATGCAGGCGTTGACCGCCCGTGCGCCGGTGGCGTCGGTGACCATCACCGTGCAGGCACCGCAGTCGCCCTCGTTGCAGCCTTCCTTGGTGCCAGTCATGCCGCGCTGTTCGCGCAGCCAATCCAGCAATGTCGTCGTGGGGGCGGGATCGGTCAGGCAGACGGGGTCTCCATTCAGGAGAAACACGATCTGGCTCATATCTTTTCCGGTGCCGCTTTCTGTTTTGGCGGTGTGCGCCTGGTCTCCAGTCCGATGCGGCGGAAAACTGGAGCCTCCCTTTTTATCTTTGTTCCACCAGCAAAGCCGGGATTGGAACTTTTGGCAAGCTTTTCGAGAGGCATTCGGCCTGAAGGACTTTCAAGAAACGCCGAATAATGCGCGATCCTCCGGTGTGTGCGCGCTTGCTTTGGCTGTGGTGGATACCGGCTACCGGATCATGCGCGGGCGCGTCCATGCGACATTTCGTGGCCACCCGAGCCGTTTCGCGATTCCCCCCGCCGCGCGGCTACGCTAGCGTCCCGCCATGACCACCGCTCCGCAATTCATCCACCTTCGCCTTCACACCGAATACTCGCTGCTGGAAGGCGCGGTGCGGCTGAAGAAGCTGCCCGGTCTTTGCGGCGCCGCCGACATGCCCGCCGTCGCCGTGACCGACAGCAACAACCTGTTCGCCGCGCTGGAGTTTTCGGTGGCGGCGGCAGAGGCGGGCATCCAGCCCATCATCGGCTGCCAGCTTGACCTGGCCTACGATCCCGCCGGTCCGACAGAAAAGCCGCGCGCGCCTGCGCCGGTGGTCCTGCTGGCGCAATCCGAAACCGGCTATGCCAACCTGATGAAGCTGAACTCCTGCGCCTATCTCGACGCGCAGGGCGAACTGCCGCAGGTGTCGCTGGACGAGCTGTGCGACCACGCGGCGGGCCTGATTTGCCTGACGGGCGGGCCGGACGGCCCGCTGGGCCGGCTGATCCGGGCCGGGCAGGGCGAAAAGGCGGCGCAGCTCCTGGATCGGCTGTCCGACGCCTTCGACACCCGCCTCTACATCGAACTGCAACGCCACCCGGGCGAAGACGGCGCGGCCCCCGAGGCGGAGCGCGCGACCGAACGCTGGTTCGTCGAGACCGCCTATGCAAAGGGCGTTCCGCTGGTCGCCACCAACGACGTGCATTTCCCGAAGGCCCAGATGTACGAGGCCCACGACGCCCTGCTCTGCATCGCCGAGGGCGCATATGTCGACCAGCAGGAACCGCGCCGCCGCCTGACCCCGCAGCACTATTTCAAAAGCCAGGCCGAGATGGTGACGCTGTTCGCCGACCTGCCGGAAGCGACCCGGAACACCGTCGAGATCGCCCGGCGCTGCGCCTTCAAGGTCGAACGCCGCGACCCGATCCTGCCGAAATTCGCCGATGACGAGGTCGAGGAGCTGCGCCGTCAGGCCCGCGAGGGCCTTGCCGAACGGCTTGCCGTCATCCCGCACGCCGCCCCGGTCGAGGACTACGAGAAACGGCTGGAATTCGAGCTGGGCATCATCGAAGGCATGGGCTTTCCCGGCTACTTCCTGATCGTCGCCGACTTCATCAAATGGGCCAAGGACCACGACATACCGGTCGGGCCCGGTCGCGGGTCCGGTGCCGGATCCCTGGTCGCCTACGCCCTGACCATCACCGACCTCGATCCGCTGCGCTACGGCCTGCTCTTCGAGCGCTTCCTGAATCCCGAACGGGTGTCGATGCCCGATTTCGACATCGACTTCTGCATGGACCGCCGCGAAGAGGTGATCCGCTACGTGCAGGAAAAATACGGCCGCGAGAAGGTGGCACAGATCATCACCTTCGGCGCGCTGCTGTCGAAGGCCGCTGTCCGCGACGTCGGCCGTGTGTTGCAGATGCCCTACGGCCAGGTCGACCGGCTGTCGAAGATGATCCCCGTCGAGGGCGTCAAGCCGGTCAGCATCGAGAAGGCGCTGGCCGACGAGCCGCGCCTGCGCGAGGAGGCCAAGAACGAAGAGGTGGTGAACCGCCTGCTGACCTATTGCCAGCAGGTCGAGGGACTGCTGCGCAACGCTTCGACCCACGCCGCCGGTGTGGTGATCGGCGACCGGGCGCTCGACGAGCTGGTGCCGCTCTACCGCGATCCCCGATCCGACATGCCCGCGACCCAGTTCAACATGAAATGGGTCGAGCAGGCGGGGCTGGTGAAGTTCGACTTCCTTGGCCTGAAGACCCTGACGGTGATCCAGAACGCCCTCGACCTGCTGAAGCTGCGCGGCCTCGACATCGACATCACCGCGATCCCGCTGGACGACGAAGCCACCTACGAGCTTTACACCAGCGCCAAGACCGTCGGCGTGTTCCAGGTCGAAAGCTCGGGCATGATGGACGCGCTGCGGCGCATGAAGCCGACCTGCATCGAGGATATCATCGCGCTGGTGGCGCTCTATCGCCCCGGCCCGATGGAGAACATTCCGAAATACTGCGAGGTCAAGAACGGGCTTTCCGACCGCGAGGGCCTGCACCCCTCGATCGACCATATCCTGGACGAAACGCAGGGCATCATCGTCTACCAGGAACAGGTGATGCAGATCGCGCAGGAAATGGCGGGCTATTCGCTTGGCGGCGCCGACCTGCTGCGCCGCGCCATGGGCAAGAAGATCCAGGCCGAGATGGACAAGGAGCGACCCAAGTTCCTGAAGGGCGCGCAGGATCATGGCGTCGACAAGGCCAAGGCGGTCGAGGTCTGGAACCTCCTGGACAAGTTCGCCAACTACGGCTTCAACAAATCCCACGCCGCCGCCTATGCCGTGGTCAGCTACCAGACGGCATGGCTGAAGGCGAACCACCCGGTAGAGTTCATGGCCGGCGTGATGAATTGCGACCTGCACCTGACCGACAAGCTGGCGGTCTATGCCGAAGAAGTGCGGCGGCGGCTTGAGATCGAGATCGTGCCACCTTGCGTGAACCGCAGCCAGGCGACGTTCTCGGTCGATGCGGGCCGCGTCGTCTATGCCCTGGGCGCGCTGAAGAATGTCGGCGTCGAGGCGATGAAGCTGATCACCGAGGCCCGCGCCGACAAGCCCTTCGTCAACCTTTTCGATGTCGCCCGTCGCGTCGATTTGAAACGCATCGGCAAGCGCCCGATGGAGATGCTGGCCCGCGCCGGCGCCTTCGACCAGCTCGACCAGAACCGTCACCGGATCTTTGCCAGCCTCGACGCGCTGGTCGGCTACTCGGCGGCGGTCCACGACCAGCGCCAGTCAAGCCAGGTGTCGCTGTTCGGCGAGGCCGGCGACGACCTTCCCGAACCGCGCCTCAGCCCGGTGGACGACTGGCTGCCGAACGAACGCCTGGCCCAGGAACACGTCGCCATCGGCTTCTACCTGTCGGGCCACCCGCTTGACGACTACATGGGCCCGCTGAAACGCAAGGGCGTCATAACCTTGGCCGAGGTTGCCGAACGCGCCGAACGCGCGCCCTTGATGGCCAAGCTGGCAGGTGCCGTGTCGGGCCGCCAGGAACGCAAATCGGCCCGAGGCAACCGCTTTGCCTTCGTGCAGCTTTCCGATCCGTCCGGCCTTTACGAAGTGACGGTCTTTTCCGACACGCTGGAGGCCGCGCGCGAGCATCTGGACGCCGGGGCAAATGTCGTGCTGACCGTCGAGGCCACGATGGAAAGCGAGCAGCTGAAACTGCTGGCCCGCTCGATCGTTCCGATTGATACGGTCGCGGCCGACGCCGGCGGCATGGGCCTGCGCGTCTTCGTCGACGAACCCGGCGCCATCGCCAGCGTCGCCGCCCTGCTGGAACGGGCCACGGCGGAAGCCAAGAGCCGGGCGCGCGGCCCGGTGCAGATGTGCCTGATGGCCCCCGACTTGCCCGGCGAGGTCGAGATATCGTTGGGTGACCATTTCCACCTCAATCCGCAGATCAAGGGCGCGTTGAAATCGCTGGGCGGCGTGGTGACTGTCGAGGACACATGACCGGTTCGCAAGGGTATGCACGGTGAAGGTCGTCTATCATCTCGGCGTCCACAAGACCGGCACGACGTTGCTGCAACAAAGTCTCGCCGTGAATACCGGCCAGCTGCGCGACCACGGCGTCTATTTTCTGAACGCCGAATGGCCCGACGGATTGAAACGGCTGCGGCGCCGGATGCGCGGCCTGCAAAAGCACCTGAATGACGGCGTTCCGACCGAAGGCGATGTCGCCCGCCTTGGCGAACTCAACGGACGCCTGCTGCGCCGCGCCTCGGCAAGCGGGGCCAAGCTGCTCTTGATCTCGGAAGAAAACCTGCTCGGCGTCACGGTTCACCGAGAGCTGGCCTGGGGCAATGATCCCGCGCGTTTCTACCCCTCGGCCGGCGAAAACCTCGCCGGGCTGACGACCGGCTTGTCACCCGGCGATATTACGGCGATCCTCTACACCAGATCGCTGGACAGCCTGCTGCTCGGCTTCTATTCCGAGGCGGTGCGGCACCTTGAAACTGCCGAGGACTACGCCGGGTTCCTCGACCGCGTCGATATCCCGTCCTTCCGCTTCGACGATTTGCTGGCGCGGCTTCAGGCGTCGCGGCCCTGCATCGACATCCGCGTGAAACCGTTCGAAGCGATCCGCGCGGGTGTGGCGGCCTTCGTGGGCGATCTCTTGTCCGAGTGCGGGGTTCATCCCGATGGCATCGAGGTGCCTTCCGAAAAGGTGCACAAAGGTCTCGACACCCGGCAAATCGAGGTCCTTCGCGAACTTGCGGTCCGCAAGGCGGCGGGTGAAACCGGGCGGGAATTCAACAAGCAGCACAAGGCGGCGCTTGCCTTGCCCGGTGAAGGCAGCCGCCCGCGCTTGGCAGATCGCCATGTTGCGCTTGTCCGTTCCGCGATGGCGGGCGACACTGCGGAACGGCTGGCCGCCGATTGGGAGACGGCCTGATGGCGTCGGTCGCATCCGTAAAGGAATCAATGCGCCGTTGAGTGGATTGCTGCGCATCCTTGACGGACCGGGACGAACTGGTTGCCTGAACGGGACCGCTCGCACATGATGATGATGTGAAGAACCTGGGGATGAATTGGCCGCCAAACCGTCGTCTGGCCCTACCGGGGTGGTGCCTCGCCATCGCGCTCTGCGTTCTTGTCGCGGCCTGTGCCCCGCCGGGGTCGTCCACGCAGCCGCCGACGACCGGCACGGAAGCCGGCGCCGCGCCACTTGAAACGGGCGCACCTGCGGCATCGTCGGTCGAGACTGCACCGCCGGCCCGGTCGTTCCTGGGCTTCCTGGCAAACCCCGGACCTGCGCCGCCCGCGCTGGTTCCGGGCACGCAGACAGCCATGACGGGGTCAGAAGACGAGGCGGAAACGCCCCAGCCCGGCCCGTCGATGACCGACGCTGAAATCGCAGCGGTGAGAGCAGCCGGCGGCACCGCTCCCGCCCCTTCGCGCCAACCACGCCTTTTCGGATTTCTCGTCAAGCGCGTGCCGGGCGAGGCGACGGCAGCCGAAACACCGGTCGCCAACGCCGCGACAACGCCCGAACCTGCGGCCGACCCGGTCGCGCGCCGCGGCAGCCTCTTCGCGCCGCGCGAGGCCGACAAACCGCCCGACCCGGCCCTCGCCGCCTTGACACCCGCGGGCAGCCCGGTCGCCGGTCTGCCGTTCGGCCAGATCGCCAGGGTCTGCGGCGTCGCACCGCGCAAGCTGGGCATCGAGGTGGCGCGCTCGGAAGGCGCCGGGACCTACCGGCTGATCGACAGCGACCCGTCCAGCATCGCGATGCGACCGCAGTTCATCACCGGATTCAAGGACAACTGCGCCCGCCAGTTCAACGCCGCTCTGGCGCTGTTCGGCACTTCTGCCGTGCACGAGGCCACCCGCTACAACCCGCTGAACACGAACCCCTATTCAGAAACCGACGCCGCCTACGAGACGGTCAAGCTGCGGCTTTGCGGCGCCCGGCGCGGCAAGCCCTGCCCGGAACGCAAGGCCAACCGGCTGGCCCGCAAGACCGCCTTCGTCAGCGTCTACCGCGGCTTCGGTGACAGCGGCGACTGGCTGGAAATGTTCCTGCACAACGGCGAGGTCGTCGCCTACGCCGCGCGCAGCAACTGAACGACGACGATCCGCGCCACCAGAAAGGTCGACAGGGCGGCCAGCGCGGTCGAGGCGACCCGCGTCGCCATAAGGACCGCATTCGCCGCGCCCTGCGCCATCGCCAACTCGCCGCCCTTGATCAGCAGCGGCGTCTCGATCAGCAGCACAACATGCGCGCCGAGCATCAGAACAAGCGCCAGCGCAACCGGGCCGCGCCGCAGGATCCGGGGTCGGGGCAGGGCGACCAGCAGAAGCACGGCGACGGTCATCAGGTACAACATCGGCTGGCCGCTGGCCGCCCACATCTGTTCGCGGATCAGCGGACGGTCGAAGGCGGGCGGCCCGACCGTCTGCAAAGGCAGCACCGCGGCGCCGGCGAAGAACACCGCCTGCATCAGGCTCAGCCCGAACGCGCTCCACAATGCCAGCCGTCTCAGCACGCCCGCCCCGCTACCAGTGCGGCGGCTTCTGGTCGGCCAGCGGGACCGTGCCGCTGCCGTCGGCCTCGCGTTCCGCCTCGCGCATCATCAGCATCTCGACCCTCCGCGTCAGCCGGTCGATCTCGGCACCCTGCGTCCTGACCACGTCCGACAGGTCGTCGGTCAGCCGCTGCAAATGCGCGACCTTTTCCTGCAACTTGTCGATCTCGTCGCTCATGTGCGCCACTAACCGCGCCGCCCGCCCGGTTGGCAACCCCAAACCGCCGTTCTTGCCCCGCCTTCGCCCTTCCGCTAGACCGCGCCGCAAACCACCCAACCCATGGACCCGCCCCGCATGGCCAAGCAGAAAAAAGCGCCGCGACCCAAGGCCGAGACGCCGAAGGGCTTCCGCGACTACTTCGGCGCCGAAGTGGCCGAGCGCAACGCGATGCTGGCCAAGATCGCCGAGGTCTACCACCGCTACGGCTTCGACGCGCTGGAAAGTTCGGCGGTCGAAACCGTCGAGGCGCTGGGCAAGTTCCTTCCCGACGTCGACCGGCCGAACGCGGGCGTCTTCGCCTGGCAGGAGGACGCCGACAGCGAAAAACCCGGCGACTGGCTGGCGCTGCGCTACGATCTGACGGCGCCCCTGGCGCGCGTCTACGCGCAACACCGCAACGAGTTGCCGACACCCTACCGGCGCTATGCGATGGGCCCGGTCTGGCGCAACGAAAAGCCGGGACCGGGGCGATTCCGGCAGTTCTATCAATGCGATGCCGATACGGTGGGGACTGCGACAGTGGCGGCGGATGCCGAGATCTGCGCCATGCTGGCGGATACGCTGGAGGCTGTGGGCATCGAGCGCGGCGATTACATCATCCGGGTGAACAACCGGAAGGTGCTGAACGGGGTGATGGAGGTCGCGGGCATCCTCGACCCGTCCGACCCGAGAAGTTCGCCCACGAGCGCGGCATCGTCTCGCGCGCCATCGACAAGCTGGACCGGCTGGGGCCGGACGGCGTGCGCGCCTTGCTGGGCAAGGGTCGCAAGGACGAAAGCGGCGATTTCACCGACGGCGCAGGGCTTAGCGAGCAGTCAGCATCGTATGGTTCGCGGACGAGACGTGAGAGCGCTAGCTGATCCGCGGCATCCATAGCGCCGATCACAAGAGCGCCGATCGAGAGTGACGAATGCTGCTGCGGCGATGATGCTGTCTGACCGCGATGAGCTGCCAAGCGAAGCTTACGTTCGAAATCGGTGGCGATCCATGTCGGCATGGTCGGGATCCGATATGGGCAGAAGGCGTGGACGAGCTCGGAACGATCGCCGACCTTCTCGCCGCCCAAGGCTACGGCCCCGACCGCATCGTCATCGACCCCTCCGTCGTGCGCGGTCTCGGCTACTACACCGGCCCGGTCTTCGAGGCCGAACTGACCTTCGAGATCACCGACGAAAAGGGCCGCCCGCGCCAGTTCGGCAGCGTGGCGGGCGGCGGGCGCTATGACGACCTGGTGAAACGCTTCACCGGCCAGTCCGTGCCGGCCACCGGCATCTCCATCGGCGTCGACCGGCTGCTGGCGGCGCTGCGCGAGAAGGGCCGGTCGACGGCCGACGAGCACGGCCCGGTGCTGGTCACCGTGATGGACCGCGACCGGATGGCCGACTACCAGACGATGGCCGCCGAATTGCGCGCCGCGGGCATCCGCGCCGAGGTCTACCTCGGCAACCCGAAGAACTTCGGCAACCAGCTGAAATACGCCGACAAGCGCGACTGCCCGCTGGCGATCATCGAAGGCTCGGACGAGAAGGCGCGCGGCGTCGTCGTGGTCAAGGACCTGGTGCTGGGCAAGCGGCTGGCCGAGGAGATCGAAAGCAACGAGGAATGGAAGGCGCAGCCAGCGCAGCAGGAAATCGCGCGCGCCGATCTGGTAGCCTTCGTGTCGAAATTCATCGGCGAAACCGAAAAGAACCTCTGATGCCGGACCCCGCGCCCAGATCGCTCGACGCCGAACAGGCGCGGCTGCTTCAGCACTTCGTCGACCACGGCGCCGACCCGGTCGATCCGCCGATCCTGCAACCCGCCGAAACCCTGCTTGACCTTTACGGCGAGGATATCCGCGCCCGCGCCTACACCACCCGCGACCCGCTGGCGGGAGAGTTGATGCTGCGCCCCGACTTCACCGTGCCGGTGGTGCAGATGCACATCGCCAACCGGCGCAGCCCCGCGCGCTATGCCTATGCGGGCAAGGTGTTCCGCACCCAGGAACTTGGCAGCGACCGGCCCAGCGAATTCGACCAGGTCGGATTTGAGATCTTCGACGGCGCCGACCCGGCGGATGCCGATGCCGAGGTCTTCGCGCTGTTCCACAATCTGCTTGCGCCCTTGAACCTGCATCCCGCCACCGGCGATATCGGCGTTCTGATGGCCGCCGTGCAAGGGCTGGAAACCTCGGACCGGCGCAAGGCCGCGCTATCGCGCCACATCTGGCGACCGCGCCGGTTCCGCGCCCTGCTCGACCGGTTTTCCGGCCGCAGCGAGGTGCCGCGCAGCCGTGCGGCCCTGCTGGAGCGGTGCGCGTCGGGCGGTGCGGTGCTTGACGCGGACGTGCCGGTCATCGGCCTGCGCAGCGCCGCCGAGATCGAGGCGCGGGTCGCGGCGCTGGTCGAGGATGCCGCCGAACCGCCGGTCAGCCAGGGCGAGGTCGAGCTGCTGGACGAGATCATCAGCCTGCGACTGAAACTGCCTGCCGCGCTAAGCCGCCTGCGCGACCTGGCCGTAGACCTGCCGACGATCTCGCAGGCGGTGGCCCGCATCGAACGGCGGATCGCCGCGCTGGATGCGCACGGGCTGGATGTTGCCGGGCTGGATTTCGAGGGCAGCTATGGTCGCACCTCGATGGAATATTACGACGGCTTCGTCTTCGGTTTCTACGCCGACGCCCGCCCCGACCTGCCTCCTGTCGCCTCCGGCGGACGCTACGACGCGCTGACCCGCGCGCTGGGCGGCGTCGGCGCGGTGCCCGCCGTCGGCGGCGTGATCCGCCCGGCCCTGACGCTGGAGCTCGGCTCATGACGATCAAGCTGGGCGTGCCGTCGAAGGGGCGGCTGATGGAAAAGACCTTTGACTGGTTCGGCGCGCGCGGCATCGGCCTGTCGCTGGCCGGGTCAGAGCCGCGAATACGCGGGACAGGTCGACGGGCGTCGAGGGTGTGGAGCTGGTGCTGCTTTCGGCGGGCGAGATTCCGCGTGAGCTGCATGCGGGCCGCATTCATCTCGGTGTCACCGGATCGGACCTGGTGCACGAGAAGCTGGCGCATTGGGAAAACGCTGTCGAAGAGATCACCGGCCTTGGCTTCGGCCAGGCCGACCTGATCCTCGCGGTGCCGCAGGCCTGGGTCGATGTCGACACGCTGGACGATCTCGACGCGGCGGCTGCGGCGTTCCGCAAGGTGCATGGCCAGCGGATGCGCATCGCCACCAAGTACCACCGACTGGTGCGCGAGTTCCTGCAAGGACCAGGTGGCCGATTACGTGCTGGTCGACAGCCAGGGCGCGACCGAGGGCGCGGTGCGCAACCTGACCGCCGAGGCCATCGCCGACATCACCTCGACCGGCGAGACGCTGCGCGCCAACCACCTGAAGATCCTCGGCGACGGGCTGATCCATCAAAGCCAGGCCACACTGTTCCGGTCGCGCACGGCCGGCTGGGACGACGCTGAACGCGGGACGCTGGCAGCCCTGATGTGCAAGCTGAACGTCTAGCGCCTTATCGCCGCGACCATCGCCCGCACATCCGCCTCCGAGGTCCCATACCGCCCGCCCGGTGGGTCGAAATCGGAAAATGCGCGGTCGCCGGGCGCCGGGCGCGAACAGGCGGCATGAACCTCGCGCACTCCGGTCGCGGCGATCACCGCGCCGACATTCTGCGGCGTCAACCCGCACCCGGGCATCACCGAAATCCGTCCGTTCGCCCGCGCCACCATCTTCGCGATAAGGCCGGTGCCATCCGGCGCCTCGGGCTTCGCGCCCGAGGTCAGCACCCGTTCGAACCCCAGCGCGATCGCCTGCTCGAGTGCTGCCAGCGGATCGGGCACCACGTCGATCACCCGGTGCAGGGTCCGGTCCATGCCGTTTGCCGCATCCGATAACCGGGCCAGCAAGTCGATTTCCAGCGACCCGTCCGCGCCTTGCGCCCCCAGCACCACGCCCGCCAATCCGGCGTCGCGCGCCGCGGCGATATCTGCCAGCATGATGGCTTCGTCCTCGGACGCGAAATGGAACAGCCCGCCGCGCGGCCGGATCATCGCATGGACCGGAACCGGCAGGTCTGCGGCAGCGCGCATCAGGCCGACCGAGGGCGTCAGGCCGCCTTCTGACAGCGCCGAACACAATTCGACTGCGTCCCGCCCCGCCGCGGCAGGCGGCACGGGCGCCCTCGATGGTGTCGACGCAGATTTCCAGCAGGATCGACACGGGCGTCTCCGATGTCCCTAGAGCACGCCGATCTCGGCCAGGGCGGCATTCAGGTCGGGCGGCAATTCATCCTCGGACGCGCGGGCTCCGCGCAGGTCGGGCGGCGCCTCGGCACCGGGCAGGTAGCGCCAGCCCTGGAACGGCCGCTTCGGCGTGGCGGCGACGCGCACCAGCTTCGGGTCCAGCACGATGGCGCAGCGGCGGATGCCGTCGCCGCGCGTCACTTCGTCCAGCCGCAGGATGCGCTGGCGGCAGAGGACAATACCCTTGATCACCCAGTAGATGCTGCCGCCGTCCAGCAATTCCGCCGCGCGTTTCGGCCACATCCGCGTGACATGGCGCGGCAGCCCGTCGGGGCCCTGCGACCGCGGATTGCGGTGCCAGTCCTCCAGGCTTTCGACGCTTTCGGTGCCTACCGACAACTTGACCAGATGCAGTTTGTTCTTCAATCGTTCCCCCTACATGTGGTAGTGTAAAACCCCTGCGCCGATTCGGCCACAGCCACCGACAAAACCTTGTATCCGTCGCTTTTGGATTGGTCCGTCGCTGCGCAGCCGCTAGCCTAGATAGCCTGCCCACAGCCGATTGGAACCGCATCCGCATGACCCGTTTCGCCGCCCCCATCGCCGAACAGATCTGGGACATGAAGTACCGGCTGAAGCAGGCCGACGGCACCCCGGTGGACGAGACGGTCGAGGATACCTGGCGACGCATCGCCCGCGCGCTGGCAAAGGTCGAGGACACGCCCGGCGACTGGGAAGACCGGTTCTACGACGCGCTTGAGGATTTCAGGTTCCTGCCGGCGGGCCGGATCACGGCCGGGGCCGGCACGGCGCGGTCGGTGACGCTGTTCAACTGCTTCGTCATGGGCACGATCCCCGACAGCATGGGCGGCATCTTCGAGGGGCTGAAGGAGGCCGCGCTGACCATGCAGCAGGGCGGCGGCATCGGCTACGATTTTTCGACCATCCGGCCCAAGGGCGCGGAGGTGAAGGGCGTGGCGGCGGATGCGTGCGGGCCGCTTTCGTTCATGGATGTCTGGGACGCGATGTGCCGCACGATCATGTCGGCCGGCAGCGCGCCGCGGCGCGATGATGGCGACGATGCGCTGCGATCATCCCGGATATCGAGGAGTTCATCGCGGCCAAGTCCGACCCGGCGCGGCTGCGCATGTTCAACGTCTCGGTGCTGGTGACCGATGCGTTCATGGACGGCGGTGAAGGCGGACGGATCGTGGGATCTGGTCTTCGACGGACAAGGTCTACCGCACGGTTCAGGCGCGCGATCTGTGGAACCGGATCATGCGCGCGACCTATGATTATGCCGAGCCGGGCGTGATCTTCATCGACCGGATCAACGCGGCTGAACAACCTGACCTACTGCGAGACGATCGCCGCGACCAATCCCTGCGGCGAACAGCCGCTGCCGCCCTATGGCGCCTGCCTGCTGGGCTCGATCAACCTGGCGCGGCTGGTGGATCGGCCGTTCGAGGACGGCGCCGGGCATCGACGAGGCGGCGCTGGCCGATCTGGTCGCCGTCGCCGTGCGGATGATGGACAACGTTGTCGACGCCTCGCGCTTTCCGCTGCCGCAGCAGGCCGAGGAGGCGCAGGCCAAGCGGCGGATCGGGCTGGGCGTGACCGGGCTGGCCGATGCGCTGCTGATGGTGGGCCTGCGCTATGGCTCGGAGGAGGCGGCGCGTCAGACCGAGCACTGGCTGCACGCGCATCGCCCGCGCCGCCTATCTGGCCTCGGTGCGATCTGGCGAAGGAAAAGGGGGCGTTTCCGCTGTTCGATGCCGAGCCCTACCTGGCGAGCGGGTCGCTGACGCACATGGACGCGGACGTGCGCGAGGCCATCGCCGAGCACGGCATCCGCAACGCGCTGCTGACCTCGATCGCGCCGACCGGGACGATCTCGCTTTACGCCGGGCAACGTGTCGTCGGGGATCGAGCCGGTCTTTGCCTATGCCTACACCCGCAAGGTGCTGCAGAAGGACGGCACCGCACCGAGGAAGAGGTGGTCGACTACGCCGTGCAGATGTGGCGCGAAAAGTTCGGCGACGCCGAGCTGCCGGAGCATTTCGTCAACGCCCAGACGCTGGCGCCGCTGGACCATGTGCGGATGCAGGCGGCGGCGCAGAAATGGGTGGATTCGTCGATTTCCAAGACGATCAACTGCCCCGAGGATATCTCCTTCGAGGCGTTCAAGGACGTCTACATGGCGGCCTGGGACCAGGGCTGCAAGGGCTGCACGACCTACCGGCCGAACGATGTGACCGGATCGGTTCTGAGTGTTTCCGAGAGAAGAAGACGGACGAGGCGCGCCCGAAGTCGTCGCACATGAGCCCGCCGAACCGCGCGATGCCGCATGGCGATGTCGTCTACATGTCCGAACCGCTGGACCGGCCGCAGCAGCTGGAGGGCAATACCTACAAGCTGAAATGGCCCGACAGCGAACATGCGATCTACATCACCATCAACGATCATCATGGTCGGCGGGCAGCGGCGGCCGTTCGAGATCTTCATCAACTCCAAGAACATGGAGCATTTCGCCTGGACCGTGGCGCTGACCCGGATGATCTCGGCGGTGTTCCGGCGCGGCGGCGACGTGTCCTTCGTGGTCGAGGAACTGAAGGCGGTGTTCGATCCGCGCGGCGGGGCCTGGATGCAGGGCAAGTACATCCCCAGCGATCCTGGCGGCCATCGGCGGCGTGATCGAGCGGCACCTGATCGCCATCGGTTTCATCGACGGCGAGGGGATGGGGCTGAAATCCGATCCCGCAGGCCGAGGTGGTCAATCTCGGCGGACGCGGGGCGGCCTGTTCGTCCTGCGGCAGCTTCGAGATGCGGATGATCGAAGGCTGCATGACCTGCGGCAACTGCGGCTATTCGAAATGTGGCTGATGCGCCACGAAATCGCGATCCTCTGACCTTTTCCGCTGTCTCGCTTCGGCCGCTCCCGATATGATGACTGCACGCTGGGGGGCGTACAGACGTTCGGGGTGCCAATGACGCGATTCCTCCTGGCCGGGTTCACCGCCTTCTTGCTGCTTTGCGTGCCACAGGCGCAGTCCCAGGGGCGCGAGACGCTGGGCTGGGGGCGGCTCTTCACCAACGATTACCTTGGCGACAATTCGGACCGCTGGCGGACCGGGTCGTATTTCGTCAGCAAGGTAACCGGCTTCGGCTGGGACGGCGCGCGGCCCGAACGCGCGGGCGAGATCATCGAGTATCGCTTCCGCTCGGACATCATCGCGCCCGACAATATCTCGGCCCCTGCGCCCGGCGACCGGCGCTATGTCGGCGCGCTGTCGTTCGGCGTACATACCCATTTCCAGCGCAGGGGCACCGAGATCAGCCTGGGCGCCGACATGGTCGTGACCGGGCCGCAGACCGGAATCGGCGATTTTCAAAGGGAAATCCACAAGCTTTTCGGCGCGCCGATGCCGAATGTGCTCGAAGATCAGATCGGCAACGGCTTTCACCCCACCGGCTCTGTCGAGGCGGGACGTCCGTTCCGGATCACTCCGAATGTCGAGGTCCGGCCCTTTGTCGAGGTTCGCGCCGGGGCCGAGACGCTGGTACGGCTGGGCGGCGACATCCGGTTCGGGCAGGTCGGCAATGGCGAGCTGATGCTGCGCGACGTGGCGACCGGGCACCGCAATCGCGGCACGCGCGGCGATGCGACCGGGCTTGCCTTCGTGCTGGGGGCCGATATCGCCCATGTGGAACACAGCATCTACCTGCCCGCCTACAATGGCTACCAGCTGACCGACAGCCGCCAGCGGGTGCGGGCGGGCGTGCATTGGCAGGGCGAAAAATCCTCGGTGTTCTACGGCCTGACCTAGCTGGGCGAGAGTTCGAGGCGCAGCCCGAGGCGCAGGTCATCGGTTCGGTGCGGTTGCAAATCCGCTTCTGAACCGAAATTTGTTACCAAAGTATTAACAATATCCACAGGCCGTGCTAGCGTCCTGTTAATAAAAAGAAGACGGCAGGCATTGAGGCATGATGACGGGCTTTCGTGGCACGTTTGTCATCTCTTGGTCACAGACGGAACTGGACGGTCTTGCGGCAGCGCCGCTTGACGCGTTGATCGTCGGGGCGACGTGGCAATGGTCCGGAGAGACCGTGCGCATGGATGGCCCCAACAGCGTTCTGGTCCTGGGCCATTCCGAGGAGACGGCGAACCTGAGGGCGCACGCGTCCAAGGCGGTGCGCCGCCTTTTGGGCGATTCTGTCGGATACGGTCCGCTTGCCAACATCCCCGATCCGGATGACCCGGTCCTCGATACCGGGTTTGCCGTCACCGACGGGCTGCACCGCTACACCGCCACCCTGATCGACGTGTCCGACGGAAGGCCGCCGCTGGTCATGTTCCTCGACCAGATGCCGCCCGCCGGGGTCGATCTGTGGGTGACTCATGTGACCGACCACGTGGTCCACCTGAACCGGACCGGCGACGCCGTGCCCTCGGTCATCTGCTTCACCCCGGACACCCGGATCGCCACGCCCGACGGCCCCCGGCTGGTCCGCGACCTGCAAGAGGACGACCTGGTCCTGACCAAGGACGACGGACCGCAGCAGATCCGCTGGATCGGCCGCCGCAGGATGAGCGGCGCGCGGTTCGTGGCGATGCCGGAACTGCGCCCGATCCGCATTCGCAGCGGGGCGATGGGGATCGACATGCCCGACGGCGACCTGCTGGTCTCGCCCCGGCACCGGTTGCTGGTAAAGGGCGCCCAGGCGCTGACGTTGTTCAACACGACCGAGGTGCTGGTCATGGCGCGCGACCTGATCAACGACCGCACGATCATGGTCGACCGCAGCGTGAGCGAGATCACCTATGTCCACCTGCTGCTCGACCGGCACCAGGTCGTCTTTGCCAACGGGCTGGAGACCGAGACATTCCACCCGGCCTCGATGCCGCTGGGCGACGTGCAGCCCGATCAGCGCGACGCCCTGCTGGATTGTGTGCCCGGTATCGACGCCGATCCCAGCGTCTACGGCGCCTATGCGCGCCGCGCCCTGACCACCTCCGAGGCGGCGATCCTGCGCTACCGGCATTGACACCCGGGATTCGCGGCGTATAAGCCCCCCGTCCCGGTCAGCGATGGCCGGGGCATGCATTTGTTGGTGTTGGTGGCCCCCGCAAGGGGATCCCTGTCGCTCCGGCCAAATCCGGAGAGAGGACAACGCCCTTCGAAACCTGAACGAAGGAGATCAGACGGTGACCAAACGCACCTCTGCCAAGTACAAGCTCGACCGCCGGATGGGCGAGAACATCTGGGGTCGTCCGAAATCCCCGGTCAACCGCCGCGACTACGGCCCCGGCCAGCACGGCCAGCGCCGCAAGGGCAAGCTGTCCGACTTCGGCATCCAGCTGCGCGCCAAGCAGAAGCTGAAGGGCTATTACGGCGACCTGACCGAAAAGCAGTTCCGCCGCATCTATGCCGAGGCCGAGCGGGTCCGCGGCGACACCGGCGAGAACCTGATCGGCCTGCTGGAGCGCCGCCTCGACGCGGTGGTCTACCGCGCCAAGTTCGTGCCGACCATGTTCGCCGCGCGCCAGTTCGTGAACCACGGCCATGTCACGGTGAACGGCAAGCGGGTCAACATCCCCTGCTACCGCGTCAAGGAAGGCGACGTGATCGAGATCCGCGACCGGTCCAAGCAACTGGCCATCGTGCTGGAAGCCGCAAGGCCTGGCCGAGCGTGACGTGCCCGACTACCTGGACGTCGACGGCAACAAGATGACCGCCACCTTCACCCGCACTCCGACGTTGGGCGACGTGCCCTACCCGGTGGTGATGGAGCCGAACCTGGTCGTCGAATTCTACGCCAAGAACTGATCGGGTTTCTCATCCGACATTGCACGGGCCGCGCCTTTGGGCGCGGCTTTTTCATGTCGGTGCGGCGGGGCGAAAAATTTTCTGGAAAATTTTTCCACGGGCCAGAATTTTCTAGAAAATTCTGCATCTTGCGAGAGGCGTTCTCAGGCTGCCAACAGAATCCGATACCCGTGACAGATCGGCCCGGAACTTTGCGGTTTCCGCGTCGCGCAATTCCGCCGTCGGCAGCCGCAGCAGATAGCTGGGATGCACCGTTATGAAGACCGGGCCGTACCCGGTCGCCTCGATCTGGCCGCGCCGCTTCAGCAACCCCTCGCGGCTGCCCGTCAGGCTTTGCAGGGCCGTCGCTCCCATCGCCAGGATCAGATCCGGTTTCACCAGCTCGATCTCGGCCTCCAGCCACCATTTGCAATGCTCGATCTCGGTGCGGTTCGGCGGCTGGTGCAGGCGGCGCTTGCCCTGCGCTGCGAAACTTGAAATGCTTCACCGCATTGGTGACATAGGCCGCCCGCCGGTCGAGCCCCGCCTCCCGCGCTACCCGGTCGAAAAGCTGGCCGGCGGGCCCGACGAACGGCCGGCCCTGCTGGTCTTCCTGATCCCCCGGCTGCTCGCCCACGATCATCAGCCGGGCGTCCGGCGGCCCTTCGCCCGGCACCGCCTGCCTGGCATCGCGGTAAAGCGGGCAGCGGGTGCAGCCGCGCAGGCCGCGCGCCAAATTGTCCAGGGTCTCCGGCACGGCACATCCTTGCGTCGCCTGAGCGCGCTGCAGGATCTTTTCCGCGCGCACTGGTGGCAGGGTCGGGGCGGCAAGCTGCATCTCGCGGGCGCGGGCCTCGGCCCCGGCGATAAGCTGCGGGATGTGCCGCGCCTCGGGCATGTTCTTCCAGTATTTGCGCGGCATTTCAGAGGTCATCGCCTGCACCTTCAGCCGTGCGGGATTGAAGATGTTGCGGAAATAGGTGCCCCAAAGCTGCTCTGCGCTGTCCTCGGGCAAGTCGGGTTTCGGGTGTCCGTCCTCCAGCGACAGACGGCCGTTTTCGAACCGCGCCGTGACGTCAGGTGTCGCGATGATCCAGTCCATGTCGGCGAAGCGGCGGGTGAAGAAAGGCGCGGTGGGCTCGACGGTGTGATGCGTCGGCTCGAACCAGGCGGCGAACTGGCGGCGCCCGTCCTGCTGGCCGACATCGCGAAACCGCACGAAGGCCTTCATCTTGTGCGCGCAGCGGCGGACGTTCTTTTCCATCAGCCGCAACCGCGCCAGGTCGGCGTCTCCGCGGTCAGCCATCAGGCGGGGCGTGTCCTGCAGCCGCCAGAGAAAGGCGTAAAGCCGGGCGAACCGTTCGGGATCGGCGTGCCAGACGACGGTTTCCGCGAGATCGAGAAACGACTTCGGTACAGAGGGCCGGGTCCGCCCGAGGGGGCGCAATCGCCCCCGTCTGGGGGGCGGGCGGGTGCGGCCCGGTCCGCTGCGCGAACCGGGCAAGAGAAAAGATCGTCCGTCGAATTCTCTGCGAACATCCAAAGCACATGCTCCGGCGGCACCGCGCGGTGCATCAGGCCGCGCGCCGCATCGCGCCAGGCACTTTCGGTGCCGATCCGGGGCAGGTTGACCGTTTCCATCAAAAGAGCGTCAGTTGCTCCGCCGGCGGTGCGAAGCGGGCGCGCAAGTCGGCGCTGTCGGTCAGCGCCCCGGGTGTCCAGCCGCGCACCGTGATGAAGGGCCGCGCCTTTTTCAGCGCCGCGCCCATCCGCTGCAGATCCTCGTAGCGCAGGGTCCGCTGCCGCCGGGTGGCCAGGATCCGCCCCACGGTGCGCGTGCCGAACCCCGGCACGCGCAGCAGCATCTCGCGGTCGGCGCGCTGCACGTCCAGCGGGAACAGCGCCCGGTGGGCGAGGGCCCAGGCGAGTTTCGGATCGATGTCGAGGTCGAGGTTGCCGCCTGTCGCGACCCCGGTGATCTCGTCCACATCGAAGCCGTAGAAGCGCAGCAGCCAGTCGGCCTGGTAAAGCCGGTGCTCGCGCGCCAGCGGCGGCTTGATCAGCGGCAGTTTGGCGCTGGCGTCGGGGATCGGCGAGAAGGCCGAATAGTAAACGCGCTTCAACCCGTAATCGCCGTAAAGCCGGGTCGCCTGGCCGAGGATCGTGGCGTCGTTCGAGCCGTCGGCGCCGACGATCATTTGCGTCGACTGGCCGGCGGGGGCGAATTTCGGCGGGCGCTTGCCGGTGTGGCTGCGGTCCTTAGCCACCGTGCGGCGCGCCTTTACGTCGCCCATGGCGGCGCGGATCGTGCCGGGGTTCTTTTCGGGAGCATAGGCCTTTACCGCCATGTCGGTCGGCAGTTCGACATTGATCGACAGGCGGTCGGCGTAGAGGCCGGCCTGTTCGATCAGGTCGGGGGCGGCGTCGGGGATGGTTTTCAGGTGGATGTAGCCGCGGAAATTCTCACGCGTCCGCAGGGTGCGGGCGATGTTGACCATGTCTTCCATGGTCTTGTCGGGCGAGCGGATGATGCCGGAGGACAGGAACAGCCCCTCGATATAGTTGCGGCGGTAGAATTCGGTGGTGAGGTGGACGACCTCCTCGACGCTGAACCGCGCGCGGGGGGTGTTGGAGGAGACGCGATTCACGCAATAGGCGCAGTCGTAGATGCAGAAGTTCGTCATCAGGATCTTCAGCAGGCTGATGCAGCGCCCGTCGGGCGCATAGGCGTGGCAGATGCCTGAGCCCTCGGTCGAGCCCAGCCCCTTGCCGTCGCGGCTGTCGCGCCGGGTGGTGCCGGAGGACGCGCAGGAGGCGTCGTAGCGGGCGGCATCCGACAGAATCGCTAACTTTTTGTTCAGACTCATGACCATGATGTTCATCATATGTTCTCATGGCGGGAACGGCAAGGGCAGGGCCGGATTAGTCCGCCGGGACGGGGCCTTGCAGGAACAGTTCGCCGTCGATGATGCGCCCGGTGGGGCGCAGGCCGAACCGTTCGTAGAACCCGAGCGCCGAGTCGTCGCGTGGCACGACGCTTGTGCAGAAGGTGCCGCGGCCCCAGGCGCGGGCTTGGGCGAAGGCCGCCTGCATCGCGAACCGCCCGTAGCTCTTGCCCTGTGCGGCAGCGTCGATCATCAGCCGCCACAGAAAGACGGCGTCCTCGGGATCCTCCGGCTCGACCTCGGGGTGGTCGGGCCGCATGTCGACCAGGGCGATCAGGCCCACGGCCTTGCCGCCCTCGAATATCCCGCGCGTCCAGGTGAAGGGGGCATAGGCGGTCTGGGCCACGGTGCGCTCGGCAGAGGCGACGAGGCCTTGCTGGCTGTCCTTTACCTTCAGCGCGAGGATCGCGGACAGGTTTTCGTAGGCGACCTCTTGCAGCTCCGGCATCAATCGCCTCCCAGCGTGGCGTTTTCGGGTGGTCGCCGCGCGGCTCTCCGATTAGAAGCGCGCCGATCCTGCCCATCTGGGCCGAAGATGCAGGCCACCGCAACCCCGGAGCGACACCGATGACCACCGATTACCCCGTCTACGCCCACATCGACGGCCCCATCGTGATGATCGGCTTCGGGTCGATCGGGCGTGGCACGCTGCCGCTGATCGAACGGCATTTCGAATATGATGCAAAAAAGATGGTGGTGATCGAGCCGCAGCATTCGGCGCACAACTTCCTTGCACAGCGCGGCATCCGGCATCTGGAAACGGCGATCACCAAGGACAATTACCGCGAGGTGCTGGGCGGGGTTTTCGAGCGGGGCCGCGGCTTTTGCGTGAACCTTTCCGTCGACACTTCGTCGCTCGACCTGATGACGTTCTGCCGCGAAATGGAGGTGCCTTATATCGACACCGTTGTCGAACCCTGGGCCGGGTTCTATTTCGAGACCCCCGACAATGCCGACCGCACCAATTATGCCCTGCGCCAGAAAGTGCGCGACGAAAAGGCAGCCAACCCGGGCGGCAGCACGGCGGTCAGTTGCTGTGGCGCCAACCCCGGCATGGTGTCCTGGTTCGTCAAGGAGGCGATGCTGTCGCTGGCCCGCGATACCGGGCGCGACGCAACCGTCCCAGTCGATCGCGAGGGATGGGCAAAGCTGATGCAGTCCCTCGGCGTCAAGGGCGTCCATATCGCAGAGCGTGACACTCAGGCCCGCCGCCAGCCGAAGCCGCGCGGCGTGTTCGTGAACACCTGGTCGGTCGAAGGGTTCATCTCGGAGGGCTTCCAGCCCGCCGAGCTTGGCTGGGGGACGCATGAGACATGGATGCCCGAGACGTCGCACAGCTACGAAACCGGCTGCCAGGCCGGCATCTGGTTCGAACGCCCCGGTGCCATCACCCGCGTGCACACATGGTGCCCGACGCCGGGGCCGCAATTCGGGTTTCTGGTGACGCATAACGAGGCGATCTCGATTTCCGATTACTACACCGTCGGCTCCGGCGCGAACCCGGACTACCGCCCGACCTGCCACTACGCCTATCACCCCAGCGACGACGCGGTGCTCAGCTTGCACGAATGTTTCGGTGCGGGACGGGCGCAGGCGAAACACCATATCCTTGACGAGAACGAAATCGTCGAGGGCATCGACGAGTTGGGCGTGCTGCTTTACGGCCATGAAAAAAATGCGCTCTGGTACGGCTCGCGCCTGTCGATGGAAGAGACCCGCGACCTGGCGCCGTTCCAGAACGCAACCGGCTTGCAGGTCAGTTCTGCGGTGCTGGCGGGCATGGTCTGGGCGCTGGAGAACCCGAAGGCCGGGATTGTCGAAACCGACGAGATGGATCACGCAAGGTGCCTGGAAGTGCAGCGCCCCTACCTTGGTCCGGTCGAGGCGCACTATACCGACTGGACGCCGCTGACCGACCGCTGGGACCAGTTCCCCGAGGATATCGATGAAACCGATCCCTGGCAGTTCCGCAACGTGCTGGCCAGTTGATCCGCGCAGCCACATAGGCTGGCGGCGGTGACTGGCCTCTGGTCAGGACGGACCGTCCCCGCTATTAGAACGCGGAACCGAGAAGGCCCGCCGCATGTCCCAGACCATCCAGCCGCAACCCGGCATCATGGAGATCGACCTGTACCAGGGCGGGCAGTCGACGCTGGAGGGCCGCGACGAGGTGGTCAAGCTGTCGTCGAACGAAAACCCGTTCGGCCCCAGCCCCAAGGCGATCGAGGCCTTCGCCCGGGCGTCGCGCCGGTTGCACCGCTATCCGCCGACCGACCATGCCTCGCTGCGCCGCGCCATCGGCGAGGTGCATGGCCTCGATCCCGACCGGATCATCTGCGGCACCGGCTCGGACGAGATCATCCATTTCCTGTGCCAGGCCTATGCCGGACCGGGCGACGAGGTGCTGCATACCGAGCACGGGTTTGCCATGTACCGGATCTCGGCACTGGCCGCCGGGGCCACGCCGGTCGAGGCGAAAGAGACCGACCGCGTCACCGACGTGGGTCACCTGCTGGATGCCTGTACCGACAGGACGCGGCTGGTCTTCATCGCCAATCCCAACAACCCGACCGGCACAATGATCGGCGGCAACGAACTGGCGCGGCTGGCCGAGGGCCTGCCGCCGCGCGCCCTGCTGGTGCTGGACGGGGCCTATGCGGAATATGTCGAGGGCTACGACGGCGGCGTGTCGCTGATCGACGGCCGCGACAACGTGCTCATGACGCGCACCTTCTCGAAGCTCTACGGCCTGGGCGGCCTACGCATCGGCTGGGGCTATGGCCCGGGTCAGATCATCGACACGCTGAACCGCATCCGCGGGCCGTTCAACCTGGGCGTCGCCCAGCTTGAAGCCGCCGAGGCCGCGGTGCGGGATCGCGATTATGCCAGGCATTGCCTGGCCGAGAACCAGCGGATGCGGGCCTGGATGGCCGAGGCGCTGGCCGGTCTTGGGGTGCCGTCGGACACCAGTTGCGCCAACTTCATCCTCGCCCGGTTTCACGATGCCGACGAGGCCGACGCCTGCGACGTGCATCTCAAGGAGGCCGGGATCCTGGTGCGCCGGGTCGCGGGCTACAAGCTGCCGCATTGCCTGCGGATCACCGTCGGCGACGAGGCCTCGTGCCGCCGCACCGTACACGCGATTGCCGGGTTCAAGGACGCGCGGACATGAGCGTGATCTACGACCGCGTGGCCCTGATCGGGCTGGGGCTGATCGCTTCGTCCATGGCGCACGCGATGCGCCGCGACGGGCTGGCGCGCGAGATCGTCGGCACCGCGCGATCCGCCGAGACCCGCGCCACGGTGGTCGAGATGGGGTTCTGCGACCGGGTGACCGAGACCGCCGCCGAGGCGGTGAAGGATGCCGATCTGGTGGTGCTGGCGGTGCCGGTGGGGGTGATGAGTGCGCTTGCCAAGGAAATCGGCCCGCATCTGAAACAAGGTGCGACGGTAACCGATGTCGGCTCTGTCAAGCGCCATGTGGTGGCCGAGGTCGCGCCGCATATCCCGAAAAGCGTGCATTTCATCCCCGGCCATCCGCTGGCGGGGACCGAGCATTCCGGGCCGCGCTCTGGCTTTGCCGAGCTGTTCCGCAATCGCTGGACCCTGCTGATCCCCGATGAGGCGACCGATCCGGCGGCGCTGCAGCGGCTGACCGACTACTGGTACGCGCTGGGTGCCTATGTCGAAACGATGGACGCCGATCACCACGATCTGGTGCTGGCGGTGACCAGCCACGCGCCGCACCTGATCGCGTTCACCATGGTCGGGGTCGCCGACGACCTGCGGCGCGTAACCGACAGCGAGGTCATCAAGTATTCCGCCGCCGGGTTCCGCGACTTCACCCGCATTGCGGCCAGCGATCCGACCATGTGGCGCGACGTGTTCCTGACCAACAAGGAGGCGACGCTGGAAATCCTCGGGCGGTTCACCGAGGAACTCTTTGCCCTGCAACGGGCGATCCGCAAGGGTGACGGCGACCATCTTCATGCTTATTTTACCCGCACCCGTGCAATAAGGCGGGGCATTATCCAGGCGGGCCAGGATACCGACGCCCCGGATTTCGGACGAGGAGTGGCCAAGGAATGAAGCGCTGGGTGGCAGGTCTGATGTTCACGGTTGCCGGGACCATCGCGGGTCCGGTCTTGGCCGAGGCACCGGCCGGCTCGATCCGCCCCGAGATGCGGCCCGGCATGGTCCAGGCCCTCGATGCGACCCGGACCGGCGACAACACGCGGAGCCCCGAAACCACCCGGGCGGTGGTGCTGGCCCTGGCGACGCTGCCGCCGGTCGGGCCGGGTCTGGCCCGGTCGCCGCTCCCGGTGCCGCGCCCGAATTCGGCGCCGGTCACCGAACCGCCGCATCTGCCGGTGGTCGCCGCGAAACCGGCCCGCGTGGTGCTGGCCTCGGCGGGCAACGCGGTGCGCGTGTCGCCGCGCCCCGACATCCGCCCCGATAACCTGAAGCGCCAATTCATGGTCCGCGCCGCCGGGGTCCGCTCGCAGCCATCGGCACCGGTGGTGGCCGGGCCGAAGGGGGCGGTCTGTGGTGACAACGCGATCAAGGGGCAGGCGCTGTCGCCGATCGCCGGGCGACTGGCGGGCTGCGGCGTGGCGAACCCGGTCCGCATCACCTCGGTCGACGGCGTCACGCTAAGCACGCCCGCAACGCTGAACTGCCGCTCGGCCACGGCTTTGAAACGGTGGGTGACGGGGACGGTGAAGCCCGCGGTGGGTCGGTTGGGCGGCGGCGTTGCTTCGCTGAAGGTGGCGGCGCATTATTCCTGCCGGACCCGCAACAACGTGCGCGGCGCGCGGGTCAGCGAGCATGGCAAGGGCAACGCCATCGACATCTCGGCCATCGTCCTGAAGAATGGCGTCGCGCTGACGGTGCTGAAGGGCTGGGGCGACAAGGTGCAGGGCAAGATCCTGAAAGCGGTGCACCGCAACGCATGCGGGCCGTTCAAGACGGTGCTGGGGCCGAACGCCGACCGGTATCATCAGGACCACATCCACCTGGACGTGGCCCAGCACCGGGGCGGTGGAGCCTATTGCCGCTGACCCTTCGCTGCACCGCAGAATGTTTCGCGCGCGAAATATTTTCCTCTTTTTAACAGATAGTTAATCGAGCGTTCGGGGCGATCCGCCATTTAGCAGGCGGAGCGATCCGGGCCGAATGGCGAACGTCAGATCCAGGCCGGGGTCGCGGCCCAGGCGGTTCAGTTCTTCTTCCGTCAACAGCCCGAGCCTCACGCCCAGACGCAAAACCGCGTCGCGTCCGCCGTCCGCGACGATCAGCGTGCCGGCGGGACCCGATGGCTTGAACGACACTTCTCCCGACAGGCGGGCCGTGTCGCCTTCGGCCACGACCTGAAGGCGGTCGATTGTCCATTGCAGCACGGCGGGGGCGTCCGGGGCAGACAGGTCGAGCGGGGCGCTGAGTTGCATGGCGCTTTCAAGCGCGATCCTGTCGACCAAGACAATTCCCTGCGGTCCGTTGATAGTGACCGCTTCGAGAACGATGCCCAGATCATAGCTCAGACTGCGCGCCGCCGTGCCCCGGATCGCGGCCAGCGCGCTGCCCGCCGTCAGGGTGCGGGCGTTCCAGACAAGCGACAGGTCCTCGGCGGCAAGGTTGGCGCGGTCGAGCGCGCTCCCGTCAAGGATTGCACTGGCCTGCATTTTTGCGTCCCGGACATCGAACGACACCCCGGCGACCGAAAATTGTTGGCTTTCTGGATATATCAGGATCGCATGTTCGGGCTTGTAGCTGAGCCGTCAGGATCTGCAGGAACGGCGCCGACCAGACGGCCTGTCCCGAGGGCAGCGCGAGGCGCGGTTCGGTCAGAGTGGTGTCGAAGCGGTTGGGAAAACCGCGGGTGCGTATGTCGGCCGCCCCGGCCATCCAGCCATCGACAGAGCGTGCATCGAGCCAGTCGCGCGTGCCTTTCGTCGCCCGGCTCGCGCCGATCAGCCAGTAACCCGACCACAGCAGCGCCGCGAGGCCGATCACGATCACCAATGCCCGCATCTGCCCCCCTTTGACGCCCCCGTACCTGCTGTGATTATAGAGCGGCAGAGGAAAGGACCAGTTCACATGGATCAACCGCTTTGGGTGTTCGGCTACGGCTCGCTGATGTGGAACCCGGGCTTTGCCTTCACCGAACGGGTGCTGGCGACGTTGCCGGGTTATGCGCGGACGTTCTGCATGCGCTCGATCCACCATCGCGGCACGCCGCAGGCGCCGGGACTGGTGCTGGCGCTGGACGAGCATGCCGGAGCCTGCTGTCACGGGCTGGCGTTCTGCGTGCCGTCCGAGACCGCGCCAGCGACGCTGGACTACCTGCGCGAACGCGAGCTGATCTCGTCGGCCTATCTGGAGAAGGCGCTGCATATCGACCTGCACGACGGACGCCGCGTCGAGGCGGTGACCTACGTGGTCGACACCGATCACGTGCAGTACTGCGGCGGCCTGCCGCTGGAGGAACAGGCCGGCATCATCGCCGGTGCCGTCGGCGGGCGCGGGCCGAACACCGAATACCTGTACAACACCGCCGATCCCACCTGGCCGAGCTGGGCATTGAGGATGCCGATCTGCAGCTGGCTGGCAAAAAGGGTGCAAGTTCTGCGCAATATAGGTGCAACACAGAACGGGTGTTGGCACGTCGGCGTTCCACCTATCTTGCGCACAGCAAAATAAGGTCAGGACACGTCCAGATGGACCAGCCGGATCGCGAGGTCGAGCCGTACTTTTCTCAGCCGGTGCGTCAGATTCTCCTGATGCTGGTCGTGCTGGTGCTGGTGGCCGTGGGCGGCTGTGCTGGCGCTGCCGGCGGTCCTGCCGGTGTTCCTGGCCAACCTCTGGCTGAACGGCTTCATCGTTCTTGTCTTCCTGATCGGCGTGCTGGCCTGTTTCTGGCAGGTGTTGCAGCTGGTCACCTCGGTGCAACTGGATCGTCGGCTTTGCCGCGGACAGCCGCGCGCGCGAGGAGTATCGGAACGCCGCGGCTGCTGGCGCCGCTGGCGGCGCTGCTGCGCACGCGCGGGGCGCGGATGCAGATCAGCGCGAGCTCGGCCCGGTCGATCCTGGATTCGGTCGCGACCCGGATCGACGAAGCTGCGCGACATCACGCGCTACATCGTCAACCTGCTGATCTTCCTTGGCCTTCTGGGCACGTTCTATGGCCTGGCGACAACGGTTCCGGCGGTGGTCGAGACCATCCAGTCGCTGGCGCCGCACGAGGGCGAGGGCGGCATGGCCGTCTTCCAGCGGCTGATGACCGGGCTCGAGGCGCAGCTGGGCGGCATGGGCGTTGCGTTTTCCTCGTCGCTGCTGGGGCTGGCGGGATCGCTGGTCGTGGGCCTGCTGGAGCTGTTTGCCGGCCACGGGCAGAACCGGTTCTACCGCGAGCTGGAGGAATGGCTGTCGACGATCACCCGGCTGGGCTTTTCCACCGGCGACGGCGAGGGCGGCGGCGGACCAGGGCGCCGTGGTCGCGGTGCTGGACCACATGGCCGAGCAGATGGAATCGCTGCAGACGATCTTCACGCAGTCCGACGTCAGCCGCGCGATGGTCGACGAACGGCTGGGCAAGCTGGCCGATGCGATCGAGCGGATGACCGAGCGGATGGACCGGCGACGACGCCGGCGGCCGAGTGCGCTGGACCGGATCGCCGACGGGCAGGCACAGCTGTTCGAGGTGCTGGAGACGCGCAGGGCGACGGCGAGGGCAGTCGACGCCGAAAGCCGGATGCGGCTGCGGTCGATCGACGTGCAGCTGCTGCGCATCCTCGAAGAGATGTCGGCCGGGCGGCAGGAAACCACGACCGACCTGCGCGTCGACCTTGCCGCGCTGACCAAGGCGGTGCGCGATGCATGACGCGCGACGACGGCGCCCGCGGGCGCCGCCGGAAGGGCTAGGCCATGGCGCTGACCCGCAGATCGGTGCAGCGCGTGTCGGGCAGCATCTGGCCCGGTTTCGTCGATGCGATGACCGGCGCTGCTTGCTGGTGCTGATGTTCGTGCTGACGATCTTCATGGTCGTGCAGTTCGTGCTGCGCGAAACGATCTCGGGGCAGGAAACCGAGCTCGACGACGCTGACCGCCGAGGTCAACGCGCTGGCCGCAGGCGCTGGGGCTGGAACAGCAACGCGCCTTTAATCTCGAAGAAGAGATTCGGGCCTGACCGCCACGCTGGCCGATGCGCGCGACGACGCAAGACGGCGCAGGCCGCACTGATCGCGGCGCTGCAGACCGCGCACCGCCGAACAGGCTGCCGAGATCGCGGCGCAGTCGGCGCGGATCACCAGCTTCGAGGCGCAGGTCGCTTCACTGTTGTCCGAACGTGACGCGGCGCGGGCCGAGGGCGTCGCGCTGACCGCCGACCTGGAGGCGGCAGCGGGCGAGAATGCGAGGCTGATCTCCGAGCAGGAGGCGCTGCAACTGGCGCTGGCCGCGTCGCGGGACGAGATCGACGCGCAGGCCGAAGCGGCGCGGCTGGCCGCGGCGCGGCGCGAGGCGCTGGAGGCGCTGGTGGCTGACCTGCGCCGCGACGTGGCGACGCGCGAGGCCTCTCTGGCCGATGCCTTGGCGCAATTGGAGGGGTCGCAGGGCGAGAATGCGGAGTTGAACACGCGGCTGGCGCAACTGACGGCGGCGCTGGGCCAGGAAAGTTCGGCCCGGGCCGTGGCGGTGACGCGCGGTGAGGAATTCCAATCGCAGATTCTGGCGTTGCAGGCGAGCCTGGCCGAGGAGCAGGGCGCGCGCGCCGATGCTTTGTCGCTGCTGGGCGAATTGCGCGACCGGCTGGCGGAGACGGAAACCGCGCTTGGCGCCTCGGAGGCCGCGGTGCTGGCCGGGTCGATCGAACAGCGAAGCCTGGCCTCGCGGCTGGAACGGCTGGAGGCGGCGCTGGCCGAAGCGACGGCCACGGGCGAGGGGTCGGCGGCGGCAATGGCGGCGTTGCAGGCGGAACTGGCGGCGGTGCGAGTGAGCTTGAGCGAAGAGGAAAAGGCGCGGCTGGCCGAGCAGGCGGCGGCGGCCACGTTGCAGCAGCGGCTGGCCGACCTTGACACGACGCTGACCGAAACCGAGGCCGAGCGGCTGGCGCAATTGGCCGCGGCAGAGGAGTTGCGCAAGCGGCTGGCCGATACGCAAGCGGCGATGACCGAGACCGAGGCGGCGCGGATTGCCGAGAAGGCTGCGCTGGCCGCGTTGCAGGAGCGCCTGGCGACGGTTGAGCAGAACCTGACCGACGAAGAGGCGGCGCGGCTGCTGGAGCAGGCGGCGGCGCAGCAATTGCGCGAGCGCCTGGCGGCGTTGGAAACCGAGTTGAGCGACGAGGAGGCGCGGCGGTTGGCCGAGGCGGCGGCTGCCGAGCGGTTGCGCGAACGGCTTACCGGGGTCGAGGCGCGGTTGAGCGAGGAGGAGGCGGCGCGCCTGGCCGAGGCGGCTGCGGCGGCGGCGTTGCGGGAGCGGCTGAAGGCCGCGGACACCGAACTGACAGCGATGACGCTGGCGCTTGAGGCCAAGCGCAAGGAGGCCGAGGAGACGCTGACCTTGCTGGCGGCGGCGCGGGCGGCGCGGGCCGATCTGGACGACCGGCTGGCCGAGGCGCTGCTGGCAAAAACCGAGCTTGAGGGCAATCTGGCCGACCGCGACGCGGCGCTGGCGCAGGCGCTGGCCGAGGTCGAGGCATTGCAAGGGTCGGTCGGTGACGAGGCGGATCTGCGGCAGCGGCTGGCCTCGGCGCTGGCAGCCAAGACGACTGCCGAGCAGGCGACCGATGCGGCGCTGACCCGGGCGCAGGAGATGGAAGTGCTGCTGGCCACCGCCAATTCCGCGCTGAGCGAGCGGGAGGCGATATCGGACGAGGCGCAGCGCCGGGAAGAACTGCTTAATCAGCAAGTGGCGCAATTGCGGGCGCAACTGGGGTCGCTTCAGGCGTTGCTGGACGCCGCAATCGAGCAGGACGAAGCAGCGCAGGTCGAGATTCAGACGCTGGGCAGCCAGTTGAACATTGCACTGGCCAAGGTCGCCGCCGAGCAGCGGGCGAGGGCGGCGCTTGAGGAGGCCGAACGCAAGCGGTTGGAGGAAGAGACCAAGCGGCTGGAGGCCTACAGGTCCGAATTCTTCGGGCGGCTGCGGGCGCTGCTGGAAGACCGCGAGGGCGTGCGGATCGAGGGTGACCGGTTCGTGTTCTCATCGGAAGTGCTGTTCGAGATCGGCGACGTGACGTTGTCGCCCGAGGGCGAGGCGCAGATCGCACGCGTCGCCGGGATACTGCGCGACGTGGCGGGCGATATCCCGCCAGAGATCGACTGGGTGGTTCGTATCGACGGACACACCGACAACGTGCCGATTTCGGGCGGCGGCAAATACGCCGACAACTGGGAACTTAGCCAGGGGCGGGCGCTGTCGGTGGTGCGGTACATGACCGACGTTCTCGACTTTCCGCCGGATCGGCTGGCGGCGACCGGGTTCGGGGAATACCAGCCGCTGAATGCGGCGGACACCGCAGAGGCCCGAGCACAGAACCGACGGATCGAGTTGAAGCTGACCGAGAAGTAGTGGCTATCCTGGCGCGCCCGTCGGGCCAAGCGGCGAGCTAACGCCAACTTCACTACGCCGAGCCAAGCGAACCTGTTAGGGTTCGACTATGGTCAGCCAGCCTCGCGCCAATGCACGACAACGTCTTTCACGACGAAATTGTCATTGCCGATGCGCCGGATTTCCAGCTCGTTGGTGCCTCCTTGCAGGGCGCCGGGTTGAATCCGGTCCATGTAGGTCAGCCAGGCATCGGAATTGCCCGGCGGCAAGGGGATGTCAAAGCCGCTTAGCTGATTGCCGTTGATCAGGATCTGGTGGCTGGCGGCATCGACGCTTCGAACCGTGATCAGCAGATAGCCGTCATCGACCACTGATTGCGAGCCGGAAAGCTCGACCGTGAAGTTCCGTTCGAATGTTGGGTTGCCGGCATTGAATGTTCGATTGACCGGAATGTAGTTGAAATCGCCGCGTGCCATGACTCGGCTCCTTTTGCTGGGTTCAAATTGCAGGTGGCGTGCCAAGATAAGACAGCGCACGGTGTGGTAGATAGAATTTCCACAACTCAACCTTAACACGAACCACGATGTGCCGGCCACGTATAGGTGGCGGAACCGTGAAACCGGCGGAAACTGACCGAATGCGCGGGGCGTCAGTGTCCTTCGAGGCTTCTTTACGCTAGGCGCCCACAACAAAAGGGACCGCGCACCGGGGGCGCGCGGCCCTTGTGGCCTTATGATTGCGGATCAGTCTGCCGTCAGCAGAGGCGGTTTCTTGGATTGCAGGCGCGGCGCCTGGGCCTGTTCGATCCGCAGGTCGATCTTGCCGTCCTTCAAGCCCACCTTGACGATGCCGCCCTTGGCCAGCTTGCCGAACAGCAGTTCCTCGGCCAGCGGCTTCTTGATGTGCTCCTGGATCACGCGGCCCAGCGGACGCGCGCCCATCTTGTCGTCATAGCCCTTGTCGGCCAGCCATTCGGCGGCGGGCCGGGTCAGTTCGATGGTGACGTTGCGATCCATCAGCTGTGCTTCGAGTTGCAGCACGAACTTCTCGACCACCTGCAGGATGACCTCCTTGCGCTAGCGGGGCGAAGCTGATCGTCGCGTCGAGGCGGTTGCGGAATTCCGGCGTGAAGGTCCGCTCGATCGCGGCGGTATCCTCGCCCTCGCGCCGGTCGCGGCCGAAGCCGATGGCTGCCTTGGCCAGCTCCGAGGCGCCGGCGTTGGAGGTCATGATCAGGATCACGTTGCGGAAATCGACCGACGCGCCCGTTGTGGTCGGTCAGCTTGCCGTGGTCCATCACCTGCAGCAGGATGTTGAACACATCCGGGTGCGCCTTCTCGATCTCGTCGAGCAGCAGCACGCAATGCGGATGCTGGTCGACCCCGTCGGTCAGCAGCCCGCCCTGGTCGAAGCCGACATAGCCCGGCGGCGCGCCGATCAGGCGCGAGACGGCGTGCTTTTCCATGTATTCCGACATGTCGAAGCGCAGCAGCTCGACGCCGAGGCTGTCGGCCAGTTGCTTGGCGACCTCGGTCTTGCCGACGCCGGTGGGGCCGGCGAAGAGGTAGTTGCCGATCGGCTTTTCGGGCTCGCGCAGACCGGCGCGGGCCAGCTTGATCGCCGAGGACAGTGCGTCGATCGCCTGGTCCTGACCGAAGACGACGCGCTTCAGCGTGGTCTTCGAGGTCCTTCAGAACCTCGGCGTCGTCCTTGGAGACGTTCTTCGGCGGGATGCGGGCGATCTTGGCGACGACGGCCTCGATCTCCTTGGTGCCGATGGTCTTCCGGCGCTTGCGATTCGGCAACCAGGTGCTGCGCGGCACCGGCCTCGTCGATCACGTCGATGGCCTTGTCGGGCAGCTTGCGGTCGTTGATGTAGCGCGCCGACAGTTCCACCGCCGACTTGATCGCGTCGGAGGTGTACTTGATCTCGTGGTGCTCCTCGAAATAGGGCTTGAGACCCTTCGAGGATCTTCATCGCGTCGTCGACCGACGGTTCGTTCACGTCGATCTTCTGGAACCGGCGCGACAGCGCGCGGTCCTTTTCGAAGTGCTGGCGGAATTCCTTGTAGGTCGTCGAGCCCATGCAGCGCAGCTTGCCGCCCTGAAGCGCGGGCTTCAGCAGGTTCGAGGCATCCATCGCGCCGCCGGAGGTCGCACCCGCGCCGATCACGGTGTGGATCTCGTCGATGAACAGGATCGCGTCGGGGTGATCCTCCAGCTCGGTCACCACGGCCTTCAGACGTTCCTCGAAATCGCCGCGATAGCGGGTGCCGGCCAGCAGCGCGCCCATGTCGAGCGAGAAGATCGTGGCGTCCTTCAGAACGTCGGGCGTTTCGCCACCGACGATCTTGCGCGCCAGACCTTCGGCGATGGCGGTCTTGCCGACGCCGGGATCGCCGACCAGCAGCGGGTTGTTCTTGCGGCGGCGGCACAGCACCTGAATGCAGCGCTCGACCTCGTGCTCGCGGCCGATCAGCGGATCGATGTCGCCCTTGCGGGACTTGGCGTTCAGATCGACGCAGTACTTCGCCAGCGCGCTTTCCTTGGCGTCCTCATCGGCGGTTTGCGCCTCTTCCTCGGCCTCCGGTGCGCCGGTCACCGGGCGGGTTTCGCCGAAGGCCGGGTCCTTGGCGACGCCATGCGCGATGAAGTTGACCGCGTCGTAGCGGGTCATGTCCTGTTCCTGCAGGAAGTAGGCGGCGTTGCTTTCGCGCTCGGCGAAGATCGCGACCAGCACGTTGGCGCCGGTCACCTCGGTGCGGCCCGAGGATTGCACATGGATCGCGGCGCGCTGGATCACGCGCTGGAAGGCGGCGGTCGGCACGGCTTCGGAGCCGTCGACGTCGGTGACCAGCGTCGAGAGGTCGTCGTCGATGAATTCGACCAGCGTGCTGCGCAGTTTCCAGATCGACGGAGCAGGCCTTCATCACCTTGGCGGCGTCGGGTTCGTCGATCAGCGCCAGCAGCAGATGCTCCAGCGTCGCCAGTTCGTGACGGCGCGCATTGGCCAGCGCCAGCGCCGAGTGGATGGCCTGCTCGAGTGTATTCGAGAATGACGGCACGTTGCGTGCTCCTTACACTTGGGCGGGGTATGGGCCGGGGCCGCATCCTCACCATGGCCTCTACCTCTTAAAGTTCGGTTTTCCTGGCCGCGCTTCAAGGATTTTCTTTTCAAAACCGGTCACAAATATATTTGACGCCGATTTTCCGGGCAGATTGGCAACGCGCTGCGTAGGATCGGGGAATAGCCTTCAGAACCGGTCCTTGCGCTGCCGGATCTCAGCGAAACTTTCGCTATCCGATGCTTGTGGCATATTTATGGCGTCCTTCACCCGTTGCAAGTGCGCGCGCAGAAACGGGTTGGTCGCCTTCTCTTCTGCGAGAGTCGAGGGCACGGTGGCCTCGCTCTTGGCGCGCTTCGCCTCGACGTCCCTCGCGCGGGCCTGAAGAGCGGCATTGTCGGGCTCGATCGTCAGGGCGAAGCGGGCGTTGGTGGCGGTGTATTCATGGCCCGAATAGACGACCGTATCCTCGGGCAGCCCGGCCAGCTTCGAAAGCGACTGCCACATCTGTTCCGGCGTGCCCTCGAACACCCGCCCGCAGCCCAGCGCCATCAGGCTGTCGGCGGTGAAGACGGCGTGGGCGTCGGGGATGTGATAGGCGATGTGGCCGACGGTGTGGCCCGAGACGTCGAGCACGTGTACCTCGTGATCGGCGAACCGGAAGATGTCGCCGTCGGACACCGCCATGTCGAGGTCGGGCAGGCGGTGCGCATCGGCCTTGGCGCCGACGACAGTGGCCCCGGTTTCGCCGCGCAGGGTGTCGACGCCGTCGATGTGATCCGCGTGGTGGTGGGTGATGAAGATGTGGCTGAGCGTCCAGCCGCGATCTTTCAGCGCATCGCGGATCGGGCCGGCCTCGGGCACGTCGACCATGGCGGTTTCGCCGGTTTCGGACGCATGGACCAGGAAGGCGTAGTTGTCCGTGAGGCAGGGGACGGTGACGATCTCGAGAGGCATGGCGTTTCCCTTCTTGGTCGGTATGCTACGGCCAAATCTGCCGATCTGAAAGCGCGCCGCAATGCATCTGGACGTGCTCGACCTGCGGAATTTCTACTACCGGACCGGCCTTGGCCGTGCGGCGCAGCGGGCCATACGCGATCAGGTGGTGCATCTGTGGCCGAAGGCAAGCGGCCAGACGGTGGTCGGCTTCGGCTTTGCCGTGCCGCTGCTGCGGCCCTACCTCAAAGTGCCACGCGGGTTGTCGGCCTGATGCCGGGGCCGCAGGGAGTGATGCCCTGGCCCGCCGGGCAGCCCAATGTCTCGGTGCTGTGCGAGGAAACGCTGTGGCCGCTGGAGACGGGCCAGGTCGACAAGCTGGTGCTGCTGCACGGGCTGGAAACCAGCGAGAATCCTCGGCGGTGCTGGAAGAATGCAAGCGGGTGCTGGCGCCGGGCGGCCGGGCGCTGTTCATCGTGCCGAACCGCGGCGGTCTGTGGGCGCGGCGCGACAAGACGCCGTTCGGCTTCGGCCGGCCCTATTCGCTGGGCCAGCTTGAAAACCAGCTCAAACGCCATGGCTTTGTCCCCGAGCGCCATGTGGCGGCGCTGTTCCAGCCGCCGTCGGACCGGCGGTTCTGGCTGAAGACAGGCGCCTTCTGGGAACGTACCGGGCGGCGGATATCGTCGCGGTTCGCGGGCGGCGTTCTGATGGTCGAGGCCAGTATCGAGGAATATGCCCGGCCCAAGGGCCTTGCCGAGAAGGTCCGCAGGCCGCTGCGGGTGCTCGAAGGGCTGACGGTGCCGGAGGCCAAACCGGTCTGAAATCCTGTCGCGCTGATCGGGCTATCCACCCGCCGGTTTCGCCTGTGCGGCGGGAATTGGCAAATCCTGACAAAAAAATGCGGTGTTCCGGGCGAACATTTTACCATGCTTTCCGGCGTGTGGTCGGTAAGCCACTGTTATCGCGCGTGTTTCGTTTTTCAGGGTCGATGCCAAGCCGGTTGCGGGCTGCAAATTGCTCTGCTAGACCGGCGCCGATTTCGACGGCGTGCGCGACAGGCGCGTAACTTATGTTGCCCTGGATCGCGCTTCGCGAGTACGTTTCGGGGCCAGAACATCGGAAGGGTGGACGTGTCCGAGACAGCTTCGATTTCGACCGGCATTGCCGCGCGCTACGCCACGGCCATCTTCGAACTGGCCAAGGAAGAAAAATCGCTGCCCACCGTCGAAAACGATGTCGACGCGCTGGAGGCCGCGCTGAATGCCAGCGCAGATTTCCGCGACCTGATCGCATCGCCGATCTATTCGCGCGACGACCAGGGCGAGGCGATCACCGCGATCGCCAAGAAGATGGGCCTGTCGGAAAATGCTACCAACCTGCTGGGCCTGATGGCGACCAAGCGCCGGCTGTTCGTGCTGCCGCAGCTGGTGCGGTCGCTGCGCGGCCTGATCGCCGACGAGAAGGGCGAAGTGACCGCCGACGTGACCGCCGCCAAGGCGCTGACCAAGGCGCAACAGGACAAGCTGGCCAAGACGCTGAAGGCCTCTGTGGGCAAGGATGTGAAGATCAATCTGGCCGTCGATGAAAGCCTCATCGGCGGTCTTGTAGTCAAGGTGGGCTCGAAGATGATCGACACGTCGATCCGCTCGAAGCTCGCGAACCTTCAGAATTCAATGAAAGAGGTCGGATAAATGGCGATCCAAGCTGCTGAAATTTCTGCGATCCTGAAGGAGCAGATCAAGAACTTCGGTCAAGAGGCCGAAGTGGCCGAGGTTGGCCGCGTGCTGAGCGTCGGCGACGGTATCGCCCGTGTCCACGGTCTGGACAACTGTCCAGGCCGGCGAGATGGTCGAGTTTCCCGGCGGCATCAAGGGCATGGCGCTGAACCTGGAATCCGACAACGTCGGCGTGGTGATCTTCGGCAACGACCGGGACATCAAGGAAGGCGACACCGTCAAGCGCACCAATTCCATCGTGGACGTGCCCGCCGGTGACGAACTCCTGGGCCGCGTTGTCGACGGCCTGGGCAACCCGATCGACGGCAAGGGTCCGATCAAGACGAAAGAGCGTCGCGTCGCCGACGTGAAGGCCCCCGGCATCATCCCGCGCAAATCGGTGCACGAGCCGATGGCGACCGGCCTGAAAGCCGTCGACGCGATGATCCCGATCGGCCGCGGCCAGCGCGAGCTGATCATCGGCGACCGCCAGACCGGCAAGACCGCCATCGCGCTGGACACGATCCTGAACCAGAAATCCTATAACGATGCCGCCGGCGACGACGAAAGCAAGAAGCTTTACTGCGTCTACGTCGCCATCGGCCAGAAGCGGTCGACCGTGGCGCAGCTGGTCAAGAAGCTCGAGGAAACCGGCGCCATCGACTATACCATCGTCGTGGCCGCCACCGCATCCGACCCCGCGCCGATGCAGTTCCTGGCGCCCTATTCCGCGACCGCCATGGCCGAGCATTTTCCGCGACAACGGCCGCCATGCGCTGATCATCTACGATGACCTGTCCAAGCAGGCCGTATCCTATCGCCAGATGTCGCTGCTGCTGCGACGCCCGCCGGGACGCGAAGCCTATCCGGGCGACGTGTTCTACCTGCACTCGCGCCTGCTGGAGCGGTCGTGCAAGCTGAACGAGGACAATGGCGCCGGCTCGCTGACCGCACTGCCGATCATCGAGACCCAGGGCGGCGACGTGTCGGCGTTTATTCCGACCAACGTGATCTCGATCACCGACGGTCAGATCTTTCTGGAAACCGAACTGTTCTTCCAGGGCGTCCGCCCGGCCGTGAACACCGGTCTGTCGGTGTCGCGCGTGGGTTCGTCGGCCCAGACCAACGCGATGAAATCGGTCGCCGGTCCGGTGAAGCTGGAACTGGCGCAGTACCGCGAGATGGCGGCCTTCGCGCAGTTCGGATCCGACCTCGACGCCGCGACCCAGCAACTGCTGAACCGCGGCGCGCGGCTGACCGAGCTGATGAAGCAGCCGCAATACTCGCCGCTGACCAACGCCGAGATCGTCTGCGTGATCTTTGCCGGCACCAAGGGCTACCTCGACAAGATCACGGTCAGCGAAGTGGGCCGTTTCGAGGCGGGTCTGCTGAACTTCCTGCGGTCGAAGAAGTCGGACCTGCTGGACTGGATCACCAAGAACGACCCCAAGATCAAGGGCGATGCCGAGGACAAGCTGCGCGCCGCGATCGACGAATACGCCGCCGATTTCTCGTAAAGCTGGCCGAAAGGTAGGATTGGATACATGCCAAACCTCAAGGACCTGAAGAACAGGATCGCCAGCGTCAAATCGACGCGGAAGATCACCAAGGCCATGCAGATGGTCGCGGCTGCGAAACTGCGCCGCGCCCAGGAAGCGGCCGAAATGGCGCGCCCCTATACCGAACGGTTCAACGCCGTGATGGCCGGGCTTGCGGCGGGCGCCGGCGGCAACGAGGGTGGCCCGAAGCTGCTGACCGGGACCGGCAGCGATCAGACCCAACTGATCGTCGTGATGACCTCGGAGCGGGGGCTTTGCGGTGGCTTCAACTCGACCATCGTGCGCGCCGCCAAGGCAAAGATCGAAAAGCTGCAGGCTGCCGGAAAGACCGTGAAGGTCCTGACGGTCGGCAAGAAGGGCCGCGAACAGTTGCGCCGCGACTACGGCAAGCTGAACGTCAAGCACATCGACATGAGCGACGTGAAGCGCGTCGGCTACGCCAATGCGCAAGACGTGGCCAAGGAAGTGCTGACCCGGTTCGAGGCCGGCGAATTCGACGTGGCGACGATCTTCTACAACACGTTCCAGTCGGTGATCAGCCAGGTCCCGACCGAAGTGCAGGTCATCCCCGCCAAGTTCGAACAGGACGAGAACGCGCCGTCGACCTTCTACGAATACGAACCCGGCGAGGACGAGATCCTGGCGGAGCTGCTGCCGCGCGCGGTGGCGACGCAGATCTTCGCGGCGCTGCTGGAGAACGCCGCCTCCGAGCAGGGCGCCCGGATGAGCGCCATGGACAACGCCACGCGCAACGCGGGTGACATGATCGACAGGCTGACGATCGAGTACAACCGCAGCCGCCA
Source organism: uncultured Alphaproteobacteria bacterium (assembly GCA_963768205.1). Lineage (GTDB taxonomy): Bacteria > Pseudomonadota > Alphaproteobacteria > Rhodobacterales > Rhodobacteraceae > JAHELH01. The sequence continues at coordinate 82,059 of CAVYHB010000003.1, read as the reverse complement.
GGCCGTCATCACCAACGAGCTGATCGAAATTATTTCCGGCGCCGAGGCGCTCTAGAAGACAACCGGAGAGTTAGACAATGGCAAAAGCAAAAGGCAAAGTGACCCAGGTCATCGGCGCCGTCGTCGACGTGCAGTTCGACGACCACCTGCCCGAAATTCTGAACGCGCTGGAAACCGACAACCACGGCAACCGGCTGATCCTGGAAGTGGCGCAGCACCTGGGCGAGAACACCGTGCGCACCATCGCGATGGACTCGACCGAAGGTCTGGTGCGCGGCCAGGTCGTGACCGACACCGACGGCCCGATCATGGTGCCGGTCGGCAATGCCACGCTTGGCCGGATCATCAACGTCGTCGGTGAGCCGGTGGACGAAGGCGGCCCGGTCGACGCGGAAGAGCGCCGTTCGATCCACCAGCCCGCGCCCGAGTTCGCCGAGCAGGCGACCGAATCGGAAGTGCTGGTCACCGGCATCAAGGTCGTCGACCTGCTGGCCCCCTACGCCAAGGGCGGCAAGATCGGCCTGTTCGGCGGTGCCGGCGTGGGCAAGACGGTTCTGATCATGGAACTGATCAACAACATCGCCAAGGTGCACTCTGGCTTCTCGGTCTTCGCCGGTGTCGGCGAGCGGACGCGCGAGGGCAACGACCTGTACCACGAGATGATCGAATCCGGGCGTTATCGTTCCCGACAAGCTGACCGAACTCGAAGGTGGCGCTGGTCTACGGCCAGATGAACGAGCCGCCGGGTGCCCGGATGCGCGTCGCCCTGCAGCGGCCTGACCCTGGCCGAGCAGTTCCGCGACCAGTCGGGCACCGACGTGCTGTTCTTCGTCGACAACATCTTCCGCTTTACGCAGGCCGGTTCGGAAGTGTCGGCGCTGCTGGGCCGTATCCCGTCCGCCGTGGGCTATCAGCCGACGCTCGCCACCGACATGGGCGCGCTGCAGGAGCGGATCACCTCGACGCGGGCCGGGTCCATCACCTCGGTGCAGGCGATCTATGTGCCCGCCGACGACCTGACCGACCCGGCGCCCGCGACATCCTTCGCGCACCTCGATGCGACGACCGTTCTGAGCCGTGCGATTTCCGAGCTTGGCATCTACCCGGCGGTGGACCCGCTGGACAGCACCTCGCGCCTGATGGACCCGGCGATCCTGGGTGAAGAGCACTACCAGGTGGCCCGCGACGTGCAGGGAGTTTTGCAGCGCTACAAGAGCTTGCAGGACATCATCGCCATTCTCGGCATGGACGAACTGAGCGAAGAGGACAAGCTGACCGTGTCCCGCGCGCGAAAAATCCAGCGCTTCCTGTCGCAGCCGTTCGACGTGGCGCAGGTGTTCACTGGCTCGCCGGGTGTGCAGGTGCCGCTGGAAAAGACGATCTCGTCGTTCAAGGCGGTTGTCGCGGGCGAATACGATCACCTGCCGGAAGGCGCCTTCTACATGGTCGGCGATATCGACGAGGTAAAGGCCAAGGCCGAGCGCATGGCTGCGGACGCGGCGTAAGGAAGGGTCATCATGGCCGATATGATACAGTTCGACCTGGTCTCGCCAGAGCGCAAGCTGGCCTCGATGCAGGCCAGCGAAGTGCAGATCCCCGGTTCCGAGGGCGACATGACCGCGATGGCGGATCACATGCCGATCATCACCACACTACGCCCCGGCGTGGTCAAGGCGACGGGCAGCGAAGGCACCCAGGAATACGTTGTGTCGGGCGGGTTTGCCGAGGTTACTCCGACCAGCGTCTCGGTGCTGGCCGAGCAGGCGGTGCCGCGCGCCGACGTGACGCCCGAGTTCCTGGACCGGCTGCGCGAGCAGGCCGAAGAGGCCCACGCCCAGACCACGGACACGGCGCGCGACGCCACGGCCAAGGCGCTTGCCGACCTGGCACATCTGGCCGAAGACATGGTCTGACACAGCGCAGCCACCGGAAATCGTTAACGAATTGGAAACAGCCCTGCACATATTCGCGGGGCCGTTTCCATTCCAGCATCAAAGTTTTGCCACAATGCCGCGCCATTCAGTCCGCACGAGGGTCAGATGAAACGCATTCGCAATCATCTTGTTGGGGTCGATCACGGCAGCCACGTGCTGTTTTCGGATTTCGAAAACGATGGCAAAATGTGGACCGGCAGCGGCCCGCGAATGCAGCGCAAACGGGTCAGGTTCAGCGAACCGTTCGGTGCGCCGCCGATCGTGCAGGTCAGCCTGTCGATGTGGGACATGGACGAGAAGACCAACCAGCGCGCCGATATCACCGCCGAGAAGATCACCGAGAAGGGGTTCGACATCATGTTCCGCACCTGGGGCGACACCCGGGTGGCCCGGGTCCGCGCCGACTGGTTCGCCATCGGCGAGCTTGCGCACGAGGAAGAGTGGGATCTGTACTAGCCGGACAAGGCGATCCAAAGGTGCGGCTGCGCCGCACGCCATTTTTGGCGCGGGCCGCAGGGTGAGCCCGGAAGATCGACGGCGCGCGGGTGCATGGGCGCGGATGTTGCGTATTTTGAAAGAGAAAAAGGCCCCTCAGATCGGGGTGTAGGTACCTTCGTAGATCGGGCCGAGCGTGTCGGTTTCGAACAGCGACGAGACCGAGGTGCCGTTCCAGATGTTCAGGATCGCCTGGGCGAAGATCGGCGCGGTCGGGCACGATGCGGATGTTGCGGGCGTTCTTGCACCGGCTTCGGTCGGTTCGATGCTGTCGGTGATCACCAGGCTTTTCATCACCGAGTTGGTCGATGCGCTCCGACGGCCGGGCCGGAGAGAACGCCGTGGGTGATATAGGAATGCACCTCGTTGGCGCCGCTGTTCGATCAGGACCTCGGCGGCCTTGCACAGCGTGCCGGCGGTATCGACAGATGTCGTCGACGATGATGCAGGTCTTGCCCGACACGTCGCCGATCACGGTCATCTCGGCAATCTCGCCGGGCTTCTCGCGGCGCTTGTCGACGATGGCGAGCGGCGCAGCCGATGCGCTTGGCCAGTTCGCGGGCGCGGGCCACGCCGCCGACGTCGGGCGAGACCACGATCACGTCCTTCAGCCGGCCCTTGAACTGGTGCTCGATGTCCAGCGCGAAGACCGGCGAGGCATAGAGGTTGTCGACCGGAATGTCGAAGAAGCCCTGGATCTGGGCGGCGTGCAGGTCCATGCGTCAGCACCCGCTCGATCCCGGCCTCGACGATCATGTTGGCCACCAGCTTGGCCGAGATCGGCGTGCGCGCCTTGGTGCGGCGGTCCTGGCGGGCATAGCCGAAATAGGGGATCACCGCGGTGATGCGCGCGGCCGACGAGCGGCGCAGCGCGTCGGTCATGATCAGCAGTTCCATCAGGTTGTCGTTGGCCGGGTTCGAGGTCGACTGGATGATGAACATGTCCTCGCCGCGCACGTTCTCGAAGACCTCGACGAAGATCTCCTGGTCGTTGAACCGCTCGACCCGGGCGTCGACCAGGCCGACGTTGATGCCGCGGTGCATCGACATGCGGCGGGCGATGGCGTTGGCGAGCGTGCGGTTGGCATTGCCCGAAATGAGCTTCGGTTCGGCAGTGGTTGGCATGGCGGCAGAGGTCCCCGGTCGGTCAAGGCACGGAATCGCAGGCGTTGACACCCCCTACCACCCCACTACGGTCTTGCAAACAATGCAGGCGCGCCAAAGGGGATCAGGATGGCACATATCGACTATTTTTTCGCGACGGTGTCGCCATTCACATACCTGGCCGGGACACGGTTGGAAGAGATCGCGGCAAGCCATGACGCGACGGTGGACTACAAGCCGCTGGACGTCATCGCCCTGTTCGGTCGAACCGGGGGCGTTCCGCCGAAGGATCGGCATCCCTCGCGGCAGGAGTACCGGGTGCAGGAGTTGACGCGGCAGGCGGCGAAGGCCGGGTTGCCGATCAACCTGAAACCCAGCTATTGGCCGACCAATCCGGCGCCGTCGTCCTATGCGATCATCGCGGCGCAAAAGGCGGGCGGCGGCGATATCGGGGCGCTGGTGCATGCGGCTGACGGCGGCCTGCTGGGCCGAGGAAAAGGACATCGCCGAAGATACGGTGATCCGTGAGTGTCTGAAGGGGGCGGGCTTTGATCCGGCCCTGGCTGACAGTGGCATGCTGGAGGGGGCCGAGACCTACGCCGCCAACCTGGAAGAAGCGGTGAGCCGGGGTGCCTTCGGCGCGCCGTTCTACATCACCGACCGCGATCAGCGGTTCTGGGGACAGGACCGGCTGGACGATCTTGACGCGCACCTGGCGGGGAAGATCTGACCCCTAGCCTTTCAGAAGGCTGACGAAAGCGTCGATGTCATCGTCGGTCGTTGACCAGCTGCACACCAGTCTCGCGGGCAGGATTGCGGCGTCTGGTGCGCCGTCGGGATAGACCTCGTAGGCGGCACCGGCCTTCAATGCGCGCAGGTGCAAAAGTTTGGGCCATTCGGCGAAGACCATGTTGGCCTGGGTCGGATGGGTCAGGGCGGCGCCGGTAATCGCTGCGATGCCTTCGGACAGACGCGCCCCGGCGCGGTTGGCAGCGCGCGCGGTGTCAAGCCACAGGTCGTCGGTCAGATAGGCCAGCATCTGCGCCGATAGGTAGCGGTGCTTGGAAAACAGGTGCCCGCCGCGCTTGCGGCGCAACTCGAACTCCCAGGCTCTCGCGGGGTCGAAGATCACCACTGCCTCGACCCCCATCAGCCCGTTCTTGGTGCCGCCGAAGCTGAGAATGTCGATGCCCGCGCGCCATGTCATCTCGGCCGGCGCGGCGCTGGTGGCCACGAGCGCATTGGCAAATCGCGCGCCGTCCATGTGGCAGGGCAGGTCGTGATCGCTGGCGACGGCGCACAAGTGCGGCGACTTCGGCGGAGGTGTAGACGGTGCCGCGTTCGGTCACGTTGGTGATCGAGACCGCGCCGCGCTGCACGCTGTGCACATCACCGTGCGGTGTCGCCTCGACCGCAGCGCGCAAGGTCTCGGGGGTCATTTTGGCGTGGTCGCCGCCCACCAGTTTCAGCTTGGCACCGCCGGTGTAGAATTCGGGCGCGCCGCATTCGTCGATTTCGATATGCGCGAGGCGATGGCAGTAGATCGCACCCCACGGCGGGGTCAGGCAGGCAAGCGAAAGGACATTGGCGGTGGAGCCGGTGGCGACCAGATACACCGCGGCGTCGGGGGCTTCGAAGAGGCTCGCGGATACGGGTGCGGACCTCGTCCATGATCGGATCGTTGCCGTAGGACGGGGTGTAGCCCTCGTTGGCGCGGGTCAGTGCAGCCATGACGTCGGGGTGCACCGGCGCGGTGTTGTCGGAGGCGAAAAACATGGCTACAGCGGTCCTCGACGATGTGGTCTTCCCAGTCCTCTTCCGGCACTTCGAATTCCGGCACGGTCCAGCCCTTCACCGAGATGCCCGCCTTGTGCACGGTGTCGGGCGTTCCCGAGATCAGCGGGTGCCAGTCCTGCAAGCGGCTTGCCCTCGTAGAGCAGCCGGTAGGCGCAGGTCGTGGGCATCCAGTAGGCGATCTTGCTGATGTTGCCGGGCGTCAGCACGACGCAATCGGGCACGAACTGCTTGCGGATGTCGTATTGCGCGCAGCGGCAGGTTTCGTCGTCCAGCAGGCGGCAGGCGACGCGGGTGAAGGCGATCTCGCCTGTGTCGGGGTCTTCCAGCTTGTTCAGGCAGCACTTGCCGCAGCCGTCGCAAAGCGCCTCCCATTCCTTCTTGGCAAGGTTCTTCAGCGGCACTCTTTCCCAGAATTTTTCGCGCAGACCGTCGCGCTGGATCGGGTCTTTCATGTTATGTCGCGCAGGATCGCGCGGGCGCGGGCGCAGTCGGCGTCCATCCGGTTGGTCAGGGCGCGGACCGTGTCGAATTCCATCTCGGGGCGCAGGAAATCCACCAGGGCGACGCTGAGATCCTCGCCGTAGAGATCGCCCGAAAAGTCGAAGATGTAGGTTTCCAGGTTCGCAACGTTCGCCGCCGAACATCGGCCGCACGCCGATGCTGGCGGCACCGTTGTAGCTGCCCCTGTGCGGTCCGGTCAGCACGTCGACCTTGACGGCATAGACGCCGAAGCGCGGCGGGTGCAGACCGTCGATCGACATGTTGGCGGTGGGATAGCCCAGGTCGCGACCGCGCTTTTCGCCATGCAAGACATCGCCGTCGATCCGGTGCCAGTGGCCCAGCATCGTGGCGGCGTCGCGCGGGCGGCCTTCGGTCAGGGCCTTGCGGATCGAGGTCGAGGACACTTCGACGCCGTCCTTCTCGATCAGGTCGGCGACGGTGACGCCGAACCCCATGTCCTTGCCGAAAGCCTGAAGGTCGATGGAGCTGCCGGCGCGGCCCTTGCCGAAGCAGAAATCGCGGCCGACGACGACGTGGTTCAGGCCGAGGCCCCGGTGGATCACATCGCGGGCGAATTGCTCGGGCGTCAGGCGAAAGAGATCGGGCGTGAAGTTAAGCTGGTACAGCAGCTCGACACCCAGCTTTTCCAGCCGGTGCGCCTTGGTTTCGGCGCTCATCAGGCGGAAGGGCGGGGCGTCTGGGGCGAAAACCTCGCGCGGGTGCGGTTCGAACGTGACGACGCCGAGGGGGGCATCGGCGGCCCGGCCGGCAAGGTCGATCACCGCCTGGTGCCCAAGGTGGACGCCATCGAAATTGCCGATGGCGGCGGTCGCGCCGCGCGCGTCTTCGGTCAGGCCGGTCCAGGTGGTGAAGGTGCGCATCGTCCCCCAGGGCGAGGGCGATACCCCCGTGGTCAGTCGAACTTGCGGCTGGGCGCCAGAACCAGCGCTTCGCCCTTGAGGACGACCGTATCGCCCACCATGCAGTGACAATCAAGGGTCACGCGGCGGCGGGAGTGGTCGATCTCGCGCACTGTCACCTCGGTATAAACTGTGTCGCCGGGGCGGACGGGGGCCATGAATTTAAGGCTTTGCCCAAGATAGACCGCGCCGTGGCCGGGCAGCTGCTCTCCGATCACGGCAGAGATCAGCGAGGCGGTCAGCATTCCATGGGCGATGCGGCCCTCGAAGATCGTGTCCATCGCATAGGCGTCGTCCATGTGGACCGGGTTGCGGTCGGTCGAAATCTCGGCGAACAGCTGGATGTCGCGGTCGGTCACTTCTTTCTGAAGATACCGGCGCATGCCGATTTCCATGTCTTCGATGCAGATCGTGCCGCGTGGCTGGTTGTCGAGCATGGAGGACCTCGGGTTCATGTTGCGGTGCAGCATAAACCAAGCGCGCGCCTGTCGCAAGCCCCGAAAGTAATTTTAGTTTGTTTGGCGTGATGTTTCCGCAATATTATTGCGAGGCCGCGTCCTACCGGAGATAGCCGGTCGCGTAGCGAGGGCTGTACATTTCTTTTTCGAGATAAGTAGCTAGCGCCTTTTGGGCCGGCTGATGGCCGGTCCCGGTCTCCTCTGCCGCAAGACCGCCGGTGATGAACAGGACGTCGATATCCTCGCCCATGGCGCCGGCGACATCGGTCCTGATGCCGTCGCCGATGGCCAGGATGCGCGCGTCGGGGGGCAGCCTGTCCATCGCGGCGAGTTGGCGGCGGGCGAGGTCGTAGATCGGCGGGTGCGGCTTGCCGAAATAAAGGCTCTCGCCACCCATCTCGGCATAAAGCTGCGCCAGAGCGCCGGCGCAGTACTGCCGCTTGTCGCCGTAGTCCACGACCACATCGGGGTTGGCGCACAGCAGCTTCATGCCCTTCTGCTTGGCGTGTAGAAACTGCGGCCGGTAGACGGCGGGATCGGCATAAGGGTCTTCGGGGCCGGTGACGACCAGACCTTCGGCCCGGTCCAGCGGCACGCGCTGGATGTCCACCGGATTGTCAACGATAGCGGGGACTTCAAAGAACGTCAGGTCGCGCTCGTAGCCGATGAAGTGGACCTTTTCGCCGACGACACCCTCGAACATCGCGGCCCGGGCGCTGTCGCCCGAGGTGACGATGACGTCCCAGCAGTCGCGCGGCACATCGAGCCCGTCGAGTTGCAAGGCCACCTGGTCGCGGGGGCGCGGCGCGTTGGTCAGCAACACGACGGTGCCGCCCTTGGCGCGGAAACCCTGAAGCGCCGTCACGGCGTCGGGAAAGGCGCGGCGTCCGTTGTGCAGGCAGCCCCAGAGATCGCAGAGAACGGCGTCGTAGCGGTCGGAAACCTGGGCCAGGGTTTCGATGATCTGCGTCATGTGGCGAGGCCTTTCGGGGCGAAAACGCGGCGTATGAGAAGTGTAAGAGTCTTGTAGGACCCTTGTAGGGCCGGACGCTGGACGTGCAAGAGCATGCTGCAGTGCGGCGTGTGCTTTGGGTCCGGACGCCTCTGGCGGGGGAGTGTCTCTTTGCAAAGAGGAGAGGGCGGTTGTGAGCGGGCCAGAAACCCACTTGCTTTGGCCGGAAGGCTGTTGGTCTCGGGGGTCGGCTGTCTTTGGAAATCGTCATTTCGCGGACAGGATCTGGTCAACAACCTGCCTGTATTCCACGCAAGACTTTGGCCATAGAAGCGCCGGTGGTGGCAGATGCAATTTCTTGAAAGCTCGGTGATCGGCTTGCGTTCGGCGCGGCACAGGCTGGCATGCCGGGGCGGTGGTGCCGAAGTTACGCTGTTTCCGATGGTGCATGTGGGCGAGGCCGGGTTCTTCGACGCGGTCTACACGGAGGCGGCGGCGCATGATTTCGTAATCTACGAGGGCGTCGGATCACGGATCGCGCGGCGGCTGACCGCGTCCTACCGCTGGATCGGCCCCGCGCGGTTGGGGCTGGTGGTCCAGCCTCGGGAGAGGTTCGAGGCGCATGGCAAGCGGGCCATCCGGGCAGATATGGACGCTGCTGAGTTCGAGGCTTGCTGGCGTGAGATCACCTGGCCCTGGCGCCTGGCGGCACAGGTGGCCTATCCCGCCGCCGGGCTTTGGCAAAGACTGACCGCCACCCGTGGGTCGCTGGCGCGCGCAGGGACAGGACGACTTTCCGTCGCGCGACGAGATACTGATTTGGAATTGCCGCAGCGCGCCATTTTTGCGCGCGCTGCTGATCGAGCGCGACGCCCGGCTGTGCGAAACGCTCGCGCGGGTGATTGAAGACGCAGGACCGGGCGCGTCAGTGGCAGTCGTCTACGGCGCAGCGCATATGTCGGCCGTGGTTCGGGCACTAAACCATGCAGGTTACGTCCCCACCGAAAGCCGCTGGCTGACTGTCATTGCCGCGTGACGGCTAAAGTTTCAGGTTCGGGATGATCTGCTTCTTGCGGCTCATGATGCCGGGCAGGACCACGGTGTCGCCTGTCACCGTTGCGCCGAAACTGGCCTGAGCGACGCGCTTGGTCAGGTCGTTGGGCACCAGCAGGGTGGCTTCCTCGTTGAGGATGTCGACGACAAAAAGCAGCACTTCGTTGACCTTGTCCTCGTCCGCGACCTGCGGCATCGCGGCCATGATCTCGTCCTTGCGGTCGAGCACGGTTTTCGGAGACGTGGTTTCCAGCACCGAGACCCGGAAGCTGACGCCGCCGACCTCGTATTCCTTGCTGTCCATACGCAGCAATTCTGCGGCCGAGAACCGGCTGACGTCGGACTTGGCGGCGAATAGCTCTGCCGCGTAGTCGGGGATGCTGATGCCGAGGTCTTTCGCCAGATCCTCGGCCAGTTGCCGGTCCTGATCGGTGGTGGTGGGCGAGCGGAATTCCAGCGTGTCCGACAGGATGCAGGACAACATCGCGCCCTTGATATTGTCGGGCATCTTGGCGGCATTCTCGCCCATCAGGTTGTGCATGATGGTGGCGGTGCAGGCCAGCGGCTTGATGGTGATGTCGATCGGACCCTTTGTTTCCAGTCCGCCGGTCAGCTTGTGGTGGTCGATGATCTGGATCACATCGGCGTCGTTGATGCCGGCGGGCAGTTCGGCGGGGTTGTTGGTGTCGACGATGACGACCTTGGCGCCGGGGGTAACGTCGTCGATGATCTGCGGTTTGCCGAAACCCCAGCGCTGCAAAACAAACGCGGCCTCGGTGTTGGGTTCGCCCAGCAGGACGGGTTCGGCAGGCTGGTCACGGTGGGTGGAGAGATACCAGGCCCAGATGATGGGCGACCCGGTGCTGTCGGTGTCGGGGGATTTATGGCCAAAAACCTGGATTGTCATCGGGTACGTCCGTCTGAATGGCTGCGATTTGCCGTCTCTATAGGCCGGGTGAGACAGCTTGTCACGGGCACGGGGCGCATAGCAGGTTTTCGCTGACAGGGCGGCTGTGGGCGGATAGGTTTTGGCCCATGTCGAGCCCTAAAGAGACCGATCTATACGCCCCTGTGAAGGCGTTCCTGCAACGGCAGGGGTACGAGGTGAAGGGCGAGATCGGCGCCGCCGACCTGGTGGCGGTGCGCGGTGGGGAGGACCCGGTGATCGTCGAGTTGAAGCTGGGGTTTTCGCTGGCCCTGCTGCACCAGGCGATCGCGCGGCTTTCGATCAGCGATCTGGTCTACATCGCGGTGCCGCGCCCGAAACAGGCCAGGGCGCTTGCAGCGAATGTCGCGTTGTGCCGCCGGTTGGGGCTGGGCGTGGTGACGGTACGGGCGCGGGACGGGCTGGTCGAGGTTCATGCCGATCCCGGGCCGTACAGTCCGCGCAAATCGGCAAAGCGCAAACAGAGACTGCTGCGCGAGTTCGCCCGTCGCCGGGGCGATCCGAACGACGGCGGGGCGACGCGGCACGGGATCGTGACCGGGTATCGGCAGGATGCGCTGCGCTGCGCGATGTACCTGGCGGAATACGGGGCGGCGCGTGGCGCGGCGGTAAAGGCGGACACCGGGGTCGCGTCGGCGACCCGGATCATGGCCGACGATCACTATGGCTGGTTCGCCCGAGTTGAGCGCGGAGTGTTCGCGTTGACCGAGGCCGGGCGGCGCGGGTTGGCCGATTGGGCGGATGCGTTGGAGTAGACGCCGCGAGACGACGATTGCAGAGCGCGGCGCGGGCCGGGTCAGGTCGGGACAAGCTCGTAGTGGCTGAGCGACCGGTCCTTCACGATACCTGCCTCGTCGGGCGCGATGTGCGGTTTCGACCAGTCCTCGCCGACGAAGGCCCTAAGCGCATCAAGATCGCGCCAGACCATGACCATGCAGAAGGTGTCGGGCTTGTCGGGTCGCGGCAAACCGGGCAACAACTGCTCCAGCCCGTCGGTCCTCAGCATCAGCGGGATTGCCGTGTTGAGAAAGAAGTCACGGAATTCGGCTTCTTTGCCCGGCTCGGTGGTGACTTGAAAGATGCGAAGGATCATGGCCTTTGTCCCCTGCTTGGCTTTTGATGGCGAAGAGTATAGCACACCCGTTCAGGCCGAATTCGGACGGCCCCGGAACGGCCCCCGAGAATGCGCCGGAAAATTCCCGAAAGGCGTGTTGACAGCGGACGACGGCTTGCTTACATCCGCTCTGTTGGCACTCGCATCAGGTGAGTGCCAAAGCACACGCAACATGAACCAAGGGAGCGTTCAGATGGCATTCACTCCGCTGCATGACCGGGTACTGGTCCGCCGCGTCGAGGGCGACGAGAAGACCAAAGGTGGCCTGATTATCCCCGATAGCGCCAAAGAAAAACCGGCCGAGGGCGAAGTCGTCGCGGTCGGCGCAGGCGCCAAGGACGAGGACGGCGATCGCATTGCGATGGACGTCAAGGCCGGCGACAAGATCCTGTTCGGCAAGTGGTCCGGCACCGAGATCACGCTGGATGGCGAAGAGCTGCTGATCATGAAGGAAAGCGACATTCTGGGCGTGATCGCCTGAACCGTCCGCCTTTCCTAAACCAATCCATTCAGACAACCAGGAGCAAGCAATATGTCTGCTAAGGACGTCAAATTTTCGACCGATGCCCGCAATCGGATGCTTAAGGGTGTGAACATCCTTGCCGATGCGGTGAAAGTTACACTCGGCCCCAAGGGCCGCAACGTCGTTCTCGACAAATCCTTCGGCGCACCGCGCATCACCAAAGACGGTGTCACGGTTGCCAAGGAAATCGAACTGGAGGACAAGTTCGAGAACATGGGCGCGCAAATGGTCAAGGAAGTGGCCAGCCGCACCAACGACGAGGCCGGCGACGGCACCACCACCGCGACCATTCTGGCGGCTTCCATCATCAAGGAAGGCATGAAGTCGGTCGCTGCTGGCATGAACCCGATGGATCTGAAGCGCGGCGTTGACCTGGCAGTTGCCAAGGTCGTGCAGCACATCAAGGACGCTTCGCGCCCTGTGTCCGACAGCGACGAAGTTGCGCAGGTTGGCACCATTTCCGCCAACGGCGAAGCTGAAATCGGCCGCCAGATCGCCGACGCGATGCAGAAAGTCGGCAACGAGGGTGTCATCACCGTCGAAGAGAACAAGGGTCTTGAGACCGAGACTGATGTCGTCGAGGGCATGCAGTTCGACCGTGGCTACCTGAGCCCGTACTTCGTGACCAACGCCGACAAGATGATTGCAGACCTTGAGGACTGCATGATCCTGCTGCACGAGAAGAAACTCTCGAGCCTGCAGCCGATGGTTCCGTTGCTGGAATCGGTGATCCAGAGCCAGAAGCCGCTGCTGATCATTGCCGAGGATGTCGAGGGCGAAGCCCTGGCCACGCTGGTCGTCAACAAGCTGCGTGGCGGTCTGAAGATTGCCGCCGTCAAGGCCCCCGGTTTTGGCGATCGTCGCAAGGCGATGCTGCAGGACATCGCCATTCTGACCGGCGGTCAGGTGATCAGCGAAGACCTGGGCATGAAGCTGGAAAATGTCACTATCGACATGCTGGGTTCGGCCAAGAAGATCTCGATCACCAAGGACGAGACCACGATCATCGACGGACATGGTGAGAAGGCCGAGATCGAGGCGCGCGTTGCCCAGATCCGTGGCCAGATCGAAGAGACCACGTCCGACTACGACAAGGAAAAGCTGCAGGAACGCGTGGCCAAGCTGGCCGGCGGTGTTGCCGTGATCCGCGTCGGTGGTATGACCGAAACCGAAGTGAAAGAGCGCAAGGACCGTGTCGATGACGCGCTGAACGCGACTCGTGCTGCGGTTCAGGAAGGCATCGTTGTCGGCGGTGGCGTGGCCCTGATTCAGGGTGCGAAATCGCTGGACGGTCTTACCGGCGAGAACAGTGACCAGAACGCCGGTATTTCGATCGTGCGCAAGGCTCTGGAAGCTCCGCTGCGTCAGATCGCTGAGAACGCTGGCGTTGACGGATCGGTTGTTGCCGGCAAGGTTCGCGAAAGCGATGACCTGAAGTTCGGCTTCAATGCGCAGACCGAAGAATATGGCGACATGTTCAAGTTCGGCGTGATCGACCCGGCCAAGGTTGTGCGCACCGCACTGGAAGATGCGGCATCCATCGCCGGTCTGCTGATTACCACTGAAGCCATGATTGCTGATCGTCCCGCCAAAGAAGGCGCTGGTGGCGGTGGCGGCATGGGCGACATGGGCGGCATGGGCGGCATGGGCGGCATGATGTAAGATCAAATCCATTAGGATTTGATCAGGTGGTGACAGTCATTTGGCCCTTTGGGCCAAATGATGAGAACCACTCAGTGTGGATGATTAAGGGGCTGCCTTCGGGCGGCCCCTTTTTTTGAAGCGAACAGTAGCAGTGCGGACTCCGCTGCCGTTGACGACTTACATGCCAGGCTGACAAACTCACTGCCTAGTTAGTGAAATTGTGAGCTGAGAGCGAAATTCACCGAATGTAACGTGTATACGCCAATTTGCCGCGCTCCGAATACGTATATTCTGTCATGTTCCGCCCGTCAGGCATACGCTCAACTTCAACTGCGACCTGTGAAGTGTTCCCAATACGAGGGCTCGGGCCGCCTTTGCAAGAGGTTTGAAATTTCTGAAAGATGTTCCCGCGTCTTTTGTACAGCTTTCCAACGTATTTGAGCGCCCCTAACTGACCACTCGCACAGTCTTGTCCGACAAAGGCAAGTAATTCTTTAGGGGAATAGCCATCCACCAATAATACACCTTCGACAACTTCGGTCTTTGATTTGATGATATAGCCAACGAATTTCTTTTGCTGCGCCATCGCTTGACTAGTGGTCAATAGGCAGATTGTAGAGACAATAATCGCGGTCAATTTCATTGGTGTACTCCGGCGCGCTGAGGGTTTTGATCGACTCATTGTTCTGGGCAATTCAGACCACGCAATCTGGGCGAATATTTGAAAACTTCGCGGTTCCAGAGGGACTTTATTTCAAGGCCGCCGCTAGCTTCGGCACGATGCCGTTCGACATACAATTCAGTTCCCATGAGCCTTCGAACAACTGAATTATTGCTCAGATAGAGATGTCCCTTTGGGCTAAAAGCAGACCCGCGCTACGGATTGAAAATGCACCTGCGATAGCTGGATAGCCTTTCACATCGAAGGTAAGGGGCTGTCATTGGGTGGCCCCTTTTCTATAGATGGTCCAACGCCCTGATCGGACACACACCGTGAACACCCAATCCGTCCCCACCGAGACCCTGCGCACCATCGTCGCCGAGATCGCCGAGGAGATGGCGGCGGAGACCGAGCGGGGCGAGGTTGCCGCCTATATCCCGCAACTGGCCCGCGTCGATCCGAACCAGTTCGCGTTGGTGCTGGTGACGGCAGAGGGCGAGGTCATTGCGGCGGGCGATGCCGATACGCGGTTCTCGATCCAGAGCGTCAGCAAGGTCTTTGCGCTGGCGCTGGCGCTGGGCAAGACCGGCGAGCAGTTGTGGAACCGCGTCGGGCGCGAGCCTTCGGGCGATCCGTTCAATTCTATCGTGCAGTTGGAATACGAAAAGGGCATTCCGCGCAATCCGTTCATCAACGCGGGCGCCATCGTGGTCACCGACAGCATCCTGGCCCAGTCGCAGCCCAAGGAGGCGTTGGCGCAGATCCTGACCTTCATGCACTTCCTGACCGGCGAGGCGGATATCGCCATCGACCCCGCAGTGGCGAAATCCGAGACCGAAACCGGCTTTCGCAACGTGGCGCTGGCGAATTTCATGCGTGATTTCGGCACCGTCGCCCATGCGCCGGAACTGACGCTCGGCGTCTACTTTCACCAATGCGCCATCGCGATGACCGCCCGGCAACTGGCGCTGGCGGGGCGGTTCCTGGCGTTTGGCGGGCGGCTGGGGCCGGACGGGCCGCGGGCGATATCGGAACGCATGGCGCGCCAGATCAACGCGCTGATGCTAACCTGCGGCCATTACGACGGGTCGGGTGAGTTCGCTTATCGCGTCGGTCTGCCCGGCAAAAGTGGGGTCGGCGGCGGTATTCTGGCGGTGTCGCCGGGCGAGGCGGCCATCGGCTGCTGGTCGCCGGGGCTGAACAAGGTGGGCAATTCGCAGCTTGCCTCGCGTGCGCTGGAACTTCTTGCGCGGCGCACCGGCTGGTCGGTGTTCACCCACCGCAGGGCTTGACGCAGGGTCCCAAGCTGGCGAGGCTGGCTGGGTTGCACGAAATCATTATTTGGAGAAAGAGATTATGCGCAAGCTCGCGATTTTCGCCGTCTTGATGATACTTGGCCACGGTGTGGCGCTGGCCCAGCCCGAGCCGCCGATTGCCGATGTGCCGAATCCGTCCGGCAAGGCGAACGAGGTGCTGGCCTTCTGGACGCAGATCGTGCCGGGCTCGACCGATGCGCGCAAGCCGCTGGTCGAGGCGCGGTTCGTGCTGATGGCGAATGGCGACGTCGACCCCAATTCTGCCGATGATCCGATGACAGCTGCACGACAAAGCTGCGGTGCCGTCGCTGTGTCAGGGGCGAAGGCGGCGGTCGAGACCCGCGGCACGCTGGTCGGACGGTATCGCGACGGCGCGTCCGGTGCCTACACCCGCGGCAAGCATTATCTCGTGGCGATCTGCGCCGCAGCGTTGGACCCGGCGGCGGATAGCGTCAGCCTGGCGCTTGTTGCCGATCCGGGCACGGTGCTGCCGGTCTATCCCGACGATGCGTCGGCGCAGATGCCCGGGCCAGGGCGGTTGGGGCGGCGCAACGGCGCCGGGCTGGAAGCGATCTTTACCGCCGACAGCGGCTGCCGCGGCCAGGATGGTGCGAAGGGCAGCCGCGGCTGGCAGGACTGCGCGGACGATGGCGTGGCGCAGGACGGGAGCCGCGCGGACGGGCGCGGAGTCTGGCCGCTGCGCCCGATGTCGCAGAATGCCGCTGCGATGACGCCGGATTTCGTGATGCATGGCGGCGATCACCATTACTTTTTCGAGGGGGACCCATTCTGGACCCAGCCCGCCGACACCTCGGACCGGTTCGAGTACTGGCTTCAGGAATTCCTGATCCCGTCACAGCCGCTGCTGCTGACATCGCCGTTCGTCTTCGTGCGCGGCAACCATGAAAGCTGCGAGACGACGACGCAGTTTGTCGATGGCAAGCGGGTGACGACGCGGCAATGGTTCGGGGACGGCTGGTTCCGGATGTTCGCGCCACCGGGCGTTGCCGGCTGCCTCAACCATTTCGACACCTGGTCCTTCGACATCGCCCCGGCGGACGACACCTCGGTGCCGCCGTTCCGGTTTTACGTGGTCGACACCTCGCAACCTGGACAGGCCTTCGGCGCGTTCGATGCGGCGGCAGAAGATGGCGTGGCGGACAAGGCCTGGCTGGCGCATTACCCGGCGGTCAAGCTGGTCTATTACGATCCCGCTACTGGCCGGGCCAACCGGCCGCATGTGGGAGACGGTGCCATCATCGCCTCACTCAATGCCTCGGTCACGGCCTGCGAAGGGAAGTCGACGGCATGCCTGCCACGCTTCATGCTGGCCGGGCATCAGCACCTTTATCAGCAAGTCGACCTTTTTGGCGCGGATGACGCCTTCCTGACGCGGATGGTGGTAGCCGGGAACGGCGGGACCGCGCTGGACTATTCCAACCTGCCGCAGATCGCCATGGCAACGCTGCCGGAGGTCATGGTGGAATGCAGCTACGGCTATCCGCACGACCGGCCCTTCGGGCAGGACGTGGCGCGGGCCGAGATCGCGACTGCCAGCCGCCACGGCTTTCTGCACCTGACCCGCGACACCGCCGCGCCACTGGGGCTTGGCTGGCGGATGGCGCCGGTCTGGTTCCCGACGGCGCAGGTACCGCCGGTCGATACCGTGCCCTCGAACAACGGTGACTGCGCGAAATGACGAGCGACGCCAGCGTCGGACCGGACGCGGCATGAGGCTGTTCGTGCTGACGGCGCTGGTCATGGTGGCCTTTGCCGCCAATTCGGTGCTGAACCGCGCGGCGCTGACCGAGGCCCAGATCGAGCCACTGGCCTACGCGACGATCCGGGTGGCCTCTGGCGCCCTGGCGCTGGCCTTGCTGGTGCTGTGGCGCGACAAGCGGCTTGGAGTTGGCGGGCCGTACCGGCTTACGGGCGTGCTGTCCCTGGGCCTCTACATGGTGGCCTTCTCGACCGCCTACATCGCGCTCGACGCCGGGGTCGGCGCACTGATCCTGTTCGGAACGGTGCAAGTGACGATGTTCGGCGGCGCGCTGGTGGCGCGCGAACCAATTCCGGCGCGGCGCTGGCTGGGGGCGGCATTGGCCTTTGCCGGGCTGACCTGGCTGTTGTGGCCGGGCAGCGGGGCCTCGGGGTCGGTGCCATACGGACTCGCCATGGTGGCGGCGGGGCTGGGTTGGGGCATCTATTCGCTGACCGGGCGGCTTTCGGGCGAGCCGCTGCGATCGACGGCGGCGAACTTCGTGCTGGCGGCACCCTTGTGCTGGCGATTTGCTGGCGATACCGGTCCAGCCTGATGCGGTTCCGGCGACACCGGAGGGCGTATTGCTGGCGGTGATCTCGGGGGTGCTGACCTCGGCCATGGGATACGCGCTTTGGTACCGTGTGCTGCCGCAGCTGGCGGCCTCGGTCGCGGCGGTGGCGCAATTGTCGGTGCCGGTGATCGCTCTGGCGGGGGGCGTTGCGTTCCTGGGCGAGGCGGTGACGCTGAAATTCGTCGTCGCAAGCGCCCTGGTCCTGGGCGGGGTTGCGATATCGGTCCTGGCGCAGGGACGGTGAGCGCTGAACGGGCCAGCCGGCCCGGCATTCCGTGATCGACGGGACCCCGGTCAACGCACCAGAAGTTCGATCGGGTCGTAGGTGATCGTGGCGGGATCGGCCCAGGCGGCCTGCGGCAGGCTGTCGGGCTTGTAACGGATCGAGGTGAGTTCGTCGCGGGCGAAGAAATGGCGCTGGGTGACGATCGCCTCGGGGTCGGTCCAGTCGTCGGAAAGCACGCCCGCGGCGATGGTGCAGCGGAAGTAGATGTCGACCTGGTGGAACGGGCGATCCGGATCGTGGAATTCGTTGACCAGGGCCGGGGTGCCGACGGCGATGGTCAGGCCGGTCTCCTCGTGCACCTCGCGGATCAGGTTGTCGGGCAGCGACCGGTTCGGCTCGACCCCGCCGCCGGGGGCGCACCACAGGTCGCTTTGGCCATCGGGCCAGGCGTTGACCAACAGCAGGCGGTTTTCGTGCAGGATCAGGGCGCGCACGGCAAGGCGAACGGGGCGGGACATGGACGAAGCTTGACCCGTGACGCGACGTGCCGCAAGAGGGGCCTCGTCGCGGCACCGGGAAGCGACTATGTGAGGGCCATGCGGTACGTACTTGCCCTTTGCGCCTTTCTGATGCCCGCCGTCGCGGCGGCCGATTGCGTCGTGCTGCTGCACGGGCTGGCGCGCACTTCCAGTTCGATGGCGGTGATGGCCGGGGTGCTGGAACGGGCCGGATACCGCGTCGTGAACCAGGACTATCCGTCCACAGAGATGCCGATCGAGCAACTGGTGGATATCGCGGTGTCGCCCGCAGTGCGCGCCTGTGGCAAGGCCGAGCCGGTGCATTTCGTGACGCATTCGATGGGCGGCATCCTCGTCCGGCTGTGGCTCGACGGCAACCGCCCCGCGAAGATGGGGCGCGTGGTGATGATGGGGCCGCCGAACAAGGGGTCGGAACTGGTCGACGCGCTGGGCGATCTGGCGCCGTTCGAATGGATCAACGGGCCCGCCGGACTGGAGCTTGGGACCGATGCGGGATCGGTGCCGCTTGCGCTGGGGCAGGCGCGGTTCGAACTGGGGATCATCGCCGGATCGCAGTCGCTGAACCCGGTCTATTCGTCGCTGATCGAGGGGGTCGACGACGGCAAGGTGTCGGTCGCCTCGACCAAGGCTCGAAGGGATGGACGCGCACCTGACGCTGCCGGTGACGCATACTTTCATGATGATGAACCCGATCGTGATCGGGCAGGTTCTGGAGTTCCTGGAAACCGGACGTTTCGATGCCTCGCTGACCCTGTCGAACGCGCTGGACCGGGCGGCCGGGCGGCGCGGCGAGGATCGTTCTTTCCTGTTGGACGTCGGAGCCTTGCTGGCGCGCTGATTGCAGGCGGCGGAGCCTCCGGCGGGAATTCTTGAAAACCAAAGATGAAGATCTGGCTTACGATTTCAGGTTGGTGATGCGGTTGACGTGGCCCATCTTGCGGCCCGGCCGCGCCTCGGCCTTGCCGTAGAGGTGGATCGCGCGGACGGGTCCGTCGCCAACTCGGGCAGGCCGGCGATGTCGTCGCCGATCAGGTTCTCCATCGTTACGTCGGAATGGCGCGTGCCGTCGCCAAGCGGCCAGCCGGTGATGGCGCGGATGTGCTGTTCGAACTGGTCGACTGGCGCAGCCGTTCTGGGTCCAGTGGCCGGAATTGTGCACGCGCGGGGCGATTTCGTTGACGATCAGGCCCTCGCGCGGTGACGAAGAGCTCGACCCCGAGCACGCCGACATAGTCGAGCGCGTTCAGGATGTTGGCGGCGATCAGGACCGCGTCGGTATCGCGCCGGTTCTGCGCCGGGGCCGGGACGGTGGTGGTGCGCAGGATGCCGTCCTGGTGGACGTTCTCGCCGGGGTCGAAGCAGGCGACCGAGCCGTCCTGCCCGCGCGCGGCGATGACCGAGATCTCGTGGCTGAAATCGACGAAGCCCTCGACGATGGCGGGCGCGCCTTGCAACGCGGCAAGGGCATCAGTGGCCGACTGGCGTCGGTGACGCGGACCTGGCCCTTGCCGTCGTAGCCGAAGCGACGGGTTTTCAGGATCGCCGAGGCGCCGGTAACCGCCAACGCAGTCGTCAGATCGTCCGGCCCGTCGATGGCGGCGAAAGGGGCGGTGGCAAGGCCGAGACCGCGCAGGAATTCCTTCTCGGACAGCCGGTCCTGGCTGATCGCCAGGGCGCGGCGGTTGGGGTGGATCGGACGGTGCGATTCCAGCAGGTCGAGCGCCTCGGTCGGGATGTTCTCGAACTCGTAGGTGATGACATCGACACTGGCGGCAAACGCCGTGAGCGCGTCGCGGTCGTCGTAGTCCGCGGTGGTCACGCGATGCGGCGACGTGGCCCGCGGGCGGGTTGGCGCCGGGTTCGTAGATGTGGGTCAGGTAGCCAAGGCGGGCGGCGGCGACCGACAGCATCCGGCCAAGCTGGCCGCCGCCGAGGATGCCGATCGCGGCGCCTTGCGGAAGCGGCTCAGTCATCGACGGGCGTGTCGGGGATCGAGGCTGAAAGCGCGGCGCGCCAGTCGTCGAGACGCTGCGCGAGGTCCGCATCCTGCAGCGCGAGGATCGCGGCCGCCATCAGCCCGGCATTGGCTGCGCCACCGATGGCCATGGTGGCGACCGGATAGCCGCGCGGCATCTGCACGATGGAATAAAGGCTGTCGACGCCGGAAAGCGCCTTGGTCTGGACCGGAACGCCGATCACCGGCAAGCGGGTCTTCGAGGCGACCATGCCGGGCAGGTGCGCGGCTCCGCCGGCGCCGGCGATGATGACCTGAAGACCGCGGCCTACGGCGCCCTTGCCATAGTCCCAAAGCCGGTCGGGCGTGCGATGGGCCGACACGATGCGGACCTCGTGCGCAACGCCCAGTTCGTCGAGCACCTCGGCGGCCTGACGCATGGTGGGCCAGTCGGACTGACTGCCCATGATGATGCCTGCTTTGACGGTCACGAAGCGCCCCTTACCTGACAGAGCGGGCACTATAGCCAGCCCATTGGCTCATGCAATGATGTCGGGCGTCAGCTTGTCCTCGATCTGGGCGATCTTGTCCTTCAGATACAGTTTCTGCTTTTTCAGCCGCCGCAAGCGCAGCTGGTCGGCGCGCTGGCTGTCCTGCAGGGCGTCGATGGCCTCGTCGAGATCGCGGTGTTCGCGGCGCAGCACCTCGAGCTCGACCTTCAGCACCTCGTTCTCCTCCATTTCGCGCGATGCGTTCATCCACTGCTCCTTGAGTGATTTTCGGCAAACGGATACCCGAGGCTACCCCGAATACGCTTTCGATCAAGGAAAATGCGACGCCGCGTGCCCTTGCAGAGCCGCGCCGCCGAACCCATATTTTGCATGTCGGTCGCCGGAACGGGGCCGGAAACGCACTGTCGCTTTACGAAAAGGACGGGACAAGATGACGAAGATGACATTGGGCGCGCATCCCTATCTGCTGGGGTTTGAACAGCTGGAACGGCTGATGGAGCGCACCGCGAAATCCGAGAACAACGGCTACCCGCCGTTCAATATCGAGCAGACCAGCGAGAATTCCTACCGGATCACCCTGGCGCTGGCCGGGTTCAGTGAAGATGACGTGTCGATCACCGTGGAAGAACGGCAGCTGATGATCCGCGGGCGCCAGTCCGAGGAGGACGACGACCGGGTGTTTCTGCATCGCGGCATCGCGGCACGCCAGTTCCAGCGCAGTTTCGTGTTGGCCGAAGGCGTGGATGTCGCCGGGGCGGCACTGGAAAACGGGCTTCTGCACGTCGATCTGAACAAGGCCGAGCCCGAGCGCGTTGTTCAGACGATCAAGATCAATCGCGGCTAGCCGGAAGGAGCAATGTGATGAACCATCCTTATGATTTCGGGGCCGCGGACCAAGGCAACATCGTCTATATCCGCCCGGTCCTGGTCGCCGACCTGCCCAGCGAAGTGCAGGAGCAGGCTGCGGGCGTCGAGACCCTGTTCGCGGTGCACAACGCCGCCGGAGAGCGGTTGGCGCTGGTGCGCGACCGCAAGATGGCATTCGTACTGGCACGTCAGAACGACCTATCCCCCGTCAACGTCCACTGATGCCGCTGGAATTCGACTGGGTCGACGCCTTCACGGCGCGCGCCTTCGGCGGCAATGGCTGCGCGGTGATTTACGACGCCGCCGATCTCGATGCCGAGTTGTGCATGACGATCGTGCGCGAGACCGGTTTGTCGGAATGCACCTTCCTCGGGCCGTCAGCCCGCGCTGACGTCCATGTGCGTTACTACCTCGCCGGACGCGAACTGCCGTTTGCCGGGCATCCGACAATCGCCACGGTCGCCTCGATGCTCGACCGGGGGCGCATCAAAGGCGGATCCGTCAGGCTGGAGACCGGCGCCGGGGTGATCCCGGTCAAGATCGACGGCGACGCATCCGCGCCGATGATCACGATGATGCAGAAACGCCCCGTCTTCGGCAAGCGGGTCGATGCCGGGATCGTGGCCGCCGTGGCGGGGCTGACGGCAGAGGATGTGGTCGGTGAGCCGCGTATCGTGTCGACCGGGGCCAGCCACTGCATCACTGTCCTGAAGGACCATGACACCCTGCGCCGCGCGCAGCTGGATCTGGCTGCGCTGGAGCGGTTTCACGAGGCCGCCGGTCTTTCGGGCGGCGCTGTGACAGAGCCGTTCTGGGTAACGCTTGAAGGCGTCAGCGAAGGCGGCGATACCTTCGCGCGCCTGCTGCTGCCGCCGCCGATGCCGCCCGAAGACCCGTTCACCGGGTCCGCCACCGGCGAGATGGCGGCCTATCTCTGGGCCGAGGGTTATCTCGACACGCCGCGTTTCGTCGCCGAACAGGGTCACTGGCTGGGCCGTCCGGGTCAGGCGCAGGTCGAGGTTCTGGGTCCGCGCGATAATATCAGCGGGGTCAAGGTTGGCGGGCAGGGCTATGTCCTGATGCGCGGGTATCTGAACATCTAGGCCCTGGGTCAGGCGCCATTCCAAAAGAGCTCGAACTCGGATGCCGCCGGGTTCGGCGATCATCATGTGCTTGCGTGGCCCCAAGCCCATCACTTCCGGCATGAATTCGACACTCACGCCGGGCCATTTGCGGTTTAGCCTCGCCAACCGTTCATGATTGCCTTCGGTGGGAACGTTCAAGGCGACATAATGTAGCCCGATATTGGTCTTGCGGTCAAAGGCGACCGGGTTGTCCGACTTGATCTGCCAAAGAGTAAGGCGAATCTGGCCGTCGGTGACGGTGCTGCGCGCGTAATCCCTATGTAATCCCTATCACGGGCGGTTTCGGTCCACCCTAGCACCTCGACAAAGAATGCCGTGGTCAGATTAAGATCGCGGACTGTCAGTCCAAGGTGGTTCATTCCTTTGGTTTCGGACAACGTCCTTTCCTTACTTGGCGGTCAAACGGGGCACTTGGATCAGTGCCAGATGCCGTACTTCTGCCGCAGGTAATCGAAACAGATCTTGTTGGCGTCATGGCGACCGGCCCCGTCGATGACGCTTTCGGCCAGGGCGGAGATGCCTGCCGTCTTGACCGGCACTTGCGTGTAGCGATGCGCCATGACCCAGATCGGGATATCGCGGCGCGCCAGCATCCCCGACAGCCAGACATCGTCGACGGTCCACATCACATCGGGAATGTCGTGGGCCGTGTCGTCGAAATGGTCGGGCTTGACCAGGACGCCGCCGACGCCCTCGAATATGTCGCGGTAGCCAGATCGCAGGAACATTCGGCGGGCCGGGCGCAGGGCCGGGCGGGAAAAATACCTGGTGCGGAAATCGTACCACAACGCCCTGACCTGGAATTCCACGTCGGTGATGCGCCAGTGGTTTGCCGCCCGCGGTTGGTGCTTACGCTGCATCGTCGCCTCGCCCAGTCGGGTGGCCTCGAACCCCAGCACGGCGATCGCCGCGTCCGGCTGCCGTCGACGTTCGCGCCGGAAGGCCTCGATCCAGGTCGGCGGATAGACGACGTCGTCGTCACAGAACAGCAGGTCGACGTCCTGGCCGCAGAACTCTTCGGCGGCGTGCAGGATCTTGCTGGCGGGACCATAGTCGTGGTCCGGTTGGCGGATTTCGACGCCTTCGGGGACACGCGGCAGGTCGCCGGCGTAGTCGGGAAAGCGCCGGTATCGGCGCGGGACGTAGACGATGATGCGGTCGGGCTGCACGGTTTGCCGTTTCAGCCGTTCCAGCGCGCCGTAAAGGTCGCCGAAGCGTGGCGGAATGGTCGAAAGCGTCAGGATCAGCATGGGGCGCCCGTGGCATTGCGGTCGGGCGGTTGATGACGCCGCGGGGCGGGGGCGTCAACCGGCCAACTCAAGGCCAGATGCCGTAGGTATCGCGCATGTGGCAAAAGCACTGCCAGTTTGCGGACTTGCGATCGGCCCCGTCGATCACCGCCTGCCAGAGCGGATCGGTGAGCGTGGTGTTCAGGGTGCGCGGCCCGCGGATGTTGGCCGGCGCCCAGATCGGCGTGCCCGCCTTGGCCAGCATCCCCGACAGCCAGATATCGTCGACTGCCCACAGCACGGGCGGAATGTCGAACACGTCGTCGTCGAAGAAATGCGGCTTGACCAGAACGCCGCCGTAGCCCTGGAAGATATCGCGATAGCCGGGGCGCTTGATGAACTTGTGCGATGGCGGCTCGACCTTCCTGCTGCCCAATCCGCGCAGCCGCCAGATCAGCATCTCGATCTGGTACAGGATATCGGTCGAACGCTTGCGTTGTCGGGCACGGGGTTGTGGCCGATCTTTTTGTTCACTTTCGAAAAGCACGGATGCGTCAAAGGATATCGGCGCAATCGCGGCGTCGGGATGCTGGCGTCGGGCCCCGAAGAAGACCGAGGACCAGTCGGGGCGGTAATACCTGTCGTCGTCGCAGAACAGGATGTCGACATCCTGGCCCCGGAAATCGCGTAACGCGTGCAGCACCTTGCTGGCCGGCCCGAAATCCAGCTCGGGCCTGCGAATCTCGACGCTGTCCGGCACCTCCGGCAGATGCCCGTCGTAGTCGGGAAACCGGCGGTAGGTGCGCGGAATGTACAGCAGGACCTTGTCGGCAGGTTGGCGCTGCCGGGTCAGCGACGCAAGGGTCGGCCCGATTTGGTCGAATCGCGGCGGTATCGAAGTAAGAGAGATGACACGCATGAGCACCGTTTCGCCCCCAAGCGCAGGCTGTGCAAGGGCCGATCAAGCGGCGATCAGACCCATGCTTTCCAGCTTCAGGATCACCTGGTGGGCGCAGTTGTCTACATCCGTGCCCTCTGTCTCGACCCGCAGTTCGGGGTTCTCGGGCACGTCATAGGGGTCGGAGATGCCGGTGAATTCCTTGATCTTGCCCTCGCGCGCCAGCTTGTAGAGACCCTTGCGGTCACGGCGTTCGCATTCCTCGATGGTGGTTGCGACATGAACCTCGATGAAGGCGCCGAAGCTTTCCACATCCTCGCGCACGGCGCGGCGGGTGGTGGCGTAAGGCGCGATGGGCGCACAGATTGCGATGCCGCCGTTCTTGGTGATCTCGCTGGCGACATAGCCGATGCGGCGGATGTTGAGGTCGCGGTGTTCCTTGCTGAACCCAAGCTCGGAGGAGAGGTTCTTGCGCACGATATCGCCGTCCAGCAGCGTCACCGGACGACCGCCCATTTCCATCAGCTTGACCATCAGCGCGTTGGCGATGGTGGATTTGCCCGAGCCGGAAAAGCCGGTGAAGAACACGGTGAAGCCCTGCTTGGCCCGCGGCGGGCGGGTGCGGCGCAGTTCGGTGACGACTTCGGGGAAGGAGAACCACTCGGGGATCTCCAGGCCTTCGGCCAGGCGGCGGCGCAGTTCGGTGCCGGAGATGTCCAGCACCGTGTCGCCCTCGGGCACTTCGTTGACCGGGTAGTACTGCGCGCGTTCCTGCACATAGACCATGTGTTTGAAATCGACCATTTCGAGTGCCGATCTCATCCTCGTACTCGCTTGAACAGCATCCTGCGCGTCGTAGGGGCCGTAGAAATCCTCGCCCTTGGAATTCTTGCCCGGGCCCGGCGTGGTCGCGACCGACGATGAAATGGGTGCAGCCGTGGTTGGCGCGGATCAGGCCGTGCCAGACGGCCTCGCGCGGGCCGGCCATGCGCATGGCGAGGTTCAGCAGGCTCATCGTCGTGGTCGCGGGCGGGTACTTGTCCAGCACCGCCTCGTAGCAGCGCACGCGGGTGAAGTGATCGACATCGCCGGGCTTGGTCATGCCGACGACGGGATGGATCAGCAGGTTGGCCTGCGCCTCTTTCGCGGCGCGGAAGGTCAGTTCCTGATGTGCGCGGTGCAGCGGGTTGCGGGTCTGGAACGCCACGACGCGGCGCCAGCCGAGCTTGCGGAAATAGGCGCGCAATTCGTTGGGCGTGTCGCGGCGCGCGCGGAAATCGTAATGCACCGGCTGCTGGATGCCGGTGATCGGGCCGCCGAGATAGACCTTGCCGGCGGTGTTGTGCAGGTAGTTGACGGCCGGGTGCGCGATGTCGTCGGCGCCAAAGACCTTCTCGGCCTCGTGCGCCTTGTTCGGCACCCATTTGTCGGTGACCGTCATCGTGGCGAGGATCACGCCTTCCTGATCGCGCAGCGCGATGTCCTGGCCCACTTCGACGGTCTCGGCGAATTTCTCGGACACATCCAGGGTGATCGGCATCGGCCAGAGCGCGCCGTCGGCAAGACGCATGTTGTCGACGACGCCGTTGTAATCCTCTTCGCTCAGGAACCCTTTGAGCGGGTTGAAGCCGCCGTTCATCAGCAGTTCCAGGTCGCAGATCTGGCGCGGGGTCAGGTCGCGGCTGATCAGGTCTGCCGGCTTCGGTCTTCAGCTTCTGGGCGCTGTCGTAAGAGACGTAAAGCTCGGGGATCGGGGCAAGATTGCGCTGCATATGAGTTCTCGAATTTGAATAGGGCGCGAAATGTCCGCGCAGAGTTGCGCGGTGTCTATCCCCGGATGTGGGCAAAGTTCAAGGCGGGTTTGGATCGGCGGCGATTAGTGGCGCTTAACGGTGACTATCGGCACATCCCGTGCGAGATGCATTCACCGGTTTCCTGAAGGACGGCCGGAAAATGATCTGGGCTTCCGGCCGGAACTAACCCGTCCTGCCTGCGATTCTGCGCAGAGGGCGCGAGGGCGGAGAAGGGACTTTGGCGGGACTATTTCGCCCCCACTTCCGTCTTGACCTCGGCGCCGTAGCCCAGCGGCTCGGACACGTCCTTGTCGACGTCGCCGTCCATGCCCAGTTCGGCAAGGAATTTCTCGGCCTCCAGCGCGGCCATGCAGCCCATTCCGGCGCTGGTTACGGCCTGCCGGTAGATGTGATCGGTCAGGTCGCCTGCGGCAAAGACGCCGGGGATCGACGTGGCGGTCGAATCGGGTTTGGTCACCACATAGCCGCCCATGTGGGTTTCCAGCTGATCCTTGACCAGTTCGGATGCGGGCGCATGGCCGATGGCGACGAAGAAGCCAGCGCAGGGGATCTCGGTGATCTCGCCGGTCTTGACGTGCTTGACGCGCACGCCCTCGACGCCGCGCGGCTTGTCGGTGCCGATAGACCTCGACCGGGGAATGGTCCCACAGGACTTCGACCTTTGGGTTGTTGAACAGGCGGTGTTGCAGGATCTTCTCGGCGCGCAACTCGTCGCGGCGATGGACCAGCGTGACCTTCGAGGCGAAGTTGGTCAGGAACAGCGCCTCTTCGACCGCGGTGTTGCCGCCGCCGATCACCACGACCTCCTTGCCGCGATAGAAGAACCCGTCGCAGGTGGCGCAGGCCGAGACGCCGAAGCCCTTGAAATGCTCTTCGCTGGGCAGACCCAGCCATTTCGCCTGCGCCCCGGTGGCCAGGATCACGGCATCGGCGGTGTAGATCGTGCCGCTGTCGGATTGCGCGGTGAAGGGGCGTTTCGACAGGTCGATGGCGACGATGATGTCGGCGACGATCTCGGTGCCGACGGCCTTGGCATGTGCTTCCATCCGGATCATCAGGTCCGGGCCCTGAACCTCGGTGTCGCCGGGCCAGTTCTCGACCTCCGTGGTGATCGTCAGCTGGCCGCCGGGCTGGATGCCCTGGATCAGGACCGGTTCCAGCATGGCGCGGCTGGCATAGACGCCGGCGGTATAGCCGGCCGGGCCCGAGCCGATGATCAGGACCTTGCTGTGACGTGTCTCGGCCATTGCTGCCTCCGCTGATTGGGTGGGCATTGGATATAAAGGTGCCGCAGGCGGGCGCAAGCCCATACCGGATCGACCGTCAGTTGGCGATGGCTTTAGATCTCAGGGCGTTTGGAACGCATCGGTAAGGAAGCGCACCATGGCTTCCGGCCCGCGCGGATCAACCTCGTACAGCGTCGGTCGCCCGCACAGATAGGCCCGCCAGGTTTTCTCGGGATATGTGCTTATACGCGTGCCGTGTGCGGAATGCATTTTTGGTGCAAGTTCGCATATCCGCATTCCTTGCCCCTTCGTGCCGTGTTGGGCGATCATGTTGCGAATTCTCAAGTCAAAATCCGAGAAATTTCCTTTCGCGTTTTCTTTTGACTGCCCGTTGCCAGTTTTCAACGTCAAGAAGGCAGAGCATGCAACGCGAAACGCCTGCGGCGCTTTCGGTTCGCCTATGCCCAGAACGTGCAGTCCGCGCTCACGCAGTCGCTGCGCCAGGTGTATATAGTCGCGATCAGATGCTGCGATGACGAAAATCTGGACATCATGCTCCAGGGCAAGCTCCATCGCATCAATGCTCAGTAGCAGGTCGGCGGCGTTTTTTCCGGCCCCGGCAAATATTGTCCGGAATCCGGGCGTGTTGGGCCAGTCCGAAGGGGAGGTGAACGCGCCATAGACCCGCGCAATATCGACGCGACCCAGATCCGCGGCGTGAGAAAGCACATCGGCTGAGTGCCGTGCACTTATGTTGTCTCCATCAACAAGGACAGCGAGGCGCCGTTGTTGCATGTACCTTCATGCTTACTGGTTGCGAACTCCTGCGATGGTGGCGGCAGAATGTGACAAAATCGTGTCGGTTGCGAAATGCCGTGGTGGAAGAGGCGCGGCCCATAGGGGAATGCACCACCCGGAAACGACAAACCCCCGCACGCCATCGCGTCGGGGGCCGTCTGATCGGGGTTCGATCCCCGGTTGCAGAAGCGACGACTTACATCATCCCTTCGCGCTGCGCCTTCTTCCGCGCCAGCTTGCGGGCACGGCGGATGGCCTCGGCCTTTTCGCGGGCCTTTTTCTCGGACGGCTTCTCGAAATGCTGCTTGAGCTTCATTTCGCGGAACACACCCTCGCGCTGAAGCTTTTTCTTCAGGGCGCGAAGTGCCTGATCGACGTTGTTGTCGCGAACACTGACCTGCATGTGGTTGTCACCACCTTCCTAGGTTAAAGTTGCATGCGTTGCAGGAAGTGGCCCTATAGCAAAGCGCCGGTGGCTTGTCCACCATGCCCGTATCGGCTGGTCGGGCGGCGTCCGGCGGCTAGATATGCGGGGTGGAACCCGTGAAAGGAAGTGCGATGACCGGAAGTCAAGACAAGACCGTTGCGGCGCTTATACGGGCCGCCCTGCCGCATGTCGCGTTTGACGGCTGGTCGGAGGTGACGTTCAGGGCGGCAGCTGACGAGACCGGGATAGGCGAAGAGGCGGCGCGGCTTGCCTGCCCGCGCGGGGCGCTGGACCTGGCCGTTGCCTATCATAGGCAGGGCGATGCCGAGATGGTGGCGCGGATGCAGGCCGCCGACCTGGAGGCGATGAAGATACGCGAACGCGTGACCTTCGCGGTGCGCGCCCGGATCGAGGCGGCGGGCGACAAGGAGGTGGTGCGCCGGGGGACCTCGCTGTTCGCCCTGCCGCATCATGCGCCCGAAGGCGCGGCGCTGATCTGGGGCACGGCGGATGCGATCTGGACGGTGATGGGCGACGCCTCGGAAGACGTGAACTGGTACACCAAGCGCGCCACGCTGTCCGGCGTCTACGGCGCGACGTTGCTGTTCTGGCTGGGCGATCAAAGCCCCGGCGATCATGCGACGTGGGACTTCCTCGACCGCCGGATCGAGGAAGTCATGCAGATCGAGAAATGGAAGGCGCAGGTGCGCGACAACGCGTTCCTGCAAAAGGCGCTGGCCGGGCCGAACTGGCTGCTGGGGCGCATCAAGGCGCCCGCGCCGCGCCGCGACGTGCCGGGGCACTGGCCGCCCGCGGACCGGGAGCAGACATGACCCTGCCGAAGACAATGACCGCCGTGGCGATATCGCAGCCCGGCGGCCCCGAGGTTCTGACGCCCGAAGAGCGGCACGTGCCGCGACCGGGCCATGGTCAGATCCTGATCAAGGTCGCCTTTGCCGGGTTAAACCGCCCTGATGCCCTGCAACGTGCGGGCAGCTATGCGCCGCCTCCCGGCGCATCGGATCTGCCGGGGCTGGAGGCGTCCGGCACGGTGGCAGCCCTTGGCGAAGGTACTACAGGGTGGGCTGTCGGTGACGCGGTCTGCGCGCTGCTGCCGGGCGGTGGCTATGCCGAGTACGTCGTCACATCCGCCGCCCACGCGCTGCCGGTGCCGCGCGGCATGACGATGGACCGTGCGGCCTGCCTGCCCGAGACCTATTTCACCGTCTGGACAAACGTCTTCATGCGCGGCGGCTTGCAGGCAGGCGAGCGGTTCCTGGTGCATGGCGGATCGTCCGGGATCGGCACCACGGCGATCCAGCTTGGCCATGTCTTCGGCGCCCGGGTCTTCGCGACGGCGGGATCGGACGAAAAGTGCGCCGCCTGCACGGATCTCGGGGCAGAGTGCGCGATCAATTACCGCGACGAGGATTTCGTCGAGGTGCTGCGCGACGCGGGCGGCGGCGAACCTGATCCTCGACATGGTCGGCGGCGACTATCTGCCGCGCAACGTCGCGCGCGCTGGCCGACGACGGGCGGCTGGTGCAGATCGCCTTTCTGCAAGGGCCCGAAGGTCGAGTTGAACTTTGCCGAGGTCATGGTGCGGCGGCTGACGATCACCGGCTCGACCCTGCGCCCGCAAAGTGTCCTTACCAAGGCGCGGATCGCCGAGGCGCTGCGCGCAACAGTCTGGCCGCTGCTGGACAGCGGTCGGGTCGGCCCGGTGATGGACAGCGAATTCGCCCTGGCCGACGCGGCGCGCGCCCATGCACGGCTGGAAAGCTCGGACCATATCGGCAAGATCGTCCTCAAGGTCGGGTAGCATTGCGACAAATTGCCGGGATTGAAAGCCCGCCGGCGGGGTTTCTTATGCAGCTTGCGTGAACGTCACCCGGTCGGCCCCCCCTTGGGGTCGGCCCGAACGGAAAGGATGAGCGAATGGCTTCCGGAAAATTCGAACTGCTGGAGGGCTACCCGGCGGACGTGGTCGCGATCTCTGCCAGCGGCAAGATCGACCGCGCCGCCTATGAAGAGACCCTGATGCCGCTGATCGAAAGACGGATCGAGGCGGAAGGCAAGGTCAACCTGCTTTACCGCGTCGGCGAGGAGTTCGAGGGCTATACCGCGGGCGCGATGTGGGACGATGCGCGGTTGGGCCTTGTGCACCTGGGCGATTTCGCGCGGATTGCGGTGGTCACGGATGTCGAATGGATCAGGATGGGCGTCAAGATGTTCGCGCCGATGATGCGCGGCGAGGTGCACCTGTTTCACCTGTCCGAGATGGACGCCGCAAAGGCATGGATCACCGACCGCCGCGCGCCGGGGCAGGACGGTCCGCGCGTGGCCGCCGATCGCAAGCTCGCGACGGGCGGCGACGTGGCCTGAGCCGGGTGGGCGTCAGTCGCTGATCGCACGCCTGTAAAGATGCCAGGTCGCATGGCCCAAGAGCGGCATCACGACGATCAGCCCGATCAGCGCCGGGATCGCCCCCAGCACCAGCCCGGTGGCGACGATCAGCCCCCAGGCCAGGATCACGCGAGGGTTCTTGCGGAACACGTTGACCGAGGTGATGATCGCGTTCGGCACGCCGACATCGCGGTGCAGCAGCAGCGGGAAGGACACCACGCTGGTGGCGAGCACCAGCAGCGCGAAGCAGAAGCCCACGGCGATGCCGATGATCATCATCGCCCAGCCCGCACCGGTGGTGAAGACCTGGTCGACGAAACCGGTGATCGAGGCCGGCGGAGCCCCACCAAGCGTTACCGCGTGGATCGCGGCGGCAACCAGCATCCAGGCGACGAAGACGGCCAGCAGGTAAAGGCCCAGCACGACGATCGCCCCGAAGGACGGCGCCGCGATCAGGCCAAGCGCATCGCCCCAGTTGTAGGGCAGGCCCGCCTCGCGGCGGCGGCTGATCTCGTACAGGCCGACGGCGGCGATCGGGCCCAGCAGCGCGAAACCCGCCAGCAGTGGAAACAGCAGCGGCAGAAGGTTCATGTTCACCCCGAAGCCGAATAGAACAAGCCCGATGATCGGGTAGATCAGGCAAAGGAAAAGCACATCCGCGCGCGCCGCGCCAAGGTCGTCCGCGCCCTTGCGCAACGCCTCGCGCAGATCGTCCATGGTCAGGGTGTTGATCCTGTCCTCGGTGATCGGCGTGGTGTCGCGGCTGCCCAGGTGCTCAGCGGTCTCGGCGACATGCTCTGCCGCGCCGCCCAGCGCCTGTGCCCCCCAAGAAAGCGGATTTCCGATTGTCTTGACCATGCCTCAGCCCTCCTGAACGATGCGTGCATCGACCGTCTGGCCAGGGCCCGAAATAGGCGAGGGCCGTACCAAGGCGGCCTGCTAAGTCCCAAGGGTAGCAGGTTTTTGGGGTTTCGTCTTCAATTCTGCGAGACGGTCAGTCGATGGGTTCGAAAAGCGCGTCCGGCATCGAACAGTCCCGGGCGACGTCGCTGCCGCAAAGGCGCGGTTCCAGGTCGCGGGTCAGGCATAGCCGCGCCTCCTGGATGCGCCCTGCCTTGCAGGTGATCGTCAGCATGTCGGGGTGCCAGCCGGGGTTGGCCGTCACGAAGGCTTCTTCGACCAGCGAGGCCGGAAGTGCGACCGCGCGGTCAAGCTTGCGAAACACCTCCGGTCGCTGGACGCGGGAATAGGCAAGGCGGGCGAGGGCGAAGTAGTCGTCCGAGGTCAGACCGCTGCAACGCCCGTGCTTGTTCCACTGGTGCCAGGCCGACCCGGAACTGCCCATGATGTCGGCCATCGCCGCCGTTTCGGCGCGGTCGGGATTGCGCCCGGTGCCGCGGCAGTAGCTGGGCCAGCCGTCTTCGTACTGTGGCCAAAGCCCGTGCAGCACCCAGCCGAAACCGGCCCCGCCCTTGCATTGCGGATTGCCCCGCGCGGCCCCTTCAAGCGCGCAGAACGTCGGCGACCAGCTAAGCGACAAGACGTAGTAGTCGAACGCGCCCGCTGGCTCGCCCTCGGCGCGGGCCAGGGTGGCGCTAACCAAAAGCGCGATGATCCAGCGCATTTGCCTCTTTTCCTTGTGCGGTGGCTTGGGTATATACTGGCGCAACTTCCCCGAAATCGAGGTTAGGGTCCAGCCGGACCAGCCGATTTCCCCGGCGAAGAAAGATATTGTCGCGAAGGAGACGCAACATGGCGAAACCGATCATGGCGAAGGCCACCGCCGTCTGGCTGGTCGACAACACCACGATTTCATTCCGGCAGATCGCCGAATTCTGCGACCTGCACGAGTTGGAAGTGCAGGGCATCGCCGATGGCGATGTGGCGGCGGGCGTCAAGGGATTCGACCCGGTGGCCAACAACCAGCTGGAACAGTCCGAGATCGACGCTGCCGAAAAGGATCCGAACCACAAGCTGACGCTGAAGTTCTACGCCGCCGCCGTGGGCGAGGAAAAGCGCCGCGGCCCGCGTTACACGCCCCTGTCCAAACGCCAGGACCGGCCCGCCTCGATCCTCTGGCTGGTAAAGTTCCACCCGGAGCTGACCGATGGCCAGATCAGCAAGCTGGTGGGCACCACGAAGCCCACGATCCAGGCGATCCGCGAGCGGACGCACTGGAACATCGGGAACATCCAGCCGATCGACCCGGTGGCGCTGGGCCTCTGCAAGCAGTCCGAACTGGACGCCGTCGTCCAGAAGGCCGCCAAGAAGAAGGAAGCCGAGGGCGGCGTGCTGACGGATGACGAGCGGCGCAAGCTGGTGTCGACCGAGCAAAGCCTGGACATGCCCTCCGAGCCGCGGATTCCGACGGCGATTTCGGGGCTCGAGACGTTCTCGCTGTCCGACGATGAAGACGAGAAGGAAAAGGACCTGCCGGATGCCGACACCTTCTTCAACCTTCCCAGC
Source organism: uncultured Alphaproteobacteria bacterium (assembly GCA_963768205.1). Taxonomy (GTDB): domain Bacteria; phylum Pseudomonadota; class Alphaproteobacteria; order Rhodobacterales; family Rhodobacteraceae; genus JAHELH01. The sequence goes on along the minus strand of CAVYHB010000003.1, from coordinate 47,801 downwards.
GGCGAACAGCCGGATATCGACGACGACGACGACTGAGGCCGCTCCGGCGGCGACGTCAGGGCCCCGGCGCTATCGCGACCGGGGCTTTTTTCTGCGCGTCGCCACGCCTAAACTCGGCAGATGATCCATGACGGAAGGAACCTGTCCGATGGATATTGCACAACTTACGACGTTTCTCGGCTGGTGCTCGATCATCAACATTGCGTTGTTGCTGGCGGCGACCGTTGGCCTGACCGCGTTTCGCGCCAAGGTCCTGCGGATACACAGCGGGCTGCTGGGAATGTCGCGCGAGCAGCTAATGCCGATTTACGTGAACTACCTGGCGTGTTTCAAAGTCCTGGTGATCGTGCTTAACGTGGTGCCCTGGATTGCCTTGAAAGCGATGTAGGGGACGTGCGATGCGCATGGCGGTTGTCGGGCGCGGGCTGATCGGGTCGGCGGCGGCGAAATACCTGGCGCGGGCCGGACATGACGTGGTGCTGATCGGCCCGGACGAGCCCGCGGACAAGGCCGCGCATAACGGCGTCTTCGGCAGCCACTATGACGAGGGCCGGATCACCCGGGCGCTGGATGCCGATGCGTTCTGGAGCCGGGTCAGCCGGGCCTCGATCGCGCGTTACCGGGAAATCGAGGCGGAAAGCGGCATCGCGTTCTTCGGCGAAACCGGGGCGATGATGGCCGGGCCCGCAGACGGCGCTCTGATGCGTTTGGTGGCCGAGGTACAGGCGTCCGAGGGGATCGCGGCGGACCGGCTCGAAGGCGAGGCGCTGGCGGCGCGGTTTCCGTATTTCCGGTTCGACGACGATGTTCTGGCGTTTCACGAGCCGCGCGGCGCTGGTCACATCAGCCCGCGCCGGCTGGTGCGAGCGCAGACCGTGCTTTCGGAAAATGCGGGGGCGCAGGTCCGGCTTTGCGAGGCGACGGCCATCACGGGGCGCGGCGCCGGCGTCGTCGTTCGGACGCAGGATGGCGATGTCGAGGCGGATCGTGTCCTGGTCGCGGCCGGCGGCTTCAGCAACATGCTGCTGGAGCCGCCGTTGCCAATCCGGGTCTACGCGCGGACGGTGGCGTTCTTCGAACTGGCGCCCGAAGAGGCGCACCGCCTGCGCAATATGCCGTCGCTGGTCTATCAGGCCGCGGATGGGCGCGATCCCTACCTGCTGCCGCCAATCCGCTATCCCGACGGCAAGACCTATCTCAAGCTGGGTGGCGATCCCGAGGATGTCACGCTGGATGATGTCGCCGCGACCCGCGACTGGTTTCGCAGCGGCGGTTCGGGGCGCGTTGGCGAAAGCCTGGCCGACCAGATCCGCGACCGGATGCCCGGCCTGCGGTACGAGACCATGCATACCGAGGCCTGCGTGACCACCTTCACCGCCGCCGACCGCCCCGATATCCGGCATATCGACGAGAGGGCTTCGGTGGCCGTGGCCGGGTGCGGGCGCGGGGCGAAGTGTTCGGATGAGCTTGGGCGGATGGCGGCGCAACTGCATCCGGCATAGTGCTATCCGGCGCAATCGCCGCTGCGCCCGTTTCAGAATGCCTTGCGGGCTTTCAGCGCGGCGGTGATGGTTCCGTCGTCCAGATAATCCAGTTCGCCGCCGATGGGCACGCCCTTGGCCAGCGACGTGACTGTGACGCGGTGTTCCAGCTGGTCGGCGATGTAATGCGCCGTGGTCTGGCCGTCGATGGTGGCGTTGAGGGCAAGAATCACTTCGGTGATCCCTTCGGTCTCGATGCGGTCGATCAGTTTCGGAATACGCAGGTCTTCGGGGCCGATGGCATCCAGCGCGGACAGCGTACCGCCCAGCACGTGGTAGCGCCCCTTGAACGAGGCACCGCGCTCCATGGCCCAAAGATCGGCCACATCCTCGACCACGCAGATCTCGCCGTTGGCGCGCTTTTCGCTGGCGCAAAGCGGGCAGATATCGGTGGTGCCGATGTTGCCGCAGTTGAGGCATTCGCGCGCAGTGGCAGCAACCGCCTGCATCGCCTGCGCCAGCGGTCCCATCAGCTGGCCGCGCTTCTTGATCAGGTGCAGCACCGCGCGGCGGGCTGAACGCGGGCCGAGGCCCGGAAGGCGGGCCATCATCTCGATCAGGGTTTCGATTTCGCGCGGGGCGTCGGTCATCTTGCTGTCAGGTTGGCGGGCTTGGATCAGCGCCCGGATTTCCAGGGGGGTGTGGGGTCCGCAGAATTCCTTGAACTCCGCTACACCCCACCTTTTGAAAGCGCACCGGCGCTTTCAGAATGGAAGCTTCATGTCTGCCGGCAGCCCCATCGCCTCGGTGATCTTGCGCATCTCGAACTGCGCGAGGTCGGTCGCCTTGGCCTGCGCATCCTTGATCGCCGCAAGGATCAGGTCCTCGACGACTTCCTTGTCGTCGGCGTTGAAGATCGACGGGTCGATGTCGAGGCCGGTCAGCACGCCCTTGGCCGTGGCTGTCGCCTTGACCAGACCGGCGCCGCTTTCCCCGGTGACGGTCTTGCTGGCAAGGTCTTCCTGCAGCGCTTCCATCTTCGACTTCATTTCGCCGGCGGCTTTCATCATCTTGGACATGTCGCCCATTCCGCCCAGTCCCTTGAACATCTGCTCTCTCCTTGGATCGGTGTTATGCGCTAGATACGGGCGCGGGGAACGCCGTGCAAGGTGGGCTAGACGATCCGCACGGTCGCAAGTCCATCGGCGTCGGTGGCGGAACAGCAGATGCTCTTCAGCGTCCGCGGCTCTGCGTAGGGCCAGGGGCGGCCCCTGTGCAGCGTCGCGCGCTCGTCCCAGATCAGCACGTCGCCGACCTGCCAGCGATGGGTGTAGACATACTCTGCCTGCGTGCAGAACTCGATCGCCTGCTCCAGCAGGGCCTGGCTTTCCTGCAACCCCATGCCCTCGATCGCGAAGCTGTGCGAGGCGATGTAAAGCGCCTCGTCCCCGGTGACCGGATTGCGCCAGACGGCGCGCCAGGGGCGGTCGGGCCATTTGCTGATCATGTAGGAGGCGGCCAGTTCCGCCGAGACCTTGGCCCGCGAATGGGCAAAGCGGTGCCAGATTATGGCATCGCGTAGCGGGTCCTTCAGCGCCTCGGGCATGTCGGCCCACGCGGCGCGGGTCGAGGCCAGCTCGGTTTCACCACCCCGCGACGGCACCACGGTCGCGGTCAGGATGTTGACCAGCGCGGGCACCGGCAGAAAGGTGCTGTCGGTATGCCAGAGCATGTTGGAGCGCAGGCTGAGCACCTGCAGGCTGTCGGCCTCGGCGACGCCGTCCGTGGTGGTGTTCGACAGCGGCGCCAGCACGAAGGGTATCTCGCGACCCGCAGCCATGGCGTCGCGGTTCTCGACCGGTCCGAACAGGGTCGCGAGCCGAACGTGATCCGCGTCGCTCAGCGATTGCGCCGGGAACAGCAGCGCCGACTGGGTGTCGAAGGCCCGGCGGATTTCGGGGAAGAGATGGTTTGCGGTGACGTCTCGCAGGTCGACGCCATGGACCGTCAGACCGTAACGGGGATGCAGCGGCGCGGTCTTCATGTCTGGCCTCTCGGTCCGGGGCGGCGGATGCGGGGGATCAGTCGTCCTCGAATGGGTCCCATTCCTCATCGACCTCGGGCAATGCCTCGACGGCGGCCTCGGCGGCAATCTGGTCGGGGGTGCGGATATCGGTGATCCTTGCGTTCGGGAACGCAGTGAGGACGGCCTGCACCAGCGGGTGCTGTTTAGCCTCGTCCTCAAGCGCGTTCCTTGCTGCATTGCGCTTTTCGTCGACCGTTTTGCCGCCGCCAGCGTCAACGACGCTGACAGCCCAGCGCACGCCAGTCCAGCGTTGCAGGCTGGAGCCAAGCCGCTGCGCCAGGTCGCGCGGGGCGCTGTCGGTCGGCTGGAACTCGATCCGGCCGGGTGAATAGCGAACCAGGCGAAGGTCCATTTCGACATCGGCTAGAAGTTTGCCGTCGCGATTGGCTCGGATCAGATCAACCACCTGATCGAACCGCGCGTAGCGGGCCAGCGCCTGCTCGGGGGCCAGTGCACGTGCCGTAGCCGGGCCGACGCCCGAGCCGGTCGCGCCGGCCGTGCCGCGCACCGAACTTGGTGCCGGATGCCTGTTTGACGTGTCCGAACCGCTATCCTGCGGCGCTGGGGCGGGCGCCGGCGCGGCGGGCGGCGGCGTGTCCTGCAACTTGCGCAGCACGTCCTCGGGCGGTGGCAGGTCGGCCACATGGGTCAGCCGGATCACCGCCATCTCGGCAGCCATCATCGCGTTGGGGGCCTGCGCCACCTCGTCCAGCGCCTTCAGCAGCATTTGCCACATCCGGGTCAGCACCCGCATCTGCAAACGCGCCGCCATATCGCTGCCGCGCGCACGTTCATCGGGGCTGACGGTGGGATCCTCGGCGGCCTCGGGCGTGATCTTGATAACGCTGATCCAGTGGGTGATCTCGGCCAGATCGCGCAGCACCGCCAGCGGATCGGCGCCATCGGCATATTGCGCCGAAAGCTCGGCCAGCGCGCCGCCCGCATCGCCCTGCATGATCATGTCGAAGAGGTCGAGCACACGGCCTCGGTCGGCCAGCCCCAGCATGGCGCGGACCTCGTCCGCCGTTGTTTCCCCCGCGCCGTGGCTCAGCGCCTGATCAAGCAGCGACGTCGCGTCGCGGGCCGAGCCCTCGGCGGCGCGGGTGATCAGAGCCAGGGCGGCGTCGGTGATTTCGCCGCCTTCGGACTTCGCGATCTTCTGCAAAAGGCCGATCATCACCTCGGGTTCGATCCGCCGCAGATCGAAGCGCTGACAGCGCGAAAGGACGGTGACCGGCACCTTGCGGATCTCGGTCGTTGCGAAGATGAACTTGACGTGTTCGGGCGGTTCCTCGAGCGTCTTCAGAAGCGCGTTGAACGCGCCCGTCGACAGCATGTGAACCTCGTCGATGATGTAGATCTTGTAGCGCGCCGACGCTGCCCGGTAATGCACTGAATCGATGATCTCGCGGATATTGGCGACGCCGGTGTTGGATGCCGCGTCCATTTCCAGGACGTCGACATGGCGGCCTTCGGCGATGGCGCGGCACGGCTCGCACTGGCCGCAGGGGGCGGTGGTCGGCCCGCCTTTGCCGTCCGCGCCGACGCAGTTCATGCCCTTGGCGATGATCCGGGCGGTCGACGTCTTGCCGGTGCCGCGGATGCCGGTCAGGATGAACGCCTGTGCGATGCGGTCGGCCTTGAACGCGTTCTTCAGCGTGCGCACCATGGCGTCCTGGCCGACAAGGTCGGCGAAGGTCTCGGGCCGGTACTTGCGCGCCAGGACGCGGTAGCCAGTGGGGGCCGTCTCTGCCATGTCGCCTCTTGGAATCGTGCCGGGGGAATTTAGGCGCGCGGGCGGGCCGCGTCCACCGCTGTTACAGCATCCACAGAATCGCACCGGTGCCGATGGCTCCGCCCGCCATGATCGCGGCCACGAGGGTGAAGTGCCGCGGCGTGTGGGGTGTGGCGTCGTGTCCCGAGAGCCGTTTGTGCGTGGCGCGGGCGTTGCGCTGGGCGGCCCAGAACATCACGAGGGCGACGAGGACGAATAGGCTGGCCACGATCTTCGCCGCATAAGTCGGATCGAAGTCGCCGAACACGGCCTTGAGACCCAGCGCCACCCCGACAGCACCCAGCCCGGTGCGCATCCAGCCCGCGAAGGTCCGTTCGTTGGCCATCAGCGTTCGGTCCTCGGCCCAGTCGGTCCGGTCCTCGGCCCATTGCGTCTTGGCTTCGGTGTCGCTGTCGAAGTGTTGTTGGTCATCCTGCATGGCGCAACATTAGCGCAACGGTCGTATCGGAACAGGGGGATTGAGAGAATCGGCTAGGCGACCTAGACTTGGAGCAGCGCCGTTCGGGGCGGCGTCCTGGTTCGCGGAAAGCCGCAGCGGCACCCTCTGTGCGACAGATCATGCACTTCGGTTGAACTCATGCCCGTCCGGCGGACCATCGGGCCAAGTTGAGGGAAACCGATGATCCAATCGACGGAGAAACTGCGCCGTGCCGCCAAGACCCTGGCGCGCGCGTTCGAGGCCGGAGACAGCAAAGCGCTTGCGCGCGTTCGTCAAGTGTTGCCCGGCGCAAAGACCCTGAACCATGCCGGCGCGCTGCATGTCATCGCACGAGAACAGGACTTTGACAGTTGGCCGAAGCTGAAATTCGCTGTAGAGGCTAGCACGCTGGACCGCGCAGCACGGGCGGAACGGCTGAAGGTCGCGCTCTATCATGGACAGCACTGGGTGGTGCGCGCCTTGCTGCGCGAGACACCGGACCTAGGCCGGGACAACATCGGCCTGGCCTGTGCGCTTTACGACATCGCCCATGTCCGCGCCGTGTTGGCACGCGATCCGGCGGCGGCGACGCGGATCGTCGGGGTCCGGTCGCCGATCCTGCATTTGGCCTTTTCGCAGCATGTCCACGGCGACGGCGCCGCGCGCGACATGCTGGCAGTGGCCGAGGCCCTGGCTGCTGCCGGGGCGGATGTGAACGACGCCTATCCGGCAGAACCGGGCAGCCCGAACATGCTGTCGGCGCTTTACGGAGCGTTGGGCCATGCGGGCAACCTGGTGCTGGCCGAATGGCTGTTGCAGCGCGGCGCCGATCCGAATGACGGCGAGTCGCTTTACCATTCGACCGAACTTGGCCACCGGGACGGCTTGCGGTTGCTGCTGGCCCACGGGGCGCGGCCCGAGGGCACGAATGCGCTGCCGCGGGCGCTGGATTTCAACGACCACGCGGCTGTGGAGATGCTGCTGCACGCGGGGGCCGACCCCAACGAAGGCATCGCGCCGCACCCGTCGGGCGAGCCGTCCTGGGTGATCCCGGCTTTGCACCAAGCCGCGCGGCGGATGTGCGACGCGCGCATGATCCGGCTGCTGCTAAAGGGTGGGGCCGACCCGTCGGTGCGCTACCAGGGCATGACGCCCTATGCTCTCGCGCGGGTCTATGGCAATCCCGATGCCGCGCGGCTGATCGCCGAGGCGGGCGGCGAGACCGCGCTGAGTGCCGAGGAGGCGCTGCTGGCAATGGCGGCGGACGGGCAGGTGCCAGATGGGCGCTACCTCGATCCCGCAAGACTGACTGACGAGTATCGCAACCTGATCCGGTCCTTGATCCATATGCCGGATCGGCTGGACCATATCAGGCGCCTGGTTGCGCTTGGCGCGGAATACGACCGGCCGGACGCGATGGGCGTTACCCCGGTTCAGGTCGCCGGATGGGAAGGCTTGCCCGAACTCATGGGCTATTTCCTGTCGCTCAAACCCGACCTCGGGCATGTGAACGGCTATGGTGGCACGCTGTTGGGCACCATCGTCCACGGGTCCGAGAACTGCCCGGCGCGCGCTGAACGGGATCATGTCGCCTGTGCCCGGCTAGCGCTGGTCGAGGGGGTTGCCCTGCCAAAGCGGACGATCGAATACGCGGGTGAGCCCGGGATGGCCGGCTTCCTGTCAGACTGGGCCAGGGCCCATCCCGGTCAGGTCGTCGACAAGGGCGGCGGTTAACGATCCTCAACCGGCATAGGCTGCGACCGCCTGCGCCTCGAACCCGCGCAATACCGGGTGCGCGATTTCACGCGCGTTCAGCGCATCGGCAAGGTTCGGGAACAGCATGTCGATCTGGCTGCGCGCTTCCGTGCCCACTGCGTTCGACGCCATGTCGCCCGGATGCAGGCTTTCGGCGCCGACGCCGTTGGCGGTCAGGACCTCATGGTCGTTGAGCAGCGGGTGGTAGCAGGTCACGGTGGCAACGTCGGTGTCGACCACGATGTCGTCGCCGTTGACGAGATGCGTGGCCGCCACGAGGACGTTGCTTTCGGCGAACAGGAATTCGGTGCGCCAGTCTGATATCTGCACCCGGTGCTGCGGCGACAGCGACAAGTCTGTGTAGGGCGTGCCGTCCCGGAAGGCGCCGGCCTTGATGCGGATCGGATGCATCTGGGGGTGCCGCATCAGGTCGATGCTGTCCAGCCGCCGCCGACCGACCCAACGCACCGGCTGCGACCCGTTGTCCCGGGTCAGGAAATGGTCCTGCACGCGGATGCTTTCCACCGGGCGCGGGTCAAGGGCGGTTTCGATGGTCGTGCCTTCCGCGAAGCAGATGACAATTGGCCTGTCCGGGTCGGTGAAATCCTTCTCGCCGCCATCCTTGGCATGGACGAAGCCGGTGAAGGTGTTTCCGTTCGCGCAGACATAGCTGAACTGGAATTCATCCTCGTTGCCCGGATCGACGCCCTTGTTGAAGGCGCCGACAAGGGCGATCTCGTCGGTCGGATCGTAGTGGTGGACGTCTATGTGAAGATCGTTCTGCGAGAATGTCGCGAGGTCGATCTTGACCTTGTCAGAGTGGTCGTCGCCGCGGAAATGGATCTTGAAATTGTCGACATTCTCGCCCGGAGCAGCCTTGATCGTGACCGTCCCGCCACCGGGAATGTCGATGTGGACAACGTCATTGCTGCCCACGTAGATCGTGGTGTTGTCCTGAGTGACAACGATTTTTGCCATGGGCCTGCCCCGGTGCGCGTCCGTCGCACTCTTTGTTGATCATTGCGGTTATCCACAGGGCTTTCTAACACCGGATTGGCGGCTGTCCCGAAAGCGAAAGCGAGATGGGTCACTATGGCAACGACTGAAAGCAGCGGTCCGGGTCAGTAACCTTTACGGCCCTTCTGCGACTGCTGGACGCTTTTGATCATCTTGCCGAAGCCCTTGTCGCGGGCGCGGGACTGGGCCAGCGTCTGGGAATTGCGCATGTCCTCGCTGCGCAGTTTTCGCCACCGTGCCAGGCGGTCGGCCTCCAGCGTGCCGGCCTCTATCGCCGCCTGCACAGCGCAGCCGGGCTCGGTGTCGTGGGCGCAGTCAGAGAACCGGCAGCCTTCCGCCAGGCTGCTGATATCGTCGAACAGCGTGTCGATGCCGTCGGTGGCATCGTGCAGCCGAAGGGCGCGCATACCGGGCGTGTCGATCAGCCAGCCGCCGTTGATCATGCGCCGCAGGGTGCGGGCAGTGGTCGTGTGGCGGCCCTTGGCGTCGTCCTCGCGGATGTCGGCGGTTGCGAGGGTATCGCCGGTCAGGCCGTTGGTAACAGTGGACTTGCCAACCCCGGAAGATCCGAGGAGGGCGGCGGTCTGGCCGGGTTTGCACCAGGCGGCGACGCGGGCAAGGTCATCGGGATCATGCGCGTTTATGGCCATGACGGGAAGGTTCTGGGCCAGCTTTTCGCCCTGTTTCACATAGGCTTGCGGGTCGTCCGCGGTGTCGGCTTTGGTCAGCAGCAGCACCGGGAAGCAGCCGGCCTCATGCGCCATTGCAAGGTAGCGTTCGATACGGGCGGGATTGAAGTCGGCGTTGCAGGACGAGGTGACGAACAGTGTGTCGACGTTGGCGGCGATCAGCTGGATGCGGGCATCCGTTCCCGCCGCGCGGCGGCTGAGTTCGGTCTGCCGGTCAAGCACGGTGTCGACTTCGTTGTCCGGACCCGCCAGCACCCAGTCGCCCACTGCGCAATCCCCGGCCGAAATGGCCGGCGGCAGTGTCAGCCGGACGATGCCGTCCGGCGCAAGGGCGTCAAGGCGGTCGCGGTGGACTTCCACGATGCGCGCGGGACGCCGGGGGTCATCGGCGCCGGGCTGCCACTGGCGGGCGAAATGGGTGGACCAGCCGAGGGATTCCAGGGGAGTGGGCATGGCGGAGCGATAGCATGGATCGTGTGGATCCGCCAATGAGCCTCTCGGCATTTCGCAAGTGGGAAAGGCCTGCGGGCCAACGTGAAACGCCGCCCCGGGCGGGGCGGCGTTTCACTTGGGTGAGAGGCTGGACAACGACCCAAGCGGGGCTCGTTACGGCTGCTTCCTTCCGGACCTGACCGGGTTGGCGAGGCGCTCGCCCGCGCCAACCTCTCGACATATAAAATAGGCGAGGTGCCTGCCGAGTTCAAGCCGGAAGCCGGACCGGCCCGATCAGGGGTTCATTTCGGTCCTGATCTTCTCGGCGATGATCTCTGCCGTTGCCGCCGACAGGGTCCAGCCCAGGTGGCCGTGGCCGGTGTTGTAGTAGATACCGGGTCGTTTGCCGCCCTTCACCATGGGCACCATGTTCGGCATCATCGGGCGCAGACCGGCCCACGGAACGGCATGTTCGGTCACAACATCCGGGAAGAACCGTTCGACCCATTTTACCAGTGGACGCACCCGGTCGTCGCGGATGTCCCAGTTGTAACCGTTGAACTCGGCGGTTCCGGCGACCCGGAAACGGTCTTTGCCCAGGCGGCTGGTCACGACCTTTGCTTCGTCGTCCAGCAGGCTCATCCAGGGGGCGGCTTGCTGGCTGGCCTCGTCGTCGAGCTTCACGGTGATCGAGTAGCCCTTGACCGGGTAGACGTTGATGCGGTCGCCGAGCATCTTGCCGATCTTGCGGCTGCCGACCCCGGCGCAGACGACCAGCCCGTCGAAGCCGGCGTTATGGGCCATGCCCTTGCCGTCTTTCCAGTGCACGACCGCGCCGGCGCCGGTGTGCAGGATGTCCGTCACATCGGCGTTGAAGTGGAAGGTCACGCCCTTCTTCATGCAGGCCTCCGACAGGCCGCGGCTGTAGCGGTGGATATCGCCGGTGGCATCGGACGCGGTGTAATAGCCGCCGTAAAAGTCGCCGTGGATTGCGGGTTCCAGTTTCTTGATGTCCTCGGGCGTGACCGCCTCGCGGGTCAGCCCGCCTTCTTCGAGCAGGGCGTTTACCCGGGTGGCGTGCTCGTACTCCTTCTTGGTGTTGTAGATGTGCAGGATTCCACGCTCTTCGATGTCGAAGTCGAAACCTTCCGTCTTGGCGGTTGACTTGAGCTGTTCGCGCGCCGCGATGGCCATGCGCACGGTGTCGATGGTGTTCTGGCGATAATGCGGGATGGCAGCCATGAACTCGGCCATCCAGGAATATTTGTGCCAGCTTGGCTTGGGGTTCACCAGCAGCGGCGCGCCGCGCTGGGTCATCCATTTGATGCCTTTGAACACGGTGGCCCAGCGGTTCCAGACCTCTGCGTTGGACGCCGAAAGTTGGCCTCCGTTGGCGAAGGAAGTATCCATCGCGGCATAGCGGTTCTGGTCGAAAACGGTGACGTCGAAGCCCCGGGTCAGCAACGAATATGCGGTGGTGACGCCGGTGACACCGGCGCCGATGACGGCGATTTTCTTCATCTGGGTCCCTCCAGACAGACTGCGATCTGGTGCGGTTTGACCCGCACCGGCGACCCCCATCTGTCTGAGAACCTGAGAGTTACGCGAGAGGCGGGCCTCTGCTTGCTCCTTCGGTGGGTCAGGCCGATGGGCCAAACCACTTTCCAGATTGTCAGCTTTCGTGCAGTCCGTTTGCCTGAGAGTTTCCCGGGGGGTTGCTCCTTCGGCGCCAGCTTGGCTGGTCTCTCCTGCGCAAAGCTTTCGCGACAGGCGGGCAGGTAGAGGGGTTTGTGATTCGTAGCAAGGGGAATCTTGGGGCCGAGTTCAAGGTGTGACCGGGGGGTTAAGGGGGACGTTCGGTGGGTCCGGCGGGCAGGCCGCGGGATTTAGGGGTTAACGCCAGTAAAACAGTGGATTCGGCGTGTAAGAGTCCTGTAGGAGTTCCGTAGGAGCCCTTGGCGGGGGTTTGTGGAGGGTTAAAGGGGCTGGCGGTGCGCAATGAATGCGCACCCTACGGTTTGCTATACTGGAGGATCAGCATAGGCGATCAACTGAACGTCGCCGGTATTCAGGTCAAAGCTCCAGACCCTAAACTGCGGGGCATCCGGATTTTCGCGCCGGGACACCCCTTCTGCGCGAAACAAGAACTGATCGCCATCAATGCCTATCACCTCAATCCTCATTCCCCTAGATCTACTATTCCCAGCAAGGTCCAATATGCCGGTGAAATTTTGTACCGGAAAATCATGCAAGCTTGAGGTGCGGGTTGTAAGGTCAAACAGCAAAAGTTCTCCAAAACTTAGGCCGCCGTGTCCCAGCATTATTAGACGATGTCCTGCGGGGTCGTAGACCATCCCGCCCGCGTCAAAACCGTCCATGGACTGCACGATAGACCAAACACCGTTAGACGCGTCCACCCGGTACAGATAGCCGTCGCCACCCAATGATACTCCGTAGATTGCATTTTCGGATGCCACGAATGTGCTGCCCTTCGGATGGCTTACGTCTGGCACATCCAGTCCAAGAGGAAAGTCCTGCCAAGACTGGTCAGGGCGCTGCATTTGCATTCCGCTGCCGGTGAATCTAGTGGCCGGGCGGATGCCGAGCGTTTCGGCCTGCAATGCGGCGCGCAGCGGTCCAGACAGAACGCCCGGACCCAAGACGTGGGCGCTCAGGTGGTCCGGTCCCAGATTGGAATCGTCTGGAAACCGCTCGGTCACCATCAAGGGACTGTCGGTCGCGCTGTAGGTGCCGGTAAAACTATCTAGCCGGCTGAAATCGCCGAGTGTTGGAAGTAACTTGATCAATTCGCGGTATCCAGGACCTACCGGGTGTCTGGTGCGGGGAAGGTCACCGCGAAATACCGTGTCAACATAACGCTGGCCATCCACAAAAACTTCTGACTTTCCGCCACCATGTCCGGTCAGCACAAGCGATTCGATTCTTGTCTCATTCACTGTCTCTACGTACCAGCGAACGGGTCTGTAGCTGCTAAGCACGAGTGTGACGTCTGCCTCCGGCCGATCAAGCCGGACCAGCGCTTGCGGCCCGTGTATTTGGTCATTTGTTTGAACCTTGCCCTCGTAGATGCTGACGAAGTGCACCTCGCTTTCAGCCGCTGAAATGTCTGGCGAGAAGGAGAAGAGCAGGGACATAACAAGCAGGAAGAAGGGCTTGGTAACTGAATACATCCGAAACTCCGAACTGGGTGCATCTGATGCTACCGAGAAAATCGGGCAGAAATTTGGCCGCAAGCAGTGTAAAACACCCGGCTAGATCGCCAGAGTCTGAATTTTCAAGTCTAGATAGCGACCCACGGCGCGCGCCACACGCGCCGTGGGAACACCAAGGTCTACAACTTTATCCGGAACCGGGCGAACCCATCCGGCCCGTCCCCAGCCTCTTCGATCTTCATGCCCTTCACGTCGTCCAGATAGCCTTTGGCCGCCGGGCCGGTGTCGAAGAGAACGGTGGCTCCGTCCAGGGGTTTGAACGACCAGTTGGCGTCGGCTGACGGGTTGATGGTGCCTTCTTCGACGATGTAGCGCACGATGACGTCGCGGTTGGTGTCTGGGGCCTCGAAGATGATGGTGTCGCCCTTGGCTCCGGGGAAATCGCCGCCGCCGCCTGCGCGGTAATTGTTGGTGGCGATGACGAATTCCATGTCATCCGTCACCGGCTCGCCGTTGTATTTCAGATCGACGATGCGGTTGGCGTCGGGGTTCAGGGGCTCTCCCTTGGGGCCGAATTTCGACGGTTGCGACAGGTCGATCTGATAGGTCACGCCGTCGATGACGTCGAAGTTGTAGCTGGGGAAGGCGTCGTTCAGCAGAACCTGGTCGGGCTGTCCGGGCTCGATCTGGTTGAACATGCCTGCGGAGCGTTCCAGCCAGTCCTTCACTTGCGCCCCGGTCACTTTCACCGCGCGCACGGTATTGGGATAAAGGTAAAGATCGGCGACGTTCTTGATCGCCACGTCGCCTGCGGGCACGTCGGTGAAGTATTCCGGCCCGCCACGACCGCCCGCCTTGAACGGGGCGGCGGCAGACAGGACGGGCAGACCGGCATAGTCCGATCCCTCCAGCATCTGGTTGATGTACCACTTCTGCGCGATCGAGACGATCTGCACCGACGGATCGTCGGCCACCAGCGCGAAATAGCTGTGCAGCGGAGCGCTGGTCTTGCCCACCGCGCGGCGGACGTAGGACAGCGTGTCGTCGTGTTCGGTCTGGACCGCGCCTTCGACTTCCGGCACGCTTTCCACCAGCGCGGAGATCGACCGGTCTTCGTTGCGCTTCGAGATCGGGCGCAGGGTGCTTTCGTGGGTCACCACGCGCCATTCGCCGCCCGAGGTTTCCAGCATCAGGTCGATCACGCCCAGATGCGACCCCCAGAACCCGGCCATCGTGGCGGGCTTGCCGTGCAGGGTGCCCGCCGCGGGGTCGACGGCATCGGTGGCATCGTATTTGCTGCCGGGGAATTCCAGGTGATGATGGCCGGTCATCACAGTGTCGATGCCCTCGACCGCGGCCAGCGGAACGGAAGCGTTTTCCATGCCGTCGGTGTGCTGATCGGGGCCGATGCCGGAATGCGACAGGGCGATGATGATGTCCGCGCCTGCTTCTTTCATCTCTGGCACGTAGGCCTTCGCGGTGTCGACGATGTCGCGGGCCTGGACGTTGCCCTCAAGATGTTTGCGGTCCCAGTTCATGATCTGCGGCGGCGTGAAGCCGATGATCCCGACCTTGATGGTATGCTCGGCGCCGGAGCCGTCGGTGACCGTCTTATCGATGATCTGATAGGGCTTGAAGAGCGTGGTGTCCTCGCGCGGCGATGCGCCCATTTCCTTGGCGACGTTCGACAGGACCACCGGGAAATCCGCCCCGGCCATCGAGTTCATCAGGAAGTCGAGCCCGTAGTTGAACTCGTGGTTGCCGATAGTGGCGGCATCGTAGCCGACCACGTTCATCGCCGTGACGATGGGGTGCATGTCACCCGCCTTCATGCCACGCTCATAGGCGATGTAGTCGCCCATGGGATTGCCCTGGATCAAGTCGCCGTTGTCCAGCAGCATCGAGTTGGCGGCCTCGGCGCGGATGTCCTTGACGATGGCCGCGGTGCGGGCAAGGCCCACGGTGTCGATCGGCTTGTCGGCGTAATAGTCGTAAGGGAAGACATGCACGTGCAAGTCCGTGGTTTCCATCAGGCGCAGGTGCACCTGGTTGCCCGCGGCATGGGCCGAGAAGGGGTGCAGTGCGATCAAGGAAGCTCCTGCGGCGGACCCGGCAAGAAAATGCCGGCGGCTGACGACTGATATTGGACGGTGGGCCATTTTGGTGATTCTCCTTGGCTGATTGCGGCAAGGCTATACCCTTGCCGCGTAACCGCCAAATGACACGTTGCCCCTTGGTTCTCGTCTAAGTTGCGGGGTTTGCGGGCGCAAGGCGATATCGGGGCGCGGCCGGGTTTGCCAAGGCTGATGCCGCGTGGCACAGAGCGCGAAATCGGCGAGGGGACGTGGGCGTGAAGATAGCGGAGACGGTGACGTTCGGCGGATCTGGGCTGGACCGGGCGGCCGAGTTGCGCGGGCAGGCGGACAAGATCGCCGAGGCATTGTCGGACAAGGCGGCGCGGGCGTTGCCGCTTTGGCGCGGCAAGCCGCTTTTCGCAGGCGAGGATGGCGCGGTCGGCTGGCTGCCGCTGGATCACGTGGTGTTCAAAGATGCATCTGAAGCGCCGGTGTTCCTGGGGCGCGACGAGGCCGGGCCGCGGTTTGCCCATGATATATCGGATTGGGAGCCCGAGGAGTTGCCCGACACGCTGGGCGCCTTTTTCGACCCGTCGCAACAGGCGCATCCCGATTTGCCCGCCGACCACAGGTTTGCCGAATTGCGCGGTGCGATGACCCGGTTGAGCCCTCGGGATGCCGAAATGGTGGCGACGGCGAAGGCGATCATCGGCTGGCACCAGACGCATGGATTTTGTGCGAAATGCGGTGCGAAGACGGAGATCGCATTGGCGGGATGGCAACGCGACTGCGCGGCGTGCGGAGCGCATCACTTTCCGCGTACCGATCCGGTCGTCATCATGCTGATCACGCGCGGCAATGCGGTGCTGATGGGCCGCAGCCCGGGCTGGCCCGAGGGAATGTATTCGCTGTTGGCCGGCTTCATCGAGCCGGGCGAGACTATGGAGGCCGCCGTGCGCCGCGAGGTCTTCGAGGAGACCGGCGTGCAGGTCGGCCCGGTCGAATACCTGGCCTCGCAGCCCTGGCCGTTTCCGTCGTCGCTGATGTTCGGCTGCCACGGCGAGGCGATCAGCGAACCGATCACCGTGGATCCGGCAGAGATCGAGGATGCGATGTGGGTCAGTCGCGAGGAGATGGCGGATGTCTTCGCCGGGACCAACACCCGGATAAAGGCTGCCCGCAAAGGCGCTATCGCGCATTTCCTGATCTCGAACTGGCTGGCGGACAGGCTGGATTGAGCCGTCCCATGGCGCCGTTGCGCGCCATCGATGGCGCACGATTGATCATGCAGGGTCTCCACCAGATGCTGGTTATCGTCACCTTGCATCGGTGCGGAATTTTCGGGTGCTTCGATTTCGCGCTTGGGATGGCGCGGCCAAGCGGCTAAACCCGACACTAGCAAGCAGCACCGGAAGACGAGCAGCGGCATGAAGTTTTCGACGCGCGAGGATATCGAGGTTCCGATCGAGAAGGTGTTTCGGGCGGTGTCCGACTTCGACGGCTTCGAACGGCAGGCGCTGCGGCGCGGCGCCGATGTGAGCCGCGAGGATACATTCGGCAAGCCCGGCGTCGGCTCGGAATGGGAGATCAGGTTTCCGTTCCGCGGCAGGCAGCGCAAGGTGAACGCCCGGATCGTCGAATTCGACGGCCCCAACGGATATGTCGCCGAGACCGACAGCGGCGGCATCGACGGGCTGGTCAGGGTAGAGCTTGTCGCCCTGTCGCCGCGCCGCACCCGTCTACATTTCAGCATCGACCTGACGCCGCGGACGTTGTCGGCACGCCTGCTGGTGCAATCGCTGAAATTCGCCAAGTCGAACCTGAACAAGCGGTTCTCGACCCGAGTCTGGCAATTCGCCCAGGATGTAGAGACCAAGCACCGGGCTACGGCCTGAGCGCAGGTCCGGCGGGATTTGCGTCAGTTGACGGGATTGCCGGTCCGCACGTCGGTTTCCGAGGCGATGCTTAACAGGGCGCCGCGATCCGTGACTCGGATCTTGCCCTTCTCGATCTCGATGATGCTGCGGTCGCGCAACCGTCCCAGTTCACGGTTGAGCGTCTGGCGAGCGCAGCCAAGCATTCCGGCCAGGTCGCCCTGCGTCTTGCTGATCTCGACTTTGTCGACCGACAGCCTGTGCAGGTAGGCGCAGAGGCGTTGCTCGACTGGGTAGAACTGGTCGACGAACTTCACCGTGTTGTCGCGCACCAGCCGGTCATAGGACACTTTCATCAGGTTGCGCAAGAAGACCAGCGACTTGGCGCTTTCGTAGAGCATCGGCTTGGCGCAGTAGAGCAGGGTTGTATTGGCGGCGGCGGAGCAGGTGGCGGCGCAGGGCGCCTCGGCAAGCGCCTCGACCTCGGCGAAGACCTCGAACTGGCGCATGACGTGGATCAGCACCGACTGGCCCTCGGCGTTGACGCAGGTGACCTCGACCGAGCCGTGGGCGATCATGAACATGCCATGCGCCGCGTCGCCCTGGGTTAGCACAAGTGTGGGTTTGTCGAACACCTGGACCGAGCATTCGTCGATGAAGCGCGTAACGAAATCCTCTGCCAGATCGGCCAGGATCGGGGCGCGGAACAGGTGCGGAAATCGGACCGAGTTCTTCATCACGGATTACGCCTTATTGGTGATGCATTGCACATCGGCTGAGTCGGATCGGTGCAGCATGATTCAATGATATCAATTGCTTGATTGTTTATGACCTGCCACGACAGCAGCGTCAAGCCGTGGTATGGCGGCATCGAATGGCTAAGGGGGTAGCTCTGCGCCCGTGCATTTGCGCCCGGAGGTGCCACCTGGCCCGTGGCCCAGTCGGCCAACTGGCCGCAGGTCTGGTCGACGCCGATCCGGTGGCAGCCGGTGCAGGTGCTGTCGCGCGGCTGCATCTGGGTGGTGGGCCAGTCGCCGAAGCCGAAGTTCGCATCGACCTGGTAATACGGCCCGAACGGGTTGACCGGAACGTGTTGCCAGACCTGGCCCATGAACGGGCTGTACATGAACGGGTCATTGTCGTGGCAGTTGCCGCAGCCGTCCTCGACCACGACATGGGCCGGGTTGTAGAACTCGGGGCTTTCGGTGGGCGAGGGAAGGTCACGGCCGTCGATTGGTGCGTCCGGAGTGCTGGATTTCTGGAACCAGCAGGTCGCCCCGGTGTCGGGATTGTGGGCGATGATGTCGATCTCGTCGAACATCAGGCTGCCGGGTTCGCGGATGTGTTTCTGGCGGCACATGACAGAGATCTGAGTACCCTCGGTCGACAGGTTCAGCACACGGCTCCAGGGCACGCATTGCCCGTCCGAACCGGGGCCGTTGTCCAGCAGCGACGGCAGGTCGCAGGTCATGTCCTTGCTGTAGTCATAAGGTTCCTGCCCGTCGACCGTGATCGGAATGATCGTCGCATCGGCGCAGGAGAAGGCCGGGATGTCGCCGATTTCGCCGCGGCAGGCGGCGGCGTAGTCTTGTGCCTCGTCCGCAAGGGCGGGAGCCGCGAGAAGCAGCGACAGGGCGGCGATCCGCGGGGTCATGACTTGTCCCCCTTCGGTGTCGAGATCAGGTTCATGGCGACCTCACGCAGTGCCTCGTAATAGCGCACGTAGCCGGTGCACCGGCAAATATGCGCCCCGATGGCGTCCTCTATGGCGGCGTCCAGATCGGCGACGGCGATCGGATTGCGCGAAAGCCCGTCCAGGAACACCGTGGCCGCCATTACGAAGCCGGGCGTGCAATAGCCGCACTGGAAAGAGAAGTGTTTGAGGAACGCCTCCTGGATCGGCGCCAGCGCGTCGCCGTCGGCCACATCCTCGACCGTGCGGACATGGGCGCCGCGCAGCAGATGTAGCGGGGTCGAGCAGGCTATGGTCGGAGTTGCGGCGGCGGTGTCGCCCTTGGCGACCGACACGGTGCAGGCGCGGCAGACGCCGATGCCGCAGCACAGCTTGGTGCCGGTGAGGTTCAGATCGTCGTGCAGGAAGTCGAGCAGCGTCTCGGTGCCGCGGCTGTCGTCGACCTGGTGACCGGTGCCATTCACTGAAAACGAGATCATCGGTTCAGCCCTTCCAGGATCTTCGCGGGCGTCATCGGCAGCGAGGTGTAGCGCTTGCCCACCGCGTCGCGCAGCGCGTTCGAAATGGCAGGCGCGACAGAGCACATCACCGCCTCGGCGATGCCGCGGCCCTGGCCCCGGTCCAGCGAACTTTCGGGCAGGATGATGAGCTCCTGCGCGCGGCCGTCGGGCCGATAGGAATCCGCCAGCGGCACGTCGGCCCAGCGCGGCACGTGATAGCGGTTGAGGTTCCAGTCGCCGCCCGCCGGGCCGTCCAGCCCGCGCGGGATATCCTCGTGTAGGGCCATGCCGATGGCCATGGCCAGGCCGCCCTGGCTTTGCCCCGAGACAAGCGGCGCCACGTGGATGCGGCCCGCGTTCAGCACGCTGACGGCGTTCTCGATGCGGGTGTCGCCGGTGCGCCGGTCGACCGTCAGGCCGATGACGTCGACGCAGGGTGCGAAGACGGTGCGCGAGGTGCGGCCCGAATTGGCAGGCGGCGGGATCGTGGCCTTGCGCCAGATCGGCTGCGCCGCGCCGCCTGGTGCGGGATAGACCGCCAGCCCGTCAAGCTGGAACCGCCGGGTGCCCGAGGCGGTGTCGAAATCGGCGCTGACCCAGTCCTGCTGGAAATAGGCGTGCGCCACGGCCCCGCGCGACAGCTCCTTGCCGTAAACGACATCGGCAAGCTGCGGCAGCGTCAGCCGCGGCAGACCCGTGCCCGGAGCCACCAACGCGCCATCCTGCCAGCGCATCTGCCAGTGCTCGAGATCCGTGCGCTTCCACGCGATCCGCGCGGCGGGAACGATGGCCTGCGCGAACACCGCCTGCGCGCATTGCTGCACGACGTGGACCTGGTGCAACCCGGTCAGGCAGGCCGAGGACGAGCCGACGCCCTTCTTGGTCCAGTGCCGGTTGTCCCAGTTCGGGTCTTCTCCGCAATGCACGACCTCGTCTTTCAGGCGCAGGCCGGTCTGCGCGAAAAGCGTGTAGCCGCCCATGTCGACCGTGGCGGCATTGGCCCCCAGGATATCGCCGATCACCACGCCAAGGGTCGTGGCTGACCCGTTGCCCATATCGACCGCATCGGACTGGACGGTCCAGGTGCCGTCGCGATCCAGCAGCACCGCCGCGACCACGCCGTCGCCGCTGGTACCATAGGCCTGCAACGACATGGCGACGCCGGTCCCGTAGGCCAGGCCACGCTGGCGGTAGCCGTCCCTGATCGCCTCGCGGTCGGCCCAAAGCGGGTGGTTTGCCGCCATGTCCAGCATCTCGGCCAGCCGCAGTTCCTGGTCAACGGGGCCGCCGACCACCGTGGCGCCGCCCCGCGCCAGCACGTTGCGCCGACGCAGGTCGATCGGGTCCCACCCCTGTTCGGCGGCAATATCGTCAAGGGCTGTCTCGATGGCGAAGAACGCCTGCGGGCCGCCGAAGCCGCGCTGCGATCCGGCGGAGATTTCTTCGGAGTATTCAGCGCGCGCCGCGATATCGGCGCGCGGTACGACATAGGAGCCACCGGCACAGAGCGCCGCCAGCGAAGCGACATAGGGCGACAGGTTCTTGCGACCGCCGCTGTCCACGGTGATATCCATGCGTACGACCTGCAGGTGGTGGTCCGGGGTCACCGCCAGCGTGCCCTTGATCTTGCAGGCCTGCCGCTTCAGCCCGACGCGGAACTGTTCGAACCGATCGTATTCCAGACGCACCGGGTTGCCCTCGGAGAAGCCTGCGCAGAGCGCGAGCATCAGCGTGAATGGAGACTTGTCGCGCCCGCCGAAGCCGCCGCCGGGATAGCAGCTGACCAGATCGACGCCGGTAACCTTCAGCGGCGATCCGGCAGAACCGTACATCGTGGCCACGTCGCGCACGTCGCCATCCGGCGACTGGGTGCCGAGCACCAGGTGCAGCCTGGCGTTGGCCTCGTCATGCCAGATCAGCCCGGCCTCGGGTTCCATGAACATCGGGTCCATGGCGGGCATGTCGGCCTTGAAGTCGTGGGTGATCAGGTCTGGGGTGGCGGCGAGATAGTCGTCGATCACCTTGACGTTCCGGGTCGACCTGTCCTTGTAGTCGTTCCAGCCCGGCGTGGAGTAATACGAGAAGCCCGCCGAGGGATCGGCGGGGTCGGCGATCCGCACGTAATGGGTCGGATATCCAACCACCTTGTCGATATCGGGATCGGGGCCGATTTCGGGGCCGTAGACCTGGTAGTCGGCATCGCGGAACTGGAGCCCGCGACGTGCGCTACGGAAGCCTGCAAGGCTGTCGAACAGCAAGAGTGCCACCGCCTGGCCCAGGAAGTTCGGGCGAAATCCTGGCCGAACCATCAAATCGAACTCCAGGCCCTTGGGGCGGTCGAAGTCGCTGTTCTCTCCCAGGGTGGGCGCCAGGGACTCGTTCAGCATCATGGCCATCTGCGCCCGTTCGGCGGCCTCGGCAATCTGTTCATCGACAAGGCAATCGCGCCCGTTCGAAGTTTCCGGGGCGAGCATCGAACTGTGCAGATCGTCGGCGAGCACGATACGGGTCGGCCTGACGTCGCGTTCAAGGGCTTCCCGGTTGACACCTTCGAATGCTCGCGTGGTCGACCGGGCGCGCAGGAACATGGCGTACCACTGGTTTCCCGGCCAGCCATGGTCGGCCATGTCGCGGGCGCTGTAGTCGCGGGCATAGACCTTTTCGCCCGTCACCTTGCGCCGACCTTCGATCCGCTGTGTGGCGACGCCGGGTGTGCCGCGCATCTCTTGCGCCGCGGCCGGACGGGGCATCAATGCCTCGACGCCGATGACCGAAAGCGCGATGGCGCCTGACGAAGTTTGCAGGAAAGCACGGCGTGTCAGTTTGGAGGAGTCTTTGCCGTTCAATCGCATTGCGGCTCCAATCACATTTGTCGCGATAATTCTTGGTCCATGCTACCGCTTGGGCGCAAATTCGCAAAAGAAATTCAACCGGGATGGCGACCCCTCCAGGACTAGAACCTGGAACCTGCTGATTGGAAGAACGTCGTTCGCTGATTGATCACGGTTCTTGCAGGTTTGTTACTGTGAATATGCTATATATTTGTGGGCCACAGGAATTCCTGTGAACCTATAGGCAATACTCAAAACGCACAAGAAACGCACAAGAAATACAAACATCCATCAACCCAAAATGCGTAAATCTCTGGGCTCGTTGCCGTCGCGCGGCAGAGCAGCGACTGGTGCTGTATGCCCATTCTGAAACCAGTCGTTCGCGACTGCCGCAGGTATCTCGCCTTCAAACCCTAGATTGAAAAGTCCCCGCCTTCATCCGCTCCGATACCGGCCCGGAATTCGTTGCTCCGGCGGTTTGGAACTGGATCGTTGCCGTCGGCGCCAGGACGGCCTATATCGAGCCGGGGTCGCCCTGGGAGAACGGATACAGCGAGAGCTTCAACGCCCGGTTCCGCGATGAGTTGCTCAATGGCGAGATCTTCTACAGCCTACGCGAGGCGCAGGTCCTGATCGAACAATGGAGGAGGCACTACAACATTAAGCGACCGCACAGCGCCTTGGGCTATCGACCGCCGGCCCCGGAAACCATCGTCCCGACAGACCACAGGCCAGTCATTCACTAACACCCAAACCGGACCACTCAGGTGGGGCTGATCAGAAGGACCAGCGATGATATTTCTTGTCACTGGCGGCGCCGGTTTTCTCGGCATCAATCTTGTCCGGTTGCTGATAGACCGCGGGCACATTGTAAGAAGCCTTGATCGGGTGCCGTTTGCCTATCCCGAGGCGGAAGTGACCGAAGTCCTTCGGGGCGACATCCGTGATCCGGCGACGGCACGCGAAGCCGTGAAGGGCGTCGATATCGTTGTGCATTGCGCAGCGGCGTTGCCGCTTTACTCAGCCCAGGAAATTCATTCGACCGACGTGGATGGGACGCGCGTGATGCTTGACGCCGCTGTTAACGCGGGTGCGTCGCGATTCATCCACATCTCTTCTACTGCCGTGTACGGCGTTCCCGATCATCATCCGATCTATGAACACGACCCGGTCTCTGGCGTCGGACCCTATGGCGTCGCCAAGATCGAAGCCGAAGAAGTATGTGCCGCGTTTCGCGACCAGGGTATCTGTGTGCCAGTGCTGCGCCCGAAGTCCTTTGTCGGACCAGAGCGTCTGGGCGTCTTCGAACTGCTGTACGATTTCGCGGCCCAGGGCCGGAACTTCCCGGTTATCGGGACCGGAGCGAACCGGTATCAGCTGCTGGACGTCGAAGACCTGTGCGACGCGATCTATCTGTGTGCGACGCTGGACGCGGCCACGGTGAACGATGTCTTTAATGTCGGCGCAGCCGAGTTCGCAACCATGCGCGAGGATTTTCAGGCGGTGCTGGACCGTGCAGGCTTTGGCAAGCGCATCGTAAGTCTGCCCGCAGCCCCGGCAATCTGGACCCTGAAGCTACTGGAAGCGATGCGTCTGTCGCCGGTATACAAATGGATTTACGACACCGCCGCAAAGGACAGCTTTGTCAGCATCGAAAAGATCCGGGACAAGTTGGGGTTCACGCCAAAATTCTCGAACCGTGAAGCCCTGATCCGGAATTATGATTGGTATGTCGCGAATCGCGACAGGTTGAAATCCGCGCCGGGCGTCACCCACCGCGTGCCCTGGAAGCGCGGGGCGCTCCGGCTCGCCAGTAAGCTATTCTGAAATAGGAGGTGTTCGGTGCAAAAGAATTCAAACCCATACTGGCGGCTTAGCTTGTCGTTCACTCTCATCGCCCTTGCCTGGTCCACTTACAGTGACCCTGCAGACGCCCAGAAATTCCCGGCCTCGGCCGCACAGATGGAGTTGTACGAAGCAGATGTCCCGAAAACGATTGTCGAGTTGCAGCCTTGGCGGCAACACCAGGTGTCCTTGCTGCCCTCGGGCGAAGAAATCAGACTTGTCTCGCTGAACCCAAACGTCAACGCGTCGTTCCTTCTGATGCTCGGCGGTGATGCGTTTCACGTCGATAACGCCGATCCCGAGGGACAACAGATCGTTCTTGCCCAAAGTCCGTTTGCCGCGATCCTAATCTCGGGGAATGCGTCCACCACACGGTGCGAACTCTGGACTGGCGATCCCACCGAACTCCAGATCGCCCGCGACAGCGGGCTCCCCTTTGCGCCACTCTGCGACGGGCAGCTATATCTGCGCAACACCATTCCCGGATCGCGCAGCAGTATCGAAAAAGTCACCGATTTCTTGCGTGACCACGTCTGGCAGGGCGAGCAGATCGTGCGGATTGTCCGCGATACTTTCTACAAGGATTCGTACGCCGAGACTGGGGATTTGGTTGACGCAGGCCTGCAGATTACTGCGATGGGCGGGCCAACGCCCGCAAAGATTGAGCCGAAGTACGCCGAACAGGCCATCGCGCCTATCGGCTTTGGCATCGCGATGGACAGCGACAGTCCCGACAGGATGATCCCGGGAACCTGGTATCCTGCCGCCGGTTTGCCGGGCGTTTTTGCCAGCGCGATCCAGCCTCGGACGATCAGCACCGAGGTGTTGAACGGGCCGGGCACCGCCAACCGGTTGGACAGTGTCGAAGGCAAGGCGGTGGACTATTTCGTTGCGTTCGATCTGGCGCGCTTCGGCGTCGGTTTTGCACTTGGCACCGATCATCCGCGGCTGGACTGGTCGCCACGCCCCAGGGCCGAGGCCCGCATTCGCGGTCTGCCCGGGCCCGACGGCATCGCCGACGCCAAGCCGCTGGTGCGTAGCGGCATGGTCAGCCCAGATGTCGCGGGCCGCACCATCGCCACCTTCACCGCCGGGTTCAAACGGCAGCATGGCGCCTTCCGCTATGGCGATTATGCCCTGATCGACACCGGCAAGCATTACGGATTTATCGTTAAGGGCGTGATCTACAGTAAGCTGAAGACAGAGCTGTCTACTCTTTATGTGTTGAATGATGGATCTGTCGGCATGAAGACTTGGAAGGCCGAGGACGACGCAATGCTGCCGCGCCTGCTGTATGCCCGTCAGAATGGCGTCCCGCTGATCGAGTTCGACCCTGAAACAGACACTGGACTGCCCGGCGACAGGGTAACGCAATGGGGGCCTGGGAACTGGTCAGGCTCGGCCAAAGCGGAACTGCGCACCCTTCGCGCCGGGGCGTGCTTGCAGGAAAACGACGGACAAAGATACCTGATCTACGGCTATTTCTCGACCGGAACCCCATCGGCCATGGCGCGGACCTTTCAGGCCTATGGCTGCAGATACGCTATGCTGCTGGACATGAATGCCCTGGAACACACCTATCTGGCGCTCTATCCGCGCCACGAAGGTCAGGTGCATGTCGAGCACCTTGTCGCGTCAATGTCGCAGTTCGACAAGGTGGCCGCCGATGGCAACATCATCCCCCGGTTCCTGGGATACCCGGACAATCGCGACCTGTTCTACCTGTTCAGCAAGGAGGATGCGCAATGAAACGTGCGGCGATTATCCTGCTGGTGATGCTCTGCCCTGTGTTGCCGGGATTTGCACAATCCGCGTTTGAGCAACAAAATGCGGCTTTGTTCCAGCAGCTTGAAACTGAACATAGCCTGACCCCCGCGCAACTGGCAGAGGTCAAGGCAATCTTCGCCCGGTCCGGCTTTGTCGGCCAGGGCAACCCCGCCATCGCGCGGCATGCGATGAGTGTGGAACAATGCCAGTCCCGCGCGCCGGATGGCGGAAGGGGATATGCCGACCCACAATTCGAAAGGATTTGCGGCGCGAAGTACATGGCGCCGCTCTACGATCCGCGCGCCGAGCAAGCAACCGACGCCAAGGCCTGCATCGACCAGTTCGAATTTCCCGACATCCCCTGCACTTACCCTGTGGTCTGGGTCAAAGCCGCCGAAGCGGCACAGATCTGCGCGGCGATGGGCAAGCGGATTTGCGACGCCCATGAATGGGAAGGCGCCTGTGCCGGCGCGCTGGAGCCGCCTGACTACCGCTTTGGCATTTCGCCCGGCTCTGTTTCGGCGGTGGCGAAGGCGCATAACGCGAAATACGCGGCCACCAAAAGCTGGAGTTACGGGCCAGCCTACCAGAACGGCATATGCGCCGCGGCCAGCCAGAAAAGTCCGTCGTGCAATGGCGGCGGCTGGAACAGCTGCGGCTCGAACACCTATCCCACGGGCGCGTTTCCGGGCTGTCGCAGCACGCTTGGCGTTTACGATCTGAACGGCAACGCCGCCGAGCATATGAACCTGCCGCTTGCCCCGGGTCAGATGTCCAGCACGGGAAGCAAGACCTTGGGCGTTACCGAGATGAAAGGCAGCTGGTTCATCTTCGATACCTACCGGGCGCATCAGGACTGGTGCCGCTGGCGCGCGCCATACTGGCATGGCAGCAGGGTGCTCAGTGCAGGCAGCCACTCAAATTACCACCTGGGGTTCCGTTGCTGCAAAACCATTGAATAGCTGGCGATAGGCTAGCGCAGTGACGTCAGCAATTCGTCCAGTTGCGGGATCGGACCTTCGCGGTTGACGATTGGCGCAAGGCGCGGGTCCTGCAGAATATCTGCCAAACTACGCTGCTCTCCATTGACGTAGGCGATAGAACTTACCAGCCGCACACCGTGGCTATAGTCGGCATAGGAATCGCCGTGTACTGTGCTTAGGGACTGGATCGGTTTGCCGCTTTTCCGGTGCCAGCCATAGATCGCAACTCGACCGGGTTTCGAACGCAACCGGTTAGACAGAACGATATCTTTCTTCTGGCCTGCCGTCAGCGCAGCCCTTACCCCGCCCGTCTTGATCCGCTGCTCGTCCACCGTCCGGTTATGACGCCAGAAATAATCCGTCGATTCCATTTGCGCGTTGGGCGGCATCGGACTGGGGGAAAGACGCACCGCAGCCTGATCGTAGATTGCATCGACCATGGTCGCGGTCGGCAGAAAAAACCCAAGCCGCGCGGCAATCAGCGCGGCAGTCGGAAGACCCATCGGCACCCTGACGAAATCGCGGTCGCTACCGACAGCCATGTAATCTGGCGTCACGCAGATCGTGACGTCAATCGTTTCGCCCTTTGATGAGGTCAGCGACATTGTAACTGGGTTCAGATTACGCAGAAAGTCGGGGATGTTTCCCGCCAACACCTGCTTGGCAATCAGAGCATCGCGGGGATTTCCGATCAGGTTTTTGATATCCTGGACAAAGTCGCTGCCCGCCCGCGCGGCGGTGGAACGGGCTGGCAGAGTGGCGCCAAACTCCATCGCACAGGGCTTGAGGCCCGTCCGTGTTTCCGCTGTCATCCCGGTGCCGACATAGCCGAAACCGACCATGCCGATCAGGCATGCCGCCAAAGCAAGTCTTTTCACGCAGCTGTCCCTCGATCTTTGGCCGCTTTAGGCCAGAAAGCGTCATCTGGGACAACTGCTCTTTAAACCAGTGGCACTTCTTTGCCGAACAGTCTGCGGAATCTTGCCGAAGACAGGAAGATTGCACTCGAAACTGCGCAGGTCAAATCGGTAGATTTAACGGGATCTTTACCCTGATCTGCCGTTTGCGATCCGCGCATCGCCAAAAACGAAACGGCGATCCAATCGGTACTTGATCACATAGCCCACCGTCAGACCGAGGATTGCGCCAAGTTCGCGCATCGGATCAGTCCGCCAAATCAACCAGAATGCCGTTTCGGAAGTCCAGAATATGGCTGTCGTGACCAAGCCCATGACGGTATAGAGCGTGAATTTCCGACCGTGCGCAGCCAGACCTGTTGTGGGGTCATGGAAAATCCAGCGCTTATCCAACAGGTATTTCACCACCAACCCGACAAGTGTTCCTGCGCCCACAGCCAACGCAAAGCCAAGACTACCCTGCAAAAAACCAAGGACGATCCGCTGAACTCCGAGGTTCGCCAATGTGGCAAGAACAGCGAACCCGGCGTATCGGGCCACTAGCGTGGGCAACTTCACGAAACGTTCCCCGACAGCATGAAAAGGAAAACCAGCCCAAGACAGAACCAGCTCACCCAATCCGTCACGGCAAAAAGGACCGGATCGTCCTGCAACCCGCCGCGATGGGTCACCAGAATGATGCGCCCCAGCCAGACTGTCAGGATCAGACATACCCCCCAAATTGCGACGGGATTGCCGAACTGATCGCTAACCGTAGGCGTGTTCAGATAGACCGCCAGAAACGTCACCGACAAAGCGCCCGCAATGATCGCCAGCCGCTCAACCAGACCCAGATCCCCGACACCGTACCCTCGGCCTTTGCCCAGCGTTTGACCCGACACGGACCACCCGACCAGTTCTGCCTGACGTTTCACCGCAGCAAGCGAAAAGAAGAAGAGGACCGAGAACACCAGAAGCCAAAGCGACAGCGCAGTGCCCGTCGCCACAGCGCCCGCCACGACCCGCAATGTGTAGAGACCGGCCAATGTGCAGATATCCAAAATGAAGCGATGCTTCAGGCTGATCGAGTAAAGCGTGGTCACTATCATATAACCGACCAGGACCAGGAAGACATCGGAACCCAAGGACAAAGCCACCACTGACCCGGTACAGAACAGAAGCGGCGACATCCAAGTTCCATGTTGCAAAGGGATAAGACCCGCTGCAAACGGCCTTTTCCGCTTTCGCGGATGCGCCCGGTCGGCTGCCAGATCAAGAAGATCGTTCAGCACATAAACACCCGACGCCACCAGACTGAAGGCGACGAACGCCAGAAGCGCCTGCAGGCCCGTGTGCAATGTCAGTTGATGCGCCAGTAGAACAGGCAGAAAAACCAGTGAATTCTTGATCCACTGATGGGGGCGCAACGCCTTGATGTAGGGCGCGACCGAGTGAGACCGCAGGTCCCTGGCCATAATTATCTTCGGCGCTAAGGGTTGTGCCCGGTTGTCGAAGGCATTCCCCGCTAGGTGGACGGAGCCGTCAGACCGGTCTTTTCTCAAATTGGAACCAGCTCGGTCTGTCTGCGTGGCATTTGTGTCAAGGACCTCATCGAAAACGCCAAGAAACTGTGAAATCCGTTCCGCCAGCAGGCGATACCCCGCCGAAACCAGCACTGCTTTGCCACCCCTCCCGCGCCAGTCCTTGATGAACGCAATGGCTTCCGCGCTGTACGGCAATAACTCACAATCAACATTCAGATCCCGGGCCCGGTCCTCGGGGCCTTTTGATGCAAAGTCTCGACCCATGACGGAACGCAACGACCGCAACTCAATCAAGAAATCTGCTGCAACAGCGGCCCAAAAAACTTCGTGCCGGGCGTCCGAAGGCAAAAGTGCACCGTCAAGATCAACAAATAGCGTATCTGTGGATGTCAGTTTGTCCTCGCTGCGTTCAAGTATGGCACCTAGGCACAGCCCAACCGGATCGCATCAGCAAACAGCGGTGCCGCGCTAACGACTTCAATGCGTGATGCAATCAATTCTGCGGGCGACCGGAATGGCAAGACCGTGTCGGTCACCATAAAGCGATCGATTCCGCCCCGGTCCAGCAATTCAGGCGCACCGCCAACGAAAAGCCCATGCGCGGCCACGCAAAGAACCCGGCTTGCCCCGTGCGCTTGAAAGGCATCGGCAGCGCGCGCCATGGTGCCACCAGATGCGATCATGTCATCGAAGATAATCGCGGTCGCGCCCGCGACGTCGCCAACAACGGCGCTGCCGCTCAAACCACCACCACTGCGCCTTTTCTCCATGAACGCGAACCCAACCGGGTGCTCAGTTCTCGCAGCCAGAGTGTCGAGAAATAGCTGCGCACGCTTAATGCCGCCGACATCCGGTGACGCGACAACCAGGTTTTCCCCGGCCAATGCGCCCAAAATGTGGTCAACAAAAAGCTGTCGGGTATCCAGGTGCCATGTCTTGCATCGGAACGCGTTCTGAAATGCTGCCAGGTTATGCACGTCCAGCGTCACAACCGCATCGGCACCCGCCCCTTCCAGCATTTTCGCCACAGAAAGCGTTCCGACAGGTTCCCCAGGTTTGGTCTGGCTGTCTTGGCGAGCGTAGGCAAGATAGGGGATTACGGCAGTTACCCGCCGCGCGCCGCCCGCCTGCAATGCGCCAATAAGGAAAAGCAGTCGCACCAGCTTGTCGTTAACGCTATGCCCCGGCTCTGCGTAAAGGCTTTGGATTGCAAAGACATCATGGCCACGCACATCTTCCGCTACCCGGAGCTTGTGTTCACCATCCTCAAATTCGTTCTCAACCAGAGAACCAAGTGCTTGTCCCAGGACCGTGGCAACGGCTTCTCCAAATGATCTCGTCATATTCGGGGCAAAAAGTTTCATGCAGGCTCCTGACGGCACGACTGACTCCAACGCTGCCGGAATCGACAGGTTGCCACAATGATGTCGGTCAAACGGGAAATGCCCTCAATACGGCACTGTCAGAGGAAAAAAAATCACTTGCCCTAACGCAAATTTGGCATTCAGGCACCATTGATATCTCACGGTTTTTTCGGATCGAACCAAGCGAATCTAGGCCGCTTCAAGTATTCAGAATTTTCCTCTGAAAGTGCCGACAAACTTGGTATTGAGTTGTTTTTCGATGGGCTGTCACTGATGATCATGACCCTTCCGATCGTTGTGCCGTCGGTGGTTGGGCTTGGCTACGATGAAGTGTGGCTGGGCGTCATCATCACCATCATGATCGAGATCAAGCAGGTGACACCGCCGGTGGGGCTGAACCTGTCGGTTCTGGTCTCAGTGACCAAAGAGAAAGTGTCCCTGGGCGAGGCGGCGATTGCGACAATACCCTACTGATTAATCCTGCTGTTTGGCGTCGCCGTCCTAACAATGCTCCCGCAAATAGCGCTTTGTTTGCCCGCTAAGCTGATGTGAGCGGGGCCGTTCATAGGGGCATTCAAATCCGGCCCAAAGGGGACATTCATTGGTTCGCCTGACGCCGTGACGCGGCTTCCCCAGACCGGTCATTTGTGCGCCGCGAAGCAATTCCAATTCAGTAATAACCGCAGCGCGGACAAAGCTGCCATCGGTCTACTTCTCGCCTGTTGGGTAGGCGGTTCCGTCATCCTGCGAATTCGCGGCGGACGATGCATGCCGATGAACCCACTTCCAATTTTCTCCAACCCTGACAAGCGAGACAGTCCATCGCAAAGGCACTTTTTTGGATGCGTCGTCGATTGTCAGATGTAAGACGAGCGTTACAGCGACAGTCGCTGCGTCGCAATGGATGGCTACATCCTTCCAACCCTATTCGAAGTGATTGGCTGTAGCTTCATTGAAGTTGCGCGAAAAAATTTCTGCAATGGCATGTCGGCCGGCGCAGAGTTCATCACCGCCCGTTCCGATGAGTGAAACCTTTTCGCCCTCCACAAAGATTGTCATTAATCGGTCGAGGTCTTTTGCGCAGTATGCTTCGGCGTACTCGTAAAGCGTGGCCAGAACGAGTTCGTGATCGGTCGCCATAGATGCCCCTTCTAGTGCAGATTTACCGCTTCATTAACACACGCGTCGAACTGAGGTAGGCGTTACTAATCATAGTAAGTTTGGGCTCCAAGCCGACCTGCGGCAACGCGGCGACAGGTGGTATTCTGACATTTCAGAACCTGCCGTTAACCATACCTGTTGTGCCCTACGCTAAGTTGTTCAAAGCCTTTCTAATTCCAGGATGAATCAAGCATCGTGCGTCATACCTTCTTGGACAGGGGTCGTTCCAGATTTTCCGACGAGCGTCCGCTGCGAGCCCATCGCGATCGGTTCGTTCCAACCTAGCGCAACAAATTCGGAAGTGCTCTCGATGCGATTTGAACCCGGAGCCTATAAGAGCAAAAAAAAATTGATCCGATCATGGGTCGTGGTCGTACACCGAATAATTGCACGTTGACATTACGTCTGCGGCACGTGTTTCGTGAGACCTATGCTGACAGTTGCAATCCAAAACTTAAACGAATGGGGACAGAAAATGAAAAGACGTTTCGCTTTAAAAGCAGCCGCTGCGGCTGGCCTGCTCGCCGCTGTTGCTGCCTGTGCTCCGATGGACACTGGCAACGACATCGTGGATATCGCCGCTTCCAATTCTGATTTCTCGACATTGGTGGCAGCCGTTCAGGCCGCCGGTCTTGTGGATACGCTGAAGGGGCCGGGACCGTTCACTGTATTTGCGCCGACAAATGATGCCTTTGCCGCTCTGCCCGCCGGTACGGTGGATACGCTTCTCTTGCCCGAGAACAAGGATCAGTTGGTAAACATTTTGACTTACCATGTTGTGCCAGGCGCCGTGACGTCCGGACAATTACTCGGCAAAAAGTTGGACGTTGCGACCGTTCAGGGCCAGACCGTTCATATCAATGGTACCGGTGGCAAGTATGGCGCGGCTGTTCGCGTTAACAACGCAAACGTCACGACTGCCGATATCATCGCTACGAACGGTGTGATCCACGTGATCGACACGGTGCTTTTGCCGAAATAGCTAATCGATTGGCGTCATGGAGTTGGAACCCCGCCGGTTTGATCCGGCTGGGTTCGTTTCCACCATGTGCATGGCCGGTGCACAATCGATGTGTCGGTTAGTTTTCTGCAGTTTTTTTCAAGTTTGGCTAAAATCGGGTTGGGCTGTCGTATCAGGGGTTTGAGCAGCCGTTTCGCCTCTTTATCGGTGAGTGTCGAAATTTCTACGAAAATCAATCAGTCAATACCCGCATGACGTCCTGATTCCGGCGATAATCGGCAACGGCAGCAACGAGCCCAAAGGTCACGTCGTCGACACGCGCGGCTCTCGACATGAAGGGCGGGAATCGGAAGTTCGCCGCGACCGCGAGAGTTCAAGCCAATTGCGCGGAACCGGTCATTCATTGGCAGCGATGGCAACAATTCTGGCCGTGCCTGCACTTCCTAAATGAATGCATAAAAGTCAATTTGATCCGTCGTTCCGCTGACCCATCAGTGAGTGGCAAAGCAAAATCGCCGTGACACTTGGAGCAAGGTTACTTATAAATATTAAGGAGGCCTGATTTTACTTGTCGAAATCGACAATTTGGGAGGCATTAATATGCTGCGGAAAGTCCACGTAACGTTATCCATGGTTGCGCTTGCCATCGCGGTGCCGTCTTTTGCGGGAGTCACTCCTCCGCCGCGTCCGCCTGTTGCAACCAGCTCTAACCAAACCACCGCTTTTGTTGGTCTGAACTGGGTATTTGGCAGTGGCGGGCAAACGGTAGAGGGAATACTTGGGGTAGCACACGGCGAAGTCGATGCGGCGGGTGACGTTACAGGAGCAAAAGGCGCTCTGCATTTTCGTCTGAACGACGGTATCGCTTTTCGCAAAATCAAACTCACCGGTATTTTCGGGGATACCGACGTCCAAGGCGAAGCCGGGGTCGGGTATAACTTTGAAACAGGAAGCCCAATTGGGGTCTTGGGCGCAAACGGCGACTACTTTGCTGCCGGTGCTGACCTGTCATTCAACGGAATTCTTGAAGGCTACGTCGGCGTCCACTCTATCGGTGATTTCAAATGAACGAGCCGTCTGGTCCCTGGATCAAGTGAGGACCCCTTCGGCGGGAAGATGGCGGCATGCTGACCTTGACCCGTAGGCGCGCTATCACCGCAACGCTTGCTGGGTTTCTGGCGAAAACTGCGCCTGCAAAAGAGTTAAGTGAAAGCCCCCAAGATATTGACGCGAAAACACTTGCGTCCTTCTTGGACGTCCTGCTTCCCGCCGACGAGCATTCTCCTTCGGCCAGCCAGCTTGGCGTAGGATTCTGAACTGCAGGACCTCGCCGCACCTATTGAATTGTTCGAAAGGCTGCTGGCGCTGGGGACCCGTTGGCTTAACGACACTGGTCGCGGGCCTTTCCATTCGCTTTCGATCTCGGATCAAAACAAGGTCGTGTCCTGGATGAGCACCTCCGATTTCGACCAAATACCAGGCCGTTTCTACCAGTTGGTTCGCCTCACGGCAGTTGAGATCTATTACGCACGTCCAGATTCGCTAGGCGGGTTTGATCTGAATTCAGCGCCACAACCTGCAGGGTACCCGCCCCCTTGGCCGTGAATTCCAAGTTTGATGCTGTCATCGTCGGCGCAGGAGCGGGTGGTGCAGCGGCGGCGTGGCGTCTTTGTGTCAGCGGGCTTCATGTTCTTGTTCTTGAGGCCGGTCCGAGATTTGACGCAGCTACCGACTATCCGCTGACTGAGCCAGATTGGGAACGACGGGGTTTTCCCAGAACGGGCCCGGCTCCGAAGGCTCGGTTTCCTACGGTGACCTCGGTGAACTTGATCCCGAATACCACGACCTGGCGTCGTGGAACCGAGTCTCAGGCAGATTCGTCACTGGCCGGACACGCGAGCCGTCAACGCTGGGCTATGCGCATGTTCAGGGCGTCGGCGGCAGCACTCTGCATTTCGTCGGAGAAGCGCATCGGCTAAATCCCCAAGGGATGCGTCTGGCGTCCGACTTCGGAACCGGAGCAGATTGGCCGTTGGCCTACTCCGATCTGGAGCCGTATCTATACCGAATGTGAAGAGCTGATAGGTGTCGCCGGATTGCCCTCCAGCAGATGGTCGCTGGCAATCGAGCAATCTTCATTCTACCTCCGCATCCTCTCAGCTCTTCGTCCAGGCGCATAGTGTCCGCTGGGAACTCGGCTAGGAATGACGTGGCTGCCAAACACGCGGGCGGCTCTTTCGCGCCCGATGGACGGACGTCCGAACTGCAATTACTGTGGAAACTGCTTTCGCGGATGTCCGATTGGCGACAAGGGCTCTGCGGATGTCACTTTCATCAGCAAGAGCCGAAGCGACCGGTCGGCTCACTATCAAGACAGGCGCCCAGGTTACGCGGATCGTGACCGCGCCAACGGGCAGAGCCAAGTCCGTCGTATTCGTCCAGGATGGTGGCCGGTTTGAGCAGGAGACGCCGATCCTTGTCCTGGCGGCCGGTGCAGTTCAAACGCCGCGTCTGCTGCTGGCCAGCGCGTCCCCGCAGTTTCCTGACGGACTTGCCAACGGGTCGAAGGAGGTGGGGAAGAACTTCATGGAAACCCTGCACTGGACGAGCACTGGATTGCTGCCGGGCCTGGAAAACAGCCACAAGGGGCTACCCGCCGACGCGATTTCCTGGGCGTTCAATAGGCCTGATGCCGTACCGGGAGCTGTCGGTGGGTGCCGGTTCTCGTCCGCGACACAAGAACAAGGATTCGTTGGACCCATCGCCTATGCAACACGCATCGTTGACGGGTTTGGGTCTGCGTTCAAGAGTGACCTCAGATCCAAATTCGGATCGGCGATATCTGTCGGGGCGATCGGTGGCATCATCCCTGATGCGCGCAGTTTCGTGGACTTGGACCCAAACCAATTGGACGCGTTCGGCGTCCCATATCCAAGGATCAACTCGGTTCTAACGCCGAATAGCCTCAGGCTCATGCGTTTCATGGCGACAAGAACACGCGCAATTCTGCGCGAAGCCGGTGTTCTCCAACTGGTCGAGGAGGGAGGCGCGTGGGATCGGTTTACATCGACCCACGTATTTGGAACCTGTCGAATGGGCGACAACGCCGATACATCGGTTGTGGACTCCGAAGGCAGAGCGCATGAGGCACAGAACCTTTACTTCGCCGACGCCAGCGTATTCCCAACGAGCGGCGGAGGAGAGGCGCCTTTCTTGACAATTCAGGCGTTGGCCATTCGCATGGTGGATCGGCTGCTGGGCTCTTCAAAGTGAGACACTTCGCGATGATCGATTTGCGCAAATTGCTCTGAATAGAAGAAAGGCGCCCACTTAACGATTAGGTCCTGCCAACCGGCACGTCTATCCTGCGGTCTAGATATTGGTGAAACGGAATTGCAGCACAATGGATGGATGTCGGCTATGCCAAGGCTGCACCGCGGCATCACGTTGATCTGGCAAAGGCACCAATGGGCCGGTCGTGACGGAATTTGATGGCTCATTTCGCAGAACCCTGCTGCATCGCGGCGGTCTGCTCAGCGCCTTAGTGTCGATTTCTGCGCACCGAACAGATGATCGCATGTTGCGCAAACCGGCTATTGACCGGGTGCGCGATGTCCAACTGCGTAGGAGGGGGCATCGGGTTTCTGCAGTTGCGAACAAGTCGCTTGCGACTTCCCGAGAGCGGCCATTGACTAACCCGGAATAGGAATTTGTTCGTCGATGACTGCTGTGCGGGCTTTGCGGACCTATGTCATTGCAGCGAATGCAGGTGCAGAATGCCGAAACAGATGCTCGCAATTGCGGCAGCGAAAATATGGCGGCGCAGCGATTTTCCTCGGAGCGGTCGTTCAATCCAGTTCAGACTGACGGAATCCAAGTCGACCATTCGCTGCGTTCGGTTTCAACGGTCGAGACGCGGGACTTTGCTGCCTTTCGCGTCACCCCGTCGAATGGCTGGAAGCAGCCTCAAAACTGACACCGCATACCGTTCACTCGGGTCGTCCGATCAGTCAACTCGAGCTCTCAACTTCTAGATGTCATCTGCGAGCTCTCGGACGCGTCTGGGCGCTTTGCGGCTAGACCGTAAAAAAGGCTGGCATCTCAGGGAGGAGGAAGAGATGCCAGCCAGTAATAACGGTTTCCGGGAGGAAGGACCGTCATGATGCGGCGCCGGGCATACTCTGGGAGGAGCGAGCGCCTGCGCCTATCGAAGCCGGACTTGTGGCCCGAACATCGAATTCTCTTGTCGCCAGGGCATTTGCTTTGGCGCGTCGCGGTCAGAGACCTCTCTATTTGCCGGTGACCAGGAATTCGGCATGCTTCCTGATGCCACTGCGTGTCACCCCGATAAGGTCCAGATCCCGGTCGGACATCGCATGAAGGACGGATTGCATTCGGGCGATCTGGGTTTGCATTATGGCTTCTTTCAGGAAGCCTCCGACGGTGGATGCCATGGCGCGCGCGCCGGTTGTGATTGTGGCGACCATTCGCCCGAGAGAGCTCCGGGGGAACCGGTCGTCTGTCTGGCCAAATTCCATTGTCATGATCCAATCCTTCGTGATTCCTCGCGGGCGATCCGTGGGATATCGGACCGATGGAACCCGATGTCCCACAGGTCGCGATCCGACAGGGACGCTAGTTCACGGACCGTCCGGCTGTACTTTTCCCGGCGCCTTCTCGATTCCATCATCGCAGCGCGGACGCGGAGATATGTCTGTCGCATCTCGTTCAAGGTGAACGGCCATCTGCTTCGAATGCGCGTATTTGCTGTCGTCACTACGGCATCTCCTTTGATCTTGCTGCAGCGCAGTATTTATGCTGCACTGCAGAGATAGCGTGCTATGTTAGCGTTATCTACCTGGTCAGCTGGCATAGGGGTTATGCCATTCCGGAAAGGACCTTGAGTGTGATGGATGTGTCCTCTCAGATGTTGGTTTTCGCCAAAGTGGTTGAAATGGGTAGCATTTCCGCCGCTTCTCGATCCAGTGGGCAAACGCCTTCTGCGGTGAGCAAGCAGATCAGGCATCTGGAAGACCACGTCGGCCAAAGATTGCTGCACCGCGCGAAGGGCGGTGTCTCGGTGACCGAGGATGGCCGCGAATTCTATGAGAAATGCCGCGCCATGGCGGAAAAGTTCCATGAGGCGCAAGACCTGATTTCCAGCATTGATGGCCGGCCCAAGGGCACGCTGCATGTCGCGTCAAGCGTCGCTTTCGGCAAGTCGCAGCTGATCCCGGTGTTGCCAAAATTCCTTGCCCGCTATCCGGACATTACCGTTTCCCTGGAGCTTACCGACCGCTGGGTCGACCTGGAGGAAGAGGATTTCGATGCGGCCATCACCTTTGCCGAGCAGATGAACAATCCGAATGTGATCGCCCGAAAGATCATGGCAAACGAACGCATTCTTTGCGCGTCGCCTGCCTACATCAATCGTCATGGCGCCCCAGAAGCTTTTGACGATCTCAAGAATTTCAACTGCCTGCGCACATCCAACATCTCCGAGCGCAATGCCTGGCAGGCTAAGATTGACGGCCAGACACACACTGTCGAAGCCTCTGGCAATTTTGTCGGAAACAGTGCCGACGCCGTCTATCGGGCCGCACTGGCCGGTTTGGGTATTGCGCGTCTGTCGACCTACATCGTTGCTGGAAAGATCGCCTCAGGTGAGCTGACCAGGATCCTACCAGAATACACGCAAAAACATGCCGATATCGCTGTTGTTTTCGCCGACAAGCGCAATCTGGCCCCCAAGATTAGGGTTTTCGTGGACTTCCTGGCAGAGCATTTCAAGGGTGTGCAGGCCGACGTTAGCGTTGGGTAGGATCCGTGCTGGTGCTTCCATCCACCAACATGTGAGCTCTGGGCTGTGTCTTTTGAAAGTTCCAGCCGGATACCAAAATTCCACGGCGCACTCTGCATTTTCGCGATTGACGGGCGTCCCGCCAAAGTCCGGAATGCGAATGCAGCGCGGCAGAGGTTTGCTTTGTGGCAGCTTGCATCAGGTCGGCGTCTTGGGTCTCGATGTACGCTATTGGCTCGATTGCCGAAGTTCATGCGTAAAGCAGCATCGGGAAAACTGAGCTCTGAGCAAGCGCTCGACGGAAAATTTGGAACGTCCCCTGTCCGAGAAGGAATGGCGCACGATCTTGGGTTTGTTCCCGTATTTGGCATTTTTTTGAACAGCTTGTCAGCAGGCACGGCAATTATGGCGAATGCAGATCTCAGAATGCCAGACCGTCACCAATCGCTGCGACACCGCATAGTGGCGCCGAGCCCTTTAGCACGCACGAGACAATCGTGTAAGGTTTGGAAAGCGCAGGAGCCATAGAGTGGAAATGTCGTTTTGGATCGCAAAGTTCCTTAGGCCAATCCTTTTCCTCACGTCAATCCCGATGGTCATCACGCCAAAATAGTCAACCAACTGGCGGACGATTTTCTGAAGAGCCGACCCCTGATCTGCGTCACCGGCGTTCTCGCCGCTGCTGCCGGGTTATCGATAGTGAACACCCATAATCTCTGGAAGTTGGACTGGACTGTCTTCATAACTCTTTTCGGTTGGGCACTGGTCATCAGTGGAGCCGCTCGGGTTATAGCCCCGAATGTCGTGACTAAAGCTGGGCGCGCAATGACCGGCGGCCAAATGGCCACTCGAATCTCGGGCCAAGCTTGGGGTGCCGTGGGAGCACTGCTTTCGATTATGGGATATGCCTGAACTGGCTGGCTAAACTCGATGCTTTGGAAAAAGTTCTCGGCTCATTTGCGTTCCTAAGGCATGTCCGACAATGACCGCAAAGTCCCGGACCCGGTCATCGCCAGTGAAAATCTCGCTGCGGCTTGCCTGAAAGGCGGCTTATCTTGCCGCGCTGTCGCGACGGTTTTCGCAGTGTCGCAGCGATGCTTTCTCTGCGAGCGTGCGCAGAAAAATCGATCTACTTCCGCAGTAGACTCTTTGCGGTCATGCGGCGGCAAAGAGTGAATGCCAATTTCAGGGCATCCTGAATGTCGGCTTCCATTGTCGCGGCACACCTGGCTCGCTCTTGCAGCGAATGGCAACTCTCCGCCCGCTTCTCTATTCGCTGATCCGCTTCGCTTCGCTACGCAGGATCTCTGCCAGTAGATCACTGCCAGGCCTAGGCTCTGGCAGCAGGGGTTGGATAAGCGAGATATCTCGGCAGGCGGTCGGGTCATCAAGCGCCCGCAAGCTGACATCAGTGCCCCGACGCGCCTCGGTCGCTGCGTAGATGCTGGGCAGTATTGCAATCCCGGCACCGCTTGCGGCCATCAGGCGGATCGCATCAAGGCTCGTGCCCTCGTATTCATCCGACACACGTCCACCGGCGCGGGTCGCGAGACCCGCGACGATATGAGACAGCCGGTGCTTGGTACCGAGCGTCAGGAAAGTCTGGTTTTTCAGGACCCGAAGCTGCACCGGCTCTGCGCTTCGGGCAAGGGGGTGATCCAGCGCTAAGGCGGCCCAAAGTCGTTCGGTGGAGAGATGCGTCTGCCGGGCGCCCGGATGATCCTCGGGTGTGGAGATGATCATGTCTAGCCGACCGCTGCGCAGCCCTTCATCAAGGTCGCGTGTGCTTTCTTCGCGCACCACCAGGCGAAAGCTCGGGTGCTCCTTGTGAAGCCGTTGGACGACACCGGGGAGCAGGTAGGGCCCAATCGATGGCAACACGCCCAGACGCAGCCGTCCCTGAAAAATACCGTCCCCCTGCGCCGCGGCGCGCAGGTCCTGAAGCTCGTGTAGAATTTGCCGGGCGCGCCGCACGATCTCGTCGCCCACGGGCGTGGGTCTGGCGCCGGACCGCCCGCGTTGAAACAGCATCACGCCCAAGTCGGCCTCGACCTCGGAAAGCTGGGCCGACAAGCTGGGCTGGCTGACATTGAGCAGTGCGGCAGCAAGGCCGATCCGCCCGGTTTCAGCCACCGCGACGATATATTCCAACTGGCGCAAGGTCGGTCGCATTGCATAGCCTTAAGCTATATAAAGCAGAAGGAACATATATTTGAAAGTATGCTCTTTACAACCGACATGGGCTGAAACCACCGCATCTGCATGGGAGCCGTCCGTGGAAAAGACCTTGTCGCGCATTCAAGCCTTCATGAAACTCGAAGCCAGCTCCGGGCTGGTTTTAATGGGGACTGCACTTCTGGCCATGCTGGCTGCGAACAGCGTCCTAGCGCCGATTTATGACGGTTTTCTGAGCACCAGCATCCGGGTCGGGATTGGCACGTTCGAAATCTCAAAACCGGCGCTTTTGTGGATCAACGATGGCCTTATGGCGATCTTCTTTTTCCTCGTGGGACTTGAGATCAAACGAGAAGTCCTGGCTGGTGAGTTGTCGAGCTTTGACAAGGCGGCGCTGCCGGTGATTGCAGCCATCGGCGGCATGGCGGTACCGGGGCTGGTCTTTGCCGTGCTCAACTGGGGTACGCCAGAAAACCTGAAGGGTTGGGCCATTCCGACAGCCACCGATATTGCGTTTGCACTGGGCATTCTCGCGCTTCTCGGCTCGCGGGTTCCCGTGGCGCTCAAGGTCTTCCTGCTGGCCGTCGCGATAATCGACGACCTCGGCGCAATCGTGATCATAGCGGTTTTCTATACCTCGGAGCTGTCCACCAACGCGCTGACCTTGTCGATGCTGGGCTTTGCCCTTGCGGTGGCTCTAAACCGCATGGGCGTTGGTCGCATTGCACCCTACCTGATCGTCGGTGTGTTCATGTGGGTCTTCGTGCTCAAGTCCGGGGTGCATGCAACGCTGGCCGGGGTACTGATCGCGTTGACCGTCCCTTTGAAGAAGAAGGACGGCGACAAGGCGCTCCTTCATCAGCTTGAACATGCGTTGCACCCTTGGGTGGCTTTCCTGATCCTACCGGTCTTTGCGTTTGCCAATGCGGGGGTGAGTCTGGTCGGCTTGTCGGTCGCAGACCTGATGCAGCCGCTGACGCTCGGCATTGCGGCCGGCTTATTCCTTGGCAAGCAACTCGGTGTCTTGGCCGCGACCTGGATCGGCGTGAAGAGTGGTGTGGCTCGGCTGCCAGAAGGCGTGACCTGGCGCCATGTCTACGGCGTGGCCTGCCTGACCGGCGTGGGCTTCACGATGAGCCTGTTCATCGGTTCGCTCGCCTTCGGCGACGACGACACGATGAACGCGGTGCGGCTGGGTGTCGTTGCAGGCTCAGTTTTGTCCGGCCTGCTAGGCTTCGCAGTGTTGCGCGCGGCGGCCTCGCGGCCCGTGGCCTCTCCTGCAGTGACCGCCTGATCAGAAGGGAAGCCTTCAATGGACCTGTGCAGAAATTCTGGGACCCTGACCGCCGACCTAGTCTTTGAGACTCGGTTGGCGAGTTCTGCGTTCCCCAAAGAGAATTCTTAGCCCGAAGGTGATCGAAAGCCGTCATTGGTATCGTAGCTAGCGGTGGTATGTTCGGGCTCTCACCGGCCATTGAGGCTCTGAAGTCGCCTCATACCAATCACGATGATCGGTAACGGCAGGTCGGAGCCCGTTGCGGACATTTCGGTGCTCGGTTCTCTTGAGTTAAGGTCGAACACATCCTTTGGGCCAATAGGCACATGGGTTGTTAGTGGTTTTCATCAATGTTTTGTCAGCACAGCACGAGCCCAACGCCGCAAAATTGTGACAACTCGGCGCCATTCCTTGCCGGGGTCATGATGCTTGAACAGACCTTCGCCCTGCGCAACAGTCAAAGGTTGGCTGCGCCACCAATCCTGCAGCAGATACTCAGACTCAATACCCGGCACATTGCTGCGCGGCGCGATTTCATAGCGCGCGAATTCGGTGCGATAGAGACAGGGATTGTTGGTATAGGCGGCCTGTGCGGCGCTTGCGAAATACCAGTCCTCCGCGTCCAGCGTTCGATGCTCTATATTGTGTGGAAAAGCGATCTCGGGGTGTTTGATCCAAAACACTGCATCCAGCAAATGCGGTAAGTTGCGAGGTGCCAGTTCATGCCCCTCGCAGCGTCCGCGGCTATAAAGCGGATGACCGTATTTCATGCGGTGCCGGTAGCGCACAGCGCTGGCCTGCTGCTCTCTTAGGAGATGCATCCCATGCCTCAAACGTCTTTCGACAACAGGCTGCGGCTCGGTGCACACCCAGTCGTTTTCGAGGAACATGAAAAAGGGATTTTCGGCAGCCTCGGCCAGCCGTGCAAATGCCGGACCGATGCCGATATTGTCCGGGCTGGTCAACAGGCGCAGCCCAAATCGTTTCGCCAGAGCAATTTCTCGCGGGTCAGCCGCGTTGGCGAATAACAGCACCTCACCCACTCCCTGCAAAAGGCCAGCGGCTTGGTAGCTACGCAATACACGCTTCAGATTACCAGGCTGACGCCAAGTCAGAATTCCCAGAGAAAGCTCGTCTAATCGGGGAAACGCGCTCAATTTATGCGGTGTCCACACTGTCGCTCCGCACAGAGCCAAACCGCAAGCCAAGGGTGGCAGATCATCTTAGTGTTCGCGTCGATTCGTACAAGCACTGAGTTGTCCTTTCAGGTCGCCATTGCCGACACTGAAATGGGCGGATTCGTTGGTTCTGGCGGCTTCAAGAAATCGCCGAGCAACCGGTAATCGTCACCGGTCATGTCGATTAACCTGCGCTGCGCTTCTCCGGACAGGCTCTCGAAGCCCGCCGGCTGGTCCTTGTTGCGATTGCGGACGGGTACGTCGATCGTATGTCCTGTCTTTCTCTGGATCAGGTCGACGACCGGTCCGAGATTGTCCATCTTGGCGACGAGATCGAAGTAGCCGATGTCATGTCCGATATATTCGCTCATCGAACAGGTATGCGGCCAGGTGTTTCGTTCCACCTGCAAATACCCCTCGAAATGGAGGACGAATTCCTCCAGCGAGGGCTTCAACGGCAAGCCACGGAGACGGTAGCTTAAATGTTTGGCGCCGTATTTTGCCCAGTTAGACTGCTTGCGCCTGATATCGCGCAGCCTGTTGTAGTGATACGAGATGATGCGCTCGATGGGATCGCGGACGATCGTGAAGCAGGTATATCCGCGATAAGGCTCGAAGTCCGCGGGCTTCAGGGGCCCGGTCGGCCACCGGTTGTGAACCTTGTTGAAGCTGTCGTCAAATTCGACACCAGCCGCGATCATGCCGAGTGCGTGCTTCATCGAAGTCGAAGCGATCTTCGGAACCGGGAAATATGCCAGCCGGTATTTGTCGAGCGCCGCTACCATGATTCTTGATGCCCTTAGTTGATTACGTTCTCTGCACCTAGTCGCAGTGCTGCGTCACGTTCAAGCCTATTGATCACGCTTTGCCGTGATGCGGGCATCTGAGACCTGACCTGAGTGCGACTTCTGGTCTCGAGGGCGGTACCGTTCAATCTTTTGAGGCCGCTTTCGTTCAGGTTTTGTCGCTGACATGGTTAGTCCGGAACCGGAGGGGCACGATGCCACTGAACCGCCGCTCCTATGCAATTGAAGAAATCCACGGTGGCCGCAACTTCAGCAAGCCGGAAGGTAATGGCGCAGGCACAGTTGTCGGCTCTGCAAGCGCACAAGGCCGCTTCGCCCATCTCAAATTCGCCGCGGCCTGGCTGAATGTCCGCTTTTTTCGCCGCGCTGAAGCGCAAGATTCCGTGGCACCGCAGCGGAGCAATTGCTGCGAGTGCGCACAGCACAACTTCTGTTGGTCGGCTTTGGGCTCTCCACAGTCATTCGCCGCGGCCCGCACGAATGTCGGGTCCAGGAATTTCGGCCGTTCGCCGCACCGCGTACGAACTGGCAAGACGCGGGACAAAGGGTGAATTCGCTGCGACTGCATATATGGCTGCAATACTGCTCATTGCGGACTTTCATTCTGGATTGCACACAAATCGCACACACAATTTGGCTAAGACCTTGTTGGGCCGAGACTGTCCATCCAATCCTCCATCGGCGGCATTTGACACGACGCCAGAACCGGTTCCGCAAGAACCCGACCGACAGCGTCATTCAAAGCGACGGTTTCGGGTTCAACTTCTGTCAGGTCTTGTCGGATCAGATCCTCAACGTCGCGGAAGGAAAAAGCACTGCCCGCCGCGCAACATCCATCAGCGGGCATTGCCGGGTCTCCTCATGCAGCTGCATGTTGGGCGCCGGACGCCAGCCATACTTCGAGCCTTTGTGAGATCGCCGCGAAGCTCCTGCGCGACTCCGGCAGAAAAGTCGAGGAATGGCTCAAGGTTCAGCGCGTTCACGGCGACCAGGAGCGGAAGGCCGCGTTCGAGCACATCCGCGATGAGGGGGCGGAAACCACGGCCCTCGGCCTCGTGTTTCCCAAATTTGTTAATCAAAACCAGATCGACCGTGTCATCCAGCCGCGATGCCACCTCGGCCACGGCCTGTTCCAGTGCGGCGGGGTTCAACCGGCATCCCATTGCGCCGGCACCCAGCGACTGGCTGATCCGGATGACCGGGCCGCCACCGAGCACGCGAACATCCATGTCGCAGCGACCGCC
This sequence comes from uncultured Alphaproteobacteria bacterium, assembly GCA_963768205.1. GTDB lineage: Bacteria > Pseudomonadota > Alphaproteobacteria > Rhodobacterales > Rhodobacteraceae > JAHELH01. Next base: position 2,982 of record CAVYHB010000003.1, on the reverse strand, counting down.
GTCTGTGGGGTCTGTGTTCATCTGGACTGTACCGGCAAGCCGCAATCGTCGCATTTCGAGGCGCTCTGCGAGCCGGACAGGGTAATGTCTCCTGCGCCCCGCACGTCTGTGACGATGAATCCGAATTTCATGGATTTGCACTTTCGGTCTTTCGTGGCCCTCCGCCCCTCTTTCGACGGGCGGAGGGCCACGGTGATCAGGCAATCGGACGCGGCTTCAGCGACATCTCGGCAAAGTTGTTCTTGTAGGCACTTTCACCAACCTTGCGCAGAACGCCCCGTCCAAGTTTGTAGCGGTAATTGCCAGTCACCGGGTCAGGCACCGCATGACACACCGAGTTGGCCATGGAACCGGGGTAGTTGAACGCGGCTTTGGCGACCCCAGACCGGATTTCGTCGGAGACGATGGCGACGGCCACGAATTGCCCGGTGGTGGTTTTGATATGACCATGCTCCATCAGCTTGGCAAAACTCAGATCGCCGTCCTTGACCCCGATCGGTTCGCCCGACTGAACGTAAACGGTGTCGTTGAACCCCTCCACAAGATCGCCCGATGCAATGCCTTGAGGTGCTGCATCATCGGGATGGATCACGATATGCGGCCACGGCCAGCGTTTCGCCAGAAAAGGCTTGCGAAGATCGTCGAACCCCGACTGCCAAGTCTCGTTGACGCGCCCGTTCGTGATCCAAATCTCGCCTTTCTCGGCCCGCGGTTTGATCGCTTCGTAGAAATCCGACCAGCTGTCATTCACCCAGGGTGTCTTGAGAATATTGGCCTTGCCGGTGTGGGTCCCGAAGGCGTAGAGCCATTTCTGGTCCTTGGTATCGCCCTCAACCTCGCCCCAATCGTTCTCTGGATCGTGCAGGCGTCCGGTTCCGACCATCTCACCCTTGACCATCCGGATCGGGGTCTGAATGCCCGTCGTGCCTAGTTCACGCAGTTTTTCGTGGCCCTTCTTGCCTTCTTTCTTAGCCTCCTTGACCAGAACGTTGTAGCTCAGGACGCCATTGCGCGAGAACCGCGCGGCTTCCTCGAAGACATCGTTGCTTTCGGACCAGTCAAAGCCCTTGAAGCCCATCTTCTGCGCGAATTGCGCGATCGCCCACCAATCTGGTTTTGCCTCGCCCGGCGCATCGTTGAACTTGGCGTAAAGCCGAAGGCGGCGTTCGGCGTTGCAGCGACAGAAATCCACCTCGCCCCAACCGGCCGCGGGCAGCACGATGTCGGCGTACTGCGTATTGAGCGGATCAACCGGGTAGATGTTGCTGTCGACAAGCACCATGCCGCCTGAAATCCACCCGCGCCTTGAACACCTCGACAAGATGGTCCCGATCGACTGATCGCGGTTGATTGGCGTTGCGCACCGTCAGATCGGCCACGCGGCTGGCAAGCTCCTGACTGGCCAGCATCGCCGAGAACCAGGTACTCCCATCGTCCACATGAGACGAACCTTGCCGTCCATAACCCAACGGTCGACGTTCAGCGGCTTCTTGCGGCGTCCGGGGTGCTTTTCGGGGCTCAGATAACCCTTGCCCGGCCCGGCGCCCATGCCGCCACGCTGGTGCCCGCCGCCACGGCTGATCACCTGACCGGGGCGGTTGCCCGCGCCGCAAATCAGACCGAGCGTCGAAAGAGACGCCGTGTTCATGTAGTTGTTGGACCAGTAATTGCCCTTTTCCAGCATGAACGATGTCTTGGGGCGCGATCCGTCTTCGCGCGGTTTGGCGATCATTTCGGCGCAGCGCATGATGTCTTCGGCCGGAAGACCGGTTATGCGCGCGGCCTCTTCCAGTTCGGCCGCGGGCTCGTTGGCGATGAACTTCTGGAAATCCTCCCAGTCCGACTGCCAGCGGCCCCAGGTGGTGCGCCATTGCCAGCCAGTATTGCGTGTCCCCCGCCCATAGCCTGACTCAAGCTCCCACCTATTGTTGACCCATTTGTCGATGAACGTCTGATCCTGCCAACCATTGTCGATGATGATCTTGGCCAGCGCCAGATGCAGCGCCGTGTCTGTGCCCGGGATAATCGGCAACCACAGACCGCCATTCTGGATCCCGTATTCAACACCCATCGTCCGGTGCGGTGTAACAAAGATCATTTGCTTGTTCGGGTTTTCGCCACCCATCATCCATTCAGTGAACAGCACGGTCTTGGTCTCATAGGGGTCGACGCCCGACAGGAACGCCACATCGCATTTGCCCCAGTCTGCATAGGTTGCGGCGAAGGAGTTAATACCGGCATCGTCGAGGCCCGTCGCATCCGGCCCGCGCATCGGCTTGTCGTGCCATGCGTGTACCGGTGTGCCGATCGCGCGATCCACCAGCTTGCGAATGGAGTAGGTGTTTTCGAAATACTCGTAGGAGAAGGTTTTCATGCCCCAGGCATGTTCGCCATACTTCGAAAGCACATATTTCGAAACGTCGGCCATGACATCTGTTACCAGATCCCAACTGACCGGGGTCAGCACGCCGCCGATCCGCACCATCGGATATTTCAGGCGATCTCTGGTGGGGGTGTCGGGATTGTAGAGCTTTTGCGCCAGCGTCCCGCCGCGCACGCTGTAATTGCCACCGGGGTTGACTACCTCGGCATCGGCATCGGCGATGATGACAAAGTGATGCGGCCTGCCTTCGTGCATTCCGACATTGTGCTGGCTACGCGCGATCCACCGGCGCGCCGTAGGTCGGGAAATCCACGCCGAACACGTTCTGATCGGCCTGTGTGCCGCCTTCCCTGCCAACCGGCCAGCGATAGACCTTGTAGGAACAGGCGACGATGCAATAGCTGCACGCGGTTGTCAGAACCTCTGCATCCGGCGGAGGAAGAGGGACGAATTCACGGTTTCTAACGGTTGACTCTGTCATGGCTTATTCCTCTCTCACGCGCCGGTCGGGTTCTGGCTGTAGCCGTAGAACAGCCCCATCACCCCGGTTGCGATTATGTCGTCGCCGTCAATCTCAAGTACGATCTGCGGTAGGCTTT
>CAVYHB010000002.1:0-427072 GCA_963768205.1 uncultured Alphaproteobacteria bacterium | reverse complement strand
ACCACGGCACCCGGTTGAACAGCCAGACCAGGAAGAACTGCGCCGCCAGCGTCGCCACCGCCAGATAGAACCCCTTGATCCGCAGGCTGGGCAGACCGAACAGCACGCCGACGCCCGCCGTGATACCGCCGGCGATGATGATGTGGAAGAAGATGTTGATCTCGGGAAACGAGGTCATCAGCTTGTAGCAGGCATAGGCCCCCACCGCCATGAACCCGCCGGTGCCCAGCGAAACCTGTCCGCAATACCCCGTCAGGATGTTCAAACCGATTGCGGCGATGGCATAGATCAGGAACGGCAGAAAGACGGCGTTCAGCCAGTAGTCGTTGATGATGAAGGGGACCACCGCGAAGGCGATCACCAGCAGCGCGTAGTACCGGTACCGGTCGAACCGGATCGGGAAAAGTCTGGCTGTCGGCCTCGTAGGTCGTGCTGAAATCGCCGGCTTCACGGTAGATCATTCTGAACGCCTTCTCATTCGGTCAAACGCTTCTCGGCAAAAGAAACCAAGGCTCATTGTCACAAGCATCGAACCCACAAAGATCAACCAATTGGCGGCGTCGGCCATCACAAACAGCAAACCGGTGAATCCGACAAATCCGCCGACCACTGCCGCCACCCAGGCAACCGTCAGCGGTACCATGGCGGAATTTCTGCACCAGATCAGGATTGCCAATGCCGCCGCAAAAAGGCTTCCATTCGCCAGAAAAAGGCCCTGCGCAGCCCAGCTTACCGAATGAAAGGATCCATCCAGGAGTAGGACAAGAGATCGGGCAGTCACCAGCGCAATTCCGGCAAAGCCGGCAAAGAGCATCGCCTTTCTGAAATCTGCAAAAGAGTTTGCGATTAAGGCCATCAAACCCTCTCGATGATCTTTTCGCCGAACAGCCCCTGCGGCCGGAACACCAGGAACACCAGCGCCAGCACATAGGCGAACCAGTTCTCGGTCGCGCCGCCCAGCACCGGACCGGCCAGGAACTCGAACAGCTTCTCGCCCACGCCGATGATCAGCCCGCCGACGATCGCGCCCGGGATCGAGGTGAACCCGCCCAGCATCAGCACCGGCAACGCCTTCAGCGCGATCAGCGACAGCGAGAACTGCACGCCCGACTTCGCGCCCCACATGATGCCGGCCACCAGCGCCACGAACCCGGCAATCGACCAGACCAGCACCCAGATGAAGTTCAGCGACACGCCGACCGACAGCGCCGCCTGATGGTCGTCGGCCACCGCGCGCAGCGCCCGCCCCTGCTTGGTGTATTGCGAGAAGATCACCAGCGCGGTGACCAGCAGCGCCGCGATCACGGTGGCCACGATATCCAGATTGTCGATGAAGAAACCATACCCGAACCAGCCGAACGTGGTGTCGTCGATGAAGGTGTTCAGCCCCTGCGGCAGCCCGACATCCAGCTTCTTGATGTCCGAGCCCCACATGATGTCGCCGAAGCCTTCGAGGAAATAGGCAAGGCCGATGGTCGCCATGAACAGGATGATCGGTTCCTGGTTGACCAGGTGCCGCAGCACCAGATGGTTCACCAGCCAGGCAAACCCGACCATCAGCACCATTGTCAGCAGGATCGCCAGCAGCGCCGGCACATGCCAGCCGAAATGGTGAATATCGGTGCCGAAGACCGCGTTGATCAGGTGCGAGAACGGCACCTGCCCGTCCATGATCCCCACAAGCGTCAGCGCCGCAAAAAGGGCCATGACGCCCTGCGCATAGTTGAAGATGCCCGACGCCTTGAAGATCAGCACAAAGCCCAGCGCGACCAGTGCGTAAAGCACACCGGCCATCAGGCCGTTGAGCGTGACCTCGATCGCGAATAACAGCTGGTCAGGCATTGCCGCCTCCTGGTTTTCTTCCGGCCATCATTGCCACTCGCCTACGGTCAGGCTGGTTTGCGCATCACCACGGCCCGGAATAAATTCAACAACCAAGGGCGGGGAGCGCCAGTCGGTCGATTGCAGTTTGAGGGGGCCGATCGTTGTGTAGCGCCGATCTCCGAAAGCGGATTCCAGCCAATGGGTCACGGCAAGCGCAATCTCGCCGTGTTCATCCAGGTTTCCCCGGACCCCGCAAAACGTGGCGTCGGCAGCGCGCATCACCTGCCAGGGGCGGTCACTGTCGTCACGGTAGAACCCGCTCGAGGACTGCCCGTTGGCGCTGGTGCTGATATTATTCACCGTCAGCCCGGATACATCCGGGTCGGACATTGCTTCCATCGGCAGCAGGCACCGCGTCTCGAAATCCGCCCAGGCGTCCGCTTGCACCGAACCCGAGGCAGCAATCACGGCAACCAGAACGCCTGCACATCGTCCGACGAAAGTCCGATGCCGTTCCGATACTATTCCGGTAGCGGTTCCTGGGGGGAAATCAGTCATGCGCCACCCCTAGATAGGCATCGATCACGTCCTGATTGCCCCGCACTTCGTCGGGCGTGCCGTCGCCGATCTTCTTGCCGTAATCCATCACCACGACGCGGTCGGACAGGTCCATCACCACGCCCATGTCGTGCTCGATCAGCGCAATCGTCGTGCCGAACTCGTCGTTCACATCGAGGATAAAGCGGCTCATGTCCTCCTTCTCCTCGACGTTCATCCCCGCCATCGGCTCATCCAGCAACAGCAGCTTCGGCTCGGCGGCCAGCGCGCGGGCCAGTTCCACCCGCTTCTTCAGACCGTAGGGCAGCCGCCCCACCGGCGTCTTGCGGATCGCCTGGATTTCCAGGAAATCGATCACCCGTTCAACGCGTCTCGCGGTTCTCGATTTCCTCCCTCTGCGGCCTTGCCCCACCACAGCGCCTGTGCGGCCAGTCCGGTTTTCATATGGGTCAGCCGCCCGGTCATGACGTTGTCCAGCACCGTCATCCCCTCGAACAGCGCGATGTTCTGGAAGGTCCGGGCGATGCCCTGGCGCGCCACCTGGTAGGGTTTCATCGACGGGCGCTTCTCGCCGCGGAACCAGACCTCGCCCTCCTGCGGATTGTAGAAGCCGGAGATCACGTTCAGCATCGAGGATTTGCCCGCCCCGTTCGGCCCGATGATCGCCCGGATCTCGCCCTCGCGGATGTCGAACGAGATGTCCTTGATCGCCACCACCCCGCCGAAGCGCAGCGTGATGTTGCTGCATCTCCATCATCACGCCGCCGATCTTGCGACCGTCCTCGGTGACGTAGCCTTCGCTGGCGTCTAACATCCTGCGCTCCATTTGCGGGATGGCGGGCGGGACGATGTGACGGGCCCGGCCCGGCACGAGCGTCTTGCCGAAGGCAAGCCCGTCAGGCAGCCCCAGATCATTCCGCCGCCATCCGGGGCTGGTCTTCCACCACTTTCACATCGCGGATTTCCAGCGTCGCCTTGATCTTGCCCTTGCGACCGTCCTCGTAGGTCACCTCGGTCTCGGTGTAGATCTCGTCCTTTCCGCCGTACAGAGCCTCGACCAGGTCATCGAACTTCTCGCCGATGATCCTGCGGCGCACCTTGCGGGTCCGGGTCAATTCGCCGTCGTCGGCGTCCAGTTCCTTGTGCAGTATCAGGAAGCGGTGGATCTGGCAGCCCGACAACATGTCGTCCTGCGCGACCGACCGGTTCACCTCCTCGACATGCTCCTGGATCATCTCATAGACCTTGCGGATGCTGCGCCAGTTCCTGGTAGCTCGCATAGGCGATGTTGTTGCGCTCGGCCCAGTTGCCCACCGCGGTCAGGTCGATGTTGATGAAGGCGCAGCACATCTCGCGGCCCGCGCCGAACACCACCGCCTCGAGGATGTTGGGATAGAACTTCAGCTTGTTCTCGACGTATTTCGGCGCGAACAGCCGCCCGTCGGCCATCTTGCCCACGTCCTTGGCCCGGTCGATGATCCGCAGATGACCGGTGCCTTCCTCGATGAACCCGGCGTCGCCGGTCGCCACCCAGCCCTCGGCATCCTTGGTCGAGGCGGTGCTTTCGGGGTTCTTGTAGTATTCCACGAAGATTCCCGGCGACCGGTAGTAGACCTCGCCGTTGTCGGCGATCTTCAACTCGACTCCGGGCGACGGCACGCCGACGGTATCCGACCGCACCTCGCCGTCGGGCTGCTGGGTGATGAACACGCTGGCCTCGGTCTGTCCGTAAAGCTGCTTCAGGTTGATGCCGAGCGACCGCCAGAAATCGAAGATCTCGGGCCCGATCGCCTCGCCCGCCGTATAGGCGACGCGGACATGGGACATGCCCGCGCGGTTGCGCACCGGGCCGTAGATCAGGATGTCGCCCAGCCGGTACTTGAACCGGTCCCAGGCGCTGACCGGCTTGCCGTCCAGCAACTCCGGCCCGACCCGCCGGGCAAGCGCCATGCAGGTGTCGAAAAGCCACTTCTTGAACCGCCCGGCATCCTCCATCCGGATCAGCAGGATGGTGATGCGTTCCTCGAAATAGCGCGGTGGAGCGAAGAAGTAGGTCGGCCCGATCTCGTGCAGGTCCTCGTACATCGTCTCGGGCCGCTCGGGGCAGTTCACGCAGAACCCGTTCCAGTAGGCCTGGCCGATCGAGAAGATGAAATCGCCGACCCAGGCCATCGGCAGGTAGGCCAGGATCTCGTCGCCGGCGCGCAGGTGGTCGAATTCCGACGACGCCTTCGCCGTCTCGATGATGTTGCGGTTCGACAGCACGACGCCCTTGGGCCGCCCGGTCGTGCCGCTGGTGTAAAGCATCACGCAGGTGTCGTCATAGCCGATGGCGGCCTGCCGCTTCTTCAGGTCCTTGTCGAACCGTTCGTAGGCGGCGCGGCCCTCGGCCTCGATCGCTTGCAGCGAGTGCAGCCGCGAATGGTCGTATTTGCGCATGCCCCGCGGGTCGAGATACATGATATGTTCGATGCAGTGTACCGTGTCCTGCACCTCGATCACCTTGTCGACCTGTTCCTGGTCGCCGCAGACCACGAAGCGCGCGCCACAGTGATCGAGCACGTAGGCCATCTCTTCGGCCACCGCGTCCTGATATAGCGGGACCGGGATCGCGCCGACTTTCTGGGCCGCCACCATCGACCAGTATAGCGCCGGACGGTTGCGTCCGATGATCGCGACATAGTCGCCCTCGGCCACGCCCAGCGCCAGGAAGCCCAACGCCAATCCGCGGATTTCCTCGGCCGCTTCGATCCAGGTCCAGCTTTGCCAGATGCCGTATTCTTTTTCGCGATAGGCCGGATTGGTCGCGAACTTGCGTGCGTTGCGGTCCAGAAGGGCCGGGATCGAGATCAATGCGTCGCCGGACGCCGAAGTGTTTGGCACGTGTCGTCCTCCCCACGCCGGTTGACCGGTGGCGTGACCATCTGCGCGGCCCTCGTCGCCAATAACGGGCAAAAAGAGGTCAAAGGTCAATGGGGCGCAGGGTCACAATCGGTGCATCCCGCCGCGTTCGGGGCGGAAAGCGGCGGCAAATCGGGATGCGCGGCGCGGCGATCCGTGATATCCTCGGCAAATGGACCCGATAACGCTTGGATTTTACGCCCTGGTTTGCGGCACGCTCAGCGCCGTCGCCCCGCGTTTCCCACGCCTGCCGATCCGGCTTGGCATCGGCGCCGCCGTCGGCCTTGTCGCGGCCTCGGTCCTCCCGGCAATCAAGGGCATGCTGCATATCTACTAGGCCGATTGGCAAGCCCACTCGTGCACCTTATCAACAGGACATGACACATCTCTGGATCAGGGCCGAACAGCGCCCCAACGAACGCCGCGTCGGGCTGACGCCCGAGGGTGCCGCCCGCCTTCTGGGCAAGGGTTTCGCTGTCACCATCGAGGACAGCGCGGACCGGATCATTCCGATCGACGGATACCGCGATGCGGGCTGCACCGTCGCGCCCGCCCATAGCTGGCCAGAGGCGCCACCCGAGGCGATCATCTTTGGGCTGAAGGAACTTCCCGACGACGGCACGCCCCTGTCGCATCGGCACGTCATGTTCGGCCATGCCTTCAAGGGTCAGCCGGACGGCCAGCGCCTGCTGCGCCGCTTCGCGAAGGGCGGCGGAGCGCTTTACGACCTGGAATACCTGGTCGACGACGATGGCCGCCGGGTCGCGGCCTTCGGTTATTGGGCGGGGTTTGCTGGCGCGGCGGTGGCGCTCAAGTGCTGGGCAGCGCAGCAGCGCGGCGGCATCGCCGGGCCGGTCGGGGTATACGAGACCGCCGGGGCGATGACACGGGATGTGGCAAACGAGCTTGCCGACCAGCCGCGCCCCGAGGTGCTGGTCATCGGTGCGCTGGGCCGGGTCGGCAGCGGCGCCGCCGATTTCTGCCGGGGACAGGGCCTGTCCGTGACCGGTTGGGACATGGCCGAAACCGCCCATGGCGGACCGTACCCAGAAGTTTTGCAGCACGGTGTTTTTCTCAACGCCATCCTCGCCCGGCCCGGTTGCCCGGTCTTCGTCCCCGCCAGCGCAACCACCGACCCGCGCGCGTTGCGCGTCATCGGCGATATCGCCTGCGATCCCGACAGCGAGTTCTCGCCCGTGAAGGTCTATGACCGGACAACGACCTGGGACACACCCGCGCTGCGGGTCCACGACGATCCGCCGCTCGACGTCACCGCCATCGACAACCTGCCCTCGCTACTGCCGCTGGAATCGTCGCAGGACTATGCGGGGCAACTGATGGCGTCGCTGATGACGCTGGACGAACTGGAGACCGGGGTGTGGGGCCGTGCGCGGCAGGAATTCGAACGCCACGTCGATCGCTCGCCCTAGAGGAAATCCTCTTCGGTATCGGCCACGTCGATGCCCAGCTTCTCCAGCCCGTTCTCCAGGTAGTCGGCCAGCAGCGGCACGCCCAGAAGGTAATCCTCGGTCGGCGTCGTGGCTTCCTGGCGCGCGGTTTGCATCGCCTCTTCCAGTTCGTCGGCATCGAAGGTGTCGCGCCCGATCCACATGATCGCGACCAGCGTCGCCTTCTCGTCGTCGTTCATGCCGGCGATGAAGGCGCGCAACTCGGCCTCGGTCGCGTCGCCGCGCCGGGCTTCGAGGATACTTTCGGCATCCGCCCCGTCGCCGGGCGAATCCCAGCGAGCGACCTTGCCATCGACCTCGCGCGCCCGCACGATGACATGCGCCACGCGGCGCGGGGATATCTGCAACATGGCCCAACCTCCCGGTTCGTTTTCCGGTGCGATCCTGAGCCTATCATGCGGCCAATCACATGATCCAGATCAGCCTTTCGACGAAAACAGCCGATAATACAGGAAATCGGGCAGGAACTGGCTGGCCCGGAACATCGTTCCGAACGCCCAGGGGAAACTGTGCTTGAACCGGTCGCTGCCCATGTGGTCGACGACATGGCGGGCTGCGTCCTCGGGCTCCATCAGGAACGGCATCTTGAAGTCATTCTTGTCGGTCAGCCGGGTCTTGATGAACCCCGGATTGACCAGTTGCACCCGAACGCCCGTGCCCCGCAGATCGGCATGCATGGCCTCTGCCATGTACATGACTGCCGCCTTCGAGGCGCCGTAGCCCACCGCCCCCGGCAATCCGCGAAACCCCGAAAGCGAGCCTGTCAGCACGATATGCCCGCGCCCGCGCTTCAGCATTCCCGGCAGCACCGCGCCGACGCTGCGCACCGCGCCGCCGTAGTTGATGTCGGTCATCGCCTCGTTCTTGTCGGCGTCCCATTCGTCGGCCCCCAGAGGCCAGTAGACGCCCGCCAGGTAGACCATGCCGTCGATCTCGCCCACTTCCTCGGCGGCCTTGCGGACACTGGCGCTGTCGCTGACGTCGACGCGGACATGGGAGGCCTTGCCCGGCAACTCCTCGACCAGCTCTCGCAGCCGGTCCTCGCTGCGGGCGCTGACGATCACCTCGGCGCCGCGCCGGCTAAGCGCATGGGCCACGGCGCGGCCCAACCCCTCTGACGCGCCGACCAGCCAGTACCTTTTGCCCATGACGTCGTTCATCGCGTCACCTCCTCGGTCGGCGGCTTCGGTCGAACCCGGTAGGGCGCACCCTTCCACCACAGCTTCAGCGCCTGCCAGTGGATCAGCCCCAGCACCCGGCGCGACCCGAAGGGCCTGCGCAGGCAGGCGCGCAGGATCGCTGAGTTGGTCAGCGGGCGGCGCGGGCCGGTAAGCGTGGCCAGAAGGCTCTCGTTTCCGGTGGTGTAATTGATCCAGATGCCGATGCGGTCGTCGTGGATATCGAAGCGGAAGCGGTAATCGCCCGCGACCGGCTGGAACGGCGAGACGTGGAATATCTTGCGCGCGGCCAGCGTGTCGTGGCGGGTGATCGGGCTCAGGTCCTCGATGGTGACAAAGATAGGAATGCCGATCGCCGAAGGTGTTCGACACCTCGGCGATCACCACGCGCAGACGCCCGTCCGCGTCATGCACCAGCCAGAAGCTGACCGGGTTGAACACATGGCCGAGAACCCTTGGCTGCGCCAGCAGCAGCACCCGGCCGCGTCACGTCCAGCCCGTGTGCCGCCAGCACCTCGCGCACCCAGGCGGCGCCGCTGCCTTGCTTCGGGGTCCCGCCATGATCGCAGTCATGCAGCGAGGTCAAGTTGCCGCGGTTGCGCGAAAACAGGCGCGGCCCCGCCGGGCTCTGCCTCGGCATCGAGGCAGACGTAATCCACCGCATAGCGGAACGCGTTCCGCACCGCGCCACGGCGGGCGTGAAACGTCTCGCCCGCGATATGGTCGATGCCGCGGCTCACTCTGCCGCAATCCCGAGGCGGTGCGCGCATCGCGTCGCGCCACGTCGACCGCACTTGCAAGCCCATCTTCGTGAAAACCGTTCTTCATCCACGCGCCGCAAAACCACGTCCCGTTCATTCCGTTGATCTGGCGCACCAGTTTCTGCGCCTCCAGCGCCTCGACGGTATAGACCGGATGACGGAAGGTCACGGTGTCGTGGATCAGCTCCTCGCGGATCGGCCCGTGTCGAGTTCAGCGTGACGAACAGTGGATCGTCCTTTGGGATCGGTTGCAGCGAGTTCATCCAGTAGGTCAGGTCGATGGCCTTCGACGCCTTGTCGCGGCTCTCGGTATAGACCCAGGACGACCAGCAGGCCCGGCGACGCGGCATCAAGCGAGGTGTCGGCGTGCAGCACCGCCTCGTTCGGCTGATACTTGATCGCGCCCAGCGCCGCCTGCTCAAGCGTGGTCGGCATCCTGCAAGAGCGCCAGCGTGTCGTCGGAATGCGTGGCCATCACGACCTCGTCGAACCGTTCCCAGTCCTGCCCGGCTGCCTTGACCTCGACCCCGACACCGGTTCGCCGCACGGCTTGCGTCACGGCGCCGGTGCGCAGTTCGACCGATTGGGCGCGCATCGATGCCTCCAGCCGCGCGACATATTCCCGGCTGCCGCCCTTCACGGTGTACCACTGGTGCTGGCCGGTGACGCTCAGCAGGGCGTGATTGCGGAAGAACTCGATCATCGCGCGGGCCGGAAAATCGAGCACGTCCTGCGTCGGGGTCGACCAGATCGCGCCGGAGAGCGGAAGCAGGTAATAGTCCCGGAACCAGTGTCCGGTGCCAAGTTCCGCCAGAAACTCGCGCACCGTCATCCGGCTGTCGCCTGCCACCGACAGCGCGCGAGCATTGAACCGCACCACGTCGCGCAACATGCGCAAGTAGCCCGGCGTCACCATGTTGCGCTTTTGCGCGAAAACGGCGGCCAGATTACCCAGACCGTACTCGATTCGGCCGCCATCCAGCGAGGCTCCAAAGCTCATGTTGCTTTTTGTCACCGGCACGTCCAGGTCGGCGAAAAGACGCGTCAGATGCGGGTAGTTCGGGTAGTTGAACACGATGAACCCGGTATCGACGGGCTGATCGCCGCGCTTGCCCGCCAGCACCGTGCGGGCATGACCGCCCAGCCGCTTCTCGGCTTCGAACAGGACGACACGGTTGTTGCGGGCCAGCAGATGCGCGGCCCCCATTCCCGATATGCCGCCGCCGATCACGGCAATGCGCCGGGGCGATGTGGCGGGGTGGTCAAATGGCATCGGGACGGATTCCTGCTTTGGTTCGAGTCATCTGGTGTACGTGATCGATACGCCGCCGGATCATTCTGAAAAAAAACATCGCGCGCGGTGATCCGACCGGCGAAAGCCCGCGTAGAAGCTTCATGTTTGTCGAAACGCGCTATAATATTTCTTCGACTGCTGCGGCACCGCCGTCCGGCCTTATGCCGGACTTCGCGCCGCGGCGCTGCTTGAATTGGAAGACAGGCGTGCAGACGACAGAGACGGAAACAAACTGGGCCGAGGTGATGCAGCGTATCCATGCGCAGCGTGACAAGGCCGCGTTTGCCAAGCTTTTTGCGCATTTCGCCCCTCGGGTGAAGGCGTTCTTGATGAAATCTGGGGCCGATGCGTCCCTTGCAGAGGAATGTGCACAGGATGTGATGGCGACGGTGTGGCGTAAGGCGCATTTGTTCGATCCGGCCCGCGCCTCGGCAGCCACCTGGATATTCACGGTGGCGCGAAACCGGCGGATCGACTTTCTGCGCAAGCAGCGAAGGCCCGAGCCGGAGGAACTGACCTGGGGTCCGCAAGCGGAACCTGACCAGGCCGACGCGTTGGCGCTGCAACAGGAAAGTGAGAAACTGGCCGCCGCGATCGCGACGTTGCCGGATAAACAGAAAGAGCTGGTCGAGAAGGCCTATTTCGGAGAACTGAGCCATTCCGAAATTGCCGACGCCACAGGGCTGCCCCTTGGCACGATCAAATCGAGGTTAAGGCTGGCGCTGGACCGTTTGCGCCACGCAATGCAGTGAGCAAGAAAATGACGATCAAACACCACCTAAACGCGCCGCTTCTGATGGCCTATTCGGCCGGCACGCTTCCCGAGGCGTTCAACCTTGTCGTGGCGACGCATATCTCGCTATGCGACGACTGCCGCGCGGAACTGGCGGGATACGACGCCGTGGGCGGCACCGTGCTGGACAGTTGTGAAACTGCGTCGATGGACGCGGGTGCGCTGGCGGCGACAATGGACCGGATCGCCTCGCAGGATGCCGCACCCGACACACCGCGACCGGTGTCGTCGGGCGTGTTCCCGACACCGCTTCAGGATTACGTCGGCGGCGATCTGGACGCGGTGAAATGGAGACCTGTGGGCGGCGGCGTGCGCCAGGCGATCCTGAAGGCATCGCCCGAGGCCAGTCTGCGCCTCCTGCACATCCCTGCCGGCACCGCCGTGCCCGATCACGGCCATCACGGCCAGGAACTGACCCTCGTTCTGCAAGGCGCGTTCCAGGATGAAGCAGACCGCTTCGGTCGTGGCGACATCGAGATCGCGGATGAGAACGTCGAACACACGCCGGTCGCCGAATCCGGCTTGGATTGCATCTGCCTGGCCGCCACCGACGGGCCGTTGAAGTTCAACAACCTGCTGGCGCGGATCGCCCAGCCGTTTCTACGGATCTGACCCGCCGGACTGCCAACCGATACAGTGCTACTGCAACCCCGCCGGGTCTAAAACTCCGCGCGGGCACCCTATCGTTTGCGTGGCCGCATTGCGCATCAGGTCGCCGATTGCCGTCGTCTCAGTGATCGTCCCGCTCAAGGCTACGGTCAATTCCTGGATCAGAACTCGGCCACCGTCGCCCTTACAGGCAAATTGCACCCGATCGCCGGCCCCGGCGCCGAATTCCTGGTCGAAGAGGGCGCGGATGTCGCTGGTTTCGACCGTTGCGCCGACATGCCCGGCCAAAAACACGCCGACCGCCGAGGCATTGATGGCGTCGGTAATCCTCAAGGTGTCGTCGAAATACTCGTCGGCGCCGCCACTGCCCAGAAAACAGGTGCCGTGCTTGATCCACTCGTGCCGCTCCAGAAAGCTGGCAGTGCCGGGCATCACGACGTCCAATGCCTCGCGGGTCTCGGCGTCGATCTCGACGGCAGGCAGGTCGGCCCAGCGCGACGCGGTGTCGAGTTGCACCAAGGCTTGCGGCACGCCGCAGTAATCCTTGCCGCGCGGCTGTGGCCAAAGACCGTGAATCGATAAGCCCTCCGCCGCCTTCGGCAGATTGCCGTCGTTCAGGGCGATGCACTCAGCCTTGTTGGGTCTGTATTCGCAAAAGGCCGGCTGCCAGCTAAGCGCCAGCAGATTGTCGGTGAATTCGTTCCCCGCAGGCGGCGTCACGACCGGTGGTGTTCCCGGCCCGGTGTTCGTCGGAGTGTCGGCGACCACCACATGCACGCCGCAGGACACATGCACCCAGCGATCCCGGGTCACGGGAGCGGACGGGACGACGACCTGGAAGAAATCGCCGCCCGCCTTGTTGATCGCGATCATCTCGTAGGCGCGCATCAGCTCGGTCATCACGTCGCCGGGGTTGGTCTGCCGGTTCTTGGATTGAAACGCCTCGCAGGATTGCTGGGCGATGAAATACCCCTCCAGTGTCTCGACCGCTACGGCGGGCGTGACTAGCGTAAGGATGGCAAGGCAAAGAGCGATCAAGCGAGGCATGATTTCCTCCGTCAATGTGCAAGGGCGAATGCGTCAATGTGGACAGTTTAAGCTGATCCACCGCATTTGAATACAGCCATAAGAAGAGTTGGCTTGGCGGTTCTGGCCAATGCGCGAGGTGTGACCTTCCGCGACGAGGCGCGACAGATGGTCTCACGCGGCATTTGAAAGCGTCTGGTGCTCGATTTGCCGGCAAGTCGGCCGGTCAGCTTTGAGTCGCACCAAGCGCCATGACGCACAGCATCTCGAACATTATCGACACGCCCAAATAGGCCGTCGCGCCGATGGCATCGAACGGCGGCGAAACTTCCACCAGGTCGGCGCCGACGATATTGACGCCCTGCAACTCCCGCGCCACCTGTAGCGCCTGGTACGAATTCGGCCCGCCAACCTCCGGCGTTCCGGTGCCCGGTGCAAAGGCAGGATCGACGAAGTCGATGTCATAGCTGACGTAGGTCGGCCCGCTGCCCGCGATCTCGCGCGCCTCGGCCATCACGTCCTCGACGCCACGCGCGAAAAACTCCTCGATCGGCACGATCCGGATGCCGACGCTGGCGGCAAACTCGTGGTCTTCCCGGTCATAGGCGGTGCCGCGAATGCCGATCTGGATCACCCGCTTCGGGTCCAGCAGTCCCTCTTCGACCGCGCGGCGGAAGGGCGTGCCGTGGGTGTACATCGTACCGCCGAAATAGCTGTGGAAGAGATCGGTGTGGCTGTCGAAATGGATCATGCCCACCGGTCCGTCCCTGGCCACGGCGCGCAGGATCGGCAGGCTGGAAAGGTGATCGCCTCCCGCCGTCAATGGCACGATGCCCGCATCGACAACCGTCTGGTAGAACGCGGTGATCCGCGCCATGCTGTCCTGGATATCGGCCGGGTTCGGACCCACGTCGCCGAGATCGGCGCAATTCGCCGCCTCGAACGGGCGCACCCGCGAAATGCCGTTCTCGGCCCGGATCATCGTCGAGGCGTCGCGCATCTGGCGCGGCCCGTGGCGCGGGCCAGGGCGATTGGTGGTGCCGCTGTCCCACGGCACGCCGATGATCCCGATATCGACGTCCTTGAACCGCGCATGGTCCGGCTGCACCAGCGGCAGCCGCATGAAGGTCGGTACCCCGGCAAAGCGCGGCAGATCGAAGCCCGAGACGGGAAGAAAGAACGGTATCGCTCATGGGGCCGGATCCTTTTTCAGACAGCCCCGCGATCCAATCCTAGCTGTCGGGAGAGCGCAAGGGGACGACGCGCGTCGCGTCCTCGTCCGGCGCCAGTTCCTCGAAATCGAAACTGTCCAGCCGCTGTGCCCGGCGACCGGCCTTGTCGGCGGAGATCCTGATATCGGCGATGTCCTTGGCGGCCATGCCGAAATGCCGGTCAAGATTCTCGACCCGGGTGCCCAGCCGGTCGACATCGCCGTGCAGCAGCGCCAGTTCCTTGCGGATCGCGCCGGCCTGTTCGCGCATCCGCGCATCCTTCAGGATCGCGCGCATCGTGTGCAGCGTCGCCATGCAGGTGGTCGGCGACACGATCCAGACCCGCGCGGCGAAGCCCTCGCGCACCACTTCCGGCAGACGCGCGTGCAATTCGGCATAGACCGCCTCGGACGGCAGGAACATCAGCGCGCCGTCGGCGGTTTCGCCCTCGATCAGGTAGCGCTCTGAGATCGCCTTGATATGCGCCCGCACCGCCGGTTTTCAGCCCGCCCAGCGCGCGCGGCGGCAGCCTCCTTGGTCTCGGCGCTCACCAGCGCCTCGTAGGCCTCCAACGGGAATTTGGCGTCGATCACGATGGGGCCGGGCGGGTTCGGCAGATGGATCAGGCAATCGGCCCGCCTGCCGTTCGACAGCGTGTGCTGGAACGCATAGGCGTCCGACGGCAGCGCCTTGGACACGATGTCGTTCAGCTGGATCTCGCCGAACGCGCCGCGGGTCTGCTTGTTCGACAGGATGTCCTGCACGACTAGCACGTCGCCCGACAGCTTCTCGATATTGGTCTGCGCCTTGTCGATGGTCGCCAGCCGTTCCTGCAACTGGGTCAGGCTTTGCGTGGTCTTCTCGCTCGAGCCGTGCAGGCTTTCCTTCATCCGTTCCTGCATCTCCGACAGCGCCAGGGCGGAACGGCGGGCGTTCTCGGCAAGCCGCTCGTTCATCTGCAACTGCACGTCGGCCAGCCGGGTCTCGACGGTCTGGATCACCTTCAACTGGGCGTTGGTCTGGGTCTCGCTGACGCTTTGCAGGCTGCCCGCAAGCTGGTGCTGCCCCTGGCCAAGGCCCTGCACATCGGCGTTCAGCCGTCCGACCTGCTGCGCCACCAGATCGACGCTGCGGGCGGATCGCCCGGCGGCACGGACCGCAGCGATCAGCAGGATCAGGATCAGCATCAGCACCGCCAGCGCCCGCCAGCGCGGCCTGCGTCAACGGATCGTCAAGGCTGATGGTGTAGTCTCCGATCTGGATCATCTGCGCCCGAACAGCCGTTCGATGTCGGCCAGTTTCAGCTCCACATAGGTCGGACGCCCGTGGTTGCACTGGCCCGAATGCGGCGTCGCCTCCATCTCGCGCAGCAGCGCGTTCATCTCGTCCGCCTGCATCCGGCGACCCGAGCGGATCGAGCCATGGCAGGCCATGCGGCTGAGGACGGCCTCGATCCGTGCCTGAACCGAACTGCTGTCGCCGAGGTCGGCCAGCTCGTCGCGGATGTCGCGCAGCATCGCCGCCGCATCGACCCTGCCCAGGATCGCGGGCGTCTCGCGCACCGCGACGGCCCCGGCGCCGAAGGGCTCGATGCGTCAGACCCAGGCGCGCAAGGTCGGCGGAAATCTCCATCAGCAGCGCCACGTCCGCCTCGGGCATCTCGACGATCTCGGGGATCAGCAGGGCTTGCGCGGCGATGCCATTATCCGCCATCTGGCGCTTGAGTTTTTCATAGACCAGCCGTTCGTGGGCGGCGTGCTGGTCGACAATGACCATCCCATCGGCGGTCTGGGCGATGATGTAGTTCTCGTGGACCTGCGCGCGGGCAGCACCTAACGGGCGGTCGGCGGGCGCCTCATCTGCACCTTGCGGGTCGGCTTCGACGCGGGCGAAGGGCGCGGAGGTTTCCGCGAAACCGGCGGCTTGCGCCGCCTTGGCGCTGCGCCGGACGCCGGGCGTCGGGCGGTCCATCTGGTAGACGCGCGGGCCAGCGGGTTCGGGTCGCATCGCGCCAAGGGTCGCCCCCGCCACCGTGGTCGAGGCGCGGTGCCCGGCCTCCGCCAGCGCGTGCCGCAGCCCCGAGACGATCAACCCGCGTGCCACACCGGGCTCTCGGAACCGGACCTCGGCCTTGGCGGGATGCACGTTCACGTCGACCCGGACCGGGTCGCAGTCGAGGAAAAGCACCGCCACCGGATGCCGGTCGCGCGAGAGGAAATCCATGTAGGCGCCGCGCAGCGCGCCGTGCAGCATCTTGTCGCGCACCGGGCGTCCATTGACGATAGAGATACTGCGCCACCGCCGAACCGCGCGAATAGGTCGGCAGGGCGGCGTAGCCGGTCAGGTGCAGGCCCTCGCGTTCGGCATCGAGGGCAAGCGCGTTTTCGGCGAATTCGCTGCCCAGAACCCGCGCCAGCCGCCGGTGCAGGGCATCGAACATGTCGCCGGTCTCGGCGTCGGCGCGGAACACCACGCGGCCCTCTCCGCCATCGCTGATGTCGCGCACGGTGAAAGAGACGAAGGGTTCGGCCATGGCCAACCGCTTGATGACGTCCCCGATGGCCTGCGCCTCGGCCCGGTCGGTGCGCAGGAACTTCAGCCGCGCCGGCGTGGCATAGAACAGGTCGGCCAGGTCGACGACGGTGCCCGCGCGCAGGGCGGCGGGACGTACCGGCGAGGCGCGGCCCCCGGCGACGATGATCGTCGCGGCTTCGGCCCCGGCGGCGCGCGAGGTGATCGCTAGCCGCCCGACCGCGCCCAGCGAGGGCAGCGCCTCACCGCGGAAGCCGAAGCTGTGGATGTTCAGTAGGTCGGAGCCGTCGATCTTTGATGTGGCATGGCGCGACAGGGCAAGCGGCAGATCATCCGCCGACATGCCGTGACCGTCATCGGTGACGCGGATCCGAGTCTTGCCACCATCCGCATAGGCGACCTCGATCCGCTGTGCGCCGGCGTCGAGCGCGTTTTCCACCAGCTCCTTGACGGCCGAGGCTGGCCGCTCGACAACCTCGCCCGCCGCGATACGGTTGATCGCGGCTTCGTCGAGTTGCCGGATTGCGGGGCGGATATCGCCTATCTTGGGGTTTGGCGCGGCCATACCACCAAATAGCAGGGGGGCAGCGATTCGGAAAGCGCCTGGTTCATTGCGGTGGCCCACGCGTCCCGGGTCAGGCCCGGGACGCAGGCCGCCTCAGTTCACCGCCTCCAGCCCCCCGGGCTTGCCCACGACCACGAACCGCAAACCATCCGGGTCGACCAGCCTTGCTGCTACGCGCTTGATGTCCTCCTGCGTCACCGCGTTCACCTTGTCGTTGCGGGTGGCAATGTAGTCGATCCCAAGGTCGGATATCTGCATCCCCACCAGGATGCCCGCGATCTGGGCGTTGCCGTCGAAGCGCAGCGGATAGGCGCCGGTCAGATAGGTCTTGGCATCCTCCAGTTCCGTCGCGGTCACGCCCTCGGCGGCGATCCTGGCCCATTCATCCTGCACCACCCTTATGGCCTCGGCCATGCGGTCGTTGGCGCTGGCGAACTGGCCCATCATCAGTTGCGCGTAGTCCTTGTCGACCAGGTAGGAATAGATGCCGTAGGTCAGCCCGCGCTTCTCGCGCACCTCGTTCATCAGTCGGGACGAGAAATTGCCGCCGCCGAGAATCTGGTTCATCACGAACGCGGCGAAAAAGTCGGGATCGTCGCGCCTGATCCCGGCATGGCCGAAGATCGCCACTGATTGCGGCGTATCGAACGGCACCACCGTGACGCCGCCGGTCAGCGACAGGTCCGCCGGTTCGGGCATCGGCGCGCCAGTCGCGGGCAGTTCCTCCAGCAGCCGGTCAAGCAGCAGGCCCAACTCCTCCGCGGTGATGTCGCCCACCGCCCCGACATAAAGCCGGTCGCGGGCCAGCACGTCGGCATGGGCGGTGACGATATCGTCGCGGGTCAGCGCGGCGACGCTTTCCAGCGTGCCGTCCTTGGATGAGCCATAGGGATGGTCGCCGAAGGCCAGCGCGTCGAAGGCGCGGCTGGTGATCTCGTTCGGGTCGGTAGCGTCCGAGCGGATGATCGACTGGACCTGCCCGCGTACCCGCTCGACGGCGTCTTCGTCGAAGCGCGGGTCGGTCAGGGCAGATTTCAACAGGTCGATCGAGGCATCGCGGTTCTCGGTCAGGAACCGGGCCGAGATCGACAGCGCGTCGTCGTAGACGTCGAAATCATAACGCGCGGCCAGCGCCTCTTGCGCCTTGGCGAAGTCCTGCGCGTTCATATCGCCCGCGCCTTCCTCGATCAGCCCGGTCATCAGGTTGACCGCGCCGCGCTTGCCGGCGCGGTCCAGCGAGGCGCCACCCTTGAAGCGGATCTCGAGCGCGGTGAAAGGGATCGAATGCTCCTCGACCAGCCAGGCGGTGATGCCGCCGGGAGAGATAACTTCCTGGATTTCGACAGCGGCGCGCACCGGCAGGGCGGCCAGCATCAGCAGGGCAAGGCTTGCGGCGAGGCGGATCATTGGGTGACCTCCGGCGCGTCAGATGTCATCAGCCAGCCGGTGACGGCCCTGTCGCGGTCGAATACGGCTTCGGCGGCAGCCATCACATCCTCGGGCGTGACCGCCTGAAGAATGTCGGGCCAATCCTCGACGTCTTGAACGGTGAGTCCTGACGTCAGCGACGCGCCGTAGCGCCGCGCCAGGCTCGAGATCGAATCCTCGCCGTAGATCAGAGACGCGCGCATCTGCATCTTGATGCGGTCGAATTGTTCGGGGTCGATGCCTTCGGCGATGAATTCGGCAATGGCGGCGTCCAGGTTCGCCTCGGCCTCTGCCAGCGGCACGCCCGGCACCGGTACGATGACCAGTCCAAAGGTCGCGTCGTCGTAGTTCAGCCCGTCGTAGAAGGCCGAAGTGTAGATCGCGTCCTGGGTTTCGAATTGCAGTTTCTGACCCAGCACGGAGGTCGCGCCGTTGCCGCCCAGCAGTTCGGCAAGCATCGTAAGGGCGGCGGCCTCTTGCTGTGCGCCCGGATCGCGTTCGGGCGCAAGGTAGCTGCGGATCACGTAAGGCTGCGCCACACGCGGATCGCTGAAGGTCAGGCGGCGCTCGGACATCTGCGGCGGTTCCTGCGGGCGCACCCGTTCGCCAAGCCCCGGCGTCGGTTCCAGCGGGCCATAGTAGGTTTCGGCCAGTTGCCGCACACTCGGCGGGGTCGACATCGCCCGCGACGATCAGGATGGCGTTATTGGGCGCATAATACTTTTCGTAATAGGCGTTGGCGTCTTCCAGGGTCAGGCTCGCGGCCTCGTGCTTCCAGCCGATCACCGGTGTGCCGTAGGGATGGTTGAGGTATTGCGCCGCCTGCCTCTGTTCCTGGAACAAGGCGCCGGGGTCGTTCTCGACCCGCTGGTTGCGTTCTTCCAGGATCACGTCGCGTTCGGTTCCGATATCTGCCTCGGTCAGAGCCAGGTCGCGCATCCGGTCGCTTTCCATCTTCATCATTAATTCCAGCCGGTCGGCGGCGACGCGCTGGAAATAGCCGGTGTAGTCATACGAGGTGAACGCGTTGTCCGAGCCGCCATTGCGCGCCACGGTGTCGGAAAACTCGCCCGGCGCCAGATCGTCGGTGCCCTTAAACAGCAGGTGTTCCAGGAAATGTGCGATGCCCGACCGGCCCGGAGGTTCGTCCGCCGCACCGGCCTTGTACCAGACCATGTGCACGACGACTGGCGCGCGGTGATCCTCCAGCACGACCACCTCCATCCCGTTGTCCAGGCTGAACGTCGTGGTTTCGGCGGCCCCGACCGGCGAGGCAAGGCAAAAGGCGATCAGACAGGCGACGAAACGGCGCATGGCGCACTCCTCGGGTAGTGGAACTCTGGCGTTACCTACGCCTTGCACGGGCGGCTGCAAGGCACCCTACGCGGATGTTACCCAACCGGCAGGGTTCTTTATTGCAGCTCTTCTGGCGGGGCGGCGGGCGTACGTATCCCAAGGCGGCGGAAACGCTCCAGTTCGGCATACTGGTCCAGCGACTGCCGCTCGTAGGCGCGGAAATAGACGTTGACGCCGAACAGGCGCTCCAGCGGACGACCGTCCTTGCGCTGGCGGAACCTAAGATCCTCGGACGCAAGTGTCTGGCGGATGCCGGTAGAGACGCCGAAGCGGCTGGCATGGTTGATCAGGCCGATGTCCGAGGCCGGCACGCCGCTGCGCGTCACCACCGCCGGATTGCCGCCAAGTGCGGCGACGGCGTCCTGGTTCGGTGTCGGATCGACGAGGTTCTGCGTGCCGGGTGCAGGGGGCGGCAAGTCGCTGAAACTTTCAGGTTGTTGCAGCGGCTTGCTGGGCAGGATCGCGAATTCGTCCGGGCCCGACGTGCTGCTCTTGATATTCAGAAGGCGCGGTTCCTTGTTGCGGCTGCACGCCGACAACGCCAAAGACGCCATGAAAACCAAAAGAATTCCGCTGCTTGCCGCTCGCATCGAAGGCTCCTTGCACCCCGCTTTGGGATTTATGTAACCGATCAAGTCCGGCACGTCACGGGGTCTTCTTTTCGCCGGTGAAAAGGATCAGCCCGAAGGCGCCTGCGAAGATCGCCACATCGGCGATGTTGAAGGCGAACGGGTTGTCGATTCCGCAGCACGACATGTTGAGGAAATCGGCCACCGCGCCGTAGATCAGCCGGTCGATCACGTTGCCCAGCGCACCGCCGACCAGAAGCCCGGCGCAGACCAGAGCCAGGGTCCGGGTCTGGTCGCGCATCCACCACAGCACCCAACCGGAGATGCCCAGCGCAAGTGCGATCAGCAACCAGCGGGTCAGGTCGCCGTCGTCCGACAGCAGACCGAAGTTCACGCCCCGGTTCCAGGCCATGCGGAACGTCAGCAGTGGCGGCAGCACCGCGATTTCGCCCACGCTGCGCAGATCCAGCGCGTGAACCACCAGCCATTTGCTCAGCTGGTCAAGGGCCAGCGTCAGCCCCGCCGTGATCCGCGAGCAGCCGCACGCCTAGTGCCGGAAATGCCGCATACCGGTAAAGATCATCGCCAGCCCGGCCTCGTCCGCCGCGGCGATGACCTCGTCGTCGCGCATCGACCCACCGGGCTGAATCACCGCGGTCGCGCCCGACGCCGCCGCCGTAAGCAACCCGTCGGGAAACGGAAAGAACGCGTCCGAGGCCACGACCGAGCCCTTGGTCGGCAAGTCGTCAAGCTCCAGCACCTGCGCCATGTCCTGGGCCTTGCGCGCGGCGATGCGGGTGCTGTCGACGCGGCTCATCTGGCCCGCGCCGATCCCGACCGAGGCACCGTCCTTGGCATAGACGATGGCGTTCGACTTGACATGCTTGGCGATCTTCCAGGCAAACCGCATGTCGGCGACCTCCCATTCGTTGGGCGCTCGCTTGGTCACAACCCGCAGATCGTGCAGATTGATCTGGCCGTTGTCCTTTTCCTGCACCAGGAAGCCGCCGGATACCTGCCGGACCGACAGCATACGCCGCGCCGGATTCGCCAGCCGCTCGGTGGTCAGCAGGCGCAGGTTCCTTTTTTTGGCAAAGATCGCCTTCGCGGCGTCATCGGCCCCCGGCGCGATCACCACCTCGGTGAAGATCTCGGTGATGGCTTGCGCGGTTTCCGCATCGAGCGGCCGGTTCAGCGCGACGATGCCGCCAAAGGCCGAGGTGCGGTCGCAGTCGAAGGCGTGGCCATACGCCTCGCGCAGGGTGCTGCCATGGGCGACGCCGCAGGGGTTGGCGTGCTTGACGATGACGCAGGCCGGGCCGTCCCCTGCAGGAAACTCGCTGATCAGCTCGAATGCCGCATCGGTGTCGTTAATGTTGTTGTAGCTCAGTTCCTTGCCCTGGTGTTGTTTGGCCGTGGCCACACCTTGCCGGCCGGATCCATCCAGGTAGAAGGCCGCGGCCTGGTGCGGGTTCTCGCCATAGCGCAGGCCCTGCGCCAGCGTTCCCGCGAAAACCCGGCGACGCGGCGCCGCATTGCCCAGCGCCTGCGCCATCCAGCCCGAAACGGCGGCATCGTAGGCCGCGGTGCGCGCATAGGCGATCTGGGCCATTCGCTGGCGGAACGCATAGCCCGTGGCGCCGTCGTTGGCGTCGAGCTCTTCCAGCAGCGCGTCGTAGTCCTGGGTATCGACGATCACGGTCACAAAGCCGTGGTTCTTGGCCGCCGCCCGGATCATCGCCGGGCCACCGATGTCGATATTCTCGACACAGGTGTCGTAGTCCGCGCCCTTGGCCACGGTTTCCTCGAACGGATAGAGGTTCACCACCAACAGGTCGATCGGCCCGATATCGTGCTTTTTCATCGCCGCGACGTGATCCTTGTTGTCGCGCAGCGCCAGCAGGCCGCCATGCACCGCCGGGTGCAGGGTCTTGACGCGGCCGTCCATCATCTCGGGGAAGCCGGTGACGTCGGCCACGTCGCGCACGGTCAGCCCGGCCTCGCGCAACATCGCCGCCGAACCGCCGGTCGATAGCAACTCGATCCCGCGGTCGGCCAACGACTTGGCCAGATCGGTCAGCCCGGTCTTGTCGGATACGGAAATCAGCGCACGGCGCACGGGGGTCAGTTCGGTCATCGGCAGCGTATTCCTAAATTTGCTCGGCCAGCATCGCGCTGTCGTCCATTTCAAGGTCGCGCACGTGGGACGGCGTGTCCTGCGCCTTGGCAAGAGTCCAGCGGATGCGGGTCGCATACTCCATTGCGACCGCGGATAGAACGACCTGTTTCGTCGCACGCGGCTTCAGGCGGCCTTTTTCCAGGAAAACGCTGGATTGCAGCGCCATTGTGGCCATGTTGTCATGGCGAAACACCCAGATCTCGCCGCTTTTCAGCACCAGCGACACCGCGTTGCCGCCCATGTCGATCTCGGCGTCGACCTCGGGGTGCAGGTGAAACCGGATGTGGAAGGGGATGCCCTTCAACCTGGTGCGATCCAGCGCCCGGTCGAAAGTATGGTTGTCCTCTTCGGACACGGTGGCCAGCGTATCCTCGCCCGCCAGACCGCGCCCGTCGACGGAAAGGTCGATGGCGCGCACATGGGTCAGCCCGTGGGTCGCCGCATAGCCGTCGTGCCCCGCGATGATCCCGACACCGCCGCTGTCGGCGCTTTGACGCAGGCGCACGTCGCGGGGGATGTCGACAAGAATCTCGCTGGTATCGCCGCCGATCAGGCCCTGGCTGCCGAAGCGCGAGGACGAATAGCCCTCTATGCCCAGCGTCGAATGCGACGCCGTGGCGCGGCCGGCGCGCTGCCATTCGGCGCCGAACGGCGCGCCGGAGCCGCAATTGACGATCAGCGGTCGCCGCCCGGACGTAACCTCGATCCCCAGGGTCGAGGCATGGGTGTCGCACATCGTCGGGCCGGTGGGCGGCGGGTCGACGTCGATGATCACCGTGGTCCGCCCGGCCGACAGGCGCGCAAAGCCCATCGCCAGCCCGGGCCCATGCGTCGTCTTGACGCCTGACGCGGCCAGCGCCTGGTCAAGCCGCCCCTCTAGCCCGCGCCCTCCACCGTGAAACCGCGCCAGCCCGCCATCGGCATGGCGCAGTGCGCGCAGGGTCGGGGCGATGCGCTCTATGGCCTGCAGTTGCGCCTTGGGCACCATCCGCCCCGCCTCGGACAGGGCCGACGCCGCCCAGTTGAGTAGCGTGAACACCTCGAGCAGTTCCTCGGGGTTGCGGGTCGGGATGCCGCCGTCGATGTCGATCTGATGCTCGCATTCCCGTGCCAGCGCGGCAATCGCGGGGCCGACGTGCCGTTCCATGCCGATCAGTGCCAGCCCGGCGTAGATCAGCCCGGTCAGAGCCTCGAACCGCGGAACGCCGGGCGCGGTGGTGCGCCAGCGGCGGCTGAGAAAGATCGTCTGCTGGCCCAGCGACCGGAAATACGCCTCGGACGGGGCGCGTTCCTGCGTATTGAGAAGAAAGAGCGCATGATTGATCCAGCGGATCAGCCTCCGACCGGTCAGTTCCGGCGACCACCCCGGCCCGTGGCCGTCGCCGAACCGCTCGATCCAGCCCGCCGTCCAGTCCTGCGCGCGCCGACGCGCATTGGTGTCTCCCGACGCGGCAAGATCGTCCATCCAGGTGAAGCCATGCACTTCTGCCTCGAATGCGGCGTCGGGCATATCGAGATCCCAGATCGACGTATCCGGTGCCTCGACCAGGTGGCCCGCGAACAGGAAATTGCCGCTGCACAACTGGCGTCCGCGGGCGACGCGACCGATCGTGCGCGGCTCGGGCTGCGAAACGAAGCCGGCGGCGCCGCGCGCGTAGGCGGCGCGCCGGGCATGGAACCGGTTCAACAGGCGCGTCCAGCGCCTGGAAAGGTGATCCCTCAAAGTCACTGCGGCCTGCCCTTGCTTCACCCCTTTGCGCGGGGCCGAAGATGTTCTTTTCATCCAGCATACGCGCGGGGCTCGCGCCTGTCATCGCCGAATTCCCGGTCAGGCAGCTTTCCGCAACGCTGCTATGAAGAAACCGTCGAGGCCGCCCGCCTCCGGCCAATGGTCCGGCCGGGTGCGCAGACCGTTACCGACGCGCCAGTTGCCCGGGATGCCGGGCCGGTCAAGTGCGGCGGTGTCAAGCGCCAGGTCGCCGTGCCGCAGCAGCGCGTCCTCCACCTGCACCTCGCCCTCGTCGGGCAGCAGCGAGCAGGTGCAATAGACCAGCCGCCCGCCCGGTTTGAGCCACTGGGCGGCGCGGTCCAGCATCTTCGATTGCAGCGCGAAGAGCCTGGCGAAATCGCCGCCGTCCTTGGCGTAAGGCAAGTCCGGATGCCGCCGGATCGTCCCCGTGGCCGAACAGGGTGCGTCCAGCAGGATGGCGTCGAACGGCTGTGCTGGCCGCCATTCCAGCGCATCCGCCGCCACGATCTCTGCCTGAAGCCCGGTCCGCTCCAGGTTCTCGGTCACACGGGCCAGCCGCGTCTCGGAAATATCCAGCGCCGTCACCTGCGCGCCCATTGCCGCCAGTTGCAGCGTCTTGCCACCCGGCGCGGCGCACATGTCGAGCACCCGGTCGCCCGGACCCGGCGCGAGGATGCGGGCGGGCAGCGCCGCCGCGGCATCCTGCACCCACCACTGGCCCTCGCCGTACCCGGCAAGCTGGGTGATCTGGGCGCGCCCTGAAAGCCGGACCGATCCGGTGGGCAGCACCGTGCCGCCGACCGCTGCGGCAACCTGCGCCGGGTCATCCCGGGCAGTCAGGTCAAGCGGCGCGCCCACCGCGTGGGCCGCCTCGATAGCTGCGATACCGGCCTTGCCGTAGGCTTCGGTCAGCGGACCGCGCAGCCATTTCGGCAGGCGCGGCACTGGAAGGCCGCTCCAGCGGGGTGCGTCCTGCGCCACCCGGCGCAGCACCGCGTTGACCAGCCCCGCGGCGCCGGCGGACTTGCGGTCTTCGCGCATCAGGCTGACGCAGGCATCCACCACGCCATGCGCGGCGGCTCCCTCCTCGGCCAGTTCCACGACACCCAGACGCAGGGCGTTCAGTACCTGCGGGGCGGGGCGTTTCTTCAGGTATGGCCCCAGCATCCGGTCCGCCCGGTCCATCCAGCGCAGCGTGGTCAGCGCCAGCCGCTGCGCGCGCGCACGGTCGTCGGGCGCCAGGTGCGTCAGGGCGCCGGGCAGCAGATCGGACATAAGCCGTCCCTCGCCGGTGACCTTGTCCAGCAGATGCAGCGCCGCACGGCGCGGGGCAAGACCGGGCTTGGCCATCGAACGATATCCCTGACGGTTGCGATCTGAAGATCACCGCGTATATCAAAGGGTACGCTGCGACAAGGAGCCCGCCATGGCCGAAGACCCCGGATCCGACCTGCCCGCCGCCGCCCAACGCGCACTGGCCGAGGCGGAAGAGCGGCGCAAACAGGCCGCACCGCCCCTGCCGACGGAACTCGGCGGCCGCGACGGGCCGGAACCGGTGCGTTACGGCGATTGGGAGAGGAAGGGCCTGGCGGTCGATTTCTAGGGATCCGCGGGACGCCATGCGCCTTGAGGCAGGGCACGCGTCAGTTCAGGCCCAGCACATCCATCATGTCGTATTCGCCGGGCTTCTTGTCCTGCCCCCAAAGCGCCGCCCGCAGCGCCCCCCTGGCAAAGAGGCTGCGGTCGGTGGCGACGTGCCGCAGGATCAGCCGCTCGCCCGCCCCGGCGAACAGCACGTCATGTTCGCCGACGATGTCGCCGCCCCGAATCGCGGCAAATCCGATGTCGCCGCGCCTGCGCGCCCCGGTCATGCCGTCGCGCCCGCGGTCGGACACATCCTCCAGCGCAACGCCGCGCCCCTCGGCTGCCGCCTGCCCCAGCATCAGCGCGGTGCCCGACGGCGCGTCCACCTTGGCATTGTGATGCGCCTCGATCACCTCAATGTCGAAATCCTCGTCCAGGGCCTGCGATACCATGCGCGTCAGCTTGACCAGCAGGTTAACGCCGAGGCTCATGTTGCCGGCCCGGATGATCACCGCGTGACGCGCAGCGGCGGACAGCGTCGCAAGGTCTTGTGTGCCCAGCCCGGTTGTGCCGATCACATGCACGGCGCGGGCCTGCGCGGCGATGCCCGCGAACCTGAGCGTCGCGGCGGGGGCGGTGAAATCGAGGATAGCTTGTGCCTTGGCGAAGGCCTCGAGCGGGTCGTCGGTGACGTTGATCCCGTTCGGCGCGCCGCCCATCGCCGTGCCCAGGTCCTGGCCGACCCAGTCGTGGCCGGGCCGCTCGATCGCCGCCACCAGGCGCGCCTTGGTCGAGGCAAGGACCGTCCGCGCCAGCATCTGGCCCATTCGCCCCGATGCACCCGTCACCACGATCCCCGGCACGTCCGTCATCATCCCGCTCCCTGGTTGGTCGCCGTCCGTGTAGCGGCTGGCGCGCGGCTTGGCAAAGCCCCGGTTGCAGCAGCCCGCATTCGGGCATAGATCACCGGCCTATGGCAAAGAAATCGCATACCGGCTCCGGCCCCAGTCAGCGCCAGTTGCGCGTCGGCGAACTGATCCGCCGCACGCTGTCTGGCGTGCTGGCGCGCGGCGACATTCACGACCCCGATCTCAACCGGATGTCGATCACCGTGGGCGAAGTCCGCGTTTCGCCCGACTTGCGCATCGCGACGGCCTTCGTGCTGCCGCTGGGTGGCCAGGGCCGGGACGAAGCGCTGGACGCCTTGCGCCGCAGCCGGGGCGAATTGCGCCGCGCGGTATCGAAGGAACTGACGTTGAAATTCTCGCCCGAGTTGCGGTTCGCGCTGGACGAGACTTTCGACCAGATCGACGAGACCAACCGCCTGTTGCGCCAGGACGACGTGCGACGCGACGTCGAAGGCGACTGACGTGGGACGGCGCAAGGGGCGCGACGTGTCGGGTTGGCTGGTGGTGGACAAGCCTGCCGGGATCACTTCGACCGCCGTGGTGAACAAGGTGCGCTGGGCGTTCGATGCGCGAAAGGCCGGCCATGCCGGAACCCTTGATCCCGAGGCGACCGGCGTGTTGGCGGTGGCGCTGGGCGAGGCGACCAAGACGGTGCCCTACATCACCGACGCGCTGAAGGCCTATCGCTTCACGATCCGGCTGGGGCTGGGCGACCAACACCGACGATGCCGAGGGCGAGGTGATCGCGACCAGCGACCTGCGCCCCGACGATGCTGCGATCGCGGCCGCGCTGCCCGCCTTCGTCGGCGACATCATGCAGGTCCCGCCGCAGTTTTCCGCGGTGAAGATCGACGGTGAGCGCGCCTACAAGCGCGCCCGCGACGGCGAGGAGATGACGCTTGCCGCGCGTCCGCTCTACGTCGAATCGCTGGAGCTTGCCAGGCGGCCCGATGCCGATCACGCAGTGCTCGAAATGATCTGCGGCAAGGGCGGCTACGTGCGTTCGATCGCGCGCGACCTGGGCCGGGCGCTGGGCTGCCACGGCGCATGTGACGGCGCTGCGCCGAGTCTGGTCGGGGCCCGTTCGAGGCCGAGGATGCCATCACGCTGGACCAGGTCGAGGCGCTGGCGAAATCGCCCGATCTGGATGAGCATCTGCGGCCCCTGGAAGAGGGGCTTGCCGACCTGCCCGAACTGCGCTGCACGCCCGAGGGCGCGGCCCGGTTGCGCAATGGCAATCCCGGCATGGTCATCAGCTCGGACGCCGAATACGGCGACGAGGCCTGGGCCTCGCTGGATGGCAGGGCGGTTGCGGTCGGCACCTACAGGGCGGGCGAACTGCACCCGACGCGGGTGTTCAACACGCCCCTGGGATGATCACGCGCGAACACCTCAAGGGCGACGCGCCCTCGACCGCGATCTATTCGGATTGCGTGCGCTATCGATACCTGCTGACGCGGACGTGGGA
This sequence comes from uncultured Alphaproteobacteria bacterium, assembly GCA_963768205.1. Taxonomy (GTDB): domain Bacteria; phylum Pseudomonadota; class Alphaproteobacteria; order Rhodobacterales; family Rhodobacteraceae; genus JAHELH01. Next base: position 399,109 of record CAVYHB010000002.1, on the reverse strand, counting down.
TGCGGGCGGCAGCCGCGCGCTATTCATCATGCTCAACCCCTCGACCGCGACCGAGGTGCAGAACGACCCTACCGTCGAACGCTGCGAGCGCCGCGCCCGGGCGCTGGGGTTCGGCGCGTTCCGGGTGACGAACATCTTTGCCTGGCGCGACACCGATCCAAAGGCGATGCGGGCCGCCACCGATCCCGTGGGGCCTGAAAACGATGCGGCGATCCTGCGAAGCTGCCCCTGGGCCGACCGGGTGATTTGCGCCTGGGGCACCCATGGAGCACATCTGGGGCGCGGCCCGGCGGTCGAGCGGCTGCTGCGCGCGGCACAGGTGCCGCTGTTCCATCTGGGCCTGACGAAAGAGGGGCATCCGAAGCATCCGCTCTACATCGGTTACCGCGAACATCCGCGACCCTGGGAAGAAGCCCAAAGCGACCGGTAGGATGGGTTTTCACCGACCTCCCGCCCCGGGGCGGACGCCTCAGGCGAACACGTCCAATCTGACCTCGGCATAGACATCCGAGACGGTCGCGCCCGGTGCGCCGCGCAAGACCGCGATCAGGTCGCCGTTGACGATTACCAGCCCGTCGGCCCCGTCCTCGGACGGCAGGACCTGCACGTCGGGTTCGCCGTTCTCGCCGATCTGCGGATTGAGCGAGACCCGCAGGAAATCCTCGCCAACCGTGAAATCAAGCACTTCGGCTGCCGTCGCACCGTCGTTGCCGTCGTGATAGACCCAGAACAGAATCCTCGCCGCTGCCGCCTGTTGCGGAGTCGCCTGTATCCATGATCAGGGTGTCGTTGCCCGCGCCGCCATCCAGCACGTCCTGCGCCCCGTCGACGTGCCAGGCAAATTCGTGCTGGGTCAAGCCCTCGCGTTCCAGCGTGTTTCCAAGGTGGTCGATAACGTCGTCGCCGTCGCCGCCCGTCAGCGTGTCGGCGCCGTAACCGCCCCGGATCAGGTCGTCGCCGGCACCGCCGTCGATCACGTCGTTGCCGGAGGCGTTCGCCCCGCCGTGCTCGCCGCCTTCAAGAACGTCATCGCCCGCACCGCCGGTGATCGTGTCGTCGCCGGTGCCGCCATCGAGATAGGCGCCGGTTCCCGCGTCCCCGGCAGAACTGAGCTGATCGGCGCCGGCACCTCCGTAAAGCGCGGCGACGCCGTTGCTTGAGGAAAGGACGTCGTCGCCGTCGCCGCCGAAGACGTAGGCAGGCTCGTCACCGGTTTCGATCGTGTCATTGCCTTCGCCGCCGTCGACAATCTGGACCACACCCTCCGACACGATATGCGCGGTGCCTTCGACCAGGTCGAGTTCGGCCGTCTGGTCGGTGCCGTCGTCGGCGAGTTCGAACGAATCGTCGCCCGGTCCAAGCGCGGTCGCGGTCGCTCCCGCTTCGGTGACGTCCTGGGCGACCTCATCCGCCCCGCCGGCATTGGCAGTATCGCGCAGAAACGCGTCGGCCAATACGGTGGCATCGCCCGGGGCGCCGGGTTCGGCGTCCGGGTCCAGCGGATCAAGCACCGTGCCGTCACCCGGATCTACGGGACCAGGCGTGTCCGGGTCCAGTGGGTCGGTCGGATCGACGACGATTTCCTCGTCGACAATCGGGCCGGGCGGGTCGGGCGCGTCGGGATCGACGGGTTCCAGCGCCGCCTCGGACAGGGCGTCAGACAGGGAGATCTCGTAGGTTTCGCCGGTAGCGTCGTCGGTCAGGGTCAGGAAGACGTCGCCAACGGGCACTTCGGCCAGGCCGCTGAAGTGCAGCGTCGAGACCGTTTCGTCGCCGACCGAGACCGACAACACCGCGGCATCGCCGGTATTCACCATGTCGAAGAAGATGTTGCCGCCGATGCCGGCCAGGTCCATTTCGACACTGTCCAGACCCGGTGCGAAGTCATCTATCGTGGTGGTTCCAGGGGTTGCATCGACATTGTAGGTCGTGCCTTCCGGTTCTTCCGGCGACGCGTCATCGACCGGATCCGCCGAAACCGTGCCTTCACCTTCTGCGGACTCGTCGTTCAAGGCGGGGCCGTCGCCCCCGTCTTCGGCGGTCTGCAGCATTGGCATCGCCGCAAGCGGCAGTAACCCGAGTAACAACAACGCAGCCAGCATCTGGACCTTCCCTACAAACCTGCGCGACGGTAACACCAATGTCACAGGCAGTATCGACCTAAGTACATACAATCCTTCGCTTACTTTAGCGAAGGGCAGAGTATCTCGAATGTCACCGGAAAGGTAAGGACAAGGCTAAGCCGGTTCCAAGGCCTGCGCAAGCCCAGACCCGACCGTGCCGGCTTGCGCAGGTGTTGTCGGAACGACCCCAAGCTCGGGGGAATGCCAGCGTTTGCGCTTTGCCGGATGGCGGAATGCCACGATGCGGAGAATACTCCGAAAGCACGAATTCGGATCAGCGTGGCCGCGATACCACTAAAATGCGCGGGATTTTCCGGGTAACTCATACAATTGTTTTCAATTGGGGCGATTGTTGCCAAATCGAAAACAGAACGACGTCCGACAGCCATTCCATCAGCCGTCCTTCCGGAGAATCGACGCGGCAAGAGATGGGAACCGCTGCTCCCAGCGCGCCCGACCTGAATCCCGCTTTTCATTTCGACCGAACTTGTCTATAGCCGCGCATCTGCCCGAAATGGTTTCGGGCGGGCATTCTCCACGGGCCCTGCTGGACGACATCCCGGCTTGCGCCATTCACCCTTAGCCAAGGAGACCCCGATGTCGATAACTGTCGAAGAAAAGAACCGCCTGATGAAGGAATTCGCCACCAAAGACGGCGATACCGGTTCCCCCGAAGTCCAGGTCGCGGTCCTGACCAGCCGGATCACCACGCTGACCGAACACTTCAAGACCCACAAGAAAGACAACCATTCGCGTCGTGGTCTGCTCAAGCTGGTGGCCCAGCGCCGCAAGCTTCTCGATTACACCCGGTCCAAAAGCGAAGCCCGCTACAAGGACCTGATCGAGCGTCTGGGCATCCGCCGCTAATCCGCCCGATAGTGCCGACATGATGCGACTCCTGACCGGACAGCGCATCTATCAGGTCGTCGCCGTACTGGTCACGCTGACAGGTTTGTCCGTCCTCGCCGCGATTTCGATGGCACGGACGGACGGCCAGTTGTTCTATACGCTGGACGATCCCTACATCCACCTGGCTGTTGCCGAGAGCATCCTGCGCGGCGGCTATGGCGTTAACCTGTCCGAATTCTCGGCTCCGTCGTCGTCGATCCTGTACCCCTATCTGCTGGCGGGCGCCTTATGGCTGGGGCTGGGCGACTGGTCGCCGATGGTTCTGGTCGTGTTCGGGGCGGTCCTGACCGCCTGGCTGATGGCCGGCGCGTTCTGGCGCTATGCCGTGGCGCCGCAATCCTGGCGCTCGATTGCCTTTGCGGCCGTGGTGCTTGTGCCGATGCTGATGGCGGTCAATGTCCTTGCCCTGCCGATGACCGGCATGGAGCATATGCTGCACACCGCCCTGACCGTCGCGGCGGTGATCGGGCTTTTCGAATTGTCGCGCGACAGGCCGCTGCCGCTATGGTTCCTGGCCGTTTTGATCGTGCTGCCGCTGATCCGTTATGAAGGGCTGGCCCTGGTGCTGCCCGCGATCCTTGCCCTGCTGTGGCGGCGCAAGTTTGTCGGGGCCGCGGTTGTCGTCGCGGTGCTGACGGCGGCAATGGGCGGTTTCGCCTGGGTGCTGGTGCAGAACGGCGTCCCGATCCTGCCCAGTTCGGTTATGGTCAAGTCCAAGCTGATCGCGGACACTCTGGATGCGGGCGCGAAGGACACGCCGGTGCTGGATCTGGTCGTGGCCTTCGGCGACCGGGCGCTGGGTAGTTTCGGGAACCGCTACGGCACGATCCTCGGGGCCGGCATGGCGATGTTGACGCTGGCATTGACGACGCGGCGGCCGGGCGACAGCAACCGCGTCATCCTCTGGCTATGTGTCTGCCTGGCGCTGCTTGGGCATATCTTGATCGGCCATTTCGGCTGGTTCTCGCGCTACGAGATCTATGCGATGGCGATGATGATCACCGCGCTGATCCTCGTTTATTCCGATTTCTGGCGCGCGCTCGATGCACGGTTCTTCTTCAAAACGGTTGGCGCGGTCGGGCTGCTGGCGTTGCTGGCGGGGGATTATCTGCTGACTGTCCTGCGCACGCCTGCCGCCTCTCACAACATCTATGTCCAGCAATACCAGATGCACCGGTTCGCCGTGGACTATTTCCCGCACACCGTCGCGGTCAACGATCTGGGCTATGTCGCCTATGGCAACGACAATTTTGTACTGGACTTGTGGGGGCTGGGTTCCGAAGAGGCCCGGCTTGCCACCCGCGGCAAAAACAGGCGGTCGCAGGCGGTGCTGGACGAGCTGGCGAACCGGCGGGACGCCAGCTACGCCATGATCTACGCCGAATGGTACAAGCAAGGGCTTCCGCAAAGCTGGTGCCGGATCGCAACGCTGAAGACCGTCAAGGTCACGGCGTCCAAGGCCGATGTGGCGATTTACCTTATCGATCCCGCCTTGCGGGACGAGATGAACGCCGCCCTCGACGCCTTCGCGCCGACCTTGCCCGAACCGGATACGATCGTCCGGTTCCCCTGTCCCGCGACGTAAGACCGGCCCTGCGCGGCGCATGCCCTTCCCATCGCGCGACTATTGCTGTATTGCCGCCCAATCTGAGACGTAGCGCCCTGACCCCGGCGCTCGCAAAAGGACAGGGGTCGGCGGCAATGGGGCCGCCATATCAAAAGGGCACTCGGAACGCCGAGCACGGCCCAGACAGGAAACCTAGATGTTTAACGTAACGCAGAAATCCATTCAGTGGGGCGAAGAGACGCTTACACTGGAAACCGGCAAGGTCGCGCGTCAGGCCGACGGTTCGGTCGTCGCCACGCTTGGCGAGACCACCGTGATGGCCAACGTCACCTTCGCCAAGCAGCCGAAACCGGGACAGGACTTTTTCCCGCTGACGGTTCACTACCAGGAAAAATATTATGCCGCGGGCAAGGTGCCGGGCGGCTTCTTCAAGCGCGAGGCGCGGCCGACCGAAAAGGAAACGCTGACCGCACGCCTGATCGACCGGCCTTTGCGCCCGCTGTTCGTGCCCGGCTTCAAGAACGAAGTTCTGGTGATGTGCACGGTACTTTCGCACGATCTGGTCAACGACCCCGACATGGTCGCGATGATCGCCGCCTCTGCCGCCCTGACGATCTCGGGCGCGCCGTTCATGGGCCCGATCGCGGGTTGCCGCGTCGGCTATGAGGATGGCGAGTACATCCTGAACCCCGAAGTCGACGACATGCACAAGCTGCGGGAGAACCCCGATCAGCGTCTCGACTTGGTGGTTGCCGGGACCAAGGACGCCGTCATGATGGTCGAGTCCGAAGCCTACGAGCTGACCGAAGAGGAAATGCTGGGCGCGGTGAAGTTCGCCCATGAAAGCATCCAGCCGGTGATCGACCTGATTATCGACCTAGCCGAAGAAGCGGCGAAAGAACCCTTCGACTACCAGCCTGCTGATTATTCCGAGCTTTACGCCGCCGTGAAAGCCGCGGGCGAGGACAAGATCCGCGCCGCCTATGCGATCACCGACAAGCAGGAGCGTACCACCGCCCTGTCCGACGCCAAGGCCGCTATCAAGGACGCCTTGACCGAGGAACAGCAGGAAGACGCCAACCTCGGCACCGCCATGAAGAAGCTGGAAGCCAGCGTTTTGCGCGGCGATGTCGTCAAATCGGGCAAGCGGATCGACGGGCGTGCCCTCGACACCGTGCGTCCCATCGTCTGCGAAACCGGCATCCTGCCGCGGACCCACGGATCGGCGCTGTTCACCCGTGGTGAAACGCAGGGTCTGGTCGTGACCACGCTGGGCACCGGCGACGACGAGCAGATGATCGACGCGCTGAACGGCACCTACAAGTCGAACTTCCTGCTGCACTACAACTTCCCCCCGTACTCGGTGGGAGAAGCGGGACGTGTCGGCCCTCCGGGACGGCGCGAAATCGGCCATGGCAAGTTGGCGTGGCGCGCGCTTGCAGGCGGTTCTGCCTGCGGCGACCGATTTCCCTTACACGGTCCGGGTCGTCTCCGAAATCACCGAATCCAACGGCTCCAGCTCGATGGCGTCGGTCTGCGGTGGGTCGCTGTCGATGATGGACGCAGGCGTGCCGCTGAAATCGGCGGTTGCCGGTGTGGCGATGGGCCTTATCCTTGAGGATGACGGCGAATACGCGATCCTGACCGACATCCTTGGCGACGAGGATCACCTCGGCGACATGGACTTCAAGGTGGCAGGTACCGAGAACGGCATCACGTCCTTGCAGATGGACATCAAGGTCGCGGGCATCACGCCCGAGATCATGGAAAAGGCGCTGGCGCAGGCCAAGGCCGGTCGTCTGCACATCCTGGGCGAGATGAACAAGGCGCTGTCCGGCGCTGGCGAGTTCTCCGTCCACGCGCCGCGCATCGAGACGATGCAGATCCCAACCGACAAGATCCGCGAAGTCATCGGATCGGGCGGCAAGGTGATCCGCGAGATCGTCGAAGTGTCGGGCGCCAAGGTCGACATCAACGACGAGGGCATCATCAAGATCGCCTCGCCGAACGGCGACGCCATCAAGAAGGCCTATGACATGATCTATTCGATCGTGGCAGAGCCGGAAGAGGGCAAGGTCTACAAGGGCACGGTCGTCAAGATCGTCGACTTCGGCGCCTTCGTGAACTTCTTCGGCAAGCGCGACGGGCTGGTCCATGTCAGCCAGATCGAGAATCGCCGCCTGAACCATCCCTCGGACGTTCTGAAGGAAGGCCAGGAGGTCTGGGTCAAGCTTCTGGGCTTTGATGATCGCGGCAAGGTCCGGCTAGCCATGAAGATGGTCAACCAGGAGACCGGCGAAGAGATGAAGGAAGAAGAGAAGGCCGACTAGGCCCAAGCCTCTTCCGACCGAAAATAGAAGGCCCCGGTGGAAACGCCGGGGTCTTTTGCTGTGAGGCTGCAACGCGGCCCGATGTACAAGCAGATGTGGCAAAGCCGCCTACCGTGCTTGCCGGTGCGGCAATCCGTCGGTAGATGGCGGTCGCCGGCACGCGACCCATCCTATCAATCTGCTGATCGACATTGTGCGGGATCTAGGCTTGGCGATATTGTCACAATTCGGTGTGGATTTCATTTGGGAACCCAATTGCGACCGCTCATGTTATGGTATCTGAAACGGCGCGCGCGTAAATTTGCGCGCCTGCGGGAAATTGAGATAATGAGGACTGGATAGATGCTGAAACGCCGCGAATTCATGGCAACCGGGCTGGCCGCAGCCCTGGCGACGCCGCAGTTGGCTCTGGCGCGCGCAAACTATGTCGTGCCCGAGGATCACATGCCGGTCGAAGTGCGTCTGAAGAAGACATTCGCGCCGGGCGAGATCCATCTCGATCCGAATTCGTTCCGCCTTTACCTGACCGGTGAAGGCGGCACGGCAATCCGGTACTCCGTCGGCGTCGGCCGACCGGGTCTTTACGAGGCCGGCACGTTCCGTGTCGGCGCCAAGAAGGAATGGCCAAGCTGGACCCCCACAAAAGAGATGATCCAGCGCAATCCGGCGGCCTACAAGAAGTATGAAGACGGCATGCCGGGCGGGCCGAATAACCCGCTGGGCGCGCGCGCGCTCTACCTATTCGACGGAAGCCGCGACACGTTCCTGCGCATCCACGGGACCGGGGAGCCCTGGACCATCGGCACGCCAGTGTCCAACGGCTGTGCGCGGCTGGTCAATGAACACGTCAAGGATCTTTACAACCGTGTGCCGATCGGCACCAAGGTCGTGCTCTACCCGCAGAATTACACTTGAGGCGACTGGTTCCGGTCGGATCAAGCCGTGCGGAAAAAAAAGAGCCCCACCAACGCGGGGGCGCTGACCAGCTGTGTCGCAACAGTGCGATGAATGCGCCTGAAGAGTACGGCGCAACACGGGCGCGGGCGCGAACAAAATCGCGCGTGCGCGGTTCAAACGTAGTGAATCGATGCTGGCATTGCCGGTGCCCACGCCCGGTCGCAGCGCAGCACACGGTCGGTGCCACGACTGATCGACGGTAGGTCAGCCAGTCGCGGTCGCCGTGAAGAAATGAACCTCTGCGGGCACCTCGATGGCATCCCCGCCATCGAGAGCGCCGAACCCGTCTCTCAGATTGCTCCGAATAGACGCCCGGTCGTTTTCTGACAGGATGTGATCGGCAAGCATCAGAGCCTCCGCGAGGATCAGGTGCATGTTTGCGAGACCGTCCGCATCTTGCCCGGTGCGCAAGACGAGCGATTCGGTGTCCACGTCCACCTTCCATCCAACCGACTGAAGCACACTGGAAATCGAATCTGCGTCGGCAAAGCGGAAAGGACCCGGAGCGGTCGGATCGGGTTTCGGCAAGGACCCGACGTGCGCCTCGACGGAAGCGCGCGGAATACCAAACCAGGGATTGCGCGGCGGCGCGCTCCAGGCAGAAAAGACAAAGCGTCCTCCGGGCGTCACGGCTTTGCGGATCGTCAAAAAAGCTGACTTTGTATCTGCAAAGAACATCGTGCCGAACAAAGAGATGGCCGCATCGAAGGGCCGGTCGTGACCGATTGTTCCCGCGTCTCCGACAATGACTTCCACGTTCCGGCGAGCTTTTGCCCTTGCCCTTTCGGCAAGCGGTGGCGCGATGTCGACGCCGGTAACGCGGCCGTCCTCTCCGACGGCCGCGGCCGCGGCGATGAGGCTCGAACCGGTTCCGCACCCGACATCGAGAACCCGCTGTCCGGGCGCAAGCCGCGCTCGGCGCATCAGGCCATCCAGAACGGTCTGATGTGCTCGTTCGAGATCTGCCTCGAGCCTCAGCCAGGGGGCGGCCACAGCGTTCCAGTCGATATGTTGCATCCCGATACCTTCCGCGTGCTTCTCGTGACTCGACCCGCTGTTCTAGAATGACCACGGTTCGAGCGGCCCTCCTAAGGTATTCCGCGAGCGGGAGCATCTGGCGGAAACCGTAGAACCCGACCTGATTGGAATGCCGGGCACCAACCAGCCGCTGGCCGTCATTGCTGTGGTGCCACTCAGGCTCCACTTGGTTCATCCCGATCACTCAATGTGCGAACCCGCGCGCCGGCAACACAACCGGTAAGGGGCCCGTCAACGCAGGGCCCCTTTTTCTGTGTCCGTCAGCCCTTGAGCGAGGTCTTCCTCAAGTAGGGCAGCACCTTTTCGAAGTCGCCGAACTTGGCCTTGGCATCCTCGTCGTTAAGCGTGGTCGGGATGATCACGTCCTGGCCGACTTCCCAGTTGGCCGGCGTCGCCACGCCCTCGCCGGTCGAGGTCTGCAGCGCGTCAAGCGCACGCAGCACTTCGGCAAAGTTGCGCCCCACGGTCATCGGATAGGTCATCGACAGCTTGAGCTGCTTGTCCGGCCCGATGATGAACACCGACCGCACCGTGGCGCTGTCAGCCGGCGTGCGCCCATCGGGCAAGTAGGCATCGGCGGGCAGCATGTCGTAGGCTTTCGACACCGCCAAACCCTCGTCCGCGATGATCGGAAAGCCGACATCGGCCCCGCCGACCTTCTCGATGTCGCCGATCCACTTCTTGTGGTCCTCTACGCCGTCGACAGAAATGCCGATCACCTTGGTGCCGCGCTTCTTCCATTCGTCGGCAAGCTGCGCCACGGCTCCGAATTCGGTGGTGCAGACCGGCGTGAAATCCTTCGGATGCGAGAACAGGATCGCCCAGCTGTCGCCGATCCAGTCATGGAAGTCTATCGTACCCTCGCTGGTCTCGGCGGTGAAGTTCGGAACGGTTTCATTGATGCGAAGTGACATGTGGGGTTCCTTTTCTATGGCCCGGATGCCGGGCAAATACACATAGTGGATATAGGGGCAGTCTACAGATTCTGCGAGGGGGCGTAACCCGGTCGCTCAGGGTCGCGGCCTCAGAACGGCACCGCGGCGCGAAAGGTCATGCCGACGCCCCCGTCAGGATGTCGCAACTTCAGGCTTTCGGCATGCAGCATCAGACGCGGTGCGTCGCGGGCCGGGCCGGTGGCATAGAACGGATCACCAAGAATCGGGTGGCCAAGCGCCTTCATGTGCACGCGCAACTGGTGGCTGCGGCCTGTCTTGGGGAACAGGCGTACGCGGGTGGTGTCGCCTTCGGCCTTCATCACGCGCCAGTCCGTTTGGGCCGCGCGCCCGGTTTCGTGGTCGACCTTCTGCAAGGGACGGTTCGGCCAGTCGACGATCAGCGGAAGATCGACGGTGCCGGTCTTCGGCTCCAGCCGACCCCAGACCCGGGCGACGTAGCTTTTCTTCATGTACCGCTTCTCGAACTGCAGCCCGAGGTGGCGCTGGGCCTGCGGGGTCAGCGCGAAGACCATGATGCCGGAGGTGTCGCGGTCCAGCCGGTGCACCAGCAGGGCGTCGGGAAAGGCGGCCTGGATGCGCGTCAGCAGGCAGTCGGCGAGGTGCGCGCCCTTGCCGGGCACCGACAGCAGGCCCGCCGGCTTGTCGACCAGCAGTATCTCGTGGTCGGCGTGGATCACCGCAAGCGGCGTGTCGGGCGGGGTGTAGTTGGCGTCCAAGGATCAATCGCTTTGCGGCAAGCCGTCGGCGATATCGTAATAATCGCCCTTGCCCGCCACGAAGATGTGTCGCGCCAGGTGGCCCCCGGTCGGTGTCTCCAGGGCACCCATCGAGACCGAGATACGGTCCTCGTCGGCGGGATCCCAGAACAGGAACGCGCCGCAGGTGCCGCAGAACCCGCGCCGCACTGCGGCCGAGGACCGGTACCAGCGCAGGCCCTCCTGCTGCGTGAAGGTGAGGCTGGCTTTGGGGATGTGGGTCGAGGCCCAGTGGTGGCCCGACTGTTTGCGGCACTGACCGCAATGGCAGGCAGAGGCGGGGGCCAGCGGCCCCTCGATCATGAAAGCAACCGCGCCGCAGAGGCAGGCACCCGAAACCATCATCCCCTCCTCAATTCGGGCAGCCCGAGGGCGGCTAGCGCCAGCCCGTAGCCGATGAAACACATGGCCATGACGCGCCGGAACCCCACGTTCAGCACCGCACCCATGGCCAGCCGCCCCAAGCCTGCGCCAAGGGCGGTGTAGGCGCAATAGCTGAGCGCGGTCAGCGTCAGGGCGGTGGGCAGGATCGCCTGCATCTGGGTCCAAATCAGCACCGAAGGTTCAACGAATTGCGAGAATGCGGCAAGGTAGCCCGCGACGCTCTTGACGTTGATCGTGGCGATCATCAGCGCTTTGAAATAGAGCCCCCCGCGCCGCGCATCCCTTCTGACCGGTCGTGCCGCCGCCCGCCAGCCGCGGATGCCCAGCCAGATCAGCATTGCCGCGCCCAGAAGCCTGCCCCAGAAGAACGCCGACGGCGAGGCCGCGATCAGGGCGGTGACGCCGACGGCCGAGAGCAACAGAAACGCGGTGGCTTGCGTCAGGATGCCTGCCACGCCCCAGAGCGATCGGGTGAAACCGTGCGTCATGCCGTTGGCGATGCAGTTGACCGCGTTGGGGCCGGGGGTGGTGACGAAAAGTGCCCAGAAGGTTGCGAAGACCAGCCAGCCCTGAAAGCTCATCGCGCGAAGGTGGCGCGCAGGATATCGCCAAGCCGGGCCGCGTCTTCCGCAGAGAAGGCGTCGGGCCGGTCGCTGTCGATATCGAGCACGCCGAGTAACTCGCCACGCGCATCGTGAACCGGCAGCACGATTTCAGACCGGGTCGAGGCGGCGCAGGCGATATGGCCCGGGAACGCCTCGACATCCGCGACGATCTGGGGCTCGCCGGTCCGCGCCGCTGCGCCGCAGACGCCGCGCGAGAACGGGATCGACAGGCAGCCATGGCCGCCTTGATACGGGCCGATCTTCAGCATCCCGGGGCCGGTGACGCGGTAGAAGCCGGTCCAGTCGAAGCGGTCGTCGGCATGGTGCAGTTCGCAGACGACGGTGGCCATCAACGCGACCGTGTCGGTCTCGCCCTCGGTCAGGGCGGCGATGGTCTTGGAAAGCATGGGGTAGTCGGCATGCATCGCGTGCCCTTTCTGGGCGGGATCCCGAGGGCTTCCGCCCCCTTGCCCCCCTCGAGGATATTTTCGAACCAGAGAAGATCAGAGCCGCTCGATCGCGATCGCGGTGCCTTCGCCGCCGCCGATACAGATCGCCGCAATGCCGCGTTTCAGATCGCGCTTTTCCAGTGCGTTCAGCAGGGTCACGATGATTCGCGCGCCACTGGCGCCGATCGGATGGCCCAGGGCGCAGGCGCCGCCGTTCACGTTGACGATGTCGGGCGTCAGACCCAGCTCGCGCATGAAGACCATCGGCACGACGGCGAAGGCCTCGTTGACTTCCCAGAGGTCGACATCGGCCACATCCCAGCCGATCTTTTTCAACAGCTTCTGCGCCGCCGGGATCGGTGCGGTTGTGAACCAGCAAGGTTCCTGGGCGTGTCCCACATGGCCGACGATGCGGGCGCGGACCGCCAGACCTTGCACCTGCGCCGCCTCGGCCGAGGCCAGCACCAGCGCCGCCGCGCCGTCCGAGATCGACGAAGAGTTGGCGGGCGTCACGGTGCCGTCCTTGCGGAAGGCCGGCTTGAGATGCGGTATCTTCTCGGGGCGGGCCTTGCCCGGCTGCTCGTCCTCGGCGATCACCGCCTCGCCCCGGCGCGAGGTCACGGTCACGGGGGTTATTTCATCGGCGAAGGCCCCCGACGCCTGCGCTGACCTGGCCCGGTCCAGCGACCGCAGGGCGTAGTCATCCTGGGCCTGCCGCGTCAGTTGGAACTTCTCGGCGCAATCCTCGGCGAATGTGCCCATCAGGCGGCCCTTGTCATAGGCATCCTCCAGCCCGTCGAGGAACATGTGGTCCTGGGCCTGCGCATGTCCCAGACGGGCGCCGCCGCGCATTCCGGGCAGCAGGTAGGGGGCGTTGGTCATGCTTTCCATGCCGCCGGCAACCACGACGTCGCTTTGTCCGAGGGCGATCTGGTCGGCGGCGATCATTGCCGCCTTCATGCCCGAACCGCACATCTTGTTCAGCGTGGTCGCGGTGACGTCCTGGCCCAGGCCGGCGGCAAAGCCCGCCTGGCGTGCCGGGGCCTGGCCCTGGCCCGCTGGCAGGACGCAGCCCATGATCAGGTCGTCGACCTGCGCGGCCCTGGCACCGTCCAGCGCGGCACGGATCGCGGCACCGCCAAGCGCAGCGGCGGAGACACCGGCAAAATCCCCCTGAAAACCACCCATGGGCGTGCGGGCTGCACCGGCTATGACGACGTCTTTCATGGATGGACTCCCTTGAGGCAGATTCGGATCAGGCCCACGCATACCGAATGGTAACGATTGGCGTCTAGCCTTGTTGGGAACTGAAGGGGTCAGGAGGCCGCGATGAACCTTGAACGGACAAGTTACGGCGAGGCGGTGCTGATCTCGGTGGCCGAGCCGCGGATCGACGCGTCGGTCGCGATTCAATTCAAGGACCGGTTGCGCGAACTGACCGATGATGGACCGGCGCGGGTGATCCTCGACCTCGGCCAGGTACAGTTTCTGGACAGCAGTGGGCTGGGCGCGGTGGTGGCGGCGATGAAACAACTGGGCGCAGGGCGCACGCTGGAACTGGCTGCGCTGACGCCGGTGGTCGAGAAGGTGTTTCGCCTGACGCGGATGGACAGCGTCTTTGCCATTCACAAGAACGCCGCGGCGGCGCTGCGTGGCCTTGACCCCGTGGCCTGACGCACCGGCGACGGTTTGCTGCCTCAAGAAGGTCGAATGACGGACAATCCGCACATGCTTCAATTCGCCGCCACCAATGACAGTGTCCGCGAGGCATTGAAACACCTGCGTGCGGGAATGGTGGATCGCGGCCTGAGCCAAGAGCTGTGCGATACGGCAGAGGTGGTGCTGGCCGAGGTTCTGAACAACGTGGTCGAACATGCAACCCCGACCCGGACCGGGGGCATGGTCCGGCTGTCCACGACCTACCGGCCCCCGGTGCTGGAATGCGAACTTTGCGACAATGGCGTGGCAATGCCGGGCTACGCGCTACCGGACGGCGAACCGCCGGGGCTGGGAGCGACGATAGACGACCTGCCGGAGGGCGGATTCGGCTGGCATCTGATCCGGGCGCTGGTGCAGGACATCGACTATCGGCGCGATGCTGGCTGGAACTGCCTGCGATTTCGGCTGTCGGACTAGGGCGGCGCGACGGCGTCTCGCGAGGGCTGGCATTCGCGCGATTTCGAGATAGGGTCCGGTCAAAAGGAACCGGAGATCCCACATGCGCGACTTTCATCTGCCCGGACGCTCGGCGGTCTTTGCCGCCAACGGCATGTGCGCCACATCCCATCCCCTGGCGGCGAAGGTCGCGATCCAGATGCTGGAGGCGGGCGGCAACGCCGTCGATGCCGCCATCGCCGGCTCGGTTCTGCTGGGGCTTTGCGAACCGCAGATGACCGGGATCGGCGGCGATTGCTTCGTGCTGGTCAAGCCGGCAGGGGACGAGCGGATCATTGCGCTCAACGGCTCCGGCCGCGCGCCCGCCGCCTATTCCGCCGACGCGGTCCGCGCCGAGGGGCACACGAACATTCCCCTGGGCAGCCCCCATGCCGTAACCGTTCCGGGAGCGGTCGACGCGTTCTGCGCCCTGTCGCGCGACTATGGGATGCTGGGCCTCGACGCCGTTCTGGCGCCGAGCATCCACTATGCCGAACATGGTGTGCCGGTGGCGCCGCGCGTGGCGCACGACTGGGCCGGATACGTCGGGGTCGCTGCAGGGATCAGCCCGCGATTTCTATACCTGCGCCGGAAACGCTCCGACTACCGGCATTCTGTTCCGCCACAGCCAACAGGCCGAGGTGTTGCGCAGGATCGCCTCGGAAGGCCGCGCCGGATTTTACGAGGGCGAGGTGGCCGAGGACATGGTCGCCTCGCTGACCGCTCTGGGCGGCTGCCATACGTTGCAGGATTTCGCCGATTGCACCTGCGACTATACCGACCCGATCAGCGGCACCTACAAGGGCATCGAACTGGTCGAGCATCCACCCAACGGGCAGGGCGCCACCGCGATCCTTCTGCTGAACATCCTGGCAGAATTCGACCTTGCCGCGATGGACCCGTTCGGCACCGTGCGCGCGCATATCGAGGCCGAAGCCACCAAGCTGGCCTATGACGCGCGGGTGCGATTCATGGCCGATATGGACTACACGACGCGGCTGGCGCACATGCTCAATCCCGAAACCGGACGCAAGCTGGCGGCGCTGATCGACCCGAACCGGTCGATGCCAGATGCCCGCAAGATCGCCGAGGCGGTGCACAAGGACACGGTCTACCTGACGGTCGTCGACAAGGACCGCATGGCAGTGTCGCTGATCTACTCGATCTTCAAGGATTTCGGCTCGGGGCTGGCCTCGGACAAGTTCGGCATCCTGTTTCAGAACCGCGGTGCCGGGTTCACGCTGGACAAGGGACATCCGAACGAGGCGGGGCCCGGAAAGCGCCCGATGCACACGATCATTCCGGGGATGCTGAAAGAAAACGGCAGGGTTCTGACATCCTTCGGCGTGATGGGCGGGCAGTATCAATCGACCGGGCACGCCCGGTTCCTGACCAACCTCGTCGACTTCGGCATGGACATGCAGGCCGCCATCGACGCGCCGCGCTGCTTCAGCGAGTTCGGCGACATGAAGGTCGAAAAAGGCTATTCCGACACCGTGCGGCAGGAATTGTCCGACCTGGGCCATGCCGTATCGACGCCAAAGGCCGGGATCGGCGGAGCGCAGGCGATCCGGATCAACCACGACACTGGTGTGCTGGAAGGCGCGTCCGACCCGCGCAAGGACGGCTGCGCGCTGGGCTATTGAGGCAAAGGGGGCGACATGACGATCAAACCGGTGAAAGACATGGTTACCGAGGCGAAATCGCGGATCACCAGCCTGTCGGTCGCCGACGCCCGGGCAAGGGCCGAGGCAGGCCAGGCCCTGCTGGTCGACATCCGCGACCCGCGCGAACTGGCGCGCGAAGGCCGCATTCCGGGCGCTTTCCATGCGCCGCGCGGGATGCTGGAATTCTGGATCGACCCGGCCTCGCCCTATCACAAGCCGGCGCTGGCCACGGACCGGCAACTGATCCTGTTCTGCGCCAGCGCGTGGCGATCGGCGCTTTCGGTGCGCACGCTTCAGGACATGGGGGTCGAGCAGGTCGCTGAAATCGAAGGCGGATTTACGGCTTGGCGTGACGCAGGCGCGCCTGTCGACAAGCCGGAAAGCTAGCGGCCAAACTGCGCGGAACCATGCACCGCCGGATCAATTCATCTGGAAATGCAGCGGGTAGTGCCCATCCTCGAAATCGCCGAACAGGTCGGGTAGATCGGGATGGTCCACAGGTTCGCCCGAATAGTCGGCGACCAAGTTCTGCTCGGACACGTAGGCCACGTAGTAGCTGTGATCGTTTTCCGCCAGCAGGTGATAGAACGGCTGATCCTTCGAAGGGCGGCTGTCTTCCGGGATGGAATCGTACCATTCGTCGGTGTTGGAGAACATCGCATCGACGTCGAACACGACACCCCGGAACGGGTGTCGCTTGTGGCGCACGACCTGACCCAGGTGGTATTTCGCGCGTGACTTCAACATGAAAAGACGTCCCCCATCCACCTTTACTAGCGCTTCGGCAAGGCGGTTGTCTACGGATCGGGGTCAGAATCCGGGGAAACAGTCTGTGAACCTCGGCCTGACAGTGCGACGCATCGCCGCGCCGCGAATCCTTCTTTGTACCGAATAAGTTAACGAGTTTCGGGCGTCACCGCGGCGCCGGTCGCAGCCTGGCACCCAGGTTTCAATGCCCCGTCATGCACCGCGATTGTTCACCACCGGGAACGCGCACGCACAGGATTTGCCCGGAACCCCGGGCCGATTTCGCGGCCATCGCAATAACCGCCCGCACTTGTGATCCGAAACATTGGAAAATCCGTTTCCCGCGGACGTCGAATGCGATATCGTTGAAAAAAATGAAAAATGCGAGGGGCAGATGAGCAGAACTCTCCGCGCGCTGATGATACTGGTGCTTGTCGCAGGATGCGGCGGTCGCGGCGGCGACGGTTCGGTGCCGCGCAACCTTGACAATGCGTGCAGCATCGTCCGCGAGAAGCCGCAGTATCACAGGGCGTTCAAGCGGGTCGAACGGCGCTGGGGCGTTCCCGTCTCGGTACAGATGGCGACGATCTACCACGAGTTGAAATTCGTCGGTGATGCGCGCACGCCGCTGCGTTTTGTCCTGGGGGTCATTCCGATGGGCCGCCAGTCTTCGGCCTTCGGCTATAGCCAGGCGCTGGATGCGACGTGGAAGGAATACATCGCGGACACCGGCAATCGCCGGGCCAAACGCGACGACATCGGCGACGCCACCGATTTCATCGGCTGGTACATGACCGGAACCCGGGACCGCACCGGCATTCCGCTAAGCGACGCGCGCAACCAGTACCTGGCCTACCACGAGGGGCGCACCGGCTATCTGCGCGGCTCGTACAACGCAAAACCGTGGCTGATCGCCTATGCCGACCGGGTGGCGGCGCTGGAACGGGTCTATGACGGGCAACTCAGGCGTTGCCGCGTGCGCTAACGGCGCGCGGTCAGCGCCGCTGGGCCATTTCCTGCGGAATGCTGAACAGGATCGCGGCCATCGCCGCCCCGGTCGCCATGTCGCCCAGGATCACCGTGGTCTTGGACCCGTCCGACACCGGTGATCACCCACTGGCGCAACTGCACTGGCGGGCCGGAAAACACCAGGCGGATGTTGCCGTATTCGGGATGCTCGGGGTCCTGCGCGGTGACGTGAGTGGCGGTGCCGTCGAACTCGTGGCCAACGACCATGTTGCGCCGGGCCAGGTTGACATTGCGTTCCAGGATCAGGTTCAGCGGGGTCTTTTTCAGCGGGTACTGTTCCGGCGGCTGGTTCGACTTGCCGTCGAAGATCGCCACCTGCCCGCCGCCCGCCATCACCAGCGCGTCCTGCGGCGGATCGTATTCGAACCGGATGCGCCCGGGGCGCTTGATATAGATCGTACCGGTCGAGATCGTGCCATCGTCGTTGATCTGGGTGAACGCGCCCTTCACAGTCTTCAGGCTGTTGAGATAGCGCGAAATGTCGTTCAGCGACAGTTTCTGTGCCGCCGTCGCAGGCAGTGCCAGCGCGACAAGCATTAGCGGAAGCATCAGCAAGCGAAGTGTTTTCATGCGACTCAGAAATAACCCCTGGCGGTGGCGAATGCATCTGCCTAACGCATCACGAAGCAGAGAGTTGCCGCAATCCGCCGAGAAAAGCCCGCAAGCGCCTGCCGTAGCCGCCCTAATGCTCGGGCACCAGAATCTCGCGCTTGCCGACGTGGTTGGCGGGCGTCACCAGGCCCTGCTCCTCCATCTGCTCGACCAGGCGCGCGGCCTTGTTGTAGCCGATCGCCAGCTTGCGCTGGATGTAGCTGGTCGAGCACTTGCGGTCCTTGATCACGATCGGCACCGCGGTGTCATAAAGCGCGTCCTCGCCATCGGTATTGCCGCCCAGGCCCAGCACCAGGTCGATGTCGCTTTCGCGTGTCCTCGTCCGGGCCTTCGACCACGCCGCCGACATAGTCGGGCGGGCCGAAGGCCTTTGAGGTGGTTGACGATCTCCTCGACCTCTTCATCGCGACACGAACGGCCCGTGCACGCGGGTGATCTTGGCGCCGCCGGCCATGTACAGCATGTCGCCCATGCCCAGAAGCTGCTCGGCCCCCTGCTCGCCCAGGATGGTGCGGCTGTCGATCTTGCGAGGTCACCTGGAACGTGATCCGGGTCGGAAAGTTCGCCTTGATCGTGCCGGTGATCACGTCGACCGACGGGCGCTGCGTCGCCATGATCAGGTGGATGCCGCGGCCCGCGCCATCTGCGCCAGGCGCTGGATGCAGGCCTCGATCTCCTTGCCGGCCACCATCATCAGGTCGGCCATCTCGTCGACGATGACGACGATATAGGGCAGCGTCTCGGGCGCGAATTCCTCGGTTTCGAAGATCGGCTCGCCGGTGTCGTCGTCGAACCCGGTCTGCACGGTGCGGGTGAACATCTCGCCCTTGGCTCAGCGCGTCGGCGCACGCGGCCGTTGTAGCCCTCGATGTTGCGCACGCCCATCTTCGACATCTTGCGATAGCGGTCCTCCATCTCGCCCACGACCCATTTCAGGGCGACGACCGCCTTCTTCGGGTCGGTGACGACCGGGCGACAGCAGGTGCGGGATGCCGTCATAGACGCTGACAGTTCCAGCATCTTCGGGTCGATCATGATCAGCCGGCACTCTTCCGGCGTCAGCTTGTAGAGCAGCGACAGGATCATCGTGTTGATCGCCACCGACTTGCCCGACCCGGTGGTGCCGGCGATCAGCAGGTGCGGCATCTTCGCCAGGTTCGCGACGATCGGATCGCCGCCGATATCCTTGCCCAGCGCCAGCGGCAGGCGCTGGTTGCTGTCGCCGAAATCGCGGGCCGACAGGATCTCGCGCAGCACCACCTTCTCGCGGTTCTCGTTGGGCAGTTCGATGCCGATCACGACCGGCCCGGGCACGGTCGAAACCCGCGCCGACAGCGCCGACATCGAGCGCGCGATATCATCGGCCAGACCGATCACGCGGCTGGCCTTCAGGCCCGGCGCGGGTTCCAGCTCGTACATCGTGACCACCGGGCCGGGGCGCACCGCTGACGATCTCGCCCTTCACGCCGTAGTCGTCCAGCACCGATTCCAGCATCCGCGCGTTCTGTTCCAGCGCCTCGTCGCTCAGATGATGGCGCGTCACTACTGCCGGGCTGGCCAGCAGCGCCAGCGGCGGGATTTCATATTCGATCCTGGGTTCTTCGAATTGCAGCTTCGGCTGCGCCTCGTCCTTGGCCTTGCGCGACGGCACCGCGGGGCGGCGAAGCGTGTGCTGCACCACGGCGCGGGGTTCTGGCTGCGGCTCGGGCAGTCGCTCGGCGACCAGTTCGGGTTCAGGCATGTCCATCTCGTCCATCGCGTCGAGATCGACAAAGGGGGCCGGACCATCGGCATGCACCGGGGCGGTTCGTGGTAATTCGGCAGGGCGGCGGTCAGCTTCGCCCAGGATCATTGGCTTCGGCCCGCGCGGATGCCGGGCGACCGGCGGCTCGGCGCGGTGCGGCACCGCGGCGGCGGGTTGCCGCACACGGTTCTTGATCACGCTGGCGATCTTCGCCTTGATCCGGTCGTCGCCCTCCGGCCCATCCAGGTCGGCGGCGGTAACCGGCGGTTCGTGATGCGGCTTCTCGACCACCGGAGCGCGCTTGATCAGGCCGGGGATGCGCAGGCGCAGGCCGGGCTTTCCGACCGGCTCGTCCGCCTCGACCCTGCCGCGATGCGCGGGATGTGCGTAAAGGCCTGCGTGCCCGTGCGCATGATAGGCCGCTTCCTGCTCGGCAAGCGCCTCTTCCTCTGCTGCCGCCAAGGCTGCCGCCTCGGCCCTGGCCAGACGCCGCTCTTCAACGCGCTCGGCCCGCCGGGACCGCCAGCCGCCCGCGCCGCGCACGACGCCCTGCGCGCCGCGGCCCAAAAGACCCATCAGATGCGCGTAGGCCATGATGAATCCGATCCCCATGAACCGCGCCACGAGGCGCAGTTCGCGGAACGTGAAGCCCAGCACGAAAAGGCCCATGCCGACGGCCCCGAAAGCGACGAAAAGCGCCATCACCTTCAGCCCGAACGCCGCCTGAACCGGCACCACGCCCAGGACCGCGCCGAGCACCGTATCGCCGAACAGCCCGCCCAGCCCGAAGGAGTGCGTCCATTCATGGCTTGGAACATGGGTCGAGGCATAGACCGAGGCCAGCGCGACCGCGATCGGGGCGAAGATCACCCGTCCGATGGCCCGCTCGCTACCGAGATGCAGCATGAACCGCGCGCCCCAGACCAGCGGCACCAGCGCAAAGCCCCAGGCACCCCAGCCCACGATGATGAACAGCGGCGAGGCGATCGACGCGCCGAACCGTCCGAACAGGTTCATCGCCGGTTCCGCCGTCACCGACAGCCAGCTTGGATCGTCCGGCACGTAAGAGCCAAGGACCATCGCCGCCGCCAGCCCGATGGCGAACAGCGCCAGCCCCAGCAATTCCTTGCTGCGCCGCTCGACAACGGCCTGTGTCTTTCTGTCCAGAAGCCGCCCGCGCTGTTTGACGTGATACGAAGCCATACCGTCCCTCACCCGTATAGGCAGGTGCGCAGCTTCATCAGCCCGCCCTGCAGTTCGTCTCTTGCGGCCACCAAGGCGACCCTGATGTAGTCCCGGCCCGGGTTCCCGCCGTCGGCATCGGCCCCCAGATAGGCACCCGGCAAAACCCGAACGCCGGTTTCGCGCCACAGCTTCACCGCCGCCTCTTCACCATTCGCCACCGGCAGCCACAGGAAGAACCCGGCTTGCGGCGAGCGGTAGCCCGGTACACCCGCAAGAATGCTGTCGGCGATCTGGTACTTCTCGACGTATTGCGCGCGGTTGCCCTCGACATGCGCCTCGTCCGCCCAGACGGTTTCGGCCACCCGCTGCAGCGGATAGGGCAGCGGCGCCCCGGCATAGGCGCGTAACTGCTTGATCCGCGCGATGCAATCCGGCCCGCCGGCGACAAATCCCGAACGCAGCCCCGGCAGGTTGGATCGCTTCGACAGCGAATGAAAGATTAGGACGCGCTCGGGCGAGGCCCCCATTTCGGAAGCCACCTGAAGCGCCCCGATCGGCGGCTCGCCCCGGTAGATCTCGGAATAACATTCGTCGGCGAAGACCCGAAAGTCATGCCGTTGGGACAGTTCGATCAGATCGGCCCAGTATTCGCGCGAGGCGACGGCGCCTTGCGGATTGGACGGCGAACAAAGATAGGCGATCTCGACCCGGTCCAGCAGCGCTGGCTCCAGCGCGCCGTAATCGGGAAGGAACCCGGTTTCCACCGTGGCCGGCACGTAGATCGGTTCGGCCCCGGCGGCCAGCGCGCCCAAAGCGTAGACCTGGTAGAACGGGTTCGGGATCAGGACGGCGGGCCGTTCGCCGCCACTCGTCGTTTCGGGGCAAAGCGCAATGGCGGCGTTGAACAACCCCTCGCGCGTCCCGTTCAGCGCCATGATCTGCCGGTCAAGCTGTACCGGCACGCCGTACCGCCGCTGAATCCATCCCGCGATGGCGTTCAGCAGTTCCGGCGTCCCGTCATTGGGCGGATAGCTGTTGAACTCGTGCAGATGCGCGGCCAGCACGTCGCCGACCCAGTCGGGAAACGCATGGCGCGGCTCGCCGATGCTCATCGCCAGCGGCGTGTCGCCGGGGGCATGAACATCAAGCAATGACCGCAGCCGTGGCCACGTTGATTCTGGCAGGTTCGAAAACCGCTCTGGAAACGTCATAGGAACGCTTGTTTGCCTCAAGGTTCGGGGTCATGTCGCCCCGTTTCCAGTCAACGATAGCCGCGCTGCGCGCCTCGGTCCAGAAATACCCCGCGATTTTCGGGACTTGGAGTTGCCGCCTGTGGCTTTTACGCCAGCGCCGCCTCTGCCGCCCGGCCCAGCCGCAGCAGCCGTCGTTCCGTCATCGGCGGGGTTTGCAGCAGAAGGCCTGTCGATGGCACCCCGGTCGGCAGCGTCAGCCCGGTCAGCCCCATTAGGTTGCCGATCCGGGTGTTGCGCAGGGTCAACAGGTTCACATCCTTGTAGTAGGTGCTGTCCCTGGCCAGCCTCTCGACACTGGGCGGCAGGATCGGGCAGGTCGGCAGGATCACCGCGTCGAAGGGGGTGGTCTTTTCCAGGTAGGCGGCGCGCAGCCGGTCCAGCTTTTGCCAGCCGGCGACGAATTCGGCCCCCGAGAACGTCGCGCCGACGCGAAACCGTTCGAGGATTTCCTGGAACATCAGGTCGGGCTGGTCCTCGATCAGGTGTTTCCAGGTGCCGTAGCCCTCGGTCGCCAGCAGCAACGGCCCCATCGCGTTGGCCTCCGCCGCTTCGGGCGCATCGAGATCTTCGACCTGCGCGCCCGCTTTGCGCAGCTTCTCGACCGCCTCGGCGAAGCCGCGCGCCGGGGCCTCCTCCAGATCCTGCATCGCCTGGCCCTGTAAAACCGCCAAACGCACCCCCTTCAGCGATGCGCCTGTCAGGTCGGGCGCCGGCGTACCGGTCAACGCGCCCAACATCAGCGCCGCATCCTCGACCGATCGGCACAACGGACCGACGGTATCGAACCGCGCGCCCAGCGGCACAACGCCCTCCAGCGACAGCAGCCCGCTGGTGGTTTTCAGCCCCACAAGGTCGTTCCACGCCGCAGGCAACCGCACCGACCCGCCGGTATCCGAGCCGATGCCCGCCGCAGCCAGCCCGAACCCGACCGAGGCCGCCGCCCCCGAGGACGACCCGCCCGGCGCGCCACCCGGATCGTTGACGCAGGGCGGCGTCGCGGTCACCGGGTTGTAGCCCAGCCCGGAAAACGCCAGTTCCGACATATGCGTCTTGCCCAGGCAGACCAGCCCGGCGGCGGTCGCGTTGCGCAGCACCCGCGCATCCCGGTCCGGCACGCGGCCCTTCAGCAGGGCAGATCCCGCCTCGGTCGTCACGCCCGCGGTGTCGAAAAGGTCCTTCCACGAGATCGGCACCCCGTCCAGCACGCCCAGTCGCCGCCCGGATCGCGCCCGTTCCGCCGCCGCGCCCGCCTCGGAAAGCGCGCGGTCCTCGGTCAGCCGCGCATAGATGCGGTCCCGCAGGACATGGCCGCTGATCGCCTCCAGGTAGGCTTCGGTCAGCGCAACCGGGTCGATCCGGCCCGCGCCGATCCCCCGGCCCAGGTCCGCCGCTGTCATCCAAAGCCAATCCTGCGTCATGTTCAGCCCCCCTGCGTTCGGCCCGACGGTAGCGGCGCAACAGCGCATGGACAATCCCGCCGGCACCGCCATATTGCCCGCCATGACGAACCGGTTCGATATCGCGATCGCGGGCGGAGGGCTGAACGGCTCGGCTATGGCGCTGGCTCTGGCGCAGACCGGGCTGCGCGTGGCGCTGGTCGACCGGCTGGCCGCCGAAACCCGCACCGATCCGGCCTTCGACGGGCGCGGTTACGCGCTTGCGATCGCCTCGCAGCGGCTGCTGGCCGCCATCGGCGTCTGGGACAGCATCGGGCACGAGGCGCAGCCGATCCTGCACATCAAGGTCACCGATGGCCGCGCGGGCGACGGCCCGTCGCCCTTGATGATGGAATTCGACCACGCCGAGATCGAGGAAGGCCCGATGGGCTTCATGATCGAGGATCGCCACCTGCGCCGCGCCTTCGAAAGCGCGCTGTCGTCGCAACCCGGGATCACCCTGATCAACGAGACCGAGGTGACGGGCCACGACACCGATGACGCGCAGGTTCACGTGTCGCTATCCGACGGCCGGAACCTCGCGGCAGCCGTGCTGATCGGCGCCGACGGCGTTCGGTCGCCGACCGCCCGCCGCGCGGGCATACGCAGAACCGGCTGGGACTACGGACAAACCGCGCTGGTCTGCGCCATCGCCCATGACCGCCCGCACCACGGAACGGCGCACCAGGTCTTCATGCCGTCCGGGCCGCTGGCGATTCTGCCCCTGACAGGCAACCGGGCATCAATCGTCTGGACCGAAACCAACGCCAACGCCGCCCGCATTCAAGCCCGCGACGACGCCGGGTACATCGAGGCCCTGCACCCCCGAATCGGTGATTTTCTCGGCGATATCGCGCTGGCGGGCGCACGGTTCACCTACCCGCTGTCGCTGTCCATCGCCAACGCCTTCGCAGCACCGCGCGTGGCGCTGATCGGCGATGCCGCCCACCGGGTGCACCCAATCGCGGGACAAGGGCTGAACGCGGGCCTCAAGGACGTGGCCGCGCTGGCCGAGGTGCTGGCGCTCGCCCACCGCCGCGGCGAGGATATCGGGCGCATCGACGTGTTGAAACGCTACCAGCAATGGCGGCGCTTTGACACGGCAACGCTGGCGCTGGCCACCGATGCGTTCAACCGCCTGTTCTCGAACGACAACGCCGCCCTGCGCCTGATCCGCGACCTTGGCCTTGGCGCGGTCAACGCCTGGCCCGGCCTGCGCCGCGGCCTGATCCGCGAGGCCGCCGGGTTGACCGGCGACCTGCCGAAACTGCTGCAAGGCCAGCAGATCTGACGCCGCCACCGCGCGCCCGGTCCACTCTTCTTCTCTTTAAAAATACGCGAATCCACCGCTGGCAACCGGCACAACGCCCAAGGTACGGGCTCACCTTGCGGACCGCTCCAAAATGGCGTGCGCGAACCGCGCGCGCCTTCAGGAATCCGCCCGGCTCAGTCCAGCGCCCGCGCCTCGTCGATCAACATCACCGGAATGCCGTCCCTGATCGGATAGCCCAGGTGCGCCGCCTTCGACACCAGCTCCTGTTTCTCGGCGTCGTAGCTCAGGATCGCGTGCGTCTGCGGGCAGACCAGCGCCTCCAGCATCTTGCGGTCGAAAGCCGCCGGGCCACTCATTGCATCATCTCCTCGGACGATCCGCCACGCAAGCTGAACTCGATCAGCGTCACCAGCGTCTCGCGCCGGGTCGACAGCGACGGCGCCTCCAGCAGCGCCTGGCGATCCTCGGGCTCGAACGGGCACAGCATCGACAGCGAGTTGATCAGCAACTCGTCGTCGGCCTCTTTCAGCGACTCCCAGTCGGTCTTCAGCGCCTGGTCGTCGAAATACCGGCTTAGAAGGTCCAGGAATCGGTCCCGATCGAACCCCGCGTCATGCTCGGTGGGGCCAAGATCGCGGTCGAAGCCGGCCCAGTTGACGTCACAGCGGCGGTACGGCGTGAAGCCCTCGACCTCCCGCTCGATCCGGAACCGCGAGATGCCGGTCAGCGTGATCATGTAGCGCCGGTCCTCGGTCTCGGAAAACGCCGTCACCCGCCCGGCACAGCCGATCCGGTGTAGGCGCTGGTCTTGGTGCCCCGGCCCCTCGTTGGGCTGCGACCATGCCGATCAGCCGATGCGGCGTCTTCAACGCGTCGTCCAGCATCGCCAGGTAGCGCGGCTCGAAGATGTGCAGCGGCAGCTGGGCGCGCGGCAGCAGCAGCGCGCCCGGAAGTGGAAAGATCGGGATCGTCTGCGGAAGATCGGCGGCTGCGAACATGCTTCTCATCTAGGCCGCCGGTCCGATCAGGCAAATATCATCGACGACAGCTTACGCCGTCCGTTCAGCGCGATCGGATCCTTGGCGGGAAGCGCATCGAAGATCGTGAATAGCTGGGTCTTGGCAGCGCCGTCGTTCCATTCGCGGTCGCGCCTGAAGAGATCCAGCAACTGGTCCACCGCGCCCTCGACATCGCCGCTGGCGTGCAGCGCCTTGGCCAGGTCGAACCGGGCCTGAAGATCGGCGGGATCGGCCTCGACCGCCGCGCGCAGGTCCGCCACTGGCCCGGCGTCGGCAGCCTGCCGCGCCAGATCAAGCTGGGCATGTGCTGCATCCAGTTCCGGACTTTTTGAAATCTCTACCGGCGCGCCGTTCAGCACCGCCTCGGCCTGATCCAGATCGCCCAGCGCGATGTGCGCCCGAACAAGCCCGCCATAGGCCGCTGCATTCGACGGATCCTCCCCCAGGATCGCCGCAAACGTCTGTGCCGCGTCCACTGCCGCGCCATCGGCCAGCATCGCGTCGGCGGCCTCTATCGCCTCGGCCAGACCGCCATCGTCTCCATCACCTGCAAGATCGGCAATCTTCGTCACGAAGGCCTTGATCTCGGACCCCGGCAGGGCGCCCTGAAACCCATCCACCGGCTTGCCCTGCCAGAAGGCATAGACCGTCGGGATCGACTGTATCTGCAATTGCGCCGAGATTTGCGGCGCCTTGTCGACGTCGATCTTGACCATGCGCACCTTGCCCTTGGCTGCCGTCACCTCGGCCTCCAGCGCCGGTCCCAGGGTCTTGCAGGGTCCGCACCACGGCGCCCAGAAATCGACGATCACCGGCACCTCTTTCGAGGCGTCGATCACGTCGGCCATGAATGTGGCCTCGGTGCCGTCGACGATCATGTCGCCTTTGGGGGCCTCGGTCGTCTGGCCAAGTTCCAGCATTTCGCGGAATCCTTCGGTTATGTCGTGTGTTGCTGCGTTAGATGGGGCAAAGCCGCAACCGATGCAAGGTCAGCGCAGTGCCTGCGGCATCGGCAGGCACCCGGTCAGCCCCGCGGGCAGCACCAGCCAGGCGCCCGCGCCGTAAAGCCGCTGCGCGAAACTGGGCCGGTCGCTTTGCAGGGTCAGGCTGACCGGCGAGGCGGCAAGGATCGCGATATCCGCGGGCAGGCGCGCGGTGAAATCGCCGG
Organism: uncultured Alphaproteobacteria bacterium; assembly: GCA_963768205.1. Lineage (GTDB taxonomy): Bacteria > Pseudomonadota > Alphaproteobacteria > Rhodobacterales > Rhodobacteraceae > JAHELH01. Next base: position 371,749 of record CAVYHB010000002.1, on the reverse strand, counting down.
GCGGCAGAATGACCACGGCGGCAGGGGCCGCGTCCGAGACCAGCATCACCACTGCCATGACGCCGATCCAGCCCAGGAAGATCAGCGGCAGGGCCAGCGCCAGCCGCCTAGTAGTCATGGATATGTTCCAGCCGCACCGGCCCGGAGACGATCTCGCGCAGCAGGTCGGCAAGGGCCGTCACCTTGACCAGCATCAGGTTGCGGGTGTCGCCGTAGCCCTGCCGTGCGAACGAATGCAGCGCGCCCGCCTGCGGCGCGTCCGAGATCGCGGTCAGCAGGATATCGTCATTGCCGGCGATCTCGACGAATTGCGCACCCTGCCCCGCCAATTCCTCGGCGATCCGGGTAAAGACCCGGTAGCGCGGCGTTTCGATCTCGACACCCCGCGCGCGTTCGCCGATCACCGTGACCCCCTCGACGTTGCTCAGCGCTGCTGGCGGCATGCCTGTCACGATACTGCGCAGGGTCAGCTTGTCGGCACCGACCTGACCCACGGCCCTTGCGATCACGCCCGCATAGGCGGCCTTGCCGCGGTATTCGAGGCCCAGCGCAATCCGGCGTTCGCGGTCGCGAAACGCATCGCTGGTCGCCGCGTCCAGCGCCGCCGCGTCGGCCTGGAAGTCCCACTTGTACCACGGCACCTGCTGCAGGAACGCCGCATATTCCGCCGCCTGTCTTGCCGACAAATCGTCCAGCGGAGCGCGCGCCTTGCCCCTGATCCATGTCGCCGCTCGCCCCAGCGTTTCCTCGTAAAGCGCCTTCATCGCCATCTCGACGTTGAAGCTGACCCCGATGGTGTAGATCGTCAGCTTCGTCTCACCCGTCACCCCGCCATGCCGCGCCGCCGCCCGGTTCAGCTGGCACAACGAAGACCAGAACCCCCGCATCGCGCGGAAATAGCCGAAATCGTGCGGGTCGCCGTCCGAGATCACCTTCGCGTAATCATCATAGGCATGGACGATGTGCCATTCAGGATAGGTCAGCAGCGTCCGCGATTCGGCGCGCTGCTCTGCAGGGTCGGTGATGATCGGGGCGTAATCCGAGGCGACCGCCTCACCCCGGCACGCCACCTCGATCCAGATCACCGGCGACAGCAGCAAGTAGGACCAGCAGCACAAGCGCCAGCAACACACGCCCCAACCATTTCCCGAACGTCCTCACCGCCGCTCCACGAGCAGACCCGAAGCCAGCGCGATGCCGCCCAACGCGATATGCGGCGTGTTGGCGAGGATCTTGAAGCCGAACGGCAGGTCCAGCACCCCGTTGTTGAAGATGCCGAAATCCAGGTAGCCCGAACCGGTCACCAGCCCCAGCGCCCCGTCGCCAAGGTAAAGCGCCCCAAACAGCAACAGGAACGTTCGCGCCGCCCGCTGGCTGATCAGTGCCGCCGCCAGCGCCCACAGGGCCGAGACCAGGTGCAGCGCATCGTCGAAGATATCCAGTGCGAAGATACCGAAGGCGAGGCCGTCGTCATCGGTGATCCCGGGAATGTAGTTCAGCGCCGCCGCCCCCAGCAGCGCAACGAAATAGCCCAGGCAGATCAGTCTCAGCTTGCTCATAGCGCCTCCAGGTACCGGTCCCACAATGCGTTGCGGAACCGCAGGTCAGGGTCGATACGCCGTTTCTCCGACGCGAATTCGCGGGCGCGGGGATAGGCGCGCTGGAACTGCCCCTGTGTCGCATGCGGACGATAGGGCAGGTAGTATGTGCCGCCGATGGCGATCACCCGCTCGATAAGGTCGCGCGTCATCCGGGCCATGTCGGCCTCGGCCCGCGCCGTCATTTCCTGGCTGAACGACATGACCGCGGCGATGCGCGGCACCGGCGCATAGGATAGCCAGCTTTCCCGGTCGGCCGCGACATAGCGCAGCGTGATGTTCAGGAATTCCTGGTAGGAGGCCGGGATAACGTCCTGACACGCGGCGACGAAGTCCACAAAACGGTCCGGCGCCACGAAATACTCGTGCAGGATGTCGGTGCGCGTCGGGTCGCGGTCGTCCAGCGTCACGACGGGCTCGTTGATCAGCGAATTGCGCGTCGACGGGCCGCCGCCGACCATCGGCCCCAGGTCGGTCTCGGTCCACCAGCGCAGGCGTTTCACCCGCTCGTTGCCCAGTTGCGCGCGGTAGATGTGGCGGGCCGCCTTGCTGACCCAGCCGGACCCGGCGGCGGCTGACAAATTGCCCTGATCCGCATCCGGCCTGTAGGTGATCAGCAGCCCATCCTCGAAAAGCCGCGCGCGATCCACGTTCATCCGGCCATAGGCCATATCCACCGCCGGGTCAGCCGACCGCCTGGGCCAACGCCTGCCCGATGTCGCGCCCCGGCAACTCTTGAAAAGTCGGAACCAGCCGCCGGTTCGGCGCCATCTCGACCGTCATGTCGGTGATCAGCCCGGCCAGCCCGTAGCCGCCCATGCTCATCCCGAACAGGTCGGCGTTTTCGGTCCGCGAACAGGTGATCCAGTCGCCATCCGCCATCACCATTCGGAAATCGCGCACCGTGGCCCCCATCGGCCCGTGCGGCACCGGCCAGCCGTGGGCGTTGACGCAAAACGTCGCGGCAACGCCGAAATCGTTGTTCGATTGCATGACCTTGGGTGAAAAGCCGATTGCATCGAGCGCAGCGATGACCTGGAACCACCTTGCGCCCGAATGCACCCGGTAGAGCCCGCTCGCCGTGTCCGGCTCGACCCAGCTGTTGTCGCAGGTAATGGCGTGTCCCCCGCGCGGGATCGCCTGGCCGCCCATCGAATGTCGCGCCGCGCTCAGCGCCACCGGCCGGCCCTCGGCCTTGGCCTCGGCGATCTCGGCCCGCAGCCGGGTCACCAGCGCCTCGCCAGGATCCTCGGTCAGGATCACATGCCGCGCAATCGGCGTCTGGCTCAGCCCGCTGGCATCGTTCAGGGTGCCGGGCGGATTGCCGGTCGCCAACGCGGTTGTCCCGTCCAGCGACGGCAGTTCCGCACCCCAGCGCCGGGCGCCCCAGACGCCAATGGCGGCACCGCTTGCCAGCAGCAGTCCGCGTCGGGTCACCTTCCCCATGCCGTGCACTCCTTAGACACGAGACCTGCATATAGAGAACGGCATCGCCGGTGTCAGGCACGGAAATCCATACTTGAAGCTGGCCGCCGCGCGCAGCGTCAGAGATCAAACGTCGCGAAGACCGGCGCGTGGTCCGAAGGCTGGGTCCAGCCGCGCACGTCGCGCAGGATACGGCTGGAATGCGCCGCGTTCGAGATATCCGGCGTCGCCCAGATGTGATCCAGCCGCCGTCCCTTGTCCGCGGCATCCCAGTCTGGCGACCGGTAGGACCACCAGCTGTAAAGCTGACCCTCGGGCAGGTCCTGCCGGGTGATGTCGACCCAGCCGCCCGCATCTTGCGCCGCGCCAAGATGCGCGACCTCGACAGGCGTGTGGCTGACGATCTTCAGAAGCTGCTTGTGGTTCCAGACGTCATCCTCGCGCGGGGCGATGTTCAGATCGCCCACCAGGATCGACCGTTCAGGCCGCTCGGCATGAAACCAGTCGCGCATCTCGGTCAGGTAATCCAGTTTCTGCCCGAACTTGAGGTTCCTCTCGCGGTCCGGCACATCGCCACCGGCGGGAACGTAGAAATTGTGAATGACCACCCCGTTTTCCAATTGCCCGGCGACATGGCGGGCATGGCCCAACGCGGCGAAATCCTGCTCGCCCACATCCGCCAGCGGCAGCTTGGACAGGATCGCGACACCGTTGTACCCCTTCTGGCCCCGCGCCGCGCAATAGGGATAGCCCAGCGCCTTGAATGCCTCCAAAGGCATCTTCTCGACGGGTGACTTGCACTCTTGCAAGCACAGGATATCCGGCATCTCCTCGGTCAGAAGGCGGCTGACCAGCCCCTCGCGCAGGCGGACAGAGTTGATGTTCCAGGTGGCAAGGGTAAAGGGCATGGCTGCTATCCGTGATCGACATCGCCGGATTAGCCTGCGCAGGGCCGGTTTGCCAGCCCTGGCAATGATCTTCAAACTGACCGTGTTTCAGAGATCAGCGGTCAGAACCCGCTTTTCCGCATTCCGAAACACCAGATAGGTCACGAATGCGCCGGCAATGATCAAGGCATGTGCGGACGCGGTGATCCCGAACACGATGTAGCTGGAGAACATGACGGCGAAAATCGCGCTCCACATCCAGGCCAGAACCTGCATTACCATATGAGCGGCCATCGGTTCCGCATTGCGCAGCGGGTTCTTCTTTTCGTCCATCACGGCGGCCCAGGCCGATCGCGCGAATGTCAAAAGCAGCATGATCGTCTCCTCTTCATTTATGTTAGGAATACGGCCGCTGTCGGAATTCAGATCAGTATCGGGCCCGGTCGACTGGAAATCCTAGGACCGCAACCCTGTTTCGTACAGCAACCCGCGCCGTTTCGCCTCGTAATAATAGCCACGCGCGTACCAGCCCACCGCCGTCGCCTCGTCGCCATCCGAAACCACCCACGCCCCGCGCAGGTATTTCACCGCATAGGTCAGGTTGGTCTCGGCATCGAGCAGGTCTTGCGGCGGGCCGCGATGGCCCATCGTGCGCGCGGTCTGCGGCAGAATCTGCATCAGCCCGTAATAGGGGCCGTTGCGGGCGCCCGGACGGTAGTCGCTTTCGCGCTGCACAACGCGGTGTACCAGGCTGCGCGGCACCTCATAATGATCGGCATACCGGTTGATCAGGCGGCGCAGCTCGGGCGTTTCGCCGGGGTAAAGATCGCGTTTCTGCACCTCGGGCTGGGACGGCTTCGCGCCGCAGGCCGCCAGCGCGAGGCACAAGCCCAGAACCACCCATCGCAGCATTGTCAACCTCGTCCGCCGTCCCAGATGTCAGCGAAACTAAGCGACGTGGCCGGCTTGCGGAAAGATCGAAAATACCGCGTCGGCGGGCCGCCGCCGAAAAAAAGGCCCGGACGCGAAGTCCGGGCCAGTCCAACAGGGAGGTTGCCGCATCATTGCCCGGATGCGACCACGGGAACTTCAAACTCAAGCGACCAGCCGGTAGCCGCCGCTTTCTGTAACCAGTAAACGTGCATTGGACGGATCCGGTTCAATCTTTTGCCGCAAACGGTAGATATGTGTCTCCAGCGTGTGCGTGGTGACACCGGCATTGTAGCCCCAGACCTCGTGCAGCAGCACGTCGCGGGCGACGACGCCCTCGGATGCGCGGTAAAGGAACTTCAGGATATTCGTTTCCTTCTCGGTCAGGCGGATCTTCTTCTCGTCCTCGGTCAGCAGCATCTTCATCGCCGGCTTGAAGGTGTACGGCCCAAGCTGGAACACCGCGTCCTCGGATTGTTCGTGCTGGCGCAACTGGGCGCGGATGCGGGCCAGAAGCACCGGGAACTTGAACGGCTTGGTGACGTAATCGTTGGCGCCGGCATCAAGTCCCAGGATGGTGTCGCTATCGCTGTCATGACCGGTCAGCATCAGCACCGGGCATTTGACGCCCTGCTTGCGCATCAGGCGGCACAATTCGCGGCCGTCGGTGTCGGGCAGGCCCACGTCGAGGATCACCAGGTCGTAAAGACCTTCCTTGGCCTTCACCATGGCGTCATGGCCGTCGGCGGCCTCGAAGACGTCGAAGTCCTCGGTCATCACCAATTGCTCGCTCAGCGCCTCGCGCAGGTCGTCGTCGTCATCGACCAGCAGTATCTTTTTCAGGTTCGACATGGGTCTCGGTCTCCTGTTGGTTGTCCATGATGTGCGTCCGGCAAGCCGATCCGGCAAGATTTGCTGCAACCATTTCACGCGCTCGTGTCGACAGCAGGCGGAATGTTTCATATCTCATGGGCAACTGACACAATTCGCGGCACCTGGCCCGGCCCATGACCTTGAAACTGACCATTCATGAAACATTGGCCCGGGCACGCGCCGATCTGGGCATGGGCGTGCCGGTGATCCTGTCGCGAGGCAAGCGCGCCGTGCTGGCGGCCGCGGCCGAAACGCTGACCGCCGCCCGACTGGCCGATTTCAGGGCGCTTGGCGCGCCGGTCCTCGCCGTGACCGCGAAACGCGCCGCCACGCTGAAGGCCCGCGCCTATGACGACGATCTCGCCCGTATCCTGGTGCCGGACGGCGCGGATATCGACTGGCTGCACGGCATGGCCGACCCCAGCCGCGACCTGGCGATGCCGCTGAAAGGCCCGCATCTGAGCGCCCGCAAGGGCGAGGCCGACCTGCACCGCGCCGCAATCCGGCTGGCCAAATCGGCGCGGCTTCTGCCCGCGATGCTGGTCGTCGACCTTCCCGATCCCGATGCGCAGACCGACCTGACCCGCATCGACATGGCCGCAGCCGAATCCAGCCTCGGCAGCACCGGACCGATGCGACCTGTCATCAGCGCGCGGGTGCCGCTTGCGTGTCTCCAGCGCCGGGCGGGTGCACGTGTTTCGCCCGCGGGACGGATCGGAAGAGCATTACGCCATCGAAATCGGCAAGCCACCGCGCGAAGCGGCCCTGCTGACCCGCCTGCATTCGGCCTGTTTCACCGGCGACCTGCTGGGCAGTCTGAAATGCGACTGCGGTGCGCAGTTGAACGCGGCGCTGGCGACGATGGGTGGCGAAGGCGCGGGCGTGCTGCTGTATCTGAACCAGGAAGGCCGCGGCATTGGCCTCGCCAACAAGCTGCGCGCCTACAGCCTGCAAGACCAGGGCTTCGACACGGTCGAGGCCAATCACCGGCTGGGCTTCGAGGATGACGAACGCGACTTTCGCATCGGTGCCGAAATTCTGAAAGCCATGGGTTTTAAGCAGATACGCCTGCTGACAAACAATCCCGCCAAGGTGTCGATGATGCAGGCGAACGGCATCGAGGTGGTCGAGCGCGTACCGTTGAAGGTCGGCCTGACACCCGAGAACGCGGCCTATCTGGCGACCAAATCGACGAAATCGGGCCACTTTCTGTGAGCCCGGACGACTTGGTGCTGACTCCGCGAGGGTTGCGGTTTCGCGGGCGTATCCTGCCCTGCTCCATCGGTCGGACCGGGCTGACTTCGGCCAAGCGCGAAGGCGACGGGGCCACGCCGCGGGGCGATCACCGCATAGTCGGCTGCCTTTACCGCCCGGACCGGATTGCCGGGCCCTGCGGATGGGCGGTGCCGCTGCGCCCCGGCGATGTCTGGTCCGACGACCCCGACGATCCAGATTACAACCAGTTGACCCGCGCGCCGTCGAGCTTCTCGCACGAGGCCCTGCGACGCGCCGATCCACTATACGATCTGGTCCTTCTGACAGACTGGAACTGGCCCGATGCCGCGCCAGGCAGGGGGTCCGCCATCTTTTTGCACCAGTGGCGCAAACCCGGCCATCCCACCGCAGGTTGCGTCGCGCTCGGCCGCGCCGACCTGCATCGCCTCGCCGGGCAGATCCAGCATGGTGCGAAACTGGTCATACCCTAGGCGCATCTTTGGCTCGCTGATACCTCCGCCGGAGGCATAGATGTCCGTGGCGCGCCCTATCCGTAGTCGCGTTCGCCGAAGATAGCCGACCCGACCCGAACGGAGGTCGCCCCCGCTGAGATCGCCGCCTCGAAATCGGCGCTCATCCCCATCGACAGTTCTTCAAGGCCATTGCGCCTGGCCATCTTGGCCAATACCTCGAAATGCGGCACCGGATCCGCGTCGATCGGCGGGATGCACATCAGCCCGACCACCGGCAGCGACAGGTCGCGGCACTCTGCGATCAAGGCATCCGCATCGTCCGGCAAAACGCCGGCCTTTTGCGGCTCGGCCCCGGTGTTGACCTGGATGAACAGCGTCGGGCACTGCCCCATCTCGTCGGTCAGCCGCGCCAGAGTGCGCGCCAGCTTGAGACGGTCCAGCGTTTCGATGCAGTCGAAAAGCTCCATCGCCGTGCGCGCCTTGTTGGTTTGCAACGGCCCGATCAGGTGTAGCTCAACCCCCTCATAACGCTGGCGAAAATCTGGCCATTTGCCCGCGGCTTCCTGCACCTTGTTCTCACCGAATACCCGGTGGCCCTGGCGCAGCACCGCCTCGACCCGGTCAAGCGGCTGTACCTTCGAAACCGCCACAAGCTTGACCGAGCCTTCCGCGCGACCGGCAGCGGCCTCGGCCGCGCCCATCCGCGCCTTGATCTCGTCAAGTCCGGGCACGGCGTCAGTCCGCCTTGGGAAGCAACGGGCCCAGCGCCTCGAACAACTCGCCCAAGTCGTCCTCGTACCGTTGCCACGCCTTGGTCGAGGATGCGTAAAGCGGCTGGCGCACCTGGTGAACACTCAGCGTCTTGACCCGGCGCTTGTTCTCGTGGAACGCAAGGCACTGGTCCTCCCATTCCAGGTCGCAATAGTCGATCAGCTTGCGCGTCTCGGTTTCGGGATCCGCGACAAGCGCCTCGTATTCGATCTCGTAAAAACCGTCGGGCATTTTCTTGCGCCAGAATTCAACGATCTCCAGAAAGCAACGATAGAAGACCGCCAGGTCCCTCAGGCTGTTGGTGTAAAGATGCCGCCCCTCCTGGAACTGGTTCTTGTACATCGACAGCAGCGTGTCACGCGGATCGCGGCGCACCACGACGATGTGGGCGTTCGGAAAGATCGCCTTGATCGGCCCGATCATCTCGTAGGTGCCCAGGCCCTTGTCGGTGATCCGGTCGGCCAGCGGGAATTCATCCTGCATCCGCGCCTGGATATCGCGCCCAATCTCTGCAAGCTGGTCGTCCGTCAGGGAAAATTCGCGCTGATCGCGCTTTTCCATGTCCACGGTCACCGCGTTCAGCGCACCAAAGGCATAGCTCAACTCGCCGCCGCCGGTCACACGCGAGTGGCTGGCGATGATCTGTTCCACCAGCGTCGTGCCGGAACGCGGGATGCCGGTGACGAAGATCGGGGCAAAATCACTATGCTCCGCGATGGGCTTGCTGAAATCGGCATCGGCGAAGGCATCCAGCAGGAATCGTGTCGATTTCTCGTGCTGGGCGATGTCATAGGGGTAAATCTTGCGCATCTGGTCGTTCGCGGGCCGTAGGTAGGTGAACACGCGGCCATAGTCCTTGGTGTCCTCCAACGCCTTGGCCAGCGCATAGCCCAGGTACATCCGGTTCTCGTCGCCGATCTCGGGATGCGTATAGGCTTTTTCCATGTCCTCGATCAGCGGATCGCCCGGTTCGATCTTCTTGGTCACCACAAGCTGGCTGTAAAGCCTGCCGATCATCGGGTCGATCTTCCTGGTCGCGCCTTCCTGGCTGTCCAGCGAGTTGATGCTGATCGATTCGCGCAACAAGGCGTTGGCCTCGTCGAACCGGCCAAGCGTCTGCATCAGCGTGGCCTTGCCGGCCAGTGCAAGCGTTTTCAACTCCGCCGACTCCAGGGCCCGGTCGAATTCGATCTCGGCTTCCTCGTGGCGCTGAAGATCGCCAAGGCAGCGGGCATAGAGCACGCGATTTTTGGCGTTCGGCATCTTGAGGTCAAGGATCGGCTCCAGAACTTCTATTGCCTGTTCGGGCTTGAAGTCGGAGACTCAGGCATTCGGCCAGCTCGACCTTGGCGGGAACGTTTTCGGGATCAAGCGTCAGGGCGCGTTTTAGGAACGGGATCGCCTGGCTGAACCGCGACTTGCGGTTCAACGCGGTTCCTAGCGTCGTCAGCGCGACCGGCATGTCAGGCATCAGCTGAAGCGCGTCCTTGGCATGGACGATCGCCTCGTCATAGCGGCGCTGGCGCAGCAGGGACTGGGCGAAATTTGCGCGTGTTTCCGGGTATTTCGGGTCGATCTGGATGGCGCGGCGAAAATTCTTCTCGGCCTCGTCGACATTGCCAAGCTCGAACTGGGCATAGGCCAGCAGGTCGACGATGATCGCGACGTTGGGATGGGCGCGGTCCAGTTGCGCCGCCAGGGCCGCGGCCTCGCGGTACTGGCCCGCGTTGAGGTGGCCAATGGCGCGCTGCACGTCGGCCGCCGGCGCCGTGCCGATCGAGGTCTTGGACTTCGCGGGCTTGCCGCGCAGCATGTCCTGAAGCGAGATCAGCAGCGCCCGGTCCAGCCGGGCGCGCTTGGCCTTGTCGAGGAAGGCCGCGGATTTAGCCGGGTCGGCGGTCCATTGCAGAACGCTGGCGTATTGCTTCCAGATCACCGCCTCGTCCGGCTTTAGATCGGCGGCGCGGTCGAGGTGCGTCAGCGCCTTGGCGGGTTCCGCCAGTTTCAGCAGCACTTTGGCTAGGTTGAAGTGCGCCACGGCGATGTCAGGCTTGGCGGCAAGCACGGTTTCCAAGGCATGTCGTGCCTGGGCATAACGGCCCGCTGCCTGGTGCTGCTGGGCCTCTTGCAGAAGTGCTGGCAATTGATCGGGATTGACGGGCGGCATGGGCAAACTCTGATTGGCGGATATCCTCCGCCACCTAACATGCGCCCCGAGTGCTGTCGATGAATCGACAAAAAAAGAGCGGACCGTTTGGCCCGCTCTTTCTTTGGCAAATAATCCCGGAGGATTAGAAGCTCATTGCGACGCCCAGCGAGAAGCGGTCGCTGCTTACAGTGGTACCAAGCGGTCCGAAGAAGGACTGAGCTTGGCCCGAGCTGTAGCCGAACTGAACCACGGCACCGCCGCCCAGGTCGTAGTGAGCGACAAGGCCGACGCCCGAACGGTCAGCAATACCAGCGATACCGCCGATGTCGTACTGGCCGTAGTGCAGGCCGACGCTGATCGCATCCATGGAGTAGAACAGGCCAACGCCGATGTGGTTGTTGACCGGCAGGGTAACCGTGCCGCCGTCAAGCGGTGTGGCGTTGATCGTCGCGCTGCTGTAGTCGGTGTAGTTCAGAACCGCACGCAGACCGTTGTTGAAGTCGGCGTCCAGGCTGAGACCGATCAGGTCGGTCGTGCCGTTCGACTGGTAGCCAAGGCCGACACCCAGGTTCACGGTGCCGAGAGCGGCGGTGTACTTACCACCGACTGCGTAGACAGCCGGACCGACGACAACAGAGTCGTCCTGGACAAGCGACACAGCGAAGGCGAATTCGCCGAACGAGTAGTCGTAGCGGACAACCTGACCGTCGTACGAGCCGTCAAGACCGCCGTTGCCGTTGAAGCCGACGTGGGTGGTGTTGGCGTCAGAGATGTCGCCCAGGATGTCCAGGTCCTGCATGGCCCAGTCGAATGCACCGTCGGTGTCACCCATGGTCAGGGTGCCGAAGTTGCCCGACAGGAAGACCGACGAGTTGTTCTCGGCGCCGGGGCAGGCACCGCTGCCAGCAAGCCCCGAGATAGCCGAGCCAAGGGTGCCGGCGCGGCAGGTGCCGCCAGCGGCAGGGTTGATGGCGTCGCCGTTCAGCTCGTCCAGGTCGATGGTCGCGCCGAAGGTCAGACCGTTGTCGGTTTCGCCCGACAGGGTGAAGGTGACGTCGATATCATGGTGGAACTGGGTCTCGAGATCAGTACCGCCAAAGATGCCCATTTCAGCCGAACCCGAAAGGGTAACGCCCTGAGCGGACGCGATACCGGCCGAGGCCACAAGGGCTGTGGTCGCGAAGAGAACCTTTTTCATTGGTTTTCCCTCATTCATTAAAAGGTGTACCCCAACCCGGTATTCGAATTGAGTATGCTGCTGTCTCGCTCCAACGCGCTTTGAATGCAAGAAACCCCGCACCCCCCCGGTCCAAACCCCCGCCGATTGATGCACCTATGTCACAGTGGGTTTCATCGGCAGAAAATTGCCATCTGTCAAAATACCTTGTCGCTGAACGCCCTCTCCGGTACTTAATCGCAAACGAAGGGCTCGGGGCAGACTATATGATGTACGGCAAACCTTTGAAAACAGTCGCGATCATGGCTGTTGCGCTGGCGCTATCGGGTTGCGGCAACGGCGGCGGGCTGGGTCTTGGAAACGGCCTGTTCTCCAAGCGCAGCACCCCTGGACAGGTCGACGAGAACACGTTGCGCCAGCGACAAAATACACCCGTCGAAATCCAGAAGCGCGAGCGGCGCGAACGCGGCACGCTGTTCGACCTGTTCGCGGCCAATGACGACCCGAACGTCACTGTCGAGGTGAACAAGTACATCTGGAACGCCTCTCTCGACGTGCTGAATTTCCTGCCGATAGAGGCCGCCGACCCGTTTTCTGGCGTGATCGTAACCGGTTACGGGCGTCCGCCCGGTGGTGGCCGCGCCTATCGCGCCACCATCTACGTCAAGGATCCGGCGCTTGACGCCCGCTCCCTGAACCTTGCGCTGATGACGCAAAGCGGTCCGGCGTCGCGCGAGACGGTGCAGGCGGTCGAGGATGCGATTCTCACCCGCGCGCGCCAGCTTCGGATCGCCGACGGCAGGCTATAGACCCGGGCCAGACACGGACGTATCAACGACGCCGGGCCGCTTGCCCGGCGTTTTCATGAGCCAAGGACAAATTCCCGATGCCGCGCTACTCTGCCACCGACGTCGAGCCGAAATGGCAGGCCGCCTGGGACAAGGCCGGCGTCTTCACCGCCCGCCGCGACGACACCCGCCCGAAATACTACGTGCTGGAGATGTTTCCCTACCCAAGCGGGACGAATCCACATGGGGCATGTGCGCAACTACACCATGGGCGACGTCATCGCGCGCTACAAATCCTCTTGCGGTTTCAGCGTCTTGCACCCGATGGGCTGGGACGCCTTCGGGCTGGCGGCGGAAAACGCGGCGATGGAACGCGGCATCCACCCCGCCACCTGGACCTTCCAGAACATCGAAGACATGAAGGCGCAGATGATGCCGCTGGGCTTCTCGCTGGACTGGTCCCGCGAGATCGCCACCTGCAAGCCCGACTATTACGGCCTGCAACAGTCGATGTTCATCGACTTCATGGAAAAAGGCCTGGTCTACCGCAAGAATGCGGTCGTGAACTGGGATCCGGTCGACATGACCGTGCTGGCCAACGAACAGGTCGAGGATGGCAAGGGCTGGCGCTCGGGCGCGCCGGTCGAACGTCGCGAACTGACGCAGTGGTTCTTCAAGATCAGCGATTTTTCCGAGGAATTGCTCAGCGCCATCGACGATCTCGATAACTGGCCCGACAAGGTCAAGCTGATGCAGCGCAACTGGATCGGCAAATCGCGCGGCCTGCAATTCTCCTTCGGCCTGGTCGATGGCCCGCACGGCCACGACCGAATCGAGGTCTACACGACCCGCCCCGACACCCTGATGGGCGCGTCCTTCGTCGGCATCTCGCCCGACCACCCGCTGGCGAAAATGCTTGAGCGTGACGATGAAAAGGTCGCCGCCTTCAACGCCGAGGCGCGCAAGGGCGCCACCACCGAAGAAGCCATCGAAACCGCGGAAAAGCTGGGCTTCGACACCGGCCTGACGGTGCGCCACCCCTTTGATACCGCTTGGGAACTGCCGGTCTACATCGCAAACTTCATCCTGATGGACTACGGCACCGGCGCGATCTTCGGCTGCCCGGCGCACGACCAGCGCGACCTGGAATTCGCCCGCAAGTACGGGCTTGACGTGATCTCGACCTACGTGCCCGCGAGCGGCGGCGACTTCACCCTGCCAGAGGAGGGCGGCGACGCCTATGTGCCGCCCAAGCCCGATCCGGTGCGTTATGTCAAAGGATTCGCCGGCGAGGAAATTCAAACCGGCCTTGAAGGCATCGACACCGCCATCGCGTTCTGCGAATCGAATGGCGTCGGCCAGGGTGTCACCAAATACCGCCTGCGCGACTGGGGCCTCAGCCGCCAACGCTTCTGGGGCTGCCCGATTCCCGTGGTTCATTGCGATACCTGCGGCGTAGTGCCCGAGAACAAGGCAAACCTGCCCGTCGAGCTGCCGATGGATGTCACGTTCGACCAACCCGGCAACCCGCTCGACCGGCACCCGACCTGGCGCGACGTGCCCTGCCCGGCCTGCGGCAAACCGGCCAAGCGCGAAACCGACACGATGGACACCTTCGTCGATTCGTCCTGGTATTTCGCCCGCTTCACCGCGCCGCACGCGAAAACACCGACCAACCTGGAAGACGCCACCTACTGGATGAATGTCGACCAGTATATCGGCGGGGTCGAGCATGCGATTCTGCATCTGCTGTACTCGCGCTTCTTCGCCCGGGCGATGCACCTTTGCGGCCACCTTCCCGCCAGCGCCATCGAACCATTCGATGCCCTCTTCACTCAGGGCATGGTGACGCACGAGATATATTTGCGTGAAGAAATGGAAGAAAGCGTTCCCGGCCCTCCACAAACGACAAATCTTCAAGATGGACGAACACTAACAACCTTCCCTGCGACGATAACGGCAGCCAGAAAGCACTATTTCTATCCGGATGACGTCGAAGTTCGGGAAGGAAAGGCCTTTCTAAAGGCAACTGGCGAGGTGGTTGAGATCGTACCCTCGGCCAAGATGTCCAAATCCAAGAAAAACGTGGTCGATCCGGTCTCGATCATCGAAGCCTACGGCGCCGATACCGCCCGCTGGTTCGTCCTCTCCGATTCGCCGCCCGAGCGGGATGTGGAATGGACCGCCTCCGGCGCCGATGCGGCGTTCAAGTACCTGACCCGCGTGCACCGCCTGGCCGAGGATCTGTCCGAAGCACCCGACGAGGGCTTCAAGGGCAGTGACGAAGAACTCGCCCGCACCACGCACAAGACCATCCACGACGTGACGATGGGGATCGAAAGCTTCGGCTTCAACGCCGCAATCGCCAAGCTTTACGCCTTCAGCAACGCCATCGCCAAGTCGCAAGCCTCGCGCGCGGCCAAGACGCGGGCCGTCCGGACGCTTGCCCAGCTCATGTCCCCGATGACCCCGCACCTGGCAGAAGAAATATGGTCCATGACCGGCGGCACGGGCCTGCTGGCCCAGGCGCCCTGGCCCAAGGCCGACCCTGCGATGCTGGTCGAAGACACGGTGACCCTGCCGATCCAGATCAACGGCAAGCGCCGGTCGGAAATAACCGTCGCCAGGGATCTGCCCAAACCAGAGATCGAAAAGCAGGTGCTGGCGGACAAGGCCGTGGTCAAGGCGCTCGGCGGCGGTGCGCCCCGGAAACTGATCGTCGTGCCGGGGCGGATCGTGAACGTAGTGATCTAGAATGCAGCACGGGCCCGGTTGCGCGCCGGACCCGTGTGGCAATTAACGGATCGCAGGCCGCGCCTACATCCCGAAGTCGAAGCCGTCGGCGTAATCGAAACTCTCGAAAATCTCCGGATCGTCGAACTCGGCCGGTCGCAGACGAATCTCGTCTTCCTCGCCATTGCGAAGGTGACCGATGGAAGGGTCAAAGCCGGCCTCGACGAACAAAAGGTCCATCGCCTCCACGACGGCGGTGTCCTTGGCCAGGTTGTCGGCACGGTCGTTGAAATTGAATCCGATCATCAGGTCTTCTGCCATGGGTCTGTCCTTTCGATTTTCTGTCTGCCCGTCGTCGTGCGAGCGTTACCTCCATGTGTCGGACTGACCGGCGACCCGGTTCAAAAGAAAACCGCGTGCTGGATGAACTGTCGAACAGAACCGATTCTGGATATGACCTTGGCCGCCTATTTCTGCCAGCTTTCCGGCACCTCGTCGCCGAACCGCTGCCGGCAAAAGGCATATTGCGGCGCCAGAAGTTCATGCACCGCCGCCCGCGCGTCCTCAGGCATCTCGACCTTCAGCTCGGTTTCGTTCCGTTTGGTACCCTTCTCCGCCGGACCGTATTCGGCGCTGGCATGTGCGCAAAGTCGCGTCAGCGCGGCTTTGGTGAACAGGTCTTCGTAAAACAGGTACAGAACCTCGCCGTCCGGAAAAGTGGCGTCCAGATCGGTGACGGTGCCGCGGTAATCCGCCCGCGCGCAGATGCTCAACGATTGCAGCGCCTTGGCCCAATCCCGCACGTAATCCGTGGTCTTGCTGGTCTGCGTCATGTGCCGCAACTGCGACCAGAACCGGTCGACCGGATCGCGCATCACATAGAGCAGCTTAAGCAAAATGTCCTGCGAGGCGCAGAAATCCCGCAGGTATTCGAACCCGGCCGGTCCAAGCACGGAATAGGCCGGCGTGACGTCGCAGAACGTGCGATCATTGGGGTCGCAGAGCCGCGCGAAATGCCCGAAATAGGCGTCGTCGTCATACATCATCTGAACCCGGTCCACGCTGGCCTGGAACGCCGGGCGGCGGCGCAGGTTGGCCGCCGCCTCGCCTGGCTGCCTGATATGGAAATCCAACCGCTTCAGCGCCAGCGCTTCGGTGTCGCCCAGCGCGTAGGCGGGAAATTTCGTGCTGAAGAAGTGCAACTCCTTCAGCGGCGATACCGCGACGCCGGGAAGAGAGCCGAGGTAGTCGTGGATCCAACTCGTCGCGCATTTCATCGCGCCGACGCAAACCAGGAAGGTCTTGCCATCCAGTTCGGCGTATCTCCGCAGCTTCGGCAGGTTGGTATACAGGCGCGGTCCCTCCGTGCCGTCCACGGTGCCAGACGGGCCCGCCGCACTCAAGCGGCAAGACATGCCCTTGGCGGCTCCAAGCAATGCCTGTAAACCCTATGCAACGCGGCGATGCTGACCGCGACCAAGACGCGAGCCCTCATGAAGAGCCCTAAAAACCCCCGATCCGCCAACAGGCGCAGGCCGGGCTTCAGCCCGCCAGCCATGCCCGTCCGGGCCAACCAACCCGTCGATGCTAGCGCCAGCGATGCCAAGGGCTTGAGCCCGGAACCAGGTTGGAACGCCGCCCGCCGCCTTGTCCTGGTCTCAGGTCTGTCGTTCCTCGCCGCCTGCGGCTTCACGCCCGTCTATGGCCCCGGCGGCGCCGGCGAGGGGCTGCAAGGGTCGATCCTTGTCGCCGAGCCCGACACCCGCAACGCCTTCGTCTTCGTCGCCCGGCTTGAGGATCGCCTCGGCCAGCCGCAGAACGCCCCCTACCTGCTGGCCTACGACATCGACACCCGCTCCGAGGGCGTCGGCATCACGCCCGCACAGGAAACCACACGCTACAACCTTTTCGGCACCGTGACCTACACCATCACCGACCGCGCCACCGAAACGGTTGTGTTCCAGGGGCGGGAGAAGAACTTCACCGGCTACTCCGCCACCTCGCTGATCGTCGGCACCCAGTCGGTCACGCGCGATGCCAACGAGCGGCTGATGACGGCGCTCGCCGACCAGATCGTCACACGGCTGATCGCCACTTCGAAGGACTGGCGCCAGTGAAGCTGTCGGGACGCGACGCGGCCCGGCATTTTTCCGCACCCGACGCCAGCGCCACCGGCACTCTGATCTATGGCGCCGACGCCATGCGCGTCGCTCTTAAGCGCCAGGAACTGATCGCCGCCCTGATCGGCCCGGAGGGCGAGGAAGAGATGCGGCTGACCCGCATCCCCGCCGCCGTTCTGCGCAAGGACCCCGCCCTGCTGGACGGCGCGCTGAAAGAGCAAAGCTTCTTCCCCGGCCCGCGCGCCGCCTTTATCGAGGATGCGGGCGACGGCCTTGCGCCGCTGATTGCCGCCGCCCTGAAGGACTGGCAACAGGGAGACGCGCAATTGATCGTCACCGCCGGTGGGCTGAACGCCCGCTCGGCGCTGCGCAAAGCGTTCGAAGCGCACAAGACCGCCTTTGCCATCGGCGTCTACAACGACCCGCCCGGTCGCGACGAAATCGAGGCGATGCTGGCAAAGGGTGGTCTCAAGAACCTCGACCCCACCGCCATGGCCGACCTTGTCGCGCTGGCCCGCGCTGTCGACCCCGGCGACTTTGCGCAGACGATCGAGAAGCTGTCGCTTTACAAGGTGGACGACGCCACGCCCGTCACCCACGACGACATCGCCGCCTGTGCTCCGGTCACCACCGAGGCCGCCGTCGACGACGTTCTGAACATCGTCGCCGAGGCCCGCACCGCAGAGATCGGCCCGGTGATGCAGAAACTGACCGGCCAGGGCATCAACCCCACCATGCTTTGCATCAGTGCCACCCGCCACTTCCGCACGCTGCATTCCGCCGCCTGCGATCCCGGCGGCCCCTCGGCAGGCATCGCCCGTGCGCGTCCGCCGATCTTCGGACCGCGCCGCGACCGGATGCTGCGGCAGGCGCAGAACTGGGGCGTTCCGAAGCTGGAGCAGGCGCTGGGCTTCCTGACCGATACTGACCTGCAACTGCGCTCTGCCGCCCAGCGCGCGCCACAGATGGCGCTGGTCGAGCGCACGCTGATCCGACTTGCCATGCTGGCCGCAGCACGACGCTGAGGCTGGAACTGCGCCGGACCCCATGCCATGCTTTGCGCCAAAGGATGGGGACCAAGCACATGTATACAGTCATCGGCGGCCTGCGCAGCCGCACATTCCGGGTTCTCTGGATGCTCGAAGAACTAGGGCAGAGCTATGAACACCGGGCCGCTGCGCCGCGCTCGGACGAGGTCAAGGCACACAGCGCCTCGGGCAAGATCCCGGTCCTGCTGGACGACGGCGTGGCGATCACCGATTCGACCGCGATCCTGACCTATCTCGGCGACAAGCACGGCATGCTGACCTTCCCCGCCGGGTCGCTGGACCGCGCCCGTCAGGATGGCCACACGCAGTTCATCCTCGACGAGATGGACGCGACGCTCTGGACCGCCGCGCGGCACAGCTTCATCCTGCCCGAAGAGCGGCGCGTGAGCCAGGTCAAGGACAGCCTGAAATGGGAATTCGAAGTCGCGCTTGACCGGCTGGCGGACCGGCTTGGCGACGGTCCTTTCCTGATGGGTGAAGAGATTACCGTCCCCGACCTGATCGCCACCCATTGCGGCAATTGGGCCCTCACTGCCAAGTTTCCCGATCCACCAGCCCCGGTCGCCGCATATTTCGAACGGATGCGCGGGCGCAGCGCCTACAAGCGAGTGCAGGCCCTCGGCCAGACCCCCGCATGAGCGATTTCCCGGCATTCCGCGGGGATCATCGCCAGATCTGGCAGCGGGTCATGCCGGCGCGACCGGCCTGGCACGGCAGCCCGGAGCGCATCGCATGGCGGTGATGATCAACGGCAAGTTTTACGCCCACGATCCCGACCCGGCGACAACCCGTGGCGGCGCGTTCCAGCGCGCGGCCTCCACGATCCGGCACTGGATCACCCCGGACGGCCCCTATTTGCCCGAAACGGGGCGCTATCATCTTTATGTCGCCTGGAACTGTCCCTGGGCGCACCGCACCCTGCTGGCACGCACGCTGCTGGACCTGGAAGACGCGATCAGCGTGTCCTACGCCCGTCCGCGCCGCACGTCCGACGGCTGGGTTTACGACGAAACCGGACCATACGCCGACCCCGAACTTGGTGTCACCGCCCTGCATCAGGTCTATGCGCACCAGAAACCGCCCTATACCGGCAACCTGACGGTTCCGGTGCTGTGGGACCGAACCACCGGCACGATCGTGTCGAACGAATCTGCCGACATCGTGCGGATGCTGGGCAGCTTCGGGCGTGGCCTCGACTTGTGGCCCGCCGGGGCGACACCCGAGATCGAGGAATGGAACGCGCTGATCTATGCAACCGTAAACAACGGCGTCTACCGCGCCGGTTTCGCCCGCACCCAGTCAGACTATGACCGCGCGGTCACCGACCTGTTCGACACGCTGGACAGGATCGAGCAACGGCTGGGCGACGCCGACTGGCTGGTCGGCGACGCGTTCACCGAGGCCGATTTGCGGCTGTTCCCGACATTGGCCCGGTTCGACGTGGCCTATCACTACGCGTTCAAATGCAACGTCCGGCGGATCATGGACTACCCAAACCTCTGGGCCTACGCCCGCCGTATCTACGCCATGCCCGGCGTCGCGGGCACGGTCGATTTCGATATCTACAAGCAGGGCTATTTCTCGCCCAGTGAGTTGCGCAATCCGCTGGGGATCGTGCCGAAAGGTCCGGTGATCGACTGGTCGCTGTGACGACCGAAACCAGCCGCCCCGGATCAAGTCCGGGACGCCAGTTTCCTGGCGAATTGACCCGCCTGTCAGGCCGCATTGTCCAGCCCGCGCCCTTTCAGCAGTGCCTCGACCCCCGGCAACTTGCCTCGGAATTTGATGTAAAGCGCATCCGCCTCTTCCGACCCGCCCGCCGACAGGATGAACTTTTCCAGCTTGCCGGCCATGTCCGCATCGAACGCGCCGCCCGCCTCCTTGAAGGCTTGAAACGCGTCGGCATCCATCACCTCGGACCACATATAGCTGTAGTAGCCACTGGAATAACCGTCGCCCGAGAAGACATGCGCGAAATGCGGTGTCCCGTGACGCATGCCGATGCCACGCGGCATCTCGATGCCTTCCAGTATCTCGGCCTGCCGTTCCATCGGATCCTCCGGCGCCTCGCCCCGGTGAAATTCCAGATCAACCAGGGCACTGGCGACATATTCCACCGTCCGGAACCCCATGTCGTAGGTCGCAGCCTTCAGCAGCCGGTCAAGCAGGTCCTTCGGCATCGCCTTGCCGGTCTCGGCATGGGTGGCGAACTCGGCCAGCACTTCCGGGACCTCCAGCCAGTGTTCGAAAAGCTGGCTGGGCAATTCCACGAAATCGCGCGCGACGGAGGTGCCGGAAATCGACGGATAGGTCACGTCGGACAGCATCTGGTGCAGCGCATGACCGAATTCGTGAAACAGCGTCCTCGCGTCGTCGTAAGACAAAAGCGCCGGTTTTCCCTTGGCGGGCTTGGCGAAATTGCAGACGTTGACCACGATGGGGCGGATGTCGCCCGCCAGCTTCTGCTGGCTGCGCATCGCCGAACACCACGCCCCGGACCGCTTCGACCCCCGCGCGAAATAATCGCCCAGAAACAGCGCCAGGTGCTTGCCCTTCCGGGTCACGTCCCAGGCGCGCGCATCCGCGTGGTAAAGCGGCACGTCCACTGCCGTGAATTCCAACCCAAACAGCCGGTTGGCGCAGGCGAACGCCGCCTCGATCATCCTGTCAAGCTGCAGGTAGGGCTTCAACTCGGCCTCATCCAGGTCATGTTCCGCCTTGCGGCGTTTCTCGGAGTAATAGCGCCAGTCCCAGGGTTCCAGTTCGGCATTGACGCCGTCGTTGTGCATCATCGCCGCCAGGGCGCTGCCGTCCGCCTCGGCCTGCACGCGGGCAGGCTCCCACACCTGCATCAGCAGCTTCTCGACGGCCTCGGGGGTCTTGGCCATCTCGGTTTCCAGCTTGAACGCGGCAAAGCTGTCATAGCCCAGCAGCATCGCGCGTTCCTCGCGCAGGCGCAGGATTTCGGCGGCAATCGCGCGGTTGTCGGTCTCGCCGCCATTGGCCCCACGCGATACCCAGGCCTCGTAGGCCGTCTGGCGAAGATCGCGTCGCGGAGAGAATTGCAGGAACGGTACGATCAGCGACCGGCTGAGCGTGATCACCGGTCCGCCCACGCCCTTCTCCTCGCCCGCCGTACGCGCCGCGGCCACGACGAAATCGGGCAGGCCCTCCAGATCGTCCTCGGCCAGTTCCATGAACCAGTGACGCTCGTCCGCCAACAGGTTCTGGCTGAATTGCGTGCCCAGCACCGCCAGCCGCTCATTGACCTGCGCCAGCCGGTCCGCGGCAAAGCCTTCCAACTGCGCGCCCGACCGCACGAAGCTGCGCCGCGTCAGCATCAGCACGCGGGCCTGCTCGTCGCTCAGGCCCAGATCGTCGCGCGTGTTCCAAAGCGCCTCGATCCGCGCGTAAAGCGCCGTGTTGGCGGTGATCTCGTTGGAAAACTGCGCCAGTTTCGGAGAGAACGCCCGTTGCAGCGCCTCGCGCTCGGGGTTGCTGTCGGCCCCGGCAAGGTTGAAGAACACGCCCAGCACGCGGTCGAGATCCTCATCCGCGCGCTCCAGTGCCTCGATGGTATTGGCAAAGGTCGGCGCCTCGGCATTGTCGGCAATCGCCGCGATCTTGTCTCGGGCGGTCGTCATCGCCGCCTCGAAGGCCGGTTCGAAATCCTCGTCGGATATCGCTTCGAACGGGGCGATCCGGAACGGGGTGTTCCAGTCGTCGAGCAGGGGATTGGTCATGCGCGCGGCTCCTTGCGGTTGCGACGTACCTATGCAGCCGCGCGCGGTTAGGCCAGCCTCATTCCACCGTGATCGTGATCACGTCCGAGACGACCGGCGGATCGTGCGGCACGTGGCCCGCGTCGCCCAGCACCAGTTGCAGCGTGTGGCTGCCGGGGGCAAGCTCCAGCGTCACCTCGGTCTGGCCACCGCCGAAATGCCGGTGGTTGTCGTCGCTGGGCAAGCCATAGAGCAGTTCATCTGCCCCGCCTTCGCCCATGCCCAGGGCTGGACGATCGACAAGCAGGTGATGGTGGCCGGTACCCTCCTTTTCGGTTCCGGCGGGCGCCACGCCCATGCCCTTCAGGCCGAAGACCACAGTGACCGGGCTGCTGACGGTCGCGCCGTCCTGCGGGGCGACGAAATAGACCTCGGCCCCGGGGCTGGACATCGTCTGGGAAAGGGCTGGTGCGGCGGCCAGCAGGGAAGCGGCGAGAATCATGCGCATGGCGGGTCCTCCTGTTGAAAGCCCGATCATAGCACCATCGCGCATCCCACCCCAAATCAATCCGGCGTCCTGGCCCGCAACTGCGCCTCCAGGCGGCGCAACGCCAGCGAGAGGGTCACCGTCATCATCAGGTAGATCAGCGCCACCACGTTGTAGGTCTCGAAATAGCGAAAATTGCCCGCCGCCGTGACCTTGCCCAGTTGCGTGATGTCGCTGACCCCCAGCACCGAAACCAGGCTGCTGTCCTTCACCATGGCGACGAAATCATTGCCCAGGGGCGGCAGGATCATCCGGAACGCCTGCGGAAAGACGATATGGCGGAACCGGTGCCACGGCCTCAGCCCCAGCGCCTCTGCCGCCTCGATCTGGCCCGCATCCACCGCCTGCAACCCGGCGCGAAACACCTCGGCGATGAAGGCCGAATAGCCGATGGTCAGCGCCAGCACCGCGCGCCAGAGCAACGGGAAGTCGCGGGTGCGGATCGGGTCGAAAGCCCCAACCCCTCCGCCGCCCAGTTCCACGCCGCCACCAGCGCCGGCGCCAGCACGAAAGCGACGTAGAGCAGCAGCACGATGATCGGCACGCCGCGAATGATCTCGATGTAGAACCGCGCCATCTGCCGCAGCATGAGGAAGCGCGACAGCGACGCGGTGGCCAGCAGCAACCCGATCACGCAGGCCGCGAAGAACCCGATCAGCGTGACGAAGACGGTGATCCAGATGCCGCGTGGCAAGGGTCTGGAATACCTGCGTGTAAAGGTCGTCGGCGACGATCCGGTACAGGAAATACGCCGCCAGCCCGCCGGCAAAGACCAGCCACCACGGGAAATCGCCGTCGCGCTGTGGTGGCGGCATCATCGCCCGGGGTCCCGGGTCAGGCCCGGGACGGGGGCGCGCAAGACGTCAGCCACCCAGCTTGTAGTCGAGGAACCACTTCTTGTTCAGCGCGTCGATGGTGCCGTCGTCCTTCATGTCGCTGCAATCGCGGCATTGATCGGCTGCGACCAGATCCGACCCTTTCGGGAAAGATGAACCCGAAATCCTCGGTCCCCAGCTTTTCGCCGACGATCTTCAGCCCGCCGTCCGAGGCCGCGACATAGCCGTTCGCCCGCGGTGCCGTCGGTCAGCACCAGGTCGACGTCGCCCGCCTTCAGCGCCTGCACCCCGGCGCCGAAGGTCTCGAACGCTTGACGTTCGCGGATTGGCCTCGTCGCCGTCGAGCACGTCGTAGACGCCGACATAAAACGGCGTCGTGCCGGGCTGCGCCGCCATCAGCAGGTCGGCATCGCGCGGCGAACGACGGCGGCATCGGTGAACCGCTCTTCATCGCCGCGCACCAGCATCACCATCTCCGAGCGCATGTAGGCCTCCGAGAAATCCACCACCTCGGCGCGGTCGTCGCGAATCGTGATCCCGGTCATGCCGATGTCGAACTGGTCCTCCGCCACCGCCGGGATCATCGCGTCCCAGCTGATGTTCTCGATACTCGACCGTCGATGTTCAGCCGCTCGGCGATCTCGGCCATCGCGTCGTATTCCCAGCCGATCGCATCGCCGCTGCCCGGCTCGACGAACTGCAACGGCGGATAGGCGTTTTCGGTCACCACCACCACGGTGCGCCCGCCCAGATCGGGCAGATGCCCCGCGGCAAAGGCGGACGGGACGGCAAGCAACAGCGAGGCGGCAAGCGCGGCGGCAGTCTTCATGGCAAGTTCTCCTGATAAAAACTCGCCGACAGAGTAGGGCTGCGCCGACCCTGCTGTCCAGCGACTCCACACGGCTCCTTCATCTTGCCGAGAATACCACCGACGGAGGCCCGCGCGGCCCGCGGCCGCGCAAGACGTCGTGCGGCGCGGAACGCGCCTCGATCAGGTCAGCCGCCGCAGATCTCGCACCCGGCGCGCCGCTTCACCGCGATGGTCCGCGTCTCGGCGTAAAGCGCGTCGTAGATCATCATCCGCCCGCGCAACGTCTCTCCGGCCCCGGTCATCGCCTTCACGCATTCCACCGCCATCATCGCGCCCAGAACACCCGGCAACGGACCCACAACCCCGGCCTCGGCGCAGGACGGTGCCAGTCCCGGTGCGGGTGCTTCGGGGAAGATGCATTGGTAGCACGGCGCGCCTCGGCCGGGTCGAACACGCTGATCTGCCCTTCCCACTGCGTGATCGCCGCCGAAACCAGCGGCACGCCCCGCCGCCACGCAGGCCGCGTTGACCAGATAGCGGGTGTCGAAATTGTCGGTGCCGTCCAGCACGAGGTCATAGTCGGCGACCAGTTCGGCGGCGATCTCCGCGTCCAGCCTGCGGTGATAGGGCCGCACCGTCGACATAGGGATTGACCGCCTTCATCGCCGCCTCGGCGGAAAACACCTTGGGCATCCCGATCCGCTCGTCGGCATGGATCACCTGGCGCTGCAGATTGCTGTTCTCGACGACATCGTCGTCGATCACGCCGATGGTGCCGACCCCCGCCGCAGCCAGATACAGCAAGCGCGGGCGAGCCCAGGCCGCCCGCGCCCACCACCAGCACCCGTGCCTCTTTCAGCTTCTTCTGCCCCAGCCCGCCGATCTCGCGCAGGATGACGTGGCGGGCATAGCGTTCCAGCTCGGTCGCGGCAAAACGGCCCGGCGTCGGCCCTGCGCCACCGGGGCCACCCGCCGCCGGATGCGGCCCAGCACCTGCTTGTAGCCCAGGACCAGCGCCACAAGCCCGCCCAGCACCAGCCATTCGCCGAGCGTGCCGCCAATCGGGTCGCGCAGCGGATGGCCGGCGGCAGACCACAAGCAGAACCAGCACGCCCACGTAAAGCAACCCGATCATCAGCCAGCGCCCGCGCCGGGGCAGGTCCAGAACACCGCCCAGAACCCAAAGGCCCGCAGCCAGAACCAGGAACAAGGATCATCAGCCGCGCCCGGTCGAGCCGAAGCCGCCGACGCCGCGCACGGTCTCGGTCAGGTCGTCGGCCAGGACGAACCGCGCCTGCACCACCGGCGCCACGATCAACTGCGCGATCCGGTCGCCATGGGCGACGACGTGATGCGTCCGCGCCCAGATTGATCAGCAGCACGCCCAGCGGTCCGCGATAGTCGCTGTCGATGGTGCCGGGCGTGTTGGCCAGCGTCAGCCCATGCTTCAGCGCCAGACCCGACCGCGGCCTGATCTGCACCTCGAAACCCGACCGGAATCTCGACGCGCAGGCCGGTGGGCACGATCGCCCGCTGCATCGGCGCAAGCCTCACGCCGCCCGGTCTTTGCACCTCGGGCAGATTGGCCCGCAGGTCCGCACCGGCGGCCCCGGCGCTTTCGTAGGCGGGAAGGGGCAGCGTCGCGATCCGCGCCTTCGTCCCAGAGCAGCCGCAGGACCGGCCCGTTCATTCAAGCGCCCCGGCGATCTTCGCGGCCAGCCTGGCGGCGACCTGGTCCTTGGTCATCCGGGGCCAGGCGTCGGCCCCGTCCTTCGAGATCAGCGTCACCGCGTTCTCGGTGCCGCCCATGATCCCGGTTTCGGGCGAGACGTCGTTGGCCACGATCCAGTCGCAACCCTTGCGGTCCCGCTTCGCTGTGGCATTGGCCTCGACGTCCTGGTCTCGGCAGCGAAGCCCACGACCAGGCGCGGCCGCCCGGTTTCCATCCGCGCCACGGTCTTCAGGATATCCGGGTTCTCGGCGAACCGAAGGGCGGGGACCTTGCCGTTCTCCTTCTTCAGTCTTCTGCGGCTGATCCTCGGCCATCCGCCAGTCAGCGACCGCCGCCGCAAATACCGCCGCATCGGCGGGCAGGGCCGACTGCACCGCCGCCAGCATCTGGCGCGCGGTCTGCACACGCACCACACGCACGCCCTCGGGCGGCGGCACATCGGCCGGGCCGGTGACAAAGGTCACCTCCGCCCCCAGCGCCGCCAGCGCCCGCGCGATGGCCGCGCCCTGCGCCCCCGACGACCGGTTGGCGATATAGCGCACCGGGTCGATCGGCTCGTGCGTCGGACCGCGAGGTCACCAGCACATGCCGCCCCTTCAGCGGGCCGTCCCGCAACGCCGCCTCGATCGCCGCGACGATGGCCAGTGGTTCCGCCATCCGCCCGGGCCCGTATTCGCCGCAGGCCATGTCGCCGTCGTTCGGGCCCGACCGTCAGGATGCCGTCGCCGCGCAGCAGCTCGCAGATTGCGCTGCGTCGCCGCGTGCTGCCACATCCGCACGTTCATCGCCGGCGCGATCAGCACGCGCTTGTCGGTGGCCATCAGCACCGTCGAGGCCAGATCGTTGGCATGGCCACTGCGCCATCTTGGCCATCAGGTCTGCCGTCGCCGGGGCCACCACCACCAGGTCGGCGGCGCGGCTCAGCTCGATATGGCCCATCTCGGCCTCGTCGGTCAGATCGAAGAGGTCGCGATACACCTTCTCGGCGGCCAGCGCCGAGACCGACAGCGGTGTCACGAACTCCTCCGCCGCGCGGGTCAGCACCGGCGTCACGCTGGCACCGCGCTCGCGCAGCCGCCGGATCAGGTCCAGAGCCTTGAAGGCCGCGATGCCGCCGCCGATGATCAGAAGTATGCGTTTGCCTGCCAGCATGGGAATGGCCTTCCTCGCTCCGGCCCCATTTCTAGGCGCGCCCGCGGCCAAGAACAATGGCCCCGCGTCAGCGTTGCTCGAACGTTGTGCAGGGGTCGGGGCGCTTGACCGGGTCGGTGACCAGCCACAAATCGAACGGTGCATCGGCTTCGGGCCCGGATTCGAACTGCCCCACCGACAGCACCTCTAGTTCCGGTGCCACCCGCTGCAACGCCTGCGGCACACCCCAGTCGCGGCGCGCGTGTCCGTTGCCGGTGATTACCGCCACCGGTCCGCCGGTCTCAGCGAATGCCGCGATGACGGCGCGGGCAATCGCGGCATCGCGCAGGCGCTGCGCGTCGACCATGCCGGCCAGCATCTCGACCGGCAGCGCGTCGCAATGCGCCTCCAGCTGTCCGGCCTCGCGCAGCACTTGTTCGGCATCGTCCAGCGGCTCGTCCAGCCCGAAGAGCGCCGCACCATCGCCGAAAACCTCGGTCGCGCCTTCCGTCACCGCTCGCCGCACGTCGTCGCGGTCGAGCGCCCCGCCGAAAACCGCCGGATCCTCGACCGCCACGAATATGGGGTAATACATCGCGAAATCCGGCCAGCCGCCCTCGTGCCAGCGCAGTACGGCCTCAAGCCCCTGCTCGGTACGCAAAAGCTCGGGCGTAATCCGCAGCGCCTGCGCCTCGGACAGCATTTCGAAGACCAGCGCCTTCGCACCGATGGCCTGTACCGCGATGGCTTGGTGCGCATGGTGGGCGGGGTTGTCGTGGACCTCGCCCAGGATCAACACGTCGGCGTCCGGCAGGTCATAAAGGCCCGTCGCCTCGATCTCGGCAGCCGATGCGCCAAGGGCCGCCCAGACAAGGGCGACCGTCGGCAGGATTGTTTGAACCTTCATGCGAGGAAGTGATGCACTTCCTTGGACTGCGCCTCAAGGGTCTTGCGCATCTTGCCGAAGGCCGCGGCCTCCAACTGGCGCACCCGCTCTTTCGACAGGCCCAGCTCGTTGCCCAGGCTTTCCAGCGTCCGCGCATCGTCGCGCAGCTTGCGTTCGCGGACGATGAAGCGCTCGCGCTCGTTGAGATCAGACAGCGCCTGCACCAGCCACTCGCGCAGCGTTTCGGTATCCTTGCCGGCCTCGACCAATTCCGCAGCCTGCGCGCCCTCGTCCTCCAGCACGTCGATCCATTCGCGGCCTTCGTCCTCGGACGACTGCGTCGCGTTCAGCGAGTAGTCGGAACCCGACAGGCGGCCCTCCATCATCTCGACATCGTGCAATGGCACGCCAACCTCCGTGGCGATCATCTGGCGCATCTGGTGCCGGTCCAGCGGCTCTCCTGCCGCCGCCGCCTCGCGCTCCAGCCGGGCCTGAACCCGGCGCATGTTGAAGAAAAGCGACTTCTGGCTGCTGGTCGAGCCGGTGCGGACCATCGACCAATTGCGCATCACGTAGTCCTGAATCGACGCCTTGATCCACCACACCGCATAAGTCGAGAAACGATTGCCGCGGTCGGGATCGAACTTGTCGGCGGCCTTCATCAGCCCCAGAGAGGCTTCCTGCACCAGGTCGCCCATCGGCGCACCGTAGCGTTTGAACTTCGACGCCATCGAGATCGCCAGACGCATGTAGGCGTGGATCAGGCGGTGCAGCGCCGCTTCGTCACGGTCGTCGCGCCAAGCGTAGGCCAGTCGCAGTTCGGTCTCCGCGTCCAGCAACTCTGCCCGCATCGCCCGCCGCGTAAAGGATTGGTCTGAATAACTGTCCAAGGCCATGTGGCTTTCTCCCGGCACCGGCCCGTCCGCTGCGGGCTCTTTCGTCTAAAGATTGTTCTTGTTACGGAAGAAAAAGCCGCCCGGATCACAGAAAGTTCCCAAAAAATGTCGAAAAACCGAACGATTGTACTAGGGGGCGCGCGATCCGGAAAATCCGAATTGGCCGAGGAACTGGTCAATCTGACAGGTAAATCAAAAGTTTATGTCGCCACTGCGCAGGCGTTCGACGATGAAATGCGGGCGCGGATCGCGGCACACGTTCTGCGCCGCAAAGATGGCTGGCGCACCGTCGAGGCCCCGCTTGATGCCGCCGGGGCACTCCGGGCCGCGACGGCATACGACTGCGTGCTGCTCGACTGTGCGACACTGTGGCTGTCCAACCATCTTCTGGCCGACCACGACGTGCCGGCGGTCTGCGACGACCTGCTCGATGCGCTTGACGACTGCGCCGCCGATGTGGTGGTGGTCTCGAACGAGGTCGGCCAGGGCATCGTGCCAGAGGCCGCGCTTGGCCGGAGGTTCCGCGATGCGCAAGGCGACCTGAACCAGCGGCTTGCGGCCTGGGCCGATCTCGCCGTGCTGGTCGTCGCGGGTCTGCCGCTTGTGCTGAAGGGCCGCTTGCCGTGACCCGCTGGTGGTGGGTGCGCCACGGCCCGACCCACGAGAAGGCCTTCACCGGCTGGCGCGACGTGCCCGCCGACCTTTCCGACACCGACCGGCTGGCGCGGCTGAACGCCCTGCTGCCGCCCGCCGCGTTGCTGGTATCCTCCGATCTCGGCCGCGCCTCGGCGACCGCCGACGCGATTGCCGGCACCCGGACACGGCTGCCCGACAGCGACCTGCTGCGCGAATTTCACTTCGGCGACTGGGACGGGATGGAATTCGCGCAAGTCAGCCAGCGCGACCCGGATCTCAGCCGCAGCTACTGGGAAGTCCCCGGCGACATTGCCCCACCCGGCGGCGAAAGCTGGAACCAGGCCGCGCGGCGGGTGCAGGGTTTCGTCGACCGTGCCAACGACACCCATCCGGATGCCGACATCATCGCCGTGTCCCATTTCGGCATCATCATGACCCAGATCGAACGCGCCAGCGGATGGCCCGCGACGCGCGTCATCGGCCACAGGATCGACAACCTGTCGGTGACGCGCCTAACCTTCGACGGAACCTGGCGCGTCGAGGTCATCAATCACCTTCCGTGATCCCGCACCGCACGGAATGTCGCTTCCGCCCGGCGTGCCGGATCGCTACGTTTCCGACATGACATATGATCTTTTCATCGGCGATCGCGCCTATTCCAGCTGGTCGCTGCGCGGTTGGCTGCTGTTCGATCGCTTCGGCATCGACGTGTCCTGCCACATGGTCCCTTTCGACAAGGCCAGCGTCGCCGAGCAGATGGCAGACCTTGCCCCGGCCCGCACCGTGCCGACCCTGCGCACCGGCGACGGCGCGATCATCAGCGAGTCGCTGGCCATTGCCGAAGAACTGGCCAGCCGCCATCCGGACGCCGGCCTCTGGCCCGCCAACCCCGCCGCCCGCGCCACCGCGCGCGCACTGGCCGCCGAGATGCACTCCGGGTTTTGCCGCCCTGCGCAGCGACTGCCCGATGAACCTGCGCTGCGCCTATTCCAGCTACTCACCCTCCGCGGAGGTGCGCGCCGATCTCGACCGGATCGAAGCGATCTGGGATCACGCCCGCAGCACCCATGGCGGCGACGGCCCGTGGCTCTGCGGCGCCTACTCGGCGGCGGACGCGTTCTTCGCCCCGGTGGCAGCGCGCATCGCCGGCTACGGCCTGCAGGTGTCGGACGCGGCCTGGGCCTATGTCGGCAACCATCTCGGCGACCCCAGCTTTCGGCGCTGGCGCGCGATGGGGCTGGTCGCCGGGGCCGACCTTGCGCGCTACGCAAAGGATTACGACCGTACCGACTGGCCCGGACCCGTTCCGCTGGCCGCCCAGGCGGTCGACCGGGGGCCATCCGAGAACGCGACCTGCCCCTATTCCGGCAAGCCGGTCACGCATTTCCTCGTCCTCGACGGCCGCACCTTCGGTTTCTGCAATGGCTTCTGCCGCGACAAGACCGTAGCCGACCCCGCCGCCTGGCCCGCCTTCATGGGAGTTTACGAAAAGTAAACCGATCTGTGAGAGCCGTTAACCAACCGGGCGGAGGTTGGAATGGTTGCGCGTGCTTACACTGTGGCTTTCGAGGGCGTCGACGCGCGGATCGTCGAGGTGCAATGCGCCGTGGCCCCCGGCCTGCCGGCCTTCTCGGTGGTCGGCCTGCCCGACAAGGCGGTCAGCGAGGCGCGCGAACGGGTGCGGGCGGCGCTGACCGCGATGTCCATCGCGCTGCCGTCGAAACGCATCACGATCAACCTGTCGCCCGCCGACCTGCCCAAGGAGGGTTCGCATTTCGACCTGCCGATCGCGCTGGCGCTGCTGGCCGCGCTGGACATCATCCCGCGAGAGGACGTCGAGGCGACCGTCTCCCTGGGCGAACTGTCGCTTGACGGCTCGCTGATCGCCGGTGATCGGCGCGTTGCCCGCCGCGATGGCCGCGGCGGAAGACGACCGCACCCTGGTCTGCCCCCGCGCCTGCGGGGCCGAAGCGGCCTGGGTCGGCGCCGCCCATGTCATCGCGCCCGCCAGCCTGACCGAGGCGGTGCAGCATTTCACCGGCCAGCGCGGTCCTGTCCCCGGCAGACCCCGGCGAAGTCAACGCCCCGGATGCAGCCCGCGATTTCCGCGACGTGAAGGGGCAGGAACGCGCCAAACGTGCGCTGGAAATTGCCGCGGCAGGCCGCCACCATGTCCTGATGATCGGTACGCCCGGCTCGGGCAAGTCGATGCTGGCCGCCCGTCTGCCGGGCATCCTGCCGCCGCTGAGCGCCGCCGAGGCGCTGGAAACCTCGATGATCCATTCGCTGTCGGGCCTGCTGGACGAAGGCGGCATCTCCCGCGTCCGGCCGTTCCGCGAACCGCATCACACCGCCTCGATGGCCGCCATCGTCGGCGGCGGGCGCGGCGCGAAACCGGGCGAAATCAGCCTCGCCCACAACGGCGTGCTGTTCATGGACGAGTTCCCGGAATTCCCCCGCACCGTGCTGGAAACCCTGCGCCAGCCCATCGAGAACGGCGAGGTCGTGGTCGCACGCGCCAATGCCCACGTACGCTATCCCTGCCGCTTCATGCTGGTCGCCGCCGCCAACCCCTGCAAATGCGGCTACCTTTCCGATCCGGCCCGCGCCTGCGCCCGGGTGCCGCATTGCGGTGACGACTACATCGGGCGCATCTCCGGCCCGCTCATGGACCGGTTCGATCTGCGCATCGACGTGCCGCCGGTGGCCTTCACCGATCTCGATCTGCCTGAAAGCGGCGACAGTTCCGCCAGTTGTCGCCGAACGGGTGCGGGCAGCCCGCGATCTTCAATCGGCGCGGTTCGCGGATCATGCCGGAGTGCGCGTCAATTCCGACGCCGAGGGCCGCTTGCTGGAGGAAATTGCCACGCCAGATGCCGAGGGCCGCGCCCTGCTGACCCGGGTGGCGGAACGCTTCGGCCTGTCGGCGCGCGGCTATCACCGGGTGATGCGGGTGGCACGCACGATCGCCGATCTCGAGGGAGTCGGCGGATGTGCGCAAGTCCCACGTTGCCGAGGCGGTCAGCTACCGGATGGTGGAAAACCGCGAGGCGGTGCCACAATAGCCCGGCCTCACCCGGCGCGTTTCGCTTCGATCACGTCCCAGATGCGCCCGGCGATGTTGGTGCCGTCGAACCGCTCGAGTTCCTGGATGCCGGTGGGCGAGGTCACGTTGATCTCGGTCAGGTAATCGCCGATCACGTCGATGCCGACGAAGACCTGGCCCTTGTCGCGCAGAAGCGGCCCGATGGCGGCGCAGATCTCGCGGTCGCGGGCTGTCAGGTCGGCCTTCTCGGCGCGCCCGCCGACATGCATGTTCGACCGGGTCTCACCCTCCTGCAGGCACCCGATTGATCGCGCCGACCGCCTCGCCATTCACCAGGATCACGCGCTTGTCGCCCATGGCCACGTCGGGCAGGAACTTCTGCGCGATCAGCGGCTCTCGGTTCATGCCGGTGAACATCTCGTGCAGCGAGCCGAGGTTGCGGTCGGCCAAGTCCAGCTTGAAGACGCCGGCGCCGCCATTGCCATATAGCGGCTTCAGGATCATGTCGCCGTGCCGATGCCGGAACGCCTTCAGCGTGCCCAGGTCGCGGGCGATGGTGGTAGGCGGGATCAGGTCGGGAAACTGCAACACCAGCAGTTTTTCGGGATAATTGCGCACCCAGAACGGATCGTTCACGACCAGCGTCTTGGGATGCACGCGATCAAGGATATGCGTCGTCGTGATGTATCCCATGTCGAATGGCGGGTCCTGGCGCAGCCAGACAACGTCCCAGTCGCCCAGATCGATCTCGGCCTCGTCGCCCAGCGTCACGTGGTCGCCTTTCACCCGCCGCACGGTCAGCGGATGCCCGCGTGCCGTGACGCGGCCATCCTGGAACGCCAGGTGATCGGGCGTGTAGAAGAACAGTTCGTGCCCGCGCGCCTGCGCCTCTTCGGCCAGCCGGAAAGTGCTGTCGGCGTCGATATTCACGGACCCGATCGGGTCCATCTGGAACGCGACTTTCAGGGGCATTGTGTGTCACTCCGATCAGGCCATGTGCGCCGACTACATGGCGCAGGCCCGTCACCGGGGCAAGGCGGAAGCCGTCACAGACCGAAGGCGTTCTCGATGATCTCGGTCGATCCGACCCCGTCCACCAGGGCCACATCGAACCGCGCCTCGGTGTCCAGCCCGGCCGGGCACCGCGCCAGGTAACTGCCCGCCGAGGCATAGATGCGCGCAATCTGGCGTTTGGAGACGCGCGCGGCGGCAGCCGCGAAGTCGCGGCTTTTCTTGACCTCCACGAAGACGATCGCGTCGTTCTTGCGGAATATCAGGTCGATCTCGCCGCCAGCGCCGCGCCAGCGCCGTTCCAGCAGGTCATATCCGCCCCGCGCATAGCCCTTGGCGACGATATCCTCGGCGGAAAGACCCGCGTGATATCCGACCGATCCCGTCATTCCCGTTCTCCCAGCTTCAAGGCCGCCTGGTACACTTCGCGGCGCGGCAGGCCCAGCGCCTCGGCCACCACGGTGGCCGCGTCCTTCACCGACATGTCGCGCAACGCCACTTCCAGCGCCTCCTCGACGTTCCCGGTGCCCGCCGACGCCAGGGCCTTTCCGACCACCAGCACGACCTCGCCCTTCAGCACCCGCCCGGACATCTGCGCCGACAGCTCTGCCAGTGTCCCGCGCGATACTTCTTCAAATCGCTTGGTCAGTTCGCGGCACACCGCAGCTTGCCGCCCTTCCCCCAACTCTGTCGCCATTTCATCTAATGTTCGGTTAACGCGCTCGGGCGGATTCGTAGATCACCAGCGTCGCCGGCACCGGCGCCAGTTCGCGCAACCACGCTTTCGCGCGGGCCTTTTGCCGGGGGCGGGAAGCCTGCGAACAGGAACCGGTCGGTCGGCAATCCCGCGATCGTCAGCGCCGCGATCGCCGCGCATGGACCCGGCGCCGACGTCACCAGATGGCCCGCCGCCACCGCCTCGCGCGCCAGCTGATAGCCCGGGATCCGCCACCAGCGGCGTCCCGGCCTCGGACGCGTAGGCCACCGACTTGCCCTCGGCGATGGCGCGCAGCAGCCCGGGCCGGGCCGCGGCACCGTTATGGTCGTGATAGGCCACGATCCGCCGACCGCCCAGCTTGATCCCGTGGATCTCCATCAGACGCCGCAGCGTCCGCGTATCCTCGGCCGCAAGAACGTCCGCAGAGGCCAGCGTATCAAGCGCCCGCAGCGTGATATCGCGCGCCGAGCCGATCGGCGTGGCGACGAAGTAGAGACCGGCGGGCAGTTTGCTGATTTCGGGCGGCAAGGGGGACCAACGCGCCTTTCCAGACGTTTACTCCGCTTCTTGTTGCGCATAGTCTGCCCCGGATCGCAAGCGCAGCACGGAGCGAAGTGCCCCCATGACCCCACGCCCCCACCCGATCCGCCGCGGCGCGGCGCGTCTTACGGTTCTTTTCGCCTGCCTGTGGCTCGCCGCCTGCGACACACTGCCTGCCGTGCGCAGCAGCGGCCCGCGCATCGACGCCACCCAGCCCGTCGCTGTTGCCCTTCTGGTCCCCGCGGGCTCGGGCCAGGCACAGGACGACTTCCTGGCCAAGGCGCTGGAAAACGCGGCCAGGTTGGCGATGGCCGACCTGCAGGGCGTCGACATCGACCTGCGGGTCTACCAGACCGGCGGCCAGGCCGGTCGCGCCGGCGCGCTGGCGAAACAGGCCGCCGACGAGGGCGCCCGGATCATCCTGGGGCCGGTCTTCGCCGCCGAGGCCAATGCCGCCGGCGTCGCCGTCGCCGGGCGCGGCATCAACGTGCTGTCGTTCTCCAACAACACCGACATCGCGGGTGGCAATGTCTTCGTGCTGGGAAACACCTTCGAAAACACCGCCAACCGGCTGGTCCGCTATGCCGTCGGTCGGGGCAAGACCAAGATAATGATCGTCAACGGCAACGACGTGGCCGAACAGAAAGGCCGCGGCGCAATCGCCCAGGCCATCGCTGCCAACGGCGCCAGCAACGTCGGCCAGGCGTCCTACGAGCTGAGCCAGAACGCCGTGATCAACGCCGTTCCCGGCATCGCCAGCAAGGCGCGCAGCAGCGGCGCCGACGCGATCTTCATGACCTCCGGCACGGCCGGGGCGCTGCCGATCCTGACGCAGCTTCTGTCCGAGAACGGCGTCAGTTCCGCCGCCGTCCAGTTCATCGGCCTGCAACGCTGGGACATCCC
This sequence comes from uncultured Alphaproteobacteria bacterium, assembly GCA_963768205.1. Lineage (GTDB taxonomy): Bacteria > Pseudomonadota > Alphaproteobacteria > Rhodobacterales > Rhodobacteraceae > JAHELH01. The sequence continues at coordinate 336,146 of CAVYHB010000002.1, read as the reverse complement.
GGCGGGCGCCACCGAGCTTCCGGGCGTGCAGGGCGGCTGGTTCGCCCTGCCCTCTCCGGCGCTGAACCGGCAGTTCGAAAATCGCTACGCCGCCGCCTATGGCCAGACGCCGCACCCGATCGCAGGTCTCGCTTATGACGGTATCGCCGCCATTGGCGCGCTGGTCGGAGCGGGCAAGTCCGATGCCCTGACCACCTCCGCGCTGACTCAGGGCTCCGGTTTCGTCGGGGTCAATGGCATCTTCCGTCTGAAGGCCGACGGAACCAACGAGCGCGGCCTGGCGATTGCCGAGATCCGCGACAGACAGGTGAACGTGATTGACCCCGCCCCAAGAAGCTTTGGCGGCTTCGGCTCCTGACCCGGCTGCCGACCCGGCGCCCCCCCTTGCCCCCGCAAACCTGGTTCGCCCGGCGGCGGATATCTTCGACATGGAAACGGTCCGCGCCCGGCTGACCGAAGCCTGCGCCGAGGCCAAGGATGCCAAGGCGGTACGCGCCGCCGCGGTGGCGATCCTGCAATCGGCGAACGAAACAGGTCGCGCCGTCATCGCCGAGGCCTTCGCCGAAGCCCCCGCCACCGCCTGGCCCGTGGTCCGGTCCTATGCCTGGCTGACCGACTGCCTTGTCACCTGCGTCTTCAACGTCGCCGTCACGCGTCTGCATCCGATCTCCAGCACCACCGAAGCGCAGCGCCTGGCCCTGCTTGCGGTCGGCGGCTACGGACGCGCCGAGATGGCGCCGTTCTCGGATGTCGACCTGCTGTTCCTGACGCCCTACAAGATGACCGCCTGGGCCGAAAGCGTCATCGAGTCCATGCTGTACATCTTCTGGGACCTGCACCTGAAGATCGGCCATTCCAGCCGCACCGTGAAAGACTGCATCCGCCTTGGGCGCGAGGATTACACGATCCGCACCGCCCTTCTGGAGCATCGTTTCATCGGCGGCCACGAACCGCTGGCAGTGGAGCTGAACAAAAAGCTCTGGTCGCAGCTTTTCAGGAACACCGCCGCCGATTTCATCGAGGCCAAGCTGGCGGAACGCAGCGCGCGGCACCGCAAGCAGGGCGGCCAGCGCTACATGGTCGAGCCCAACGTCAAGGAGGGCAAGGGCGGCCTGCGCGACCTGCAATCGCTGTTCTGGATCGACAAGTATATCCACGGCGTCCAGGACGCCGCCGACCTTGTTGAGAAGAAGGTCTTCACGGCAGAGGAATTCGACAGCTTCGTCGAGGCCGAAAATTTCCTGCTGGGCGGTGCGCTGCCACCTGCATCTGATCACCGGCCGGGCGATGGACCAGCTGACCTTCGACATGCAGGTCGAGGTCGCCGACCCGCATGGGCTATACCGATCACGGCGGGCGCCGCGCGGTCGAGCATTTCATGCAGGATTACTTCCGCCAGGCCACCCGCGTCGGCGAACTGACCCGCATCTTCCTGACCGCCCTGGAAGAGCGTCACGTCAAGAACGAGCCCGCCGCTCGTCGGGTTCTTCCGTCGCCGCCGCCGGGTCCGCAAGACGGCTACAGGATCGAGCAGAACCGCCTGAACATCGCCGACGAGCAGGCGTTCCTCGCGGACAAGGTCAACCTTCTGCGCATCTTCGACGAGGCCCTGCGCACCGGCCTGCTGCTGCACCCCGACGCCATGCGCCTGCTGGCCGCCAACCTGGACCTGATCGACGACGAGTTGCGCCACGACAAGGAAGCCATCGGCATCTTCCTCGATCTGATGCTGAAACACGGCAACCCGGAACGCGCCCTGCGCCGGATGAACGAACTGGGCGTTCTGGCCGCGTTCCTGCCGGAATTCGCGCCCATCGTGGCGATGATGCAGTTCAACATGTACCACAGCTATACGGTGGACGAGCATACCATCCAGTGCATCGCCATCCTGGCCCAGATCGAGCGCGGCGAACTTGTCGAGGAACTGCCGATCGCCAGCAACATCCTGAAGGAAGGCGTCAACCGCAAGGTGCTTTACGTCGCTCTTCTGCTGCACGACATCGGCAAGGGCCGGCCCGAGGACCACTCGGTCCTCGGCGCGCAGATCGCCCGCAAGGTGGCGCCGCGCCTGGGGCTGAAGCCGAAAGAGGCCGAGACCGTCGAATGGCTGGTGCGCTATCACCTGCTGATGTCCGACATGGCGCAGAAACGCGACATCGCCGACCCGCGCACCGTGCGCGACTTCGCCAAGGCGGTGCAGTCGGTGGAGCGGCTCGACCTGCTGACGGTTCTGACGGTCTGCGACATCCGCGGCGTCGGCCCCGACGACCTGGAACAACTGGAAGGCCGCGCTGCTGCGCGCGCTTTACCGCCAGACCCGGCGCGGGCTGGAGGATGGGCTTGAGGCGCTCAACCGCGTCCAGCGCGGCACCGAGGCAAAACGCAATCTGCGCGAGGCCCTGGCGGGCTGGGACAAGAAGAACCTGAAGACCGAGATCGAACGCCACTACCCGCCCTATTGGCAGGGCCTGCACGTGACCGCGCATGTCGACTTCGCCGAATTGCTGCACGACATCGGCCCCGACGAGATCAGGCTGAAGCTGACGCCCGACGAAGACCGCGACGCCACCCGTGTCTGCTTTGCCCTGGCCGACCATCCCGGCATCTTCTCGCGCCTCGCCGGTGCGCTGGCGCTGGTCGGTGCCAACGTCGTCGATGCGCGCACCTACACCTCGAAGGACGGCTTTGCCACGGCGGCGTTCTGGATCCAGGACGCCGAGGGCCACCCCTACGAGGCCCGGCGCCTGCCGCGCCTGGAACAGATGATCGACAAGACACTGAAGGGCGAGGTGGTGCCCACCGAAGCGATCCGCAGCCGCGACAAGATGAAGAAGCGCGAGAAAGCGTTCCGCGTGCCCACGTCCATCGCCTTCGACAACGAAGGCTCGGAGATCTACACGATCATCGAGGTCGATACCCGCGACCGCCCCGGCCTGCTTTATGACCTGACCCGGACGCTGGCCAACAACCACGTCTACATCGCCTCGGCCGTCATCGCGACCTACGGCGAACAGGTGGTCGACACCTTCTATGTCAAGGACATGTTCGGCTTGAAATTCTATGCGGAGGGCAAGCAGAAGGCGCTGGAGGCCAAGCTGCGCGACGCCATCGACAAGGGATCGATCCGCGCGCGGGAGGAATGATCCATGAAGGGCCTAACCGTTAGCGACCCGGCAATCGTCCCTGACACGTCGCCCGATCCGGCCGGACCGGCACCGATGAAGACGACCCCGATGCGCATCCTCGTCCTGTCCGAACACTGGCAGGGTGCGCTTGCCTGCATCCAGAGCTTCGGGCGCAAGGGCCACCACGTGACGGCGGCCTATAGCATCGCACCCACCCGAAACGCACAATCGGATTTCGTCCACGACCTGGTGCACCTGCCGCAAAAGCAGGACGCGCTAGAGCGGGCGCGGGCGCTGGGCGTGCTGGTCCGCCAGCGTGACATCGACCTTGTCGTGCCGATTTCGGATGACGACGCGCTTGCCGTCGCCCATGCCGCAGAACTTTTTCCCGAAAGCCACGCCTTCGTGTCAGTGCCATCGGCGACCATCGAACTGGTGCGCGACCGCAATGCCTCGGATGCTTTCTGCCGAAAGATCGGTGTGACAGTCCCGAATTCGTGCCAGGTGACGCGCCGCGACGCCGCCGGCGCCGCGGCGGAGATCGGGTTTCCGTGCTTCCTGAAGGTGTCCGGCGCGGTCGCCTCGGACGGAGTGTTCGAGATTGCGTCGCTGTCCGATCTGACCGACCGGCTTGCCGACCTTCCGGACACGGCGGGACTGCAACTGCAATCCGCGGTCAAAGGCGATTTCATCGGCATCACCGGCTTCTGTCATGACGGCAAGGTCCTCGACAGTTTCGCCTTCACCACCGGCTACGGATTCTCCAAAGCGGGCACCCCGCCCTATGCCTGGCGCAGCACCTCGAAACAGGCCCACGCCATGCTGGACAGGATCGCGGGCGCGCTGAACTGGACCGGTGGCATCGACCTCGACCTTATCGAAGGGCCGCAGGGGCCGACCCTGCTCGAGATCAACCCGCGTTTCTCGGGCACCGTCAACTTCGCGCTGCGGTCCGGCCACGACCTGCCCGCGGGCTACCTGGCGCTGAAGGGCCTGCCACACGGTCCGCCCGCCTTTCCGCCCGTCGACGCCCCGCTTTTCATCAGCCTGGCCGAAGAGGCCCGGTTCCGCAAACGCCCGGGTGCCGCTCGCTTCGCCCGCCGGACGCGCGCGGGACATACGCATGTCGACAATGGTTATTTCGACGACAAGGGCTACTCTCGCCCGCTCAAGCGCCTGCTGTGGCAACTTCGGCTGGAAGAATGGAAGCTGCGCCTGCGCGGCCTGCACCGCAAGCCCAGCCAGGCGCAGCAGCCCTGGGCCGCCACCAGCCCAGTCAAATGATCGACCCATCTCTCTCACCTGTACGCACGGCGGAGCCGGATCAGCACGATCATATCGTCGACCTGCTGACCCTTGCCTTCGTCGACGACGCCGTGTGCCGGTATCTTTATCCGGATTTGGGTCAATACCTTGAATTCTTCCCCCAATACGTCCGGCTCTATGGGCAGCCGGGCTTCGAGAATGGCGGTGCGCATGTGCTGGGTCAGGCCGCCGCCGCATTATGGATCCCGCCCGGACTGCACGCCGATGAGGCCAGCCTTGACGCCCTGCTGACGCGCAGCGTTGCGGCGTCGGCTCGGGCCGAGCTTTTCAAGGTCTACGAGGAATTCGACCGGGCGCACCCGCCAGAGCCGCACTGGTTTCTTCCCCTTATGGGGGTCGATCCGTTTCTGCGCGGCCAGGGCGCGGGCGCGCGGCTGATGGAATACGGTCTTGCCCTCTGCGACCGCGACGGCAGCCTCGCGTATCTCGAATCCACGAAACCCGGCAACGTGCCGTTCTACGAACGGTTCGGGTTCGAGACATGCGGCCTGATCGACGTCGGAGGGCATCCGCCGGTGCAAACCATGCGGCGCGAGCCGCGCTGACTACTGCGTGGCAGGCCGGGCCAACGACCGCTAAAGCCAGCCGTCCAACTCGTCCGAGTATTGCCTGATGTCGCCCAGCGACTGCGCGACCCAGACAGGGTTATAGTACCGATCCAGGTATCGCTCGCCGCCGTCGCACATCAGCGTCACGACAGACCCCGCCTCGCCCGCCTCCATCATGCCCCGCGCTACGCGCAGCGCGCCCCACAGGTTGGTCCCGGTGGACCCGCCCGCCTTGCGACCGATCAGCTTTTCCAGCCACAGGATCGTGGCGACGCTGGCCGCGTCCGGCACCTGCATCATCTCGTCAATCACGTCGGGCTGGAACGATTTCTCGACCTTTGGGCGCCCGATCCCCTCGATCCGGCTGGAACAATCCGCCGTGAGGTCAGGGTCGCGCGTCCTGAAGCTGTTGTAGAACACCGAGTTTTCGGGATCGACCACGATCAGCCGCGTGTCGTAGCCCTTGAACCGAACGTAGCGTCCCAGCGTCGCAGAGGTGCCGCCGGTCCCGGCACTCATCACCAGTGCGTGCGGCACCGGATGCGGTTCTTGCTGCATCTGCGCAAAGATGCTTTCGGCGATGTTGTTGTTGCCGCGCCAGTCGGTTGCCCGCTCGGCATAAAGGAACTGGTCCATGAAATAGCCGCCCGTCTCATGCGCCAGGGCGACGGCGGCGTCATGCATCTGCGGCGCGGTTTCGACGAAATGGCACTGGCCGCCGTGCAGCGTGATCTTGTCGATCTTGCTTTGCGCCGTGCGGCGCGGCATCACCGCGACGAAGGGCAGGCCCAGCATCTGCGCGAAATAGGCCTCGGACACCGCCGTGCTGCCCGACGAGGCCTCGATCACGGTCGAGCCCTCGGCCAGCTTGCCGTTGCAGAGCGCGTAAAGGAACAGCGACCGCGCCAGCCGGTGCTTCAGGCTGCCGGTGGGATGGGTGCTTTCGTCCTTCAGGTAGATATCGACACCGACCAGCCGGGGGATGGTCAACTTGAACAGGTGCGTGTCGGCGGACCGCTGATAATCCGCCTCGATCTTCCTGACGGCGTCGCTGACCCAAACGTCCATCGTGCTGCCACGCCTCCTGATCTTCTCAGTTCGGGAAAAGCCATAAAGCATGTCGCGCCCGCTAGGAACCGCGTAGCGGATACCATCGTGCCGCGGCCTGCTCAGCCAGGAAAGATCCGGCCCATTTCAGCGTCGAAATACGCCCAGGTCATCGTCGCCTTGTTCCCGGCATAGCCGTCGTAATGCGATGCGCCCGACGCGGTCGGCAGCCCGGCCCAGACCTTTGCCAGGTTATGCATGAAATCGTGGCGTCCAAGCGTGCCGTCCCGGAACGCGGCGAATCCCGCCTCAGCCAGTAGCGCGCCCGCCAGCCGGTCCTGGATCAGCGGCGCGAAGACCTCGCCCGCGCCGATCTCCAGCTTGGCGACCAGCCGCCGCAGCGTCGCTGGGATGAACTGGTAGCGCCCGATGGCATGAGGCTGGCCAGGCGTCGCTTCGATCCAGACCAGGATCTCGGCGATGGTCATCTTGGTCGGGGCCTTGCCGGGGCGATGAACCGCCCCGTGCTGGACTGCGTCGTATCCCAGCCGCCCCGCCTCGGCCTGCCCAATCAGGGCCAGCAGCCCCTGTGTGCCACTGGTCAGCCCGCGGGCCGACCCGGGATTCCAGCCGATTGCGCAGCCCCGGCGCACGGGGGGCGAACAGGCTGGCGCCTTCCTGCCCGGCAAACAGGCTGGCCAGCCGCACCGGCCGGTCCTCGTCCCGCACGGTCTGGCCCAAGTCGACAAGCGCGCCGCGCTGCCCGGCGAACGTCGTCGCCTGCAACAGCGACACCGGCCCGGCCTGCGCCGAAACACACGCCAACCAGACAGCAAGGCACAAGGCCGTGACGCGTCGCGCCCAATTCATCCGAACCTCATTCTGAATGCCGGAACCGCGGCCAAGCCTGACGCGAAAGGGTTGATATTCCGTTGCCGCCGCCGACGGGCAAAACGCCCACTATCCGCCCCGACCGCAACCCGCTAGAACACCGCGAAATCGCCAATGACGCGGGCAGGACCACGCTTGAAACCCATTCGCCTGATGAAAAGCTTCCTGACGGTCGGTCTATGGACCCTGCTCAGCCGCGTCCTGGGCTTCGTTCGCGATATCATGATCGCCGCCTATCTTGGCGCGGGACCGGTGGCCGAGGCCTTCCTGATCGCCTTCGCCCTGCCGAACATGTTCCGCCGTTTCTTCGCCGAGGGCGCGTTCAACATGGCCTTCGTGCCGATGTTCTCGAAAAAGTTCGAGGGCGGCGAGGATGCGCGTGGTTTCGCCAGCGACGCCTTCGCCGGACTGGCCAGCGTGCTGATCGTCTTCACCGTGATCGCGACCTTTGCGATGCCGTGGCTGGTCGTGGCCATGGCCTCGGGCTTTCTCGCCGACGAACGGTTCGACCTGGCCGTCGACTATGGCCGCATCATCTTTCCCTACATCCTGTTCATTTCGCTGGCGGCGCTTCTGTCGGGCGTGCTGAACGCCACCGGGCGTTTCGCGGCAGCCGCCGCCGCCCCGGTGCTGCTGAACGTGCTGCTCGTCAGCGCCATGATCATCGCCCGCCAGATGGGCTGGCCGATCGGCAATACGCTGGCCTGGACGGTGCCGCTGGGCGGCATCGCGCAACTGGCGCTGGTCTGGCTGGCGGCAAAGCGTGCCGGGTTCCACCTGACGCCGCGCCGCCCGCGGATGACACCCGAACTCAAGCGCCTCGCCATCATCGCCGCCCCCGCAGCGCTGGCGGGTGGCGTCGTGCAGATCAACCTGCTGATCGGCCGCCAGGTCGCCAGCTTCTTCGACGGCGCCATCGCCTGGCTGAACTACGCCGACCGCCTATACCAGCTGCCGCTCGGCGTCGTCGGCATCGCCATCGGCGTTGTGCTGTTGCCCGACCTGTCGCGCCGCCTGCGCGCGGAAGACACCGCCGGGGGCCGCGACGCCTTCAACCGTGCCGGAGAGATCAGCCTGGCCCTGACGATCCCCTCCGCCGTCGCGCTGATCGTGATCCCGGTGCCGCTGATCTCGGTCTTGTTCCAGCGCGGTGCGTTCGAGGCAGAAGACACCGCCGCCACCGCCGCCGCGCTGGCGATCTATGGCCTCGGCCTGCCGGCTTTCGTGCTGCAAAAGGTGCTGCAACCGCTGTATTTCGCGCGCGAGGACACCAAGCGCCCGTTCTACTACGCCGTCGTCTCGATGCTGGTGAACGCGGTGATCGCGATCGGCCTTGCCCCCGTCATAGGCTATCTCGCCGCCGCCGTCGGCACCTCGCTCGCGGCCTGGGCGATGGTGCTGCAACTCTGGCTCGGCAGCCGCGCGATGGGCGAGGCCGCGGCCACCGACACCCGGTTCCGCCATCGCATCCTGCGCATCCTCGCCGCCGCCGCGATCATGGGTGGCCTCCTTTTAGCCGCCGCCATGCTGCTCAGTCCCGCCTTCTCGATCCCGACGTGGCGCTATGCCGCCCTCGCCGCAGTCATCGCCATAGGCATCGCCAGCTACTTTACTGCCGCCCACGTCCTCGGCGCCCTCAAACTCACCGAGATCCGCCGAACGCTGCGCCGCAATCGGTGAGGGGATCTGAGGGAAGTGTCGACTGCAAAGGCATTTGGCCCCCGATGCGGACAAAGCAACCGCCTAGAAACCTAAATTGTCGAACATCCAGTGCAGTGTCCCCGATAACGCCAGGCCATTGCGCACGGAATCGCTTCCATCCCGCTCTACCGGCCGGATATGTGCTGCCTGAACTTCCGGTCGCCCGCCACCATTGCGAAGTTGCAGACCGGACATTGCGCAACGATACCCATACGCAGCTCTGACATTTCGACGGAAGGCGACATCGCGGTACTTCCGGCGGGTGAGCCTTTCGAGCACCGGTCTTTCGAAGGGTATCGCAGGGTCGTCAACTTCATGTCACGTTTCGCCATAGCGGCGCGCCTCGATTGCCTCCAGGTCCTGGGGCAAACCGATATTCACAATATTGGCGAATTCGCGCTCCGGAAGGCGTCGCACTGCCAATTGAACTGCGCCTCCAGATTTCGGATTTCCGTAGGTATCCGCAAGCGCGAATTCCAGAGGGCGCCCATTACGCAGGCGCGGCACCTCTTGGTCGAATGGCAAATAGCTTCGGGCTCGATCATGCCAGAAAACGCCCGTTAACACCGGGCTTTTCGATGACATCCGCTATTTTCGCGACCGCAAAGTACCCGCGCGGCCCAGCCTTGACCGGTTCGTAATAGACGATCCAATCGCTCAACGCCTCCCGGACCGCCTTAAGATACGATCAGGGAAATCGTAAATGCTGTCGGGCTCATCCTCATAGATCGAGTCGCCTTATGCCAGGAGAACTAGCCCAACCAATACCAAGCACTCCTCACCGCTGCCGCAGCCGCTCCATCACCCGCGCCCAGCCTCCCGGGCTGACTAGGAATGACAGCCCGAACCCCGCCACGAACCCCGCCAGGTCCGCCACCCAGTCCGGTGTCCCGCCGAACATGAGACCAAAGATCAGCTGTATCCCCATCAGGAACCCGATCAGCGTAAAGGCCCGCGCCTGCGGCCCGCCGGTCTGCGCCAGCTTCACCCACAACAGGAAGGTGAACGCCCCGATCAGCCCGTAGACCGCCGGGAACCCGCCGATCAGCGGATACGGGCTGTCGACCAGCAGCGCATAGACCAGCGCCCCGATCACCGCCGAGCCGAAGAACACCACCAGCACGGCAAGCGCCGAGAACACCTCGGCCACCATCTTTCCCAGCGCCAGCAGGAAGACCAGCACGAACAGCACATGGGTAAAGGACCCATGCACGAACGGATAGGTCACGATCCGCATCACGTGGCGCGCGGGCCAGACCCCCTGCGCCCACATCTGCGCATAGACATCCTCGACGAAGGCGAAGCGGGTGATCGCGGCCAGCCGCCAGCCCACCGCCTCCGGCCCCCCGACCAGCCCGCGCGCGCCCAGCTGAAACGCGACCTCGACGGTAAAGATCACCGCCGCCAGCGCCACCACCACCGGCGGGATCGCGTTGAACGGGCTTTCGTCATGTCCCTGCATCGCTTGCCTTTCTTGACGCCTCTCGGGCCATCCGATACGCGACCCTGACCGTCAATGCCAGCAGGACCGCGACATGCCCGACTTCACCCCCCGCATCTTCTCCGGCATCAAGCCCTCGGGCGGCGTGACGCTCGGCAACTACCTCGGCGCGATCAAGCGCTGGGTCGACATGCAGGGCCCGGATTTCGAGACCATCTACTGCGTCGTCGACCTGCACGCCATCACCGTCTGGCAGGACCCCGCCGACCTGCGCCACGGCACGCGCGAGATCGCCGCCGCCCTGATCGCCTCCGGCATCGACCCCGACAAGTCCATCCTCTTCAACCAGTCCCAGGTCCCGGCGCATGCCGAGCTTGCCTGGATCTTCAACTGCGTCGCCCGCGTCGGCTGGCTGAACCGGATGACCCAGTTCAAGGAAAAGGCCGGCAAGAACGGCGAGGCCGTGTCGCTCGGCCTCTACGCCTACCCCACGCTGATGGCCGCCGACATCCTGATCTACCACGCCACCCACGTGCCGGTCGGCGAGGACCAGAAGCAGCACGTCGAGCTGACCCGCGACATCGCGCAGAAGTTCAACAACGACTACGAGGTCGACTTCTTCCCGCTGACCGAGCCGGTCATCGAAGGCCCCGCCACCCGCGTGATGAGCCTGCGCGACGGCACCAAGAAGATGTCCAAGTCCGACGAGTCCGACATGGAGCGGATCAACATGACCGACGACGCCGACACGATCGCGAAGAAGTTCAAGAAGGCCCGCACCGACCCGGCCCCCCTGCCCGATACGCTAAAGGAACTCGACAACCGGCCAGAGGCCCGCAACCTCGTCTCGATCTACGCCGGTCTGTCCGGCCTGACGCCCGAGGCGGTCATCACCGAATACGCCGGCGCAGGCTGGGGCCGCTTCAAGCCCGCTTTGGCCGACCTCGCCGTCGCCAAACTCTCCCCCATATCCACCGAGATGACCCGGCTAATGGCCGACCCCACCGAAATCGACCGCCTGCTAGCCACCGGCGCCGAGCGCGCCCGGGTCCTGGCCGAGCCGGTGTTGAAGCGGACTTATGAGATCGTGGGGTTGGTGGGTGGTTAATGCCCGTCAAAGGGCGAGTTTCGACCCACTCTTCTTGCCAGAATTGACAAGCCAACATCTGTTGTAACTTCTCTTACTAGAAAAAATCTTCAAAGCTTGAAAATCCCTTCTGTTTTATTAGCTCCGATATTATCCGACGTCCTACCGAGAAGAACCGTTGAGCTACGTTTTTTGATTCCGTCTCAATAGCGTCAGAAAAGCCCTTCTTAATCGCTGTGCCAGCACGAGCTAGCGAAGTTTCCGCCTCCTGAACATTCACGACGGGTGCTTCCAATTTTGCCAACACCTCTCGCAATAGAGCTATGAGTTGCGCCCTATGGACATCTGTAAAATTCTCGGATCCGGACCCAATGCTGTTCGATTGACTAAGTTTGGTCATTAATGACTCGATTATTGCTACCAATTCTGCAATCGCCGCGGAAGTGTTATGGCCTTCATTTGCCCGCCATGGTGTTGCCAGGATTTTCTCGACTTCGATCTCGTCGTAGTGTTTCCGTAGCGAGGCGCGATGAATAGCTACACGAAATCGAAAGAGCATGTTCTCTGAGATATCAGCGCCAGCAAAGATCTTATTCAATGTTTGTGCGCTCACCCCTAGGCAAGCTGCCTGTCGATTTCGTTTTACGATGCCTCGCTGTCGAAAGTAGATCTCTAGAAAATTAGGTAAATCTCCCGATGAGTAGTATTCTCTAGCTGCTCTTCCTGAAGGCACCGCACCGAGTGAAATAATTCTTTCAATTTCAACTAAAATCTCTTCCTCACCAATATTTCTAAACAAGTCCATCTGATTAATCCCTGAGCTTCCTAAAGCCGTTTTATTGCTTCTTGAAGAACCTCTATCGCCAACTCACCTTCCTCCGACGGATCGCCCGCTCCTTTAATTAAGTCGATCGCTTCCCGCAGTGTTTCTTCGATCTCAAAAACGGTTTTAGCCCCCACATAAGGGCCAGGCGGCGGAAATTTCTCACTGGGCAGCGGAGGTGCGTTTGGATAATCACAGTCGTCAGTAGCGACTTCCGCTATACGACCACCGTTGACACCAAAGTACGATGCTATGTCATGCTGCCTGTCGCCTCTTTCAAGCATCCCCTTCACAACTTGTGTGTCTCGATAGGTAAAAGGCATTTTTCACTCTCGTTATTGTTACGAGAGTAATTTCGTTACGAACGTTTGAGATTTCAAGACTTGATATGCGCATCGCGCGCTTGGTGAGCTTTCATACTCTCCGCCACCATCAACTCTTGATCACCGCCCACGCCGCCCCTCCACAAACGCCCGCAGCACCGACGTCCTCCGCGCCGTAGTGCCCTTCGGATCGTCGCCCTAGACCCAGTCCACCGTCCCCGGCATCCGGCCGCAGGTTCACCACCGGCCTGCCTCTCGGCGTCACCCGCCACGTAGGGTGGGTGAAACCCACCACCCCGCCGGCTATGTCATGTGATTGGCCACCAGCACGAATGTCGACATCGCAAGCACGACCGCCGAAAGGAAATTCTTGACCCTCATCGCGCCCTGCGGCTGCCGCGCGCCCCAGCCGGACCAGTATTTGCGGGCATCGGCGACTTCGGTTAATTCCATGATGAATTTCATTGGGGCCTCGTTCGGTGCCCCCACTGAACTTGACAGAAATCGCACGGCAATGTGGCGGTTTCGTGGCAGGATCGCCGAAATGGCTGGGACATGGCGCAGAGGTCCGTCTTCGCGACGGACCGCAGCCTATTTCACCTGATGCGGTGGCATCAAACCGGCACGTTGTCCCAGAATTCCTCGACGTCATCGCTGCCCGACCACGTCGCATCGACCTTGCGGCTCTTGCCCGGCCGGGTCAGGTCGTATTGCTGATGCAATGCCTTCTTCAGCTTTGCGGCGCGGCTTTTGTCCTTGATCGTCTGATCGACAACACGATCGATCTCGTTCAAGGCGGATTGGGTCGTCATGGCAGCCTCCCAACTGTCGTCACGAATTGTTTTCAATATAGCAACAATCCTCACGGCTGTGACCGTTGGATCCGATCACATCCCCGTTGTCCGACCCGGTAAGCGGACCGCCGCCGGATGTCCGGAAAAGCGTCACGCGCCGCCTCGGCGCATCTTCGCCCACCGCCCGCGCAGCATGGCCGCGGCCAACCGTGGCGCGCGCAGGATCGTCGGGGCGAGGATATCGCGATACTCCGCCTCGCCCGCCAGCATCCGCATGTATGTCCGTTTCAGCCCCGATGGCCCCCGAAACGACGTTTCGAACACCGTGCCGGTCCGCTCCGCGAAGAGCAGCGGTCGCAGCGCGTTGGCGGCCCGCAGCGCACCGTGAATGCCGCGCAGCCGCCGTCGATACATGTCGTGCGCCGCTTCGGGCCGCCCCTGCGCAAGGCACGCGACCGCGCTTTCCGCCGCCAGTTGCCCGCTCTTCAGGGCATAGGCGATGCCCTCGCCGGTGATCGGGTCGACCAGCCCCGCCGCGTCGCCGCAAAGCAGCACCCGACCCCGCCCCGGACGCCGCCGGAAATCACCGAACGGGATGAACTGACCTTTCACCCTGGCCTCGGTCCCGGCAACCCCAAGCTGGTCCAGGTATCCCCGCAGCACCGCCTTCATGTCGGCATTCCGGGACAGCAGCCCGCCGACCCCGATGGTGGTCGAGCAGGTCTTGGGAAACACCCAGCCATAGCCCCACCGCGCCTGGCCAAAGTCGATCCGGATCGGCCGCGCGGCATCGACGTGGCGACCGCCCGCCTCGATCTCCAGCCCGAAGCCGATCCTGCGCCGGTCGAATGCCTGCCCGAACAGATCCGTCGCGATCCGGCTGTTCACCCCGTCGGCCCCGATCAGGACGCCGTAGGCCAGAACCTCGCCGTCCGCCAGGCGCACCGTCCCCGCCGCCGCGTCCAGCGCGGCAACCGCCCGCCCGGTGAAGTCCCGCGCCCCCGCGCCCAGAGCCCGGCCCAGAAGATGCGCGTCGAGATCGAGGCGCATGGTCAGGTAGAGCGGCGGCACGTCCTGCATGGTTCCGATGGCGCGCCCGCTGAATCCGAACGTCACCTCGCGCTTCACGTCCAGCAGCGCCGGGTCGATGTCCTCCCCGAAGATCTCACGGGAATAGAGCCTGCTGCGCCCGGTAAACAATCCGCCGCACAGCTTGTCGCGCGGGAAGGTCTTGCGGTCCAGCAGCGCCACCGACAGCCCGAGGCGCGCGCAGGTAAACGCCGCGGCGCTGCCCGCAGGTCCGGCTCCGACGACGACCACATCGAAGCCCCTGGCCCCGTCACTTGCCATGGCGCGTTCCCTGCTTGAACCAGTTCCACATTGACGAAACGCAGGCCCACCTTTTTTCATAGCGCCCGGAGGCTTGCTGGCAGCCCAGGCCACCCGGCGCAAGGGCGTTAAGACCAGCTGGCGATCACGTCATAGCCCTCGGGCGCCGGCATCGCCTCGAGACGATCCGCGAACTGGCCACACTGAGCCTCGACCTTGTCGACATTGGCATCCGAAGTCGCCTTGCTTTCCACGACGGCGATCTCCTAACCGCTGCCGTCCTGGTTCATCACGTTGATGAAATTCCGCATCCCCGACATTGCCATGATTTGACCTTTCAGCTTGTTCACCTGCCATACATATCATGTTCCGCAAGTGCGCATCCGTTGCACCTTCCGATGTCGGGGCGCATCTCGCGCGCCACCGGGTCGGATCGACCGCCTTTTCCGCACAGAGCCTGCGCGCCACCGCATCTTGGGGCCGATGCGCCGCCCTGCTAGTGTCGCCGGGAAAGGAGCCGCGCCATGTCCCCCGTTCACCCGCAGGCCCGCATCGGCCATGTCCACCTGAAGGTCGCCGACCTCGACCGCGCCATCGCCTTCTACTCCGGGGTCCTGGGGTTCGAGGTGCAGCAGAAGTACGGTACGCAGGCCGCTTTCCTGTCGGCCGGCGGCTATCACCACCATATCGGCCTGAACACCTGGGACAGCCGCGGCGGCACGCCGCCGCTACCGGGTCATACCGGCCTTTATCACACTGCCTTCCTTTACCCGGACCGCGCGGCGCTCGGCGACGCCGTCCGCCGCGTCCTGCAGGCGGGTCACAAGCTGACCGGCGCCGCCGACCACGGCGTGTCCGAGGCGGTCTACCTCGACGACCCCGACGGTAACGGGGTCGAGCTTTATCGCGACCGCGACCCCGCCGACTGGCCGCGCGACGGCGATGGCAACCTGGCCATGATAAACGCGCCGCTGGACATGCAAGCCCTTGTAAAAGAAGCCAAAGCATAACCCGTCTGGACCTCTTCGGCTACTCGTCCTAGGCTGCGCCGGAACCGATCGAGGACACCGCTCATGGCCACCGGAAGCAACATCCGCACCTACTTCGAAGGCACCTGGCACGACGGCGATGTGCCGATCATGAAGGCCGCCGATCACGGGTCCTGGCTGGGCACGACGGTTTTCGACGGGGCGCGGTATTTCGAAGGCCTTGCCCCCGACCTTTACGCGCATTGCCAGCGGGTCAATCGCTCTGCCAAAGCGCTGATGATCACTCCCACCGTGTCCACCGAGGATATGGTGGCGCTGGTCTGGGAGGGCCTGGCCGCCTATCCCAAGGACCGCGCCGTCTACATCCGCCCGATGTACTGGGCGCTGGACGGAACGAAACTGGCCGTGGTGCCAGAAGTCGGGCCGACGGGCTTTGCGATCTGCCTCGAGGAAATCCCGATGGCCCCCGCCGACGCCACCGCCACGCTGACCACCACCCGCTTCCGCAGACCCGTGCTGGAGGATGCGGTGGTCAATGCCAAGGCCGGATGCCTTTACCCCAACAACGCCCGGATGCTGGTGGAGGCGCAGGCGAAGGGCTATGCCAATGCGCTGGTCGCCGATGCCCTTGGCAACGTCGCAGAATCCGCCACCGCCAACGTCTTCATGGTCCGCGACGGAGAGGTCTTCACCCCGGTTCCCAACGGCACCTTCCTGGCCGGGATTACCCGGGCGCGGCATATCTCGAACCTGGCGAAGGACGGCCAGAAGGTGCACGAGACCGTGCTGAGCTTCGACGACTTCCGCGAGGCAGACGAGGTCTTCATGACCGGCAACATGTCCAAGGTGACGCCGGTGACCGAGTTCGACGGAACCCACTACCAGGTCGGCCCGGTGGCCCGGAAACTGCGAGAGATGTACTGGGATTGGGCGCTTTCCGAGGGATGATCCCCGCGGTATGGCCGACAGGACATCAGGCCGCGGTTGCCAGCACGTCGCGGCTGCGCCATGATCCCGCCCGGACCACCGGAGTGCCGCCATGCGCAAGTTCCTCGTCGTTCTAGATGACAGCCGCGAGTGCCTGAACGCGATGCGGTTCGCCGCGATGCGGGCGCATAACACCGGCGGCGGCGTGCAGATCCTGTCGGTGATCCCGCCGGACGAGTTCAACCACTGGATCGGCGTCGGCGAGATCATGCGGGAAGAGGCGCGAGAACGTATCCACGCCCATTTCGAGGTCTTCGCAAAGTGGATGCGCGACAAGCTGGGTGTCGATCCCGAACTAGTTATCCGCGAGGGCGAGGCAGTGCCGGAAATCCTTGATCAGATCCGGGAAGATCCCGACATCGGCGTGCTGGTTCTGGGCGCGGGCACCGAAAGCGGCGGTCCCGGCCCGCTGGTGTCGCAACTGTCACGCAACGCGGGCACGTTGCCGGTTCCGATCACCATCGTGCCCGGAGAGTTGTCGAAGGAACGCCTGGAGGCGGTGACCTGAGCCGGCCTTCCCCCCGGCGCGGTCGTGGCGAACAGGCGGCGGCATGAATTCTCGACCTACCCATTACACTCGGCGCCGTCGCGACTTAGATTGAGTCGACCTAGATTGAGTACTGTTTCCATCTGATCAAGACGGACCTCGACGCCCATGAACTGGATCGTCACGCATCTCGAGATCGTCCTTGCCGTACTGCTTGTGCTGGTGGCGGCGATCTTCCTTCTGCAGCAGCGCCGCACGCCGCAGTCGACGGTGGCGTGGCTTCTGGCCATGGTCGCGGTGCCCTACCTGGCCGTTCCGTTGTTCCTGGTGCTCGGATTTCGCAAGCACACGCCGCGGTTCAACCCGATCGCCTTTTCCGACAGCACGCCGGACGCGGCGCAGACAGAGAACCCCACCGACCACCTGCTGCAAAGCCTGGGCCTTCCGGCAGCCACGGCCGGAAACGATTTGCGGCTTCTGGACGATGGCCAGGACGCCTGGCAGGCGCTGACCGGTCTCGTCGCCTCGGCCAGGCAAACGCTGGATGTGCAGTTCTACATCGTCGCCAACGATCCGGTCGGCAGGGCTTTCGTGGAACACCTGACCGAAATGGCTCGGAATGGCGTGCGGGTGCGGCTGCTGCTCGATCGGCTGGGCAGCCTGTGGCCGCCGCACCGGGCGCTGAACGATCTCAAGGCGGCCGGTGGGCAGGTGCTGTTCTTCTCGCCGTTCCTGCAAATCCCGTCGCCTGGTCACCTGAACCTGCGCAATCACCGCAAGCTGGTGATCGCCGACGGGGTCCGCGCGTTTTCTGGCGGCATGAACGTGGGGCAGGAATACATGGGCCCGCAACCCGACGCCGAGCGATGGGCGGACCTGGCGTTTCTGATCGACGGGCCCACGGTTCCGGCGGTGCATGACGTGTTCCTCTCGGACTGGGCCGTCGCGGGCGGCGGTGCCGAGGCCGGGCCGCGCGTGCGTCCGGCGGGGCACGACGGCGGTGCCACGCTTCAGCCGGTGCCCAGCGGCCCCGACCTCAAGGCCGATCCGCTGCACGACGCGCTGGTTCGCGCGATCCATGTTGCGCAAACCCGGGTCTGGATCGTCACACCCTATTTCCTGCCCACCGAGCTTCTTGGTCATGCCTTTGCGCTGGCCGCCCGGCGCGGTGTCGATGTGCGGCTTATTCTGCCACGGCAGTCGAACCAAAAGCTGGCGGATTTCGCCCGTGGCGCCTACCTGCGCGAGATGGCCGAAGCCGGAGTCCGGGTGCAGTACTTCGAACGCGGCATGATCCATGCCAAGGGAGGCCTCGTCGATGACATCGGCTTTGCCGGGTCCGCGAATTT
The DNA here is from genome assembly GCA_963768205.1 of uncultured Alphaproteobacteria bacterium. Classification (GTDB taxonomy): domain Bacteria; phylum Pseudomonadota; class Alphaproteobacteria; order Rhodobacterales; family Rhodobacteraceae; genus JAHELH01. The sequence goes on along the minus strand of CAVYHB010000002.1, from coordinate 317,899 downwards.
CGACGTGCGCAGCATGTTGCTGAATTTCGAGCTGAATTTCTTCGTTTACGACCCGGCGTCGGTGACCCTGCTAGAAAACTGGTTTGGCCGGCAAGAGAACAGCTGCCGCGAAGGACTGCGCCAGGCCGGATGGATCCGGCGGGTGCTGGAAGGCGTTTTCCGGCTGGGAGCACCGTTTCTATGAACGACACGTCCGATACCGCGCTGCGGATCGCCAGCTACAACATCCGCAAGGCCATCGGCACCGACCGGCGGCGCGACCCGGAACGCGTGCTGGACGTCATTGCCGGCCTCGGGGCGGATGTCGTCGTGCTGCAAGAGGCCGACCGCCGCCTGGGCCGCAGGCCCTCGGCGCTGCCGCTGTCCCGGATCATCGGGCATACCGGGCTGGAAAGCATCGGCGTCGCCACCAACGACATCGGCATCGGCTGGCACGGCAACGCCATCCTGGCGCGGCCCGGCACGCAGGTCGAGAACATCCACCGCGTCGCCCTGCCTGGGCTGGAGCCGCGCGGCGCGGTGCTTGCCGACCTGGTGGTGCGCTCTCGGCCGCTGCGGGTGATCGCCGTGCACCTGGGCCTGGTCCGCGCCTCGCGCCGGGCGCAACTGACCGCGCTCATCGACCAGCTGCGGCAACTCGACGACCGCCCCAGTCGTGATCGCGGGCGACTTCAACGAATGGTCGCTGAAGGCCGGGCTGGGACGGCTAAGCACACATTTCTCGATCCATGCGCCGGGAAAAAGCTACCATGCCAAGCGCCCGGTGGCACATCTCGATCGGATCGCGCTGAGCGAGGGGCTGACGCCAGTGGCCGGCGGCGTCGTCGACACGCCGCTGACCCGGCTGGCCTCGGACCACCTGCCGATCTGGATGGAAATCGCCAGCGGCGGCTGAAACCGCGCTATTGCCGTGGCGCGTCAAGCGCCTCCGGGTTCTGCCCGACAAAGCTTTCGATGCTGAAAGCCGGGGCAAGCGGCGCTGCGGGCGCGCAATTCGGTTGCGTGAACTCGCCCGCCGACACGCAGATCCCCGGTGTCGCCCCGGTCATCGCACCGTTCTTGCAAGCCAGGCACATCCGCTCGACCGCCTCGGTAAGCTGCAACGAATAGTCCAGCCCCGAAACCGCGACCGGATTCAACGGGTCGAAAACCGCGCCCGAAGGGATGTTCTGGAACCACAGATCGATATGCGCCTTGACCTTGGCGGGATCGTTGATGTCGTTTTCCATATCGAAGCGGAAGCCGAGGATGCCGTTGTTCGACAGCGGCAGCCGCGCGGTAGCGTGGCATGACAGGCAGGACGACCGGATATTGTCCGCAGGCCCGTTCGCCCGCCCGTTGAAGCCCAGCGTCGGACGCTCGGGCCAGCCGAAAAGCACGCCGTCCAGGTCCTGGTTGATCCAGCTTTCCGTGATCTGCATGTCCATGACGCCGGGATCGTTGCCCCATTGCAGCGACGCAGGCACCAGGTTCTCGAACAGCCCCTCGCCCTGAGTGGGGCCGATCCAGACAAAGGTTCCGAAGACCCAGCCGGTTTCCGTCGCGCGCCCGTCCTTGACCGCGATATCCATCTGCAACAGCCGGACGCGCCGGTCGGTCCGGTCCGTGACCGGCCGCGAACTGCTGCTGCTTCCCAGCGCGTCGATCCGCGCCAGGTATTCCGGCGCGCCTTGCAGATAGGTGATGTCATAGGGCGTGGCATCGGTGAACAGGAACTTGACCGAGGCGGTGCCGTCGGCGAACGAGATCGTCTCGGGGAAGGTCGGGTCGCAGGGATCGGCGAATATCTCGGCGAAAGTCTGCGCCCCGGCGCCGTTGTAAAAGCCGACGGCCCAGACCTGGTAGCCGTAGTCATGCACCGGCGCCAGGTCACCGGGCTTGGGCCCGCGCTCCTTGGTCAGCCCCATCAGCGGCTCGCGGCCCGCGGTGCTGTAATCCATCCAAGGCGATATCCACCAAGGTTCCTGCCCGGTGCCGGCCAGCCTTTGTGCGTCGATCTCGAAATGGCCCTGGGCGGTGGATTTCACGGCCTCCATGTACTCTTCGGGCTGGGTGCGGAAATCGAACGCCAGCCACGGGGGATCGGCGGCGGCGGTTGCGACGCCGAAATCCAGCCGCCATTCGGCGGGATCGGGATCGTTAAGATATGTGCTGTTGCCAAAGCGGTCGCAGGCCCCGGCCTGCTGAACGGAAACGGCAAGGGCGGCGGACAATAGCAGGCATGGGACACGCATGAACGAACTCCGATGAAATGATGCCGGAGACCCGGCGCTGAAATTGATACCGCAGACTACACCGCCGGACCTGTTCGTCAAACCCGACATCTCGACCCCTACTTGCCGTCAACTTAGAATCGTTCCAAACCTTGACAGGCGGCGCTCGCGGGGCGCATATCCGATAGCTGTTACGGAGGCTGCGCGCGATGTTCATCCAGACCGAATCCACGCCGAACCCGGCGACGCTGAAATTCCTGCCCGGCCAGACCGTGCTGGACACCGGCACCGCCGATTTCCCGACGCGCCGAGGCGGCCGGCAAGCTCGCCGCTGGCGCAGCGCATCTTCGCCGTCGACGGCGTCGACGGCGTGTTCTTCGGCACCGATTTCGTCACCGTGACCAAGACCGACGCGGTCGACTGGGATCACATCAAGCCCGCCATCCTGGGCGCGGTGATGGAGCATTTCCAGTCCGGCCAGCCGGTGATGGAGGGCGAGGCCGGCCGGCCGTCGGGCCATGCCGAGCATGACGGCCCGGACGCCGAGATCGTCGGCCAGATCAAGGAACTGCTGGACACCCGCGTGCGCCCCGCCGTGGCGCAGGATGGCGGCGACATCACCTTCCACGGCTTCGACCGCGGCGTCGTCTATCTGCACATGCAGGGCGCCTGCGCCGGCTGCCCGTCCTCGACCCTGACGCTGAAGATGGGCATCGAGAACCTGCTGCGCCACTACATCCCCGAAGTGGTCGAGGTGCGGCCCGTTGCCGTCTGACCCGCACCTGATTCTGGCCTTCGACACATCGGCCGCGCATTGCGCGGCCGCTTTGCTGTCGGGCGACGCGGTTCGTGCCGCCCGCGCACGAAGACGATGGCACAAGGGCCAGGCCGAACGGCTGATGCCGCTGCTGGAAGAGATGCTGGCCGAGGCCGGCGCGGCCTGGGGCGATCTCGCGCCGATCGGCGTCGGCATCGGGCCGGGCAACTTCACCGGCATCCGGATCTCGGTCGCGGCCGCGCGCGGGCTGGCGCTGGGCGCTGGGCATCCCGGCCGATGCGGCGTCAACGCTGCTTGAGGCCGCCGCGCTGTGGCGCCGCGGCCGGTCCTGGTGACGCTCGACGCACGGCGCGGGCAGGTCTATGCTGCAGCGCGTTCCGACACCGAGGCCGACTTCGGCCCGTGCCTGGCCGACGCCTCGAGGCGTTCGCGCTGGACGTTCGCATGCGCGAGACCTGCGCCGGTGCATGCGCGAGACGCCTTCGCCGACCGTCCGGGACCGGCGCGCCGCCTTGCCGCCTGTGCGCCCCTGCGGTCGCCATCGCCCGCATCGCCGCCAGCGCGCCGCGCAGCCCGCAGACGCGCGCCCCGCTCCGCTCTATCTGCGCGCGGCCGACGCCGCACCGCCGCGCGAGGCGCCGCCGGTGATCCTGCCGTGACACCCGACGCAGCTCGCCGACCCTGCATGCCGCGGTGCTTCACCACGCCGCGCCCTGGTCAGCGCCGCCGAATTCGCGCGATCTGCTGGCTCGGCGCCGGACGTTTCTCGTGGACCGAGGATCAGCGGCTTCGCTCGTCGGCCGCGCCGTGGCGGACGAGGCCGAGCTTCTGACCCTCGCGGTGCCGCCCGCGCGCCGCCGCCGGCGGCAGCGGGCGGCGCGCTTGCTGGCACGGTTCGAGGCCGAGGCCGCGCGCGCCGGGGCGCGGCGGCGCGCCTTTCTGGAGGTGGCCGCCGACAACACGGCGGCACGGGCGCTCTACCGCAGCCGGGGACTGGCGGAGACCGGGCGCCGCGCGGCCTACTACCGCGCGCGCCGGCGGCGCGCCGTCGACGCCCTGATCCTGAGCAAGCCCCTGCCCGCAGCCTGACCTTACGTCGCCACGAGTTATCCACAGTCGCGCGCGGATCCGGCGCCGACGCTCCGAAAATCGCTAGTTGACCCTTTGCGACCGGTCGGTCCTAATTCGGCTCGATCAGCGAGGAGACCTGCTCGCGATTCCGGGCCAGCCGGACCAACTCGGCCCGGCGCCGTATCACCAACTGGGAGACACCTATGACCCTGATGAAGAAATTCCTCGGCGCCGCAGCTGGCCTGGCGCTGTCGGCGGGCGCGGCCCTGGCCGAGCCGGCACTCATCTTCGACCTTGGCGGCAAGTTCGACAAGTCGTTCAACGAGGCCGCCTATCAACGGCGCCGAGCGCTGGGTCGAAGAAACCGGCGGCAGCTACCTCGAGACCGAGATGCAGTCCGAAGCGCAGCGCGAGCAGAGCATGCGCAAGATGGCCGAAGCGCGGCGCCAACCCGATCGTCGTTCTGGGCTTCGCCAACGCCTCGACGCTGGAAAAGGTCGCCCCGGACTATCCCGACACCAAGTTCGCCATCGTCGACATGGTCGTCGATGCGCCGAACGTGAAGTCCATCGTGTTTTCCGAGCACGAGGGCAGCTATCTGGTCGGCATGATGGCCGCGATGGCGTCCAAGACCGGCACCGTCGGCTTCGTCGGCGGCATGGACATGCCGCTGATCCGCAAATTCGCCTGCGGCTATGTGCAGGGCGTCAAGGCGGTCAACCCCGATGCGACGGTGATCCCGAACATGACCGGCACCACGCCGGCGGCCTGGAATGACCCGGTGAAGGGCGGCGAACTGGCCAAGGCGCAGATCAGCCAGGGCGCCGACGTGGTCTATGCCGCCGCCGGCGGCACCGGCGTGGGCGTTCTGCAGGCGGCTGCCGATGCGGGCATGCTGTCCATCGGTGTCGACAGCAACCAGAACCACCTGCATCCCGGCTCGGTCCTGACCTCGATGCTGAAGCGCGTCGACAACGCCGTCTACGACACCTTCAAGGAAGGCACCGAAGGCGAGTTCGAGGCTGGGCATCGAGGTCCTCGACCTGTCGACCGATGGCGTCGGCTACGCCGATGGACGAGAACAACGCAGGCGCTGATCACCGACGACATGAAGGCCGCGGTCGAGGACGCCAAGGCCAAGATCGTCTCGGGCGAGATCGACGTGCACGACTACATGTCGGACGACAGCTGCCCGGTGATGTAGGCGAATCTTCCCTGGGCCGCGACGGAAGGACGATCAGGATGAGCGACAGCCAAGCCTTGAAAGACTTCTTCGCGGCCTGGGGCGAAAACGATGCCACGCCGCCGGGAGGAGTTGATCCGCTCGGCGGCGGGGAACGGCTTCACGCTACTGCCGACCCCAACACGCCGGAACCGATCGGTTCGCGCTCGACGAAGTCCTGCGGCTATGTCGCGCAGTTCAGCGCCAACATGCCCGGCGCCAGCGCCACCGTGATCGACCCGGTGGACCAGCACCACGGACATGCCCGCGTCAGCGTGCGCTGGGACTTCGGTGGCGGCAAGCAGATGGTGGGGCAGTACTTCGCCGACATCGACGGCGACGGCAAGATCGCCGGGCTCGTCGGCTTCGTCGGGAAGGGCGCGGAATGAGCGCCGCACCGGCCATCGAACTGAAGGGCATCTCCAAGGCCTTCGGCCCGGTGCAGGCCAACAAGGACATCTCGATCCGGGTCATGCCCGGCACGATCCACGGCATCATCGGCGAGAACGGCGCCGGCAAGTCGACGCTGATGTCGATCCTCTACGGCTTCTACAAGGCCGACAGCGGGCGAGATCTTCATCGACGGGCAGAAGACCGAGATCCCCGACAGCCAGGCCGCGATCGCCGCCGGCATCGGCATGGTGTTCCAGCACTTCAAGCTGGTCGCAGAATTTCACCGTGCTGGAGAACGTCATCCTCGGCGCCGAGGACGGCGCGCTGCTGCGGCCCTCGCTGGCCAAGGCGCGCGAGCGAACTGAAGCGGCTGGCGCAGGAATACGAGCTGGACGTCGATCCCGACGCGCTGATCGAGGAGATCGGCGTCGGGCATGCAGCAGCGGGTCGAGATCCTGAAGGCGCTCTACCGCGAGCGCCGACATCCTGATCCTCGACGAGCCGACCGGCGTGCTGACGCCGGCCGAGGCCGACCACCTGTTCCGCATCCTCGAAGGGCTGCAAGGACGCAGGGCAAGACGATCATCCTGATCACCCACAAGCTGCGCGAGATCATGGAGATCACCGACACCGTCAGCGTCATGCGGCGCGGCGAGATGACCGCGACGGTCAAGACCGCCGAAACCTCGCCCGAGCAACTGGCCGAGCTGATGGTCGGCCGCAAGGTGCTGCTGCGCGTCGACAAGAAGCCGGCGCAAGCCCGGCAAGACCGTGCTGGAGGTCGAGAACCTGAAGGTGATCGACGACGACGGCGTCGAGCGGCTGCGGGCATCTCGCTGGACGGTGCGCGCCGGCGAAATCCTCGGCATCGCCGGGGTCGCCGGGCAACGGCCAGTCGGAACTGCTGGAGGTGCTGGGCGGCATCAGCAACGGCACCGGGCAGGTGCGGCTGAACGGCGTGGAACTGGACCTGACCGGCAAGCATTCCGACGGCCAGTCGCGCCGCGCCAAGGGCATCGCCCACGTGCCCGAGGACCGGCAGCGCGATGGGCCTGATCATGGATTTCTTCGCCTGGGAAAACATGGCCTTCGGCTATCACCACGATCCGGCCTATCAGAAGAACGGCGCTTCTGATGGACAACGCCGCGATTCGCGCCGACACCGGCGGCAAGATGGAGCGCTTCGACGTGCGCCCGCCGAACCCGAACCTGACGGCCAAGAACTTCTCCGGCGGCAACCAGCAGAAGATCGTTCTGGCCCGCGAGATCGAACGCAATCCCGACCTGCTGCTGGTCGGCCAGCCGACGCGCGGCGTCGATATCGGCGCCATCGAATTCATTCACCAGCAGATCGTCGCGCTTGCGCGATCAGGGCAAGGCGATCCTGCTGGTCAGCGTCGAACTGGACGAGATCCTGTCGCTTGAGCGACCGCATCGCTGTGATGTTCGACGGCCAGATCATGGGCGAACGGCTGCCGGACCAGACCGACGAGCGCGAACTGGGCCTGCTGATGGCCGGCGTCAGTGGAAAGGCGGCGTAGATGCGGGTGAACGCGGTTTCGGCCTTGAACGTTCCGTTAACCAAATTCGGGGTATGGATGTCCGCAGTTTATGTTCACAATCCGGAAAGAAGTTCCGATGACACACTCAAGCCGCGCCGTGACGCTGCCGACATTCGAGCCCGAAGTGGTGCTGCTGGACGAGCGCGCCCGCGCCGGGACCCGCGCCGCGCGGCGCAGGGTTCAGAAGGTCTGGCTTTCGATGTGCCTTGGCTCGGTGGTCAGCCTGACGTTCTCGCTGGCGGCGACCTACATGCTCTGACCCCGATGGCGGCCCGGTTCGCAGGGGCCGCCTGATGGACAAGATGCCGAAGTGGGTCGACATCGCGCTGATCCCGCTGATCAACCTGTTTCTTGCCCTGGTCGTTTCCGGCCTTGTCGTCCTGTACATCGGCGAAAGCCCGATCGAGGCGATCACGATCATGGTCAAGGGCGCCGTGGGGTCGACCTATGGCTGGGGCTACACGCTCTACTACGCCACCAACTTCATCTTCACCGGCCTTGCCGTGTCGGTCGCGTTCCATGCACGGCTGTTCAACATCGGCGGCGAGGGGCAGGCGGCCATCGGCGGGCTGGGCGTGGCGCTGGTCTGCCTGTCGATCGACTGGCCGCACTGGACCGTGGCGCTGCCGTTCGCGATTCTCGGCGGGGCGGCGTTCGGGGCGGCATGGGCGGCGATCCCGGCCTATCTGCAGGCCAAGCGCGGCAGCCACATCGTCATCACCACGATCATGTTCAACTTCATCGCCAGCGGCCTGCTGGTCTATCTGCTGGTCAACGTGATGAAGAACGAAGGGCTCGATGGCGCCCGAAACCGCGCGGTTCCCGGAAGGCTCATTCCTGCCCTCGGCCTATGACATGGCGGGCTGCGGTCGGGCTGTCGTTCTCGCGCTCGGCGCCGCTGAACATAACCTTCTTCATCGCCATCCTGTGCCTGTATCGGTGGTCTGGCTGCTGATCTGGCGCACCCGGCTGGGCTATCGAGATCCGCGCCTTCGGCCATTCCGAACCGGCCGCGCTTTACGCCGGCATCTCGCCGGTCCGGATCACCATGATCACCATGCTGATCTCGGGCGGACTGGCCGGGCTGATGGCGATCAACGCGGTGATGGGCGAGGCCGAGCGGCTGGTCATCGAACTCCGTCGCAGGGCGCGGGCTTTGTCGGCATCGCGGTGGCGCTGATGGGCCGATCGCATCCGCTGGGCGTGTTCATCGCCGGGCTGCTGTTCGGGATGCTCTACCAGGGCGGCGGCGAGTTGGAGTTCGAGAAACCCGCCGTCAGCCGCGAGATGATCCTGGTGATCCAGGCGCTGGTGATCCTGTTCACCGGGGCGCTGGACAACATGGTACGGATGCCGTTCGAGCGGTTCTTCAACCGCCCCACACCCAGGCAGCCGCCGTTGCCGCAGCCGCCCACCGGAAAAATGACGCACAAGTCCGACGCACCGGAGGTGGCGGAACCATGATCCAGGATTTCGCCGCCTTCGCGCCCGGCTTCATCGCCGCCTATGCGATCCTGTTGGTGGCGGCGACCTCGCCCGGACCCGCGGTTGCCATGCTGCTGGGCATCGCCACCAGCCAGGGCCGCGCGCCGGCGCTGGTGACATCCGCCGGGATCGCCACCGGCAGCATGATCATCAACGTCTGCACCCTGGTCGGCGTCGGCCTGCTGCTGTCGCAGGCCGCCTGGGCGATGAACATCCTGCGCCTGATCGGGGCGACCTACCTGCTGTGGCTGGCCTACGGCGCGTTCAGGAAGGCGCTGCATCCGCCGCGCATCGCGGCAGCCGAGGCTCCGCGCAGCAGCACGGGGCGGCTGTTCCTGGCGGGCTTCCTGTTGCAGATCACCAATCCCAAGGCCATCGTCTTCTGGCTGGCCATCGCCGCCGTCGGGGCCACGACGGGCGGCGGGGCGGCAGTGATCGCACTGTTCGTGGCCGGGGCCTGGGCGATTTCGTTCGTCTGCCACGGCGGCTGGGCGCTGCTGCTGTCATCGGGTCCGATCCGCAGGGGCTATGCCCGCGCGCGCCGCTGGATCGAGACGGCGCTGGGCACGTTCTTTGGCTTCGCCGCCTACAAACTTGCCGCGTCGGAGGGCTGAGCATGGACATGGCCACCATCCTGCCGATCCTCGACGGCACGCTGCGATCCGCGACACCGCTGCTGTTCGCCTGCCTGGCGGGCCTGTTTTCCGAGCGCTCCGGGGTGTTCGACATCGGGCTGGAGGGCAAGATGCTGATCTCGGCCTTCTTCTCGGCCTCGATCGCGGCGATGACCGGCAATGTCTGGATCGGCGCGCTGGCGGGGATCGGGGCGTCGCTGAGCCTGGCACTGATCCACGGCGTCGCCTCGATCACGTTCCGGGGCAACCAGCTGATCTCGGGCGTGGCGCTGAATTTCCTGGCGTCGGGCCTGACGGTGATCGTCGGCAAGTCCTGGTTCAAGCTGGGCGGGCGCACGCCGCAGCTTGAGGGCGGCGCGCGGTTCCAGGAGATCACCCTACCGTTTGCCGACGCGCTGCGCGACGTGCCCGTGATCGGGGCGATCTATGCCGAGCTGATCTCGGGCCACACGATCCTGGTCTATGTCGGGCTGCTGGCGGTGGCGGTGACGTGGTGGGTGCTGTTCCGGACCCGGTTCGGGCTGCGCCTGCGCGCGGTGGGCGAAAACCCGGAATCGGTGGACACCGCCGGCGTCTCGGTGGTGCGGCTGCGCTATTCGGCGGTGCTGATCGCCGGCGTGCTGTGCGGGCTGGGCGGGGCATACCTCGCCACCGGCCTGGCGGCGGGCTTCGTCAAGGAGATGAGCGCGGGGCGCGGGTTCATCGCGCTGGCGGCGCTGATCTTCGCCAAGTGGCGGCCCTGGTACGCGCTGATGGCCTGCCTGCTGTTCGGCTTCCTGGATGCGGTGGGCAACCGGTTCCAGACCATCGACCTGTTCGGCTTCGTGATCCCGACCCAGTTCATGCAGGCGCTGCCCTACATCCTGACCGTGGTGATCCTGGCCGGCTTCGTCGGCAAGGCGATCCCGCCACGGGCGGGCGGCGAGCCCTATGTCAAGGAACGCTGACCGCGCTGCCGGATGTTTCGCGCGCGAATGGTGCAGGTACTGCGGGCTGACGCGGTGGTGCTGGCCTGAGACCATGCGGCGCAGGCGCGAGAAATAGCTTTCCACCATGTTCGTGTGCTTGCCGTGGTCGCTGTAGACTTCGCTGTGGTTCACGCGGTCAACCTTCCAACCGTCGTGCAGCATAGTCCCAATGGCTGGCTTCGTCGGCTGACATGGTGGCCATGCGGTCGACGTTCTCGTTCGCCAGCGCAACGCCTTCGGCTTCGCTCATGGTGACGAACGGCAGTGTGCGGCCCTCGCGCTCACGCATGGCCACCACGACGCGGCGCTTGCCGGTCTGGTGTTCTTGCAGGCGACGGTCAACGCGGTCTGCCTTCGACGTTCTCGGGGCGGATGTGACCGCCGAAGTACGCGCCGTCGATCTCGACATGACCGTCCAGAACTTCGCCGGTGTGAACCTCGTGCGCCATGCTTCGCGCAGCTTGTGCGCCAGAACGAAGGCCGTCTTGTACTGGCAGTCCAGATCGCGGCTAAGCTGCACCATGGACACGCCCTTGGAGGCGTTCACGGTGATGCAGATCGCCGCCAGCAGGTCAACGAAGTCCATCTTGCGGCTGGCGAAGATCGTGCCGCTGGTGACGCTGAACTGGTGATGACAGGCCTTGCACTTGAACTTGCGGCGGGTGGTGATCTTGTAGGCCTCGTCATGGCCGCAGCGCGGGCAGACCGCCTCGCCGTCGGTCTCCGGCCAGCGCATTTCGCAGAACGTCTGGTACGCCGCTTCCTCGCCAGCCTTGTAGATCGCACGAAGGCTGAGGGTGCGGGATGCTGCTGAGAGAAGGAAGTGTTGGGCCATTGTATACTATATCCGTTACCTTCATATCGGATATAGTATGGTGACATACTGATGTACAATAGGTTATGTACTATATACGTTAGTTTTTATACCGATAGGTGATATATGCCGGACCAAACCGAATGGGAGACCAAGGCCGCGAACCTGCTGAAAGCCGAGTTGAAGCGAAAGGGCGTGACATACGCCCAGCTAGTCGAAAAGCTGGCTGATATTGGACATCCCGCGGGGCAGAAAGTTAAGCCGCTGCGCGGCAAGTGACTGACGCGGCTGGATTAAGGCGTTAACCCTATTGTTGCAGGCAAAGACCGATGCGGCAGATCCACGCCCAGCCTGCGGATTGACAACCGGCATCGGCGCAAGTGATCTGGCGCGGAGTGACGGAAGGATGCCACCGATGACCAGCCCCGCTGACAAGCTTGCAGAATTCATCCGCGCAAAGGCCGGCAACGCGCCGGTGTCGCACGGGCTGATCCTGGGATCGGGGCTTGGGCACCTGGCCGAGACCGTGGACGGCACGGCCATCGACTATGCCGATCTGCCGGGGTTTCCCCATGCCGGTGTCTCTGGCCACAATCCCAAGCTGGTGATCGGCGAGTTGGAAGGGAGCCGCGTTGCGGTGTTCGGCGGGCGGGCGCATTACTATGAAAGCGGGCGCGGCGATGCGATGCGGCTGCCGCTGGAGGTGCTGCGTGCGCTGGGGGCGGAGACGCTCTTGCTGACAAATGCGGCGGGCTCGATGCGCGAGGATATCCCGCCCGGCGACCTGATGCTGCTGACTGACCACATCAACTTTTCCGGGCTCAATCCGCTGATCGGTGAGCCGAGCGATGCGCGGTTCGTGCCGATGAAGGACGCCTATGATCCGGCCCTGCGCGACGCCTTGCGGCAGGCGGCGGCGTTCGAGGCGATCACGCTGGAACGGGGCGTCTATGCCTGGTATTCCGGCCCGTCGTTCGAGACCCCCGCCGAGATCCGGGCGATCCGCACGCTGGGCGCGGACGCGGTCGGCATGTCGACGGTGCCCGAGGTGATCCTTGCGCGGTTCCTGGGCCTGCGCGTCGCGGCGATTTCCACGATCACCAACATGGCCGCGGGCCTGAGCGACGAGGCGATCAGCCACGAGCATACCAAGGCAATGGCCCCGCTGGGTGCCGAAAAGCTGGAAAGAATTCTGCGGCGCTACCTCCGCGACCTGCGGGGATAGGTCCGGGGCTTCACCCTCTGATTGACTTGATGGCCGGAAAGCACGACCATTCCGGGTACTATTTCGGTACGAGTTTTCTTTGTCAGCGAGTTTGTACGGCGCCCGTCCGCGGCGCCCGCAACATATGGAGGGCCCGGCGTGGACCCGCAGAAGATCGCACAACCGGTGCAGGTGACACCCGGGGGCGAGACAAAGCCGTCGAGTTCGGGGACAGATGGATTTCCGTGACGAGATCGCCGAACAGATCGTCGCCATGTCGCGGTTCCTGTTGTCCAATGAAAGCAAGCAGGCGGTCGGCGACAGCGCCAAGGCCGTTCTCTGTGCGCTCGACCGGGGCGAGAAGCCCGCGATGGAAGACCTGATCTCCGGACATGCCGAGTTGAAGGCCCTCGTCGCCCCGGCAACGCCCGCGGCGCTTGCGGCGAGAGCGGGACGCACGACCGAGGCTGGGTTCGGGCGGTTCCTTGGACCCAATCCCGTGGTCCGCAACCTGGCGCTGACGAACCTGTTCTTCCTGCTGACCTTTCTCGGAATCAGCCTGAGCCCCCTGATCAACGAGATCCACGATCGACCTGAGCATCTATGAACAGGACGGCTATCCGCTGTTGCTGAAGCTGTGCTTCCTGATCGCGGCTGCGGGGCTTGGGGCGAGTTTCGGGGCGCTTTTCGATGTCTGGGACGAGATCAAGACCAACCGGTTCGACCCGTCGGGGGAAAGCGTGCACTGGATGAAGATCAGCCTGGGCATCGTGGCCGGGATCGCGCTGACCGAGATCGTTCAGGCGACGACCACAACGCCGGACGGTGAAACCGCCAGTGCGGCGCTGATCGCGCTGATCGGCGGATTCTCGGCCGGGCTGCTGCATGTGGTGTTGTCGCGCATGGTCAATGCGATCAAGAGCATTTTCGCGCCGCCGGAGAAGTAGCAGCGGCCAGACCCCTCGTGATGCCCTCCCGGATTTGACACTTGGCCCTTAAAGCGGTCATGTGGCGATAGCCTCGTACCGCCCTGGTCCGGAACGCCCATGCAGATTTATCTTCCCATCGCCGAAGTTTCGGTAAATGCCTTCCTGTTGCTGGGATTGGGCGGGATCGTGGGCGTGCTGTCGGGCATGTTCGGGGTCGGCGGCGGCTTTCTGATGACGCCGCTCCTGTTCTTCATCGGCATCCCGCCCGCCGTGGCCGTCGCGACCGAGGCGAACCAGATCGTCGCCTCGTCATTCTCGGGCGTTCTGGCGCATTTCAAGCGCAAGACCGTCGATCTCCGGATGGGATATGTCCTGCTGATCGGCGGCCTGGTGGGGGCGGCGATCGGTGTGCAGGTCTTTGCCGTGCTTCGCGCGCATGGGCCAGGTCGATCTGCTGGTCAAGCTTTGCTACGTGCGTGTTCCTGGGCATCATCGGCGGGCTGATGTTCATCGAAAGCCTGAACGCGATCCGCAGGGCCCGCCGGCGCGCCCGGCACCTACACGCCGCGTAAAAAGCACAACTGGATCCACGCGCTGCCGTTCAAGATGAAATTCCGCACCTCGGGGCTTTACATCTCGGTGATCCCGCCGCTGCTGGTCGGCCTTCTGGTCGGCGTGCTGGCCGCGATCATGGGTGTGGGCGGCGGCTTCATCATGGTGCCGGCGATGATCTACCTGCTGGGAATGCCGACCAAGGTGGTGGTCGGCACGTCGCTCTTTCAGATCATCTTCGTCACCGGTTTCACCACGCTGCTGCATGCCACGACGAACTACACCGTCGACATGGTGCTGGCGCTGCTGCTGCTGATCGGCGGCGTGGTGGGGGCGCAGATCGGGGCGCGGATCGGGGTCAAGCTGAAGGCCGAGCAGTTGCGCATCCTGCTGGCGATCATGGTGCTGGCGGTCTGCGGCAAGCTGGCGCTGGAACTGCTGCTGCAGCCGTCCGAGCTTTACACTCTGGGCACCGGGGGGCACGGATGATCCGGCTTCTGGTCATGGTGTTTCTGGCGATGGCGTCGCCGGTGCTGGGCGAAGAGGTCGTCGCCGGCCTCAGCCAGAACCGGGTGTCGATCACGGCGAATTTCGACGGCTCGCAGATCCTGATCTTCGGCGCGGTGAAGCGCGACGTGCCGGTGCCCGAGAACCTGGGCGACCTTGAGGTGGTGATCACAGTCGCCGGCCCGTCGCGCCCCGTGATGGTGCGCCGCAAGGCCAAGCGGTACGGCATCTGGATCAACACCGACGCGGTCGAGGTCGACCTGGCGCCGACGTTCTACGCGGTCGCGACCTCTGGCCCGTTCGGGGAAGTCCTGTCCCATGTCGAGGACCTGCGCCACAAGGTGTCGATCCCGCGCGCGATCCGGTCGGTGGGCGCCCCGATGGAGGTCAGCGATGCCGAGAACTTCAGCGACGCGGTGATCCGCATCCGCACCCGAGACGAGCTTTACCAGGTGCATGAGAACACCGTCGAAGTCGCGGAGGAAACGCTGTTCGACACGTCGATCGACCTGCCCGCGAACCTGACCGAGGGCAACTACGCGGCGCGAATATTCCTGACGCGGGGCGGGCGGGTGCTGGACGTCCACACCACCGAGATCTTCGTGCAGAAAGTCGGGCTGGAGCGGTGGGTCTACGCGCTGGCGCACGAGCGACCGCTGATCTACGGCCTGCTGTCGCTGACCATCGCCATCGCCGCCGGTTGGGCCGCCTCGGCGGTGTTCCGGTACATTCGGAGCTGAAGCAACGTCCGTGGTTTCCTCATCATCGGCGTGGCACCGGCTATTTATCGCGCTGCGTGTTCGCCCCCAGTGACCGAATGTGCCCGTCAATGATCGACGCGCAGGGACCCGGATGGGTGGTGATCAGGAAGTGTCCCGCCCCCTTGACGACATGCGCAGCGCTGTTGGGCACCGCAGCCGCGATCCGGACCGAGATATCCGCGATGGCCGGGTTGGCCCGCTCGCCACGGACCACGGTGCAGGGCACGTCCAGCGTGGCATAGGCGGATATCGGCGGCGTAAAGCCCTCGGCACATTGCCAGTCCAGAAGGTTGGTGGCGACGCGGGAACGGCAATAGTCCTGGATCCGCGGGGGCATCGCGTCGAACAGGCCCGGCTGGCCCCAGAAGTCGATGATGATCCCCGCCGCGTCCGGGTCGCCATCGGCACAAGCCGCGCGGAAACGCCGGAGAGTCTCGTGCACATCGGCCAGCCACGGCAGATCGGGCGCGCCGGTTTGCGAATAGACTGGATTGCCCTCGAACGTGACAAGGCTAAGCAGATCGGTCTTGCCGCCAAGCGCCGTGGCATAGGCGATCAGCCCTCCCCAGGAATGGCCCACCAGATGCACCGGTTCGCCGATCCGCTCGACGACGCGCGCGACGAACTCCGCCATCAGATCGGTGTCGGCCACGTCATCCGGCCGCACTTCGGCGGTGCCGCCATAGCCCGGCAAACTGGTAGATATCAGCCGGTAGTTTCCCTTCAGCGCCGCCTGAATGCCTTTCCACGCCGCATGGGTGCTGTACGAGCCGGGCAGGAGAAGCAACGCCGGGCCGGTTCCGACATCGATGTAGTCGATCACCGCGCGCTCCTAACCCGACCTTTCAAGTCGGGCCTGCTGGCGCGAGATCAGCGCGGCGATCTCTTGCACGGCGGCCTTGCTGAGCGCCGGGCCCGGCTTGCGAACCGTGGCGTGGGCGATGGCGCCGCGTTCGGCCAGGATGTGCTTGCGGATCGCCAGGCCCAGGCCCGGCTGGCTTTCGTAGCGGACCAGCGGCAGGTAGGCGTCGAAGATGTCGCGGGCACGGGCTTCGTCACCGGCGGTCATGGCGGCCACGACGTCGGCCATCATCTCGGGAAAGGCGAAGCCGGTCATCGCGCCGTCGGCGCCGCGCAGCATTTCCTCGAGCAGGAACTGGCCGCCGTTGCCGCACAGGATCGAGATCCGCCGCGCGCCCTCGTCCGAGGCGCGCGCAGGGCGCTGATCTTCTCAAGGCCCGGCCAGTCCTCGTGCTTCAGCATCACGCAGGTCGGGCAATCGGCGACGATCTGCAGGATCACCTTGGTCGGCATCACCACCTTGGTCACCAGCGGAAAGTCCTGCAGCACCCAGGGCGTGTCGCCCAGCATCTCGGCGACGTTGTGGTAGTAGCCGATGATCTGGTCGTCGGTGTCGCAGCGTGTGCGGCGGGGCCACCATGACACCTGCGGCTCCGGCGTCCATCGCCGATGCCGCCAGCGCCTGCATCGGGGCGAAGCCGGCGGCGAGACGCCGACGATCACCGGCAGGTCGGTGCGCGGCGACCACGCGCTTGATGACGGCCTCGGACTCGGCGGCCGACAGCTTGCCCGCCTCGCCCATGATGCCGAGGATCGTCAGCCCGGTAGCGCGCTTTTCGACGTAGAAATCGACCATGCTGTCGACGCTGTCGAGGTCGAGCGCGCCGTCGGGTGTGAACGGCGTGACGGCGATGGTGAAGACGCCCTTGGCGGTTTCGTCGAGCATGGTCAGGCTCCTTTGTCGGTTTCGTGCCATGCCAGCGCGATGCGGCCCAGCGCCATCGCGGCGGCGGCCTGGCATGGGTCGATGACGGGCATGTCCAGTGTCGGCTTCATCGCGGCGCGGTAACGGGCCATGCCCGCGCAGCCCATGATCAGCACGTCGGCGCCATCCTGGTCGCGCAGCGGCGCGCCCGGTGTCGATCATCGCGCGCGAGGGTTCGGTCGGCATCGGCAAGCTCGGCGACGCCCAGGCCCAGTGCCCGGTCGCCGGCGCAGCGGTCCAGCACGCCCATCGCGCCGAAGGCCGCGCAGATGGCGCGGGATCGAGGCGGGCAGAATCGCGATGACGCCAAAACGCTGGCCGAGCTGTCAGGGCGGTCATCACCGCGGCCTCCTGGATGCCGAGCACCGGCAGCGCGGTCTGGTCGCGCAGGGCATGCAGGCCGGGATCGCCGAAACAGGCGATGACGTAGCCCAGCGCCTCTGGTTGCAGCCGCGCGGCCAGCGCCAGCATCGGCGCAATCGTCAGGTCGGCCTGCCGCTGGCTTTCGATGCCGGGCGGGCCCTCGGCCAGCGTCACGACAGCGGATCGTCGATGCCAAGGCCGCGCAGCGGGCTGCATCGCGTCGTCGATGCCGGCGGTGACGGTGTCCGACGAGTTCGGGTTGATGACGATCAATGCCTTGCTCATGCGCCCGGCCGCGTCGCGGATTGCATCTCGATCTGGTAGCCTTCGGGATCGTCGAAGACGAAGGCGCGGATGCCGAGCGCGTCGTTCTCGAACAAGCGCCGACAGGCTGGCGCAGGTCGCGCGACCGGGCGTAGGCATACCAGGCGTCGACATCGGGCACGCGGATGCAAAGCTGCACCGGTTTGTCGGGCGTCGCCTGTTTCATGCCGCGCGACTCGTCCACCAGTCCGACATGCGCGCCGTCCGCCAGGCGCAGGATTTTCGACCAGCCCTGGTCGATGGCCAGCGGGAAGCCCATGACGCCGGTGTAGAACGCCAGCGCGGCGTCAAGGTCGTGATAGTAGAAGAAGGTGATCGCCAGTTCCGGCGGGCCGGGGCGCTCGGTCACGGTCGGGCCTCGAATATCGCGGCGGCCTCGGGGGCCGGGACGCCCAGCGGCTGCGTGGCCAGCGCCGGCCGGTCGATCCATTTGCCTTGCCCCGGTGCGCCGTGGAAGGTGCCGTCCTCGACCAGAAGCTTGCCGCGCAGCCAGACGGTTTCGGGCCAGCCGGTCACCGTGCGCCCCTCCCACGGGTTGTAGCCGACGTTGTCGTGCAGATCGTTGGCGCCATAGGTGACCTGGCGCTCGGGATTCCACAGCACGATGTCGGCGTCCATTCCGGGGGCGAGGTGCCCCTTGCCGGACAGACCGTAAAGCCGGGCCGGGGCGGTCGCGGTCAACTCGACGAACTTCTGCACACCAAGGCCGCCCTTGCTGACCATGGCGTCGAACAGCAGCGGCAGGCGGGTTTCAAGCCCCGGCAGACCGTTGGCGATCTGCGCGAATGTCGCCTCCGGCCCCGCGGCAAGCTTGCCGGTGTCGTCGTAGCGGTAGGGCGCGTGGTCGGAGGAGATCACCTGAAGGTCGCCGCGTTCCAGCGCCTGCCAAAGCGCCCGCTGGTCGTCGGCGGTGCGCTGCGGCGGCGAGCACATCCATTTCGCGCCCTCCAGCCCGTCGCGTTGCAGCAACGTCCGCGGTCATCAGCAGGTAATGCGGGCAGGTTTCGGCCCAGACCGGCGCGCCACGGGTGCGGGCGGCGCTGACCTCCAGCGCGGCCTCGCGGGTCGAGATGTGGAACAGCATCACCGGCTGGTCGAGATACTCGGCGAAGCGGCAAATCCGCGACACCGCGTCGATCTCGGCAAGGCGCGGGTGCGACAGGGCGTGATGCTCGGGCCGGGTCATGCCGGCATCCAGCAGCGCCGCCTTGGTCCACTGGATCAGGCCGTCGTTTTCGGCGTGGACGCAGACCAGGGCGCCGTGGGCGCGGGCCAGTTCCATGACGCGAAGGATGTCGGCGTCGGCTAGCGCGATGTTGTAGGTGGTGAACACCTTGATCGAGCGATGGCCCTGCGCGATCAGGGCCGCGAGGTCGCTGTCGAAATCGGCCACGGTGGTGTCGGAGATCATGACGTGAAAGGCATGGTCGACCATCGCGCCGCGCGGCCGCGCGGTCGGCGTAATCGTCCATGACCGTCGCGCAAGGATTGCCCCTTGTGCTGCGCGGCGAAGGAAATGACGCGGGTGGTGCCGCCCATCGCCGCCGACCGGGTCGCGGTCTCGAACGTGTCGGCGTTCATCTGGCCCATGCCGGAGAGCTGCTCGATATGGCAATGCGGATCGACGCCGCCCGGCATCAGCAGCTTGCCGGTGGCGTCGACCTCGGACGTGGCCGGTCCGACGGCATCGCCGATGGCGGCGATCCTGCCATCCTGAACGGCGAGATCGGCCGAGAAGACTTCGGCGCTGGTCACTACCCGACCGCCGCGGATCACCATATCGTAGGCCATGCGTCCTCCTCCGTCGCGCGGATCATGGGTCAGTGTCGGCGACGGCGCAACCTGACTCTGGCGGACGCATCGGCTCTGCCGCCACCCGGTTCGGAGCCAAGGATCCGGGCCAGGCTTGCAGGCAATACGGCTTGGAAGAAGGTTGGGCACCCGCGCCTTTCCTGCACCGACCGGTCAGGTTTCCAGTTCCAGGTGCGCGGCATCCCGGCAACCCTTCATTGCAGCGCAAGCAGCACCTCTCGCGGGCCCTCGGGCGCCTCGCAATCGAGGTCGACGAGAAGGTTCCCCGCTGGCAGGTGCCGGGCGGCAAGCGCGCGGGCGTCGGCGGCAAGGCCCTTGGCGTTTTCGCCCGCGATCTCGATCTCCGCGCCCAGCGCCGTGCGGGTCTTCACCAACGGCACCCAGCCTGCCCGCGCCAGAACCAGCCGCGATCTGACGGCATTCGCAAGGTCGCGCGGCGGCGGCTGGCGGCAGAGCTGCAGCATGGCCAGCGCCCCGGTGCGCCGGGCCATCCTCATCTGCCCCGAAACGAAGTTGCCGGTGGAATAGATCACCAGGCCCTGGCTGCCATCGGGTGCCACCGGGTAGTGCCAGGGCTGGACCAAGTGCGGATGGGTGCCGATGACGGCGGTGGCCCCGGCTTGCACGATCTCGGCAGCCAGGGTGCGCTAATTGGCGTTGGGGCTGTGCTGGTATTCGTGGCCCCAGTGCGGCGTGACGATAACGGCGGCCACGTCGCTGCGTTCCGCCTGGGCGGCGATCAGGGCCAGAAGTTCCTGCCGGTCGTCATAGCAGGTCAGCACCTGCGACTGCCGGTCGGCGATGCTGTTGGTCGAATAAGTGCAGGCGATCCAGGCGATGCGGCCCAGCGGCGTATCGGTGTGGGTCACGAAATCCCGCGCCGCGCCGGCGCGGATCGTGCCGGTGAACGCCATCCCGGCCTTTTCAAGCGCCGCGATGGTCAGGTCGATGTCGATGCTGCCACGGTCGAGCGCCTGGTTGTTGGCGGTCGAAAGCAGCGTGATGCCGGACACCCTGAGCGCGTCGATCACGACCGGGTGGTAATTGAACATCGGGAACGAGGAATAGACCCGGTCATCGAGCACCGGGCCGGGGTCGATGACGGTATTGAAGGCGCGGGTGATGCCGGGGGCAATCGGGCCTTCGAGGTTGGCATAGGCGATGTCGGCGGCGCGGAAGAATGGCTCGGCCGGGCGCCAGATACCGCGGAAGCCGTCGCCGTCCGCATAGCCGCGCCGCTGCAACGGGCGATGCAGAAGCACGTCTCCGGCGGCGGCGATCGTCACCCGTTCGTCGCCGAGGCAGGCCTTCACCGTCTGCGCCACGGGTTCGATCACGGCGCGGCATTCGGCCCGGGCCGGCGCGGCGGCCAGGCAGGCCAGCGCGGCCAGAAGATTGAGGCCGCGCCGCATTGCCCAAGAAACCTTGCTTGGGAAGACGAACCGCGCGGCACTGCCCCGGAGCACACCCGCCAGCCGCTGCAGGGCTGAGATGGCGCGGCACCGCTTTCGGCCAGTGCGACGGGGCGGGGCCGGGGCGGGCCAGTGGAGTGGCGGAGAGACCCGCCAATGCGCGGCGTCGGGTCGTCAAGAAACGTACCTTTCAAAAAAATAGAAATATAAGACCTATGTGAAGTCTACCATGCGTCCGGGTAAATCCCGGATCTTCAGACCGTCGGACGAAAAATGCGTCTTCGGGTTTGGCCAAAGGATCACGACATCGCCTGACAGGGCCTTGGCGAGGGGCGCCGTGCCATGAAATGGCGCCGCGCGATGGGTGCGCGCTAGCCTTGCTCGACCAACGCTTCGGCATAGCGCCGGATCGCCGCGACGGTCCCCTGCCCCGGCACGCCGTCGATGGCGCCGCGATAGGCGCCCTCGTCGCGCAACTTCTGCTGGATGATGCGCACCACGCCCCGGTCGCGGTCGCGGATCTGCGTCGTCAACCGTTCCGCCGCCGTCGGATCGCCGTTTCGCAGGGCATCCCAGTAAAGCTCTGCCGCGGTCTCGATCGAGGCGTCCGGACCGGTGCCCTTCTCGTGCAATTCAGCGAGGAAGGAATAGGCGTGGGTGTAACCCTGCCCCACCGATTTCGCCAACCACACGGCGGCATTCTCGTCGGATTGTTCGGTGCCGGTGCCAGTCAGGTAGTAGTAGCCGACGAAGAACTGCGCCAGCGGGTTGCCCTCGTCGGCGATGTTGCGGGCGATGCGATAGGCGTCTTCCGGCGTCTTGCCGGGGATCAGCTCCTTGGAATAGAGCACCGTCAGGATTTCCTGGCTGAGCCAGTCGCCCAGCTCGGCGCCCTTGGCGGCCAGCACTTCGGTGGCGATCAGGTCGATCTCGTCGCCTTCCGGCGGGGCATATTGCGAATAGGCGGCAAGGCCGAAGGCGGAAGGCGTCTCGTCCTCCATCCCGAATGCGTAGGAGGTCCTGGCGGTCTCGAAGTCGCCCGCAGGCCTGGGCGATGCGGCCCAGGGTGGTGCGGATCAGGCCGTCGGCGGGAAATTCCTGCGCCGCCGCCTCGCAAAGCTTCCGGGCGCCGGGCTGGTCGATATCCTCGAGCTTGCGGGGACCGCCCAATTGCGGAACGGCGGCAAGTTCAAGGCAGGGCTGGATGAATTCCAGCCGCTTGCTTTCGCGCACCAGTGCGGCGGTGACTTCGTTCTTGCCGGAGCAGACGGAACAGTCGTCCAGGTAGGCCTGCAACAGGTCGGGGTCGCGGTTTTCCAGCGCGGCGGCAAGGGCCGCCTGTTCGGCCTGGTAGGCGGCGTCGGCCTCGATACGGGCGATTTCGGTTTCGGCCTCGGTGGTGTATTCGCAGGCGATGCAGCCCGAAACATAGGCCTTCAGCGTGTCGAGGTCGGTGGCGGCGACGGCGGTCTGATACGTCACCCTTTCGGCCCCGGCGGCGCGGGCCTTCGCGTCGATCTCGGACAACTTGTCCTCGACTTCGCCTTTGTAGATGCAAAGTGCGCAGTTCTCGAGATAGATCGCCAGTCGGTTCGGCGCGGTATCGTCCTTGATCCGGCCCCAGATATCGGCCTCGAGCGACGAGGCTCGGGCGAATTCCTGCATGTCGCGCAGACGCTCGGTCAGGGCGCGTTCGTTGGGGCAGTAAAGGCAGCTTGTGAGGAACTCGTCGACCGACTCCTTGGCATCCGACTGCATCAGGAACATCGCCTCGAAGGTCTCGTTGTAAAGCTGGGTTTCCATCTGCGTGAAGGGCGAGCGGCCCTGGTAGACGACCAGTTCCTGGTCGGGATCGTTGGAGGACTTGATCAACAGGCTGTAGCGCGGGCCGCAGACCGGATCGCGGGCCGCCTGCCGGTGGAGAGCGCGGCCAAGGTAGCTTTCGACTTCGGCGCTGGTGGATATTCCGTCGCCGGTTCCGAATGGTGCACGGTCGGCAAGGCCGCTGATCAGCGAGTAGTGCAGCGCCTGGGTGCGGTTGTCGGCACAGCCCGAGGCGGGGGCGTCGTCGCCGATCATCACCACCATCAGGTCGAAACCGATGCTGTTGAGCGCGGCCTGGATCTCGGCAATCGCCAGCGGCAGGGCATCGCCGGGATCGGCGATGCGAAGGAAACCGATGCGGCGGTGCTGCGGGTTGAAGGCCGACACCACCGCCGAAACGCGGGCGGCGAAGGCATCGAGGGGCATCTGTTCCTCGCCGACCGACAGCTGGTAGCCGTCGGCGTCTTGCTGCAACGTGGCCGCGGCCACGAGGAAGAACTGTTCGAACTGGGCATTGCTGTCGCCAGGGTCCGCCACGAAGGTCGAGACCGGGCTAGCGCGCAGCCGCGCCGCGAAGACCGCCTGACGGGCGGCCTCTACGGTCGGCAGCGTGTCGATGCCGATCACCGGCAGGTCAGGCGGCAACGCGCCGGGTGTATTCGCCGCCGGATCAACGCCGACAAAGAGCAGTTGCATCTTTGGATCGGACTCTACCTGGGCGATACTTGGCATAGGTAGAACAAGTACTGCCAGAAGACTGACGACACGGGTGAGTAAACGGTTGAATCTCATTCTTGCAGCCCCCCAGCTGGCGCCCACCAATGGTTACATCGGCGAAATACTGATTGATACTAAGCAATTGCTCACAGCGAGACAAACAAAGAGTCACGTTGGACAATAACTGGCTGCGTTAACCATGCAGAACCACTCAAAAGGGAGTTAATTTCGGAAACAATAAGTTGTCTTTTTCAGAGATAGTTTCCACTCTCCGTGAAATGGGACGCCTTATCGGGTGTAGATTACCGGGAACCAGTCTTCGCGGAGCCTTTGCCCGGGCTTCATGTCATGGCCCGGGAATGGCGGAGAGGTGCGTCCCGGGCGCTCGACATAGCGCGCGTCGTCGCCCACCAGCCGCAGCGAGAAGGCGCGGCGGCGGGCAGTCGTCTCGTTGCCGCGGGCGCCGTGCAGGGTATCAAAGTGGAAGGCCACCGCATCGCCAGGCTGCATCGGCCATTCGCGGACCGGCATCGCCTGCGCGTCGGGGTCGGGCACCGGCATGTACTCATCTGGGTTGGGATAGAAGTCCTCTTCCGACAGCCAGCGGGTCGGCAGCACCGGCTTGTCCCACAGGTGCGACCGGGCAACGCAGCGCAGCGAGGCCTGGGTGACCGGATCCACCGGCGTCCAGAAGCTGACGGTCTGGCGGCCCGAGACGAAGTAATAGGGGCCGTCCTGGTGCCACGGCGTCGGCTTCGACGTACCGGGTTCCTTGACCAGCACGTGATCGTGGAACATCTGCGTGGATTGCGACTGCATCAGGTCGGCGGCGACCTGCGCCGCCGGGCTGTCCTGCACGACCCGCGCGAATTCGGGAATGCGGGACCAGTTGCAGTAATCGTCGAAGAAGCGGCCCTGTTCGCCGGGTTTGAGGTTCTCGGAGGCATAGGGGCCCGGGTCCGCCATGTTGCGTTCGATCCCGGCGCGGATCGTGTCGACGTGATCGGCGAATAGGCCCTCGATCAGCACGACGCCGTCGCGCTGGTAGGTGTCGATGTGGGTTTGGGTGATCAGCGGGTGGGGCATTGAATTTGCTTTCGGCGGTCGGGGCAGGAGGTCTCGGCGCGGGAGCCGGGACGCGAGGCGTTTTCGATCAGGTGTCGTTCATCAGGTCCGCGGCCTTCTGGGCATTGATCTCGCCCGCCGCGACCATGGCGCGGGCGATACGGTCGGCCTCGGCCCCGGCGGCCCCGGCGGCGATGGCGAGGTTGCGGGCGTGCAGCGCCATGTGGCCCTTCTGGATGCCCTCGGTCGCCAGCGCCCGCAGGGCGGCCATGTTCTGCGCAAGACCGACGGCGGCCACGACCTCGGCCAGTTCGGTGGCGCTGGTCGACCTTCATCAATCGCAGGGCGGCTTGTGCGGCGGGGTGCGTCCTGGTCGCGCCGCCGACAAGGCCCAGCGCCATCGGCAATTCGATGGTGCCCGACAGCGCGCCGTCCTTGCCCATCTCCCACCGGGTCAGCGAGGTATAGCGGCCGTCGCGGGCGGCATAGGCGTGGGCGCCGGCCTCGATCGCGCGCCAGTCGTTGCCGGTGGCGACCACGACCGGGTCGATGCCGTTCATGATGCCCTTGTTGTGTGTGGCGGCGCGATAGGGGTCGATAAGCGCCAGGGCGCAGGCCTCGACGATGCCGCGCGCCACGTCGGCGCCGTTCAGCGTATCGGTATCCAGCGTTTCGGGCGCGAGGCGCACTGAGGCGCGGACAAGACGGCGGTCGGCGAGGTTCGACAGGATGCGCAGGCGCACCTCGCCGTCGGCGATGCCGGCGACCTGTGGCGCGATCTTCTCGGCCATGGTGTTGACCGCGTTGGCCCCCATCGCGTCACGCACATCGACCAGCAGATGCAGCACGACCATCGGGCCGACCGGTGAGGTCTCGAAGACATGCACCTCGACATCGAGGCAGCCGCCGCCCAGTTTCACGAGCACCGGGTCGCAGGCGTTGGCCGCGGCGACCAGGTCGCCGCGCGCCGCCAGCAAACGCTGGCGCGCGGCGAAGGGGTCGCCGGTGCCCAGCACCTGGATCTGCGCCCGCATCACCGGCCGGGTGCTGGAGGCGGTGAAACCGCCGCCCGCGCGCGCCAGCCGTGCCATGTACGAGGCGGCAGCGACGACCGATGGCTCCTCGACCGCCATCGGCACCAGATAGTCGCGCCCATTGACGATGAAATTCGTGGCGACTCCGAGGGGCAGTTCAAACGTGCCGATGACGTTTTCGACCATGCCGTCGGCCAGCGCCTCGGGCAGCGCGCCGGCCCCGGCCAGCGTGGCGCGATCCTGCGGGTTCAGGCCGGCGGCACGCGCGATAGCCGCGCGCCGGTTTTCGGGGGTCATGTCGCGCAGGCCTTGCAGGCGTGAACTCTCGAGTTCTGTCATCACGTAACTCCGTATCCGAACCGCCGACCCGGCGGGTCGAGGGCCACCATAGGCCTGTTACCGGGGCGCGCAAGAAACCCTGTTGGCTAATCGTTCGATGGCGTTATGGTACGTCGAGGTGACTTCAGCCAACATGAAGAACCGTAACGGGAGGTACTATGAAACATCTGACTTTCGCCGCGCTGGCCGTGGCATCCCTTGCTGTCACCGCGCCCGCGACACACGCGCAGAACAGCAATTACATCCTCGCCACCGCCTCGACCGGCGGCACCTACTATCCGGTCGGCGTGGCAATCTCGACGCTGATCAAGGTCAAGCTGGAGCCGAGCAACGGCATCGGCATGTCTGCTGTGTCGTCCGCCGGTTCGGGCGAGAATATCCGCCTGCTGCGCGACAACGAGGCGCAGTTCGGCATCCTGCAGGGCCTGTTCGGCTATTTCGCCGCCACCGGCACCGGACCGCTGTCCGACGACGGGCCGCAGGAAGGCTTGGCCTCTGTCTCGATGCTTTGGCAGAACGTCGAGCACTTCGTGGTGGCCAGCGACAAGGCGACCACCGGAACGATGGCCGATTTCGTCGCGCTGAAGGGCGAGAGCGTGGCCCTGGGCAATCGCAACTCTGGCACGATCGGGTCCAACGCGGCGATCCTGGAAGGGTTCGGCCTGGATATCGAGGCCGATTTCAGCCTGGTCGAAGGCGGCTACGGACCCGCCGCCGAGGCGTTGCAGAACGGTCAGGTGGCGGGCATCTCGACGCCGGCGGGCGTGCCGGTCGGCGCGCTGAGCCAGCTTTTCGCAAGTGCGGGTGACGGCGTCACGCTGCTGAACTTCACCGCCGAAGAGCAGACTATGGCCGATAACGGCCGCGAGTTGTGGACCGAATACCCGATCCCGGCGGGCACCTATCCTGGTCAGGCCGCGGATGTGACCACCATCGCGCAGCCGAACTTCATGGCCACCCGCGCCGATCTGCCGGAAGAAGACGTCTACCAGATCACCAAGGCGATCTACGAGAACCTGCCGTTCCTGCAGGCAATCCATCCGGCGACCAAGGCGATGAAGATTGAGGCCGCGATTGCCGGTCTGCCGCTGCCGCTGCACGCCGGTGCGGCGCGGTATTATCAGGAAGTCGGGGTCACCATCCCTGACCGCCTGATGCCGAAGTAGAAACGGAACGGGCCGCGCCCTTGCGGCGCGGCCCCTCCTTATGGACGACGAAACCCCTCCCCAGACGCCGCTGCGCGTCCTCACCGGAACCGGCGCGATGGTCGTCGGGGCCTGGTGTTTCGCGCTTTCCGTGCTGCACCTGATCAACGCGATCTGGCCGTTCCTGTCGGATTTCGACCGCAACGTGATGCACTTCTCGGGCTTCGCCGTGCTGGCGGGGGTGTTCTACCCGATGACCGGTGCCGCCTGGGCGCGGTCGCGGACGATGTTCTGGGTCGATGTGGGGCTGGGGTTCCTGGCGCTGTTCGCGTCATTCTGGTTCGTGTTCAACGAGGAGCGGCTTTACGGCCAGACGCAGCCCTTCGGGCCGATCGACTGGTTTGCCGCCATCGCTGTGATCGTGCTGGCGACCGAGTTCACACGGCGGGTGTCGGGCTGGGTCGTGCCGATCCTGATCGTGATCTCGCTGACCTACGTGGCGATCTGGGGATCGTGGATCTCGGGCGTGTTCTCGTTCCGCGGATTCAAATGGGAGACCGTGCTTTGGCGGTCGATCTACAACGACGAGGGTATTTTCGGGAATATCGCGCGAATCTCGTCGACCACCGTGTTCCTGTTCATCATTTTCGGCGCGTTCCTGGTGCGCTCCGGCGCCGGCGATTTCGTCATCGCTTTGGCGCGCGCGGTCGCGGGGCGTGTGGCCGGTGGGCCGGGGCTGGTGGCCGTCATTTCTTCGGCTTTGACCGGGACGATCAGCGGGTCGGCGGTGGCCAACACCGCCTCGACCGGCGTCATCACCATTCCGCTGATGAAGAAGGCCGGGTACAAGCCGGCCTTTGCCGGCGGGGTCGAGGCGGCGTCGTCGACCGGCGGCCAGCTGATGCCGCCGATCATGGGGGCCGGGGCCTTCGTGATGGCGAGCTTCACGCAGATCCCCTACGAGACCATCGTGCTGGTGGCGATCCTGCCTGCGTTCCTCTACTTCGCGTCGGTCGCCTTCTTCGTGCGGATCGAAGCGCGGCGGCTGGAATTGCCGCCGCTTGCGGCGGATGGCGAAACCCTGGGGTCGGCGCTGAGAAAGGGCGGCGCTCCGTTCATCATTCCCATCGGGCTGCTGATAACGATGCTAACAATCGGCTACACGCCGAACTATGCCGCGGTGTTCAGCATCTCGGCGGTGATCATCGCAAGCTGGGCATCGGCCAATCCGATGGGGCCGAAAGCGATCACCGAGGCGTTAATCCTCGGGGCCAAGGGCATGATCATGACGGCGATCCTGCTGTGTTCTGTCGGGCTGGTGGTGAACGTGATCACCACGGCGGGAATCGGCAACGTGTTCTCGTTGCAGATCGCAAGCTGGTCGGGCGGCAACATCCTGTTCGCCATCGTGCTGATCGGACTGGCGTCATTGGTGCTGGGCATGGGGCTGCCGGTGACGGCGGCCTATATCGTGCTGGCAACGCTGTCGGCCCCGGCATTGGCCGGGATGATGGCGGACCGCGAGGTGATCGCCCTGATCGCCCAGGGCGGCTTGCCCGAAACCGCCAAGGCGATGTTCATGCTGGGTGCACCCGAAGCGATACCGTTGCTGGGCGCACCAATGCCCTACAACGAGGCCGCCGCGCTGGTGGCGTCTCTGCCGCTGGAGGTGGCGCAGCCGCTGCGCGACCTGACTGTGTCGCAGGAGGCGACGATGCTGGCGCTGTTGTCGGCGCATATGATCATTTTCTGGCTTAGCCAGGACAGTAACGTGACGCCCCCCGTGGCGCTGGCCGCATTCACCGCCGCCGCAATCGCGAAAGCCTCGCCAATGGCCACGGGATTCGCCAGCTGGAAGCTGGCCAAGGGGCTCTACATCGTGCCGGTGCTCTTCGCCTACACGCCGCTACTGTCGGGCAACTGGCCGGTGATGCTGCAGATCTTCGCCCTGGGCCTGATCGGCATCTACGGGCTGGCGGCATCGTTGCAGGGTTGCATGGAATATCCCGCAGGCTGGGTCGTGCGCGCCATCCTGCTGGTGGCCGGTGCTGCCGCGTTGTGGCCGGCCGGGGTCCTTGTGAACCTGGCCGGGGCGGGTGTCGTGGTTGCCATGCTGGTGCTGAACCTGGTCGGCGGACGGTCACGGGTCGCCGCCTGATGCAGGATGGCCCACGGCGCGGTTTTCCTTTGACCTGACGGCATTGGTGCGTTGCGCGGCTTGTTCCTCTGCCCTCCCTGCGTCTAGAGTCGATGGACATGCCAGCCAACAGAACGGTCAGCGAACCAGTGAACAAGATGGTGGAAGTCAGCCCATCGGCAGATGCGCCGCGCGTCCGACCAGTGGAATTTGCGGCAGACGCGGCGGGCGACGGCTCGGCGTTGCTGGCACCGCCGCGCACGCCGGTGATCGCGCCGGGCTGCGCGCGGTTCGTCTGGAAAGGCAAGGCCGATGCGGTCTGGCTGCGGCTGTTCATGTCGCTCGACCCGTCCAGCTTTCCGCTTGCCCGGGTTCCGGGAAGCGACCTGTGGACCCTGACGTTGAAGGTGCCGGACCGGGCCCGGTTCGAGTACAAGTTCGATGTGGTGCGGCGCGGGCACGGTCACTGGATCAACGATCCCAGCAATCCCGACCTTGCGACCGACCCGTTCGGCGCAAACTCTGTCTGCATGACGCACGGCTACGTACCGCCGGAATGGGCCGAACCCGACGCAATGGTCCAGGGCGGCGAGGTCGAGAATTTCGTGCTGGAGGAGACGGCGTTCGGCGATCCGCGCCGGCTGTCGGCCTATCTGCCCGAAGGCTATGACGAAACGCAGGCCTATCCGCTGGTGGTGATCCACGATGGCTGGGACTACATCGACCATGCCGCGCTGGTCCCGACCCTGGACAACCTGATCGCGCGCGGCGACCTGCCGCCGCTGATCGCGGCGCTGACCCAATCGCCGCA
This sequence comes from uncultured Alphaproteobacteria bacterium, assembly GCA_963768205.1. Lineage (GTDB taxonomy): Bacteria > Pseudomonadota > Alphaproteobacteria > Rhodobacterales > Rhodobacteraceae > JAHELH01. Next base: position 288,036 of record CAVYHB010000002.1, on the reverse strand, counting down.
GCGCAACGTCGAATATGTCGACGATCCGCGCCACACCGATTTCGTCGTCCAGGACCTGCTGCCCGCCTTCGAGACGCGCTACAACATCGACCCGTGGCCGCGCAACCGCGTCATCATGGGTGCCAGCCTGGGGGCTGTCGCGTCGTTGTCGGTGGCGGCACGCGCGCCACGGGTGTTCGGCGGCAGCGTCCTGAAATCGGGATCGTTCATCTTCGACGCCAAGCTGCTGGAAGCCCGGTCGGCGCTGTTTGCCCAGATCAACGGCTTCATCGACTCGCTGAGCATCAGCGAGCGACACTTGCGCCGCGCCTTCGTGTCCTGTGGCCGCTTCGAGGGACTTGTCACGCAAAACCGCCGCATGGCCGCCTACCTGCGCCGCAGCGGCGTCGCCACGCGGTATACCGAGGGCCGCGACGCGCATCACTGGCAGAACTGGCGCGACCAGACCCGCGCCGGGCTAATGTGGTGCCTCAACAGACCGAACAAACTGGGAGTCTGAACCATGACTGACGTGACCAAACGCATCGGCCTGTCTCTGGGCGCCGATATCTGCTGGCCGATTTGCTACGAGAACATCATGGAGCAGCTTGACCTGACCGTGCCGATGAAGGGCGACAAGCAGCGCTTCGAGGTCGAGCGGGTGACGATCGAACCGTTCAACCTGCAACAGCCGGTCAAGTACGACGTGGTGATCGACCGGCTGACCCACTGGTATCACACCAGCCGCGAGTGGATCAAAAAAGCGATCCTGATGAACGACCTTTATGTCTACAACAACCCCTGGTCGCTGCAGTCGAACGAAAAGCAGACCAGCTATGCCGCGATGATGCGGTTGGGCCTGCCGGTGCCGGAAACCTGGATGGTGCCGCCGAAATCCTACAAGAACTCCGCCGATCTGGAGCCGACGTTGCGCAAGTACGCGCGGATGTTCGACCTGGGCGCGATCGGCGACAAGATCGGCTATCCGCTGTTCATGAAACCTTATGATGGGGGGGCCTGGGTCGGCGTGAACAAGATCGACAATGCCGACGAATTGCGCGCCGCCTACGAGGAAAGCGGCACCCAGGTGATGAACCTGCAAAAGGGTGTGCTGCCCTACGATTACTTCGTGCGCTGCATCGGTCTGGGGCCGCAGACGCGCTGCGTGAACTACAACCCATCGGCGCCGCTGCATGACCGCTACATGATGGATCACAACTTCCTCAGCGAAGAGGACCGTTCGGTGCTGGAGGACATGACGCTGACGATCAACGCCTTCTTCGGCTGGGACTTCAACAGTTGCGAAGCGCTGCGGTCGGACGGCACCTGGTATCCCATCGACTTCGCCAATGCCTGCCCGGACAGCCAGGTCACCTCGCTGCATTTCCATTTCCCGTGGCTGATCAAGTCGAACATTCGCTGGTCGGTGTTCTGCGCGGCGACCGACCGGCCGATGAAGGCGAACCTGGACTGGGGCCCCTACATGAAGATCGCCGGCAAGGATCTGGGGCCGCGCGAGCGGTTGGCGGAATACGCCAAGATCGCCCGCAAGGACCTGGAAGCCGACAAGTTCCAGCGGTTCTGCAAGAAGCACCTCGGCCATCTCGACGACGTGGCGGATGCCTTCTTCGGCTCGGCCATTGCCCGCGACGCGGTGGCGCAGAAGGTGGCGGCGCTGTTTCCGAAACATGAGCACGAGGAATTCACCGAGCTGTTCTGGCAGCGCATTCAGAAGGCGCGCGATGTGGACCGTTCGGCATGAAGGAAGTCACGCGCTGGCATTCGCCCCGGCTCGAGCAGGAGATCACCGTCGCGCGCTGGGGCCACTGGGGCCAGCCGGTGCTGCTGTTCCCGACGGCAGGCGGTGATGCCGAGGAATGCGAGCGGATGCACGTGATCGGCGTGCTGATGCCGCTGATCGAGGCGGGGCGGATCAAGGTGTTCTCGATGGATTCGATTGCCGGTCGCGCCTGGGCGGACAAGAAGCCGGTGGACTATTGCATCGCGCTTCAGAACGCCTTTGACGCCTGCGTAGCGCATGAGGTGGTGCCCGCGATCCGGACCGATTGCCGCGACGACAATGCCGAAATCGTTGTGGCGGGGGCGTCGATCGGGGCCTTCAACGCGGTCGCCACGATCTGCCGCCATCCAGATCTCTTCAAGATCGCCGTGGCGATGTCGGGGTCGTACGACATGGAAACGCTGATGGGGTTCCAGGCGACCAAGGACTTCTACTTCGCCGCGCCGCTGCTGTTCCTGCCAGCGCTGGAAGGCCCACAGCTGGAGATGTTGCGCCGTCGGTTCGTCCTGCTGGCCACCGGCACGGGCCGTTGGGAAAACGTGGACGACACCTGGCGGATGGCCGGCGTTCTGGGCGGCAAGGGCGTGCCGAACCGGGTCGATGCCTGGGGCGAGGAATGGGATCACGACTGGGTCACCTGGCGCAAGATGCTGCCGCAGTTCCTGGATGAGTTCTGTTAAGGCGCTAACCGGGATCCGGGTTCACCCGTCCCGGGCTTGACGCGGGACCGCCGCGTTGAGACCCCGAATTAGGTCCGGGGCGCCTGAATTCAAGCAACAGGCTGCACTACGGTTTAGCGGCCTTTCGGCTTTACACCGTAGAACTGGAATCGGACACCGATCGCATATAGCGGCACGGCCACGGCAAAGCCCAGGTCGGCAATGGCCTTCACCGCACGCCAGGGCGTGAACATCGCCCAGAACACATGATTCAGCGCATGGCCAAGCTTGGCCATCATCAGCCCCGCACCGGCCCAAAGCTTTTTGCCAGTCGATACCTTGCGCAATCCGATGCGTCGTGCGGCAACCACGCCGTCGCGCAGGCCGCGCCGCCAGATGAAGCGCACCGTCGTGCGCGCGGGCGGCGTGTCTTCGTGGGCGACGGCGTCGCGCGCTATTGCGCTTCGTGCCCCTTCGGCGATCATTCGGTCGAAGAACTCTGCATCCTCGCCGCCGGTCAGGGCAAAGGCGGGCTGAAACCAGCCGGCCTTGACCGCTGGCAGGGCCGCCAGCCGGATCAGCGCGTTGCCGCTGCCCGGCGTGTCGCCCCAGCGTTCGAAAAACCCGCCCGCGGTCACCCATCCGGGTGGAGTTTCGCGGTAGGTGGCAAGCACCGGCCCGAAGACGAGATCGGCATCTGTTTCGGACTGGCGCTGCATCAGCGCGAAAAGCCAGCCCGCGACCGGCACTTCGTCGTCGTCGATGAACGCAAGGAAGTCGCAGCCCTCCTCAAGCACCAGTTCGATGGCCCGGTTGCGCACCGCGGCGAGGCCCGCATCGGGGATGCGTTCCAGGGTGAGCGCAAGCCGGTCGCGGTAGCGATTCAGTACGTCGTTCGCAGGCTGGCTGCCGTTGTCGATGACGATCACCGGGAAAGCGCCGGGAAACTCCTGCCGGGTCAACCCTTCCAGCAGCGCCTGCAACTGCCGGGGCCGGTTGTGGGTGCAGATCGCGACGCAGACGTTTGGCTTGATCATTTTGCCTTGCGGGACTTGCGACGCCAATGCGCCTGGTCGACCGCCTTGTAGGTCCAGTATGAGAGCCGCGCCAGTGGATCGGCCCACAGCGGCAGCCAGGGCGGCAGCTTGTTGCGGGTAGAGACCATTTTATAGGGGATTCCCGCGCTGATATCGGCGTCGACATCGGGCAGTTCTACATCGCCCGAGGCGTGCAGGGGCAACAGCAGGCAATTGAGCACCGCCTGATCGTTCATATGCCGCTCGACCGTGGTGGCGGGAGGCAACAGCAGGTCGGGTTGCCGGGAATGGTATTCCCATGCGCGGGCGACCTCGCGGGCGGTTTCATTGCCGGGGTCGAAGCAGACCAGGTTGGCGACGATTTCGCGGGTGTCTGCCAGGTCCGGCGGAAACCCGAGGGCGATCATCACGACAGGCTCGCAGCGCTGGCGCAGGGCGGTCTGGCCACGGGCGGCATAGACGCCATGGGCGCCGGCCCAGTCGAAAATCTCGCCCAGTCTGCCCTTGATGACCGTGGCACTGTCCAGCCATAGGACCGGCGCGTCGGCACCCTGAATGACCTGCCAGATCGCCCAGGGCTTCCACGCAAAGCTGCGGGTTTCGGGGCGGTAATGCGGGGCGAGGTCCTCGAACGGCACGCGACGCCAGTCGCACCAGGGAAAGCGCGCTTTGAGCCGCGCGAGCGGTCCGGCGGCGATGCCGAGGTCGAACACGATCCACCGATATTCCCGATGGACACCATGCCGTTCCGCCGAAAGCAGAAGCTGCGCCAGGCTGCGGGAAAAACGCTGGTCGGCGCCGGTCAGGATGCAGGGTACCCGTTTCAGCCCAGACATGCCTCGAACAGCGCGCGAGTGTTCTCGGGCGTCATCTTGACCGGGTTGCCGCCCGCGCTGGGGTCTTTGAGCGCCTCGGCGACCATTTCGTCGAGCTTGTCGGTTCCGACGCCCATGGCCGACAGGTTGGCCGGGATGTTCAGTTCGGTGCGCAGGTCCATGACGAAAGCCCGGAAGCCCTGGAACCCGCCCTTGATGCCGAGATATGCGGCGGCGCGGTCGAAGCGGTCGGCGATGGCGTCGCGCGTTCATGTCCAGCACCATCGGCATGACCACTGCGTTCGTCGTGCCGTGGTGGGTGTTGTAGATCGCGCCGACCGGGTGCGAGACGGCGTGGATCGCGCCCAGTCCCTTCTGGAAGGCGACCGCGCCCATCGCTGCCGCCGACCATCATGTGGGCGCGCGCCTCGATGTCGGTGCCGTCGTGGAAGGCGCGGGGCAGGTTCTCTTTCACCAGCCGCATGCCCTCCAGCGCGATGCCCTGGCTCATCGGGTGGAAGAACGGGCGTGAGTAGGCCTCGAGGCAATGGGCGAAGGCGTCCATGCCGGTGCCCGCGGTGATCACTGGCGGCATGCCGACGGTCAGTTCGGGATCGGAGATCACGACCGTGGGCAGAACGTGCGGGTGGAAGATGATCTTCTTGACGTGGGTTTCGGAGTTGGTGATGACGCTGGCGCGGCCCACTTCCGACCCGGTGCCGGCGGTGGTCGGCACGGCGACGATGGGCGCGATGGCCTCGGCGTCGGCGCGGGTCCACCAGTCGCCGATATCCTCGAAGTCCCAGACCGGGCGGGATTGCCCCTGCATGAAGGCGACCATCTTGCCCAGATCGAGGCCCGAGCCGCCGCCGAAAGCGATGACGCCGTCGTGGCCGCCGTCCTTGTAGGTGTTGATACCTGCCTGCATGTTGATCTCTGTCGGATTCGGATCGACCTCAGCAAAGATCGCGCGGCCCAGGCCGGCCTGTTCCATCAGGTCGAGCGTGGCGTGCGTGATCGGCAGCGGGGCGAGGCCGCGGTCGGTGACCAGCAGCGGCTTGCGGATGCCCGCGGCGGCGCAGGCCTCGCCGATTTCCTTGATGCGCCCGGCACCGAAGCGAATGGCGGTGGGATAGGACCAGTTGGCGGTAGGCGGCATGGGTCAGGCCTTCTTGAGGTGATAGGATTTTGGGCGCGTCAGATTGTGATAGCCGATCACCGACAGCGCCCCGCCGCGCCCGGTATCCTTGCAGCCGGTCCAGCACAAGGCCGGATCGAGATAGTCGCAGCGGTTCATGAAGACGGTGCCGGTTTCAATCTGCGCGCCGATCCGCGCCGCACGGACGGCGTCCTTCGTCCAGAGCGATGCGGTCAGGCCATAGGGGCTGTCGTTCATCAGCAGGATGGCCTCGGCATCGTCTGCCACCGGCATGATGCCGACGACCGGGCCGAAGGATTCCTCGGTCATGACGGCCATGGAATGATCCACCCCGGTCAGGATTTGCGGCGTGAGGTAGCAGCCGCCGTCGTCGTTGTCGGAGACTGGGATATGTGCGGTGGCGCCGGCATCGACCGCCTGGTCGATCTGTTCGCGCACCGCTTCGGCGAAGCGGGTGTTGGCCATCGGGCCAAGGGTGGTTTCAGGGTCGAGCGGGTTGCCGAGCTTGTAGGTTTTGGTGAGGGCCACGGCCTTTTCGACGAAGGTGTCGTAGAGGGTTTCGTGCACATAGATACGTTCGATGCCGCAGCAGCATTGGCCGGAGTTGAACATGGCGCCGTCGATCAGGGTCGCGACGGCCACATCGAGATCGGCGTCGTCCATGACGTAAGCCGGGATCCTTGCCGCCGAGTTCCAGGCCGAGCGGCGTGAAGGTGCCCGCTGCGGCCATTTCGATCTTGCGGCCTGCGGCAACGGAGCCGGTGAAGTTGACGTAGTCGAAGGCGCGGGATTCGATCAGGTTCTCGGTGGTGGCATGATCCAGAAAGATGTTCTGGAACACGTCCTCGGGGATGCCGGCAGCGGTGAAGGCGCGGACCAAGCGTTCGCCGGCCAGCAGGGTCTGGGTGGCGGCCTTCAGCATCACCGTGTTGCCCGCGATCAGCGCCGGAGCGACGGTGTTGATGGCGGTCAGATAGGGATAATTCCAGGGCGCGATGACCAGGACAAGGCCGTGCGGTTCACGGTGTATGCGGCGTTCGAAGGTGTCGCTGTTCTCGACGACCAGCGGGGCCAGGGCGTCCTCGGCAATGTCGGCCATGTAGTTGGCGCGTTCGTTGACGCCGCCGAATTCGCCGCCGTAGCGGATCGGCCGGCCCATCATGTGCGCGATTTCAAGCGCCGTGTCGTCGGCCATGTCGCCCAGCGCGGCGACACCGGCGCGCACCAGGTCGATGCGGTCCGAAAGGGCGCGCGCGGCCCAGTCGGCCTGTGCGGCGCGGGCGCGGATGATGGCGTCGCTGACCGCTTCGATGCTGGCGGCCGGGCGGGTCGCGAAGGTCGAGCCGTCGATGGGCGAGACGCATTTCAGGGTGTTGCTCATGCTGGTCGCCCTTTCATCATTCCGCGTTCGCGTCGTTCATGCTGGAATACCTGATCTGCCATTCCCCGGCATGGCGCACCATCGCGCAGAGGTTGGTTCCGGCCTCGTGGCTTACCGTTCCGTCCGGCGCCGGGATATCGGAGGAATAGCCGAGCAGGCAATAGCCCACGAACCCGGTGGCCGCGCAATCTATGATGTCAATGCGTTTGTTCTTTTCGCCAAGATCGAACCAGGTCTCATGTGCCGCCGCGATCGCATCGCGTCCAGTGACCGGCGGACCGAAGGGCGAATAGATCGTCGCCCCCTCGGCGTAGAGGCCCGCGCATTTGGCGGCATCGCGCGATTTGTAGGCCGCGAGATAGCCGGACATCATGGCCTCCATATCGTCGCGAAAGGACATCGCCGTCAGCTTCTCTCGAATCCGCGGGCGATCTCCCAGTCGGTGACCTTGCTGTCGTATTCCTGCTGTTCCCACTCGGCGGCGTGAACGTAGTGGTCGACGACATCGTCGCCGAGGGCGTCGCGCAGCATCCGGGATTTCTTGAGCGCGCTGGCCGCGTCGCGCAAGGTCTTGGGAATTTCGCGCACGCGTTTGGCCACATAGGCGTCGCCGCTGAATTCAGGTTCCAGCTCCAGCTTCTGCTCGATGCCCGCGAGGCCCGCCGCGATCTGGGCGGCGAAGGCGAGGTAGGGATTGAGGTCGGCGCCGCCGACGCGGTTCTCGATGCGGATGGCCTTGGTGCCCTCGCCGACCATGCGGTAGCCGGCGGTGCGGTTGTCGCGCGACCAGATCGCCTTGGTGGGCGCGAAGGTGCCCGCCTGAAAGCGTTTGTAGCTGTTGATGTTGGGGGCGAGAAACGCGGTGACGTCGGAGGCATAAGTCAACAGGCCCGCCATGTAGTGCCGCATGGTTGCGGACATGCCGTGCTCGGCCTTGGGGTCGAGAAACAGGGGCTTCTTCCCGTCGGCGGACCAGAGCGACTGGTGGATGTGGCTGGAGGACCCGGCCGCCGCGAAATCGTACTTGGCCATGAAGGTGGCGGACTGGCCGTTGGCGAAGGCGATTTCCTTGGTGGCGGCCTTGGCGATGGTGTGGTTGTCGGCCGCGGTCAATGCGTCCGAGTAGCGGATGTTGATCTCTTCCTGCCCGGCCCAAGCCTCGCCCTTGGTGCATTCGACCGGCACGCCTGCGTCGTAAAGCTGGTTGCGGATGGCGCGCATCACGACCTCTTCCTTGGCGGTCTGGAAGATGTGGTAATCCTCGTTGTAGGGGCTGACCGGGGTCAGGTCGCGGTAGCCGTAGTCATGCGCCTCGGCGTAGCTGTCCTTGAACAGGTAGAATTCCAGTTCCGAGGCCATCATGGCGGACATGCCTGCGTCGTTCAGGCGCTTCAGTTGCGCCTTGAGGATCGCGCGCGGGGCTTGCGCGATGTCGTGGCCGTGGTGGTCCTGGGTGTCGCAGAGGACCAGCGCGGCGCCCTCCTGCCAGGGGATGCGGCGCAACGTGGCGAGGTCGGGCTTCATCGTGTAGTCGCCGTAGCCCTGCGCCCAACTGGCGGATTTGTAGCCCACGACCGGCTCCATTTCCATGTCGATGGTCAGCAGGTAGTTGCAGGAATGGGTTTCCTTGTGGGCGGAGTCGAGGAAATGCTGGACGTGAAAGCGTTTGCCCATCAGGCGGCCCTGCATGTCGATCTGGGCCATGATGACGGTGTCGATATCGCCGGCCTTGGCGGCGGCAGTCAGGTCTTTGAGGCTTAGCAATCCAGGCATGGCAGGGGCTTTCGAAACGGTCGTGACGGGAAAGACCCGTCCCGGACTTGATCCGGGACCTCTTGGCCGGTCCGGCACAGAGGCGCCGGGTCAGGCCCGGGACGGGCGTGTTCTGGATCAGCTGTAGCGGTAGGGCCGCCCGGCTTTTTCCATGTCGGCGTTGTACTGCTTGATGATCGCGACAACCTTGGCCTTGACCTCGGATTCTGCGGCGATTTCGTCCCAGAACACCTTGGCTGCCGCCTCGACCGTGGCCCATTCGGCGTCCGGGATCGTGGTCAGTTCCATCTTCGGCCCATGCACCCGCAGGCTCGCCTCGCCGCCCCAGTACCACCACTGGCGGTAGTAGTGGCTGCTGTCCATGGTGATGCGCAGCAGTTCCTGCAGATTCGGCGGCAGTTCGTTCCAGCGGTCCATGTTGGCAAAGAACGATCCGGCCCAGGCGCCCGAGATATTGTTGGTCAGGAAGTAGTTGGTCACATCTGCCCAGCCGACGGTGTAGTCCTCGGTGATGCCGGACCAGGCGATGCCGTCCAACTCGCCGGTCTGCACGGCGACCTCGATATCCTCCCACGGCAGGGTGACCGGCACCACGCCGAACTGGGTCAGGAAGCGCCCCGCCGTCGGGAAGGTGAAGACGCGCTTGCCCTGCAGGTCGGCAAGGGAATTGATCGGGTCTTTCGTGGCGAAATGGCAGGGATCCCAGGCACCCGCCGAGATGTGCTTGACGCCGACGGCGGAGTATTCAGCGTCCCAGATCTCGTTCAGCCCGTACTGGTTGAACAGCACCGGCACATCGAGCGAGTAGCGCGAGGCGAAGGGGAAGTAGCCGCCGAAGACGGTGACCTCGGTGGGCGAGGCCATCGAGTCATCGTCGGACTGCACCGCGTCGATGGTGCCGCGCTGCATGGCCGGAACAGTTCGCCGGTGGGGACAAGCTGGTCGGCGAAGAACAGCTCGATCTCCATCTGGCCCTGCGCGATCTTGTTGAAGCTGTCGATGGCGGGCTTGATGACGTGCTCGGCCAGCGCCGGGCCCGCGTAGGTCTGCATGCGCCATTTGATCGGGCTTTGCCCGTGGACGGCGGGGGCGGCCAGGGCGGCAGTGCCGCCGACGGCGGCAGTGGTCAGGAACTTGCGTCTGTGTTGTCATGGTTCGGTCCTCTCTGTTGGCTCAAGCAGCCTCAATACGCCGCGTTTTTCGCGGCTTATTTTCCGTAAACGTAATTCGGCAGCCATAATGCGATGTCAGGGAACGTCATCACGGTCGCCAATGCAAGGATCATCACGCCGACGAAGGGGATGATCGAGCGGTAGATATCGCCAAGGGTGATCTCGGGCGGGGCCATCGCCCGCATCAGGAACAGGTTATAGCCGAAGGGCGGCGTCATGTAGGCGATCTGGGTGGTGATCGTGTAGAGCACGCCGTACCAGATCAGATCGAAGCCGAGCAGCGCCGACCAGCGGCACGTAGAGCGGCGCGACGATGACCAGCATCGCGGTGTCGTCGAGGAACGTGCCCATCAGGAGGAAGCTGAGCTGCATCAGGATCAGGATGACCCAGGGGTTCAGGTGCATCTGGTCGACGAAGAGGTCCTCGATGGCGCGGGCCGCGCCGAGCCCGTCGAAGACCGCGCCGAAGCCCAGCGCCGCCAGGATGATCCACATGAACATGCAGGAGATGGCCAGCGTCGTTGCGGACCGAGTTCTCGAACACCTCGCGGGTCATGCGGCGTTTGACGACGGCGGCGGCGAAGGCGGTCATCGCGCCGATGGCCGAGCTTTCGACGAGGACTGGTCCAGCCGTTGATGAACGGGATCATCATCGCGACGAAGATGACCAACGGCAGCAGCCCGGCGCGCAGCAGGCGCAGCTTCTCGCGCAGCGGCACGTTGCGTTCCTCGGGCGGCAGGGCCGGGCCGAGGTGCGGCTGCAGGCGGCAGCGGATCACCGACGTAGACGACGAACATGCGCCGCCATCATCAGGCCGGGCAGCACGCCGGCGAGCCAGAGCTGGCCGACCGGTTGCCGCGCGATCATCGCGTATAGAACGAGCACGACCGAGGGCGGAACCAGGATGCCAAGCGACGACCCGGCCTGGATCACGCCGGTGACCATGCGCTTGTCGTAGCCGCGTTTCAGCAGTTCCGGCAGGGCGATGGTGGCGCCGATGGCCATGCCCGCGACCGATAGTCCGTTCATTGCCGAGATCAGCACCATCAGGCCGATGGTGCCGATCGCCAGTCCGCCGTTGAGCGGCCCCATCCAGACGTGGAACATCTTGTAGAGATCGTCGGCGATTTTGCTTTCCGACAGCACGTAGCCCATGAAGATGAACATCGGCAGGGTCAGCAGCGGATACCATTTCATCAGCTTCATCGCCGCCGAAAATGGGATGTCGACGCCGCCGGTGCCGTAAAGGAACACCGCGCCGCCCGCCGCCACCGCGCCGATGGCACCGAACACGCGCTGGCCGGTGATCAGCATCGCCATCATCGAGACGAACATCAGGACGGCGATCATCTCGTAGGACATTCAGATGTCCTCGCCGCGCAGGCGGGCGATGTCGCGCAGGAACTCGGCCGTGGCCTGCAGCAGCATCAGGAAGATGCCGACGCACATGATCGACTTGATCGGCCAGATCAAAGGCCGCCACGCGGTCGATGAGCGTTCCATGCGGCCGATGACCTCGGACGCGGCGTCAGGGCCGCCGGTGACGAAGGCAAGGCCGAGGTCCTTGAAGAAGGTGAATGGTTCCGCCTGGTAGTGACCCAGCGAATAGGCAGTGGATCCGACCGCGCCCCGGAACAGCACGACCAGGAAAAAGATCAGAAAGAAGATCGAGATCGCGTCGACCGCCGCCTTGGTCTTTGGCGTCCAGCCGCCATAGACCAGGTCCATCCGCACGTTCGATCCAAGCTGGATCGAATAGGCCCCGCCGAGGATGTAATAGGCGACCATGGTGAACTGGGCGGTTTCCAGCGTCCACAGCGACGGCAGGAAGAACACTTTCGAGATCGACGACCACATCAGGATGCCGATCATTACGAAGATCAGGTACATGGTGAAGCGCCCGACGCGGTGATTGACCGCCTCGACCCCCCGGACATATCGCTTCACCCACAGCGGCATGGCCGCGATCAAGCTATATTCCGACACGGCTTGTCAACGGGTGGGCGGCAAGTACGCCGCATCGCTTGAAAAATTCGACCATGGTGGAGTTTTGGGGCCGGGACGCGACCTTGTCGGTTTCTTGCCGCTGGCCGGAAATGCGCCTCCCGGCACCGGGGCCACGGCCGGTTTTTCAGCCGTAGGCCGGTGGGCAAACCGCTACCGCAGCCGTTCCAGAAGCGCCAGCGAGGCATAGCCATCCGGCACCAGCCCCAGCGAACTCTGGTAGGCCCGCAGCGCCGCAATGCTGTTGGGGCCGATGATGCCATCGGCCCCCCGGGTGCTGAACCCGGCGCGGGTCAGCCTTTGCTGCATCTCGACCCGTTCATCGAAGCTCAAGGCCCGGTCGCCCCTGGGCCAGTCGGCCTTGACCGGAGGTCCGCCACGCAGGCGGTCGGCCAGGTGACCGACCGCGATGACATAGGCGTCGGCGGCATTGTAGCGGGCGATGGTGCGGAAATTGTCGAAGATCAGGAAGGCGGCGCCCTGCGCCCCGGCAGGCAGCAGGATCGCGGCCCGCCCGTGATCGGTCAGCTTTCCCCCGGCGGCGTCACGGACGCCCAGCGTGTTCCAGTCGGCAACCGGCTTCTTGACGCTCTTGCCCGACTGCCGGTAGTCGAATCCGGCGGGCAGCACGACCTCGACCCCCCATGGCTGGCCTTGCGTCCAGCCGAAGCGCGCCAGGTAGGCGGCGGTCGAGGCCAGGGCGTCGGCGGGGTCCTCGGACCAGATGTCGCGGCGGCCGTCGCCGGTGAAATCCTGGGCATAGGCCAGGTATGAGGTCGGGATGAACTGGGTGTGACCCATGGCTCCGGCCCAGCTTCCGGTCATCCTGTCGGGCGTGGTGTCGCCGGACTGGAGGATCTTCAGCGCCGCGACCAGCTGCTCTTCGAAGAACCTGCCGCGGCGGCCGTCGAAGGCCAGCGTCGCCAGCGCCGCGATGGTCGGGATGTCGCCGCGACGCGTGCCATAGGCGCTTTCCAGGCCCCAGACCGCGGCGACGATTTCCTTCTCGACACCGTATTTCGCCTCGATCCGGGTCAGCAGCGCGGCGTGGGTCTGCAGCGCCGCCATGCCGTTGGTGACCCGAGTGTCCGAGACGGCGCTGTCGAGATAGTCCCATATCTGCTTGGTGAATTCGGACTGGTTACGGTCTTTCACGATGACGTCCGGCTGGTAGTCGACGCCGGCGAAGGACCGGTCGAACACGTCGGCCCGAATGCCCTGCGCCAATGCCCGCTTGCGAAACCCGGCGATCCAGCGGTCGAAACCCGGCGGTACCGATATCTCGGGGCGCAGCTCAGCCACCGGCAGGACCGCGGGCCGCACCAAAGGGCGGATCGACATTTCGACGGCAGGTTGTGCAAGGCCGGCAAGCACGCCGGACCAGAGCATCAGAAAAGCCGAAACCAGAAGCCGCATCCATGTCATCCCGGACCATTGACACCGTACCTTAAAGAAACTGTTTCCAGTTCGGAAGCAATCCAGACACTACCTTCGTTTGCGTTCGACCTTGCGCGCGGTCTTGCCTGCCTTCCGTTTCGCCTTCACCGCCTTGCGCCGGTAAGGCCCGCCGCCCTCGCTTTTGCCGCGCGGCCCCTGCGGTACCGCCTGGCCGCCAACCTCGATCAGTTCCAGCATCAGGCCGCCGGTGACCGGCACCGCCTCGGCCAGCCGAACGGTCACCTGCTGGCCGATGCGCAGTTCCATGCCGGTATCCGCGCCGGTCAGCGTCTGCGCCTCGCCGTCGTAATGGAAGAACTCGCGCCCGATGCTGCGGATCGGGATCAGCCCGTCGGCGCCGGTCTGATCGAGCGTGATGAAAGCGCCGAAACGCTGGATGCCGCTGATACGACCGGCAAACTCGCTGCCGACCCGATCCTTGAGATAGGCGGCAAGATAGCGATCGTTGGTGTCGCGTTCGGCGGTCATCGAGCGGCGCTCGGTTTCCGAAATGTGCTTGGCGGTGTCCTCCAGCCGGTCGATGTCTTCCGGCGACAGGCCGTCCCTGCCCCAGTCGTGCCCGGTGATCAGCGCACGGTGCACGATCAGGTCGGAATAGCGCCGGATCGGCGAGGTGAAATGCGCGTAGCTGCGCAGAGCCAGGCCGAAATGGCCCAGATTCTCGGGCGAGTAATAGGCCTGCTGCATCGAGCGCAGGGTGGACATGTTCACCAGTTGGTCGAATTCGGTGCCCTCGGCCTGGGCGAGAAGTTGGTTGAGGTGCCGGGTTTGCAGGACCTGACCCTTGGCCAGCACGAAGCCTGACGCCTGCGCCACCTCGCGCAGAGCCTCCAGTTTCTCGGGGCTGGGTTCTTCGTGGACGCGGTACAGCAGCGGGCGTTTGCGGGCGAAAAGCTCTTCGGCGGCGGCGACGTTGGCGAGGATCATGAACTCCTCGATCAGCCGGTGCGCGTCGAGCCGGTCGCGGATGGCGACCGAAGTGACGTTGCCGTCGTCGTCCAGCACGATCTTGCGTTCCGGCAGGTCGAGGTCCAGCGGCTGGCGGCTGGTGCGGGCTTTCGTGGCGGCCTCGTAGGCGGCGTAAAGCGGATGCGATCACGTCATCCATCAGGGGCGCGCATTTTTCGTTCGGGTGGCCGTCGCGGGCGGTCTGGACCTCTTCGTAATTCAGCGAGGCGGCGGATTTCATGTAGCCACGGGTAAAGCGGTGGCGCAGCTTGTTGCCATGCGCGTCCAGCGTCATCTCGACGGCGACGCAGGGGCGCGGCACGCCTTCGTGCAGGCTGCACAGGTCGCCCGACAGCCGGTCGGGCAGCATCGGCACCACGCGGTCGGGGAAATAGGTCGAATTGCCGCGCTTGCGCGCCTCTCGGTCAAGGGCAGAGCCAGGGGTGACGTAGGCGGCGACATCGGCGATGGCGACCCAGACGATGTGGCCGCCCTCGTTCTTCGGGTTGTCGTCGGGCCGCGCCCAGACGGCATCATCGTGGTCGCGGGCGTCCGACGGGTCGATGGTGATCAGCGGCAGGTCGCGCAGGTCTTCGCGCTTGCCCAGATCGACGGGCTTCGCCGCGTCCGCCTCGGCGATGACCTCGTCGGGGAATTCGTCGGGGATACCGTGCTGGTGGATCGCGATCAGCGAGACGGCGCGCGGCGCCGAAGGATCACCAAGGCGGGCGACGATGCGGGCGGAGGGCAGGCCCAGGCGGTTCTTCGGCCCGGCCTGTTCGGCCTCGACCAGTTCACCGTCCTGCGCGCCGTGGGTGGCGCCCTCGGCGACGCGCCACTCCTTGTCGGATCCCTTGTCGATGGGCAGCACGCGACCGCCTTCGCTGGCTTGGCGGAAGATGCCCAGCATCTTGCGGGGGTTGGAGCCGATCTTGCGGATCAGCCGTGCCTCGTAGACATGGTCGTCGGCCTTGACCTCGGTCAGCCGTGCCAGGATGCGGTCGCCCTCGCCCAGTGCAGGGTCGGATGCGCGCGGCATGACCAGCACGCGCGGCTCCGGCCCTTCGCCCTGCCATTCCAGCGGGCGGGCGAACAGATCGCCCTGCCCGTCCGGGTGCCTGGACCTGCAAGACCGAAACGGGCGGCAGCTTGTCGGGCTCGCGGTAGCTGCGCTTGCGCCTTTGCAGGTGACCCTCGGACTCCAGCTCTTTCAACATGCGCTTGAGGTCGATGCGGGCCGCACCCTTGATGCCGAACGCCTTGGCGATATCGCGCTTGGCGCCCTGCGTCGGGTGGGCGGAAATCCAGTCGAGAATTTCGTTTTTGGTGGGAAGCTTGCTCATGCAGCGGGCCTATCATGGCGGCGGAGGAAGGTCATCGGGAATTGAATGCGGCCAGGTCGGCGGCGGTGTCGACGTCGCGCAGGGTGTCGACAAGTGCGATGCGCATGTCGGGCAGGCTGGCCATGCTGTCGGCAAGAGCGTGGCGCGTCGACCAGCGGACGCCCTGAAGCAGGCCGGCGGAGGGCGGCAGGGTCCGCTTGAGCCCGACCAGCCAATAGCCGCCGTCAATGGCCGGACCGAACACCGCGTCGTGATCGCCCAGCGCGCGGAAGCCACGTTCGATGTGGGAAGCGGTGATGCCGGGAATGTCGCCGCCGATCACCAGCACGGGACCGGGCGGTGCAAGTCGCAGGATCCGCGCCATTCGGTCGCCAAGGTCGCCGGTGCCCTGCGGCATGCGCGGCAGGTGCCCGGGCCAGATGCGGCTTTGCAGGCCTTCCGCATCGGGCGAGACTGCCAGGGTCATCTGCCAGCGCGGATCGTCGAGGCGGCGGATCAGGCGGGCAGTCTGATGCCGGAACCACCAGGCGGCTGGAACCATGCCGATATCGCGACCGAGGCGCGTCTTGACGCGCCCGGGACGCGGCTCTTTCAGCATCAGGACGAGATGACGACGCCGCACCGCCTAGCGCCTGTCACCCGGCAAAGTAGGCCTCCAGAACGCGCCGGTAGATGCGCTTCAGCGCTGCGATCTGGTCGACCTCGACCCGTTCGTCGATCTGGTGCATCGTCTTGCCCACCAGCCCGAACTCGATGACCGGGCAGTGATCTTTGACAAACCGCGCGTCAGAGGTGCCGCCCGATGTCGACAATTGCGGCGTGAGGCCGGTTTCGGCCTCAACGACCCCCGCCACCAGGTCCGACAGGTCGCCCGGCGGCGTCAGGAAGCTTTCGCCGGACACCTTCGTCGTCATCGCGATGGTCACGCCGGTTTCGCGCGCAACCGTGTCCGTCTCGGCCCGCAACCATTCCGTCAGCGCCGCAGAGCTGTGCGCATCGTTGAACCGGATGTTGACAGTCGCCTTGCAGACGGCGGGGATCACGTTGTTGGCGGGGTTTCCGGTGTCGATGGTGGTGGCGGCCAGTGTCGAGGCGTCGAAATGCTCGGTGCCGTCGTCAAGCCTGTGGGATGAAAGACGGTCGACCAGCCGCGCCATCGCCGGGACCGGATTTTTCGCGCGTTGCGGATAGGCGGCATGGCCCTGCACGCCGGTCGCGGTGAAGTACGCGGTCATCGAGCCGCGTCGCCCGATCTTGATGGTGTCGCCGAGGGCCTCTGGGCAGGTCGGTTCGCCGACCAGGCAGACGGTCATCGCCTCGCCGGTCTGCGCCATCCAGTCGAGCAGGGCGACCGTGCCATCGGTCGCGTCGCCCTCCTCGTCGCCGGTGATCGCAAGGATGATCGCGCCATCCGGCGGCGTTGCAGTGACGAAACCGACGGCGGCAGCGACAAAGGCCGCGACGCCCGATTTCATGTCCGTGGCGCCCCGGCCCCAAAGCCAGCCGTCCCGGATTTCGCCACCGAAAGGGTCGGTCGTCCAAGCGGCAGTGTCCCCGACCGGGACCACATCAGTGTGGCCGTTGAAGCCGAATGTCCGCGCATGGCCCCTGTCGCCCCACCGCGCGAATAGGTTCGCGACGCCGCCGCGATCCACCCGGGTGCAGGAAAACCCGGCTTTCGAGAGCAGATCCATCAAAAGCTGAAGCGCGCCGCCCTCGACCGGCGTCACCGAGGGGCACCGGACCAATTCCGCCGTAAGGGCAACCGGATCTAGTGGTCTGCTCATCAAGATCTCCCATCTGTAGTGTTTCGATAGCGCCGGACCGTACAAACTGCAATCTACCAGTGCCGCGACGGGCTGTGGCGCATTCGAAACAATTGCCGGCATAACCGCGAAGTTATCCACAATTTTCGACACCCCGCCGGTGTGTTGCGCAATAGTCGATGCAAGACTTGGGGCAGGGGTCAAGGGCCGCAAAGACGACCCGGACAAGCAGATGACACGCGAAACGAGGCCCTAGCGCCTTGCGTGTCGCACGTGCGCCCTGTCCCCGGAGAGGCAGGAGTGCGTATTTGACGTTCACGACACCAGATGGCGGCCAATCAACCTACGCCGCACCAACGAATAACCGCGCCCGGCGCCCGGCCTACCGGGGACACCCGGCGTGAGCTGGCTTGTGATCAGTGACAGGCACCGGGTTCAGCGCACGCCGGATCACCTGGGCCTGGACGGCGCAGCCCTGGTGGCGAGCGGCAGCCTTGTTCTTGAAGCGGTCTTTACCGCCGGGTCGGAAAAGCCGCAGATCCTGGTGGACCTCGACCGCACGTCGGGCTGGCACCGCGCCTTCCGGATGACGCTGCGGCACGATGGCGAACTGTTCGTCGAGCATCGCCAGAACCATACCGTCTGCTGCGCCATGCTGCATATCGACAAGCCCGACCGCGAGGCAAGACTGCGCCTGACCTACAGTTGGAACGGGCCGGCCCGGCAGGGGCTGCTTTCGGCCGAAAACCTGGATACCGGTCATGTCGATCAGGCGTTTTTCGACGACCCGCAACCTTGGCCGATGGACGATATCGGTGCGCTGACCGGGCCCGAGGCCGACTGCAGGACCGATGCCGGCGTCAGCCTGATCGCCGTTTCCGACCACATCGAGGCCGTCGGCCTGCCGCCCGGTCTGCACGGTGGCACCATCGTCGAAACCGCCGCCGGCCCCCGCGCCATCCGTGACCTTGCGCGCGGCGACCTGGTCGTCACCGCCGAGCGGGGCCTGCAGCCGGTGCGCTGGGTCCTGCGCCGGGAACTGCCCGCCGCGGGACGCTTTGCGCCGATCCGGCTCTATGCACCGTTCTTTGGGCTTGACCGGGACCTGACGGTCGCACCGGATCACCGGGTGCTGATCGAAGGCGCGGATGCGGAGTACCTGTTCGGGTCGGATTCCGTTTTGGTGGAGGCGCGGCACCTGGCCGGAATTTCGTCGGCGACCGATGTCTGCACCGGGCAGACCGTCGACTACGTCCAAGTCATTCTGGACAGCCACGTCTGCATTTCCGCCAGCGGGGCCTGGGTGGAAGCGCTTTATGTCGGAAATCCCGCAAAGCATCCGAGACAACTGGCCGCAACGGGTCTTGCGCAGATACCGGCGCATATCCTGCCGCGGCACCGCGAAATCGCCAGCCCGCAGCTCAAGTCCTACGAGGCAGTCGTCCTGGTGTCGGCGATCTGCGCCTGACCACCGGGTTCCGCGTCAGGCGGCGGGCGTTTCCTTGTCATAGAACGGCGTGACCTGCGCCACGATCACCGCATTCCGGTCCAGCGCCTGCGCCATCAGCGCGCGCTCGTCGTCGTCGATGTCGTGGCCCTCTGCCAGCCGCTCGTCCAGCGTGCCATAGCCGGTGACATCCAGCGGCGCCATGTCGGCCTGTTTCAGGATCGCCACCGTCTCGCGCACCGCCTCGGCCTCGTCGATGCCGCTGGCATAGCACATCAGCGCCGCCCCGGTCGCGCCCTTGGGCAGACCGTCACCAGCCTTGCGCCCGACCTCGACCAGCAGGGTGAAGACCTGCTGACGCGATGCTGATTTGTCCTTGGCCATTTCGGTCCTTCGTAGAGAGGGCTGCAACCCGCCCCGAGGATCAATCGCGCAGCAGGTCGTTGATGCCGGTCTTCGAGCGGGTCCGCTCGTCCACCCGCTTCACGATCACCGCACAATAGAGGTTGATGTTGTTCGAGGACGGCATCGAGCCGGAGACAACCACCGAATAGGGCGGCACCTCGCCATAGGTTACCTTGCCGGTCTCGCGGTCGACGATCTTGGTCGACTGGCCGATATAGACCCCCATGCCCAGCACCGACCCTTGGCGGACGATGCACCCCTCGACCACCTCGGAGCGGGCGCCGATGAAGCAGTTGTCCTCGATGATCGTCGGACCCGCCTGCATCGGTTCCAGCACCCCGCCGATGCCGACGCCGCCCGAGAGATGCACGTTCTTGCCGATCTGGGCGCAGCTTCCGACCGTCGCCCAGGTGTCGACCATGGTGCCGCTGTCCACATAGGCGCCGAGGTTGACGAACGACGGCATCAGTACGACGCCTGGCGGCAATATAGGCCGACTTTCGGACGATACAGTGCGGCACCGCGCGGAACCCCGCCTCGCGCCATTGGGTGTCGCCCCAGCCCTTGAACTTGCTGTCGACCTTGTCCCACCAGCCGCCGCCCTGCGGCCCGCCCGGCTGGATTTCCATGTCCTTGATGCGAAAGCCCAGCAGCACCGCCTTCTTGGCCCACTGGTTGACGTGCCAGTCGCCGTTCTCCTGCCGCTCGGCCACGCGCAACTTGCCGCTGTCCAGCGCGTCCAGCGTGGCCTCGATCGCGTCGCGGGTTTCGCCGCCGGTCGTGGGCGTGATCTGGTCGCGGCTCTCCCATGCGGCTTCGATGGCTTGCTCTAGCTGGGCATTCGACATTGGCGGTCCGCTTTCCTGGCTGGTCTCGTCAGGGCCGAGCCTATAAGCCGTCGGGATATGCGGTGCAATGCAGGCGACGACGGAGTGACAGGATGAAGCAGGAACGCAGGCGGCCATTCCCGGATGCGCATCAGGATATCGAGACGGCGCGCGAGACGCCCGATACCCCGCAGACCCGGGCCGCGGCCTATCGCCTGGCGTTCAACGATCACGACTTCCTCTGCCGCGACGATCTGCGGCCCGTGCGGTTGCAACTGGAACTGCTGAAGCCCGAACTGCTGATGTCTGAGGCCGGGATCGAATCGACCGTGGTGCTGTTCGGCGGCGCGCGTATTCCGGAGCCGGCCAATCGGGAGCGCGCCCGAACCGAAACGCTGGCCGACCTGTCGCGCTATTACGACGAGGCCCGGCGCCTTGCCCGCATCCTGACCGAACGCTGTGTTGCCAGCGGCGGGCGCGACGGACGTCATCGTCACCGGCGGCGGGCCGGGCGTGATGGAGGCGGGCAATCGCGGCGCGGCGGATGCGGGCGGCGTGTCGATCGGGCTGAACATCGTGCTGCCGCACGAACAGGCGCCCAACGCCTATGTCACGCCCGAGCTGTGCTTCAATTTCCACTATTTCGGCATCCGCAAGATGCATTTCCTGATGCGCGCCAGGGCGATCGCGACTTTTCCGGGCGGGTTCGGCACGCTGGACGAACTGTTCGAGACGCTGACGCTGATCCAGACCGGGCGGATGGAGCGGGTGCCGGTGCTGCTGTTCGGCGAGGAATTCTGGCGCAAGATCGTCAATTGGGAGGCGCTGGCAGACGCCGGGACCATCGGCGCGGATGATCTGAAACTGTTCCGCTTTGTCGAGACGGCGCAGGAAGCCGTCGACGTGATCGACGGCTGGGACAGTGACTGATACCTGGAAGGTCGCGCCAGGCGGCTATGCAGAAGCGGCAGAAACTGACCTCTAGCTCTTGTCGAACTTCGCGACGCTTGATCCAACTCGCGTTCTGGTGTAGTAGATTTTAGCGGCACGAGATTTAGCCGCGATCAAACTTATCTATTGAATCCAGAAAGGTATTGTCATGGCTGGCGACTTGACGCTGAACACTGAACAACTGGAAAGCATGAACAAAAGCCTTTCGCGTATGGGCCGGACGCTCAGTCGCGAGGAGCGCGCCTTGTTGACCGGAATATTTGGCCTAGGGACCCAGGCCATCAAGGATAAGCTGGGGAAACGTGCCGTTGCGAACGTAAAGATAGACCTTGGCAAATCCGACCGAATCCCGTCGCTGGCACAAGCCTTCGAAGACGCATTTCATGTCGGAAAGCTTGCAAGTCTTCCGGGCGATACCGTCGAACGTGTCTCGGTTGGCGTCGGTGTCAGTGTCAGCGGCGGCGGGCCCGGCGTCGGCATTTCCGTCTCGACCCCGATTTGAACCGACGGTGACGTAGAAGACACCCCGGAGGGGTACAGGAGGTTCAAATGCTCGACAAACAAAGCTCGGCGTCGCCACACGTGGTGACGTTGTTTCCAAGCGCGCCCAGTCCACAGCCCGGTGGTCCTGTTACTGCGCTGATCTCGATGCCTTTTGCCACACTTCGTCGACCCTCGATCCAGATCGGATTGTTAAAGGCTATCGGCGAGCAGCACGGTTTCGATGTCGAGGCCTTTCATCTCAACCTTGATTTCGTATCGGAACTTGGTGTTCCGCTGTACGAAGTGCTGACCGAGTACCGAGGACGTATGCTTGGCGACTGGATGTTCGGTCGAGCAGCATTCGGCAAGGACAGGGATCCTGATCCAGAAGCCATGTTTGCCGAGAGGTTCAAACCGGAAGTAGACCTGCTGCTGGAGAAGGCCGAAGCAACCCTGGCCGATCTGCTGCGCCTGAGAAATCAGACGCTGCCGGACTATCTTGATCAACTGGTCGAACGATATTGCTGGGAAGAGTTCGATGTGTTCGGCTTCACCAGCACGTTTCAGCAGAATGCCGCGTCGATTGCGATGGCGCGAAGGCTCAAGGCCGCATACCCGGATACGATCAATCTTTTCGGGGGAGCGAACTTCGAAGGCGACATGGGCGAAGAAATGCTGCGCAGCATTCCGGATATTGACTACGCCGTGTCCGGCGAGGCCGATGCCGCATTTCCCGGTTTTTTGCGGGCCGTTGCCGACAAACGCGACCCGGCGACCGTGCCGGGCGTGATCCACCGAAGCGCGGGGCAGGTCATTACAACAACGCCATCGCCGCCTTTTGATGAATTCGACAGTTCGCCCGTTCCCGACTATTTCGACTTTTTCGACCGGGCAGAAGATCTGGGCCTCTTGACCGGTAAAGGTCGGCGCAGGGTTCTGGTACCGTTTGAAGGGTCCCGAGGGTGTTGGTGGGGCGCCAAACAGCATTGCACTTTTTGCGGCCTCAACGGTCGGACCATGTCGTTCCGGTCGAAATCGCCCGAACGGGTCGAGGCGGAAGTGAATGAACTTGCCCGGCGTCACAAGTCATTTGATTTCCAGGCGGTCGATAACATAATGGATATGGACCTACTGGACGGATTGTTTCGCACGCAAGTCGACGACGAACTTCACCATCAGTTCTTTTTTGAGGTCAAGTCGAACCTGAGCCGGTCGCAAATCGCGGCAATGTCCGCTGGCGGGCTATTCGAAGTTCAACCGGGGATCGAGTCATTGTCGACCCCCGTGCTCCGGCTTATGCAAAAGGGGGTAACAGCGGCACAGAACGTGAACATGCTACGCTGGTGCCTTTACTACGGGATCAACGTGAACTGGAACCTGTTGTGGGGCTTCCCCGGAGAGACCGAGGAGATGTACGCTGATGAGCTTGCAATTCTACGTAAGATTCCTCATTTGCAACCACCGGTTGGAGTGACCCGCATCTGGATGGAACGGTTCAGCCCAATATACACGCAGCGCGAGCGGTTTCCGGTTTCGCGCCCGATAGAGGCGGAACCATCTTATCGCTATGTTTATCCCGATGGCACAGACGTAGAGAAGGTTGCCTATTTCTTCGACTACGCTCTTGAACGTACGCTGGGCGATGGCAAACACGATGACACCGACGAGCAAATCAAGGCCTGGCTGACATCGTGGAAGACGGAAGACAAGCCGCGCCCGACGCTGATCCACCTGCGATCCCGCGACGTTCTGTCTATAGAGGACGCGCGTGATCCAGACGCACGATCAAGCTGGCTGTTTGAACCTCCGCTTGCGGATATCTATCTGGCGTGCTCAGATCGCCCTGTCAGCGCGGCAAATGTGGCCGCGGCCCTTGGTCTGGACTGGCCGGTTGAGGAACTGACCTGGGCGCTGGATGCCTTTGTCGAAAAGGGACTGATGCTGCGGGACGAGACGCGGTATCTGGCGCTTAGCGTTCCGGCGATGCGACGACGCTAGGCGCAGAGCCAGAGGTGGGTTTCCGCGCTTTGCGCGACCGCTCGGTTTCGGATTTCAGCTGGCCGCAGGCGGCCATGATATCCTCGCCGCGCGGCGTGCGGATCGGCGAGGCATAGCCGGCCTTGTAGATGATGTCGGCGAAGGCGTGGATGCGGTTGCCTGACGACCGTTCATAGGGCGCGCCGGGCCATTCGTTGAACGGGATCAGGTTGATCTTGGCGGGGATGCCCTTGATCAGCTCGACCAGCCGGTGCGCATCGTCGTCGCTGTCGTTGACGCCTTTCAGCATCACGTATTCAAAGGTGATCCGTTCGGAATTCGACAGCTTCGGATAGGCGCGCAGCGCGTCCAGCAGCGTAGCGATGTTCCATTTCTTGTTGATCGGCACCAGGCGGTCGCGCACCTCGTCGGTGGTGGCGTGGAACGACACCGCCAGCAGGCAGCCGATTTCCTGCGCCGTGCGCGCGATCTCGGGCACCACGCCGCTGGTCGACAGGGTGATGCGGCGGCGCGACAGCGAGATGCCCTCGGGGTCCATGGCGATCTTCATCGCGTCGCGCACGGCGTCGAAATTGTAAAGCGGCTCGCCCATGCCCATCAGGACGATGTTGGACAGCAGCCGGGCCTCGTTATGCGGGTGCTTGCCCGGTTCCGGCCATTCGCCCAGATCGTCGCGGGCCAGCATGACCTGGCCGACGATCTCGGCGGCGGTCAGGTTGCGCACCAGTTTCTGGGTGCCGGTATGGCAGAACGAGCAGGTCAGGGTGCAGCCGACCTGGGACGAGATGCACAACGTTCCGCGGTCTTCCTCGGGGATGTAGACGGTTTCCACCTCGTGGCCGCCCGCGATGCGCACAAGGTATTTGCGGGTGCCGTCCTCCGAGACCTCGCGGCGCACGACCTCGGGAATCGCGATCTCGAACCGCTCTGCCAGCAGCGCGCGATACGGTTTGGCGAGGTTTGTCATCGCTTCGAAATCGCGCACGCCCTTCTGGTAGATCCACTGCCAGACCTGACCGGTGCGCATACCTGACCTGATTCTCGGGCGTACCGGCCGCGATCAGCGCGTTGCGCATCGCGTCGCGGGTCAGGCCGACAAGGTTGGTCCGGCCGCCCGCGTCGATGCGGCGGGGGATCGTGTGAACGTCCTGCGTGATCGGGGCCGTGGCCGGCATCTGCGACACTCCTGAGGCGATTGGCGCGTCATATAGGAACCGATTGCCGAAATAAACAGCGCACGCGGCGGATTGCCGAGCGAAAGACCGCAAGCGCAGACGGCGCCTGCTTCAGGCCCGCGCCGGTTCCAGCCGCGCCGCAGAGGGCGCAACGGCGGCCACGCCGGGTTCCGCGAAGGCGGCCAGCGTGGCGCCGCCCGGCAGCGCCTCGAACCGGCAGCACAGGCGGCGGCCATCCATCAACCGGACCTCAGCGGTCCAGTTCGACCGCTCGCCGATCGTTGCGGCGAAGTCGCGCGCATCGCCCCAGACCGGCGTCGGCGCACAGCGCTGCTGCCAGCGCCGGGACGCGTCGAGGACCGAGGTTTCGCCCAGCGAGGCCGAAGGGTCGCATTCCCACATGTCGTCATAGACCCGGTTCGACAGGATCAGGTAGCCCGCGGGCGAAAACACGGCGATGGCTTCGTCGAGGCTGTCGATCACCGCCTGCCCGGTCTCCAGCTCGGCGCGGAAGCGGCGGGTCAGGGAAATCTCGGACGAGATATCCTCGAACAGAAAGGCGACCGCGCCGTCGGGATGCGGGCGACCAGTGACCCGGTAGGTCCGGCCGTCCGGCAGCGCCCACGTCTCGGAATAGCAGCCGTCGAGCGCAGCGGCCTCCAGCGCCGACATCTGCTGGCGCCAGCTTTTGTAATCCTTCGGCTCGGGCATCACCTGCCGGTCGCGCAACTGGTCAAGGAA
The DNA here is from genome assembly GCA_963768205.1 of uncultured Alphaproteobacteria bacterium. Lineage (GTDB taxonomy): Bacteria > Pseudomonadota > Alphaproteobacteria > Rhodobacterales > Rhodobacteraceae > JAHELH01. Next base: position 262,713 of record CAVYHB010000002.1, on the reverse strand, counting down.
CTGCGACAGCGATGGATGGGTGATCAGGTATTCCGGCGGAAGGCCCAGAAGGTCCGTCAACGCGGGATTGAACAGGGTCAACCTGCGATCCTTGTCGAAAATCGCAAGACCGACGCTGAGATGCGCGAAGGTCTGGGTCAGCGCCTCGATGAAGTTCCGCAATTTCCGCTCGGCATGCAGGACCCGGTTCGCGGGAACCGCCATGAACAGGAAATCGGCCCCGAGTGGCCGGGCGGTGCAGTCGAACCAAAGCGGTTCTTGCGCGTCCACCCCGGCAACCTGAACACGCAGCGCGCCCTCCGCGGCCAGCGCCGCCGGGCCGGTGACGTCAAAAACACCTTCAGGGCCATTCGCCGGTGAGCGCCGGTCGTCTCCGGGTCGTTCCAGGTCGCGATAGGCGGCATTCGCCCAGGTGACGCGACCGTCGGCGCATTGCCGCCAGACCGGTACGGGTAGCGCAGACTCGACCTGCCGATGGACCGCGAGTTCATCGCTGAGAGCCAGGAAGGTGTGCCGGTCGGGGCCGGGTCCCTGTTGCGCAGGCGTGTCTTCAAGCCGCAGCCGTATCCGCCCGCCGCCGACACCCACGCGCAGACGCGTAAGGCCGTCGGACGACACCAGGTCAAGCGCGTCGAGCGCGTTGCTGGCAACGACGGTGTCGTGCAGATCGGGAAACCGCGGAACAAGAAAACTGACAAGGCGCGCGACGTCGCTGCCGCGGTGCGGCGTCGCCTCCAGCAGGCGGTGGGCCGCGGGCGAGGCATCGACCAGCGATTCGCCTTCGAAGAGGAACACGATCTCGGGCGTCGCACCCGACCCCGCATCGGCCCCGTCCGAGGTCTGGCGCGTGCGCCGTGCCGAAACGACAATCAGCGCCGCGATCGAGGTCAGAAGCGCCGCGAAGATCAGCGTGGCGGCCTGCGTCAGTGAGATGGGGTCCATCCGCAAGTTCCTGTTCGTCCCGAGGCACAGGAATACGCGGCTTTGGTTAACCCTGTCTTAAGGCGGGTCAGGCTTCGATCGGCCGGTTTCGGCCCAGGCCCGCGTGCCGCGCCGCCGGGGCCTGGCTGATGGCGTGCCGGGGCCAGACAAGTTCGACGATTGCACCGCTGCGCTCGGTCGCGCTGTCCGATGGCTGCAGCCGCGGCCGCGGCGCGGCATTGTCGAAGGTTAGCACCGCACCGGACCGTTCCAGCAGGGTCTTGGCGATGAAAAGACCCAGTCCCATGCCCTCGATATTCTGGCCGCTTGCGGCGCTCATCGGCGCCGCGACGACTGCGCACGAAGGGGTCGCCGAGGCGGCCAAGGATATGTAGCGGAAACCCGCGACCGTCGTCGACGATGCGCACGCGGATGGTGTCGTCGTTCCACGCGCCGTCGATCCAGACCGCCTTATCGGCGAAATCGACGGCGTTCTGGATCAGATTGCGCAGGCCGTGGATGATCTCGGGACGGCGCTCGATCTCTGGTTGCGCGGAATCGGCACCGGCATCGGCGGACAGCGCGATCCGAACCTGCTTGCCGCGGTCGGCATGTGGCTCCGCCGCCTCGCGGATCACTTCGCCCAGCGGAGCGTGACGCAGGTGCAGGTCGTCTTTACCGGCTCGGCCCATCGAATGCAGGATATCGCGGCAACGGTCGGCCTGATCGCGCACCAGTTCGGCGTCTTCGCGCAGGTCGGGACGGTCCTTGAGCTCTTCCATCAGTTCGGCGCTGACCAGCTTGATGGTGGCAAGCGGCGTGCCGAGCTCATGCGCCGCCGCCGCAACGACGCCGCCCAGGTCGGTCAGCTTCTGTTCGCGCGCCAGGGCCATCTGGGTGGCAAGAAGCGCCTCGGACATCGACTGGATCTCGGAAGTGACGCGGCGGGCATAGAGCGCTTCGAACACGATACCGATGGTGATCGCGGCCCAGAAACCGAACAGCAAAATCTCCGGCAGCGCGATGACCGCGCCGGAGGCGGTGCGCAGTGGCATGTGAACCACCGCCACCAGCGCGATCAGCCCGATCGCAACAGCCCCCAGCACCACGGTCGAGCGCAGGTGCAGCGCGGTGGCCGAGATCGTCACCGGGGCCAGGATCATCAGCGCGAAGGGGTTGTTCAGCCCGCCGGTCAGGAACAGCAGGAAGGCAAGCTGCGCGATATCGAACAGCAGTGTCAGAAAGGCCTCGCGGTCGGTCAGCCGCTTGTTCTTGGGATAGACGAAGATCGCCACCAGATTGGCGATGACCGAGGCGCCGATGGCCACGTAGCAGAGGCCGATGTTCAGGTTCAGCCCGAAATAGACCTGCGCCACGGTGATCGCCGCAAGCTGCCCGACGATCGCGAACCAGCGCAGCACGATCAGCGTCCGCAGGCGCACCCAGTTGCCACGGCGCTGTTCGGCGATGGCATCGCGGGCCGGATCGGGCGTTTCCTGCGACAAGGTGGCGTCCTTATTCATGATGCGACCTTGTTAAGCGGCTCTATCTGGGGGATCAATGCGCCCGAAAACCGCAAGGAGTGTCCCCGATGACCAGAGCCATCGCCATCGCTGCCGCAACCCTCGTGCTGGCCACGCTGGGGCTGACATGGTGGCTGGCCTTCGGACCCGGTGGTGACGATGCCTTTGCCCAGTGCCGCGAGGGCGCGATCGCTGGCGGCACGGCCAGCATCGGCGGGCCGTTCACGCTGGTGAATGAGCAGGGCGAGGAAGTGACCGAGGCGGACGTGATCACGAAGCCGTCGCTGGTCTATTTCGGCTATACGTTCTGCCCGGATGTCTGCCCGTTGGACAACGCCCGCAACGCCGAGGCCGTCGACCTGCTAGCCGCGCGTGGCCATGATGTTCAGCCGGTTTTCATCAGCGTCGATCCCGAACGCGACACGCCAGAGGTCGTGCGCGAATACGCAGGCTGGATGCACGAGAAGATGATCGGGCTGACCGGATCGCCGGAACAGGTGCGGGCCGCAAGCCAGGCCTACAAGACGTTTTATTCCAAGCAGGAAACCGGCGACGAATTCTACCTGGTCGACCATTCGACATTCACCTACCTGGTGCTGCCCGGGGTCGGGTTCGCCGAATACTTCCGCCGCGGCGACAGCGCCGAGGACGTCGCGACGCGTACCGCCTGCTTTATCGAGGCGAGTTAAATTGACCGCACCATACCGGCGCTCTAATCTTGTCGGACGCCTGTCGAGTGCATGAAGAAGGACCAGCAATGGCCGAAGAGACGAACAATCCCCTCGGCGATGACCGGTCCCTGCTTTTGGTCGACGACGACGAGCCGTTCCTGCGCCGCCTGACCCGCGCCATGGAAAAGCGCGGGTTCGTGCCAGAGATGGCTGGGTCGGTCGCCGCCGGGAAGGCGATCGCAACCGCCCGCCCACCCGCCTATGCGGTGGTCGATCTGCGGCTGGAAGACGGCAATGGCCTGGATGTCGTCGAGGTTCTGCGCGAACGGCGGCCCGATTGCCGGGTCGTGGTGCTGACCGGTTACGGCGCGATTGCGACGGCGGTGGCGGCGGTGAAGATCGGAGCGACGGACTACCTGTCGAAACCCGCCGACGCCAACGACATCACCAACGCACTGCTGGCTCGCGACGGCGAATTGCCGCCGCCGCCCGAGGATCCGATGTCGGCGGATCGGGTGCGGTGGGAGCATATCCAGCGGGTCTATGAACTGTGCGACCGGAACGTATCCGAGACGGCGCGGCGGCTGAGCATGCACCGGCGGACCTTGCAACGGATTTTGGCGAAGCGGTCGCCGCGGTGAGGCATGGATGGCTGTTTTTGTTCATTGTTTTAATGGGTTGCGATGTTTCTGACCCCTTGCCGCCGGCGGTCGGGCTGGTGCCGGATGCCGGGGGATTGCAGCCCAACGGCACATCCTTGCGCATCGATTTCGGACGCCACGAGACCGGGGTGATCGCGGCGGTCACGCGGCTGAAAGCCATGGCTGCCACGCCGCTGCACCAGGTGCCGGGATGCGGGGTTGTGGTGGTCTGGCCGGACGGGTTGCGCCTGACTTTCGTCGACCAGAATTTCCGCGGATGGGCGCTGGGCGCGCGATCCGCCGGGGTGATTTGCGGCTGATTTCGGACATCGGTAACGCGTCGGTATCGCGTCGGTACTGCAGTGCAGCATGGATTGTGGGGGGTGATGGGTGAAATCATCCATCCTACGGATCGGCGAGGCGTGTCGGTGATCTGGTCGCGCAGGGCGGTGGCTTTGGTGTGGTTGTAGGGCATGTGTTCGGGGTCGTAGACCGTCAGCGCGGCCTCGACATGTTCCAGCGCCGCGCGCAGATGCGGGGCCGGGTCGGGGGTGGCGTCGTGGCTGGCGATGTCCGTTCTGTGTGATCGCCATGTTTTCCTGCGTCGTTGCCCATTGCACCGGATTGATCGTCGTGGGTGCGGACGGTCAGCGACGAGCTCATAGGCCGCGACGGCCTCGGCCCAGCAGCGCCGCGCCCTCTGGCCCGCCGGTGCGGGTGCCTTGCTCTTCCAGCGCGTTGCCGAGGTTGTTCTGGGTCATCGCCCAGTGCACCGGATGATCGGCGCGGGTGTAGACGGTCAGCGCGTCGCCATAAGCGGCGACGGCCTGGCCCAGCAGCGCCGCGCCCTCTGGCCCGCCGGTGCGGGTGCCTTGCTGTTGCAGCGCGTTGCCGAGGTTGTTCTGAGTCATCGCCCAGTCCACCGGATGTTCGGCGCGGGTAGTGATGGTCAGCGCGTCGCGATAGGCGGCGACGGCCTCGGCCAGCAACGCCGCGCCCTCTGGCGCGCCGGTGCGGGTGCCTTGGCGTTCAAGCTCAAGAGCGATATCGAAGATCGCTACAATCCACTTTTCGGTACCGCGGGGAATCTCGCGTAAAAGCTTACGAAGCTAGATTATTCTGGATTGCCATTCTTCAATTATTACCCCACCGAGATGCGCGCCTGACAGATCCATCCTGTGAAGATTCTGGCCGCGCAAGTCTGCTTTTCGGAAATTTGCGTCGCGGTAGAATTTAGAGGGATCGGCACCCGCAATTTCGGCCAGCTTCAATAGGTCGTCCGTGTCCGCACGCAGAACTTCGAGAAGTCTTTTCTGCCAATCTGACATCAATCTTCTTCAAAAATTATCTTGTCGGCAATCAAGATTCGGCTGTGCTGCTCTGCTAGATCTGGCACTTCTAGGAATCCGGCGCGCGCCAATTTATCCTTTATTATTTGCTCTGCCGCGGCGAGATTTGTGTGCCTGTTGGGTTTTGATAGAAAACGGTTCTGCCGGTCTGGGTTTTTTTCTTCAAGATCAAGAATTTCTATGTCCTCACGGGCGCATCGAATTTCTATGACAATGGTAGGTTTGTCCCCGTTAGCATTGCGATCGGCGGATCGCTTCACACTCATTCTAGGTGCGTCTACTGCATCCCAAGGTGATCCATCGAGGTATTTTGATATGTCCGCGTTAGCCGAGACTTCCCACCCAAAGTGTCCATCTTCTGTGGAAAAATGCTGCTCTACGTACTTTGAGACGGCTTCTTCAAACTCAAGCGCCGTCTCTCGCGATCTTTCTATGCCGGCAGATGCATCAGCTGAAGCTGCGGGTTTCGGCGAGAAAGAAAAACCAATTCTTGCGGCCCAATTTTGCGATGACTTTGCTTCGTTCCGATTTTGGCTTGAACAGTTCGTACTACGGAATTTCTTACAACTTTCAGTGGTTCGTGTCCAGGAATGCGCAGTACGACTTCCGCTTTCGTTAGGGCGATCTTGAAACGAACTTGAGACTCTGGGTCTTCCCCGAAAAGTCCCTGTCGGAAAACGATATCCGCGTGAATCGTTGCGATACCGCTTTCATCAAATTCACCAATCCAGCCATCGACCGACACCGCCTGGCGAAGTACCCGGGTCGTATTATCTATGAATTGCTCCCAAGCGTCTTCGACTACTTGGCTTGGTTGGTTCGATCGGGTCAACCAAGAAGTGCAAAGTGCGGCGCCCGCCCGGGGGGCGGTTCGGGCGCTGCCCGGCGCGGGGCCGGGCGGGACGGTGCGTCAGTTCTGGCAGATCCGAGGGGCGGGCGGGAGCCTTACATCCGCGCCAGCAGTTCCGCGTGCCGCGCGGTATAGGCGGCGCGGGTGGCGAGGGGTTCGCGGAGGTGGAGGGTGCAGGGTCGGTGTCAGCGCCGGGTCGGGTTTGCCGAAGAAGCGGTCGGCCTCGGGCTCGGTGAAGCCGGCGATGCGGGTGGCCTCCAGCCAGGCCGACAGCTTGTCGGCGCGCTTGATCTGTTTCTTGACCGTGGCAGGGATTTGCGCGGGCAGGCCGAAGCGCAGATGGATGGCGGCGGTCAGACGCTCGTCCAATGCGCCGTAGCCGGGGCCGACCGACGCCTTTACCGGGCTGATCATGTCGCCGATGACGTATTCGGGCGCGTCGTGCAGCAGGGCGGCAAGGTGCCATTTCGGCGGCGCGGCGGGGTTCTGACGGGTGAAGATCTCTTCGACCAGCAGCGAATGCTCGGCCACCGAATAGGGGTAGTCGCCCATCGTCTGCCCGTTCCAGCGCGCGACGAAGGCCAGGCCATGCGCGATGTCCTCGATCTCGATATCCACCGGCGTCGGGTCCAGCAGGTCAAGCCTGCGACCCGAGAGCATACGTTGCCAGGCGCGGGGTTTGCGTGTCATGGATGTGCCCGTCTGCGGAACCGTCCCCCAGATAGGCACAGCGCGGGCGTTGATGCCAGCCGCAAGTGCGGACCACGGAGCGCTAGATCGGCGCGGTCAGGGCGACGAACAGCAGGGCAAAGATCATCGCGGTGCCAAATCCGGTTGCGATAATCGCGGTGGCAATTAGTTCCTTAAGCATTTTTCCGTCTCCACTGGCAGCTTGGCGGATCAATGACGGCAGGTTACATGCGGTCCCCGGTTCGGGAAAGTCAGGTATTCCCGACGTCGACCGCGCGTTGCTGTCATCAATCTGGTCCCTCGTGGGTCGAAGCGGCGGCGACATGGGTTCAATTAAATCCCGGCACAGTTGCCGACCCCCGGGTCGGGTGCTAAGTGCGCCTCAAGAAATGCACAGGTTCAGGAGCAGCCGGAAATGGCCAAGGATTACATCGTAAAGGATATCGCGCTTGCCGAGTACGGTCGCAAGGAACTGGACATCGCCGAGACAGAAATGCCCGGGCTGATGGCCCTGCGCGTGGAATATGGGGAAACCAAGCCTCTGAAGGGCGCGCGGATCGCCGGGTCGCTGCACATGACGATCCAGACCGCGGTGCTGATCGAGACGCTAACGGCGCTGGGTGCGGACGTGCGCTGGGCCTCGTGCAACATCTTCTCGACCCAGGATCACGCCGCCGCCGCTATCGCCAAGGCCGGCGTGCCGGTGTTCGCGATCAAAGGCGAGACGCTGCAGGAATACTGGGACTATGCCGACAAGATCTTCGACTTCGCCGACGGCCCGGCCAACATGATCCTCGACGATGGCGGCGATGCGACGCTCTATATCCTGATGGGCGCGCGGGTCGAAGAAGGCGAGGACGACCTGATCGCGGTGCCGACCTCGGAAGAGGAAGAGGCGCTGTTCGCGCAGATCCGCAAGCGGATGAAGCAAAGCCCCGGCTGGTTCGTGCGCCAGCGGGCCGCGATCCAGGGCGTGACCGAGGAAACCACCACCGGCGTGCATCGCCTTTACCAGATGATGGACAAGGGCCACCTGCCGTTCCCGGCGATCAATGTGAACGATTCAGTGACCAAGTCGAAGTTCGACAACAAGTACGGTTGCAAGGAAAGCCTGGTGGACGGCATCCGCCGTGCCACCGACACGATGATGGCGGGCAAGGTAGCCTTGGTCATGGGATATGGCGATGTCGGCAAGGGGTCCTCCGCCTCGTTGCGCGGTGCAGGTGCGCGAGTGAAGGTGACCGAGGTAGACCCGATCTGCGCATTGCAGGCGGCGATGGACGGGTTCGAGGTTGTGACACTGGAGGACGTCGTCGCATCGGCCGACATCTTCATCACCACCACCGGCAACAAGGACGTGATCCGCATCGAGCACATGCGCGAGATGAAGGACATGGCAATTGTCGGCAACATCGGCCATTTCGACAATGAAATCCAAGTCGCCGCACTGAAGAACCACAAATGGACCAACATCAAGGACCAGGTGGATATGATCGAGATGCCCTCTGGCAACCGGATCATCCTGCTAAGCGAGGGACGTCTGTTGAACCTCGGCAACGCCACCGGACATCCGTCGTTCGTGATGTCGGCGTCGTTTACCAACCAGGTGCTGGCGCAGATCGAGCTTTGGACCAAGGGCGACCAGTACGACAACAAGGTCTACGTGCTACCCAAGGCGCTGGATGAAAAGGTCGCGCGGCTGCATCTGGCCAAGATCGGCGCCAAGCTGACCGAACTGAACCCCGAGCAGGCCGCCTATATCGGCGTCGCGCCCGAGGGGCCGTTCAAGCCCGAGCACTACCGGTATTGAACACCCAATAGGCTCTGACTTCGGCCGTGCCCCGCATCCCGGGGCGCGGCCTTTGCCTAATCCTCCCGGATCAATCGTGCCAACTGGGGCGAAAGGCGCTCCAGAATCGCGCGGCGGTCGATCAGCCCTTGCAGCCGTTCCTGTGGGTCGACGCCCGCCACGAAATCGCCTTTGCGTGCCACCACGCTGGCAACGCGCTGGCTTTCGGTCTTTTCGGGGTCGTCCACGAAGAACTCCCGTTTCAAATGTGCGCCGAAGATGCGGCGCAGGCGGACCGGCGTCAGCCATTCGGCGCGCTCGTAGGTGGTTACATTCGCGTCGTCGGTGAACTCCAGCCACTCCTTGTCCTTGTAATCTCCGGCCGTGCCGGGAACGCGCTGGATATCGGCGACGAAGCTCTGGACGATACTCGCTAGCCGGTTCAGGTCGCAGTTGCCCAGCGAAAGCACCTCGGGCCGCTGCTCTGCGACTGTGCCTCTTGGGACGGGAGTGTTCGCGGCGTTGAGGAGGGCCGCGTCGAACCAAGGGAAAGCCCGCGCCAGGACATCGCGCACCACATCGAGCGTGGCGTGACCGACGTAGACATGATGCTGGTAGCCTTTCGATTCGACGAAGACGAACACCCGCGCGCCATTCAAAGCGCCCAGGATCGTGGCGAAGATGAACAGGCGCGAGGTCAGCCACCCGGTTCCGCCCTCCAGATCTATGATGCTGTAGTCGGAGGGTCGCGATCGGGCGATCTGATCGAAGAGGTCGCTGCTGGCGGAATCGAAGATCGCGGAACTGGTCAGGTGCCTTGCATCGTCCTTGCCGATCTCCCAGTTCACCGAGAACGCGGTCGCCTTGGCCCGCTCAAGCTCGATGCTGAACTTGCCGATCCCAAGCGCGGTGACCCGGTTTCCGAATGTCTTGACGATATCGGCAAACTGCCTGCGCAGGACGATGAAGACGACGATGACCGCCACGGGCCAGGCAATGGCCTGAAGGATTGGCGCGAGATTGTTCCAGTCCATTCCGACCTCTGAGTGCTTTGCACCCGGACAGTGCGGCGCCTGCAAATCCGGCGACTTGCCCGCGTTCGGGTGGCATTGGAATGCGTTTCAAATCTGTGTGGCGACCCTAGCACAGAACACTCTACCGGGCGAGAACCAAGCCTCGATGCCGGCCGCCGGGCAAAAACCTCAATTTTACCTCTTTGTGGGTCAGGCGTTTCGAAGTAGGGTCCGCCCCGCAACTATCGCCCGGGTTTTGGGTGCAAACCGAAAGACCACACAGGAGAGGGACTTAATGGGACGCAGAGACGATTTGATCGAGAAATACGCCGACGATCTGAGAACCAAGTGCGGCATGCAGCCGGACATGGAGTTGCTGCGGAAGGTGACCATCGGCTGCGGGCCGTCGATTTACGACGCCGACGCATCGACCGTCGCAGCCTCGCAACCGGGCGAGCTTGAGACCGTGAAGGACAATTTCTTGATCAAGAAACTTGCGCTGAGCGATGGGCCGCAGTTGATTGACGCGATCCGAAAGGCGATCGACACCTATGGCCAGTCTGAGCGCAACAAGTACCGCGCAGTGGTCTATTACATGCTGGTCAAGCATTTCGGCAAGGAATCGGTCTACCGCTGATCGTTCAAACCCCGCGAAATCCAGCGCCCATCCCGCCCGGGGTGGGTGCATTCGTTTGTCGCGGCCTTTTCGTGGTTAACAAGTCGTTTCCACTATCTCTTTGTCTTTAAACATCTTTTAGAGACGAAGCCGTTGCGGTTTCCATGCAACCCGGCTAAGGTCAATTCACCGATCAGTACGGTCGGGACCTTTTACATATCGCGTGTGGTGCTGAGGGAGCACGTGGGGTGATGGAGGGTCTCGAGGGGTCGGGACCCTCCATTTTTTTCAGGTCAGCCGAACAGGCCCAGGATCAGACCGATGACAGCGGGGCCGACAATTGCATAGCCGCCGTCGATCAGGGTCAGGTTACGGGGACGCATGGCATAGGCATAGTTCATCGCCGTCCAGGGCGCGATCATGAACAGCCCGATCCCCAGGCCCGACACCAGCCCCTTGCCCGCGCTGTCGATTCCCGCCATCGCGAAGATGTGCCGCATCATGCCCGCCAGTGCCAAAGCGGCGATGAAGCTGATGACGAACGGCAGGGGCGAGCCGCCGCCCTTGGGTTTGCCATCGGCACCTACTTCGACGCCGGCGGCCTGCATCCAGGGATTCGCAAGCGACATGTACCAGGCCGCGCCGGCGGCAAAACAGCCCAGCGCGGCCACGATGACGGAAAGAACACCCATAAACAGTCCCCTTCAGGTTTGTGGTGGCCGGAACTCTGCCACGCGGGGACCGCGTCTGTCTAAGGCTTTGTATCGCCCAGTTCGCAGACCACGCGCCATTCTTCTGCCGTGACCGGCTGCACCGACAGCCGCGTGTTCCTGACCAGCGCCATGTCGGAAAGTCGCGGGTCGTCCTTGCACATGGCCAGCGTCACCGGTTTCACCAGCGGCCTGACCGCCTTGATGTCGACGCAGTCCCAGCGGTCATCCTCGGTGGTGCTGTCGGGATGGCTTTCGGCGATCACCTCGACGAAGCCGACCACCGCCTTTTCGCTTTGCGAATGGTAGAAGAAGCCGCGGTCGCCGACCGCCATCAGGCGCATGTTGTTGCGGGCCTGGTAGTTGCGCACGCCGTCCCATTCCTCGCCCGCCTCGCCCTTTGCGACCTGGTCGTCCCAGGACCAGGTCGAGGGTTCGGATTTGAAAAGCCAGTAGTTCATCGTGCCGTCCGTTGCTGCCTTTCAGAATCAGCTTAAGGCAGGTGCCCAGGGCAGGCCAGCGGTTACTCGGGGCGCAGGGGCCGGGCCAGCAGAGCGCGGGTGGCCTCGTCGACGGTCACATCGCCGTTCAGCACCGCCGCGATCATCGTGGTGACGGGCATCTCGATACCCTGCCCGCGCGCCAGGTCGGCCACGGCTCGGGCCGTGGCGATGCCTTCGGTCGTGGCGGTGGCGGTGGCGCGGCCGTCGCGGCCCAGTTGCAGCCCATAGGCGTAGTTGCGCGACTTTTCCGAGTGGCAGGTCAGCGCCAGGTCGCCGAGGCCGGACAGGCCCGACAGCGTGTCGGGCAGCGCGCCATGGGCCAGCGCGAAACGCTGCATCTCGGCATAGCCGCGCGTCATCAGCGCCGCACGGGCGCTTTCGCCTAGTCCGGCGCCGATGGCGATGCCGCAGGCGATGGCGACGACGTTCTTCAATGCCCCGCCCAGCGCGACCCCGACAAGGTCGGTGCTGGTGTAAAGACGCAGGGTCGTCGTCGAAAGCTGCGCCTGCACGTCCTGCGCCGTCGCGGCATCCCCGGCGGCTAGGGTCAGGGCCGTGGGCAGACCGGCGGCGATGTCCACCGCAAAGCTGGGGCCGGACAGCAGCAGCGCAGTCGCGTCGGGCACGGCATTGCCGATCACGTCGGCGGCGGTTCGGCCCGAGGCCAGGTCGATCCCCTTGCAGCAGGCGACCAGCGACTTGCCGGCCAGCCGCTCGCGGTTGGTCTTCAGAAAGGGCGCAAGCGCCTGCATCGGGATCGCCAGCAGCACGGTTTGCGCGCGGGCGGCGGCGGCGAGGTCGCCGGTAACCGTGACATTCGGCGGCAGCGCCGCACCCGGCAGCCGGGCGCGATTCTCGCCTTCGTGCCGCATCGCCGCCACGTGGTCCGCATCGCGGGCCCACAGAGTGACCTTGCCCTGGCCGCGCGCAATCGCGATGGCCAAGGCGGTGCCGAACGCCCCGGCGCCCAGGACCGCGACGCTCATGCCTTCGCCCCACGCTTGCCGCCGCCCAGCATGGCGGGTTGCGACCGGTCGAGCGGCCAGCGCGGTCGCGCCGCAAGGGTCGAGGTCGTCGCGATGGCCCTGCCGGAACAGTTCCAGCCCGGCCCAGGCGATCATCGCCGCATTGTCGGTGCACAGCGCCAGCGGCGGCGCGACAAAGCCCGCCCCCGCTTCGGTCGCCGCACCGTTCCAGCGCCGCGCGGATCGTCTGGTTGGCGGCGACACCGCCGGCGACGGCGAACACCGGCGTGGCGGGCGACGTGCCAGATAGGCGATCAGGGCGCGGTGTGACTTTTCCGCCAGCACGTCCGCCACCGCGGCCTGGAAACCCGCGCAAAGATCGGCGCGGTCCTGGGCCGGCAAGCCGCCGCGATCCGCAATGATCCGCGTCGCGGGCGCGCAGCATGGCGGTCTTGAGGCCCGAGAACGACAGGTCGCAATCGGGCCGGTCCAGCAGCGGGCGGGGAAAGGCAAAGCGGGCTGGATCGCCCGCGCGCGCGCCTCGGCCTCGACCGAGGGGCCGCCGGGCTGCGGCAGCCCCAGCAGTTCGCGCAGTTTTGTCGAAAGCCTCGCCGGGCGCGTCGTCGATGGTCCCGCCAAGGCGCTGGAACCGGTCGACGTCATGAACGATCAGGAACTGGCAATGCCCGCCCGAGACCAGCAGCATGCAGATAGGGAAACTCCAACCCGTCGGTCAGACGCGGCGTCAGGGCGTGACCGGCAAGGTGATTGACACCGATCAGCGGCAGGCCGGTGGCCGCGGACAGCCCCTTGGCGCACATGACCCCGGCCAGAACGCCGCCGATCAGCCCGGGCCCCGCCGTCACCGCGATAGCGTCGAGGTCGCCAAAGCCGCACCCGGCCTGGTCCAGCGCCTGCTCGACGCAATGATCCAGTTTCACGGCATGCGCGCGCGCCGCAATCTCGGGCACCACGCCGCCAAAGCCGGAATGCAGCTCGTCCTGGCTCGCCACGATCGAGGACAGGATTTGCGGCGGGCCGTCGCTCTGCTGGCGTACGACTGCCGCCGCGGTGTCGTCGCAGCTGCTTTCCAACCCCAGAAGTGTCAGGCCTTGTGTCATCGGGCTTTCGGTTGCAAGGAAGAGTGCGGACGAGGTACACCGCGGCCAGTTCCGTGGCAATCCCGGCAGGTCGTTCATGCCCCCTACCCGACCGACCCTTCTGCTGACCCGACCGCTAGCCCAATCCGACGCCTTCGCCGCCCTTTGCCGCGACAGGTTGGGGCCGGATCTGGCCGTCGTGATCTCGCCGCTGATGGAAACCCGACATCTGCCCTGCGACGCCGACCCTGCGACGTTCAGCGGCGTCGTCGCGACCTCGGCCAACGCCATCGAGGCCCTTGCTCGGCAAACCTCCTTGCGCGGCCTTATCGCCTATTGCGTCGGCGACGCCACCGCGGCGGCCGCGCGGGCGGCGGGGATGCGCGCTATTTCGGCGGCGGGCGATGCGGCGGACCTGATCGCTCTGATCCGGGCCGCGGCGCCGGCCGGCCCGTTACTTTATCCGCGCGGCGCCGTGGTCCGCACCGACCTTGCCTCCGCGCTTGAACACTCGGGCATCTCGCTGCACTCCGCAATCGTGTATGAACAGCACCCGGCGGGCTTATCACCCGAAGCCATCGCCCTTTTGGGCTCCGATGCGCCCGTGGTTCTACCGCTTTTCTCGCCGCGCAGCGCCGCGCTGGCGGCGCAGGCCATGACGGCAAGCCGCGCCGCGCTGCACCTCGCCGCGATCAGCCGCGCTGCGGCAAACGACTGGACCGGACCGACGCCTACCTCGGTGGCAATTGCCGAGAGACCCGACGCACAGGCCATGACCGATCTGATTGCGCGGATCTACATTGGCTCTTCTTCTTGAGACCCGCCTACTGCCGGGCTAAGTTGTTTTGTGGATTGGCCCAACGACGGGCGCAAGAGATTCGGAAGGGTTGGAAAAGGTGGCTAAACCGCGCAAGCCGGGAACGATCCGGACAACCCGTGCAAAGGCCGGTGCCAAGCTGAAATCCGAGGCGTCCGGTTCGATCGAGGATGCCGAACTGGTCGGGGAGGCACCGGAGAAGACCGATACGGCCACATCGCCGGACGAGACCGCAACGGACAAAGCCTTGGACGATGGCCAGAGCACCGAGGCGGATCAGCCTGCGGACGTTTCGGGCGATGATATCGCGGCCGGGTCCAAGGCGACTGGGGATGAACCGTCAGAGGACGCAGACGCGACAGAGGCCTATATCGTGACACCGGATGCCGAGGTTGTCGCGCCGCCCGCCGCCGAGGACGCCACGGAAGACCGCGCGCCCGACCATAGTCTGCCACAGCCCGTGGCACCGATTTCGCCGTCACCGCCACCGCGCAGGGGCGGTTTCGTTTCGCTGATGCTTGGCGGTGTCCTCGCGGCGGCGCTTGGTGCCGGGGCGCTGTATGTTTCCAACAGCCAGGGCTGGATCGACCTTGGGCGCGACACGTCCCTGCAGGCGACGGTCGAATTGCAGGGCACAGAGATCGACAGCCTTCAGGCGGCGGTGCAGGCGGCTCAGGCAGAGGTCGCGGCGCTGCGCGGCGTCGACACCGGGATCGGCGCGGCGAACGCACGGATCGACGAGATATCGGATGTGGTCGACGGCGTGTCGGCAGCAACCGTCACGCTGGGCAAGCGGCTAGAGGAAACCAACGAGCGGCTGGACACCGTCGCGACCGAACCGATCCCCGAGGCCCGCCTGCCCGAGGCCGTCTCCGCCGCGTACGAGACCAAGTTCACCGCGCTTCAGACGGCGCTGGAAGAGCGCAACAAGGTCTTGCAAGCCGAACGCGATGCCAGGCTGGCCGCTATCGAGACCCGGCTGGACGAACGCCTTGCCACGGTGGAAGTCGCCCAGACCGCCGCCGTCGAGGCCGAGCAGGCCGCGCTGGACGCGGCCACGGCGACCCGGCAGCGCGCGGCCCTAGCGGATATCGACGTGGCGCTGGATACCGGCACCGGCTTCGCACCGGCGCTGGAAACGCTGGCGGCAACCTCGGTCGAGGTGCCTGAAGTCCTGACCCGCGTTGCCGATGGCAGTGCGCCGACGCTGACCGCGTTGCAGGCCGGTTTTCCCGACGCCGCCCGCGCCGCGCTGGTCGCCTCGACGCGCGCCGGAGCGCAGGACGGGTCCGTCGACGGGCTGACTGCGTTCTTCCGGACCCAACTGGGCGCGCGCTCGCTGGAACCGCGCGAAGGCGACGACCCGGACGCCGTGCTCAGCCGTGCCGAGGCCGCCGTCAGGAACGGCGATCTCGACGCTGCGCTGACCGAGATCGCCGCCCTGCCCGCCGATGGACAGGCCGCGCTGGCGGATTGGCGCGCGCAGGCCGAAACCCGGCTGGACGCCAAGGCGGCGCTGGCCGCGCTTTCCGATCAACTGAACAGTAACTGAGGACGACACCATGCTCTGGTCCCTGATTAAGATCGTTCTCTTCGTCGTGATCATCGCGGCGCTGACGCTGGGCGCGGGATACCTGCTGGAAACCGACGGCGGGTTGCGAGTGTCGGTCGCGAATACCGAATTCAACCTTGGCCCGCTGCAGGCGGTGATCGCGATGATCGCGCTGGTCGTGCTGGTCTGGCTGTTCCTCAAGCTGCTATCGCTGCTGGTGGCGATCATCCATTTCCTGAACGGCGACGAGACCGCGATCTCGCGCTATTTCGACCGCAACCGCGAACGCAAGGGCTTCCAGGCGCTGTCCGACGCGGTCCTGGCGCTGGCCTCGGGCGAGGGGCGCGTAGCGATGACCAAGGCAGCGAAAGCCGACAAGTTCCTAAACCGCCCGGATCTGACCAACCTGATCACCGCCCAGGCCGCCGAGATGGCCGGCGACACCAAGAAGGCCGAGGCGACCTACAAGCTGCTGCTGGCCGACGAAAGCACGCGCTTCGTCGGCGTGCGCGGCATCATGAAGCAGCGGCTGAGCGAGGGCGACACCGAGACCGCGCTGAAGCTGGCGCAGAAAGCGTTCGAACTGAAGCCGAAGCACGAGGAAACCCAGGATATCCTGCTGCGGCTTCAGGCGGGCAATGCCGACTGGACCGGCGCGCGCAAGACGCTGCACGCCAAGTTGCGCACCGGCACCCTGCCGCGCGACGTGCACAAGCGGCGCGACGCGGTGCTGGCGCTGTCCGAGGCCAAGGCGCTGCTGGACGAGAACACCACGATCGAGGCGCAGATGGAGGCGATCGAGGCCAACCGCCTGTCGCCCGACCTGATCCCCGCCGCGGCGATGGCGGCGCGCGGCTATATCGCGCAGGGCAAGCCGCGCTATGCCGCCAAGGTGCTGAAAAAGGCCTGGGAAATGCAGCCGCATCCCGACCTTGCCGCCACCTTCGCCGAGATCGAGCCGGACGAGACCCCCGAGGCGCGCATAAAGCGGTTCCGCAACCTGACCAAGCTGAAGCCCGATCACCCCGAGACCCGGATGCTGATGGCCGAACTGCACATCGCCGCCGAGGAATTCCCCGAGGCGCGCAAGGCGATGGGCGACCTGGCGAACGAGGAACCCACGGCACGGTCCCTGACCATCATGGCGGCCATCGAACGCGGCGAAGGCGCCGAGGATGCCATCGTGCGCGGCTGGCTGACGCGGGCGCTGACCGCCTCGCGCGGGCCGCAATGGGTCTGCGACAACTGCCAGCATATTCACGCAAACTGGGCGCCGGTCTGCAGCAATTGCGACGGCTTCGACACGCTTAGCTGGCGGGTGCCGGCCGAGGGCGAGGTGGCGATGCCAGGCTCTACCGGGATGCTGCCTCTGATCGTCGGCCTGCCCAAGCCTGCCCCGATCGACGTGACCGACGCCGAGGAAGCCGAACCTGAGAATGCGCCGGTGACCGGCGAGATCGTCGCCGCGGACGCGACCGGCGAACCGGAAGAAACCGCCGCCAAAGCGTGATTTTGGGACTACCCTGTCGGACAACGCGATGCTAAGGGACCGCCCGTGGGCCGCTGTAGCTCAGCTGGTAGAGCACGTCATTCGTAATGATGGGGTCGGGGGTTCGAGTCCCTTCAGCGGCACCACTTAAATTATCAAAACTCATATTTTACAATAACTTACCCCCTAACCTTCCGATTTTATCCCCCGAAATATCCACCCAAGCTGCTGCGATGATGTTTATTTTTCGACCAACCATTCTTCGAGTTATTCCCTGCGCTTCAACTTTTTCCCTTGGAACTGGTCGCGTAAGATAATGCCGAACCGCGCCGGTCCTGAACTGATCCGCCCAGAGATGGCGTTACCCCCCTGCCGTCATTTCGCGGACGCAGGAAAATGTCGAACCGCGCCGGTCCTGAAGCGAACGTCCCAGAGATTGGAGCTTCCCCCCTCCCGCAGCAGACCCCTGCTAGGAGGGCTTCCCGCGCGCACGTATTTCTCATGGAAGCGGAAGCGGTGTTGTCAGGACCGCTCGCCCGCGCCCTCGACCGACAGTACGACCTCAACGATCGTCGTCCCGTCAGGACCCGGAGCGGCATAGGGCACCCGTAGGTCGATGTCCCGGATTATAAGCAGGTTTGGTTCGCTGGTCACAATTGCGGCCTTGATTCTCTGTCGGGTGCCCTCAGCTTCGCCGTATCGCCTTGCTCCAGCCGCGCATCCCAGCTCCATATCTCGTCGCCGTCCTGCAAGGCCGTCAGGGCGACGCGGACTCGGCCTCGGGTTTCTGGTACATCTTCGGTCGAAATCGAAAGCTCCTCGATCCGAAGCCGGATTGGCGCGTCCTCGGCATTTTCGACCCCGGCGATCTCAAACCGGAAACTCGACCCATCTTTGATGGAAAAGCGTGAGATACCTTCCGTGGCACGCTTGATGTCGCCATCCATCAGGTAATCCAGTCGCCCGGACGCTCGCGACGCGCCCTGTTTCCTGACGGGTTGCGTGGCACTAAGTGTGATCTGGCGCTCCAAGATGTCTTGAAACTCCACCGGGATCTCCGGTTCGCCGATGGTTAAATTGCTTTCCTCCCCGCCCCCATCATCACCACCATCATCACCACCATCATCGCCACCATCACCGTCGCGGGTATCACCGCCCCCGGCCTCGCCCGAAGACCCGCCGTCATCACCCGACGAGGCAACCACTGCCACCGCGGCGATGACGGCCACGGTGATCGATGCTGCCGCGCCAATCAACGCTACCTTTATCTGCGCATCCGCGGCAATAACGGCTACGACAACGGGGTGGTCGGCCTGTGCCTGACGTGAGGGCGCCGTGACTGCAATGGTAGAGCACAACAAGAATGCTATGAGCTTACGTGGTGTCCGAAGACCTGAAAAAGACATGATTGCTCCTTGAAATAGTGGGCCTGAAAATGCGGCTCTGCGAAAATTTATTTGCCGAACGTACGTGAATTTTAGCACATTTTGTCGCAACGGTCACGGGAAAGCCGTTCTATCGCCGTGGCCTCAGAGCGGCTTGGGGCTGGAAGCACAACGCGCGGCAGTCGCGACGCAACGACGTGCCGGTCAGATCAAACGCTCTATCTCGCGAGCCTCGCGCAATAGCTCGTTGAGCATCTTCCGCTCGTCGATCCACTCCCGCGCCCGCATTCCATGCTTCCATGACGGGTGAGTCTTGCCAGCAGGATGCCCGCCGCCCGCGCCATGAAACCGACAGACACGCCAGCCTGTGACGGCTGGACCCTTGCACCGTTTCCCCGTGCGCTTTGATTTCGCTGTGCATCTGGGGGCCGAATTGGCCGCGCTCATGGGGTTGTCGTCACGTTTCATCGTTGCCCCTCCCCCCGGTCTGCACATTGCCGACAACCGCCTGACCGCCATCCTTGACGGTGACCCGCTCGATCCGAACGACCTGTTCGCCCTTGGAGCGGTATTTCTTGAGGGTCTGAACCTGCGTGGCAAACGTCCGTGCCAGCTTGTTCAGCGCCCGCTCTGCGGCGTCCTGCTGCGGGATGGTCTCGACGTGGTTCAATCGCCGGGCAAGGGTCATCGTCGCCATGTGGATGGCGCCCATCTGGGCGGCCAGCATCGCCTCGACCTCATCGGTAGGGTCGACGCCGCGAATGACGCTGAGGGCGAAGTTGGATGCCGTCTCAGACACTGGCTCGCCGTGTTCACCCAGACGACGCAATCTGATGCACGAGGCCGGTGTAGAAGCGCAGGTCGCCCGTTCCCATGTCGAACATGGTAAGGGCCTGCTGCCGTCGTCTGGTCTTCGTGGTCGAAGGTGACGACGATTGGTCCGCTTCTCTTCGTCGAAATCCATCTTCAGAGAAGGCGCTGGACCCTTGGCATGGACCTTATCAGCAACAGCCTCTAATGGCCGCTGTCTCGCGCTCTGTCGGCTCGTATGCTGGTTCAGCGACCGCCTTCGACTTGCTCCTGGCCACGTGTGCCTCCGTCGGATTCAGGCCGTTCCCGGCGCTGGGTCATCCTACACAGAGGTCGCCTCGGGACCAAGCATAATGTCAGCAATATTGACCTAAATATGCCCGCGAATTTCGACCTGTGAATTAGTTCGGAAGGCGCCGGAGAATGGGATTGCTTTGCGGCACGCATGTTCGCACTATGTTCCATGCAATGGCCGAATGACATTCCACCCGATTTGCGCCGTCGGCTGGATTGCGTCCTGGGTCATCGCAGTTTCGGTGCCGCCGACATCTGGGGCGAAGTGCGGGATTGGCTGATACATCACCAAGTCGAGCCTGTCGCTCTGCCGGAAGACAAGCGGCCCGATACGCCGAGTTTCTGACCATGTCTGATTGGCGAGGTCGCTAATCCTGCGGCCACTTCGTAACGCCGATGCCGCCGCCCAATCTGGTCAACTCCGACTCCCACGGTCTCAACAGGCCAAGTGCGTCCTCTGCCGTGCCGCTGAGCCAGGTCTGAGTAGCCAGAGGGTTCGAGGATGACCGGCATTCGGTTGTGATACTGAGAGGCGAATTCACTGGCGTTCGTCGTCACCATCGAATGCACGACCGTGTCCACCTCGGTTTCACCAACTATTTCGTTTTGATGTTTCCAGATGCCTGCAAGAGCAAAGCCTTCAACGCCCTCAATGCCAAACCAGTGATAGGTGGCTGGATTGCGCCCTGTGGCCTCGGCGTAGGCAGTCGCAGGTATCAGGCAGCGCCGATGAATGAAGCTGTGCTTCCAAAGGCCGGACGTTTGAATCTTGTCATCGCGTGTGTTGTTCCACGCCGATGGCTTGAGCCACTTGCCAGTCTTCTTGGATTTGTTTGGCGTCAGAAATCCCCAATGACTCCGCTGCAGGGAACGCTCGCCTGAATCAACGGTGACAATTGGCGCATCGTACTTAGGGTAGATTGCCCGCAGCGGCTCCATATTGCCCAAGCTGTGTGCGTTCGGGCGCGACCTCGAAAAGTCGGCGCATCGCTTCGGCAGGCATTGTATTGGAGTGGAGATTGCACATGCAGACACGGTGTCAGAACAGGGCATTGAGTCAATGGGTGGCACAAAGAGCCGGAGGGGGTAGGTTATTCTTTGCGACCTTCCAAACGGGACCGGCGGGGATTGGCGTTTTCATCTAAACTGCCCGAAAAAAGGTTCTGCCGTGGTCGTTGAAATGCGGCGGCTTCTATGCGTTACGAAAAAGCATGATGCCATTCGCCGCTGCGTCAGTCTTCACGCCGAACAGGTCGGGTAGCTGGTCGTCGTCCGCGAGCGTCCGAGTGAGAGTGCCATCATTGCCGATTGTCAGTTTCGGCGCGATGCGCTCGCCTGGGCCGCGCGATTTGCTGCCGGTGGTGGTTGCAGGCGGTTTGCCTTTGCCATCAGGTTTCATTGGCGGGCTTTCCTTTTTGTCGAACTGCCCAGAAGCCCAGAGCCGAAACCCACGTCGGCCAGACTGTCGGCATAGACCAAGGCCGCGCCGCCGCTGTTGGGAATGTCACCAAGCACTTCCTTTGCGACCCATGCGCTCGCGACCGTGGCCAGCATTAAGGGCCTGACCCCGAAGAACGCCAGAGCCGCGCCTATCAACACATGCGCCGCCTGACCGGTCAATACGATGTACCAGCGCGGCGGCGGTGGGCCGTAAACATCGGACTGCACAAAGATGCCCAGTGCCGATTGCAGTCTGTCCAGAAATGCCGCCATGTTTCGCCTGCCTATGCTCCGTTCGCCAAAGCGCTGCGCTTGGTCGCTTCTCTCGGTCCGGGCTTACTTTACGGGCCGTCTGCCACTTTTCCCTTTCTCGGCAAATCCAACCCATCGGCCCTTCCCGGCCTTTGCCGATTTTCGCAATTCGAATTCTGCGTCGTATCAGTTTCGTATTCGTCTTTATTTTCGTCTCGTATAGGTCTCGTCTCGTCTACGTCTCGTATGCGGCCACCGTGCCCGCACGGTGCCGGCACCGTGTCCGGCGGCGCCTCGAGTTCGACCTTGGGAAAGAATGACTGCATCTCGTTCCGAGCGGCCTGGGTGGCGTTGTTCAGTTCGGCGCGGATTGCCGCCAGAAACCCGTCGCCGCCTTCCTGCCATTCCTGAAGCAAGAACGGTTTGAGCGTTTCCCGAACCTTGGCCCGGTCCGGGCTGTCCGGTTTCCAGCCGTGCGACCGCTGCACCGTCGCCACCGCGAATTCGGCAATCGTTCTAAGGCGCATGTCGGCGCTGAAACCGTGGCCGGAAAAGATTGCCGTAGAAATCGCTGGTCAGCGATATCACACGGACGCATTTTCGGGCGGGCGCTGGCGATGCAGCCCGACGATGCGCAACAGTTCTTCGTCGGCGTCGTATTCGATCAGGCCCAGCTCGGAAAGCCGCGCGGCGATGCTGGCGATATCATCGACCGAGACTGCCGCGTCCTGCGCCCACATGACTTGCGGATAGGTGAACAGGCCGGTGAAATTGCCCATCGGGGTCAGGTGGGCGCTGACATACGCCCACCTTTCCGCATGATTGCAGTCCCTGAGGCGTTTGGACCGCAACAGGCTGCAATTGATCTGCGCGAAGGTCTTGCCGCTCATTGGCGCGTTCCCCGGCCCAGACAGGCCAGCCAGACGCGCGTGGCGGTCACCTGACTGCCGCACCCGCCCAGCGAGACCCAGGCGGCCTCTGCGGCGGTCTCTGCGCTTGTCAGGGCCAGCACGTGCCACTTGCCCCTGTGTTGTTCCAGACGGAACCTGTCAGCCATTGGCGCGCCCTCCGTAGACCAGCGCGGCCAGAAGCCGGGCTTGGGTTTCAGACAGGCCAAAGCGGCGGCGTAGGCGGTCAATGCGAAGACGGGTCATTGCGCGCCCTCCGTCTCGCCCAGCGCCTTGGCGGAACGAGGGAAGCGCAGTTTGGTGCGGTCTATGCCGGGTCTCAGCGAATAGTGGGCGATGTTTTCCGGGCCGCGATACTCGGCCTCTATCGGCCAGCCGAATTCGCGTCTTCAGGCGGTGCACGATGGCACCGAGACGCCAGCCGTGCACCTCGCGGATTTCGGTCTTGTGGGTGATGGTGCGGCCGTCGAGGAAAGCCTTGCAGGTCCAGAAAACCTGAGTTTCGCCGCTATACCATTTGTCGCTGTTCATATGGATTGTTCCTTGTGTTGTTTTCACAAGGCGCTGGGCGTATGGTTCGAGTAGTTCTGTCCAAGGAACACCACCCGCTCGCGCCTTTGCTATCCGGCAAGGCCGGGCGGGTTTCAGTTCACAGTTTCAGAGATTGTCGCGTCGATTTCGGCCTCGTTCCAATAGAGGCGGGAACCGAGTTTCACCGGCTTGGGCAGACGGCCCAGATCGACGTCGCGGTAGATGGTCGTTCGACCACGGCCACCGAGTTTGGCTTGCAGGTCGCGGAAGGAAAGATAACGCATTCATAGTGCTCCATGTGATTTCGATGGAGCATAATAGGAAGTGCATCGCGTCGCGCTCAATTGCCAGAAAATCAGGGTTTTCTTGCCTAATCCTCGGTTGTCTCAGAATAGTCCTGCCCGAAAATTCCGCCCCCAAGTGCCTCACTTAGCTCCATTTCGCTGTCCAGTTCGATAAGGTCCTGCCCCATTGTCCACGCGGACATTTCCACTTCGCTAATGTCGATTTGCAGCCCCAACGCTTCAAGCGTTTCTCGATCTGCTTCGCTGAACCATTCTAGATTGACGTCAGGTTTCCTTCGGGCAAATCCAAGGTTTCGATTGGCTTGCGTTCCTCCGGGTCTGCTTTTAGATACGTATCAAGATTTTTCTTTCTCCGAGCCAGTCTCGCGTTCTTTGTGTATAATTTGGTAGGAGTTTCGAATAGATTCGTGGCTCAGCTTGAGCAAAGGTGCCTCGCAGAATTTTGTGTGCTGCCAAGTAGGAAGCCTCAAGCGATAAGCCGAAATCGGATACTGAAAGATTATTTTTGAAATCCTCAATCATTTCCAAATTCTCGCGGGAAACTGCCTTTTGTAGTTTTCGGGTCGATCAGAAAAAATTCCCATAGTGTCGATTCTCAAATCCTTTTCGCAATTTTTGGGCTTGAAATACAGTTCTTCAAAATGAACCTCCTTTCTAAGCTTTTTCTGCGCTTCGCCATAAATTGACTTGGAACGACCTTTCGCCCCTTTTGAATCCACCGGTCAGACTTGCAACGACACATTCTTTCAATGCGAAAACCAACCAAGGGGGCAATGGTCAAGCAACCGCGCTCAGTACTTAATAGTGCATCATAGATCGCCAGATAGTCACCATCCTCAAACCGTCTTTTGCATTCAAGGATTTCGCTTTGCATTTCTCTGTAAAACTTCGGTCGAACCGCAGGCACCGTTACGAGAAAATCGCTCAAGTCCCTCAAGGTATGCTGGATCAATCTTGCCGTCAGGCATCTGCAAAAATCCACAACGGCACCAGTTTTGCTGGTGATTTGCATCGCCCACCGCTCCATCAGCACCCGCCGCTGCTCAAGAAAATCCGTCCGCCGATACGCCCGCTCCGTTTTCGAGCCGGTGACATGCGCGATGCACATTTCGGCCACGTCATGCGGTGCGCTTGTCGCCTCTGCGAGCCAATTGCGAAGCGATGCGCGAAACCCGTGCGGTCGCTCTTCAAGGCCGCGTCGATCCATGTATTTGCTCATGGTCATGTCGGAAATGACGCCCTTGCGGACGCCCGGAAACAGAAAGCCGTCGCGGGCGAATTTGCGGGCCTCTGCAATGACCGCCTGCGCCTCGGTCGACAGCGGCACCCGAAAATCGGTTGTCGCGCCCTTGCGGCCTTTCATGTCCTCTGCGGGCATGGTCCAGACGTCACCGTCAATCTGGTCCTCGTGGATGTCGGCGCAACGGGCCAGACCGCACGCCGGTCAGGATAAGCAGGCGCAACGCCAGTTCCGTCACGGTGCCTTCGTTGAGGATTGGTAGAAGGCCGGCACGTCCTGCCACGGCAGCGACGGGAATGTTCTTTGGCGTGTGGCGTTGCTTGCCCAGCAAGGCGCGCGCCTTGTCGGTCGCCTGCAGATCCACGTCCAGGCCCAGCGCCGCCGCATGGCGCAGGCAGATGCTGAGACGGTTCATCGCCTTGCGGGCGGTGTCGGCCTTGCTGTGCCAGATCGGGGCCAGCGTGTCGCGGATATCGCGCTGGTCCAGATCGGCCACCGGCACCTTGCCCAGCTTGGGCAGGACGTGCAGTTGCAGCGGCGAAAACCACCGCCCCGCCTTGCCGTCGCCTTTCAGTTCGGCCTTGCGGCTTTCGAAGGCATCCAGCGCGATATCCTTGAGCAGGTGCATATGCCGCGCATCCTCGCGCCGCTGGCGTTCGCGTTCCTTGATCGGGTCGATGCCCAGCCGGGCCATGCCGCGCCATTTGTCTGCCGCCTCGCGCGCCTCTTTCAGGGTGACGTCGGGAAAGCCGCCCAGACCCATTTCGCGCCGCCGCCCGTGCACCGTCACGCGCAACACCCATTGCGCGCCGCCATCGGGCCGCTTGTGCAGCCAAAGCCCGCCGCCATCGGAATGCTTGCCGGGGTCTGCCGCCTTGACGGTCGCCGCTGATAGCTTGTTCAAGGCGCGGGTCATTTCCTATCCCCCTAATTATCCACCCACACTATATAGTATAGGCTGGGGCACCATGGAACACCATGGGAAGGGATTGTCATATAAATATTGAGGGATTTAGGAAAGATGCGATGCACCACGGTGCACCCAGATATAGGATTACTTTGCCCGTAATGATGGGGTCGGGGGTTCGAGTCCCTTCAGCGGCACCATTTTCCTTCTCAAGCCCAAAAAGGGCTCCGACGGGGCGGCTTAACCGGCCGACGAGCGGCCGCTCGTTTGGGCGATATGGTTCTAGG
This sequence comes from uncultured Alphaproteobacteria bacterium, assembly GCA_963768205.1. Classification (GTDB taxonomy): domain Bacteria; phylum Pseudomonadota; class Alphaproteobacteria; order Rhodobacterales; family Rhodobacteraceae; genus JAHELH01. The sequence goes on along the minus strand of CAVYHB010000002.1, from coordinate 237,155 downwards.
TTCAACTTGTAGACCGCACCAGTTCCTTCGCAACGCGCAGTATGCGGTGAAGGCCGGATTTGCCTCGCACCGGGCCAAATGGCCTGTGGCGGATCGGCGACGGCGTGGGGGGTTCTCTAGGTTGCGCCTTATTTCTGACGCAATTGAGCCCGACTTTTCAAGGGTTCGCTGCCGCCGGTGAGAACTGCCAAGGCGTACCGGATCAGTGTGGCGGTGCCGTGCCGTAGCGACAAAAAAGCGAAAAGGGGGGCATGATGTGACCTCTCTCCGCGTGCCCCTCTCCTGAATCGAAGTAGGTGCAAAGGAGCTTGCTATGGACAAGCATTTCCTATTGGGCGCGGCAGTCGTTGCGCTTGCCCTGACCGGGCAACAGGCACTGGCGGCAAATTGCGCCTCGCGGGACGCGCTGGTCAGCCGGTTAGAGAGTCAATACTCCGAACAACTGACCGCCCGCGGACTGCAATCGGCGAATACGCTGATGGAAGTGTTCGCCTCGAACGAGTCCGGCACCTTCACAGTTCTGCTGACCAACGCTATGGGCGTGAGCTGCATCGTGGCAGCCGGCACCGACTGGAACCTTGAAGAGCCGGAGCCGAATGTCGCGGGCATCGCGGGATAAGGTCCGAGGCGGGTTCATGATTGCGCCCTTCAAGAAAAAGGGCGGCGACGGACGATCCGCGCCGTGGATGGCGTTCCTGAACTCTGGTGTCCGCATCATCCGGCGCGACGAACGGCCTTCCGGGCGGTGACGCGCCCTAGAAGTCCAGGTTGGCCACGCTCAGCGCGTTGCTCTGGATGAACTCGCGCCGCGGCTCCACGACGTCGCCCATCAGCTTGGTGAAGATGTCGTCGGCTTCGGCCAGATCCTCGATCTTGACCTGCAACAGCGTGCGCGCCTCGGGGTCCAGCGTGGTTTCCCAAAGCTGCCCTGGATTCATCTCGCCCAGGCCCTTGTAGCGCTGTAGCGAAAGGCCTTTCTCGCCTTCGTCGAGAATCGCCTGCAACAGGCCGATGGGCCCATAGATGCCGATCTCCTTGTCGCGGCGCACCAGTTTGGCGGGAGCAGCATAAACGTCTTGAAGGGCCTCGGTGAAGCCGCCCAGCCGGCGCGCCTCGCCCGAACGCAGCACCGGACCGTCCAGCGTCCGGACCTCCTCGACGCCGCGCAAGCTGCGCGAGAAGCGCAGACCGTGGTCCTGGGTCGGGCGGCCGACCCAGCCGCGCTCGTATTCCTCGCTGACAAGGTCAAGCCGCACGGCCACCGCATCCGACGTGCCCTGAAGATCGGCATCGACCTGGCCGGGGCGGAACGCGCCCGCGATGGCGGCCTGTTCCAGGATGTTCTGCGGGTAATGCGTCGGGAAGCGCCGACAGCACCCGGCGCACATTGCGCGCCTCTTCCACGACCCGGGCCAGATCCGGGCCGACGATCTCTTCGCCGGTACCAAGTCGCAGGATGGCGCCGTCGACACCCATCTGGATCAGGTAGTCCTCCAGCGCGTTCTGGTCCTTGAGGTACACTTCGGACTTGCCGCGCGCGACTTTGTAAAGCGGCGGCTGGGCGATGTAGAGATAGCCGCCTTCGATGATCTCGGGCATCTGCCGGAAGAAGAAGGTCAGCAGCAGGGTGCGGATGTGCGCGCCGTCGACGTCGGCGTCGGTCATGATGATGATCTTGTGATAGCGCAGCTTCTCGATGTCGAACTCGTCGCGGCCGATGCCGGTGCCCAGCGCGGTGATCAGGGTGCCGATTTCCTGGCTACCGAGCATCCGGTCGAACCGCGCGCGTTCCACGTTCAGGATCTTGCCGCGCAGCGGCAGGACGGCCTGGTTGTTGCGACTGCGGCCCTGCTTGGCCGAGCCGCCTGCGCTGTCGCCCTCGACCAGGAACAACTCGCGGAACTCGGGCCGCTTTTCCTGACAGTCGGCCAGCTTGCCGGGCAAGGATGCTACATCCAGCGCCGATTTCTTGCGCGTCATCTCGCGCGCCCTGCGGGCCGCCTCGCGCGCCAGCGCCGCCTCGACGACCTTGGTGACGATCATCTTGGCGTCTTTCGGGTTCTCTTCGAACCATTCCGCCAGCTTTTCGTTCATCAGGCCCTCGACGGCGGGGCGTACCTCGGAACTGACCAGCTTGTCCTTGGTCTGGCTGGAGAATTTCGGATCGGGCACCTTGACCGACAGAACGCAGGTCAGCCCCTCGCGGGCGTCGTCGCCGCTGAAATTGACCTTCTCCTTCTTGGCGATGCCGCTGGAGCCCGCGTAGAGGTTCATGGTCCGCGTCAGTGCGCCGCGAAAGCCCGCCAGGTGGGTGCCGCCGTCGCGCTGGGGGATGTTGTTGGTGAATGGCAGCACCGTTTCATGGTAGCTGTCGTTCCACCACATCGCGACCTCGACGGTGATCCCGTCGCGCTCTCCGACGATGAAGATCGGCTCTGAGATCAGCGGATGCTTGTGGCGGTCGAGGTAGCGGACGAATTCCTTGACGCCACCTTCGTAGAACAGGTTGGATTCCACTGCCTCGGCGGGCCGTTCGTCGCGCAGGATGATGCGGACACCGGAGTTCAGGAAGGCCAGTTCGCGCAGACGGTTTTCCAGCGTCTTGAAGCTGTAGTCCAGGTTTGAAAACGTGCTGGTCGAGGCCATGAAGCGAACCTCGGTTCCCTTGCGGCCCTCGGCGGGACCGACGACTTCCAGCGATTTGGTGGTGAAGCCGCCCTCGAACCGCGCCGCGTGTTCCTTGCCGTCGCGCCAGATGCGCAGTTCCAGCCAGTCGGACAGCGCGTTCACCACCGACACGCCGACTCCGTGCAGACCGCCCGACACCTTGTAGGAATTCTGGTCGAATTTGCCGCCCGCATGCAGCTGGGTCATGATGACCTCGGCCGCCGACACGCCCTCTTCCTCGTGGATGCCGACCGGGATCCCGCGACCGTTGTCGCTGACCGACACGCTGTTGTCGGCGTGGATCGTCACCGTCACATGGTCGGCGTGACCGGCCAGAGCCTCGTCGATGCCGTTGTCGACGACCTCGTACACCATGTGGTGCAGGCCGATGCCGTCATCGGTGTCGCCGATATACATACCGGGACGCTTGCGGACCGCCTCTAATCCTTTGAGAACCTTAATGGAATCGGCGCCGTATTCTTCCGGCTGCCGTACTGCTTCGGCCATTCGATCCTGCCCCTGTTTTTCCTGCCGCACTATAGGCTTTGAGGGTGGGGATGTCACGCTTTTCGGGCTTAATTCATTGGCGATTCGCGATGCGAAAAGGCCGCCCCGAGGGGCGGCCCGAACGTCGCATTCAGCACAGGTGACTAGCCGTCGTGGCCGGGCAGCTGTTCAAGGCTTTCTTCCGAGGCGTCGATGTACACACGCACGACGCCACCGTCCTGCGAACGCTGGATCGACAACTGGTCGAAGCCGACCTTGACCGGCTTCTCGCCGATGCCAAGAAAACCGCCGACGTCGATCACGGCCGCTTCGATCTGGCCGTCTTCGGTCAGCAGAAGCGAGCTGATCTCGCCCACGTCCTCGTCGCCGATGCCGTAGACACGGGCACCGTCAAGGTCCTCGGCGGTCATCTGGCTGATCTCGATCGCTTCGTAGCCGTCGACCCGGAAATCCTGCGGCGGGAACGGCGCGCGCGGAGTGGCGGTTTCGGCCATGTTGGTGTCGGTCTCCGTCATGTCGGTTTCCTGCATGTCGAACTCGGCCGTGGCCCGATCGAACTCGGGGGCGTTTTCGAGCTTCTCCTGGTTCGAGTTGATCACCAGGAAGTATTCGCCGTCGCCTTCGGCCTCGGGGACGAAGTTGATCTGGTCCATCGACACGGCGACGGTCCTTTCGCCGATGCCCAGGAACCCGCCGACGTCGACCAGAACGGCCTTCAGTTTGCCGTCGCGGCTCATCAGGATGTCATGAACTTCGCCGATGTCGTTCCATTCGCGGTCGACTTCGCCCGACTTCAGGGTCGTGCCGTGAACCCGCAGGCTTTCGACGTCCTCGACCTCGAACTCGGACGTGTAGATCCGCTTGCCGATGAATTCCGAACCCATCACGTCCGTAGCTTCGCTGGTGGTCATGAAGGCTTCGGAATGGGCGGCTGCATGTGCGCCGGTCGCCATGGTCAGGCACAGCGCGGTGGTTGCAAGAAACTTGCGCATTTTTTATCTCCATTACAGGTACTTGCGGGGCATCTGGGATGCCCAGCTTCACAATGGAGTAACTGGGAAGTGACCGGGAAGTTCCCGGTCGTGACAAAATATTCTGAGAACGACAGAGGCCCGGACAATGGCCGGGCGCGGAGCCGAAAGCCGTCAGAATACCAAAATCAGAAGACCCACCGCGATCAATAGGCATCCCGCGACGATATTGGTCCGCCTCAGCGCCGCGGGAGAGGTCATCAGGCGCCGGGCGCGGTCGACAAAGAGCGCAAAGATCAGGTTGCCGATCAGCGGAACCACCATCGACAGCCCCATGATGGCGGCGATGTCCCAGCCGGTCACCCGGGTCAGGTCGAAGAACCCCGGCAGCACCCCCATGTAGAACAGGATCGCCTTCGGGTTGCTGAGGATCACCACGACCCCGGCCATGAAGCCGGCCCACATGCCGGGGCGCGTCAGGCGGCTGTCGCCGGCGATGCTCCGGTCGGCATTCTTGAGAACCAAGGTGCCCATCGCGACGAAGATGACGGCGGCGACCCATTTCAGCGCCAGCATCGCGCCCGAGAACACCGAGACGAACCAGGTCACGCCCAGCACCGCCAGCAAGGGCCAGACGGCATCGCCGATCACCACGCCCAGCGCCAGCGGCCAGGCGGCGTGGAAGCCGCCCGACAGGGTGCGGGCGGTCAGCGCCAGCCAGACCGGCCCCGGCGTCAGGAACAGGATGAACAGCGCGCCTGCGTAGAGCGTCAGATCAAGCGGTGAAACGGTCATTTGGCGACCGACTTACAGCCGTAGATGCCGGCCGGTTAGCCAGATGGCATGACCTGCGACACGCCATCTCGTCTCGAACACCTCGATCCGCTGGGCCCGATCGCCCAGCGCCGTCGAACAGCTCCGCCCCGGTGCCGGTCATCCAGGCCTGTGCGCCCAGCGCGACAGATCTCGTCGTAAAGCGCGGCGCGGCGGTCGGCGTCCAGATGGGCGGCGACCTCGTCCAGCAACAGGATCGGCGGCGCGCCGAAATCCTGGGCCAGGGCGCGGGCATTGGCCAGGATCAGCGAGATCAGCAGCGCCTTCTGCTCGCCGGTGGAACACTGCCGCGCCGGGACGCCCTTGGCGGCATAGACCGCGTCCAGATCGGCGCGGTGCGGGCCGATCAGGGTGCGCCCTGCGTAAAGGTCCTGGTTGCCGCCCGCGCGCCAGCGCTCTCGACATACACGGCCTCGTCCTCGGGCGGCTGGCTGCCGTCGGCCCCGGTCAGCGTCAGGTCGGCGGTGGGAAAGGCCGACGCCGCCGCCGGCCTGCGCCTCTGCCAGCCGCTGCAGGGCCATCTGCCGATTGCGCGCGGATCTCGACCCCCGCCCGCGCCATCTGCGCCTCCAGCGCCGCGTACCAATGGGCGTCGCGCACCTGGTCCTTCAGCAGCCGGTTGCGTTCGCGCATCGCCTTTTCATAGGTCGAGGCTGACCTCGGCATGGCCCGGCTCGAAGCTGAGCGTCAGGCGGTCGAGAAACCGCCGCCGCCCGTCCGCACCTTCGAGCCACAGCCGGTCCATCGCCGGCACCAGCCAGACCATGCGGGCGATGCGGCCCAGGGCGGTCTGGGTGGCGGCCTTGTCGTCGATGGTGACCTGCCGGGCGCCGCCGGGTTCGGCCCAGGTCGCGATCTCGTGGGTCTGGTCCAGGCTTTGCAGGACGCCGGTGACCTTCCAGCCCAGCGCCTCGGGCTGGCGCGCCATGTCATCGGCTGCCGCACGGCGCAGCCCGCGACCCGGCGAGAACAGCGACACCGCTTCGAGGATGTTGGTCTTGCCCGCGCCGTTCGGCCCGTAGATCGCGATGGGTCGCGCCGTCGAGGTTCCAGACGCAGCGGCCTTGTGCGAGCGGAAATGCGACAGGGTCAGCGCGGTGAGGGCGAGGCTGGGCATGGCTCCCCCTTCATCTGGTGCGAAAATATCCTCGCCGAAGGCAGGCCGCGCAGCGGCCTTCAGACCCGCATCGGCATCACGACGTAGACGGCCGAGGTGTCGTTGCCTTCGCGCATCAGCGTCGGATCGCCGGAGGAGTTGAACAGGAACACCGCGTTCTCGCGGTCCACCTGGCTGGCGATTTCCAGCAGGTACTTGGCGTTGAAGCCGATCTCGAGCTTCTCGTCGCCATAGGCCACCGACAGTTCTTCCTCGGCATTGCCGCTGTCGGGCGCGTTGACCGACAGGATCAGACGGTCCTCGTCCAGCGACAGTTTCACCGCGCGCGAGCGTTCCGACGACACGGTCGCCACGCGGTCCACGGCCTTGGCGAATTCGGCGGCGTCGACCTCCAGTCGCCGGGTGTTTCCGGTCGGGATGACGCGGGTGTAATCGGGGAAGGTGCCGTCGATGACCTTCGAGGTCAGGGTGATCTCGGGGGTGGCAAAGCGCACCTTGGTCTCGCTGACCGAGACCGCGATGTGATGCCTCGTCATCGTCAAGCAGCTTGCGCAACTCGCCCACGGTCTTGCGCGGCACGATCACGCCGGGCATGTCCTCTGCCCCGTTCGGGCAGGTCCGCGTCGATCCGGGCCAGGCGGTGGCCGTCGGTGGCGACGCAGCGCAGCACCTTGCCGCCTTCGGCCTCGGCGACGTGCATGTAGACGCCGTTGAGATAATAGCGCGTCTCTTCGGTCGAAATCGCGAATTTCGACTTGTCGAACAGGCGTCGCAGAACGGCCGCCTTGGCAGAGAAGTTGGCCTGGTACTCGGACGAGGCCATCACCGGGAAATCTTCCTTGGGCAGAGTCGCCAGCGCGAAATTCGACCGCCCCGCCTCGATCGTCAGCCGCCCGCTGGCGCCGTCATCGGTCAGTTGCACCAGCGCGCCGTCGGGCAGCTTGCGCACGATCTCGTTCAGCGTCACCGCGCTGACCGTGGTGGCCCCGGCGCGTTCGACCTGGGCGTGCACCTTGTCCACCACCTCGATATCCAGATCGGTGGCGCGGAAGCTGACGGTGTCGCCCTCGGCCTCGATCAGAACGTTGGCCAGGATCGGAATGGTATTGCGGCGCTCGACCACCGATTGCGCCTGGCCGATGGCTTTAAGAAGCGTGCCACGCTCGATGCTGATCTTCATGGCCTTGTCCCTTTGAAGGTTCGGGGCGTGAAACCTACCTGTTTCACGCCCCGGCTCAAGATGTTTTAACGTTTGTCCGCGTGTTTTCACGGGCCGTCAAGGCCTCGCGCGTCACGCTTCCAGCGCGCGGCGCAGCAGTTCGATGTCCTCGGCGATCTGGTCGTCCTGTTTCTTCAGGTCCTCGATGCGCTTGACGCCGTGCATGACCGTGGTGTGATCGCGGCCGCCAAACCGGCGCCCGATCTCTGGCAGGGATCGCGATGTCATGTGTTTGGACAGATACATCGCGACCTGGCGCGGGCGCGCGATGACGCGCATCCGGCGCGGGCCGATCATGTCGGAAAGGCGGATGTTGTAGTGTTCGCGAGACCTTGCGCTGGATTTCCTCGATCGTGACCTTGCGGTCGCTGGCGCGCAGGATGTCGGCCAGGCAGTCCTGGGTCAGATCCAGCGTGATTTCTTTGCCGACAAGCGAGGCGAAGGCGAAGAGCCGCATCAGCGCGCCTTCCAGCACCCGGATGTTGCTGGTGATCCGGTGCGCCAGGAATTCCAGCACGCCGTCGGCAATCGGCAGGTCGCCGTATTGGGCGCGGTGAAATTCCACCTTGGTCTGCAGGATGCCGAGACGAAGCTCGTAATCCGTCGGGTGCAGATCGACGACAAGGCCGCATTGCAGGCGCGACTTGATCCGGTCCTCGAGGTCCTTGATCTCGCCCGGGGCGCGGTCGGCAGAGATGATGATCTGCTTGTTCTGATCGACCAAAGCGTTGAACGTGTGGAAGAATTCTTCTTGTGTGCTGTCCTTGCCGGCAATGAACTGGACGTCGTCGACCATCAGGATATCGACCGAGCGGAAGATCTGCTTGAAGTCCATCATCTGCTTTTCGCGCAAGGCTTGAACGAAGCGATACATGAACTGCTCGGCGCTGAGGTAGACCACTTTCAGATGTGGCTGCCGCGCCTGCAACTCGTGCGCGATGGCGTGCATCAGGTGGGTCTTGCCCAGGCCGACACCGCCGTAAAGGAACAGCGGGTTGAACGTGACATCCGCCCCTTCGGCGACGCGGCGCGCCGCGGCATGGGCCAGTTCATTGGGCTTGCCCACGACGAAACGGTCGAAGACGAACCGCGGGTCAAGCGGCGCGCCGGGCACCTCGGCCTCCGGCTCGGGAGCCGGTTTCGCGGGTCGCGCCACGGTGGGCCTGGCTACGGCCGGCACCTTGAAATCCACCCGTTCGATTGGATGGCCCATCACTAGCATCTGGCGCAGGATCTTGTCGCCGAAGTTGCGTTTCACCCAGTCGCCCATGAAATTCGTCGGTACCAGGAAAAGCGCCACGCCATTCTCGAATTTCGAAAATTCCAGTGGTTCTATCCAGTTGCGAAAATTCGCCTCACCGACCGTTTCCCTTAAAGCGTCCCGAATCTGTCCCCATATCTCGTTTGTCATTGTTGCCCGACTCGCACTTTCATAACTCCCCCGCTCGCCGACTACTCCGGACAGGATTCTGCCCGGAACGATATGCTCACAGGTCTCCGGAAATCTCCGACCGCTTGCAGCAGACAAACGCACCCTAATCCCCGGGAGGCATGTCAACGGTCGAACAACACCGGACGCCGCTGAACCAAGAACCGAAACAGGCAGAATGGCAGATCTGCGTCCCGGTCAGTCGATCCAAGATCGAGGGCGTCGCTTGAAACAAGGCAATAGTTGCCGGGCCGCATGTGGCGGCTGGCGTTGCCTTGCGGTCGGTGCGGCCCCTGGCAGAAACTTGCAGGCCGTACTGACCGGGTTATTTCGGAGTTGAAGCGCCTGCTCGACACTTCGTTTCGACGTTGGGTTTCATTCCAATTCGCGCCGTCGATTTCCGTTCTAACCGCTGATCCCCCGATGGGCGATGTGAATCGCAGCGCCAAGCTAGCAAGGCGTTTGCAGAGCGCGCAAGTGCGCATCTTGGCTTGACGGCGGCTTTCGCCGAACGAATCTCTTAAGCCTTTGATCGTCGCCGGATCAGGGGTGAAAAAGCCACAGTAGATAACAAAAAGGGCGAACCGTGCAGGCTCGCCCTTTAGGAGCATCCAACTGAGTCGCGGCGCGTCAGCCGATAGACTTAACCCGGTTTGCCAGACGGGAAATCTTTCGCGACGCGGTGTTCTTGTGCACCACGCCCTTGGTGACGCCGCGCATCAGCTCGGGCTGGGCGGCGCGCAGGGCGGCGGCGGCGGCGTCCTTGTCGCCAGAGGCGATCGCCTCTTCGACCTTGCGCAGATGTGTGCGGATGCGCGACCGGCGCGCCTTGTTGACGGCAAAGCGGCGCTCGGTCTGGCGGGCGCGCTTTTTGGCCTGGGGTGAGTTGGCCATGTGATTTTCCCACTTTCCGGGTCAGTTGCATAAATAGTGGCGCGAGCGACCCGACCGGGTTTGGGAACCGGTTCCATCCTGCCAGAGCGGGCATCACGCGCATGTACCGGCGGGCGTATAGGCTAGTTGAATCGTAAAGGAAACCAGCAAAGTGCCAGCGTCGCCGGCGGCCCCGGCTACTTGTCGCGGAACTGCGCCTCGCGCTTTTCCAGGAAGGCGGCCATGCCTTCCTTCTGGTCCTCGGTGGCGAACAGCGAATGGAACAGCCGCCGCTCGAACAGCAGCCCTTCGCTGAGCGTCGTCTCGTAGGCGCGATTGACCGCCTCCTTGGCCGCCATCACGCTGTTCATCGACTTCTCGGCGATCTTGTTCGCGATGGCGAGGGTTTCGTCCATCAGCTTCTTGGCGGGGACGACGCGGCTGACCAGACCAGAGCGTTCCGCCTCTTCGGCATCCATGAAGCGGCCGGTCAGATGCATGTCCATGCTTTTCGACTTGCCGACGAATCGGGTCAGACGCTGGGTGCCGCCAAGCCCCGCCACGACGCCGAGGTTGATCTCGGGCTGGCCGAATTTGGCGGTGTCGGCGGCGACGATGAAATCGCACATCATCGCCAGTTCGCAGCCGCCGCCCAGCGCATAGCCCGCCACGGCGGCGATGATCGGCTTGCGGCAGCGCGTCAGATGCTCTGCCTCGGCGGCGAACATGTCGCTGGTGAAGACATCGACAAAGGACTTCTCGGCCATCTCCTTGACGTCGGCCCCGGCGGCGAAGGCCTTTTCCGAACCGGTGATGATGATGACGCGCACTTTTTCGTTGCGCTCGGCTTCGACGACGGCCGTGGCCAGTTCGCCCAGAAGTTCCGAGTTCAGTGCATTCAACGCGTCCGGGCGATTGAGTTTGATAACCGTGACATGGTCATCCACTTCGACGATGATCGTCTTGAAGGCCATTCATCCTGCCCTTGATGGTTCCCGGTCCGACCGAGTCCATAGCACCGAACCGGCAATGATCAAGTCATCTTTGGCATTGCGGGCAATAGAACGAAGACCGTCCCGATTGCACGATCCGGGCAATGACACCGGTGCAATCCGGCGTCGTACAGGGCTGGCCCTCGCGATCGTAGACGCGAAAGTTGTGCTGGAAATACCCAAGTTCGCCATCAGCTTGCCGGAAGTCGCGCAGGCTGGAACCACCGGCCTCTATCGCCTCGGCCAGAACATCGCGAATCACGGGAACCAGCGCCGCGAGCCGGCGCGCCGAGATCCGGCCCGCCTTGCGGCGCGGTGAAAGGCCAGTGCGAAAAAGCGCCTCGCAGACGTAGATATTGCCAAGCCCGGAAACAACGCGCTGGTCCAGCAGGGCGGATTTGATCGGCGTCATGCGGCTCTGAAGGCGTGCGACAAGGTAGTCCTCGTTAAACGCGTTGCCCAATGGCTCTGGGCCGAGGTCCTTCAGAAGCCAATGCTCGTCGACCCTGGCGGTCGGGGTCAGGTCCATCGCGCCGAAGCGGCGGGCATCGTTGAACGTGATTCGCGCACCATTCGCCATATCGATCACGACATGGTCATGTTTCTGCGCCGCGGGGTGATCATGGTGGAACCGGCCCAGAGGATCGCCCGAAATCAGCATCCGCCCCGACATGCCAAGGTGGATGATCAGGGTCTCGCCCGACGCAAGGTCCGCAAGGATGTACTTCGAGCGACGGCGAAGCGCCGTGACCCGCTGGCCAGTCATACGCTCGGCCATCCGGTCCGGGAACGGCCAGCGCAGGTCGGGCCTGCGCACATCGGCCCGCGCGATCACGACGCCTTCCATCACCGGCAGCAACCCGCGGCGGACGGTTTCGACCTCTGGCAGTTCCGGCATTCACATCCTGGCGTTGCGGTTCACCTCTGCCGTCAGCCGCGCGGTCAGCGCCTGGCGACCTGTCACGTATTTCAGAACCTCGGCCCGGCTGCCATCCTCAAAGTAAAGCCGCAGAACGTAGGCGCCGTCATCCTCGATCCGGATCAGCCGACGCGGGTCAAGGGCGCGTCGGGTCATGTGGTAGGTCGGGATCGTCATTGTGTCGGCGGCGATGTCGATCCGGTAGGTCCAGATGTAGATCAGGTAATAGCCGGTGATGAGGAAGAGCATTGCAAAGGTCAGAAATGGTGTCACGCCGTTGCCCAGCATCGCCTCGGCTGATTGGCCGAACGCCAGCATGCAGAGCAGCGTGGTGGCGCCGAAGGTGGCCAGCATCCGCAGGCCAATCGTGGTTTGGTGACTGTCGGTGCGCGCCTGGCTGTCGTAGGCCTTCGCCTCGCCGATGCGCGAAAAGCGCAGCGCGGTGCCAAGGTCCGCGGTCTGCCGGTTGAAGATTATGTCCATGGCACGACGGATCGGACCCATGAAGCGCCGGCCGAGCACCCAATGGAGTGCGGCGGCGATCACCAGATAGGGCACCAGCATCGTTATCGCGTCCATGTCACCCCCATCTGCTGCGGCTTGATCGCCGTTTGTGTCCCGGCGCTTCACGCTATATCGGGAATGTGAGCAAAATTTGGCGGGCGCGATGACCAGCAAGACCACGCATTTCGGTAATCAGACGATCCCGGAGGACGAAAAGGCCGGGCGCGTGCAGGGCGTCTTTACCTCGGTGGCCAACAAGTACGACATCATGAACGACGTGATGTCGGCAGGCGTGCACCGCTTGTGGAAGGACGCCATGATGGACTGGCTGGCGCCGCGTCGCGGCCAGCGGCTGCTGGATGTGGCGGGCGGCACCGGCGACATCGCGTTCCGCTTTCTGAAACGTGCGCCGGGGGCGACCGCCACGGTGTTCGACATGACGCAAGGCATGCTGGACGAGGGCCGCAAGCGGGCCGAGGCTGAGCAGATGGCGGACCGGCTGGCCTGGGTCGTGCGGCGACGCGATGGCTCTGCCGTTTCCGGATGCGTCGTTCGACGTCTACACGATCAGCTTCGGCATCCGGAACGTGACCCGGCCGCAGGACGCGCTGGCCGAGGCGTTCCGCGTGCTGCGTCCCGGCGGGCGGCTGATGGTGCTGGAGTTCTCGCAGATCCCCAACGATGGCCTGCAATGGGCCTATGATCGCTATTCCTTCAACGTGATCCCGGCAATGGGCAAGGTGATCACCGGCGACCGCGACAGCTATCAGTACCTCGTCGAATTGATCCGGCAGTTCCCCGATCAGGACACCTTCGCGGACATGATCCGTGAGGCCGGGTTCGACCAGGTCAAGTACCGCAACCTGACGATGGGCGTGGCGGCGCTGCATTCGGGCTGGAAACTGTAAATTGCGCGGCCCGCACAACATCTGGCGCCTGATCCGCACCGGCGCCACCTTCGAACGCACCGGCGCCATGGGCGTGATTCTCGAACGCGATGGACGTGCCGCCGTCCTTGCGCGTGGCGGCGCGGGTTCTGGGCTGGCCGTTCAAGTGGCTGGGGTTGAAGGGTGATCTGGCGCAGCCGCCGGTGACGCGGGCGCTGACGGCGCTGGGCCCGGCCTATATCAAGTTCGGCCAGATCATGTCGACGCGCCCCGACGTCGTGGGCGACGAACTGGCGATGCAGCTGCAGGTGTTGCAGGACAAGCTGCCGCCATTTCCCATCGAAGAGGCGAAGGCCACCGTCGAGCACGAACTTGGCCGGCCCGTCGACGTGATGTTCTCCAGCTTTTCGGAACCGGTCGCCGCCGCCTCGATCGCGCAGGTCCACAAGGCGACCCTGGTCGGTTCGGGGCGTGAGGTGGCGGTCAAGGTGCTGCGGCCCGGCATCGAGAAGGCGTTCCGCAAGGATATCGACGCCTTCTACTTCGCCGCCAATCTGATCGAAAAGCTGTCGCCCGCCTCGCGCCGCCTGCATCCCACCGATGTGGTCGCGCATTTTGAGGGCGTCGTGATGGGCGAGCTTGACCTGCGCATGGAAACCTCTGCCGCGGCCGAGTTCGCCGCGAATACCGAAGGCGACGCGGGGTTCCAGGTGCCGCGGGTCGAATGGCTGCTGTCGGGCCGCCGCGCCATGACGCTGGGCTGGGGCGAGGGCATCCCCGGCCAACGATCTGGTGGCGATCGACGCCGCCGGCGCACGACCGGGTGGCTTTGAGCGAGCGGGTTCTGCAACTGTTCCTCAGCCACGCCCTGCGCGACGGCTACTTTCACGCCGACATGCATCAGGGCAATCTGAAGGTCGCCCCGAACGGCGATATCATCGCGCTTGATTTCGGGATCATGGGGCATATCGACGAATACACCCGCCGGGTCTATGCCGAGATCCTGTTCGGCTTCATCCGCAAGGATTATCGCCGCGTCGCCGAGGTGCATTTCGAGGCCGGATACGTCCCTGCCGACCGCGATGTCGACGAATTCGCCCGCGCCCTGCGCGCGGTGGGCGAGCCGATCTTCGGCATGGATGCCACCCAGATGTCGATGGGCCGGCTGCTGAGCTATCTTTTCGAGGTGACCGAACGGTTCGGGATGGAAACCCGGACCGAGCTGATCCTGCTGCAACGCACCATGGTGGTGGTCGAGGGCGTGGCGCGTTCGCTGAACCCGCAGATCAACATCTGGCAGGTCGCCCGCCCGATCGTCGAGGACTACATCAAGGAAAACATCGGCCCGCGCGCGCTGCTGCGCGACCTGACCCGGACGGTGCAGGTGCTGTCGCGCTACGGCCCGCGCCTGCCACAACTGGCCGAGGCCGCACTGATCCGGCAATCCGCAGAGCCGCAGGTGCAGGCATCGCCGTCACGCTGGTATTACCTGGCCTGCGTGGCCTTGGGTGCAGGTCTTGCGATGGCCGCGGTGTGGCTGGCCGAAGTGCTTTGAGGAACGTGCGGAGCGATTAGGCCGCGTTGCGTCGATAGCGGCCGATCATCGGGCGCCCGAGTGTCCGGTCAACGTCCGAGCTGTTTCATCTGCGCGATCTCCAGATCGGCGGCAACCGCGTATTCCGCGTCGCCGGCTGCGGCCTTCCACAGGCAATAGGCCGCCATGCGGTAATGATAATGTGGTGCAAGGTGCCGGTAGCGCGCGATGCGATCCGAGTGCCCGTAGGCGTTCAGAAAGGCCCGCGCTTCGGCATCCGCCAATGGATGTTCGCCATAAAGGTGTTGCATGGCCGAGCAAAGATAGATCGCCAGGTCGTGCGTCGGATCGCCCAATGCGGGGCATTGCCAGTCGATCAGGCAGGGACCGGTCCGCGCGGCGACCACGTTGGCCGGCACCGGGTCGCCGTGCAGGAACACCGCCTCGCGGCCATCAACATCGGCCGGATCGGGGCGCAACTTTTGCAGATCAGCCGCTCTTGGATCGTCAAGACCCGACAGCATCGTATCGGCCTGCGCCAGCACGCTCGCGGGCGCGCAATCCAGCGACCTCAACCCCGCGGGCGGCGCGGTATCGTGCAGACGCCGCAACGCCCGGGCAAGGGTGCTTGCGTCTTGCGGGCCGGTTGCCTCGACGAACTCGTAGATCAGAACATCGCCGCAGGCCGGGTTCAGTTGCGCGCGCAGCTTGGGGGCCAGGCCGGTTTCCTCCAGCGCGGCGAGCGCCCGGGCCTCGGCGTGCGCATCGTTGGGAAAGAGTGGCGTTGCCGCGCCGGCATCGTAAAGCTTGCAGACAAGGGTTTGCCGGTTTGCCCGAAACGTCCAGAGATCGTTGGTCCTGCCGCCCGCAAGCCGCGCCCACGACGCCTGGTCCACGGCGAACGCCGCGCCCTTCAGCGCCTTCTTGACGGCCCGGGGCGGGCGATCGGTTGTGACGTCCAGCATCGGATGGCCCGTGTTTCCCCGCGCCGGGTGCGTGGGATGCCGTCAGGCTACGACCCGGCACCGCGACCCGCAAGCCGTCAGGGGACCAGTGAGGGATCGCGCAGCGCGGTGACGTCGGAGGCCAGGACCTCCACTCCGCCGGGCGTGACCAAGATCGTCTGACCGTTCCGAACGCGGGCCTCTGCAATCGGGGTGTATATCTCGACCGGCGCGGTCGCGACAAGCGCACCGTTGTTGTAGCTTTCCACCTCGAACGCATAGATCCCTGCGGGAAACGGCGTACCGCTGTCCGAGACGCCGGCCCAGTCCATGTTCTCCCCGGTAAGCGGCAGCGTCATGCGCTGCACTTCTTGCCCGTTCTCGTCCCGCACCACCAGTTCGGCACGGTCGGCAATGGCGACCGGGTTGGGCGACAGGGTAATCGGCGTCCCGTCGAATTGGGCGGGCACCGCGGCGCGCGCCTCCATGCCGACCCAGCCCGCGATCTGCGACATGCCCATCAGGGCAAGCTGCTGGCCCATCGTGGCCATCAGTTCGTTGGTGCGGACCTGCTGCTCGACGCCCGAAAAAGTGGCAAGCTGGACGGCATAATCCTCGGACTTAATCGGCTCCAAGGGATCCTGGTTCTGCATCTGGACCGTCAGCATTTTCAGGAACGTCTCGAAATCCGACGAGATCACGCCGGTCCCCTGCCCCGAGGTCTGTTGCAGTGCGGGCAACGGGCCCGTCAGCGTCGGTGATATGTTCATCCGTTCGTTTCCTTCTAAAGCCGCATATCCAGGCCGCCGGCGCCTCCGGTTGCCGGGGATGGAATCCCGACCTCGGCGGACCCGGACGCATTTGCGGGATCGGTCTGTGGCGGGGTGCCGGTCGTCTGGTCGTCAGGTGACGTGTCCGGATCACCGCCGTGTTCAGTGAACTCGAAAGCGATATCGCTGTAGCCCAGCGCACTGAATTCAGCTCCAAGCGCCGCCAGGTGACGCCGCATCAGGTCGGCGGTTTCGGGGCGTTCTACCGTCATGGTCACCAAGATCGACGCCTCGGTGGTCGTCAGCGTCAGCTTCACGCGGCCAAGCTCTTCCGGGTTCAGCGTGACCTCGACCGGGCCATTGACGCCTTGGCGCACCGCGGCGGCCAGTTGCTCTCCGATCTGTCTTGGCACCTGGGGATCGGCGATCACGCGCTGAATGTCCCGTACGGTCTCGGGCCTGCCGGTTTCCGGTCCAGGCACGACCGGTGCCGCCTCGGAAACCTCGATCCGCTCGGCAGCCGAGGTATCGACGGGCAAGGCCAGCGCCGGAATTGCACCAACGACGCTTGGCGTTTGCTTTTCGGCAGACGATATCGGCGCCTCTGGCTTGCCGTCCGCGGCACTGAACACGCCGTCCGCTATTGCCTGATCCGGGGCGGCGGCCTGCACCTTTTCGAGAGCGTATTCGGTTTGAGGTTTCATGAGCGGAACGGGGCTGCCGGGTGCACCTTGGTCCTCCGGGACCTTCCTTGAGGACGCGGAATTCACAACGGGTGTGTAACTCGGCGCGGCAGGCAGGGGCGCGCCTTTGCCACGAACTCTCATGTCGGGGCCCGAAAAATGTCCTTGGACCGAACTATTCAGCGAGGCGTTTATCACCGGAAGACGCGCTTCCAAGGGAGCTTGCGATTCTTCAGTCGCGACTGGCCCGGATGCGGGGACAGGCGCCAGAGCTGCCCGGGACGCCTTGTCCGGGGTGACCCGTGCCAGTCGGTCCGAACGGGCCGAGGCCGGGTTCGCCGCGATCTCTGCCAATTCGACCGGACCGGTGCCGGTCTGCGGCCGCGCGGCAGGGGCCATTCCTTGATCCAGGGAAGAACCTGACGGAATTGGCGATTGAGTAGGTGCCGGTTGCACAAGTGTCGTAGCGTTGGCTCGGTCTTTCGGCACCTCGAAATGGGTCGCGGTCATGCCCACGGCTACACCCTTCGAACGCATGGTCGTTTCCTGCGGGGACGGCCCCGGGTCGGGCGCGACGGGCACTACTCCCGGCGACGCGGCAGCTGTCGCGGGCCTCGCGCCATCCTGTCCTGGGGATTGGATCTTAGGGCTCTGCCAACCCACAACGGGATCAGACGGAGTAGCCGGTTGCGATTCGGATTGTGCGTTTTGCACGATCGGGAACGGTCGAACCGGCGCTCTTTGCTCTGGCAAACGTGTGGTCGGTGACCCCTCCATCCGCACCCGCATTTCCGGCGATGCGACTTCGGTTGCGGTACGGGCCGGTAAATTCCGCGATGCGCCTTCAGGCCGTAGCCGCGAAGGGGGCTGCGCCTGGATGTTCGGCGCGCCAGTAGAAACCGGAGGCTGCCCCGAGCTAATCGCTGCAGGTGCAGTCAACCGGTCGGTGCTGAATTCCGCGCCGGCGTCGGTGCGGATTTGTCCGGGCAGAAGGTCGGCGACGGTTGCGTGACCGGCTTGGCCGACTGAATGCCCGCGGCTATGGGCCGCGGACACCGTCTCGGCCCCGGTGGCCGATGACCGGCGTTGCCCGGCTTCTGGACCGTCAATACGCGCCTGCTCTGTCTGCATCACGGGCGCGACCGCCTTGGCGTCGCGGGATATGCTATGCGCGTCCGGATCGTCACGTATTTGCGGGTTCACCGGAACAGGCTCCGGCTCCGGCTCCGGCTCCGGCGAGGATTGACGCAAAGCGGGTTCTGCGTCGACAGTGCCATGTACCTCGAAAGTGCCCTCGAAACGTTGGTTCGAAATCGGTGCCGGGATTGCGGTTTCAGTCAGCTCCAGCGCAGGCAGAAGACTGCCCGCGCGAGCGATATCAGGGCTCGGGGCATTGACTGCGTTGGGATCAATTGCCGCCAGCAGTGCGGCAAAATCGACGGATGGCACGGTCAAGATCTCGGCCACCGGTGGGTTTCCCGCCTGCATCGATAACTTCGCCATAAAGCCAGAAGGCTGCGGTGCCAGCATCATGTCCCCGGGGTTTCTCCTCCGCTGGGGGGCACACTGACAGGCAAGAGTTACCGCATCTTTACCAGTCATGGGCGACAACATGGAAACTGAGTCGAATTGAGAGGAATTCGCGATGCAAGTAGCTGGTCCCGCAATGGCACCACTCACCGTGCCGCAAGCGGCGGATACGGATGCCCGCCTGCACGAAGCCGCCCGAAAGCTCGAGGCGACATTCCTGGCCGAAATGCTGAAATCCGCCGGGCTCGGAACCCCGCGCGAGACCTTCGGCGGCGGGATCGGCGAGGATCAGTTCGGCTCGTTCCTGCGGAACGCGCAGGCCGAGGCGATGGTCGAGGCCGGCGGCATCGGATTGGCCGAACGCCTGTTCGAAGCGTTGAAGGGCCGGGCCGATGGGGCTGTTTGACCTGGCTGGCAGCGCCGACACGCTGGAGGACCTGTTCGACCGCGAGCGCACTGCGATCCTCGGCGGGCGCTTCGATCTGCTGGAACAGTTCGCCACGAAAAGGAACGGCTGATCGCCGACGTGGCGCGGAAACCCGCCGGATCGGAACACCTGGACCGGTTGCGCGCAAAGGGGAATCGGAACCGCGACCTGCTGGATGCGATGTCGCGTGGCGTTCGGGCCGCGACACGTCGCGTCGAGGCTCTGGCGGGCAAGTCCGCGCAATTACATACCTATGACGCCAACGGCCGGCGCCGGTCCATCGCCGAAACTGGACACAGCCTGCAACGTCGGGCGTGAACCGGGGATTTGTCTAAAATCCCACGCAAGCCAGACGTGCGGCTTAGCGTTCTCTTAGCACTTCAACGCGCAGTGTGGCCCGGCACCTGAATCGGTGCTGCGGTCCCGTCGACGCCGGGCCGATGCGTGTCAGAACGACAGTCCAATCCGCCTTGGGAAAGGGCGACATCCAGAACGCGGCGCAAAAGCCGCCGTCAGATCAAAGGAACAAAACATGTCAAGCATTCTGACCAACACCAGCGCGATGGTCGCGCTGCAGACCCTGAAGGGTATCAACAGCAACCTGTCGATGACGCAGAACGAAATCTCGACCGGCAAATCCATCGCGACCGCCAAGGACAATGCGACGGTCTGGATGACCTTCGCATTTGAGGAATAGGCGCGCTGGGTCTGGATCAGCTGCGTCAGTTCCGTCGCCACGTCGGTCGCCGATTCCTCGCGGGAATAGCCCGAAACGGCGCCAACCGGCCCGTCGCCGGCATCCCATAGGAAGAGCGATCCGCTGTCGGGCGATACCTGGTAGGTCTGATTGGAAAGCGCGATCAGACCGTTCGGATTGGGTACATCGACCAGCGGAATCTGGTAGATCGTCCTGGTAAACCCGACATCGTAGACCGCGTGCACATAACCATTGGGATCGACCTCGACCGATGTCAGGTTGCCCACCGGTGAACCGTCTTTCGTGATAGCAACTGGCGCGAAGCTGTCCGAAAGCTGCGTTAGTCCAGACAAGGCGCCAATTTCACCAATCGTTGAGTTCGATGGGCCCTCCCGCTACTGTCAACGGAAGCGTTCCAGTGGCCGGATCATAGGTGCCTCCGGACACGGTCGCCACAGAAGCCAGGGTTCCGCCTGACCCACGCGCGTCTGAGAAAGTTAAGGTATACTCTCCGACGACTGCGCCGCCCGACGCGGAATCGGTGATCGTCATTGTCCATTCGTTGGAACTGCCGGTCGCAGGAATTGTCGGCGTAAAGCTGATGTCGAGCGAAGCGGATGTTCCCAGGTTCCCGAAATACTCGACCGAAAGGTCGTGCGGATCACCCGGTGCGCCAGCCTCGGTGTCAGTGGCTGGAAGGTTCAGCCCAAGCGACATCGCCGTTGTCGGATCGTCCAACAAACTGGTTGACGTTGACCTGGATCGGTTCCAGACCGGCCACTGTATCGCGCGGATACGACGGCAATTGTTCCGTCGACATTGGCCGGCCAGCCCATCAGCACAAGACCGGTATCGGTGGTAAGGATGCCGTTCGGAATCCGGGCGGAATGAACCCGTCGTCACCAGTTGCAATGGCAGATTGCCGTTGCCGGCATTCAGCGCCACCGACGTCGTGACAGGCAGCATGCCCCGACCGCTAACGGCCAGATCGGTCGAGTTGTTGGTCGAGATCAGAGGGCCGCGCTCATCGATCAGTCGCTGGGATGTGGCCCGAACGCCGCCGGCGGAATATCCGCGGCCGCTGCCGTTAATGACCAGAGAATGAAAATCGGCCTCTGACCGTTTGTAGCCGTAGGTCGACGAGTTCGCGATATTGTCGGCAATCGTCGCCAGCCGGGTGGCGTTGGAATTCAGCCCGGAAACCCCGGCGGCAAGCGAAGAGGAAATGGTCATGGGTGCGCCTTTCTGATGCATCGACCTAAGTCTGGCAACCATCCCTAATGGCGCGGACTTAACAGGGGGCTAACAGATAAAATTCGCCGCACTTCGGGCCCGCCGGTCCTAACCCAAATCGCTTCGCAGCAGGATCAGCTCGATCCGGTTGTTGCGGGCGGCCATCGGGTTTCGCGCCTCCGGCTTGCGGTCGGCATAGCCAGTGACGCGCTGGATGCGGGTCGGTTCCATGCCGCCTGCAAGCAACAGGCGCCGCACGCTGTCGGCCCGCGCGGTCGATTGTTCCCACACTTCATTGCGGGCGACGACGACCGGTTGCGACGCGACATAGCCTCCCAACGCAATGTCGTTGCCTACCAGCGCGAAGACATCGGCCATCATCCGGGTCAGGGCGTCCAGCAGTTCGGTGGGTTCGGCGCTGCCTGGCTTGAAAAGCTGCGCTTCGGGCAGATCGAACAGCTCGACAATCAGCCCCTCGTCGGTGAGCCTTGTAACGATATGGCGCGCGACTTCGTCGCTGACCATGCTTTCGCCGCCATGCGCGGTCAGCGCCTCGGCGACCTGCTGCATGACGCGGTCCTGTTCCGCCCGCGCCGCATCCTCTGCTGCGGTGTCGCTGCCAGTATCGCCGCGTGCCTTGTCCTGTTCGGCCGGATTGCGCTGCGTGGCGCCCGTGCCGCTTTTGGCAAGCGACTCCTCGGAGAAGATGTTGTCGCCGCCGAACATGCCGTCGCCGCCGCCCGATATCCGGTTGATCGGAATCGTCGGATTGAAGTAGTCCGCGATGCCCTTGCGCTGCACCTCGGTCGTCGCGTTCAACAGCCACATCAACATGAAGAACGCCATCATCGCGGTGACAAAGTCGGCATATGCGACTTTCCACGCGCCGCCGTGGTGACCACCGCCGACGATGACCTTCTTGCGTTTGATGATGACGGGCGCGTTGCTTTTCGCGCTCATCCCACCACCTCGTTTTTCACCCGAGCCAAGGGATAGCAGCGCCGTGTGAAGGCCACCTTAACCTGTAGAATTGTCGAAATTCAAATGCGCCCGGATCATGTCGGCGGCCTTCTCGGCGATCATGATGACGGGCGCATTGGTGTTGCCGCTGGTGATCGTCGGCATGACGCTGGCATCGACGACGCGCAAGCCCGTCGATGCCCGCGCAGGCGCAAGCTGCGGGTCAAGCGGGGCCTCGGCGTCCGGGCCCATGCGCACGGTGCCGACGGGGTGAAAGATCGTGGTGCCGATATCGCCCGCGGCCTCGGCCAGTGCGTCGTCGTCCGTGCTTGCGGTGCCCGGCTTGAATTCTTCGGGCCGGTATTGCGCCATCGCGGGCTGCGCCATGATGCGCCGGGTCAGGCGGATCGCATCGGCCGCGACCCGGCGGTCGCCCGCCGTCGACAGGTAGTTCGGCTGGATCACCGGATGCGCCACCGGATCGGGCGAGGCGATGCGGACATGGCCGCGGCTTTCGGGACGCAGGTTGCAGACGCTGGCGGTGATCGCATCGAAAGGGTGCAGGTCCTCGCCGAACGCATCCAGCGACAGCGGCTGGACGTGATATTCCAGATCGGCCGTCGCTACGTCGGGCGACGACCGCGCGAAGGCGCCAAGCTGCGATGGCGACATCGACATCGGGCCAGTGCGCCGCCACGCATATTCCGCCGCGATCCGGGCCTTGCCCCACAGGCTGGCCGACAGGGTGTTCAGTGTCCGCGTGCCATGCACCCGGAAGCTGCAGCGCAGTTGCAGATGATCCTGCAGGTTCGCCCCGATCCCGCGGCAGATCGCGGACGACCTCGATGCCATGGTCCTGCAACAAGCGCTCCCGGCCCGATTCCCGACAGCTGCAATATCTGCGGCGAGCCGATGGCTCCCGGCGCACAGGATGACCTCGCGCGCCGCACGCACCTCGCGCACCACGCCGCCCTGGCGAAACCGGACACCGACCGCGCGGCCGTTCTCGACCAGCACGCGTTCGCACATCGCCCGCGTCTCGACCCGCAGCGACGCCCTGCCCTTCACGGGCGCAGAAACGCCTTGGCGGTGGTCCAGCGCCAGCCCGCCCGCTGGTTGACCTTGAAATAGCCGACGCCCTCGTTGTCGCCGGTGTTGAAATCCTCGACCTGCGGGCAGCCCCGCCTGCACCGCCGCGTCGCGAAAATCGTCCAGCACGTCCCAGTGCAGGCGCTGGTTCTCGACCCGCCACTCGCCGCCCGCGCCGTGCAGGTCGCTGGGCCCATCGACGTAATCCTCGGACTTCCTGAAATAGGGCAGCACGTCGTCCCAGCCCCAGCCGGGATTGCCCAGTTGCCGCCAGTGATCGTAGTCGGCGCGCCTGCCCGCGCATGTAGAGCATGCCGTTGATCGCCGAACAGCCACCCAGCACGCGGCCGCGCGGATACAGCAACTGCCGCCCGCCCAGCCACTGCTCGGGTGCGGTGCGAAAGCCCCAGTCGGTTCGCGGGTTGCCGATGCAGTAGAGATAGCCGATCGGAATATGGATCCAGTGGTAAGTGTCGCGGCCACCGGCCTCCAGAAGCAGGACAGTCGCATCCTCGCTCAGTCGATTGGCCAGGACACAGCCCGCCGAACCAGCCCCCACGATGATGTAGTCGGGTTGCTCCACCGCATCCTCCCTCGGCCCACCCTAACGACCGCCGGACGCCCGACCAAGGGTACAAGTCACGACGCGATCGGGTTTGCTTTTTGGGTGGACCGCGCATTGACAGGCAAGCTGGCTGCGATCTTCGGCGCCACCTCGATCCCTTTTGGCGATCCAGTCGCCAGACATAGCCGCTGTTGCCAGACGCGTGAAACCTCTCGCGCACCAGCGGGTCATGTCCCGGGATGACTCGACCCGGATCGTCCGCGAGTTCAACGATCCGGTCGAACCCCGCCAGCATTACCTTGCGATCGACCACGATGGGAGACAGCTTTTTCGCCTCGAAGTTCTCGTAGAAATGCGCCGCATCCGAGGCCAGGCACACCGGCCCCCATCCGTCATCACCTGCACCGCCTGCAAGCCCCGCGAATGGCCGCCGATGGCGTGCACCGTCACACCGGGCGCAATCTCGGCATCGCCGTCGTGAAACACCACCCGGCCCGAATGGACGTGTCGAACCATGTCGCAGACATGCTCTGCCGTGAACGGCATCCGGATATCCGGGTCGCACATGCAGGGGCCGGTGGCAAAGGCCATCTCGGCGGCCTGCATGTGGAACCGCGCCATGGGATAGCGGGCCAACCCGCCGGCGTGATCGTAGTGCAGGTGCGTTATGATGACGGTCTCGACAGTCTCGGGCGCCAGATCCAGTGCCGACAGGGCCTGCGCCGGGTCGCGGCTGATCGGGCGGTCGCGGCGCTTGCCTTCGGCCTCGTCATAGCCGGTATCGACCACGATCCGCCGCGCGCCGTTGACCAGCACCCAGGTGAAGTAGTCCATGCCATGCGCCGCCGCCGGATGATCGTCATCGAGAAAGCTGTCGGCGCGGGTTCGTGCGTTCCGGTCGGCGTACTTCACGGCGTATATCTTCCAGGCATCGCTCATCGCTGTCATCTCCCCCATGCTCAGCCTATGCCCCGGACAGCCGCATTTTCCAGTTCAATCCGTGCCGTGGCCTGCCTATTGATGAAGCGACCATGACAGACAGCGCCGCCCCCCTGACCGTTGCCGTGATCGGCCTTGGCTATTTCAGCCGGTTCCACCTGGATGCCTGGCAACGGCGGACCGATTGCGAGGTGATCGGTATCACCGACATCGACCGTGACCGGCTTTCCGAAGCCTCTTCACGGCGCGGGCTTGCCGGTTTCGACAGCGCCGAGGCTCTGCTGGCTACCGATCCCGACATCGTCGATCTGGTCGTCCCGCCTGCCGCACAACATGACCTGCTGAGACCGTGCCTGAAACGCGGGCGGACGGTCATCTGCCAAAAACCCTTTGGCCGGTCCCTGGCCGACGCGCAGGCGATGGCACATGCAGCCGAGGCGGCGGGCACGACCCTTGTCATCCACGAGAACTTCCGTTTCCAGCCCTGGCACCGGACGATCAAGCGGTTTCTCGAAAGCGACCGGATGGGCCAGGTCTTTGTGGCTCGCTTTTCCCTGCGCCCCGGCGACGGGCGCGGACCGCGCGCCTACCTCGACCGGCAACCGGCCTTCCAGGGGATGGAGCGGTTCCTGATCCGGGAAACCGGCGTGCATTTTATCGACGTCTTTCGCTGGCTTTTTGGCGAGATAGAGACGGTCTATGCCGATCTGCGCCACCTGAACCCGACGATCCGCGGCGAGGATGCGGGGCTTTTGCTGATGACCCATGTCGGCGGCGTGAAGTCGGTGTTTGACGGCAACCGGCTGTCCGACCACGTCGCCGACAACCCGCGCCTGACCATGGGAGAGATGGCGATCGAGGGCGAAGGCGGCGTGCTGGCGTTGGACGGGTTCGGGCAGATCAGCTTTCGGGCCTTCGGCACCGACACCGCCGAAGCGATCCCAGTTACCGGCCCGGTCGATGCCGCGTCGTTCGGCGGCGGCTGCGTTGCCGCGCTGATCGGGCATGTGGTCGATGCGCTGCACGGCAACGGCACCCTGGAAAATACCGCACGCGACTATCTCGACGTGATCCGCGTTGCCGAGGCGGCGTACCGGTCGCACGCGGATGGCAGGCGGATCGCGATGTGATGGACACCGACATCCTGATCATCGGCTCGGGCATGGGCGGGGCGACCTGCGCTGCCGCGTTGGCCCCCTCCGGAGCCAGAATCACAATCCTGGAGCGGGGCGAGCATCTGAAGGCCAGCCCCGCCTGCCGGGACGCGCAGGCGATCTTCGGCAAGGGAGCGTTCCGCAACGATGAGACCTGGGACACGCCGGACGGCACGTCCTTCGATCCTGGCAACTATTACTACGTGGGCGGCAACTCGAAGCTCTACGGTGCCGTGATGTTCCGCTACCGCGAGGCCGATTTCGGCGAGTTTCGGCACATGGGCGGCACCTCGCCGGCCTGGCCGATCAGCTACTGCGACTTCGAGCCGTGGTATCAGAAGGCCGAAGCGATGTACCAGGTGCGCGGCGCGCTGGGCGAGGATCCCTCCGAACCGCCGCATTCGGGCCACTATCCTTTCCCGCCCGTCCCCGACGAGCCCGCCATCGCCGACGTCCGCGCACGGCTGGCGCGACTGGGGCTGCATCCGGCGTCGTTGCCGCTGGGCGTCGACATCGAGACCTGGCTTGCCGGGGGCCGGACCGGCTGGGACGCGTATCCGAACACCGGCAAGGGCAAGAAGGACGCCGAAAGCATCGGGCTGGCGCAGGCGCTGCGGCACGACAAGGTGCGGCTTGAGACCGGTTGTGACGTGACGCGGCTGAACCTGGCAGCGGATGGCCGCATCGGGTCGGTCGAGTACAAGCAAGGCGCACGCGTCCGCCGCATCACGGCCCACAGGGTCATTCTGGCCGCAGGGGCGGTAAACTCCGCCGTTCTATTGCTGCGCTCCGCGACCGAGGCCTTCCCGCGCGGACTTGCCAACACCTCGGACCAGGTCGGACGCAATTTCATGAACCACAACACCCATGCGGTGCTGTCGATCCATCCCCTGCGGCGCAACCCGTCGGTCTATCAGAAAACGCTGCTGTTCAACGACTTCTACCTGACCGGCGGACCGAATGGCGAGCCGCTGGGCAATGTGCAGCTTCTGGGCAAGATCACCGCCCCGATCCTGGCCAGCCAGACGCAACTGCCGATGCCGCTGATCCGCTGGATCACCGAGCGGTCGATCGACTGGTACGTGATGAGCGAGGACCTGCCCGATCGCGAAAGCCGGGTCACCGTGCGCGGTGACCGGATCGTGCTGGACTGGCGGCAATCGAACTGGGAGGCTCATGTGCTGCTGGTGGCCAAGGTCAAGCGCCTGCTGCGCCGCGCGGGCTGGCCGATCCTGCTTGCCCGCGCCTTCGACCGGACGGTGCCGTCACATCAATGCGGCACCGCCCGTTTCGGCACTGATCCGGCCAAATCCGTGCTCGATATCTGGTGCCGGGCGCATGACCACGCGAACCTCTACGTGGTCGATGCCAGTTTCCTGCCGAACTCGGCGGCGGTGAACCCGGCACTGACCATCGCGGCGCAGGCGCTGCGCGTGGCCGATCACATCAGTCGAACCGATTTCCCGACAGGAGACCCCGCATGACCGATCCGAAAATCCTGTTGCGCGGCATGTTCGATGCCGCCGTGGCTGCCGCAGACCCGATGGTGACGATCCCGCGGGCGCTGCCCGCAAAGCCGCCGGGCCGGGTTCTGGTGATCGGCGCCGGCAAGGCCTCTGCCCGGATGGCAGAGGCGGTTGAAAGTGTGTGGGGGCCCTGCGAGGGCTTAGTGATCACGCGATACGGCTACGGGCGTCCGTGTCAGGGCATCCAAATCGTCGAGGCTGCGCATCCAGTGCCCGACGCCGCCGGAGAGGCGGCGACGCACGAGTTACTGACTTTACTGGAGGGGCTGGGAAAGGACGACTTCGTGCTGGCGCTGATTTCAGGTGGTGGCTCGGCCCTGATGATTGCGCCCGCGGGGCGGATCACCCTGGCCGAGAAGCAGGCGCTGAACGCCGACCTGCTGGCCTCTGGCGCGACCATCGACCTGATGAACACGGTGCGCAAGCATCTCAGCCGGGTGAAGGGCGGGCAACTGGCGGCGGCAGCCTATCCGGCGCGGATGCTGGCGCTGATGATCTCGGACGTGCCGGGGGATGATCCGGCCTTCATCGCCTCGGGGCCGACGGTGGGCGACGCCACGACGCCCGAGGATGCGATGGCGATCCTGAAACGCTATGGCATCGCGCCGCCCCCAACGGTGGCGGCGGTCCTGGCGGCGGGGTCGGGCGTGCTGCGTCCGGACGACCCAAAGCTTGCCCATGTCGAGAACCGCATCATCTCTGCCCCGTCACAATCGCTTGCCGCCGCCGCCGAACTGGCGAGGGATTGCGAGGTTCGGCCGCTAGGCGACGACCTTGAGGGCGAGGCGCGAGAACTTGGTGCGGCGCAGGCGCGGATGGCGCTGGAGGTGCAGGCGGGGATGTCACCGGGTGACGCGCCCGTGCTGCTGTTGTCGGGCGGCGAATGTACCGTGACCGGTCGTGGCGGCGGCGTGGGCGGGCCGAACGCGGAGTTCGCGCTGGCCGCGGCCATCGTGCTTGACGGGCGACCCGGCATCCACCTGATCGCCTGCGACACCGACGGCGTCGACGGCGCGGCAGAAGTGGCGGGGGCATGGGTCGGGCCAAAGACGCTGGAACGGGCCCGTTTGGCCGGAATAGACCCGAAAGAGGCCTTGCGGCGAAACGATGCGCACGGGTTTTTCAAGGCCGTCGGGGGACAGGTGCTGACCGGCCCGACGCTGACCAACGTCAACGACTTCCGCGCGATCCTGATCGAACCGCTCGCACCCTGACAGGCGCGGCGCTAGACGGGCAGCTTCCGGTCCGCAATCGCGCCGGTTTCGGAAAACCGTTCTTCGCAGATGCCATCCGAGGCCAGGGTGAACCCGGCCTCCAGCAAGGCCGCCTCAACTTCGGGAGCCTGTCCACCGGTGTAGGTCTCGACGTGGTAATTGCCGTACTTGCAAAGCACCAGCAACGTCGATGCCGCGGGGGCCGAGACATAAAGGTAGGGCGCGGCGGCGTTGCACCTTGCAATCCAGAAGAAGTTGGCGAGGAACTGCGCCGCGGTGTCCGGGTCGGCCGCAATCGCCCCGGCATAGTCACGCGACAGACCGGCGGCCAGCAGCCGGTTTTCCGCTGCCGCGACCTCTGGCGCTTCGTTTTCCTGCTCGAGGTAGGCGGCGCGCGAAATCCCGATCATCAGGATGCGCGTCCAACCGAGGCAATCGAAGAGCGCCCGGGTGGGTGCAGCAACCGCGGCCGCGAAATCCTCGAAGCTGGGACTGTCCAGTTCGGCGATGCAGAATGCGCCCATGGGAAGTTCGGGCGGAACAGGGTCGAATTGATCGGAATGCGCGGCGCAGAACGCCTGGAATTTCGCGTTCCACTCGGCCGCCTTCGCCTCTGTCAGAACCTCCGACTTGTCGAGGTCGCTATCCCAGACGTCCTGCCCGGCATAGTAGGGATCGGCCGCAGGGTCGAAGGACTGCTGCTGCCAATCATAGAGCGCCCGGGCAAGCACCGGGTTCGCGGCGAGTACGGTCTGGCGGTCGACGAGGTCGATCTGAATCGGCGTATCCATGCCTTAGAGTAGCCGTCCTTCGGACGTCTGTGTACCCGGAGGCGAGATCGCGGTCCGCGATTAATTCACGCCCTAGCTGCCCGTCCGTTTCGCGAATTTCACCCGAACGCCCTCGATTGTCTGGCCCAAAATCGTTGCCTTGCCCGAAACCAACAGAATATCGCCCGGCGATATCTTCTCGAGGAATTCCTTTGGAAGGTTGCATATCTCCTGACGTCCTGCAGGGGTCTGGAACTGCATCGGACCATGACAGCCCTTGCGCCGTCGGTTTGGCTCGACCTCGACAATCAGGTAGCCCCGCTCGACATCGTCCCCCGAGGTGCGCGCAAGGACGGCGGGCAGAGCATTCAGCAGAACAATCCAATACAGATAGGCCGTGATGAGCAGGAAGAACGCGGTTTGCAGGACAAGCGCAGGCATCGCCTGAACGCGGAAATCTATAGGTATCGCCATGAAGTACGGCAAACTGAACGCAACGACCGACGCGACAGCGGCCAGCAACGCCACCCATCCCGCAACGGGACGCCACGCGGCGGATGTGATCGTCTGAGGCACAAGGAAAAACACCACCAAGGCCAGGACGAACAAGGCGAACGCGCCGAAATGTGTGCTTCGCAGTATCGGTCGCGTCCGCTTCATCGGATACGCCAGTTCATGGATATCCTGTAGTCCCAGCGCGTTAATTGGAATGAACGGAGTGCCGCGAAAGGCGGTGCCAGGCAGGACGAAGGCCGCGAAATACAAGATAAGCCCGGCGTAGGTGATCCAGGGCGGGAACGCGCCGGACAGCATGGCAACGAGCGCGGGAATGAACATCACCAGCGCAAGCGCAAAGCGGACCGGTCCGGACCCCACGCGGCGCGCGGCGCGCCTCAAGACAGGCAGCACACGGTGCGGTCGAAGCAGAGCCAACCCAATACCGGCCGTGATCAGAATGAACCCGAAGCGCAAAAGGTCGGCCCATACCGTTCCCGAATGGCGAACGGCGACAGAGACCGCGAGGGCCGCGGACAGCAGCGCAAATACGCCGAAAACGATCGAAACCGTGGACGTGAACCGGGGGTTCATCACCCTACGCGATTGACAGGCGATCCTGGCAAAGGTGTGGCAGAGGCCGGTCCGTATCGCGCGGCGCGGCCATCCGGTTTCGCCGACGCATCGACCAAGACGCGGCCGAAAGCCTACTGCGTGATGCCAACCTCACCGGTGCTGACCATCTTGAACTTCCAGTCCTCGATCGGCGTGCCCTCGGTCTTCAGCAGGCCCGAGATGTGGTAGAGCCGGTCACGGTTGGCGCCGGCGCCGGTGCAGAACCGGTCCTGCAGGAAGAACGGTGGCGTGGCCTGGTAATGCAACGTGGCCCGAACCGAGGCAGGCACGTCGGCCATGTCGGCCAGCGGGATCGCATAGGTCAGGGTGTCGCCGCCACCCTTCAGGAAATCCTCGTCCTGCGTCGCCGCGCCGTGGGCGCCGGTCTCCTTGGCCAGCTTCTCGGCCTCGCCGTCGCGGGTCAGGCCCAGCACCTTGGCGATCGCCACCCGCTCGTCATAGCCAAGCTGGCCCTTGGGAAGCAGGCGGTTGTCCTTGGGCGTGTGGCAGATCGACAGGAAGCTGGTGGTCAGGTTGGCCGAGGGTTCCGGGTCGGAGTTCTCGGCGCAGGACGGCGTGCCGCTGACTTTCGCGGGGTCGCCGGGTTCAACTTGACCTCCTGGTAGATCTGCACCTGGTCGGGCTGGGTGATCGTCTGGTAATGCGGCTGCCAGCCGGTCTGATCGACGATCTTGTTGCACTGGTTGTCGTACCACAACTCGCCTTTCAACGGCGTGCCCGCGGCATCGACCAGGATGCCATAATCGTCGGTTGCGCCGGAATGCCAAAGCGTTGTGCCATCCAGACCCAGCACCTCGAACTCGACGAAGGCGCGGCGAAAGCTGACGCCGGAGGGGAACTTGTGGCCCGCCAGGTTGTCGATACGCACGTCGACCGACAGCGTCTCGTCGGCGACACCGAAGCTGGCGACCGAAATCGCGGCGGTGCGTTGCGTGGCGTTGGCGACCATCTCGTCCTCGGTTCGTTGCAGACCGTTCACGCCACTTGACCCAAGCATCGGGTCGACCAGCGGAATGCCCAGCACGTCGGGAAACTGCTCGGCCATCTTCACCAGGAACAGGTTCAGCCCGACCAGCGTGTGCCGCGCGAAACCTTCCCGCGGGTCGAGGTCGATTTCTTCGGCGGGCAGGGTATGCGCCGCCTCGGGCATGTTCGAATACTCCTGGATAGAGGCGATCTTCGAGACGAACGGCGTGCCATCCTCGGCATGGCTTTCCATGTGGCATTCGGCGCAGGAGATCGGGTTCGACCCCGCGCCGCTGGGCAGCATCTGGCCCTCTGGCAGGAAGGCCGCCGTGCCGGTGCGGAACTCGCTGAACAGCCATTCGGGATAGGTGGTCTGTTCATAGGTGTCGGCGATGAACGCGGGCTTGCCACCCTCGGGCGTCCAAAGCACCGGCAGGTGAACGGTGTGACAGGTGCCGCATTGCTCGGAACTGGCGATCGAGGGGTCATGCTCTGGAATATTGCCCAGCGCATGGGCCATCGGCTTGGTCTTGGGCTTGTCGAAGGGGCCGAACAGCGTGCCGGGATCGGACACCAGGAAGCTGCCGGTGAAGGACTTGCCGAAACTCATCAGCCCGCCCAGATCGGGGTTCTCGTTCAGCAACTCCTGCCGCGCCTTGACGCACTGGTTCTGCGGCCCATCGCCGTACTCGGCTTCCTGATCCGGGGTCAGGATCGTGCGGTGACAGGCGACGCAGGAGATGCCGTCGCGCGCCAGAGCGCCGTATTTGGCATGTTCAGGGTCGTAATGCGGAGCGCCCTTGTCAGACGTTTGCTCGCCGTTCCACGGCACCGCTGTGACCATCGCCGGGGTGAACACCGCGTCGTTGCACTCGACCCCGGTTTGCGCCTGATCAAGCTGGTACTGCCGCTGGCCCATGATGCCGTGGCACCCGAAGCAGGTGTTCCAGATCAGATCGAGCGACTGGTCGTGGAAGGTTTCCTCGGATGAAAGTTGCGCAAAGAAGATTGGGTCGCGGCCCGCAAGCCCCATCGGCGACGAGCGCCACGTGGCATATGGCGACAGGTTGAACAGGTTGTCGCCATGCGGGTTGGGCTGGGTCATGTCGAAGGCAAGGCCGGTCGAGCCGGCGTCGTGGCAGCCAAGGCACTGGTCCGAGGTGACGTATTCGCTGGCCAGCGGCGGGGTGTCACCTTCACCGGCCCCGACCCAGACGTTGTCATAGCTTTGCGACGGCAGGCGGATCTTGTCGACCGGCAGCACCGTCTGCCCGGGCGGCAAGGTGAAATACTTGGTAAACGCCGCCGGGAAGACCGGCATCAGCGGCGTGGTCTTGTCAGGCACGGGCGCGGGCGGAACGTGCTCGACCACGTCGGTTTCGATCTCGGTCAGGAACCAGTCCTGGCTGAGAAAGACCAGCGGTTCGCCGGGCTGCCCCTTGATGTTGGCAAGATCCGAGAAGGTCGAGTTGTTGGCTGCCGAGGCGTGGCAGTTCAGGCAATACTGGCCGAACCCGGCATAGGGCGCGGCGTTGCCGGGGCGCGGCGGCCAGTCGATGTTCGGGTCCGGCTTGTTCTTGTCAAAAAAGCCGAAATAGCCCCAGAACCAACCGTCATGCGCCGCCTCGCTGTCGCGGATCATGTAGGCGATACCGTTGGCGGGCTGCATCTTGGCGATATCCTGCCCGCGGCAGCGCGAGGCGGGCGGGGTGTACATCTCTTTGACGATCATCACGCCATCGGTGATCGGCGCGGCTTCGGACGGCGCTTCGGCCTCGACGAAGGGCCGGTTCACCTCCAGCCACTCGATCATGCGGGGCGAGTACCAGATCACCACCGGCGCGTGAAATCCGTGATACTCGCCGACCCATTCGTTCTTCTCGTTGCGGTGGGCGACATAGGGGCCGGTGTCGCGCACGCCCTTGTCGACCGCCCAGGCAACCCCATCGGCATTGGTCAGGTCGGGGTCGCGGTGGCAGTACATGTTGAAAAATTCGCCGATCTTGGCCTCGTAGTCCTGCAACGGCTTCAGAGTGCCATAGGCATCGGTGGGGTTCTGCACCTCCGGCCAAAGGGCGACGCATTTGCCGTGATTGGTCGGGTCGAACCGCACCGTTTCCGTAAGGTCCGGGCAAAGCTGCTGCGACAGGGCGGCGCTTGCGGTCAGGGTGAAAGCCGCGCCAGCGCGGACCAGATTGCGAAAAATTAACCGTGCAGGAATGCGTGCCATGAACCGTCTCCCCGGAAATGTCTTTGCAATTATTACGGGAATGGTAGGCGGGCGATTTCGATCCGACAAGGAAAAATAGGCGTCAGTTCAGGGTCATCTCGGAAAGCAGTGCCGCATAGGATGCGCCGTGCATGTCGCGGTCGGCAAGCGTGCCCTGGATCGCCGGACGCGGCAGGGAGAACTTGACGACGTTCAGCGACGGGATGTCGAAGCGTTTCAACGTGGCGGGATCAGTCTGGAAAAGCTTCGCCACACGGTCGGTCGAGACGCCCTTCGACACCCGATCGAATGCCTCTGCCGAGCCGCAGAAGATGTCGATGGTCAGCCAGAACGGCCCGGCGTTCTTGCTGCGCACCTTCTCGACGATGGTCCCCAGGTCAGCCAAGCTGGCGCACATCCAGTTGGAAGGCATCCATCGGGTCGTTTCAGCGTCATGACATGGTTGAGGCAGAATTCGTAGATCTCGCCCCGGTTCATCTCGGCGGGCGAGAACGGGAAGGCGAAGGTGGGCTGTTCCTCGTCCCGGGTCAGCGGGTGGTGCAGCAGATAGGGGTTCAGCATCTTGCCGATCTCGTCGACAAGCGCCGCGGTCTGGGCCGTGACGATGCCGAGAACGCCAAGCTCTACCGCTTCGCTGTTGCGGTTCTCCAACGCACCCAGCGTCGCGTTGCGCCCGATAATGCGCAGTTCGATGGTGAAATCGTCAGCGGCCAGGCCAAGGCGGTCCTCGACCTTGGCGCAGCATTTCTTCTGGATGTCGGCGCACCAGGCGTCGGCATTGGCGACGTAATGCGGCATCGCGCAGAAGCGTCAGCAGGATCGATCTGGTATCCGACGCGGCGCGCGCCTTCCAGTTTCACGGTGTAGCGATCCGACGGCACCCATTCCGACCCGGTGACGCGCACCCGTGTCTTGTCGAGCGCGGTATAGCTGGCACCGGTCACGTCAAGATGCCCGCCCGGTTCATACAGGATGAACGGATCGGAGTTCTCATAAAGCATGTGCGCCGACACGGTGTGCGGCGTGGCATGGGCGCCATCTGCCAGTGGCGTCGACCGTGAACCCGGCTTCGTCGAAGTCGACCAGGATCACGCCCGATTGCGGGTTGGTGGCGCAGAGCGCGCCGCATTCGCCGATCTTCGCGCCATGCCAGGCGGCGCCGGCGTGGCAGCCCCGCATCAAGCGGCAGCGCGGCGATGATCGCGGTGTCGGTGGTGCGTCCGGCGATGACGATATCGGCGCCGGTTTCCAGCGCGGCGGCGATCTGCTCGGCCCCGGCCAGCGCCACGATGTTGGTGCAGCTTGCCAGCACCGCCTCGTCGATCTCGGGCGCGGGATGCAGCGGCGTGACCTGGCCCGCGTTCAGCGCCTCGGTGACGCGCGCGGCGGGCTGGTTCGATTTCAGCACCGCGACCTTGGCGCTTTGGCCCAGATCGGCCAGGATTTCCCGCGTGATCTCGACCAGCCAGTCGACCGCGCTGTCAGACCCGCAGGTGCCCGCCGTGCCGATCACCAACGGCACGCCCGCCTTCGCCCGCGCCTCGATCAGCCCGCGCCATTCGACCTTGGTCGAAGACGCGCGAGTATTTCGACACGCCGCGCCCCAGATAGGACGGGCCGCTGTCGGTCGACCCGCCGTCGATGGCGATGATGTCGGGCTTGCATCGCAAACCCGCGTTCCAGCGCGTCCTTGTCATAGCCAAGGCCCAGCGCGCCGGACGGGATCAGAACGCGTGACCATGGGTTCAATCCGTGATCGCTTGCGGTTTCTTAAGCACCTTGCGCAGGAACATCGGCGCGACGAAGCCCGCGATCGCGGCGATCCAGAGGCCGATCGGCGATCGGGCTTGAGAACAGGTAAGTCACATCGCCGTCCGACAGCGTCATGGCGCGGCGCAACGCGTCCTCCATGTTGCCGCCCAGCAGGATGCCAAGGATCACCGGCACCGTCGGGATGTCCAGCTTGCGCAGGATGTAGCCCAGCGCGCCGAAGCCCACCATCAGCAGCAGGTCGAAGTAGCTGCCCGACAGGGAATAGATGCCGACGAAAGAGATCATCGTGACACCCGGCAGCAGGATCCAGGCGGGCACCATCAGGATCTTCACGAAGATCTTCACCATCGGCACGTTCATCACCAGCAGCACGAAGTTGGCGATCAGCAGCGAGGCGATCAGGCCCCAGACGACCTCTGGCCGGTCGGTGAACAGCGTCGGGCCGGGCGTGATGTTCAGCGTCATCAGCAGGGCCAGCAGCACGGCGGTGGTGCCCGAGCCCGGAACGCCCAGCGTCAGCATCGGCACCAGCGCGCCACCGGCGGCGGCGTTGTTGCCGGCCTCGGGCGCGGCGATGCCCTTGGGCACACCGGTGCCGAAGCCGCCCTTTTCCCCGGCGATGGATTTCTCGGTCATGTAGGCCATGAACGATCCCAGCGACGCCCCTGCACCCGGCAGGATGCCCGCGATGAAGCCGACGCCGGACGACCGCAGCATGGTCCATCTGCAGTCGAAGATGTCCTTCCAGGGGATGCGCACCTTGTCCAGCTTGACGCCGATGGACGACCCCTTGCCGTGGCTTTCGATGAAGAAGAACACCTCGGCGATGGCGAACAGGCCGACGATGGCGACCAGGAAATCGACGCCGTCGTAAAGGTGCAGGTTGCCGCCGGTCAGGCGCGGCAGGCCGGAGGACTGGTCGACGCCGATCATCGCGATGCCAAGGCCGATGCAGGCCGCCAGCGCCGACTTGGCCTGGTTGTTCGAGGCCATGCCGCCAAGCGTGCAGAAGGCCAGCAGGTACAGCGCGAAGTATTCCGCCGGGCCGAACAGGAAGGCGACGCGCGCCAGCGACGGGGCCAGCAGCATCAGCCCGATGGTCGCCAGAAGCGCGCCGACGAAGCTGGCAACGCCCGACAGCACCAGCGCATCGCCGGCGCGGCCCGCCTTGGCCATCGGATAGCCGTCGAGCGTGGTCATCAGCGCCGGTTCGTCGCCGGGGATGTTCAGCAGGATCGAACTGATCCGCCCGCCATACATCGCGCCGTAGTAAACGCTGGTCATCAGCACCAGCGCCGCTGGTCGCATCGAGCCCCAGGGTGAAGGTGATCGGGATCAGGATCGCCACGCCGTTCGACGGCCCAAGGCCCGGCAGCGCGCCGATGATCGTGCCGAGAAAGCAGCCGAAGACGGCCAGCATCAGGGTGTAGGGCGACAACGCGACGCCAAAGCCCAGCGCCAGATTTGACAGGATATCCATGTCAGTGCCCCACAAACGGAATCAGGATCGAGATCGCATTCCACAGCTTTTCCGGCGTTGGGATGCGGTAGGCGACGATGTTGCCCAGGCCAAGCGCGAATTTGAACAGGACAAACAGACCCAGCGACAGGCCGATGCCTGACAAAAGCGCCGGAAGCGGACGCGGCGAGATCTGGTAGCTGAGGATGCCTGCGGCAAAGATCGTCGGCAGGATGAACCCCAGAGGGTTTCAGCAGCACCGCGTAGACCGCCAGCACCAGAACGGCGAGACCCATGGAAATCCAGGTGCGCGCGGCAGGCCAGTCGGGATCGGGGTCGGGCTTGAACAGCATCACCAGCGAACAGATCGCCGCAACGCCGCCGATCAGCATCGGGAACAGCTTTCGGCAGGTACTCGCCCGAGAAGATGTTCGTCTGGATCTGAGTGGCAGCCGCGAGATACGCGACTGCCGTGATCAGGGCGATCAGACCGAAGATTCGGTCTGATGCCATTACTGGATGACCCCCAGCTCTTTCGACATCATGGCGATATCGGCGACCAGACCGTCGACATAGGACTGGAAGTCGCCGCCGACCTTGGTGAACGGGGCAAGACCGTTGTCCTTCATGGCCTGCTGCCCATTCGTCGCTGTCGGCGACCTGCTGCAGCTTGTCGGCCCACTCGTTGAAACGTTCGTCGCTAGATGCCCTTGGGCACGTAAAGACCGCGCCAGTTCACCGCGACAACGTCATAGCCCTGCTCCTTGGCGGTCGGGATATCCTCGAAGCCCGGCACACGCTCTTCGGTCAGAACCGCAATCACGCGGATGTCGCCGTTCTTCAGAAAGCCGACGACCTCGGACATGTCGCCGGTCATCGCCTGGGTAAAGCCGCCCACGGTCTGGGTGATCGCATCCGCGCCACCGTCGACGCCGATGTACTTGACCTTGGTGATGTCGGTGAAACCGGCCTCTTGCAGGATCATCAGCGGCTTCAGGTGGTCAAAGCCACCAACGGCAGAGCCGCCCGCAAAGGCAACCGAACCCGGATCGGCCTTGATCGCGTCGACCAGATCGTTCAGCGACTGGAATGGGCTGTCGGCTGCCACGACGATAACGCCCGGATCGGCACCGATAGCGCCGACAAAGCGAACCTGGTCGGCGGTCATGCCGGCATAGGCGTTCTGCGCCAGACGGGTCGTGGTCGCAGAAGAGGCCGCGACGATCAGGTCGGCGTCGTCGTTGCGTTCGTTGACCACGTGGCCATAGGCCAGACCACCGCCGGCACCGGGCATGTTGGTGACCTGCACCGGCTTGTCGACCGCGCCGATGTCGAACAGGATCTTGCCGATCTGACGGCAGGTGAAATCCCAGCCGCCGCCGGGGTTGGCCGGCGCGATGCACTCGGCGGCCGAGGCGCTGAACGCGCCAAGGCTGAGAACAGCGCTCAGTCCGAGCGCCTTCAAGGTTGTACGTGTCATGTTTGTCCTCCCAGACAGCTTTTCTTGTTTCACTTCCGCGCATACGCGGGGTCGCTTGATGCCCAATGCTTTCGGACCTGCCTTGCGAAGTTGCACAAAGGTCCCGCACATGTCTAGCCTTTAGCCATTCCCGGCGGCGGCGCAAACGGTACGCCCCGATGCGCCCACCGGGACGATCCGGCAACGCGCCGCAAAGACCCGGTCAAGCCCCCTTTCAACCGGCAAGGCGCTGCGCTAAGAGGCCGCGTCCTTTGACATCAGGAGAGCCGAAATGGGCTACAAGGTCGTCGTCGCAGGCGCCACGGGCAACGTGGGCCGCGAAATGCTGAACATCCTCGCCGAACGCCAGTTCCCGGTCGACGAGATCGCCGCCCTGGCGAGCCGGAAGTCGCTGGGCACCGAGATCAGCTTTGGCGACAAGACCGTCAAGACCCGCGACCTCGACACCTTCGACTTCACCGGCTGGGACATCGCCCTCTTCGCCGTCGGATCCGAGGCGACGAAGCAATACGCCCCCAAGGCCGCCAAGGCAGGCTGCGTGGTGATCGACAACTCGTCGCTCTACCGCTACGATGCCGACGTGCCGCTGATCGTTCCGGAAGTGAACCCGCAGGCGATCCACGGCTATTCCAAGAAGAACATCATCGCCAACCCCAACTGTTCCACCGCGCAGATGGTGGTCGCGCTGAAGCCGCTGCATGACCGCGCCAAGATCAAGCGCGTCGTGGTCTCGACTTACCAGTCGGTCAGCGGCGCGGGCAAGGAAGGCATCGACGAGTTGTGGGATCAGACCAAGTCGATCTACAATCCGACCGACGACAAGCCCGCCAAGAAGTTCACCAAGCAGATCGCCTTCAACGTGATCCCGCATATCGACGTGTTCCTGGACAGCGGCGAGACCAAGGAAGAATGGAAGATGGTCGCCGAGACCAAGAAGATCGTCGATCCGTCGATCAAGGTCACCGCGACCTGCGTGCGGGTCCCGGTCTTCGTCGGCCATTCCGAGGCGGTGAACATCGAGTTCGAAGATCACCTCGACGAGGACGAGGCCCGCGATATCCTGCGCACCGCACCCGGCGTGCTGGTCGTCGACAAGCGCGAGGATGGCGGCTACATCACGCCGATCGACTGCGTCGGCGACTATGCCACCTTCGTGTCGCGGATCCGACAGGACAGCACCATCGACAACGGTCTGAACATGTGGATCGTCAGCGACAACCTGCGCAAGGGTGCCGCGTTGAACGCAGTTCAGATCGCCGAGCTGCTTGGGCGCGAAGTTCTGAAGAAGGGCTGACGCTTGACGAAGGTCGGCGTTGCAGGGAACAGTCCCGCAATGACCGACCGCACCATCCTTTGCTTCGGCGACAGCAACACCCACGGCACACTGGCGATGCGCAGCGCGGTGGACCGGCGGCGGTTTCCGCCTGACCAGCGTTGGCCGAACATCATGGCCACGGCACTCGGGGCCAACTACGAGGTGATCGCCGAAGGGCATCCCGGGCGCAATGCCGTGTTCGACGATCCGGTCGAGGGCGCGCACAAGAACGGGCTTCGGGCGCTGCCGGTGCTGCTGGAATCGCACCGGCCCATCGACCTAGTCACCATCATGCTCGGAACCAACGACCTGAAGGCGCGGTTCTCGGTGCCTGTTTCGGACATCGCCACCGGCATCGACCGGTTGGTGATGGAGATACTGCACTCGGACGCCGGGCCGAAAAGCATGGCCCCGAAAGTACTGGTCGCGGCACCGGTGCCGATCATCGAAACCGGCTTCCTGGCCGAGATGTTCGCAGGCGGGACGGTGAAAAGCCATGCGCTGGGCGGTCACCTGCGCGCCTTGGCGAAACGCAGGCGGGTCGGGTTCGTGGACCTGGCCGAAGTGGCAGAGGTCGATCCGGTCGACGGCATCCACCTGGACGCCGAGGCGCAAGCCGCGATCGGGGCCGCGATGGCGCGGGCGGTACAGGGGTATCTGAAAGCCTAGCCCTGGCGCCGGGTGAACCTTCTCTTGCCAGAGTCGAACCCCGCGCCCTACGGTGTCCCGAAACGGCACGGGACAATTCAGCATGGCAGGAAAGATCGTCATCCTCGGCGTGTTCGTCGCCGACACCGCCTATCGCGCCGACCGCCCGCCCAACATGGGCGAGACGATCCTTGGCAACAGTTTCGCCCTCGGCCCGGGCGGCAAGGGATCCAACCAGGCCGTCGCTGCCGCCCGCGCTGGGGGCGACGTGCATTTCGTGACCAAGCTTGGCCAGGACGCCTTTGCCGACATGGCCCTGGCGATCTGGAACGACGCGGGCGTCACGCCCGAGATCACCCAGCACGCCGACAGCTACACCGGCGCCGCCTATATCTTCATCGAGGAAGCCACCGGCAACAATGCCATCATCATCTGCCCCGGCGTTGCCCGCACCATCACGGCGGAGTACATCGACGACCGCAAGGCGCTGATCGGCGGCGCCGACATCTTCATGACGCAGCTCGAACAACCGATGGAGGCCGCCTTGCGCGCGCTTGAGATCGCGAAGAAAGGCGGCGCGCGGACGATCCTCAACCCGGCCCCCGCCACGGATCTGCCCGACGGGATGCTGGCGCTCTGCGATTTCGTCACGCCGAACGAAACCGAGACCGCCGAAATGACGGGTATGCCCGTGACCACCATCGACGAGGCGCGCGAGGCGGCCGAATTGCTGCTTGCAAAAGGCGTCGGCGCCGTGATCGTCACGCTGGGCGAGAACGGCGTGCTTTATCACGATGCCACGCTGTCGGAGCATGTGCCGGTAATGCGCGCAGGCAAGGTGGTCGAGACCACGGGTGCCGGTGACGCCTTCAACGGCGGATTCGCCGCCGCGCTGGCCCGGGGTGAAACTCCGCTGGAGGCCGTGCGGTTCGGCTGTGCCACCGCAGGCATCTCGGTCACCAGGCCCGGAACCGCACCGTCGATGCCGTCGCTGGAAGAGATCGAGGCGCTGCTGGCGGCCAATCCGCAGGACACCCCCGCGTGAAAACCGCCGCTGGGTGGCGGCGGTTTC
This sequence comes from uncultured Alphaproteobacteria bacterium, assembly GCA_963768205.1. Lineage (GTDB taxonomy): Bacteria > Pseudomonadota > Alphaproteobacteria > Rhodobacterales > Rhodobacteraceae > JAHELH01. The sequence continues at coordinate 196,127 of CAVYHB010000002.1, read as the reverse complement.
AAGAAGCATCTCATAACGCTCGAGGTAAAAGGGTTATCCTGATATTGAGGCGTATCAGACTGGCTTCGTGTGGTCAGTCTAGCACAAAAAGCCTCTCGATGCATCATGGTTCGTCCCGACCCTCGGGCACTCACGATAGATTTGCCGATCAAGGGCGCGGAGGTGCGCTTTCGAGTGCCTCGGCGACCAGCCGTGCAAAGCCGCGCGGGTTGCTCAGCATCATGTCATGCCCGGTGCCTTTCAGAACCGCAGTCCGGACGCCGTGCGTACGAAGCTTTCCCGGATCGGGCGTGTCCGGTGTGACGCGCCCGGCCCCGTCCGGATCGTTCTGCTGTCCGTAGATGAAGGTTCTGGGGATCGGCAGCGCCAGGAATCGGCTTTCGAAATCCGCGGGCAGGTTGACCAGCGCCTCGGAGGTCGCGTGCAGGGCGCCCGGATCGGCGTGCTGTCGCGCGCCAACGATGAAGGCGTCGAAGGTCCACCCCTCGACCGCCTGGGCACGGTGGTCGTACATGATCCTGCGAAACGCGGTTGCAAGGAATTCCTCGCGCGGGATGGCGGCGATGGCGCGTGTTGCGGTGCCGCCGCCAGGCGTCAGGTTGCCCTCGGCGATGACAAGCCGCGCCACCAGGTCGGGCCGCCGGTACGCCAGCGCCATGGCGACGCTGCCGCCCATCGAGTAACCGACGACCGGACAGTCCGACAGGCCCAGTTGATCCATGACCGCAGCGACGCAATCGGCGTGGGCGTCCATGCTGTAGTCAAAGCCGGTAGGACAATCGCTAACCCCGGATCCGGGGTAGTCGATCAGCACGGCGGCCCTTGATTGCAGAATCGGGTCGGTGACCGTCTCCAGAAAATTGCCGACGGCGGGGAAGCAAAGCCCCGGCAACCAGATCACCGGCGGGCCTTCCGCGCCCGCGCGATGCCACCGGACAAAGGCATCGTATTGCTTCAGATATAGGCCCTGCATGGAACACCCCCAGCCGCACGAGCGGCAGGCACATCCTATTCGCAGATTCGGGAGAATGGCAGGGGCAGCAGGGCTCGAACCCGCGACCTACGGTTTTGGAGACCGTCGCTCTACCAGCTGAGCTATACCCCTAAGGCCACGTGCGAGGTACGGCAGGTGGCGTGCGGAATCAAGTGGGAACTACGCGGCTCAGAACATCCGCATCCGGCGCAACAGTAAGGCGAGCAGCAGGGCGATCACCGCCAGCAGGCTGGTAAAGGTCCAGAACGCGGCCGGATGATGCGCCCCCGGCATTCCGGCCAGGTTGATCCCCATCAGCCCGGTGAGAAAGGCCAGCGGCAGGAACATCGCCGAGACCAGCGACAGGATGTAAAGGTTCCGGTTCAGCCGCTCCGACTGGTGGTTGGCCAGTTCGTCCTTCAGCACGTGCAGCCGGTCGCGCATCGCGTCCAGTTCCTCCACCGTGCGCACCAGCCGGTCGTGCGCCTCGTGCAGACGCACCCGATCAGGCTCGGCGATCAGGTCAAGGGTCACATTGGCCAGACGGTCCAGTGCGTCGCGCTGCGATCCGATATGACGGCGCATCGCCACGACCTGCCGCCGCGCCTCGCTGATCCGCGCACTCAGGTCGCTGCCGGGTTCTTCGAGGACGCGCTCTTCCAGCGTATCGGTTTCCTCGTCAAGCGTGCGCAGATAGGCCTCGATCCGTTCGTTGAGTTCCTCGACCAGCAGGCACAGGAACGCCCCGGCCCGGTCTGGCCCCCGCCCCTGGCCCAGCCAGGTCTGGATATCGCGCACCGATTCCAGCGGCCGCCGCGACAGCGACACGATCCGCGCGTCGTGCACCCACAACCGGATCGACACCATGTCGTCGGGGTCCGCGCCCGGATTGGTGTTTACGCCGCGCAGGATCACCAAAACGCCGTCGCCGATGACCAGGGTTCGCGGCCGCGTCTCCTCGGCGACCAGGGCCGCAATGACGACCGGGGCCAAGAACGCCAGGTGCTCGCGGATCCAGCGCGACGTGTCCGCGTGGTCGGCCTTCAGATGCAGCCACGCCAGGTCGGATGCCTTCAGCGCGTCGACAATCCTCGCCTCGGACGTCAGCGGCTTGCCGGCGTTGGGGCCGGACAGCGCATAGGCGGACAGGATGTGATCACTCATGCCGATAGCGTAGTCGGGTTGCGCGAGGGGAAAAATGAAAAAGTGACGCGGCAGCGTGCATCGCGTGGATGTGAGCATTTCGCGCCGCAGCCTCTCGCAGGCTTCATTCGTGCGTGAGCGGTACATGGACGTATCGTCGAGCCAGGAACAGGAGGTCAATCATGCCGACAGAAATCATGAACCGGCGCGGGTTTCTTGGCGCCACAGCGGTGTCGGGGTTTGCCTTGGCGCAAGGCGGGGCAGGGCGGGCGCTGGCCGATCCCGCGCGCGGCGCATCCGACGGGTTCGAGTACGAGGTAATCCGCACGGATGCGGAATGGCGCGCCATCCTCAGCCCGCCCGAACATGCCGTCCTGCGCAAGCGCAGCACCGAACTGCCGAAGTCCAACCCGCTTTGGAACAACACCGCCGATGGTATCTATTGCTGCCGTGGTTGCGACCTGACGATCTACGATTCGATCTGGAAGGTCGAGCTGGACAAGGGTTGGGCGTTCTTTGCGCAATCGCGCGAAAATGCCGTGCTGATGGGGATCGACGGGCAGCCGCCCGACGGCATGGCCGACCCCGAAGGCCCCGGCGCGATGATCGAGGCGCGCTGTCGTCGCTGCGGCTCGCACCTGGGGCATATCCTGACGGTCGAGGGCACGACGCTGCATTGCATCAACGGCACCAGTTTGCAGTTCCGGCCCGCCGTCGTCTGACGCCAACGGTCTTGCTCGAACCCCGGGGTCTGGCCGCAAGGTCGGGCCCTTTTTCGTGCATGATCTCGCGGGCGGGCGCCGCGGTGGGCAAGGGTTAGTCGGTAATATCCGGGTCACGGCAAAGTTGCCGCCATGAAACACTATCACCTGCCGCGGCGGAGAACCCGGCGTCATCTAAAAACCTTGCCCAAGACACACGCCCAGGTGACCGGAGTGAAACATCTTTATCCTTCTTTACCCGTTACTTGGATTGGTTCTTCGACCCGGTCAAACCAAGCGATCACCCGGCGATCACGCAGCCTGCAAGTCAACTGATTTCGGGCGGCGTTTACGTGAGGAGAAACGTGCTTTTACGCAGCGCTTCCGACCGGTGATGCTGTCCCTGTCGCAATGACGCGACACGATATGCAACCCAAGAAAAGGAAACCACCATGACCCGCAAACTGATCGCACTCGTCACCGCCGCCAGCATCTCGATGGCCGCCGCCGCCCCCGCCGTGCAGGCGATGGAAATGGAGTTCAACATGCTGACCGGCGCGGTTTACAACGCGCTTAAGGCGCGCGACCTGCCGACGGATGGCATGGACGCCCTGACGCTGAACCAGATCGGGCAGATCCGGGCGGTGCTCAACGACGACAGCATTTCGGAATCGAACAAGAACCAGCGGATCCAGGCGATCATGCGTAATCAGTGACGCGTTGACGACCGTCAAAAAGAGGGGCCGCTCGGGTGTCGGGCGGCCCTTCTGCATACGGTGGGAGCGGCGCTGAAGCCCACTTTGCTATGTTCGCGCCGGTAACCGCCTTTTATTTTTTCTGACATGAAGGGTCCGGTCGCGGGATTACGATCTATGCGCAGAAGACAAGCTGTCGACTGCCGCGAAGCAGCGTGCAGGTCACGAATGATTCAAGCCCGTTGCGCATCGTTTTATTTTCTTAGGGAACTGCGGGACGGGAAATGTGATGCCACGGGAATGTGTTTTTACGAACCAAGCGCACAGGAGTATTTTGGCATCAGTCGCAATTACGCGACTGACTTAGGAAATCCTGGAAAGGATCCCGCAATGACCCGCACATTGGTCGCTCTCGCCACCGCCGCGTTGATCTCGGTGGCTGCCGCCGCACCGGCGATTTCGCAAACGGTGGGTGTCGGCTTTAACACGCTGACCGGTTTCGTGTTCAACGAACTGAACAAGCGCAAACTGCCGACGGATACCATCGGAACGCTGTCGTTGAACCAGATCGCCGCGATCCGGTCGATTTTGGATGACGGCGAACTCCATGAGAACGAAAAGACAGATCGCATCAAGGCGATCATCAAGAACCTTTAGGTTCTGGTTGGCATGAATACGGAAAGGCCGCTCCTGACAGAGCGGCCTTTTTCGCATTCAGCGGTAAGGTGGGTTCAAACCCACCTTACCTGACGGAGCCTAAAAGGTGTTGGCGCCCAGATTTTCGAGGGTGTGGGTTCTCAGTGATCTTTCAGATCACCTGCCGCCCACCGGTAACAAGGCCGTCGGCCTTGTTACTCAATAATCTTCGAAACGACCCCGGCACCGACCGTGCGGCCGCCTTCGCGGATCGCGAAGCGCAGGCCGTCTTCCATCGCGATCGGCGCGATCAGTTCGACCTGGAACGACACGTTGTCGCCCGGCATCACCATCTCGGTGCCCTCGTTCAGCGTCACCGACCCGGTCACGTCCGTCGTGCGGAAGTAGAACTGCGGCCGGTAGTTGCCGAAGAACGGCGTGTGGCGGCCGCCCTCGTCCTTGGTCAGGATGTAGGCCTCGGCCTCGAACTTGGTGTGCGGCGTCACCGAACCCGGCTTGCACAGCACCTGGCCGCGCTCGACCCCGTCCCGGTCGACGCCGCGCAGCAGCAGGCCGACGTTGTCGCCCGCCTCGCCCGAGTCGAGCAGCTTGCGGAACATCTCGACGCCGGTGCAGGTGGTCTTCTTCGACGGGTTGATGCCGACGATCTCCATCTCGTCGCCGACCTTGATCACGCCGCGCTCGATCCGGCCGGTGGCCACCGTGCCGCGGCCGGAAATCGAGAACACGTCCTCGACCGGCATCAGGAACGGCTGGTCGACAGCGCGCGCCGGGGTCGGGATGTATTCGTCCACCGCCGCCATCAGCGCCTTGATCGAATTCTTCGCCGATCTCGGGATCGGTGCCGTTCATCGCCGCCAGCGCCGAGCCGCGGATGATCGGGATGTCGTCGCCGGGGTACTCGTACTTCGACAGCAGCTCGCGGACTTCCATCTCGACCAGTTCCAGCAGTTCCTCGTCGTCGACCTGGTCGACCTTGTTGAGGTAGACGACCATGTAGGGAATGCCGACCTGGCGGCCCAGCAGGATGTGCTCGCGGGTCTGCGGCATCGGGCCGTCGGCGGCGTTCACCACCAGGATCGCGCCGTCCATCTGGGCGGCACCGGTGATCATGTTCTTGACGTAGTCGGCGTGGCCGGGGCAGTCGACATGGGCGTAGTGCCGGGTGTCGGTCTCGTACTCCACGTGCGCCGTCGAGATCGTGATCCCGCGGGCCTTCTCCTCGGGCGCCGCGTCGATCGCGTCATAGGCCTGGAAGTCGCCGAAATACTTGGTGATCGCCGCCGTCAGCGTCGTCTTGCCGTGGTCAACGTGGCCGATCGTGCCGATGTTCACATGCGGCTTCGTGCGTTCAAACTTTGCTTTTGCCATGGGGCACGCCTCTTTCCAGAAGGGCCCCTGTGGACCCTGTTTCGTATCGCGCGCTCGTTACTGTCTGGAAAGCGGGAAATCAAGCGTCAGTTGGGACTTCCGAGACCGGCTCTGCCTCGGGGTTCGAGTTGAACCATTCGGGGTGTTCCAGCAGCCAGCCCTGGATCGACTTCGCGGCAAGCTGCGACAGGTTTTCAAGCTGGACTTCCTTGGTTGGCTGGATGCCGGTGCCCGAAAACACGCCCAGCACTGTCAGTTGCTTGGCCGTCGTGTTCAGTTTCACGCCCTTGGCGTCGTCCCAGATCGTGACCGTGATCCCCAGCGCCGATTTCGGCGCCGGAACGCCCGGCACGTCGATAAAGGCAAGGTTGTAGGCGTCGATACTGATCCCAAGGTGATAGAGCTTCGATCCCTCGTAGCGCCCGAACCGTTCCTCGATCGCCTTGGTCATCGCCGCCTGCCACTCGGCCTCGGTCGCAGAGCGCGAGCCGGGCACCAGCTGCGGGTTGCGGGCCACGGCGACATTGTGGCCCAGCCGGAAATCGCCCAGCGGCACTGGCGGTTTCTTGAGATCCTCGGTCGGGCCAGCGCAGGCCGCAAGCAGGACCACGAGGCATGAGGCAAGCAACCCCCTGAAAACAACGATCATCGCGCAACTCCTGATTCCGACAAGACCGGGCGTATCGCAGCAACGGGACGAGTGCAACGCGCGCCGCCTAACGGCAAATGCGGCGCAGGGCCTGCCAGTCGGCATCGTTCAGCGCGGGCCGCAGGGCGCCGGTCAACCCGGCATCGGCGGCCTCGGCCATGGCGATCCGGTTGCCCAGCGTGGGATGCGACAGGAAATGCGCGACGATGCCGTCGGCCGCGCCATGCTTGTCGCGCAGCCGCCGGAACATCGAGCCCAGCGCCGAGGGCGGAATTCCCGCGGCGATCAGCGTGCGATGGGCGAAGGCGTCCGCCGCCGCCTCGGCGTCCTTGGTATAGGTCGCCTGGATCAGGCGTTCGGTCAGGAACAGCACGACCGCGCCGCCGGCGAAATCGCCCAGAAGCAGCCCGAGCACGCCGATAGACCCGGCAGAGCGCAGGGCGATGCGTGTCGGATCCCGCGCCACCACATGCCCCAGTTCATGGGCGACGACCGCAGCGACCTCGTCGGGCGTTTCCGCCGCGTCGATCAGGCCGCGAAACAGGATGACCAGCCCGCCGGGCAGCGCGAAGGCGTTCACCAGATCATGATCCAGCACATACAAGTCGACCGGATACGGCAGATCGAGCTGTTGGGTCAGCCGCGCCTCGATCCTGGCAAGCGCAGCCGCGCCATCCGAGCGGTCGCAAATCGCCAGCGGCGACATCGCCGGTTTCATCCAGCGCGGTGCGGATTTGCTCGAACGTGGTCTCGCCCAGCGCGCGCTCGCCTTTCGGCGGCAGGTATTCCGCCAGCTGGTTGGCCATCACCGGCACCAGGACGAAGATGATCAGCGCCACCGATCCGACCGCCGCAAACGCCCACAACGCCAGCCGGCCCTTGCCGCGGACCGGCGGACGCCGCGACAGGCTCGGGCAGCGCGCGGCCAGGATGCGGCACAGGTCGGGGTCGCGGACGATCAGCCGCGCCACCGGATCGGCGGCGTGGGCCAGGACCAGTTCGTCCCGGTCTGCCTGGTCGGGGACACCGCGAATATCTGCAAGGCCCCAGTGCAGCCAATCCTGGCCCGGAGCGGCGATGATCAGTTCGGGGCCGTTGGCGGTGTCGACAATGCCGACATCGGCGCGGCGCGAAATCGCATGGCGACCGTCGAAGAAATCGGCAAAGCCCTCGGCAATCGGGGGCGTGTCACCGACGTGGATCGTCGTGTTCATATCGCCGCCCCTACGTCCAGCGCCTCGGCGAAGCCCTCGGCCTCGGCGAAGCTGTCGCGGTCGCGCTGGGCGACCCGCGCCAGGTCGATCGCGCCGGTCACTTCCAGCGTCTCGGCATAGTGACGCATCAGCGGCAGGGTCAGGAAGATGTGGGTCAGCACGCCCCAAAGGATGAAGAACGTGAAGTAGATCACTGCCAGAAAGGCGGCCTGCACCCATGTTGGCGCGGCTTGCAGCAACACGCCGACGTATCCTGCATCGGTCAATTCGGTCGCAGCCCCGGACAGTGCAAGAACGATCAGCATGCCAAGCACCGCCAGCAGGAGCAGCAGCGCCAGATAGATCAACAGCGTGCCGACCACGTAAATGCGCAGGACGCGCCAGCGCCGGGGGGCCGCGTTAAAGCCGATGCCATCCGCCGTCTTGGAATTGGTCAGCAGGCGGAAGCATTGCACCCGGTAATTGACCCACCCGTAAAACGTCAAGGGCAGGGCGACGGCCAGCAGCCATAGCGCCACCGCATCCTGCACAGCCCCAAGCGCGACGACGCCGCTCCCAGAGCCACGCCCGCCAGCAACGGCAGGAACGGACGGTAACAGCATCTTCCAGTCGCCGCCCTGGGTCAGTCGGACGCGTGCCATAGTAGGTGCGGTCGGCGCGGTACTTTTCCAGCCAGAATGTCATGCGCGGCCACAGCAGCCCCAGGGTCAATATCGTTGCCAGCCAATGCGCCAGCGCGCGCCAGGCATAGCCCCAGGCACCCGGCTCCATCCCCAGGCGGATGCCGCGCCAGCGGGTGCGCGCCAGGACATAGCGGCGGGCCCGGTACTGGGCATAGAACAGGATCGGAATCACGCCGATGAACGACACCACGTAGGCCGCGTAGCTGCCGCCCAGAATGGAAAAGCTGAGGAACATCAAAATCAGGTTGGCGATGCCGATGTAGAACGCCAGGAACACCACCGCGATCAGGAAACCCAGCAGTTTCTCCAGCGGTTCGCCCACGTATTCCAACGGCACGCCGCCGGGTCGAATCGACGACCAGTAGTACCGGCGCAGGCGGGTCTTCATCCAGAACCGGTAGAACCCAAGTGTCAGCACTGTCAGGAAACTGGTCTTGAGCGCCAGCCGGAACAGCGGCCAGCGTCGACCTGCAAATTCGGTCTCAAGAACGGCTGTCGCCATATGTTGACTGCCCCGGATCACGCGGTGCGGCGCAGGCGGCTGCGCTGCCATATGCCTGCCTATCGCAGCGGGAACAGGCGTGCAATCGTGCCGGACACCTCCGCCCGGAAGAACAAACCGGGTCCGATTTCCAAGCGGTTCAACTGATCTTTCGTCATGTTCGCAGCGCGATTAACAAAAACGCAGGATGTTGGCTTTAGAGGTCGGCGCGGGGGAACACGGCATGCCTGAGGATGCGCTAATGCAAACAGTTCCGATGAATCACCTGCGCCCGCCCGCGTACAGCGAGGCCGAGAACGCGAGCGTTCTGGAACGGGTCTATGAAACGCTTGGCCTGGTGGATTCGCCGCCAGAAGAGGAATTCGACAGGTTCACGCGCCTCGTGACCAAGTTCATCGACGTTCCGGTGTCGCTGGTCTCGTTCGTACAGGAAGAACTTGATCGTCAATACTTCAAAAGCGAGATCGGGTTGTCGGGGATCTGGAAATCGCAGCGCCAGACGCCCTTGACCCACTCTTTCTGCCAGATCGTCAAGCGCGAGAACGCGCCGCTGGTGGTGGGAAATGCGCCAAAGGATCATCGGGTCTGCGACAACCTTGCAATTGCCGACCTGGGCGTACGCGCCTATCTCGGCGTGCCGATCCACGGACCGGATCGGCGGCCCCTGGGCGCGCTATGCGCCATCAATTCGCGGTATCGCAATTGGAGCCAGTCGCAATGCGACGCGATGGTGGACATGGCCGCCTGCGTTACCGATCAGATCAGTCTGCGCGCGGCGCGCCATTTCTCCAGCATGATCTGCTAGGCGGCGACCGGTCAGGTAAACCGGTTGTCGCGCGGAAACCCGCGCGGTGCCATGCGTCCGGCGCTGGCGCGCTTGCCAATCCATTCGTCAAGTTCGGTTTCGGTGCGGGTGCGACCGGCGGGATCTTTCCAGTTGAGGCCTTCTTCCAGAACGAAGGTCGTGGCGTCGGACAAGCCACCGTCTTTGTACTTCTGCAGCCGCACGCCCTTGCCGCGCCCCATTTCCGGCAGTTCGTCCAGCGGGAAGATCAGCACCTTGCGGTTCTCGCCCACGCAGGCCACGTGATCGCCGGCGATGCGGTGGCAGACGCGGGCGCTGGTGTCGCCCCTGACGTTCAGCACCTGCTTGCCGCTGCGGGTCTGGGCCAGGGTATCCGCCTCGGGCACGACAAAGCCGTCGCCCGCGGACGAGGCCACCAGCAGCCGCGCCCCGGGCGCATGAAGGAACAGATCGACGATCTCGGCCTCGTTGGGCAGATCGACCATCAGGCGCACCGGCTCTCCCATGCCGCGGCCACCGGGCAGATTTGCCGCCAGAAGCGTGTAGAACCGCCCGTTCGAGCCGAACAGCAGCAGCTTGTCGGTGGTCTCGGCATGGAAGGCAAAGCGCGCCTCGTCGCCATCCTTGAACTTCAGCGGCTGGTCGAGGTCGATGTGACCCTTCATCGCCCGGATCCAGCCCATTTTCGAGCAGACGACCGTGACCGGCTCGCGCTCGATCATCGCCTCCAGCGGAACTTCGTCGGCGTCGGCCGCCTCGGCAAACGCGGTGCGGCGGGCGCCGCCGGGATAATCCTTGCCGAACTGCTTGCGCGTTGCACGCAACTGCTCGGCGATCCTGGCCCATTGCAGGTCTTCGCTTTCCAGCAGATCCTCCAGAACGGCCCGCTCTTCCATCAGGTCGGACTGCTCGCGCAGCAATTCCAGCTCTTCCAGCCGCCGCAGGCTGCGCAGGCGCATGTTCAGGATCGCCTCGACCTGCACCTCGCTCAACTCGCCCTCGCCGGGGCCGGGCGTGACATAGTCCTTTTCGTCCGCCGCACGGACATGATCCTTGCCCCAGTCCTCGCGCATCAACGCGGCCTTGGGGTCGTCGTCGTAGCGGATGATGTCGATCACGCGGTCCAGGTTCAGGAAAGCGACGATGAAGCCTTCCAGCACCTCAAGCCGGTGGTCGATCTTCTCCATCCGGTGCCTCGAGCGCCGCAGAAGCACCTCGCGCCGGTGATCGAGGAAAGCGCGCAGCACTTCCTTCAGCGAGCAGACCTTCGGCGTGCGCCCGTCGATCAGCACGTTCATGTTCAGGCTGAACCGGGTTTCCAGATCGGAGTTGCGATACAGCATCCCCATCAGCACGTCCGGGATCGACGTTGCGGTTGCGCGGCTCCAGCACCAGGCGGATGTCATCGGCGCTTTCGTCCCGGACATCGGCCAGGATCGGCAGCTTCTTGGTCTGGATCAGCTCGGCGATGCGCTCGATCAGCTTGGATTTCTGCACCTGGTAGGGGATCTCGGTGACGACGATCTGCCACTGCCCGCGGCCCAGATCCTCGACCTCGTGCCGCGCGCGCAGCCGGAACGACCCGCGCCCGGTGCGATAGGCCTGCAGGATGTTCTCGGGCGGTTCGACGATGACGCCGCCGGTGGGGAAATCGGGCCCCGGCACATGTTCCAGCAGCGTTTCGTCGCGGGCATTCGGCGCCTTGATCAGGTGCAGGCAGGCGTCGCACAGCTCGTCGATATTGTGCGGCGGGATGTTGGTGGCCATGCCCACGGCGATGCCGCTGGAGCCGTTGGCCAGCAGGTTCGGAAACGCGGCGGGCAGCACCACGGGCTCGGTCAGCGTGCCGTCGTAATTGTCGCGGAAATCGACGGCGTTCTCGTTCAGCCCCTCCAGCAGCGCCTCGGCGGCCTCGGTCATCCGCGCCTCGGTATAGCGGCTGGCCGCCGGGTTATCGCCGTCGATATTGCCGAAGTTGCCCTGGCCGTCGACCAGCGGGTAGCGGACGTTGAAATCCTGCGCCAGCCGCGCCATCGCGTCGTAGATCGCGGCGTCGCCATGCGGGTGATAGTTGCCCATCACGTCGCCGCTGATCTTGGCCGACTTGCGGAATCCGCCGCCCGAGGCCAGCCGCAGTTCGCGCATCGCGTATAGAATACGCCGGTGCACCGGCTTCAGTCCGTCGCGCGCATCGGGCAGCGCGCGGTGCATGATCGTCGACAGCGCATAGGTCAGATAACGCTCGCCGATGGCGCGGCGCAGCGGTTCGGTCGGATCGGCGGGGTGCAGGACGGGGTCGTCGGTCTGGTCGCTCATGGGATGGGTGATAGCGGCAGGTTCGCGACTGGTAAAGCAGCCTCGCGGCATATCGTTTCGGCCCGCGCGATTGCGGGCGGGCAGTCGCTGGCCTATGCGGTTGTCGTGTGACAGCAGAGGTGCCGCGCAATGCAACGATCCATTCTGATCACCGGATGTTCCTCGGGCATCGGCCATGACGCGGCGCATACCTTGAAGGCACGTGGCTGGCAGGTCTTTGCCAGTTGCCGCAAGGCGGAGGATTGCGCGAGACTGCAGGCCGAGGGGCTGCTAAGCCCGCAGCTTGACTACGACGACCCCGCAACCATCGAAAGCGCCTTGGCCGAGGTTCTGAAGGCCACCGGCGGCACGCTGGATGCGGTGTTCAACAACGGCGCCTACGGCATTCCCGGCCTGGTCGAGGATCTGCCGCGCGGCGCCCTGCGGGCGATCTTCGAAAGCAACCTCTTTGGCCCGTTTGACCTGATCCGTCGCGTGGTGCCGGTGATGCGGGCACAGGGCCACGGGCGCATCGTCAACTGTTCGTCGGTTCTGGGCTTTGTCGCCTATCCCTGGCGCGCGGCCTATATCGGGACGAAATACGCGATGGAGGGGATGACTGACACCCTGCGCCACGAACTGCGCGGCGAACCGATCCATGTCAGCCTGATCGAACCGGGGCTGATCACGACGAAATTCGGCGAGAACGGCGTCGCGCAATTTCGAGAAATGGATCGACTGGGAGAATTCGGCCCGCGCCGACGACTACCGCCGGACGCTGCTGAAGAAGGCCGGTGGCGACAACCCGCACGCGTGGCTGGAAGTGCCCGCCAGCCGACGTCACGCGAAAGCTGATCCACGCTATCGAGGCCCCCCGCCCCCGCCCGCGCTATACGGTCACCAGGCTGGCCTATGTCTCGAACGTCCTGCGGCGGATCCTGCCGACCCGTGCCGCTGACTGGGTCGTCGCGTGGCTTTGACGCGGCAGTTTGGCCTTCGCTTTTTGCCCGCCCGCCGCTACATCGCTGGCGGAACCCGCGAAAGGAACTGACCGATGCTCAAGGATCCCCTATTCATCGCCGTCGCCGTCGGCGCGCTGATCGTGCTGGCGATCCTGATGGTCGGCATCGGCGGATTCGCCAAGGGCGGCGACTTCAACCGCAAGCACGCCAACCGGATCATGCGCTACCGCATCTACGCGCAGGCCATTGTTGTCATCCTGCTTGTGGTCTTCGTCTTCTTCCGCCGCATGGGGGGCAACTGATGGTCGTTCTCAACAAGATCTATACCAAGACCGGCGACGCACGGCGAAACCGCGCTGGGCAACGGCGCGCGGGTGGCCAAGCACTCGGTTCGCGTGTCCTGCCTACGGCACGGTGGACGAACTGAATTCGACCGTCGGCCTTGCCCGCCTGCACGCCGATGGAGACCTGGACGAGCAGCTGTCGCGCATCCAGAACGACCTTTTCGACACCGGCGCCGACCTTTGCCGCCCCGACATGGAAAAGGACGTCGAGGCCGGACTATCCGCCGCTGCGCGTCAGTCGAAACCCAGGTCGCCCGGCTGGAGGGCGAGATCGACGCGATGACGCGCGGTTCTGGAGCCGCTGCGCAGTTTCATCCTGCCCGGCGGCTCGGCCCTGGCCGCGCATCTGCACCTCTGCCGCACCGTCGCGCGCCGCGCCGAGCGGCTGACGGTCGAACTTGCGACGATGGAACACGTGAACCCGGCGGCGGTGAAATACCTCAACCGCCTGTCCGACTGGTTCTTCGTCGCCGCGCGCATGGCCAATGACGACGGCAAGGACGACGTGCTGTGGGTTCCGGGCGCGAACCGGTAGCGCCTAGGCCGGTTGCCACAGTTCGACCGGATTGCCCTCGGGATCGTTCAGCCAGGCGAAACACCCGTTCGGATAGCTCTCGGGATCACGCTTCACGGTGATCCCGGACGCCTCCAGTTGAGCGATCATCGCGTCGAGATCGCGGATGCGGAAGTTCAGCATGAACGAACGCTCCGCCCCGTTCAGCATGTCGCTGACGTCTTCGTAGGGAGCAAAGATGGTGTCACCCGCTTCCTGATGCCAAGGCGCGGTGTCGTAATCGCCGGGCACCGGGTCGATGCCCAAGTGACGCTCATACCACTTGGCAAGTGCCTGCGGGTCCCTGGCGCGAAAGAAGAACCCGCCGATACCCGGTACCTTTTCCATTTCGGCCTCCGTCGTTGTCCGTATCAGCCTAACACGGGAAAAACGTGACGTCGCTGCACCGCCCCGCGTCGATTTTGCACTGTTTTCCTGCAGCCTAAGCGGTTAAAGCCGGACCGGAGATTTCGAACCGCCCGGCCCGGGCGAAGATTGGAGAGACGCTCATGAAGGTACTGGTGCCCGTCAAGCGCGTGATCGACTACAACGTGAAAGTCCGCGTCAAGGCGGACGGCAGCGGTGTCGATCTGGCGAACGTCAAGATGTCGATGAACCCGTTCGACGAGATCGCCGTCGAAGAGGCGATCCGCCTGCGCGAGGCCGGCAAGGCCGAGGAAGTCATCGCGGTTTCGATCGGCGTCAAGCAGAACCAGGAAACCCTGCGCACCGCGCTGGCCATGGGTGCCGACCGCGCCATCCTGGTGGTCGCCGCCGACGACGTGCACACCGATATCGAGCCGCTGGCCGTTGCCAAGATCCTCAAGGCCATCGTCGACGAGGAGCAGCCCGGGCCTGGTGCTCTGCGGCAAGCAGGCCATCGACAACGACATGAACGCCACCGGCCAGATGCTGGCGGCGCTGCTGGGCTGGTCGCAGGCGACGTTCGCCTCGGAGGTCGAGATCGACGGCGACAGCGCCAACGTCACCCGCGAGGTCGACGGCGGTTTGCAGACGATCAAGGTCAAGATGCCGACGATCGTCACCGTCGACCTGCGCCTGAACGAGCCGCGCTATGCCTCGCTGCCGAACATCATGAAGGCCAAGAAGAAGCCGCTGGATGAAAAGACGCCCGGCCGACTACGGCGTCGATGTCACGCCGCGGCTGGAAATTGTCAAGACCGCCGAACCGGAGACGCGCAAGGCCGGCGTCATGGTCGGCTCGGTCGACGAACTGGTCGCGAAACTCAAAGACGAAGCGGGGGTGATCTGATGGCTGTTCTTCTTCTGGCAGAGGTCAACAACGGCGAGCTGGCGATGGACGCCACCGCCAAGGCCGTCACTGCCGCCACGAAACTGGGCGACGTCACCGTGCTGTGCGCCGGCGCCTCCGCCAGGCCGCCGCCGACGAGGCCGCGACGATCGACGGCGTGGCGAAGGTGCTGTGCGCCGAGGATGCCGTCGCTGGGCCACCGCCTGGCCGAATCCGACGGCAGCGCTGATCGTGTCGCTGGCGGGCGATTACGAGCCACATCGTGGCCCCGGCCACCACCGACGCCAAGAACGTCATGCCGCGCGTCGCGGCGCTGCTGGATGTCATGGTGATCTCGGATGTCTCCGGCGTCGTCGACGCCGACACGTTCGAGCGTCCGATCTACGCCGGCAACGCGATCCAGACGGTGAAGTCGAAGCGATGCCAAGAAGGTCGTCACGATCCGCACCTCGACTTTCGATGCGGCAGGCGACCGGCGGCTCGGCCCCGGTCGAAACCATCGGCGCCGCCGACAACCCCGGCCTGTCGGAATGGGTCGAGGACAAGGTCGCCGCCAGCGACCGCCCGGAACTGACCAGCGCCGGGATCGTCGTCTCGGGCGGGCGCGGTGTCGGCTCGAAGGACGACTTCGCACCTGATCGAGAAACTGGCCGACAAGCTGGGCGCCGCCGTCGGTGCCTGCCGCGCCGCGGTCGACTGCGGCTATGCCCCGAACGACTGGCAGGTCGGGCAGACCGGCAAGGTCGTCGCCCCGGATCTCTACATCGCGGTCGGCATCTCGGGCGCGATCCAGCACCTGGCCGGCATGAAGGACAGCAAGGTGATCGTCGCGATCAACAAGGACGAGGAGGCGCCGATCTTCCAGGTCGCCGACTACGGGCTGGTCGCCGATCTGTTCACCGCCGTGCCGGAGCTGATCGAAAAACTGTAGGACGGGTGAAACCCATGCTTGTCAAGGCCCGCGCTCGTCGCGGGCCTTTCTCTTTCCTACTCGCCCTCGCCCACCGGCCCGCGCAGCGCCTTGACCTCGCCGCGCACTTTCTTCGCCTTCAGCCGCCGCTTTTTCGCTCCCAAAGTGGGCCGCGTCGGGATGCGGCGCTTGGGCCGTTCGGTGGCCTTGCGGATCAATTCCACCAACCGCTGCCGCGCGATGTCGCGGTTGCGGGCCTGGCTCCGGGTTTCGTCGACCTGCAAAACGATCGCCCCCTCGGTGGTCCAGCGCCGCCCGGCCAGCCGCTTCAGGCGTGATTTCACCGGGTCGGGCAGGTTCGGCGAACGCGCCGCCTCGAACCGCAGCTCGACCGCCGTCGACACCTTGTTGACGTTCTGTCCGCCCGGCCCGGACGACCGGGTGAACTGTTCTGTCAGTTCCCAGTCCTCGATAGCGATGGTGTCGGTGATTTTCAGCATGGGGTCCTAAAGAGTTCAACCGCTCCGCCAAGTCGCAAAAAGGGCCGCCCGATCGTGGACGGCCCTTCAAGTGTTTTCGGAGATGGGCCAGTTAGAGCCTGGAGCCCAATCGGATGGCTACTGCCATTGGGATTGCCCTCAGGCGGTCAAGCCTCCGACTGTTCCGACACCTTTCTCCAATATCACTCTAGACACTGGATCACCTCCTTTCAGTTGCTTCGGTTGAGGTGAGCCTGCCACAGATTTTGTGTCTGTCAAACATTTTTACGCTACACGTGCGGTCAATTTCCGGACAATGAGGCGAAAAGGCAAAAGTGCCGCGATCGCAAGCGTCAGTTTCACCGCCCAGTCCGCAACCGCCAGCGACACCCAATAGGGCGCCGTGGGCCCGACGCCCAGCATCGGTACAGCCTCGTTTGCCCAGGTCACGTCATTGCCCGGCTCCAGGAAGGTCAGCGTGCCCGCGAAGGCGATGCTGAAGAAAAGCAGGGTGTCCAAGCTCGATCCGACCAGCGTCGAGGCCAGCGGCGCGCGCCACCACTTGCCGAACCGCAGGCGGTCGAAGATCGCCACGTCCATCAATTGCGCCGTCAGGAACGCCACGCCGGACCCCAGCGCGATGCGCCATGTGACCAGCGGCCCATAGTCGCTGTATGATCTGCGTGCCGATGACCGAGCAGACCGCGCCCGTCAGGAACCCGGCAAACACGACGCGGCGGGCCAGGCCCGGACCGTAAAGCCGGTTCATCACATCGGTTACCAGAAACGCGACGGGATAGGTGAAAGCGCCCCAGGTCAGCCACTGGCCGAATAGGAATTGCACCAGGATGTTCGACGCCACGACGACGGTGGCCATGGCAAGGATGCCGGGAAGCAGGCTGGGCATGATCGGTTTTCCGTTTTTGCAAGGTGGCGGAGACTTGGCCGCATCGGCGACGCGGCGTCCTACCTGCCCATGTCGCCAGGTTCAAGTCACCGTTTCAGGCGATACTCGACAAATTCGGTGACCTGGAAGGCGCGGAAGTTGTCATCCGACACCATGGTCAAGCGGATGCGCCCCGCCGCATCGCGCCAGACCGCGATGCCTTCAAGGTTGTCGTGGGTGCCCGTCGAAGTGACCAATTCGACCCGCTCGTCGCTAATGCGGTTCTCGGCAACCCGAAATGATCGCACACGGGTTTGGAAGCCGAAGATGCTGGCGAGGTGTCGTTCCAGCAGGTAAAGCCGCCCGTCGGGTCCGAAATCGGCCCCCGTCATCAGGAACTCGCCGCGCCGGGGTATCTCGAACGGTTGCGTCCAGGCGCCACCGGCATAGCGGTAGACCGGGAACGGTCGCGTCAGCCGCCCGGATCGTTCCGGCAATACATAAAGCGCACCGTCGGGACCGATGGCCAAAGCCTCCAGCGAGGAATTCTGCTGCATCCGCCTGAAGTCGGGAGCGCGCGGAAGCCAGGCGGCCTCGGACCCGGCGTTGCGGTAGGTCCAGACCCGGTGGATGCCCTCGAATGACACGTAGATCCGGCCATCCTCGCGGATCGCAAGGCCTTCGGCATCCTGCTGCGATCTCGCAAGCGCGCCGCCCTCGGGCGTGCGCAGCGCTCCGATCGGGTTTGCCCGAACGCCGACGATCTTGTCCTTGTGGCGGAAAAAACTGCCCTCGACGATGCTCCCCCGGTCACTGATCGCGGTAAATCCGAGACCGTCGCGCGACACTTCGATACCGGAAAAGCCGCCGAATCTCGGGCCCGAAAGCGACCAGGTGTAACTGCCCAGATACTCGGCGGTCTGTGCGACCGCCGACGAGGCAGCGATAGCAAGCAGTCCGATCAGCGCGAGGCGAGAACTTGCGCGCATTGCTTGGGCAGATCGGCCGAGCACGTATTCGCGGCGCGGCTTGGGGGGCGGGGCGTTGGGATCGGGCGGCGGCGGGTTCAGGATGTTGTTCACCCATTGCTGCGCATCGGCACAGCCGTCGCCGGCAGGCGGCGGCGCCTGGTCTGACGCAACCGGCCACGCCCGTGCGGACAGGCCAGACGCACGTGGAAATGATAGTGATGCCCGTACCAGGGCCGGATCTTGCGCAGCCAGGTGCGGTCGCCGTTTTCGTCGTTGCACATCTGCACCTTGGCGCCGGGAAAGACGAAGATGCGGGCCACGGCGGGATCGCTGGCGGCGGCTTTCAGGATGTCGTGATGCGCGTGGGTCCAGTTGCCGTTGGTATAGGCGCCCTTGGCGCGGCGCAGCGAGATCGAACTGATGTTCTCGCGCTCGGTCGCGGCTGAGGTTCAGGTTGGCGGCGGGCAGCATCCAGATGTCGGCGTCCAGGCCGATCTGGTGGCTGGCGTGCCCGGTCAGCATCGGCCCGCCGCGCGGCTGGCTCATGTCGCCGATATAAAGCCCGTTCCATCCCGGCTGCGCGGCGGCAGCGGCGCGGACAGGCGCTTGACGAAGGCGACGGTGTCGGGATGGCGCCCAGTTGCGGTTGCGCGACAGGCGCATCGCCTGCCAGGTCGGCCCGGTTTCGGGCAGTTGTTCGGCCCCGGCGAGGCAGCCCTTGGCATAGCCGCCATAGGCCGCCGGCGGACTGCGACGAACCGGCCTTCATGCCGCCGAACAGCGTCTTGGCCAGCGCGTTGGGGTCGAAGTTCGCCATGGCGAATGGTGACCGAGGCAGGCTCTGCCGGCGCGGCGGTTTCAGTGGTCGATGCGTTATCGCGGCTGCCGCCGCAGGCGGCAAGCGCAAGGGTCAAGGCGAGGGCTGTGCTGAGGCGGACCATCGCTGGGCTCGTTCTCCATCCGGTTTGACCCAGACTAACAGGATCAGGCCGATGAGAAAAAGCACAATCAGCGGTGTGATCGCCCAATCTGCTGGCTTCCGGTCAGGTCGGTGGTGATGGCGATCGGCGCCGGGGCCAGAAAGGTGGTGGCCTTTCCGGCCAGCGCATACAGGCCGAAGGCCTCGGTCATGCGCTCGCGGTTGGCCTGGCGCACCATCATCGTGCGGCTCGCCGACTGCAGCGCACCGCCCGCCGCGCCGATCAAGCGCGCCGCAGATGTAGAAGGCGATGTCCGGCAGCGCCGGAGCCGTCGGCCACGGCAATCCCCAAGACCGACGTGCGGCGTGATCGTCACGATCACGATGGCGACGGCGATCAGCACCAGGATGCAGATCAGGATCACCGGTTTCGGGCCGAACCGCACGGTCGGCCCTGCCGCCGATCCAGGCAAAGATCGCGCCGGTGATCGCCGCCATGATGCCGAAGACGCCGATATCGACGACCGACCAGCCCAGCACGCCCAGCGCATAGATGCCGCCGAAGGTGTACATGCCGTTCAGCGCATCGCGGTAGAACATCGACGAGCCAAGATAGGCCGTCAGCGAGACGTGGCGCGGCAGCGACCGCAGGGTGCGTCCCAGGTCGCGCCAGGCACCGGCGCCACGGACGCGCCGCGCACCACCTCGGCGCGCGGCTCGCGCACCCAGAGAAAGAACGGGATCATGAAGACCGCGTACCAGATCGCGGTGAACGGTCCGACCGACCGCGTGCCCTCGCGCATCGCGGGATCAAGGCCCAGGGCCGGCTCGATGCCCGATGAAGGTCACGCCGGCCGTCGTTCTCGGCAAAGAACAACAGCATGATCGCCAGCGCCACCACACCGCCGACATAGCCCCAGGCCCAGCCGGAGCCCGAGATCGCGCCGATCTCCTCGTGCGGCGCCAAGGTCGGGCAGCATGGCGTTGGTGAAGATCGTGGCGAATTCCATCCCGATCAGGCCGAGGCCGAAGAAGAGCAGGATCGTGACGATGCTGAAATCGTCCGGGGGCCGCGTACCACAGCCCGGCGGCGCCGACGACATAGAGCGACCGAGAACACCCAGATCCACGGCATCCGCCGCCCGGTGCTGTCGGCGATTGCGCCGAGGACCGGCGCCAGCACGGCGATCAGCACGCCTGCGCTGGTCAGCCCGTAGCCCCAGTAGGCCTGGGCCTGCGCCCGTGCCGCCTCTGGCGTGGCACCGGCGCCGACCAGCCGGTCGATGACGATCTCGGCGAAATAGGGACCGAAGATGAAGGTCAGAAGCAGGGTGTTGTAGGGCTGGCTGGCCCAGTCGAACATCATCCAGCCCCAGATCCGCTTGCGCGGAGAAATAACGGCCATTGCGGCCCCCTGCCTCATCCCGCAGGGATAAGACAGGGAAAGCCGGTTTCGCGCAACCGCGTTCTGCCGGGTCACGCCGCCTGCCGTTGCGGCGGCCACTCGCGCGCGGCGTCGGCTGCGATCCAGGCCGCAACGAGTTGGCGGATAGGGCGGGCTTTCAGCGTTGACCCCAAGCGCCGCCATCACATCATCGGTCGGCACGATGCCGGTCCGTCCCGTCACCGCCGCGCGATAGATCGCCTGGCTGGCGCAGGTGCCATTCGCCTTCCACATCGACTGTTCAAGGTAGATGAACCGATCGTCCCAGCCGACGCAGCGGCTGTGCATCTCGATCCGCTCGAACGTGCGCACCCGCTGTCGCCAGCGCACCGATGCGCCGGCCATGGTCAGCCCCCAGCCCCGGCGCCGAAGCACGTCGACCAGCCCGACGCGCCTTGCCAGCGGGATCCGACCCAGGTCGTACAGTGTCAGCGTGCGGCCATTGTTCAGCTCGATCCACATGTCGAGGTCCCAGGGCCAGCAGACATGGTGCGACACATGGGTTCCGGTCAGCGGCAGCGGGGTGGCGTTGCGGTTGACGGCCAGCTCCTTGGCCATCCGGATAAACGGATACATCGGCGGGCTCCTTGACCCCGCCGATGTGGTATCAGCTGACGTTCGCGTCAACTTTGACGTCGCGGCAGGTCCGGCTTGTCACAGCGATCCGGGCGGCATAGGTGTCTGGCGTTCAAAAACCGACAGGACCGCGCCGATGACTTCGATCTTCCAAATCCTGATGCTGATCCTCGACGTGGTCTGGTTCATCATGATCGCGCATATCATCATGAGCTGGCTGATCAACTTTCAGGTGCTGAACCTGCGCCAGCCGCTCGTGGCGCAGATCTGGTACGGGCTGAACCGGCTGCTGGAGCCGCTCTACGCCCCGATCCGCCGCATCCTGCCGCCGATGGGCGGGCTGGACCTGGCGCCGCTGGTGGCGCTGATCGGCGTCTATGCGCTGCGCATCATCCTGATCAACAACGCGGCGGCGTTCTACTGACAAGCGGGTGGCCGAGGCCCGCCCTACCCCCTTGTTCACCGAATCTTCATCTGCGATTGTTGACCTAACAAGAGCAGTTTAACAAAAATCGACAGGATTCCATGGACCGCGCCCGCCCGCTTTTGCAAAGCGTCTTCGGATTCGCATCCTTCCGCCCCGGGCAGGAAGAGATCGTGGAGGCCGTGGTCGAGGGCGAAAACGTGCTGGCGATCATGCCGACCGGCGGCGGCAAGTCGCTGTGCTTCCAGCTTGCCCGCGCTGATGCGCGACGGGCGTGACGGTGGTGATCTCGCCGCTGATCGCCCTGATGCGCGACCAGGTCCGCGCGCTGCGCGAGGCCGGGGTCGAGGCCGGCGCGCTGACCTCCGGCAATACCGAGGAAGAGACCGACGCGGTCTTTGCGGCGCTGGACGACGGGCGACTGCAACTGCTCTACATGGCGCCGGAACGGCTGGCCTCGGGCGGCACGCTGAACCTGCTGCGCCGGATCGGTACCAGCCTGATCGCCGTGGACGAGGCGCATTGCGTCAGCCAGTGGGGCCACGATTTCCGCCCCGACTACCTGCGCATCGGCGAGCTGCGGCGCGCGCTGGACGTGCCGCTGGCCGCCTTCACCGCCACCGCCGACGCCGAAACCCGCGACGAGATCGTCGAGCGGCTGTTCGACGGGCAGGCGCCCCAGACGTTCCTGCACGGCTTCGACCGGCCGAACATCCACCTGGCCTTCGCGGCCAAGGACAGCCCCCGCCAGCAGATCCTCGACTTCGCCGCCGCGCGCAAGGGCCAGTCCGGCATCGTCTACTGCGGCACGCGCGCCAAGACCGAGACGCTGGCGCAGGCGCTGCGCGAGGCGGGCCATAACGCGCTGCCACTATCACGGCGGCATGGAGGCCGAGGACCGGCGCATCGTCGAGGCGCGGTTCCAGCGCGAGGACGGGCTGATCGTCGTGGCCACGGTCGCCTTCGGCATGGGCATCGACAAGCCCGACATCCGCTGGGTCGCGCATGCCGACCTGCCGAAATCCATCGAGGCCTATTACCAGGAAATCGGCCGCGCCGGGCGCGACGGCGCCCCGGCCGAAACGCTGACGCTGTACGGCCCCGACGACATCCGCCTGCGCCGCGCCCAGATCGACGAGGGGCTGGCGCCGCCGGAACGCCGCACTGGCCGATCACGCGCGGCTGAACGCGCTGCTGGGGCTGGCCGAGGCGCTGGCGCTGCCGCCGGCAGGTGCTGCTGCGCTATTTCGGCGAAGACCGCCGAGCCCTGCGGCAACTGCGATCTCTGCGACACGCCGCCCGAGATGTTCGACGGCACCGCAGCGGTGCGCAAGGCGCTGTCGGCGATCCTGCGCACCGGCGAATGCTTCGGCGCCGGGCATCTGATCGACATCCTGATCGGCAACGCCACCGACAAGATCCGCGCGCGCGGCCATGACCAGTTGCCCACCTTCGGCGTCGGCAAGGAATTCAGCCGCAACGAATGGCAGGCGGTGTTCCGGCAGATGATGGGCCACGATCTGGTGCGCCCCGATCCCGAGCGCCACGGCGCCTTGCGGATGACCGATGCCGCCCGCCCGATCCTGCGCGGCGAGAGCAGCATCGACCTGCGCCGCGACACCATCGAAACGGCCGACGCGCGCGCCTGCCGTCAAGGCGCTGGTCTCCGACGAGGACGCGCCGCTGCTGTCGGCGCTGAAGGCCAAGCGGCGCGCGCTGGCCGAGGCGGCGCGGGTGCCGGCCTACGTGATCTTCCCCGACCGGACGCTGATCGAGATGGCCGAGACGCGGCCGGCGACGCTGGACGCAGATGGCGCGGATCAGCGGCGTCGGCGCCAAGAAGCTGGAACGCTACGGCGCCGATTTCCTGGAGGTGATCGCGGGCGACGCGCCGCCACCACTGCACCCGGCGCGCCGCAAGCTGGCCGGGCGCAGCGAAGGCGCGATCTATGACCGGCTGCTCGAAGCGCAGGCCGATCTGGCGCGCGGCGAGCAGTGGCACCGACAAGCCGCTGAGCTGCTCGGCCTCGCTGCTGGCCAAGGTGGCCGCGCTACGCAGTCCCGACATGGGCGCGCTGCCGACGATCCTGGGCGAACGGCGCGCGGAACGATTTGGCGCGGCGTTTCTGGACGTCCTTGAAAGCGCCTGAGCGGCCCCGGTCATTGGACCATTCCGGCCAATCGTCTAGATGTCGGCAGACTTGCAAGGGGGACGAACATGCTGGTGGTGATCTCACCGGCCAAACGGCTGGACTGGAGCGAACGGGCGCGTTGTCGACGTAACAGAGCCCGACTTCAGGACGACGCAATGCGGCTGGCCGGTCATGCCCGCCAGTTGAGCCTGGCCCGACTGAAAGCCCTGATGGACCTCAGCGACGATCTGGCGCGGCTGAACCGCGACCGATTCCAGGCGTTCGAACCCGCCGCCACGACCTGACAACGCCCGGCCGGCAGCGCTGGCCTTTGCCGGCGACACCTACCAGGGGTCTCGAAGCGGCTACGCTCGACCCGGACGCATGGCCTAGGCGCAGGATCATCTGCGCATCCTGTCGGGTCTTTACGGTCTGTTGCGCCCGATGGACGCGATCCAGCCCTACCGGCTGGAAATGGGCAGCCGGCTGAAGACCCGCCGGGGCAAGACGCTGTATGACTTCTGGCGCGACCTGCCCGCCCGGCGCTGAACGACGGCGCGCAGAAGACGCGGGCAGCGACGTTCTGGTGAACTGCGCCAGCCAGGAATATTTCGGCGCGGTCGACCTGGAGGCGCTGAAACTTCGGGTGATCACACCGGCATTCATGGAGGACAAGAACGGCGAGGCCGAAGATCGTCAGCTTTTTCGCCAAGAAGGCGCGCGGGGCGATGGCGCGGTTCATCGTCGAGAACCGGCTTGCCGATCCCGACAGCCTGAAGGGCTTCGATCTCGGCGGCTATCGCTTACGACCCGGCCGCCAGCACCGATGACAGGCCCGTCTTCCTGCGCGACGCGGTTCAGTCGGCGTCTTTCAAAGAGGCGTCGTAGGCCACCAGTTCCACCGTGTTGCCTTCGGGATCGGTCGGTGAAGACACCCTGCCAGCCGATCCAGCCGAACCGCTCGACCCGGTAGGGCTGGCCGATGCTGTCATACCAGGCCATCACCGCCTGCTGCTCGGCATAGGGCAGCGAAAGGGCGATGTGGTGCAGCGACGACCGGGACCCGGTTTCCGGTGGTTGGTCGCTTTGCGGATGCAAATCCGGCCTGCCGACATCGTTGCGGAACAGGGCCAAAACCGACGTGTGTCCGCCAAACCCCTCGGCGATCTTGAAGAACAGGATGCCATCGTCGTGATTGCCCGACAGACGCTCCAGCCCGATGACAGTCTCGTAGAACGCCGCCATCTTGCGTGTGTCGGCGCAGCGGATCGCGATCTCGCCCAGCGCGCGGGGGCGGAAGTTCCTGGTTTCGGACATGGCCGGAACTGTTCCAGAGCCGGGCCTCCGAAGCAAGTCAACCGTCAGCGGGGATCGGCGGACGGCAATCGCCGGGGGTTTCGGCGGCGATGCGCGCCAGGATCGCGTCCTTGCGCAGCGGCTTGGTCAGGTAGTGATCTAGCCCCGCCGCCAGAATCTCGACGTCATCGCCATCCATCGCATGGGCCGTCAACGCCACGATAGGCACGCGTTTCAGACCCTGTTTCTGCCTCGATCTCGCGAATTTGGCGGGTCGCTTCCTTGCCGTCGACCTCGGGCATCGAGATGTCCATGAACACGAGATCGGGCGGTTCGTCGCGGTAGGCGTCAATGGCTTCCTGCCCGTCGGTGGCAAAACGCAGATCAATGTCGAGAGCCTTGAGCAGTCTTGCCGAACACCAGGCGGTTGGTCTTGTTGTCTTCGGCGGCCAGAATGCGCATCTGGCGCTCGGGCAGGTCTTCACCGGCGGCCCAGGCGTCGGCAATTGGCACCAACGGGCCCGGCTCGGGCTGCAATGCGCTGATGGCGCCGTAAAGCTCTCTGCGCCGCAAGGGTCGTTTCAACAGCATCGTGACGTTGATCCTGTCGACATCCGCGCCTGGCCCCGGCACGAATACCAGGATCGGCCCGGAAAAGCCGTCCTGGCGCAGCGCCGCTGCAAGGTCAGAGGCCGAACCGTCCGAAAGCCGATGATCCAGCAGCACCACGTCGCCGGGCCCCGGGGCATGATCGCGCACCTCCCGGGCGGACCGGCAGGACGCGACCGCCAGGCCATGTGCGGTCAGCTGTTTCTCGACGATATTGCGGTTGACCGTGTGGCTGTCGCCCAGAATGACACGGGTGATCCAGGTCGGCATCGGGGCCAGGGCCGGTTCATCATCTTCGGCGACGTCCATCGTCAGGCGGAACCCGAAGCTGGAGCCGCGGCCGACCTCGCTGTCGACCCAGACCTCGCCGCCCATAAGGGTGACCAGCTTTCGGGTGATCGCCAGGCCCAATCCGGTGCCATCGAAGCTGCGATTGCGCTCGTCCTCGACCTGGTTGAACTCGCCGAAGATATGCTGGGTCATCTCGGCCGGGATTCCGATGCCGGTATCCTCGACCGTAATGTGCAACCGCTGTCTGCCGCCCTCCGCGTCGGGCAAGCCCACGACGCGAATCAGCACGTGGCCTTCGTGGGTGAACTTGACGGCATTGCCGATCAGGTTGGTCAGAACCTGCCTGATCCGGCCCGCATCGCCCACGTAAGCGGTGGGAAGGAACATGTCGAAATCCACCACGAGGCTGAGATCGCGATCCTGCACCGTCGGTTGCAGCAGCATCACGATCTCGTGAATCGTGCGCTCCAGGTCGAAGGGGGCGAGGTTCAGCGACAGCTTGTCGGCCTCGATCTTGGAGTAATCAAGCACGTCGTTGATCATCACCAGCAGGGCCTCGCCCGAGGACTTGATGGTTTCGATGAACAGTCGCTGTTCGTCGTCAAGATCGGTTTCGGCCAACAGATCGGCCATGCCGACAACGCCGTTCATCGGCGTGCGAATCTCGTGGCTCATGTTGGCGAGGAAAGCGGATTTCGCGCGATTCGCCGCCTCGGCCTTGTGCCGCGCCGACCGCAGCTTGGCCTCGTTGCGCATCTGTTCGGTGATGTTCAGCGCCAGCGACACAGTGTCGCCATCGCTGGCCCGGCGGTCCATCAGCTTGATGTAGAGGCCGTTCCACAGCTTGATCGTCCGCGGCTCGATCGGGTCGCCTCGCCAGCGTGCCAGCATCGCGTCGACCCAGTCGCCGGGCGCCTCGTCACCGATGTCGATCATGCCTTCGTCCACTGCCAGCCGCAGCATGTCGCCATAGCCGATACCGGGCCCGACCTCTGCCAAGCCGTCGAACGGGGCAAGGTAGGCGGAATTGGCGGCGATCATCACGTCACAGGCATCAAAAACCGCAAATCCGTCCTGAATGGTCTCGACCGAATCCCACAGCCGCCGCTCGGCGATCTGGACCGCGTGGTTGGCATGTTGCAGTTCGACGATGGTCTCGGTGTTGCGCTGTTCCAGCGCCTGGGTTTCCTCGCGCTTTTCAACGATCTCGTCGGAAAGGCTGCGGGCGTGAAGCGACAGCTTGCGGTTCGCGTCCGACAGTTCTGACTGCTTCAAGGCAAGCAGGTGCTCGGCGGCCATGCGCGCACGCCGCTCCCGCGCCAGGGCATCGGGCGCGGCGGTCCTGTCAAAGCGCGTAACGTCATTCATCAAATACCGGTCTCCGTGACCATGATCGCGCAAGTCGCTGAACAAGACCTTAACCGCGTGCGAAACTTGCAAGCCGCCGGGTCGCCATGCGACGATGCGGCATTCTTCAGCAGGAGGCCGCCATGCGTTTCGGTGTCATCGTCTTCACCGCGTTCAGTCTTTTCGCATCCGGCACGCTTGCCGACAGCCCGGTGCCCGACCGGCGGCTTAGCCTGACGCGCGACGTGGATTTCCCGGGTGGCGACCTGCAATCCATCTTCGACACCAACCTGAACGCCTGCGAAACCGCCTGCCTGGCCAATCCGGGTTGCGGCGCGTTCACTTTCAACGGTCGGTCGAACTCGTGCTTTCCGAAAGCCGGGGCTAGCGACGGTGTGCCCTACGAAGGCGCGTTCTCGGGCATCGTGTTGACCACACCTGCCAACGTCCTGGTCCTGTCCGAACGGCGCGCAAACGAGCTGGATTTCCTGCGCCCCGTCGATCTGAGCGCGGCCCGCGACCAGGCGCTTGACCTGACCAACCAGCACATTCCGGGCACCTGGTCGGCCAAGGACCTGCTGCAATCGTCGGTCGATGCCCGGGTGGCGGGCAACCTGGTCAGTGCTTACCGGTTCATCGGGGCGGCCACGGTGCTAACGGATGCCGCCGACCACTGGCTGGAATACGCCCGCCTTGCGCTGGCGATCCAGACCAACAACAGAAGCGACCGCAACACGTACCGTAGCCGCGCGCTGCAAGCCGCCACGAATGCCTATCTGCGGGCCGAGACCGCCCCGATCCAGGCCAGCGCCCTTGTCGTGCTTGCCGAGGCGCTGAAGGAAAACGGCCGCGGCCGCGACATGATTCCGGCGTTGCGGCTTTCCCAGGCGATCCAGCCCCGGCAGGACACCGACGAATTACTGGACAAGGCCATCGCCCAGTTCGGATTCCGCATCGTCGAGCACGAGGTCGACAACGACAGTGCCCGCCCGCGCATCTGCGCACAATTCTCCGAGGACCTGGTGCGCGCCGGGGTCGATTATGTGCCCTTCGTTCAGGTGCCCGAGGCCGACCTGACCGTCGAGCCCGACCAGCGCCAACTGTGTATCGAGGGCGTGGCGCATGGCGAACGCTACCGCGTGACTTTCCGCGAGGGTCTGCCCGCCGCCTCGGGCGAGGAACTGGCCAAGAACGTGACGCTTGATCTCTACGTCCGCGACCGCTCGCCCGCCGTGCGTTTTCCAGGCCGTAACTACGTGCTGCCCGCCACCGGCGAGGTGGCCCTGCCGATCGAGACGGTCAACCTGACGCAAGTCGACCTGACGCTGCGCCGGATCAGCGATCGCTCGATCCTGCGGGCGATCCAAGAGGGCTATTTCGGTCGCCCGCTGTCGGCCTGGGAAGAGTCGCAGTTCGGCGACGACATTGCCGAGACGGTCTGGGAGGGCACCGGAGAGGTCGGTCAGGATCTGAACAAGGACGTGACCACGCGGCTTCCAATGGACGCGGTGGTCGGCGACCTGGCCCCCGGCATCTATGCGCTGAAGGCCGGCGTGCCGGATGCGGACCCCTACGACACGCCCAGCGCAACGCAATGGTTCGTCGTCAGCGACCTGGGGCTGGCCACGATGAGCGGCACCGACGGCCTGCACGTCTTCGCGCGCCAGCTTGGCAGCGCCGAGACCGCGCCGGGTGTCGAGGTAACGCTTTTGTCGCGCGCCAACGCGGTGCTTGGCACCGCCAGCACCGATGCCGATGGCTACGCCATGTTCGCGCCCGGCCTGATGCTAGGCACCGGTGGCGCCGCCCCGGCGATGGTGCTGGCGAAGGCAGGTGCCGACCTGACGTTCCTGTCGCTCACCGATCCCGAGTTCGATCTCAGCGACCGCGGCGTTGAAGGCCGCGCGCCGGCCGGACCGATCGACACCTTTCTGTCCACGGACCGCGGCGCCTACCGCGCGGGCGAGGTGATCAACGCCACCGTCCTGACCCGTGACGGCGGGGCCGAGGCGCTGGAAGGGCTGCCTATCGTCGCGGTCCTGACCCGTCCCGATGGGGTGGAGTATTCCCGCCAGCAATCGCGGGACAGCGTCGCGGGTGGCCATGTCTTCAATTTCCGCACCTCGGGTGCAGTGCCGCGCGGCAGTTGGCGTCTGGATATCCACGCCGATCCCGATGCGCCCGCCATCGCCACCACCAAAGTGCTGGTCGAGGATTTCCTGCCCGAACGCATCGACTTCGACCTGAGCCTGCCTGAGGGCATGCTGCGGGCCGAAGACAGCCCGGCGCTGACCATCGAGGCGCGCTATCTCTTCGGCCCTCCCGCCGGTGATCTGCCGATCGAGGGCGAAGCCTTCGTGCGCACGACGCGCACGTTGGACACGTTTCCCGGCTACCGGTTCGGGCGCTACGATTCCGATCCCGGCAACCGCGTCTGGTATTTCGACGGCGGGGACCGCACCGACGATCAGGGCAACGCGGTCATCGACCTGGCGCTCGAAGTTCCCGAGGATCACTTCCGCCCGATGGAGGCGATCATCGCCGTGCGGGTATCCGAAGGGTCGGGCCGCCCGGTCGAGCGCAAGATCACCAAAGCGGTCGCCCCCGCCGGGCCGGTCATCGGCATCAAGCCGAATTTCGAGGATACGCTTGGCGAAAACACCGACGCCTCGTTCAGCGCTGATCGCGCTGGATGCGCAGCAGCAGAAGACCGCGATGCAGGTGCATTGGACGGTCAACAGGGTCGAGACCCGCTATCAGTGGTACCAGTATTCCGGTAACTGGAACTGGGAACCGGTGACGACCCGCACCCGCGTGGCCGAGGGCGACATCCTGCTGGGCAACGTCCCTGTGGCCGTGACCGCCCCGGTCGAGTGGGGCCGCTACGAAATCAGGGTGGAACGCACCGGCGGCGACTACGTGGCCGCGTCGCATGATTTCGATGCCGGGTGGTACGGCGGCGGCGATGGCGGCCGCGACCCCCGATATCCTTGAACTGTCGCTGGACGCCGAGAGCTACAGGCCCGGCGATACCGCGCGTCTGCGTGTCGTGCCGCGCTATGCAGGCAAGGCGCTGGTGACGGTGGTCTCGAACCGGCTGATCGACATGAAGGCGGTCGAGGTGGTCGAGGGCGAAAACCTGATCGACCTGCCCGTCACCGATGACTGGGGTGGCGGTGCCTATGTCACCGCCACGGTGATCCGGCCGATGGATGCCGACGCCGGGCGTAATCCGGCCCGTGCGCTGGGCCTCAGCCTATGCCCCGGTCGATCCCGGCGATCACAAGCTTTCCGCCGTGTTCGAGACTGCTTCCGAGGTCGACCCGCGCGGGCCTTTGCCCGTCGTCCTGAAGGTCGACGGTATCGCAGAGGACGAAACCGCCTATGTCACGGTCGCCGCGGTCGATCTGGGCATCCTCAACCTGACCGGCTTCGACAGCCCGGACCCCTCGGGCTACTATTTCGGTCAGCGCCGGCTGGGTGTCGGGATGCGCGATGTCTACGGCCGGCTGATCGACGGCATGAACGGGGCGCTGGGCACGGTCCGCTCGGGCGGCGATGCGACGGTCTGACGCGGGCCTGCAAGCGCCGCCGCCGACCGAGGAACTGGTCGCCTATTTCAGCGGTCCGGTCGAGGTCGGCGCCGACGGCTATGCCCGCACCGAGTTCGACCTGCCCGCTTTCAACGGCACCGTGCGGCTGATGGCCGTGGCCTGGTCGAAGACTGCCGTCGGGCGAGGCCGAGGCAGACGTGCTGGTGCGCGATCCGGTCGTCGTCACCGCCAGCCTGCCGCGCTTCATGGCCCCCGGCGATCAGCTCGCGATTGCTGCTGGAAGTCGTCCATGCCAGTGGACCGTCCGGGCGCATCGGGCTTGACGTCAGCGCCGACGGGGTGCTGCTCGACGCGACCGCGATCCCCTCGGGGCTGATCTTGGCCGACCAGGGCAAGGACGGTGCTGTCGATCCCGGTGATGGCCACCGAAACCGGGCTGCACAGCATCGACGTCACGCCTGACCACACCGGACGGCAAGGTTCTGACCAAGACGCTGACGCTGCCGGTGCAGGTCAACGACCCGATCACCGCCCGCACCAGCCGGTTCGAACTGGCCGCAGGTGACACGCTTCACCTTCGACAGCAACGTCTTTGCCGGCTGCACGCCCGGCACCGCCTCGGCGACCCTCGCCGCCGGCCCGATTGCGCGGTTCGATGCGCCGGGGCTGCTGCGAGGCGCTGGATCGCTACCCCTATGGCTGCACCGAGCAGACCACCAGCCGTGCTCTGCCGCTGCTCTACCTCGACGAGGTCGCCGCGCGCGATGGGGCTGGACGAGCGCGACACGCTGGCGCTGCGCATCGACCAGGCCATCGAGAAGGTGCTGACCAACCAGGCGTCGAACGGGGCGTTCGGCCTTTGGCGGCGCGGATTCGGGTGATTTCTGGCTTGATGCCTATGTCTCGGATTTCCTGAGCCGGGCGAGGGCGCGTGGCTACGACGTGCCCGACATCGCCTTTCGTAACGCCATGGACAACCTGCGCAACCAGATCAACTATGCCGCCGATTTCGACGAGCGGCGGCGAGGACGATCGCCTATGCGCTGTTCGTCCTGGCGCGCGAAGGCGCGGCGTCGGTCGGCGACCTGCGCTATTATGCCGACGTGAAGGGCGGCGACTTCGGCACGCCGCTGGCCTCGGCCCAGATCGGCGCGGCTTTGGCCGCCTATGGCGATCCGACCCGCGCCGACCGGATGTTCGCCCGCGCCTCGGCGCAGATCAGCGAGCCTGCACCGCGAGCGAGGCGCGTGTCTGGCGCAGCGACTACGGTACGCATCTGCGCGACAGTGCCGCGGTGCTGACGCTGGCGGTCGAGGCGGGCAGTAACGCGGTGGACCGCGAAGTGCTGATCGACAGCATCGCACCGGTTGGTAGCAAGGAGTACCTCTCGACTCAGGAACAGGTCTGGACACTGCTCGCCGCCCACGCGATCCTGGAAGACGGCGCCAACGGCGACCTGACCGTCAACGGCGCGCCTGCCAACGGACCCATCGTGAAGGTGGTCGAGGATGACACCGCTTTCGCCCCGCTGGCGATCCGCAACGAGGGCGACAAGAGCACCACGATCACGCTGACCAGCTTCGGCGTGCCCGAGGTGCCCGAACCTGCTGGCGGCAACGGCTATGCCATCGAGCGCAGCTATTTTTCGATGCAGGGCGATCCGGTCGATATCGGCTCTGTTTCAGCGGGAACGCGGCTTGTTTCGGTCGTCAAGGTCAAGCCGTTCTCGAAAACCGAGGCGCGGTTGATGGTCAACGATCCCCTGCCCGCCGGGTTCGAGATCGACAATCCGAACCTCATGCGTGGCGGCGATATCGGCGCGCTGGACTGGTTGAACCTGACCGATGACGCACGCCATACCGAGTTCCGGCAGGACCGGTTCCTTGCCGCCATCGACTGGCGCTCGGACGCCGAGTTCCGGCTGGGCTACATCGTTCGCGCGATCAGCCCCGGCAGCTACCACCACCCCGCCGCCAGCGTCGAGGACATGTACCGCCCGCAATTCCGCGCACAAAGCGAAACTGGGCGGCTGATCGTTACCGAATGAGGCAGTTCAGTCTCTTTTGCATCGTATCTGGCGCTCTATGCGGCGGCGCTGGGGCGCGATGCATTCGACGCTTGGGTCGACGCGACCGTGTTGCCGTCTCTTGCCCGCGACACCTCGGTCGAGGTTCACGACCACAATGGAACCCTGCTGCGCGCCTACACGGTGGCCGATGGCCGGTGGCGGCTGGCGACCACGCTTGACATGGTGGATCCCCGCTATATCGACATGCTGATCGCCTATGAGGACAAGCGCTTTCATGACCATCATGGCGTGGATGCGGTCGCCCTGACCCGTGCCGTGGCGCAGGCGCTTTGGAATGGCCGCATCGTCTCCGGCGGATCGACCTTGACAATGCAGGTCGCACGGTTGCTCGAGGATGGCACGACCGGGCACTGGCAAGGCAAACTGCGGCAGATCAGGCTGGCGTTGGCACTGGAACGTCGACTGTCCAAGCCCGAAATCCTGACCCTTTACGTCAACCGCGCCCCGTTCGGCGGTAACCTCGAAGGGCTTCGCGCGGCGACGCGGGCCTACTTCGGGAAAGAGCCGCGCCGCCTGACCCCGGCCGAGGCGGCTCTTCTGGTTGCGCTACCGCAGTCGCCCGAGACTCGGCGACCGGATCGGTGGCGCGGAAATGCCCATGCCGCCCGTGGGCGGGTTCTGTCGCGATTGCAGGGCACGGGTGTGATCGACGCCGAAACCCGCGCCGGAGCCGAAAAAGACCCTGTTCCGGCCCAACGCCGCCCTATGCCCCGATTGGCGCCGCATCTGGCGGATCGTGTTCTGGTACGTGAACCGGCGACCGCGATTCACCGGCTGACCCTGGACGCACGATTGCAGCGTCGGCTGGAAGGGCTTGCCCTGCGCAGCGCCACGCAAGCCGGACAACGCCTGTCTATCGCGATGCTGGTGGCCGATCATCGGACCGGCGACATCCTCGCCTCGGTCGGGTCCGCCGCCTATCGGGCAGACCGGCGCGATGGGTTCGTCGACATGACCCAGGCGGTGCGGTCACCGGGCTCTACCCTCAAACCGCTGGTCTACGGGCTGGCGTTCGATCAGGGCCTCGCCCATCCCGAAACCCTGATCGACGACCGCCCGACCGCGTTCGGCAGCTATGTGCCGCAGAATTTCGACGGTACCTTTCGTGGCACGCTACGGATCCGCGAGGCATTGCAACAGTCGCTCAACATACCCGTGATCACACTGACCGAGGCGATCACCCCGACGCGCTTGTTGGCGCATCTGCGCCGTGCTGGCGTTTCCGCCGAGTTGCCCGGCGGACAACCGGGGCTGGCGATCGCACTTGGTGGTATCGGTGTCACGCTGGAAGGTCTGGTCCAGCTTTACGCCGGGATCGCGAATGGCGGCGTTTCTGCACCGCTTGTGGCCTATTTCGGTTCTGACCCGGCCCAATCCGGCCCACGTTTCCTGACGGCGGAATCCGCCTGGCAGATCGGCGATATCCTGTCAGGCCTGGCGCCGCCGCGGGGTGCGGCCCGCACTGGATTGGCGTACAAGACCGGCACTTCCTACGGTCATCGTGATGCCTGGGCCATCGGCTTTGATGCTCAGCACGTGATCGGCGTGTGGTTGGGGCGCCCGGACGGCACAGCGGTGCCCGGAGTGTTCGGCGGCGAGCTGGCCGCGCCGATCCTGTTCGATGCCTTCGCACTGCTGAAGCCCAGGGTCGATCGACTGCCGCCGCCGCCGCCGGGCACGCTGATCGTCTCGAACGCGATGCTTCCGCAGCCTCTGCGCAAGTTCCGTTCGCGCGACGCCCTTTTCCAGGCCCAACCAAATGCGCCTGAACTGGCCTTCCCGCCCGATGGCGCGCGTGTCGAGACCGCCGGTCGAGCCTTGGCGGTGAAGGTCCGCGACGGTCGTCCACCCTTCACCTGGCTTGCGAATGGCGCGCCGGTCCTTACCCGAAGTCACGAGCGCAGTGCCGTCATCGACATTCCGGGCCCGGGGTTTCTGACCCTGTCGGTGATCGACGCAAACGGTCATTCTGCGCGCAGTACTATTCGGGTGGATTGAGGATGCGGTTCCGGCTGGATTCGAGACTGATTGGGCACGAACCTGTGACTAAACCATGAGCAGGTTCGTTGGATACATCGCCATGAGCATCGACGGGCGCATCGCGGATGGGACGGGCCGGGTGGATTGGCTGGATCAGTTCGCCGACCCGCAAAACGACTATGGCTTTTCCGAATTCTTCAAGAGCGTCGATGCCATTGTCATGGGGCGTATCACTTACGATTTCGTCGCCGCACAGCCGGTCTGGCCCTATCCTGATGTAATCACCTACGTGGTGACATCCAAGCTATTGCCCGAGCCCGGGCCGAATATCGAGACCATAGCGCCCGATTTCAATGCTCTGCGGCGGCATCTGTCCCAAGGTGATGACCTAACGGTTTGGGTGATGGGCGGCGGCGAGACCCAGCGCGGGGCGCTTGATGCGGACATGTTCGACGAGATGCAGCTTTTTGTCATGCCGGTCATCCTTGGAAGCGGCCCGCTGGTGTTCGGTGACGGAGCGATCACCAACGCCACCCTCACTGGCCATGCCGCGTTGCCCGGAGGCGTCATGTGGCTGACCTATGTCTTCTGAACGGGTAGGCGATCTGACCATCGCATTCCTGGCGCATCAGACCCTTTTTACCTAGCCTGAGCCGTCCTGTTTCCTCAGCATCGTCCGCCATTCCGAGCCATTGTCACTGAACCGGAGAGAAGAGCATCACGCTGTTTCGCGGTGCAACAGAGTCGTACTATGGTGACGAAAGCCTCCGCCTGCCCCCCACTTCCAGCGTCCAACACTCGCGCTCTTCGAAAACGGCAACCGTGAGCGGACGGAAATAGCCGGCGCCGGTGTCAAGGTCGACGCGGTTGCCAAAATGGGTGGCTTCTTGCAGCGCAGTGTGCCCATGCACCACCAGCCAGCCGTGATCACGATCGTCCTCAAGGAATCCTTCCCTGATCCAGATCAGGTCCTCCTCGTCCTGCCGGGCCAGCGGAATGCCCGGACGAATTCCAGCATGGACGAACAGCAATTCCGCCGTTTTATGCCATAGCGGCAGGTTCTCGATGAAGTCCCGGTGCGTCGCGGGGACTGCCTCCACCGCCTCGCGATGCACCTCTCTCACGGGTCGGTTTTCGACATCTGTGACGCCGTAGGACGCCAGGGTCTTGTCGCCGCCAAGCCGCGGGTCGAACCAGCCCAGTCGTCCGGCCAGGTACGGATCCTCCCAGTCGTGGGCATTCAGGAATTCGGTGAACAGCCGGTCATGGTTTCCCCGAATCGCCAGCCAGGGCAGTCCCTCGTCTCTGCCGTCGATCAGCGTCTGGATCACGCCCGCGCTGTCGGGTCCCCGGTCGGTGTAGTCGCCCAGGTGCACTACCGGGGCAGTCCGATCGCCGGTAACCTGCCGGTCCGCCTCGATCCGCGCATGGGCTGCGCGAAGCATGTCTAGCTGACCGTGTATGTCGCCAATGGCATAGATGCGCATGGGTCTTCCTGTCAGGCGATGTCGAACTGTAACGGGCTGATCTGCTGGAACAGTCCCGTATTCCGCAGATCCTGCAAGGCTTTTTCGGGCGGCTGTTCGTCCAGGTACAAGAGCGCGATGGCGTCCTTGCCGCGATCCGACCGGCCCAGGGTAAAGTTGGCGATGTTCACGCCGTTGGCCCCCATGGTCTGTCCCAGCGCACCGATGATGCCGGGTTCATCGTGATTAGTCGTATATAGCATGTGCGGCCCGATAGCTGCGTCGATGGTGATTCCCTTGATCTGGATGAACCGCGGCTTGCCGTCCGAGAACACAGTGCCCGCGATCGAGCGTTCGCGCTGCGGCGTGACCACCGTCAACTTGATATAGGCATCGAAGACGCCGGTCTTGCCTTGCGTCGTTGTGGCGATGTCGATTCCGCGTTCCTTGGCGATGACCGGCGCCGAGACCATGTTCACGTCGGGATTGATCGCTTTCATGATGCCCGCGACGGCGGCGGCGTTCAGGGCGGCGGTGTTCATCTGGGCGGTTTGGCCGTTGTAGAGTATGTTAATCGCCTTGATCGGTTCGTCCGTGAGCTGGCCGACGAAATCGCCCAAGTGTTTCGCCAACTCGATCCACGGCCCCATGACCTTGGCCTCTTCCGCCGTGACCGAGGGCATGTTCAGCGCGTTGGTGACGGCACCGGTCAGCAGGAAATCCGACATCTGTTCGGCCACCTGGATCGCCACGTTTTCCTGTGCCTCCGAGGTGGACGCGCCAAGGTGCGGTGTGCAGATGACGTTGGGCAGGTCGAAAAGCGGATTGTCGGTGGCCGGTTCCACCGCAAAGACGTCAAGCGCGGCGGCGGCGACATGTCCCGATTTGAGCGCCCTTGCCAGGGCGGCCTCGTCGATCAGCCCGCCACGGGCGCAATTGATGATCCGGACGCCCTTTTTCGTCTTGGCAAGCGCCTCGGCCGACAGGATATTTCGGGTCTTGTCGGTCAGCGGCACGTGCAGGGTGATGAAGTCCGAGCGGTGCAGCAACTCGTCGATTTCGACCTTCTCGACGCCGATCTTGTCGGCCCGGTCCTCGCTGAGGAACGGATCATAGGCGATTACCTTCATCTTCAGGCCGTGGGCGCGGTCGATGACAATCGACCCGATGTTGCCTGCGCCGATGACGCCAAGCGTCTTTCCGGTAACCTCGACCCCCATGAAGCGGGATTTTTCCCACTTTCCCGAATGGGTCGAAGCGTTGGCCTCGGGAATCTGGCGCGCGGTGGCCATCAACAGGGCGATGGCGTGCTCGGCGGTGGTGATCGAGTTGCCGAAGGGCGTGTTCATCACGATCACACCCTTCTTCGATGCCGCCGGGATGTCGACGTTGTCGACGCCGATTCCAGCGCGCCCGATCACCTTCAACCGGTCGGCATTGGCAAGAAGCTTCTCGGTCACCTTGGTGGCGGACCGTATCGCAAGGCCGTCGTACTGGCCGATGATTTCGGTCAGCCTTTCCTTGTCCTTGCCGAGGGCAGGTTCGAAATCAACATCAATGCCACGGTCGCGGAAGATCTGGACGGCGGTTTCAGAGAGCTTGTCGGATACGAGAACCTTGGGGGCCATGATGGGCTCCATTTTGGGAAACTTTTGAGGTTGCGAAACGGGCCCGTGGACCCATTCGGTCAGGCGGCGGCCTGCTGCGCGGCGATTTCGGACTGGAACGCCCAACCGAGCCACGGCAGAAGCGCGTGGATATCGGCGGCCTCGACCGTGCTACCGCACCAGATGCGCAGGCCCGGCGGTGCGTCGCGGTATGCCCCGATGTCGTAGCCCACGCCTTCCGCCTCCAACCGCTTGGCGATCGCCTTGGCGAAGCTCGCGCCATCGGCGATGCGCGGGTCGGTGAACTTCAGACAGACGCTGGTCGTGGACCGTGTGGCCGGGTCGCGGGCGAGGAAATCGAGCCAGTCGTTTTCGGCCACGAACGTCTCTATTTCGGCGAAATTCGACTCTGTTCTGCCAATCATACCGCGCAATCCGCCAACCGACTTTGCCCAGGCCAAGGCGTGCAAATAGTCTTCGACTGCCAACATCGACGGCGTGTTGATCGTCTCGCCCTCGAAGATCCCCTGGATCAGCTTGCCGCCCTTGGTCAGACGGAAAATCTTCGGTAGCGGCCAGGGCGGCGTGTAACTTTCCAAGCGCTCCACCGCGCGGGGGCCGAGGATCAGCATTCCATGCGCCGCCTCGCCGCCCAGAACCTTTTGCCAACTGAATGTGATCACATCCAGCTTGGCCCAGGGCAAATCCATCGCGAAGGCGGCAGAGGTGGCGTCGCACAGCGTGAGGCCACCGCGATCCGCCGGGATCGCATCGCCCGATGGCATCCGCACGCCCGAAGTCGTGCCGTTCCATGTGAAACAAACGTCGCGGTCGTAATCGAGCGCGGCCATATCGACGATCTCGCCGTAGTCCGCCGTGTGTACCCGTGCATCGAGTTTCAGCTGTTTGACAGCATCGGTGACCCAACCCGCGCCAAAGCTTTCCCAGGCGGCCATTTCCACCGAGCGCGCGCCCAGCAGATTCCACATCGCCATCTCGAACGCGCCGGTGTCCGAGGCGGGCACGATGCCGATGCGGTAATTATCTGGCACGCCAAGGATTTCGCGGGTCTGGTCGATGGCAGCTTTCAGCCTGGCCTTGCCGATCGGGGCGCGGTGCGACCGCCCTAAGGGCGCGTCGGCAAGGGCCTGCAAGTTAAAGCTGGGGGGTTTGGCGCAAGGGCCGGACGAGAATCGCGGGTTTGCCGGCCGCGATGCCGGTTTGACGTTATCCATCACTGGATATCCTTTCAGATACGCGCCCCTCGTTGGGGAGGGGTGTCCCGCCGCCCGGATTAATCGCGTTCGTCTGCTTCCACAATGGGAAAAATGCGTCTATAGCGCCGCCTCGCCTGTCGAAACCGACATCGCGCCTGGACGGGACACCTTGGATGCACGTTGCAACCCTTATCGCCGCGCCGGATCGCCGCAATCTGGACCCTGCACTGGTTGAAAGCCTGCGCAATGCATGGGGTGGCGGCGACGCGCTATGGCTGGCGCCGGACGAAGCGGCAGAGTTCGACGTTCCGGTGCGGCCCGACAACCTGTGGCATGTCTGGCAGGAAGTGCAGATGCTGGGGATCGACCTCATTATTCAGCCTGCTGAAGGTCGTCGCAAGCGGATCCTGATCGCCGACATGGATTCGACCCTGATCCAGCAGGAATGCATCGACGAACTGGCCGATGAGGCCGGTGTCGGGGCGCGGGTCGCAGACATTACCGCGCGGGCGATGAATGGCGAACTGGATTTCGACGCTGCGTTGCAGGAGCGCGTCGGGCTGCTGCGCGGGCTGGACGTTGCGGTGATCGACCATGTGTTGGCGCAGCGAATTACCCTGATGCCGGGTGGGCGGCAACTGGTGGCCACGATGAAACGCGAAGGGGCTTTCGCGGTCCTGGTTTCGGGCGGTTTCACCGCATTTGCCGAAAGGATCGCCGCGACGCTGGGATTCGACGAATTCCGGGCCAACACGCTGCTGTCCAAGGATGGCAAGCTGACCGGACAGGTCGGTACCCCGATCCTGGGCCGCGATGCCAAGGTTGAGGCGCTGAAAGAGACAGCGGCGCGGCTTGGAGTGAGCGAAACCGACGTGATGGCTGTTGGCGACGGGGCGAATGACCTTGGCATGCTGGCGCTCGCCGGGACCGGCGCCGCGTTGCACGCCAAGCCCGTGGTCGCCGCGCAATCCGACGTCCGGATCAACCACGGCGACCTGACGGCGCTGCTTTACCTGCAAGGCTATTCGCGGGACGATTTCGCGTCCTAGAACACACCTTCCGCGGGCCTGATCCAGGCGGCCTCGATCTTGCGCCGGTTCAGGATCGGCGCATTGCGGCGCTTCAGTGTGGCCGGGTGGTTGGGGTCCAGCACGCCAAGGTGGACCAGGATCGAAGCGATCGCGCATTCCGAGGCACGCGTGGCGCCGTCTTCGATCTTCACGGCGACGCTCAGTCTCTGTTCTGGCAGGATCGCGATGAAAACACCCTCGGCCCCGGTCTTCAGCGCGACCTTGCCACCCATCGCCCGCATCAACTCGGTGCAGGCGCGACCCTCGCCAGCCACCAGTTCGGGATGCGCCCGCATGGCCGTGACCAACCGCGCCATGGCCCGGTCGCGCACCGAGGACCCATTGGCATCGGCAGAGGCAAAACGGGCCATCGCGCGGGCCAGCCCGTGCATCGTGGTGATGAAATTCGGGGCAGTGCAGCCATCGATCCCGAACCCCGGCGAGGACATCCCGGTGACATCCTCGAACGCCTCGCGCACTGCGAGCTGAACGGCGTGGTCCGGGTCGGTGTAGTCTGGCCCGGCGCGCAGGTGCCGCCCGAGCGTAAGAAAGCCGGTGTGCTTGCCGGAACAGTTGTTGTGGTACTGGCAGGGCAACTTATGGGCGCGAATCATTTCATTTCCGGCATCTTCGTCGCGCGGAAATTCTGGCCCGCAGCGCAGGTCATCATCGCCCATACCCAGGTCCGATAACCAGCTTGTGATCAACGTCGAATGGATCGCGGCGCCCTGGTGCGACGCGCAGGCGATGGCAAGCTGGCGTTCACTCAGGCCGTTGGCGTCGGCGGCGCCGCTTTCCACAAGCGGCAGAGCCTGGATCATCTTGCACGACGACCGCGGCAATATCTCCTTGTCGGGATCGCCCCAGGCCTCGACGACATTGCCTTTCGCGTCGCAAATCACCGCATGGCCGCGATGCTGTGATTCCAGCAACGGCCCGCGCCAGATTTCAACCATCGGGACTGCCGACGCCATATATCTCGTTCCTGTTCCATTGCGCGATTTTCTGCCAACAGGGCTTTCAAAAATCGGGATATTTCCGTAAAACTGAAAACCGTGATTGTATTTCGCATGCCCGCCCTGAAAGGTCACGCAAGATCGGCCCGGGGACAGGCGCGCAGAGGCAGAGACGGCTGGAGGCTGTAACAGAGATGTTCGCAACACTATTTCGCGGGTTGGCTTTTGCGGGGTTGGCATTGGCCGCCTCCGCCGCAGTAGCGCAGGAATCGAAAAACCGGGTCGCCGCGCACACGGATTGGAGCGTGTTCGAGGCCAAGGAACCGGCCCAATGCTGGAGCGTGTCGAGCCCCAAGGAAACGGTGAACACGCGCGATGGCCGCGTGGTGGCGGCGCGGCGCGGCGATATCCTGCTGTTTGTGTCCTATATCCCGGCGTCCGGCGTGACGGGCCAGGTGTCGTTTACCGGCGGCTACCCGTTTCGTGACGGGTCCACCGTTACGGTCGATGTGGCCGGCGACAAGTTCGAGCTGTTCACCGAGGGCGAGATGGCCTGGTCGGCCTCGGATGCCGACGACGACAAGATCATCAGCGCGTTGAAGCGCGGGGCCGAAGCGACGGTCGTCGGCACGTCATCGCGGGGCACCAAGACCGAGGACACGTTCTCGCTGTTCGGGTTCACCGCCGCTGTCGAAGAGGCCGAAAAACGCTGCGCCAGTTGATCGGCGCGGTTTTTCCGCATTCTGTCTCTGCTATTTCCATGACCGACCTTGCTGGCGGGCCGACGGGTGGCCAGAGTGCCGGCATGCGTCCCGGCGTCATCAGAACATTTGCCTTGCCTGACGAGGCGGCGACCAGCCGTTTCGCCGCCGCCCTTGCCCCGCTGCTTGGGCCCGGCGACACGCTGCTGTTGCAGGGCGGATTGGGGGCGGGAAAGACCCATTTCGCCCGTGGCCTGATACAGGCCCGCCTTGGCGCGCATGGGCTGGCCGAAGACGTCCCCTCGCCGACCTTCACCCTGGTGCAGACCTATTGGGACGGCGAGGTCGAGATCTGGCATTGCGACCTCTACCGTCTATCCGGGGCCGAGGAAGTGGTCGAACTGGGGTTGGACGATGCCCTTGACCAAGCAATCTGCCTGGTGGAATGGCCGGAGCGGATGCCGGCACCACCGAAAGGGGCGCTGACGCTGGAATTTTCGATGGGCAAAGGCGACACCGACCGCACTGTCGTTGCCGCGTCGCAGGATGCCCGGTGGCGGGACATCCTGGATCGCGTCGGGCTGGCCGATGGCTGATCGCGCCGAACTGCTGGAGGCCTTTCTTGCCGGTACCCGATGGTCTCAGGCGGTCAGGACGCCGCTGGCCGGCGATGCTTCGTCCAGGCGGTACGAGCGGCTGGCCCAGCCCGGAGCGCCCGAAACCTGCGTCCTTATGGATGCGCCGCCCGACCGTGGCGAATTCCGTGACGCCCTTCGTCAATATTGCCCGCCATCTTACCGGCATAGGCCTTCGCGCTCCGGACATCCTTGCAGAAGACGCCAGCAACGGCTTCCTCCTGCTCGAGGATTTCGGCGACTCCGTCTTTGCCCGAATGATCGATGCCGATCCGCGATGCGAATCCGCGCTCTACGAGGCTGCGGTCGATGTGCTGATCGCTTTGCACGGCGCACCGATCCCCGACGGGCTGGTTTCCTTCACGCCCGCGCTGATGGCGGAACAGGCCGCGCTGGTCCTAGAGACCTATGCTGACATGGAAACTCGGAAGCTTGAATTTCAAGGTGCGTTAGAGACAGTTCTGACCCGCAGCTTGATCCCCGGCCAGGTCCTCATCCTGCGGGATTATCATGCCGAAAACCTGATCTGGCTGCCGGACGGTGACGGCATTCAAAGGGTCGGCCTGCTGGATTTCCAGGATGCGATGGCGGGGCCGGTCGGCTATGATCTTGTCTCGTTGCTGCATGATGCACGGCGCGATGTGCCGGG
The DNA here is from genome assembly GCA_963768205.1 of uncultured Alphaproteobacteria bacterium. Taxonomy (GTDB): domain Bacteria; phylum Pseudomonadota; class Alphaproteobacteria; order Rhodobacterales; family Rhodobacteraceae; genus JAHELH01. The sequence goes on along the minus strand of CAVYHB010000002.1, from coordinate 153,099 downwards.
CGATCTTGCCGATCGCATGGTTGCCCGGTTCACCGCGGCGGTCGGGCTTGATCTGGCCGCATTCAAGGCAAGCCGCGCTGCCCTTTGCGCCCAGCGCAACCTGCGAATTCTCGGCATTTTCGCGCGCCTGTCGCGGCAACAGGGAAAAACCGCCTATGTCGACCTGATCCCACGCGTCTGGGCCCACCTTCAACACGTCATGGCGCATCCCGCCCTGGCACCGCTGACGCCAATCATCGCGAACTTGCCGCCGCCCACCCCTGATCATCTAGCCCGGTTGAGAATGCCATGCGCCCCGATTTTCCGGTAATGCTGTTCACCGCCGGGTTCGGAACCCGGATGGCGCCCCTGACCGATCGGTTGCCGAAGGCCTTGATCCCCGTCGCAGGCCGGCCATTGGTGGATCATGCGCTTGATCTGGTGGACGGGGCAGGCCTGACGCGGCTGGTCGCGAATACGCACTATTTGGCTGATATGGTCTCGAAACACCTGTCGCCGCGCGGCGTGATTTGCGTTCACGAACCGGAGATCCTCGAAACCGGAGGAGGGCTTAGAAACGCCGTGCCGTGGCTTGGTGCGGGTCCTGTGATCACGCTGAACACCGATGCCGTTTGGACCGGAGATAACCCGATTCCGCGGCTGTTGAATGCATGGCAGCCAGGGAAGATGGACGCCTTGCTGCTGGTGGTTCCGACAGACCGCGCGGTCGGGCATCGGGGCGCGGGCGACTTCGCTATCTCACCCGACGGACGACTGCGCCGGGGCGGAGATAATGTCTATTCCGGGCTGCAAATCATCAGGACAACACGGTTGCGGGGAATTGTGGAAACCAAATTCTCCCTGAATGTGGTCTGGGACATGATGGCCGCGGAGGGCACTCTCTATGGTCTCGAGCATCTCGGCGGATGGTGCGACGTCGGTCGGCTCGAAAGTATCGCCAGCGCCGAAGCGATGCTAGGGCAGGCCAATGTTTGAGCCCTCGGATCGCCCCAGGGTTTTCGGTCTGCCACCCGGTGCCGAGTTTCCCCGCGTGCTGATCGACGGCCTGCTGCGCCGGATCGGGTCGCACGAGCCCGAATCTCTGGGTCGCGTGCAGATATTCGTGAATACGCGACGAATGCAGCGGCGCATTCGGGCCTTGTTCGACGCCGGCCCGCCGCGGCTGCTGCCTCGCATCCGGCTGGTTACCGACCTTGCGACCGAGGTGGCCGTGCCACATTTGCCGCCGCCTGTGTCCCCGCTGCGCCGTCGTCTGGAATTGTCGCAACTGGTATCGAAACTGCTTGAATCAGAGCCTGATCTTGCCCCGCGCAACGCGCTTTTCGATCTGTCTGACAGCCTTGCCGACCTGATGGACGAAATGCGCGGCGAGGGTATTGCGCCCGACGCGCTGCGCGCGCTGGACGTGTCCGATGTGTCGGGCCACTGGCAGCGCAGCCTCAAGTTCGTGGCGCTTGTCGACCGTTTCTTCGGGTCCGAGAGTGACGAGCCACCCGATCCCGAGGCCCGTCAGCGCATGGTGATCGAGCACCTTGTCGACAAGTGGCAGACGCGCCCGCCGTCCCATCCGGTGATCGTTGCCGGCTCCACCGGATCGCGCGGGGCAACGGCGCTGTTCATGCGGGCGGTGGCGTGCCTGCCGCAGGGCGCCGTGGTCCTTCCCGGTGTCGATTTCGACCTGCCCGATACGGTCTGGAACAAGCTCGACACCGCGCTGAACGCCGAGGATCATCCACAATACCGGTTCGCGCGCCTGATGAGCGACCTGGGCGGCCATCCGCGAGACATCCAGCCCTGGCACCCGGACGCCGCACCGCCGAATTCGGCGCGCAACCGGCTTTTGTCCCTCGCCCTGCGGCCAGCGCCGGTGACAGATCAGTGGCTCTCCGACGGGCGGCGGCTGACCGATATTGGCGAGGCGACGGACGATATGGCGCTGATCGAGGCGGAATCGAGCCGTTCCGAGGCAAATGCCATTGCGCTGGCCCTGCGCGAGGCCGCCGAGACCGGCATGACCGCGGCGTTGATTACACCGGACCAAATCCTGACCCGACAGGTGACGGCGGCGCTCGACCGCTGGCGGGTCGAGCCGGACGACAGCGCGGGCAAGCCGCTGCCATTGTCGCCCCCGGGGCGGTTCCTGCGGCATGTTGCCGACCGGTTCGGACAGGTGTGGTCGGTCGAGGCGCTTCTGACCCTTCTCAAGCACCCGCTTGCCAATTCCAGTGTCGAAAACCGGGGCGCGCACTTGCTTAACACCCGTGAACTGGAGCTTGACCTGCGCCGCCACGGCCCGCCGTTCCCCGAGCGCGCCGATGTTCTACGCTGGGCCGCAAAGGATGACGCGGATCGCCTAGCCTGGGCACAGTGGGTTGGCGCGGTGATGGAAGAAACGGAGGCCGTCGGAACACGCCAGCTGTCCGAGCACCTGAGACATCACATTCGCCTGGCAGAGACCCTGGCGGCCGGTCCGGGCCAAGAAGGTACGGGTGCGCTTTGGGACAAGGCTGCCGGGATCGAGGCACAGCGCCGGGTCGAGGAACTGCGCCGCGAGTCCGCGTTTGGTGGCGTCGTGTCGCCATTCGATTATGCGTCTCTGTTCAACTCCGTTCTGAAAAAAGGAGAGGTGCGCGAACCGACCCAGGCGCATCCCGGCGTGATGATCTGGGGCACATTGGAGGCCCGGGTCCAGGGCGCCGACCTGGTGATTCTGGGCGGCCTCAACGAAGGCGTCTGGCCAGAGGCTCCAGGCACCGATCCGTGGCTGAACCGGGTGTTGCGCGACCGCGCCGGTCTATTGCTACCCGAGCGACGCATCGGCCTCGCCGCGCATGACTTCCAGCAAGCGGCGGCGGCACCGAAGGTTATCCTGAGCCGGTCGATCCGCGATGCCGAGGCGCAGACCGTACCGTCGCGCTGGCTGAACCGGCTTTGCAATCTGCTGGGCGGCCTACCGCAGGACGGCCCCGCCGCGCTGGACGCAATGCGGGCGCGGGGCAAACTGTGGCTTGACCTTGCGGATGCCCTAGATGCGCCCGATACAAAGGTGACTCCGGCCCTGCGTCCCTCGCCTCAGCCTCCGGTTAAGGATCGGCCAAAAGAGATCTCGATAACCGAGGTGCAGACCCTGATCCGCGACCCCTACGCCATCTACGCGCGACGGATTCTTGGGCTGAATGCCCTCGATCCGTTGCGCCGACAGCCCGATCCACCGCTGCGGGGCACGCTAATTCACCGGATAATGGAGCGGTTTGTCGGTGACGGGCCGGTGACGGATCCGATAGCCGACAAGATGCGGCTGATCGCGACCGCCGACGCCGTTTTCGCCGCCGAGGCGCCTTGGCCTGCAGCGCAAAGACTATGGCGTGCGCGGCTCTTGCGGGTTGTCGACTGGTTCATCGAGACCGAGATTGCGCGGCAAGTCGCCGGTGTTCCCGGGGCGCAGGAGGTCAAGGCGCGGATGACGCTGCCCAATCTCGATCATGTCCTTTACGGTAAAATCGACCGGGTCGATCGACTGCCGGACGGAAGCGTCGCAATCTACGACTACAAATCCGGCGCGCCGCCCGCCCCTCTTGTGCAGGACCATTTCGATAAGCAACTGATGCTGTCGGCGCTGCTGGTGGAGCGCGGCACGCTGGAGGGTTTCAGCGCGGCCAAGGTGGCCGAAGTCGGATACATCGGGTTCGGCGGGACCGGAAAAATAGACACTAAACATGTTGATACCGCGTCAATCGAGGACACTCTCGCGGGCCTGGAACAGCTGATCGGCGCGTATCGCAACGTAAAGCGCGGATACACCTCCCGGCGCGCGGTCGAGACCCAGGGCTTCGCAAGTGACTTCGACCACCTTGCGCGGCTGGGCGAATGGGATGAGAGCGATCCGCCAAACGGAGCGCCGGTCGGATGAGCGCTATCAATGACGCAACGGCGATGCAGAACCGGGCCTCGGAACCCGATGCCTCGACCTGGCTGTCGGCCAATGCCGGGTCTGGCAAGACGCGGGTTCTGACTGACCGGGTCGCGCGGTTGCTGTTGAGCAATGTCGACCCGCAACACATTCTTTGCCTTACCTATACCAAGGCGGCCGCGTCCGAGATGCAGATTCGGCTGTTCGCGCGCCTGGGTGAGTGGTCGATGATGCCAGACGAGGCGTTGACGGAGGCTTTGGCCGGGCTGAGTGTCACGCTGGTGCCAGATCAGTTGATGCGCGCCCGGACGCTGTTTGCCAAGGCGATCGAGACCCCGGGCGGCTTGCGGATACAGACGATCCACTCGTTCTGCGCGTCGCTGCTGCGCCGCTTCCCGCTGGAGGCCGGCATTTCGCCGCGCTTTACCGAGATGGACGATCGTTCTGCAGCCCTGTTGCGCGACGAAATCGTCGAGGAAATGGCTGCCGGTGACGGGCGCGGGGTGATTGACGGCATCGCGGCCTTTTTGACCGATGTCGACCTTTCGCTCCCTGACCGCCGCGGTCGCCGGCAACCGGCAGGCGCTGGCCCCCGCCACCGCCGAAGACGTTTGGCGATGGATGGGGCTTGCCCGCCGGCTATACGGCGCAAGACCTTGTCGCTGCCACGTTCGTACCCGGTGACGCCGCCCTGCTGACAGCTTTGCGGAAGGTATTGGCCGAAAGCGAAAACTCCACTGACCGGAAAGCCGCCGACACCCTGGCCGGGTTGGATTTCAACAGGCTCGATAACACCCTGATCGGCCCTCTGAAGAAGCTGCTCCTCTACGGTGCCACCGCGAAGGAGCCATTCGGTGCCAAGGTCGGGAAGTTTCCCAACAAGGCAAGCCGCGCGGCCATGATGCCGATGCACGCCGCGTTGGACGATTTGATGCGGCGGGTCGAGACAGCGCGCGAATTGGGGAACCGTCTCTATTCCGCCCAAAGAACGCACGCGTTTTTCAAGTTTGCCGAAGCCTTCCTTGCCGCCTATTCCCGTCACAAGCAGGCGCGTGGCTGGCTTGATTTCGACGACTTGATCCAGAAAGCCGGGGCGCTTCTTGGCGACGATCGGGTTGCCCAATGGATACTCTACCGGCTCGACGGCGGGCTTGATCATATTCTTGTCGATGAGGCGCAGGACACAAGCCCGGCGCAATGGCAAGTGATCGAACGGTTGGCGCAGGAATTCACCTCGGGCCTTGGTGCCCGCGACGACACGCCGCGCACTATCTTTGTCGTGGGCGACAAGAAACAGTCGATATATTCTTTCCAGGGCGCCGATCCGCGCGAGTTCGACAGGATGCAGTCACATTTCCGGGACAAGCTGAACGCACTGGATATCGCGTTGCGTCCGATGGAGCTGGCGCATTCGTTCCGTTCGTCCGATGCGATCCTGCGTGTCGTCGACCGCGTCATCGAGACGACCGATGCGCCGCATCTTGCCCCCGACGCAAAGCACCTTGCGTTTCATGCCGACCTGCCCGGCCGCGTCGATATCTGGCCCGCGGTCGAACCGACCGACAAGCCAGAGAAGAAGAACTGGTTCGATCCGGTCGATCTGGTCGGGACCGATCATCCCGATGTCATTCTTGCCCGCAAGATCTCCGGGCAGATCAAGGCCATGATCGAAACAGAGACAATTCCGTCCAAAGATGGACGACGGCCGATTTCCGCAGGCGATGTGTTGATTCTGGTCCGCCGTCGGTCGCGCCTGTTCGAAGAGATCATCCGCGCCTGCAAGGCGCAAGGCTTACCGGTCGCCGGGGCCGACCGACTGAAACTGGGCGGCGAGCTTGCGGTCAAGGACCTTTCGGCCCTGCTGTCCTTCCTGGCCACGCCCGAGGACGACCTGTCGCTGGCCGCCGCGCTGCGGTCGCCACTGTTCGGCTGGACAGAGGCGCAGCTGTTCGACCTGGCGGCGGGGCGCAGCGAGCCCTACCTCTGGACGACACTGCGCAAACGGGCCGACGAGCAGCCGGACACAATGGCGATGATCAAGGACCTGCGTGACAGTTCGGATTTCCTGCGGCCCTACGACCTGATCGAGCGTATCCTGACGCGGCATGACGGGCGGCGGCGGCTTCTGTCGCGGCTGGGCCCCGAGGCCGAGGATGGAATCGACGCGCTGTTGCAGCAGGCCCTGGCCTTCGAACGGATGGAGGTGCCCAGCCTGACCGGCTTTCTGGTCTGGATGGAGACCGACGACGTCGAGGTCAAACGGCAGATGGACGCCGCAGGCGACCTGGTTCGCGTGATGACGGTACATGGCGCCAAGGGCCTCGAATCGCCAATCGTCATCCTGCCCGACACGGCAAAACGGACTTTGACGATCCGCGACCAGATCGTCCCGCTGGACGGCGGCGGGATGGCCTGGAAACCTGCCGCCGAGATGCAGCCGGATACAATCAGATCGGCTCTGATCCGCCTGAAAGAGAAGCAACAGGAAGAGGAGTTGCGGCTGCTTTACGTCGCGATGACCCGGGCCGAAACCTGGCTGATCGCGGCGGCATCGGGCAGGGTCGGTAACCCTGGGGATAGCTGGTACCAACTCATGGCTCAGGCCGTCGGGGATATGGGTGGCGTGCCGCTGGCCACGCCCACCGGAGAGGGCTTGCGATTCAGTCACGGCGATTGGCTAGCCGGTGCCTGTGCCGATGCGCCGATGCCGTCGCTTAAAGGCACCGATCTTCCGCCGTGGCTTCACGTGCGGCTTGACACCCCTGCAAGAACGCCGCCGCCATTGTCGCCTTCGAACATGGGTGGCGCCAAGATACTGGTTCACGAAACCGAAGGTCTGGATGCCGAGGCCGCCCTGCGCCGGGGCCGGTTGATGCATCGATTGCTGGAACATCTGCCGGGACGCGATCCTTCGGAGTGGGAAGAATTGGCCCCGGCCCTTCTTGGCTTCGGTGAAGACATGGCGGCACCGGACGACGCACTGGCGCTGTTGCGCGAGATCCGGCCGGTACTGACGGCACACGACCTGCGGTACCTGTTCGGCGACGACGCCCTGGCAGAGGCCGACATCACCGCCGAGCTGGCGGAATTGAATGGCGCCCGTATCAGCGGCACCGTGGACAGACTTGTGATCACAAGCGATCGGGTCCTGGCGATCGACTTCAAGACCAACGCCGCGGTGCCCGACCGACCCCAGGAGGTCCCCGAGGGCATCCTGCGGCAGATGGGTACCTACCTTGCCGCGCTGCGCCAAATCTATCCCGACCACGCTGTCGAGGTCGCGATCCTGTGGACACGAACCGCGTCGTTGATGGTGTTGCCCGACGATATCGTGATGAATGCCTTGCATCGCACCGCCACATCTTGACGCCCGACAAGGTCGCACATAGGTTTCCGGTTCACGCAATTCCGCCAAGGAGAACGCTCATGGCCACCGTCGCCGTTACCGATGCCACCTTTGACGCCGAGGTCAAGAATGCCGACGTTCCCGTTGTTGTGGATTTCTGGGCGGAATGGTGTGGCCCGTGCAAACAGATCGGCCCCGCCCTGGAAGAACTGTCCGATCACTACGGCGGCAAGGTCAAGATCGCCAAGGTGAACGTCGACGAGAACCCGGGCACCGCGGCCGCCCTGGGCATTCGCGGCATCCCGGCGCTGTTCCTTTTCAAGGACGGGCAAATCGTGTCGAACAAGACCGGCGCCGCGCCCAAGCACGCGCTTCAGGGTTGGATTGACGATTCGATCTGATCTATCCCGGATATCCCGGCACAAGGGCGCTTCGGCGCCCTTTTTCGTCAGACGGCCCAGCCGTGCCGCCGAACCGCGTCGATGATCTGCGCTTCTGCCTCGGGCGAGCCGCCGTTTATCGCGGTCTGTTTCAGGAACCAGTATAGGTAGCGGTCGAATTCCGGGATCAGGCTTTCGACCGCGGCCAAGGCTTTTCCGGCCCCGTCCCTGACGGCACTCGCCGCGATGTGATGAAAGTCGATCTCTGCGAACAGCACCGCGGGCTTGTGAAAAAAGTATCCCGCCAGCGCCACCGATGAATTCTCGGTCGCCACATATGCGCACCGGGCCAGAAGGTCTGTCATCGGCTCGGTCGTGATGCTCATGCGCGCGGCCTTCAAGGCAATGGCGCGCACCGCGTCCAATTCCGCCCGGCCATAGGTCTCGCCGGGGTGAAGGCCGACGTGGATCTCGCGATGGGGATCGTGTTTCAGGATCGTCTCGATCATGGCGACCGGGCTGACGGACTGAAAGCTGCGCGTTTCCAACAGCCTGCCCTGCAACGGCACATAGATCATCTGGTCACGGGCGGAGACTGGCGCATCGAGATCGAACAATCGCTTGCGCCAATAGGTGCAGAATGCCGCCGCCTCGCCCGGGTCTATGCCATTCGGGTTGAACGACGCTCGCGCGATGTGCCACTCCCACCGTTTAGCGGATTTTTCGATGCGCCAGAACGGATAGTAATACGCCCGCCGCAGGGTCAGCGCGCGGGGGTGGAACGGGTCGTCCATGTGAAACAGAGAATACCCGGGATCCGCGGCCGAGGCGAGGCGTGCCGAGGCTGAGTTCAGACACAATTCCACCTTAAATCCGCGCGATTCGAACGCATGGCGTATCAGGTTGATGAGGTTGAAATTGCCCTTCGCCGCACGTTTCAGCGGGATCTCGTCGAGGTAGATGCGAAGACTGCGTGGCTCTGACATTGCGCCGACGCTATGGCGTGGCTTGCCGTTCGGCAAGCAGGTGGCCATATAGGCCGGAACGCAAAGGAGGCGGGTATGAGCAAGGAAGAATTTCCCGGCTGGCACGGAACCACGATCATCGGCGTCAAGAAGGGCGGCGAAGTGGTGATTGCCGGGGACGGGCAGGTCAGCTTGGGGCAGACCGTCATCAAGGGCACCGCCCGCAAGGTGCGCCGGCTAAGCCCCGGCGGATTCGAGATCGTTGCCGGGTTCGCCGGGTCCACTGCCGACGCGTTCACCTTGCTGGAACGGCTGGAAAAGAAGCTGGAGGCGACGCCGGGCCAGCTTCAGCGCGCCGCGGTCGAGCTGGCAAAGGACTGGCGCACCGATAAATACCTGCAAAAGCTGGAAGCGATGCTGATCGTCAGCGACGGTGCCCAGATTTACGTGATCACAGGTGCGGGCGACGTTCTGGAGCCCGAACATGACGTGACGGCGATTGGTTCGGGCGGGAATTATGCGCTGGCCGCCGGTCGGGCGCTGATGGACGGCGCGCTGAGCGCCGAGGATATTGCCCGCCGCGCCATGGCGATCGCGGCGGACATCTGTGTCTATACCAACGGAAACCTGACGTTAGAGACGATCAAACCATGACCGACCTGACCCCCCGCGAAATCGTCAGCGAGCTTGATCGCTTCATCATCGGCCAGAAGGACGCCAAGCGCGCTGTCGCTGTGGCCTTGCGCAGCCGCTGGCGGCGGCGGCAGTTGGGTGACGACCTGCGCGAGGAAGTCTATCCCAAGAACATCCTGATGATCGGCCCCACCGGCGTCGGCAAGACCGAGATCAGCCGACGGCTGGCCAAGCTGGCCCGCGCGCCGTTCATCAAGATCGAGGCGACGAAATTTACCGAGGTCGGGTATGTCGGACGCGACGTGGAACAGATCATCCGCGACCTGGTGGACAGCGCCATCGTGATGACCCGAGAGAACATGCGCGAGGACGTCAAAGCCAAGGCCCATGCCGCCGCCGAGGAACGCGTGATCGACGCGATTGCCGGGACCGATGCGCGCGAGGGCACGCGAAACATGTTCCGCGACAAACTGAAGCGTGGCGAACTGGACGACAACCGAGATCGAGATGGACCTTGCCGACACCTCGAACCCGTTCGGCGGCTTCGAGATACCGGGCCAGCCGGGGCAGATGGGCGGGATGATGAACCTCGGCGACCTGTTCGGAAAGATGGGCGGCGGGCGCACCGTGCGTCGCAAGATGACCGTGGCCGACAGCTATGAGGCGCTGATCAGCGAGGAAGCCGACAAGCTGCTGGACGACGAGACGGTCAATCGGGCCGCACTTGACGCGGTCGAGCAGAACGGGATCGTCTTTCTCGATGAGATCGACAAGGTCTGCGCCCGCAACGACGCGCGCGGCGGCGAGGTCAGCCGCGAGGGCGTGCAGCGCGACCTGCTGCCGCTGATCGAGGGCACGACGGTCAGCACCAAGCACGGGACGGTCAAGACCGACCATATCCTGTTCATCGCTTCGGGCGCATTTCACATCGCCAAGCCGTCGGACCTGCTGCCGGAACTTCAGGGGCGGCTGCCGATCCGGGTCGAGTTGCGGGCCCTGACGGAAGAGGATTTCGTGCGTATCCTGACCGAGACCGACAATGCGCTGACCCGACAGTATACCGCCCTGATGGGCACCGAAAACGTCGAGGTTTCGTTTACCGAGGACGGAATCGCGGCCTTGGCCAAGATCGCGGCGGATGTGAACCAAAGCGTCGAGAACATCGGCGCGCGGCGGCTTTACACGGTTATGGAGCGGGTGTTCGAAGAGCTGTCGTTCACCGCGCCGGACCGGGGTGGCGAGGTGGTCGAGGTGAATGCGGACTTCGTCGACAAGAACCTTGGCGAGCTGACGCGCTCGGTCGATGTCAGCCGCTATGTGCTGTAGCGTAGGCGGGGCGGTCCCGACGCGCGTGGGCGCATACGTCGCAGGTCGATGCCTCGTGCAAACATCGGCGGGTCGTTTATCATCCAGATTGCCGTAATCCGCCGGGGACCCCGATTTGCGTACCTTTTGCCTGATGTTCCTGGCGATCCTTCTGACCGGCTGCGCCGTGCGCGAACAGCTGGCCTTCTACCCGGCGGCAGCCGCGACCAACCGCGTGATTCCCGTCTTCATCGGTACGACGCGCGGCCCGGATCCGGAGCTTGGGTTCGGGACAAGTCGTCGCTATGCGCCGACCTTCGCCCGCTATGATATCGCAGTGCCGCCGAATCGCGTGCCGGGGCAGATACTGGCCACGCAGCGCGAGATCGACCCGAACACGCAGTTTCTTGCCACATCCCGCGTGATCTTCCCGTCTGATCTGGCCTTTCGGTCCGACCTGGCGCGGGCGCTGCGGAACCGGCCCGCATCCGAACGAGAGGCGGTGATCTACGTACACGGGTTCAACAACGCCTTTGCCGAAGGCGTACTGCGGATCACCCAATTGGCAGAGGATTTCGCCATCCCCGGGGTGGCGGTTCACTACTCCTGGCCCAGCGCCGCAAAGCCGCTGAACTATGCCTATGATCGCGACTCGGTACTTTTCGCACGCGACGGGTTGGAGGCGCTGATCGCCGAGGTTCGGGCAGCGGGGGCGCGGCGAGTGGTTCTGGTCGGGCATTCGGTGGGGTCCGCGCTAATCATGGAGACCCTGCGGCAGATGGATATCGCGCGTCCCGGATCGGTGGGGCGGGGTTTTGCGGGCGTGATCCTGATTTCGCCAGACATCGACGTCGAAGTTTTTCGGTCGCAGGTGGCACGCATCGGCATCCTGCCGAAACCGTTCGGCATCTTCATCTCGAAACGCGACCGGGCGCTGGCGCTGTCTGCGCGGCTGACGGGACAGCAGAACCGGCTTGGCAACGTCGAGAACCTGGACCAGGTGGCCGATCTGGAGATAACCGTGGTGGACGTGACCGAATTCTCGCAGGGCGCGGGACATTTCACGGTCGGGGATACGACCGCGGTGATCCGGTTGTTAAGCCGGTCCCGCGACCTGAACGCCGCGTTTCGCGGCGACAGTGCCGGGCGCTCTGGCCTGCTGCCCGGAACGGTACTGACGGTGCAGAACCTGACGGCGATCATTCTGTCGCCAGTCACAGGTCTGGCGGCGGCGGCACAATAGGTCTTTTCTTTTCCCGAGGTTTCAAGGACAGAGGCCATCATGTCCCTGATCCAGTTCGCCCGCGCGAACGCCCTTTTTCTGAGTGCCGGCGTGCTGTTGTCCTTCGGGTCCAGCTTTGGCCAGACCTATTTCATATCGATCTTCGCCGGGGTGATCCGTGACGAATTCGGGCTCAGCCACGGAGCCTGGGGCGGCATCTATACGGCGGGCACCACCGCCAGTGCATTGCTGATGATCTGGGCGGGCGGGCTGACCGACCGGTTCCGCGTGCGCGCAACTGGGCGCGATCACGACCGTGATGCTGGCGGCGTCCTGTCTGGCGATGGCCGCTGTGCCGGGTCCGCTGGCATTGATCGGGGTGATCTTCGCTTTGCGCTTCTTTGGGCAGGGGATGATGAGCCACCTGTCCGTCGTCGCCATGGCGCGTTGGTTCGTCGCGACGCGGGGGCGGGCCTTGTCGATCTCTTCGATGGGGTTCGCAGTGGGGCAGGCCCTGCTTCCGGTCATCTTCGTGGCGATGTTGGCGCTGGTTCACTGGCGGATGCTGTGGGTGATCGGCGCGGTCGTGCTGCTGATCAGTCTGCCGCTGCTTTCGACCCTGTTGCGCGCCGAACGCACGCCGCAGTCGCTGGCAGAGAGCACGTCGTCGCTTGGTATGGGCGGGCGGCATTGGACGCGGGGCGAGGTCTGGCGCCACTGGCTGTTCTGGCTGGCGCTGCCGCTGATGCTGGGTCCGCCGAGTTGGGGCACCGCGCTGTTTTTCCAGCAGGTCCACCTAACAGAGGTGAAGGGCTGGGCGCTGGTGGATTATGTGGCACTGCTGCCGTTCTACACGATCGCCGGCGTCGCGGCGACATTTGCCAGCGGCGCGCTGATCGACCGGTTCGGAACCGGACGGCTGATGCAGGTCTTTCTGGTGCCGTTCGCCGCCGGGTTCTTCGTGATCTCGCAAGCCGAGAGCCTTTGGGGCGCATTGCTGGGGCTTGTGTTGATCGGGATCGGAACCGGCGGGCAGGCGACGGTGCCGAATGCGTTCTGGGCCGAATACTATGGCACCCGGCACCTTGGGTCGATCAAGGCACTGGCCACGGCGATCATGATCTTCGGATCGGCGATTGGACCCGGGGTCAGCGGCCTTCTGATCGACCAGGGGTTCGATTTTGCCGAGCAGTCGGTGGGCATCGCAATCTATATGCTGGCGGCTGCGGCGCTGGTGTCGGTCGGAATCGTGAAGGCGCGCGCGGCGTTAACGGTTGCGGCGTAGATAGACGTAATACGCGCCGCCGCCGCCGTGCCTGATGTGCGCCTCGGTGATCTGCATCACAGCGCCACGCAATGCGGGCCCTTGCAGCCACCCCGGCACCTGGTGTTTCAGCACGCCGCGGCGGATCGGGATCGGGCCGTCCTGCTGTTGCGGTTTGCCCTTGCCGGTGATGACAAGAACCAGCCGAACGCCCTGCGCCTGGGCGTCGAGGATGAATCGATTCAAGCGCCCGTGCGCCTGTTCCAGCGTCATGCCGTGCAGGTCGATCCGCGCCTCGGGTTCCAGCTTGCCGCGCTTCAGTGGCGAAAGTGTTTTTTCGGTCCATCGCGACGGGCGACCGCGACAGGCTGTCTCGCAACGGTGGCGCAAGGTCGTGCGGCATCGCGGTGTCGGTGCGACCCTGACCGATGCGAAACGGAGGAATGGATTCGGCGGTCTTTTCGGCGCGGATTTTGGCGGGTTCAGTGGGTCGTGTTCACCGGGGCCGTCCGCTCGGGTGCATCGGCTGTGGTGCGTTCGGTGACCTTGTTCCACAGCGCCTGTTCTTCGGGGGTCAGACCGCGCGGGCCGCGCTTGGTCATCCCAGATCGTCCGGAGCCAGGGCATAGGCGCGCTGGATCGGCATCAGCACGATCATGCGGCCCGGGTCCCGCACCCGGCCGGCCGACACGGCCGGCCTTGTCGCCGGTGCCAAAGAAGATGTCGGCGCGCTGGGCGCCCTTGATCGCCGAGCCGGTATCCTGCGCGATCATCAGGCGGCGCAGCGGGTTGTGCCCGCCCTTTTCGATCCAGACCGGCGCGCCAAGAGGCACGTAATCTCGGATCGACCGCGATGGAGCGCATGGTGGTGATCGAGCGGTTCATCGCGCCAAGCGGGCCCTTGTCGGCAGGGACGCGCGCTGACCTCGCGGAAGAAGACGTAAGACGGATTGTGGCGCAGCAGATCGGCCCCATCTGTCGGGGTTGCGGCTTGACCCAATTGCGGATCACCTGCGCGGAAACCTGATGCGCCTGATAGATGCCGCGCCGCACCAGTTCCTGCCCGATGGAGCGTGTAATCGTGGCCGTTCTTGCCGCCGTAGCCGACGCGCAGGCCGGTGCCGTCGTCAGAACCGACACGGCCAGAGCCCTGAATTTGCAGGAAGAACACGTCGACCGGATCGTCGATCCAGGCGATTTCCAGGCCGCGGCCGTCCAGAACGCCCGTTCTCCTCGATCTCGGCGCGGCTGAACCACGGGCTGCCCGAGCGGCACCTCGGGCGGCTTGCGATAGAGCGGATAGCGGTATCTGTCGGTCGCGCACGCGCGACCCGTTCAGTTCCGGTTCGAAATAGCCGGTGAACAGCGCCGGGTCGCCGTCGGTGATCAGGACCGGGCGGAAGAACAGCTCAAAGAACGTGCGGGCGTTCTTTTGGTTGGTCGGCCAGCGCGCAGAGCGCGATCCAGTCGGGATCGTGCATGTCGGGGCAGGTTTCCAGAAACACCTTCAGCGCGGCGTCGTGATCGTCATCGGCCCAGCCGTTCAGCTCGTCGAATTCGCAGGACCTCGTATTCCGCATCGCTGTGCCTGCGCCGGTGCGGTCATGGCGCAACTGGCCGCAAGGCCAACGGCGAAGGCAAGCCGCCTCATTCCCCGGTGGCGACAAGCTTCCAGTTGGGATCGTTCGCGCCCATTTCGCGGGCAAACGTCCAGATGTCCTTCTGGCGCTTGATCTCGTTGGGGTTGCCTTCGATGATTTCACCGGCGGAGTTGCGCACCGCGGTGGTCAGTTCGCCGACGAAACGCACGGTGATCTCGGCCTCGTTGGTGTCGCGGTCGAAACTGGCGTCGATCAGCGTCAGTTCGCGGACACCGACGAAGTTCGCCTCGATGGTCAGGCCCTGATCCTCGCGCTCGCCAATCACGTCGACGAAGGTCTGGTGCACATCCTCGCCCAGGAACGGCGCGATCCTGTCGATCTCGCCCTTTTCGAACGCCATCAGGATCATCTCGTAGGCGCCGCGCGCGCCTTGCAGGAACTCGCTGACCGAAAAGTCGGGTTCGACCAGCTTCATCGCGGCCAGCGCCTTGGCGGCGTCCGAGCCGTCCTCGACATGGTCGATGATATCGCGATCCGGCCCGCCCTCGATCACCTCGAAATCGGGGCGGCTCCGCGCTGCGGATTCAGGCGCGCGCAGCGGCGGCTTTTCGAACCCCTCGCGGGTGCCAAGCACGTTTTGCAGGCGCAGGATCAGAAAGACCGCAATTCCGGCAAGTACCAGAAGTTGGATGACGGCAGAACTCATGCGGACCTCTTTGGCAGGCGGATGGTGGTATTCGTTCGCTACCGTCCTTATGTAGGGGCTGGTGTGGGGCAAGTCCACTGCGCGCAGTATAGCATACACGAGGATATCATGTGGCTATTCGCGCTTTTTGTTGCGGTTCCGCTGATCGAGATTGCACTGTTCATCCAGATCGGCGGGGCGATCGGTCTGTGGCCGACCCTGGCCATCGTCGTGATGACCGCGATTCTGGGCACCTGGCTGGTGCGCGCGCAGGGCGCTTTGGCGATTTCGCAACTGCAGATCCTCGTTTTCGGAGCTGCAGGATCCGACCGAGCCGCTGGCGCATGGCGCGATGATCCTGTTTGCCGGGGCGCTGCTGCTGACGCCCGGGTTTTTCACCGATGCCTGCGGTTTTGCGCTTCTGGTTCCGCCGGTGCGGTCGGCGGTATATCGCTGGCTGCGCGCCCGGGTGACGGTGCAGCGGTTCGAGATGGGCAGCGGGCGGCCGGGGCCACGCGACCCGTACCGTCCGCAACCGATGCCGCCGCGCGATGACGGCGTCATCGAGGGCGAGTACGAAGAGGTGACGCCGCCGAAACGGCCGACCCACGGCACGTCGGGCTGGACCCGGCATTGAGGCCCGCAATCTGACCTGCTAGACGACCCGCAAAGCGGGTTTCGCAGACAGGAGTTTCAAAATGGCAGAGAATGGTAACGGCGCGGTCGAAGGTCAGGCACCGCAGCAGGCGCAACCGCCCCGGATGCAGGTTCTGGGCCAGTTCATCCGCGACCTGTCGTTCGAGAACATCCTGGCACAAAAGGGCGTGCAGGGCGAAGTGAAGCCCGAGATCCAGGTGCAGGTCAGCCTGGACGCCAAGAAGCGGTCCGTTGAGAACCAGTACGAGGTCATCACCAAGTTTTCGATCACCTCGAAGAACCAGGGCGGCGGCGAGACGCTGTTCGTGCTCGAGCTAGAGTATGGCGGCCTGTTCCAGGTCGACAACGTGCCCGACGAGCAGTTGCACCCCTACCTGATGATCGAATGTCCGCGGATGATCTTCCCGTTCATCCGCCGCATCGTCACCGACATCACCCGCGAGGGTGGCTTTCCGCCGCTGAACCTGGATCAGGTCGATTTCGTGGCGCTGTATCGCCAGGAACTGGCGCGGCGCGCAGAATCGCAGAAGTCCGAAACCACCGTATCTTAGGTCGAGCGTCGCCGCCGGTCCGGTTCAACCCAGCTTTCGCCAAAGAGCATTGTCGCCAAGGCTGTCGATGAACGCCGCGTGGGCCTTGGCCTCGGCTTCCGACACGCGCGGCGGCAATGGGTCGGGGCGCGGTTGCGGACGCCAGCCCGTATTCGTGCCACTTGAACCTCCGGTCGTCGTCACCGTGGCCAGGCCGAAGTCCGGCTGCCGCCCGCCGATCAGTTCCAGGTAAACCTCGGCCAGGATTTCGCTGTCCAGCAGCGCGCCGTGCAGCGTCCGGCTGGAATTGTCGATGCCGAACCGGCGGCACAGCGCATCCAGCGATGCGGGAGAACCGGGGAATTTCTTGCGCGCGATGGCCAGCGTGTCGATGGCCTGGTCGAAGGGCAGGGCAGGCAGGTTGATCCAGCCAAGTTCGGCATTGAGGAATTTCATGTCGAAGGCGGCGTTGTGGATCACCAGCCTGGCGTCGCCGATGAAATCCAGAAACGCCTGCCCGATCCTCGCAAAGACCGGCTTGTCGCGCAGGAAATCGTCGCCCAGTCCGTGCACCTCGAAGGCATCGTTGGGCATGGTGCGTTCAGGGTTGATGTACTGGTGATAGGTGCGACCGGTTGGCATATGGTTGATCAATTCGACCGCGCCGATCTCGACGATACGGTCGCCGTTTTCCGGCTCGAACCCGGTGGTTTCGGTGTCGAGAACGATCTCACGCATGTGCCAGTTTCCCCCGGATATCCCGAAGACAGGATTGCACCGCGGCGCGCGCCGCTTCAAGGCTGGTCGTCTCGATCACGTAATGAGCGCGCGCGCGTTTCTCGGCGTCGGGCGTCTGTTTGGCAAGAATAGTCTCGAATTGCGCCGGTGACATCGTGCCGCGCTCCAGCACGCGCTGGCGCTGAATATCCGCCGGGGCTGACACAACCACGATGGCATCGACCGACCCCTCACCACCGGTCTCGAACAGAAGCGGAATGTCCAGAAGCACGATTTCGGCGTCGGTTCCGGCAAGAAACGCTTGCCTGTCGGCCGCCACCAGCGGGTGCACGATCCGCTCGATCTGGCTCAATGCCGTCGGATCTTCGGCGATCCAGGCCTTGAGGGCATCGCGGTCGACCACGCCGTTCCGCACCGCGTCGCGCCGCAGCGCCCTGACCGGTTCCACCGCCGCGCCGCCTTCACCGTAAAGCCGGTGCACCGCCGCGTCGGCATCCCAGACCGGCACGCCCGCCTCGGCGAACATCTGCGCGGTCGTGGATTTGCCCATGCCGATGGATCCGGTCAGACCGATCTTGAACGGTCTTCGCATCAGCGCGTCATCAGTTCGCGCAGGGCGCCATCGACCGCTGGACGCACTTCGAACCAGCGCTCGAAGGCCGGGACCGCCTGATGCATCAGCATCCCCAGGCCATCGACCACCGTGCATCCTACCTCTGCCGCGCGTTCCAGCAACGCGGTGCGCAGCGGCGTGTAGACCAGATCGTTGACAACGGCGTCCCTGCCAAGCCCGTCCAGTGGAATCCGCAGTTCGGGTTTGCCGACCATGCCAAGCGAGCTGGTGTTGACCACGGTCCGCGCGCCATCAAGCATGTTGCCGGCCTGCACCCAGTCATAGACTTGCACCTTGCTTCCGAAATCGGCGCGCAGGGCCTCGGCGCGGGTGCGGGTTCGGTTGGCAAGGCGAACCTCGGGCACGCCGACCTCGATCAGTGACGACACGACCGCCCGCGCGGCCCCGCCCGCCCCGATAACCGCCGCCGGACCCTCCATCGGGCGCCAGGCGGGTGCGTTCTGGCGCAGGTTCTCGATGAATCCGTAGCCGTCAGTATTGTCGGCATGAATCTTGCCGTCCTGCCGGAAGATCAGCGTGTTGGCCGCCCCGATCAGCGCCGCGCGGTCGGTGACCAGGTCCGCCAGCCCCAGAATCGTTTCCTTGTGCGGGATCGTGACGTTGACGCCGACGAACCCCATTTTCGGCATCGCGCGAATCGCTTCGGCCAGGTCCTGCTGTGAAACCTCCATCGGGATGTAGTAGCCGCGTATGCCATATTTTTTTAGCCAATAGCCATGCAGTTGCGGCGACCGGCTGTGCGAGATCGGCGAGCCGATGACGCCGGCCAAGGGTATCCGGTTCGGATCGGTCATGCTTCGATCGTTCCTCTGACGGTCAGGTAGGCCAGGAGTTCAAGCAAGGGTAACCCCAGCACATGAAAATAGTCGCCCTCGATTTTAGCCATCAGGCGCACGCCTTCCTCTTCCAGCTTATATCCGCCGACGGAGTGCTGGATGGAAGACCAGTTTCTGCCGACATAGGCGTCAAGATAGGCGTCCGTCGAGGTTCGCATCGTCAGCCGGACAGTTCCGACGTGTCGCCAGACTGGTCGGCCATGCTGGTAAAGCACCGCGGCAGACAAAAGCTGATGCGTCTTGCCGTTCAGCCGTGCCAGTTGTGCACGAACCTCGGCAGGGCTTTCGGGTTTCGAGATTATCTGCCGCTCGAACCCAAGCACCTGATCGCAACCCAGCACAAGCGCGTCGGGATCGCGTTGGCTGCCGCGCCGGGCTTTCTGTTCGGCAAGCGCGTCGGCAATGTCGTGCGGACCGGCACCCTCCGCCATCATCGCCTCGCGGATCGCAGCCTCGTCGATTCGGACCGGCCTGACCTCGAAGGCCAGCCCCGCGTTGCGCAGCAAGTCCTGCCTGATCTGCGACCCGGAGGCCAGCACGACGCGGTCGTTCATTGTGGGAACTCGGTGGATATTGTCGGTGTAAACGTGGGGGCTGGTTCTGGCTAACAGGGGCCGGCGGCGAAGTCACGGCATCTCGGGCCACTTGCGCCGATTTCCGGCCCCGCTTGTTCCGTGTTGGCAATCGAGTCCCGCGTCCTTGCCAGGAAAGGAATATCCACCGACTTGTTCGCGCATTTCCTGGTCATCTCCACAGGGTTTATATCAGTATATCATTGATATTATTAGGATATTATAGGCATATGATGCTCCGCTTTCTCACGGCGTCCCGAAGTTGTCCCCTTGGTGAGAAGATCCGGGATAAGCATTTAATCCAAGCTATCCACACCCCCTACATCATCATCATCTTTCTCTTTCTATATATATTTATTTAAGAAGGGCGGGCACGAGGGGAAGGCCTGCCATGATGACCGACATCCTGATCGATTTCTATCCATGGACCAAGTCGCTTCACGTGATCTCGGTGGTGGCCTGGATGGCAGGTCTGTTCTACCTGCCACGGCTGTTCGTCTACCACGTGGAAGCCATCGAAACAGGCAGCGACACCGACGTCCTATTTCAGACGATGGAGCGGCGCCTGCTGCGCGCCATCATGAACCCGGCAATGATCGCGACCTGGGTTTTCGGGCTTATGCTGGTGTTCACGCCAGGGATCGTCGACTGGTCGTCAGCCTGGCCCTGGACAAAGGCGACCGGCGTGCTGGTGATGACCTGGTTCCACCACTGGCTTGGCTACCGCCGCAAGGAGTTCCTGAATGGCAGCAACACCCGATCAGGCCGCACCTACCGGATGATGAACGAGGTTCCGACCCTGATGCTGATCGTAATCGTTGTCTCGGTGATCGTGCGGCCGTTCTAGCGAATTGACTTATGCGCCCGGCGTCTTTAAATGCCGTCCTGCGACCGTCCGGTCGTAGTGATTCCCAATCAAGAAAACGACTGCGCGCCTGTCAGGCCGGTCCCGGAACATATCCCCATGAGCGATGAACGTCTGAACCTTGCCGACCTGAAGGCAAAAAGCCCCAAAGACCTGCTGTCGATGGCCGAAGAGCTGGAGATCGAGAACGCCTCGACCATGCGCAAGGGCGACATGATGTTCGCCATCCTGAAGGAACAGGCCGAGGAAGGCTGGGTCATCGGCGGTGATGGCGTGCTTGAGGTGCTGCAGGACGGCTTTGGCTTCCTGCGCTCGCCCGAGGCGAACTATCTGCCCGGTCCCGATGATATCTATGTTTCGCCGGATATGATCCGCCAGCATTCGCTGCGCACCGGCGACACGGTCGAAGGCGTGATCCGCGCCCCCGGAGAGACAGAGCGCTACTTTGGCCTGACCACGGTCGAGCAGATCAACTTCGAAGAACCGGAAAGAGCGCGCCACAAGGTCGCTTTCGAGAACCTGACGCCGCTTTACCCGGATGAGCGTCTGACGATGGAGATCGAGGATCCGACGATCAAGGACCGCTCTGCCCGGATCATCGACCTGGTGGCGCCGATTGGCAAAGGCCAGCGGTCGCTGATCGTGGCGCCGCCGCGGACCGGCAAGACGGTTCTGCTGCAGAACATCGCCCATTCGATCGAGGCCAATCATCCGGAATGCTTCCTGATCGTGCTGCTGATCGACGAACGGCCCGAGGAAGTCACCGACATGCAGCGGTCGGTGAAGGGAGAGGTTGTGTCCTCGACCTTCGACGAACCCGCGACCCGGCACGTGGCCGTGGCCGAGATGGTCATCGAAAAGGCCAAGCGACTGGTCGAGCACAAGCGCGACGTGGTGATCCTGCTCGATTCCATCACCCGCCTTGGCCGTGCCTTCAACACGGTGGTGCCGTCGTCGGGCAAGGTGCTGACCGGTGGTGTCGATGCCAACGCGCTGCAACGACCCAAGCGGTTCTTTGGCGCGGCGCGGAACATCGAAGAAGGCGGGTCGCTGACGATCATTTCGACCGCGCTGATCGATACCGGCAGCCGGATGGACGAGGTGATCTTCGAAGAATTCAAGGGCACCGGTAACTCCGAAATCGTGCTGGATCGCAAGGTCGCCGACAAGCGCGTGTTCCCGTCGATGGACATCCTGAAGTCGGGCACCCGGAAAGAAGAACTGCTGGTCGACAAGATGGACCTGCAGAAGATGTTTGTGCTGCGGCGCATCCTGAACCCGATGGGCACGACCGATGCGATCGAATTCCTGATCTCGAAGCTGAAGCAGACCAAGACGAACGCGGAATTCTTCGAGTCTATGAACACGTAAGTTTCTGATTTTAAATCAGAAAGTTTAAATATGGATACGATTTTTGCCCTCGCCTCCGCGCGCGGCAAGGCCGGGATTTCCGTGATCAGGGTCTCCGGGCCACGTGCGAATGACGCAGTTGCCGCTTTGGCGGGCGACGTCCCGCCAGCGCGCCGCGCCTCGTTGCGAGCGCTGCGCGACCCAGTGGGCGAGGTGCTGGATGAAGCCCTGGTCCTGACCTTCGGCGCAGGCCACAGCTTTACCGGCGAGGACATCGCGGAATTCCAGGTGCACGGCAGCACGGCCATCGTTCATTCCATCCTCGATGTTCTTGGTAATCTGAACGGCTTTCGTTCCGCCGAACCCGGAGAGTTCACGCGGCGCGCGCTGGAAAACAACCGCCTGGACATTACGCGCGTCGAGGGGCTAGCCGATCTGATCGAAGCGGAAACCGAGGCGCAAAGAAAGCAGGCCCTGCGGGTATTCTCTGGCGCCCTGGGCGACAAGGCGGCGGCTTGGCGTCGTGACTTGGTTCGCGCTGCGGCGCTGATCGAGGCGACGATAGATTTCGCCGATGAGGACGTTCCGGTGGATGTCCGGCCAGAGGTGCGGGCGCTACTCTCTCCGGTGCTGGCCGATCTCGAACGGGAACTGGCCGGCGTCGGAATAGCAGAGCGCGTTCGAGAAGGCTTCGAGGTTGCGATTGTCGGCGCGCCGAACACCGGAAAGTCGACGTTGCTGAATTACCTTGCGGGACGCGATGCGGCGATCACGTCGGAGATGGCCGGAACCACACGTGATGTCATCGAAGTGCGCATGGACATCCGCGGGATTCCGGTCACGATGCTGGACACCGCTGGCGTTCGGAAAACCGAGGATACGGTCGAGGCAATCGGTGTTCGGCGTACGCTGGAACGCGCATCTCGCGCCGATCTTCGTATTTTTCTGGTGGACGCAGATGGTGCTTTGCCGGCGGTCACCCGGGAGAAGGGTGACCTGGTTCGGGTGTGCAAGGCCGATCTGCAGGGCGGTACCAAAGTTGGTGTGTCTGGAATAACCGGTCAGGGCGTGACCGAACTGCTGGACGATGTGGCCAGTGAACTTGCCGCGCGGGTCGCCAGCGTCGGCGTGGCGATCAAGGAACGGCATCGGCAGGCGATGGTGCGAGCAACCGGGTCCTTGAAAGTGGCGCTAGCGATTTTGGCCGGGCCGAATGACACCGCCGATCTGCTCGCTGAAGAGTTGCGGGGGGCGATCATCTCGCTCGACTCCCTTGTCGGACGGGTGGATGTCGAGCATATACTCGACGAAATCTTCGCAAGCTTCTGCATTGGCAAGTGACAGGTGTTTCACGTGAAACAATCGACGTACGATGTTCTGGTGATCGGCGGTGGGCACGCCGGGGTCGAAGCCGCAATGGCTGCGGCGCGGCTCGGCGTGCGGACTGGCCTTGTCACGCTGACGTTCGAAGGGATCGGCGTCATGTCCTGCAACCCGGCGATCGGGGGGCTTGGCAAGGGGCACCTGGTTCGAGAAATCGACGCGATGGACGGTATCATGGGCCGGGCTGCCGATGCCGCCGGTATTCAGTTCAGGCTTTTGAATCGCCGCAAGGGCCCCGCCGTGCAGGGTCCAAGAGCCCAGGCGGACCGAAAAATCTACCGTTCATTCATCCAGAATGCCGTGACCAGGCATGAAAACCTCGAAGTCATCACCGGAGAGGTGGTCGACCTTCTGATGAGGAAGGATCGGGTTGTCGGCGTTGTGCTGGAGGATGGTTCTGAAATCGCGGGCCGTTCGGTCGTTCTGACCACGGGAACCTTCTTGCGCGGCGTCATACACATCGGTGATGTGTCTCGCCCCGGAGGCCGCTGGGGCGATGCGCCCTCGCAGAAACTGGCTGCGCGTCTTGACAGCTTCGACCTGCGCCTTGGCCGGTTGAAGACCGGTACGCCGCCGCGGCTGGACGGACGCACGATCGACTGGACCGAACTTGAAATGCAGCCGGGCGATGCGGATCCGGTGATGTTTTCGTTCATGTCGAACGGTCCGCAAGTTCGTCAGGTCGACTGCGGCATCACGCATACCAACCCTCAAACCCACGCGCTGATCCGCGACAATCTGGGCCGGTCCGCGATGTACGGCGGTCGCATCGACGGCGTTGGGCCAAGGTATTGTCCGTCGATCGAGGACAAGGTGGTGCGCTTCGCCGACAAGGACTCGCACCAGGTGTTCCTTGAACCCGAGGGGCTGGACGACTACACGGTCTATCCCAACGGCATCTCCACGTCGTTGCCAGTCGATGTGCAGGAAGCGTATGTCCGGTCCATCAGGGGCCTGGAGCATGCCGCAATTCTGCAGCCCGGCTATGCGATCGAGTATGACTACGTCGACCCCCGCTGCCTGGACGATACACTGTCCCTGCGACAGGTGCCCGGTCTTTACCTTGCCGGGCAGATCAACGGCACTACCGGATATGAAGAGGCGGCGGCGCAAGGCCTGGTGGCCGGACTGAATGCGGCGAGTCGGGCCATGTCATCGGATCCGATACGGTTCACACGGTCGCAATCCTACATCGGAGTGATGATCGACGATCTGGTGACAAAGGGCGTGAACGAGCCCTACCGGATGTTCACGTCGCGCGCCGAATACCGACTGTCACTTCGCGCCGACAATGCCGATCAAAGACTTACGCCTCTGGGCTGCCAGATTGGCTGCGTCACGGAGTTGCGTCGGGACGCCTTTGATCGAAAATCAACGGCGATGGAGGTTGCAAGAACCCGGTTGCGAGCGTGTGCCTATACGCCTACCGAGCTGGCACGGTGTGGTTTTTCAATAAACAATGACGGCAAGCGGCGGACCGCGCTGGAACTTCTGGCTTTTCCCGACGTGGACTTCAACGACCTGTCGCGTCTTGACGATACCCTTGCGGATGTGACGCCGGAGATTCGCGATCAGATCAGCCGCGATGCCTTGTACGCAAGCTATATAGAACGGCAAAGGCGCGATGTGGAGGCGCTACAGCGCGATGAGATGCGGGTTTTTCCACGGGATTTCGATTTCATGTCCGTGAGCGGGTTGTCGAACGAGCTTCGTGGCAAACTTGCTACTACGCGTCCTGGCAATCTGGCACAGGCGGCGCGTCTCGAGGGTATGACTCCGGCGGCGCTGATGTTGTTGCTCGCAACACTCCAGAGCGCTGAGAGAAAGCAGTCGGCCTGAAATGGATCCCGTCCACGCGCCGCTGGAAAAGGTGACCCGTGTTTCACGTGAAACATTGGAACACCTGGCCGACTACGAAAAGCTGGTTCGGAAATGGAACCCGGCCATCAACCTGGTCGCCCCCTCGACGGTCAACGATATCTGGCAGCGGCATTTCCTGGAATCGGCGCAGCTTTTCGAGTTCGCCCGGCCCGGCACCGGCACGTGGCTTGATATGGGAAGTGGCGGCGGATTTCCCGGCGGGGTAGTCGCCGTGTTGGCGGCAGAAATTGCGCCGGAATTGAAGGTGACCTGCATCGAAAGCGATATCCGCAAATGCGAGTTTCTGCGAACGGTATCGCGAACCACCGGCGTCCCGTTCGGAGTGATCTCCAGACGCATTGAGGAAACGCCGCGTCAGGCTGCCCGGTATGTTTCGGCCCGCGCGCTTAGCAGCCTCGACAAGCTACTGTCACATACCGAACGGCACCTGCATTCCGATGGTGAGGCCCTTTTTCTCAAAGGAGAAACGTGGCAAACGGAAGTGGCGGAGGCGCGAAAGAACTGGACCTTCGACATGGAAACCACGCCAAGCCTCACAAACCCCGGCTCCGCCCTTTTGAAATTAAGGAATATCGTCCGTGCCTGATCCCACCCGGCCGAAGCAGCCGAAAATCATAGCCGTCGCCAACCAGAAGGGGGGCGTCGGCAAAACGACCACGGCGATCAACCTTGGCGCCGCCCTATCGGACGACGGGTATAGCGTGCTGATTGTCGATCTCGATCCGCAAGGAAACGCCAGTACCGGTTTGGGGATCGAGCCTCAGGATCGACAGATGACGACCTACGATCTGCTGCTGGATGACGCGCCGCTCGATAAGGTGATCCACAAGACCGACATCGACGGGCTTTGGATCGCCCCCGCTACAACCGATCTCAGCTCGGCAGATATCGAGATGGTGTCGAACGTAAAGCGCAGCTTCCTGCTACACGATGCCCTGCGGCAAACCGCGATAGACCGCTATGCGCTGGACTACATCCTGATCGACTGCCCACCGTCGCTTAGCCTTCTGACAGTCAATGGCATGGTCGCCGCGGATTCCGTCCTGGTGCCGTTGCAGTCGGAATTCTTCGCGCTCGAAGGCTTGTCGCAGCTGATGCTGACGATCCGCCAGGTGCGCGAAAGCGCGCGACCCGATCTTCGCATCGAGGGCATCGTGCTGACGATGTACGACGGTCGCAACAACCTGTCGCAGCAGGTCGAAAAGGACGCCCGCGACAATCTGGGGGACCTGGTATTCAGCACCGTGATCCCCCGCAATGTGCGGATCAGCGAGGCGCCGTCCTACGCCGTTCCTGTGCTGGAATATGACCCGCAGTCGAAAGGCAGTCAGGCCTACAGGGCCCTGGCCGTAGAACTGGTACAGCGTCAGTCCATACCGGTAGGAGCCTAAAATGGTTGAGAAAAAGAACGAGAAACGCGGATTGGGCAGAGGGCTGTCTGCGCTGATGGCAGACGTTGCGCCGGTGACGCCCCCCAGCAGCGAGGCGCCCCGGGCCGTTGTCGGAGAGCGGCTGGTTCCGGTCGACCGGATCTCTCCGAACCCGAACCAGCCGCGCCGCGATTTCACCCGGGAACACCTGCATGAACTGACGGAATCCATTCGCGAGAAAGGCATCATCCAGCCGCTGATCCTGCGCGAGAAAAGCGGCGAAGCAGGCAAATACGAGATCGTCGCCGGCGAAAGGCGCTGGCGCGCAGCGCAGGCGGCCCAGTTGCACGAGGTCCCCGCCATTGTGCGGGACTACTCGGACATTGAGGTATTGGAAGTCGCGATCATCGAGAATATCCAGCGCGCCGACCTGAATGCGATCGAAGAGGCCGCAGGATACCGGCAATTGATGGACAGGTTCGGCCATACTCAGGAACGCATTGCGGAGGCGCTGGGTAAGAGCCGTAGCCATATCGCGAATCAGTTGCGGCTATTGAACCTGCCCGACGAGGTTCAGGACATGCTTCGAGCGGGAAAGCTGAGTTCCGGCCATGCCCGGGCGCTGGTGACGACGGACGATCCAAGCGCGCTTGCCCGACAGGTGGTTTCAAAAGGATTGTCCGTGCGCGAGACCGAGGCGCTGGTCCGGAGGGCGGTAGAACCGAAACGCAAAAGCGAGCCCAGACAGCCCGAAAAAGACGCCGACACCCGTGCCTTGGAACAGGACCTGACGGCCGCGCTGGGCATGAAATGCCGTATCGACCACAAGCCCGACGGCGAATCCGGTACGCTGTCGGTGGCCTATTCGACGCTGGATGAGCTTGACAGATTGTGCCAGGCGTTGTCCCACGCCCGCGGCTAGTCTCGGTCGGGCAGCAGATCTCGCAGGATCGCATTCAACACCGGGCGACCTTGTTCGGTAACGGTTAGGCTGTCCTCGGTTACGGAAATCATGCCGAAATCCACCAGCCGATCTACGGCCCCACCGAAGTCGGACGAACCCGAAAGCGGCATGAGCCTGGCACGATCCACGCCCTCGCGCAGCCGCAATCCCATTATCAGGTACTCTGTCGCCTGATCTGTGGTGCTTATCGCCCGACGCTGCAACTCCCCGGAATCCCGGACTTCGACTGCCCGCAGCCAGCCCATCGGTGCAAGCGGTGTCTCGGTCGCCAGCCGCTCGCCGTCAAGTGTCAGCCGCCCATGCGCCCCGGGTCCGATCCCGGCATAGTCGCCGCCGCGCCAGTAAATCAGGTTGTGCCGCGATTCCTGCCCGGATTGCGCATGGTTAGAGACTTCGTAGGCCCAAAGGCCAACCGCCTCGCATAGCTCTTGCGTCCGGAAGTACATGTCAGCACCAAGATCCTCGTCCGGAAGCCCGCGCAATCCGCCGCGCGCCATCCTGTCGCCGAACGCGGTGCCTGGCTCAATGGTCAACTGGTAAAGCGACAGGTGATCCGGTTGCAGCACCAGCGCCTGCCGCAACTCGGTACCCCAATTCTCAAGCGATTGGTTCTGGCGGGCATAGATCAGGTCGAAACTGACCCGGCCGAAGGTATCGCGGGCGGTCGCAAGGGCGTCCATTGCCTCGGATACGCTGTGAAGTCGTCCCAATGCGCGCAAGTCGGTATCATTCAATGCTTGTATGCCGACCGACACGCGGTTGACGCCGGCATCGGCATACCCCCGGAACCGGTCGGCTTCTACCGAGGTTGGATTGGCTTCAAGCGTAATTTCGATATCGTTGGCGGGGCGCCAGGCGGTTCGGGCGGCCGTGATAACATCGGCCACGACGTCAGGCGCCATCAGACTGGGCGTGCCGCCGCCAAAGTAGATCGACGTCAGCACCCGACCGCCGGTTTCGGCGCTGATGCGAGCGATCTCGGCAACGTAGGCCCGTTTCCACCGATCCTGATCGACACTGCCAACGACATGCGAGTTGAAATCGCAATAGGGGCATTTCGCCTGGCAGAACGGCCAGTGCACATAGAGCCCGAATCCGGCCGTCTGCCAAAGCTCAGGCAAAGCAGCCCGCAACAAGCTTGACGAAGGCGTCCGCCCGGTGGCTCATGCCGTGTTTCTTGGCAGGATCCATCTCGCCGAAAGTCTCGGTGTGGCCATCCGGCAGGAACACCGGATCGAAACCGAACCCGTGGGTGCCGCGCATCGGCCAGACCACCTGGCCCTCGACCGTACCGGCAAACACCTCGTCATGACCGTCCGGCCAGGCGAGGCACAAGGTACAACAGAACCGGGCGGTTCGCGGGGCCGGGCGCGTTTTTTCGTTCCAGCATCTGCCAGACACGGGTCATCGCCATCGCGAAATCGCGCCCGCTGTCGGTTTCCGCCCAGTCCGCCGTGTAGACGCCCGGAGCGCCATCCAGAGCGTCGACCTGAATGCCGCTGTCATCCGACAGGGCGGGCAGGCCGCTGGCGTTGGCAGCGGCATGGGCCTTGATCCGTGCGTTGCCGGCAAAGGTGTCCTCGGTCTCTTCGGGTTCCGCAAGACCGAGCGTGGCGGCGGACAGCACCTTTATGCCGAAAGGCTCTAACAAAGCCGAAATCTCGCGAATCTTGCCCGCGTTGTGCGATGCGATGACCAGTTTGTCGCTGTCGAAACGCCGCACCTAACCGACCGCCTGTGCCTGCAGGCTTTTCAGTTCGTCGCCGCCCTTGGAGGCAAGGTCCAGCAATTCCGACATCTGGTCGCGCGAAAAGGTCGATCCCTCGGCGGACATCTGCACTTCGACCAGTTGGCCAGCGCCTGTCATCACAAAATTGCCATCGACACCGGCCTCGCTGTCCTCGGGGTAGTCGAGGTCAAGCACCGGCTGCCCGGCGTAGATGCCGCAGCTGACGGCGGCGACATGATCGGTCAACGGATCGCTGATCACGTCGCCCGCCTTCATCAGCTTGTTCACCGCAAGCCGCAGCGCGACCCAGCCGCCGGTGATCGCGGCGCAACGGGTGCCGCCATCGGCCTGGATCACATCGCAGTCGATCGTGATCTGCCGTTCACCCAGCGCGACGCGGTCCAGCCCGGCGCGCAGGCTGCGCCCGATCAGGCGCTGAATTTCCTGGGTGCGCCCGGATTGGCCGTTCTTGGCCTCGCGCCGCATCCGGGTGTTGGTCGCGCGCGGCAGCATGCCGTATTCCGCCGTCACCCAGCCCAGCCCGGTATTCTTCAGAAACGGCGGCACCCGCTCTTCCAGCGAGGCGGTGCACAGCACATGGGTGTCGCCGCACTTGATCAGGCACGAACCTTCGGCATGACGGGTGACGCCGGTTTCGATGCTGATCGGGCGCATTTCGTCAAGTTTACGGCCAGAGGGGCGCATGGTAGATCCTTTCGGCTTGAGGTTCGGGTGACTTAGCCGTGCCACCCTTTGCTGCGCAACCCCGATTGACGTTCCGCGCGCGGCAGCCTTTATTGTCAAATGCTTTTCCGGGCAGAGGACTGATGACCGAGATCTCGAAACTTCACGCAGAAATGAACGACCGCAGCCGCGAGGTGTTTCGGCGTGTGGTCGAAGGCTATCTTGAAACCGGCGAACCCGTCGGCTCGCGCACTCTGACCCGGACGATGACCGAAAAGGTCTCCGCCGCGACGATCCGCAACGTGATGCAGGACCTCGAATTCCTTGGTCTGCTCGGTTCGCCGCATGTCTCGGCCGGGCGAGTGCCGACCCAGCAGGGGCTGCGGATGTTCGTCGACGGCCTGCTGGAGATGGGCGACCTCGAGGACAGCGACCGGCAGAAGATCGAATGCGACGCTGGGCTCGAACGAACGCGATATCACGCACGATGCTGGACAACGTCGGTTCGGCGCTGTCGGGGCTGACCCAGGGCGCAAGCCTGGTGCTGACGCCCAAGCACGAAGCGCCGATCAAGCATATCGAGTTCGTCTCGCTTGCGCCCGAACGCGCGCTGGTGGTGCTGGTCTTTGCCGACGGCCATGTCGAGAACCGCGTGTTCACGCCGCCGCCGGGGCAGACGCCCGTCGTCGATGCGCGAGGCGGCGAATTTCCTGAATGCATTGGCCGAGGGCCACACCGCTGTCCGAACTTGCGCCGGACCTTCGAGCGCGAGATCGCCAGACGCCGCCGCGAAATCGACACGCTGGCCAGCGAACTGGTGCAAAGCGGCCTGGCGGTCTGGGAGAACGAGGGCGACAGCCTACGAACGGCTGATCGTGCGGGGCCGCGCGAATCTGCTGGGGCTGGAGGACGAGGCAGAGGACCTGGACCGGATCCGCGCGCTGTTCGACGATCTGGAACGCAAGCGCGACATCGCCGAATTCCTGGAACTGACCGACGAGGGCGAAGGTGTGCGCATTTTTATCGGTTCCGAGAACAAGCTTTTTTCACTTTCGGGTTCCTCTTTGGTGGTCTCTCCATATATGAACGCTGACCGAAAGATCATCGGCGCGGTGGGCGTGATCGGGCCGACCCGGCTGAACTATGGACGGATCGTGCCGATCGTGGATTACACGGCACAGCTGGTCGGGCGGCTGATCGCCGACCGGGGGTAAGAGGAAGAGCATGGCAGACGAGCAGAAGAAACCGACGATGCCGGAAGTGGACCTTGGCGCCGAGTTCCGGATGACGAACAGGTCGACGTTCCGGACGAGATGGCGAAGGAACAGCCGGAGATCGACGCGCAGTGAGCAGAGCAGGTCGCCGCGCTTGAGGCCGAACGAGACGAATTCCGCGACCGATTCATGCGCGCGCTGGCCGATGCCGAAAATTCGCGCAAGCGCAGCGAACGCGACCGGCGCGAGGCAGAGCAGTACGGCGGCTCGAAACTGGCCCGCGACATGCTGCCGGTCTACGACAACCTGTACCGCGCGCTGGAGGCCGCGACGAGGAGCAGCAGCGAAGTGTCCGGCGCCTTGCTCGAGGGCGTCGAACTGACGATGCGCGAGTTGCTGAACGTGTTCAAAAAGCACGGAATCGAGCCTGTTGCGCCCGAAGTCGGCGACAAGTTCGATCCGCAGATGCACCAGGCGATGTTCGAGGCGCCGGTGCCCGACACCAAGGCCGGCGACATCATCCAGGTCAGCCAGGTCGGGTTCATGCTGCACGACCGCCTGTTGCGACCGGCGCAGGTCGGGGTCAGCTCGAACCCCGCTGCGAAAGCGTTCTTCAGCTCGTAGATCAGGCTTCAGCGCCTCCTGCGGCGTCAGCTCGTCGGGATGAATCCCGGCGAGTTTTTCTTCGATCTGCGACGGCCCGGTCGACCGCGTCGGTGCGGCATGCGGCAGCGCTGCGAACAGCGGCAGGTCGTCGAACAACGCCTTCGCCGGGCCGCCGCCTTCGCGCTCGCCCTTTTTCCAGCTGTGCAAGCACGTCCCGGGCGCGGTCGATCACCGCTTTGGGCAGCCCGGCCAGCCGCGCGACCTGCACGCCATAGGATCGGTCGGCAGCGCCCTTGCGGACCTCGTGCAGGAAGATCACGTCGCCCTCCCATTCCTTGACCGCGACGGTTGCGTTCTCGACGCCGTCCAGCCGATCCGACCAGTTGCGTCAACTCGTGGTAATGCGTGGCGAACAGCGCCCGGCAGCCGTTCACGTCGTGCAGATGTTCCAGCGTCGCCCAGGCGATCGACAGCCCGTCATAGGTCGCCGTGCCGCGCCCGATCTCATCCAGAATCACCAGCGCCCGGTCGTCGGCCTGGTTCAGGATCGCGGCGGTTTCGACCATCTCGACCATGAAGGTCGACCGTCCCCGCGCCAGATCGTCCGACGCGCCGACCCGGCTGAACAGCTGGCTGACGATGCCGATATGGGCGCTTTCGGCGGGAACGAAACTGCCGATCTGCGCCAGCAGCGCGATCAGCGCGTTCTGGCGCAGGAAGGTCGATTTGCCGGCCATGTTCGGCCCGGTCAGCAGCCAGATGTCCGCGCCGTCCGATCCGTCGGCCAGATCGCAGTCATTGGCGATGAACGGGCTGCTTCCCTGACTGCGCAGAGCGCGTTCGACGACCGGATGTCGCCCGCCGTCGACATGAAAGGCGCGGCTGTCGTCGACCTTCGGCCGGCACCAGTCCTCGGCCAGGGCCAGATCGGCCAAGCGCGGCTGCCAGGTCGATTTCCGCCAGTGCGCGGGCCAGGTCGCCAAGCGCGGCGGATGGTCCAGAACTGCGGCCTTCAGGCCGTCATAGAGCCGCTTTTCGATCTCCAGCGCCCGGTTCCCGGCATTCAGGATCTTGGTCTCCATCTCGGACAAGGCCACGGTCGTGAACCGCACCGCGTTGGCCGTGGTCTGGCGGTGGATGAAGGTTTCCGACAGCGGCGGGGACAGCATCTTCTCGGCATGGGTCGCCGTGGTCTCGATGAAATAGCCCAGCACGTTGTTGTGCTTGATCTTCAGCGAGGCGATCCCGGTCTGCGTCGGCATAATCGGCCTGCATCCCGGCAATCACGCCGCGGCCCTCGTCGCGCAGTTTGCGCGCCTCGTCCAGATCGGCATCGGCACCGGCGGCGATGAACCCGCCGTCGCGCACCAGAAGCGGCGGTTCGGCGACCAGCGCCGTGTCCAGCAGGTCGAGCAGCGCGTCATGCCCGGTCAGACGCGCGCGCCGCGTCGGCGCAGCAGGTCGGGCAGATCGGCCTCGGCCAGCGCGTGCGCGATATCGTCGGCCTGCGGCAGAGGCATTGCGGATCGCGGCCAGATCGCGCGGCCCGCCGCGGTCCAGCGCCAGCCGCGACAGGGCGCGGTCCAGATCGGGCGTGCGGCGCAGCGCGGCGCGCAGATCGCCTCGGCCCGGTCGCGCCGTTCGACCATGAAGTCGACGGCGTCGAGGCCGCGCTTGGATCGTCGCCAGCGTCGCGCGAGGGCGGCCGAGAGCCGCCGTTCCAGCAACCGCGCGCCGCCCGCCGTGACCGTCCGGTCGATCGCCGCCAGCAGCGACCCGTCGCGCCCGCCGGACAAGGCGTGGGTCAGTTCCAGGTTGCGCCGGGTCGCGGCGTCGATCTGCATCGACTTCGCCCGCGGCTTCGCGCACCGGCGGGCGCAGCAGCGGCAGCTTGCCCTTCTGCGTGATGTCGAGATAGTCGACGATCGCCCCCATCGCCGCGATCTCGGCGCGCGAAAAGCTGCCGAAAGCCTCCAGCGTGCCGACCCTGAACAGGCCGTCAGGCGCTTCTCGGCCTGTGCGCTGTCGAAACTGGCGCGCGACAGCGGCGTGCTCGAGCCGCCGATATCAGAGACTAATGCGGCCAAATCCGGCTCCATCGTCTCGGACAGAAGCACCTCGCGCGGGGCGAGCCGGGCCAGTTCCGGCGACAGTCGGCTGCGCGGGCAGGGCATCACCCGGAACTCCCCGGTCGAAATGTCGACCCAGGCCAGCGCACCCGCCTCGCGCACCTCGGCGAAGGCGGCCAGAAAGTTGTGACGCCGCGCCTCCAGCAAGGATTCCTCGGTCAGCGTGCCGGGCGTGACCAGCCGCACCACGTCGCGTTTCACCACCGACTTCGAGCCGCGCTTCTTGGCCTCTGCCGGATCTTCCATCTGTTCGCAGACGGCGACGCGAAACCCCTTGCGGATCAGCGTCAGCAGGTAGCCCTCGGCGGCATGGACCGGCACGCCGCACATCGGGATGTCGTCGCCGAGATGCTTGCCGCGTTTGGTCAGCGCGATATCCAGCGCGGCCGACGGCGGCGACCGCGTCGTCGAAGAACATCTCGTAGAAATCGCCCATCCGGTAGAACAGCAACGCGTCGGGATACTGCGCCTTGATCTCGAGATACTGCGCCATCATCGGCGTCAGGGCGGCATTGGCGACGGTCAAGATATCCCCCCGGATGATCGTGGCCGGACCTTACAAAGCGCGCCCCGGCGGCGAAAGGGTGCCGGCCATCTTTTGTTGAGCGACGGCGCAACGACCGCTACAGATGGAAGGCCCGGTACAGGAGACAGCCATGGCGACCCCGAAGTACAGCCGCGAAGAGGCGCTGCCCTTCCACCTGGAGCCGATGCCGGGCAAGTTGGAGATCAACGCCACCGTGCCGATGAGCACGCAGCGCGATCTGTCGCTGGCCTATTCGCCCGGCGTCGCGGTTCCCTGCGAGGAAATCGCTGCCGATCCCGGAACTGCCTATGACTACACGAACAAGGGCAACCTTGTGGCGGTGATCTCCAACGGCACGGCGGTTCTGGGGCTGGGCAACCTCGGCGCGCTGGCCTCCAAGCCGGTGATGGAAGGCAAGTCGGTCCTGTTCAAGCGCTTCGCCGACGTGAATTCGATCGATATCGAGCTGGATACCGAAGATCCGGACGAATTCTGCAACGCCGTGCGGCTGATGGGTCCAAGACCTTGGCGGCATCAACCTTGAGGACATCAAGGCGCCCGAATGCTTCATCATCGAGCAGCGGCTGAAGGAAGAGATGGATATTCCGGTCTTCCACGACGACCAGCACGGCACGGCGGTGATCTGCGCGGCGGGCCTGATCAACGCGCTGCATCTGTCGGGCAAGAAGATCGAGGACGTGCGCATCGTGCTGAACGGTGCCGGGGCCGCCGGCATCGCCTGTCTCGAGCTGCTGAAGTCGCATGGGCGCGCGGCACGACAACTGCATCATGTGCGACACCAAGGGCGTGATCTATCAGGGCCGCACCGAGGGCATGAACCAGTGGAAATCGGCCCATGCCGCGCGCACCGACCTGCGCACGCTGGAAGAGGCGATGAAGGGTGCCGACGTGTTCCTGGGCGTCTCGGTCAAGGGCGCGGTGACGCCAGGCGATGGTCGAAAGCATGGCCGACAACCCGGTGATCTTCGCCATGGCCAACCCCGATCCCGAGATCACGCCGGAAGAAGCGCACGCGGTGCGCGCCGATGCCATCGTCGCCACCGGGCGCTCCGATTATCCCAACCAGGTCAACAACGTGCTGGGTTTTCCCTATCTCTTCCGCGGCGCGCTCGACATTCACGCCCGCGCGATCAACGACGAGATGAAGATCGCCTGCGCCCATGCGCTGGCCGCCCTGGCCCGCGAGGACGTGCCCGACGAGGTGGCGATGGCCTATGGCGAAAAGCTGACCTTCGGGCGCGACTACATCATTCCGACGCCGTTCGATCCGCGACTGATCCACCGTGATCCCGCCCGCCGTCGCCAAGGCCGGGATGGACACCGGCGTGGCGCGGCGGCCGATCGTCGACATGGACGCCTACGAGGTCACGCTGAAAGGCCGGATGGATCCGACGGCCAGTATCCTGCGCGGAATTCACGCCCGCGCACGGGCCGCGCAGGCGCGGATGATCTTTGCCGAAGGTGACGACCCGCGCGTGCTGCGCGCGGCGGTCGCCTATCAGCGCGCCGGGTATGGCCAGGCGCTGGTCGTCGGGCGCGAGGCGGACGTGACGCAAAAGGCTGAAGGCAGAGGGGCTGGGCGATGCGGTGCGAGGAGCTTGAGGTCGTGAACGCCGCCAACACGCCGCATCTGGACACCTACAAGGCGTTCCTCTACGAGCGCCTGCAGCGAAGCGGCTATGATGCCCAGGACATCCACCGGCTCGCCACGCGCGACCGCCATGTCTTTGCCGCGCTGATGCTGGCGCATGGGCATGGCGACGGGCTGGTCACCGGGGCGACGCGGAAATCGGCGCATGTCCTGGAACTGATCAACCACGTCTTTGACGCTGTGCCAAGGACGATGATGCCGTCGGGGTCACGGCGCTGCTGCATAAGGGCCGGATCGTGCTGATCGCCGACACGCTGGTGCATGAATGGCCGGACGAGGAAGACCTGGCCAACATCGCCGAGAAGGCCGCCGACGTGGCGCGCACCTTCGGGCTGGAGCCGCGCGTTGCCTTCGTCAGCTTCTCGACCTTCGGCTATCCGGTGTCCGAGCGGGCCGAGAAGATGTACCGCGCGCGCAGAGGTGCTGGACCGGCGCGGCGTCGACTTCGAATACGAGGGCGAGATGACCGTGGACGTGGCGCTGAACGCCAAGGCGCAGGAGAACTATCCGTTCCAGCGCCTGACCGGCCCGGCGAACATCCTGGTGGTTCCGGCGCGGCACTCGGCGTCGATCTCGGTCAAGCTGATGCAGGAAATGGCCGGCGCGACCGTGATCGGGCCGATTCTGGCCGGCGTCGACAAGCCGATCCAGATCTGCCAGTCGGTCTACACGGTGAACGACATTCTCAACATGGCGGTGCTGGCGGCCGGCAAAATCGGCTGATGCGGACTGGGTCGAACCCCGCCCTGGCGGTCAACTTGAGTGATCCACGAAGGGCGCATCGTCGCCCCAAAGCTGCCGGATGCGCTGATCCCGACCACAGGCCTTGCGATAGGTCTTGTAGGCGCTGGCCTTCGATTTCGGGCCGAACCGGGTCAGAACCAGGGCGTTCTGCTTGTAATAGTCCTGGTGATAATCATCCGCCACGTAGAACGTCCCGGCCTCGACGATGGGCGTGACGATCTCTTTGCCCAGCGCCGCCTGCGCCTCCGCCTTCGCTTTCTCTGCAGTGGCTCTTTCAGCCGGATCAGAGACGAAAATCGCAGTGGCGTAGCTTTGACCCCGGTCGCAGAACTGGCCGCCGGGGTCGGTCGGGTCGACCGAGCGGAAGAACAGGTCCAGCAGTTTGGAATAGGTGACTTTCGAGTCGTCATAGGTAATCGCGACCGCCTCGTAATGCCCGGTACCTCCGTTCACCACCTGTTTGTAGGTCGGGTTCGCCACCGTGCCGCCAGTAAAGCCCGACACCGCCTCGATCACGCCATCCACCGATTCGAAATCGGATTCGACACACCAAAAACAGCCCCCCGCGAAGGTCGCGGTTCTGGTCTCGGCCTGGGTTGCACCGGCGCCAAGCGTCAGGGCAAGCGCGGCAACAGAGAGGGTGAAAAGGGTCATCGGGCATCCTTTCGATTTTGCGGCAGCGTCGTCGGACAAACGCCGCGAAACAACACAAGGTCGCGTGACCTCACGCTATGGTTACCGCTTGGCCTGCCCGGTCCCCGCCGCTAGCCTGCGCAAAAAGGGGAAACGATGGCCAATCACGTGACCACGCATCAGGCGGAAGAGGACACCCGCAACGAGTCGATCCTGATCTATCTCGACGGCAGGGTCGTGCCCAAGGCGCAGGCCACCGTCAGCGTCTACGACAGCGGTTTCATGCTGGGTGACGGCGTTTGGGAAGGACTGCGGCTTTACGACGGCCACTGGGCCTTCATGGATGAACATATCGACCGGCTGTTCGAGGCGGCGAAGGCGATCGACCTTGATATCGGTCTTGACCGGAAAGACGTCATTTTGGCCGTGTTAGAGACGCAAAAGGCCAACGCCATGACAACCGACGCCCATGCACGGTTGATGGTGACACGCGGCGTCAAGCACCGGCCGTTCCAGCATCCCGGTTTGTCGCGCCAGGGCCCGACCATGGTGATCATCATGGAGCATTCGCGCCCGAAGCTCCCGCGTCCGATCCGGCTGGCAACGGTGCCGCATCTGCGCGGCCTGCCGATGACCCAGGACCCGAAACTGAACTCGCATTCCAAGCTGAACTGCATCCTCGCCTGCATCGCCGCCGAGAAGGCCGGGGCCGACGAGGCGCTGATGCTGGATGTGCATGGCTTCGTGAACACCACCAATGCCTGCAACTTTTTCGTCGTGAAGCGGGGCGAGGTTTGGACCTCGACCGGCGACTATTGCATGAACGGCATAACCCGCCAGAAGGTCATCGACGTCTGCCGCGCTGAAGGCATTCCGGTATTCGAACGCAATTTCTCACTGGTCGACACCTACAGCGCGGACGAGGCGTTCCTGACCGGGACGTTCGGGGCGCAGACACCGGTCGGAGCCATCGACGGGCGGCAGATCGGCACCGGGCAGATGGGGCCGATGACCGAACGCCTCCGCGGGCTTTACAAGGACCTCGTCGCGCAGGACGCCGCGCGATGAAACTGGCCATGTGGTCCGGCCCGCGCAACCTGTCGACCGCGATGATGTACAGCTTTCGCTCAGCGCGACGATTTCGCGGTGTGGGACGAACCGTTCTATGCCGCCTACCTTGCGGAAACCGGCCTGAACCACCCGATGCGCGATCGGATAATCGCGGCGGGCGAGACCGATCCCGGCAAGGTCATCGCCGGCTGTACCGGCTCTAATCCAGCCCAAAAGCCCCATTTCTACCAAAAGCACATGACCCAGCACATGCTGCCCAGCTTCGATCGAGGCTGGCTTGAGCAGGTCACCAACGTCTTCCTGATCCGGCACCCCGCCCGCGTCGTGGCCAGCTATGCCGACAAGCTGGAGAGCCCGACGCTGGACGACATCGGTTTTCGCCAGCAGGCGGAACTGTTCGACCTGGTTGCGTCCTGGGACAAGCCGCCGCTGGTGATCGACTGCGCCGACATCCGGCGCGACCCCGAAACCATGCTGACAGGGCTTTGCGACGCGCTTGGCCTTCCGTTCGATCCAGCAATGCTGACCTGGCCAAAGGGCGGCAATTCCGCCGATGGTGCCTGGGCCGACCATTGGTACGGGGCGGTGCATCGCAGCACCGGTTTTGCAGGGGCCGAGGGGCCGCTTCCCGAATTGACGGGCGCCTATGCCGAATTGGCCAGTGCGGCGCTGCCCTACTACGCCCGACTTCGTGAGTACACGAACCGTTCATCAGCCGGTTGAAACTCGGCCGCCGCCCACTCCGTAGGTTCCCGCATCGAAGGGACGATCCTTCGACGAGAAACCGAAAGGAGAATGTTCATGAAAGTTCGTTTTATTGCCGCCGCCCTGCTTTTTCCGGCCGGCCTGGCCCATGGCGGAAGCCACGCTGAGGCACCGATGGTCACCATCGAGCGTGCGAATACGGCTGACATAACAGGCGTCTACAGCTTCACCCCAGAGCGCAACGCTCGTGCCGCCGGATCGCTTTCCCTGGGCACTGGGACCACAGCAGGTGGCGTGCAGCAGACCGTCGAAAGCCGGTCGGGCTCAGGCGTGTCGGCCGCCTTTTCGACGTCGTCAGTGGGCAACTAGACGCCATTGCCAGTCACGCCCGGCACTCAGGATTCGGTGCCGGGTGTTCTTTTGAGAAGGCTGAAACTCTGCGCGGCGATCCAACGTGTCTTTCAGTGTTCGGGCCCCGAAGTGGCCCTCAGTGAATGGGAGATACCAATGAAATACGCACTCGCTTCCTCTGCCGCCATCCTGATGTCCGCCGGCATCGCCTTTGCCGCCGCGCATTCGACCCCGATGGTCGAAGGCTCTGACCAGGACATGTCGGGCGGCACCGTCGCCGCCTCGAAAATCGTCGCCCCCGCCAACGGCTGGCTGGTCGTGCACCGCACCGGCGACGACATGAAGCCCGGCCCGGTCGTCGGCCATGCGCCGCTGCGCGCTGGCGAGAACACCGACGTCGTCGCGATCCTGACCGAGCCGGTGGCTTCGGGCGAGAAAGTCATGCTGATGCTGCACGGCGAAGACGGCGGCATGTCGACCGGCACGTTCGAATACACGCTCGGTGCGAAAGAAGACGGGCCCGTCAAGATCGACGGGAACCTGGTTATGGTGGTTGTCTCCGCCCAGTAAGCGGGACGCACCCTGCGTGTTGAGGCGGGTCGCTTCGGCGGCCCGCCGACCTGCCCGGCGCCTGTTCCCTCCGGCGCCGGGCCTCTGTTATTGTTTCAGAAGTTGGCCCAGCCGCATGGCGACGGCCACGTCGCCCGAGACCTTCAATTTGCCCATCATCACGCCCGTCATCGGGTTCAGTTTCCCGGCAACCAGTTTGGCCAGGTTGTCGCTGGTGATGCGGATCGTGCAGTCCGTGTCCCGGTTCGTCATCGTCACCTGCCGGTCAGCAATGACGATGACCCCGTCATCGCCGCAGTCGAATTTCAGGCTATCGGCGAAATCGCTGGCATCCAGCCCGCGCTGCACCCGCGCGGCAATGTCTGGCATCGTCATCAGCCCAGCCGCCGGTTCCGCATCGCGATCAGCTTCAGCCGCAGCGCGTTCAGCTGGATGAACCCGGCCGCGTCCTTCTGGTCATAGGCGCCGGCGTCGTCCTCGAAGGTCACATGCGCCTCGGAATACAGCGATGTGGTCCGACCAGCGGCCGACGGTGCGGGCCGACGCCCTTGTAAAGCTTCAGCCGCACGGTGCCGGTGACATGTTCCTGGCTCTTGTCGATCAGCGCCTGCAGCATCTCGCGCTCGGGGCTGAACCAGAAGCCGTTGTAGATCAGCTCGGCATAGCGCGGCATCAGCTCGTCCTTCAGATGCGCCGCGCCGCGATCCAGCGTGATCTGTTCGATGCCGCGATGCGCCTCCAGCAGCAGCGTGCCGCCGGGCGTCTCGTAGATGCCGCGGGATTTCATGCCGACGAAGCGGCCCTCGACCAGATCGAGCCGGCCGATGCCGTGCTTGCCGCCCAGCTCGTTCAGCTTGGTCAGGATCGTGGCGGGCGACATCGCTTCGCCGTTGATCGACACTGCATCGCCCTTTTCGAAGCCGATCTCGATGATATTCGGGCGTGTCCGGCGCATCCTCGGGGTGCGACGGTGCGCTGATAGACGTAATCGGGCGCCTCCTCGGCCGGGTCTTCCAGCACCTTGCCCTCGGACGAGGTGTGCAGCAGGTTCGCATCGACGGAGAACGGCGCTTCGCCGCGCTTGTCCTTGGCGATCGGGATCTGGTTCTTTTCGGCGAAATCGAGCAGCTTGGTGCGGCTGGTCAGATCCCATTCCCGCCACGGCGCGATCACCTTGATATCGGGGTTCAGCGCATAGGCGGCCAGTTCGAACCGCACCTGGTCGTTGCCCTTGCCGGTCGCGCCGTGGGCCACGGCATCGGCGCCGGTTTCAGCGCGGCGATCTCGACCAGCCGCTTGGAAATCAGCGGCCGCGCGATCGAGGTGCCCAGCAGGTACAGCCCTTCGTAGAGCGCATTGGCGCGGAACATCGGGAAGACGAAATCGCGCACGAATTCCTCGCGCAGATCCTCGATGTAGATGCTCGCTTGGCGCCCATCATCTCGGCCTTCTTGCGCGCCGGCTCCAGCTCCTCGCCCTGGCCCAGATCGGCGGTGAAGGTCACGACCTCGCAGCCGTATTCGGTCTGCAGCCATTTCAGGATGATCGAGGTGTCGAGACCGCCGGAATAGGCGAGGACGACTTTCTTGGGCGCGGACATCGGGTCAGGCTCCGTTGCGAGGCGTTCGACGGCGCGGTCTATTGGCTTTTCTCCAAGGCGACAAGGCGATTTCACAACCCGTCAGGCGGCGTGATCCTTGGCCAGACCAGAACTGAAATCGCTGATCGACGCCTCGTAGGTTGCGATCACGTCCGCGATGGCGGCCGCATCCGCGAGGCCCCGCATCGCCAGCCGTTCCGCGGCGGTGCAGGCGTCGCCCAAGGCGCAGAAGCCCAGGTTCAGCGCGCTGCCTTTCAGGAAATGCAGGTCGGCGGCGTACCGGTCGGGATCGGCAGCGCCGGTCAGGCGGGCGATCACCTCTTCGACCTCTTCGAGGAAAAGCGTCACCACGTCCTCGAAATCCTCTGCGCCGACATCGTCGCGCAGCTCTGCCACCCTTTGCCAATCAATCATCCGCACCTCCATCAAGGCGCCCCCTTTCGCTTGCCGGTATATGCGCCGCGGCCTTAACCCAGCGTTACCGGCCCGCCGCGACTGCTTAAAGCTTTACGTTTAGCCCGCTGTTAATCACGCCCGGCTATCCGATGTGAAACCCGCAACGACAAGGCAGGGCAGGGCTTGGGACAGGCACAGCGGATAGCGCGGCACGAGGTCGCGGCGAACCGGCGCGAAACCGTTCTGGTCGTCGATGACAGCCGCCTGCAGCGGCGCATCCTGTCGTCCTATCTGAGCCGATGGGGCTACCGCGTGATCGAGGCCGCGTCGGGCGAAGAGGCGCTGGCGATGCTGCCGCCGCGAAGATCCCGACCTGATCGTCAGCGACTGGATGATGCCGGGTATGGGCGGGCTGGAGTTCTGCCAGCAATTCCGCGCGATGCGCGGCGACCGCTACGGCTACTTCATTCTTCTGACCTGCAAAAGCGAAAAGGTCGAGGTCGCGCAGGGTCTTGATGTGGGCGCCGACGATTTCCTGACCAAACCGGTCAACGCCACCGAGTTGCGCGCCCGGATCCGGGCCGGCGAGCGGGTTCTGGAGATGGAGCGGCGAGCTGACCGAGAAGAACCGCCTGGTCAGCGCGACGCTGGCCGAGATGAGAGCTTATGCCGCATCGACCGCGACCTGATCGAGGCGCGGAAACTGCAGCAATCGCTGGTGCGGGATCGGTTCCGCCAGTTTCCGGGTCCGGATATCTCGCTGCTGCTGCGGCCGGCGGGCCATGTCGGTGGCGACCTGGTCGGTGCTGTTCGCGGTCGACCCGGACCGAGATCGGGGTCTATTCCATCGACGTGTCCGGCCACGGCATCGCCTCGGCGCTGATGACCGCGCGTCTTGCCGCGTATTTCTCCGGCAACTCCGCCGAACAGAACATCGCGGTCGACGAATCGCGAGGACTGGCGGCAGCGCCGATGCGGTCGCCGGCGACGGTCGCCGAGCACCTGAACGAGCTGATGCTGCGCGAGCATCGAGACCGAGCATTACCTGACCCTGCTTGCTGGCGCAGCGTCGATCTGGCAGACCGGCGAGGTGACGCTGACGCAGGCCGGGCATCCGCACCCGGCGTTGCTGCGTGCCGATGGCAGCGTCGAACTTCTCGGCGACGGCGGGCTTGCCGGTCGGGTTGATTCCGGAGCGCACAGTTACGACGGATTTCGACGTTGCGGCTTGCGCCGGGTGACCGGCTGTTCCTGGGGTCCGACGGGATCACCGAATGCGCCGATACGCCGCGGGCGAATGCTGGACGAGGACGGGTTGGCGCAGACTTTTGCAGCGCAGAATCGGCCCTGCACGGCGGGCATTCTTCGACGCGTTGCTGTGGGACCTGACGAATTTCGCCGGCGACGGGATTTTGCCGACGACGTGTCGGCCGTGCTGCTGGAATTCACGAGTCGACCCTCGATGCCAGCGTAGGCTGGCAGGAAAGGCCGTCGCCCTCGTTGCGCCAAGCTGCCCGACGGCGTGCTGACGGGCACCAGATGCGCGGTGTGCCCGGGCTCGGACGGCGGGCCGTGACGGCGGATCGGGCGGGCCAGGTAGATCGTGCAGAGCTTCTCGGCCCAAAGATCGTATTCCGGCATGTAGGTGAACCGCCGGAACGCGCCCAGCCGCGCGGCGCCGCGATGCGCCAGCCGGTTTCCTCGAACACCTCGCGGTGCAGCGCCGCGATCGGCGATTCGCCGGGGTCGATTCCGCCGCCGGGCAGCTGGACCTCGGGGATCGGTTCGGCCTGATGGGTCAGCAGCACGCTCGTCGCCGCGCGGCAGGATCGCGTAGACGCCCGGCCTGCGCGTGATAGCGCTGCCCGGCGCCGCACCGGTTCGCCATATCGTCTGATCATGCCTGCCCGCCTTTCACCCGCCGTTGCTCCACCTATATGGACGCGGTATGCCAACGCAAAGCCGCAAGGAAACCCCATGACACTTGGGTCGCAGAATCGCCTGGGACGACACCGTCCTGCCGTTCCAGCTTGACCGTTCCGACATCCGCGGCCGCGTCGCGCGGCTGGACGGCGTGCTGGACGCGCGTGCTGGCGCAGCACGACTATCCCGCCGGTGATCGAGGCGCTGGTGGCCGAAATGGCGCTGCTGACCGCGCTGATCGGCCAGACCATCAAGCTGCGCTGGAAGCTGTCGCTGCAGGTGCGCGGCGACGGGCCGGTGCGGCTGATCGCCACCGACTACTACGGCCCCGACCGAAGACGGCGAACCGGCGCGCATCCGCGCCTATGCCAGCTATGATGCCGACGCGGCTGGACCTGGTCGGCGCCGGCTTTGCCCAGATCGGCAAGGGCTATTTCGCGATCCTGATCGACCAGGGCCAGGGCAACGTGCCCTATCAGGGCATCACGC
Organism: uncultured Alphaproteobacteria bacterium; assembly: GCA_963768205.1. Lineage (GTDB taxonomy): Bacteria > Pseudomonadota > Alphaproteobacteria > Rhodobacterales > Rhodobacteraceae > JAHELH01. Next base: position 108,966 of record CAVYHB010000002.1, on the reverse strand, counting down.
CGATCGCCGGCGGCTCGCTGTCGGCCTGTGCAGAGACCTATTTCGCGCAGTCCGAGCAGTTGCCGACCCGGTTTGCGCTGAGCTTCGGCCAGTCGCGCAAGGACTGGCGGCGCGGAGAGCTGGCGCGCCGGCGGCGTGATGCTGCAGCACATGCCCAAGGCCTCGCCATTCGCCAAGGGCGACGCGACTGGCGAGGGCGGGCTGCTGGACGCGGCCGACATGCTGGACGCGCGAAGAGCGAGAACTGGACCCGTGCCAATATCCTGCTCGACACCGTCGAAGAGCTGGAACTGATCGGCCCGCACCGTGCAGCCGACCGACCTGCTGGTGCGGCTGTTTCACGAAGAAGGCCCGCGCGTCTTCGATGCGCAGCCGGTGCACTTCGGCTGCACCTGTTCGGCCGACCGGGTGCGCGACAGCGCTTGTCGATCTATTCGGCCGAGGACATCGGCGACATGACCACCGATGACGGGCATCGTCACCGCCGATTGCCAGTTCTGCGGCGCGCATTACGAATTCGATCCCGAAGACGCTGGGGTTCGAGGCCGACGCGCGGCCGGATGACCGCTGATCCGTTCGACCTGCTGGTCGCGGCGCTTGGTCGGGCCGGCGACGGCGTCGTCGGATTTCGACCTGAACCCGGCGGTCGATCTGCCGGCGGGGCGCAAGTTGCGGCCGGCGGGCGTGCTGGTCGCCGCTGCTGGACAGCGCGGGCGGCTATGCGGCTGATCCTGACCAAGCGGTCCTCGGCGCTGAAGCATCACCCCGGCCAGATCGCCTTTCCCGGGCGGCAAGCGTCGATGCCGGCGACGCCGACGTCACCGCCGCCGCCCTGCGCGAGGCCGAGGAAGAGATCGGCCTTGCCCGGGCAATGTCGAGGTGCTGGGCACGCTGCCGACCGCATGAAACCGTGACCGGCTTCACCGTGACGCCGGTTCTGGGCCTGGATCAGAGCCGATTTCGCCCCCGTGCCCGAAGCGGGCGAAGTGGACGAGGTGTTCTCGGTGCCGCTGGAGCATGTCCTGAATCCGGCGCATTACACCGTCCAGTCGCGGCGCTGGCGCGGGCGGCGGCGGTACTACTACACCGTGCCCTATGGCCCCTATTACATCTGGGGCGCCACCGCGCGGATCCTGCGCGGGCTTGGCCGACCGGATGGCGCAGTGACGCGGGTCTCGGGCGACTGGATCGACGCGACCCGCGACCCAGCAGGTCTGCCGCGATGCTGACCGATGCCGGGCACCGGGCGCTGTTCGTCGGCGGCTGTGTGCGCAACGCGCTGCTGGGGCAGCCGGTCGCCGACATCGACATCGCCACCGATGCGCTGCCCGAAACGGTGATGGCGCTGGCCAAGGCGGCCGGGCTGAAGGCGGTGCCGACCGGGCATCGATCATGGCACCGTGACGGTCGTGGCCGGCGGCATTCCGCACGAGGTCACGACCTTTCGCCGCGACGTGGAAACCGATGGGCGCCGTGCGGTCGTGGCCTTTACCGACGACGTCGAAGACGACGCGCGGCGCCGCGATTTCACCATGAACGCGCTCTATGCCGATGCCTGACGGCGCAGGTGATCGACCCGCTGGGCGGTCTGCCCGACCTGCAGGCGCGCCGCGTGCGGTTCATCGACGACGCCGAGGCGCGGATCCGCGAGGATTACCTGCGCATCCTGCGGTTCTTTCGGTTTCACGCCTGGTACGGCGATCCCCGAGGCGGGCTTGACGCCGAGGGGCTGGCCGCCTGTGCGCGACCTTTCGACGGACTCGACGGCCTTTCGAGGGAACGGGTCGGCGCCGAAATGCGGAAGCTGCTGGCGGCGCCCGACCCGGCCCCGCTCGGTCGCCAGCATGGCCGCGACCGGGGTGTCTGGCCCGCGTTCTGCCCGGGGCCGATGCCAGGTCGCTGCCGGTCCTGGTGCATCTGGAAGCAGGACCTGGGCCTGAGCCCCGATTGGCTGCGGCGGCTGGCGGTTCTGGGCGGCGCGGACGTGGCGAGCGGCTGCGCCTTGTCGCGCAAGGACGCAAAGGAATTGGGCCTCATCAGAGACTGCTATTGCAGATCGGATACGCCGCCCGCGGCGCTGGGCTATCGCGCCGGAGCGCACAGCGCGACCAGCGCGCTGCTGGTGCGTGCCGCGCTGCTGGGACAGCCGCTGGATGCGGACGCGCATGCGACAGGCCGAGACGCGGCGCGCGCGCAGGTTCTGCCGGTGAAAGCCGCCGATCTGGCGCTGGCTATCAGGCCCCGCACTGGGCGCAACGACTGCGCGAAATCGAGGAGCGCCTGGATCGCGTCGGACTTCAGCCTGGGCAAAGATGCGACCTGCTCGCACGGTTTCCCTGACCGCGCGCAGGCGTCTATATCCCGGCCTGACTTCGACGCGCGATTCCAACCGTTCCGTAGGCTCCCTCAAGTGTTCCGCTATTTCGAAAACCTCGTCGACCCTATACGTCGAGTATCCCGAAACCGACACGCCGCCGCGCGGCTGCTGGCCGTTCCTGCTGGACTATTCGCAGCCGTTCAAACGGGTGTTCGTGGCTGCCGCGATCATGTCGGTTATCGTGGCGCTGATCGAGATCGGGCTGATCTACTACATGGGGCGGCTCGTCGATCTGCTGACGGTCCAGACCGCCGATCAAGTCTGGGAGTTCCACGGCACCGAACTGATCCTGGCGGCGGTGTTCATCCTGCTGGTCTGCGCCCGCTGCTGCAGGTTCTCGACGTCGCCTGCTCAACAACGCGATCCTGCCGAATTTCGGCACGCTGATCCGCTGGCGCGCGCATCGGCACGTGCTGCGCCAGTCGGTCGGCTGGTTCGAGAACGACTTTGCCGGGCGCATCGCCAACCGGATCATGCAGACGCCGCCGGCGGCGGGCGAGGCGGTGTTTCAGGTCTTCGACGCGATCGACCTTTTCGCTGGCCTACCTGATCGGTGCCGCGGTGCTGCTGATGGAGGCCGATCCGCGTGCTGGTGGTGCCGCTTGCTGGTCTGGTTCGTGCTTTATGGCTGCCTGGTGCGCTGGACGATGACGCGCGTCGGCCCGCGTCGCAGGCGGCGTCCGATGCGCGCAGCGCGGTGACGGGGCGGGTCGTCGACAGCTATACCAACATCCATTCGGTCAAGATGTTCGCGCATCACGACCGCGAAGTGGACTATGCCAAGGACGCGATCGAACATGCGCGCAAGACGTTCTCGCGCGAGATGCGGATCTTCACCATCATGGATGTGACGCTGGTGGTGCTGAACGGTCTGCTGATCGTCGGCGTTGTCGGCTGGGCGCTGGCGCTGTGGATGCAGGGCGCGGCCAGCGTCGGCGTCGTTGCGGCGGCGACGGCGCTGACGTTGCGGCTGAACGCGATGACCGGCTGGATCATGTGGGCGCTGTCGACGTTCTTCCGCTCGCTCGGCGTCGTGGCCGAAGGGATGGAGACGATCGCCCAGCCGATCACGCTGGTCGATGCCCCCGGTGCCGCAGCCGCTGAAGGTGACGCAGGGCCGGATCGAGATGCGACGATGTTGTCGCATCACTACGGGCGCGGCGTCGGGCGGGCTGGACCGGGTGTCGCTGACGATCGAGCCGGGCGAGAAGGTCGGGCTGGTCGGGCGCTCGGGCGCCGGCAAATCGACCCTGGTCAAGCTGCTTTTGCGGTTCTACGACGCCGAAGGCGGGCGGATCCTGATCGACGGGCAGGACATCGCGAGCGTCACCCAGGACAGCCTGCGCGGCGCCATCGGCATGGTGCAGCAGGACAGCTCGCTGCTGCACCGCTCGGTGCGCGACAACATCCTTTACGGCCGTCCCGACGCCACCGAGGAGGAGATGATCGCCGCCGCGCGGACAGGCCGAGGCGCATGAGTTCATCCTTGATCTGCGCGATCCCGAAGGGCGGCAGCGGCTATGACGCGCAGGTCGGCGAACGCGGCGTGAAGCTGTCGGCGGCCAGCGGCAGCGCATCGCGCTGGCCCGGGTGATCCTGAAGAACGCGCCGATCCTGGTGCTGGACGAGGCGACCAGCGCGCTGGACTGCGAGGTCGAGGCGGCGATCCAGGACACGCTCTATGGCATGATGGAGGGCAAGACCGTGATCGCCATCGCGCACCGCCTGTCCACCATCGCCCAGATGGACCGGATCCTGGTGCTGGACGAGGGCCGTATCGTCGAAGACGGCAGCCATGACGAGCTTTTGGCGCGGGGTGGCCTATATGCGAAGTTCTGGGCCCGGCAATCGGGCGGGTTCATCCGGACGGAGGCGGCGGAATGATACATGGCGCGGCAAGTTGGTTCTCGGGGCTGATCGACCCCGAACGCGCCGCCGCCGGTGCGCCGCCGCGCACGCTTGGGCGCGTTCATCCGCTGGGCGCTGGCGGGCGCCTGGCCCGCGATCGTGGCTGGCCGCCGTCATCTCGATGCTGGCCGGCGCGTTCGAGGTGGTGTCGGCGCTGTTCCTTGGCCAGGTGATCGACGCGGCGTTGGGCAGCGGACGCGGCCAGCTTCTTTGCCGACAACGCTGGTCTGTTTGCTTTGGCGTGGCGTTCTTCCTGCTGGTCCTGCGCCCGCTGTCGTTTGGCATCTCGGCGGCGTTCCAGGCGCTGATCCTGACACCGAACCTCAACACGCTGGTTCTGTCGCGCCTGCATCGCTGGACACTCGGCCAGTCGGTCACCTTCTTCGACAACGATTTCGCCGGGCGCATCGCGCAAAAGCAGATGCAGACCGCGCGGGCGCTGACCGATGTGGTGGTCGAGATCATCAATGTCGGTGCTCTTCGGCATCGCCATCGCTGGTTGGCGCGGTGCTGTTGCTGACCACCATCGACGGGCGGGTCGCGGTGGCGCTTTTGCTGTGGATCGGTGTCTATGTCGCCCTGATCAGCTGGTTACCTGCCGCGGATCCGGGCGCGCGCGAAGGCCGCGCCGCGGCGCGGGCGATGGTGTCGGGGCAGGTCGTCGACACGATCACCAACATCAAGACGGTCAAGCTGTTCGCGCACCGATCACGAGGACGGCGCCGCGCTGGCCGAGATGCGCCGGTTCCGCGGCACCGCGCTTCGACTTCGGCAAGGTCTCGGCCGGCTTCCGCTTCTGCTGATGATGCTGGCGGGCATGCTGCCGGTGTTGCTGGTCGGCGCGATGCTGGTGCTGTGGACCCAAGGCATCGCCACGGCGGGCGACATCGCCGCGACCGGGGCGATTGCGATCCGCATCGCGCAGATGACCGGGTGGGTCAGCTTTTCCCTGATGGGGATCTACGCCAATATCGGCGAGATCGAGGACGGGATGCGCACGCTGACCCCGCCGCACGAGCTGACCGACGCCCACGATGCCGAGATCCTGACCGGAAAGCCGGTGATCGAGTTCGACCACGTCAGTTTTGCCTATGGCCGCGGCACCGGCGGCGTCGAGGATATCGACCTGACCATCTGCGAGGGCGAGAAACTGGGCATCGTCGGGGCATCGGGCGCCGGCAAATCGACGCTGGTGGCGCTGCTGCTGCGGCTCTACGACACCGAACAGGGCGCGGTGCGGATCGACGGACAGGACGTGCGCGAGGTGACGCAGGAAAGCCTGCGGCGGCAGATCGGCATGGTCACGCAGGAAACCGCGATGTTCAACCGCTCGGCCCGCGACAACATCCTCTACGGACGACCCGACGCGACCGAGGACGAGATGATCGCGGCGGCGCGGCGGGCCGGGCGCATGACTTCATTCTCGATCTCAAGGATTTCAAGGGCCGGCGCGGCTATGACGCCTTTCTGGGCGAACGCGGCGTCAAGCTGTCGCGGCGGCCAGCGTCAGCGCATCGCCCTGGCGCGCGCCATCCTGAAGGACGCGCCGATCCTGGTGCTGGACGAGGCGACAAGTGCGCTTGGACAGCGAGGTCGAGGCCGAGATCCAGAGGCGCTGAACGCGGTGATGGAGGGCAAGACGGTGCTGGCCATCGCGCACCGGCTGTCGACGATTGCTCGCATGGACCGCATCGTGGTGCTGGATCAGGGTCGCATCGTCGAGCAGGGCACGCACGAGGAACTGTTGGCCAAGCGCGGGCTCTACGCGCGGTACTGGGACCGGCAGTCGGGCGGCTTCATCGGGCTGGTCGAGGCGGCAGAGTGAGCCTGACCATCGAACGCCTCGGCCACCACGGCGACGGCATCGCCCCCGGCCCGGTCTTCGTGCCGCTGTCGCTGCCGGGCGAGGTGGTCGAGGGCAAGATCGCCGACGGTCGCATTGCGCAGCCGAAGATCGTGACACCCTCGCCCGACCGGGTCAGCGCGCCCTGCCGCCATTTTCGAAGCCTGCGGCGGCTGTGCGGTGCAGCACGCCTCTGACAGCTTCGTGGCGGATGGAAGGCCGACATGGTGCGCGTGGCGCTGGCGGCGCAGGGGCTGGCGGCGCCGATCCCGCCATCCACACCTCGCCGGCGCAGTCCCGGCGCCGCGCGACCTTGGCGGGCAAGCGCACAAAGAAGGGCGCGATGGTCGGGTTTCACGGCCGCGGCTCTGACGTGCTGATCGAGATACCGGGCTGCCAGTTGCTGCTGCCGCAGATCATGGCGCTGCTGCCGGATCTGCAGGATCTCACAGTGCTCGCCGCCTCGCGCAAGGCCGAGATCGCGATTGCGGTGACGTGGTCGCAGGCGGGTGCCGACATTGCCCTGACCGGTGCGAAACCGCTGGACGGACCGATGCGGGCGGAGGCTGCCGTTTTCGCCCAGCGCAAGAACATCGCCCGACTGACCTGGGACGGCGAGTCTGATTGCACAACAGCATCCGCCATCGCAGGATTTCGGCGGGATCAGGGTCGATTTGCCGCCCGGCGCCTTCCTGCAGGCCACGGCCCATGGGCAGGAGGCGCTGACCGATGCCGTTCTGCGCGCCATCGGACCCGCCGCCCGGGTCGCCGATCTGTTCGCCGGCTGCGGCACCTTCAGCCTGCCGCTGGCCCGGCACGCGCAGGTTCACGCGGTCGAAGCAGACGCCGAGATGCTGCACGCGCTGGACGGCGCATGGCGGACCGCACAGGGGTTGAAGCAGGTCACGACCGAGCCGCGCGACCTCTTCCGCCGGCCGCTGCTGCCGGACGAATTGCAACATTTCGACGCAGTCGTCATCGACCCGCCCCGCGCCGGGGCCGAGGCGCAGGTGACGCAGATCGCGCTGTCCAGCGTCCGCCGCATCGCCGCCGTATCCTGCAACCCCGTCAGCTTTGCCCGGGATGCGCAAGATCCTGGCGGGCGGCGGATATCGGCTGGACTGGATAGAGGTCGTGGACCAGTTCCGCTGGTCGGCCCATGTCGAACTTGCAGCGCAGTTCACCAGGGACCATATCGGCGCGTAACATCGCACGCCTTGGCAGGATCACATGCGCGAAACCCTGAAGAATTGGCTGGAAAGGCCCACCGTCCAATGGGCGATCATCGGCGTGATTCTGTTCAACGCGGTGCTTCTCGGGCTGGAAACCTCGGACCCGGCGATGGCCCGCGCGGGCGACCTGATTCGGCTGCTCGATTCGGCCTGCCTTGCCATCTTCGTCGCCGAGCTCGGGGCCAAGCTGGTAGCCTACGGCACCCGCTTCTGGCGCAACGGCTGGAACATTTTCGATTTCGTCATCGTCGGCATCTCGCTGGTCCCGGGTGCACAGACCCTGTCGGTGCTGCGCGCGCTGCGCATCTTGCGACTGCTGCGGGTGATCTCGGTCGCCCCGCGCCTGCGCCGCGTGGTCGAAGGGTTCATCAACGCGATCCCCGGCATGGGGTCGGTCTTCCTGCTGATGGCGATCATCTTCTACATCGGTGCGGTGATGGCGACGAAATTGTTCGGCGACGCCTTTCCCGACTGGTTCGGAACGCTTGGCCGATCCGCCTATTCCCTCTTCCAGATCATGACGCTTGAATCCTGGTCGATGGGCATCGTCCGCCCGGTGATGGAAACCTATCCGTACGCCTGGGCCTTCTTCGTGCCGTTCATCATGGTAACGACCTTCGCCGTGGTGAACCTGCTGGTCGGCCTGATCGTCAACTCGATGCAGGATGCCCACCACGAGGCCGAGAACGAGGCGACCGGCACCTATCGCGACGAAGTACTGCAACGGCTCATCGCCATCGAGGAACGTCTGGACGCGCAAACGAAACCGCACAAGACCAGTTCACCCAAGCACGAGACTCGTGTATAGCTTGCTAAAAAATCCGCGAGGCACGAGGCAGATGAGACTTACAAGGATCGCGCTGGCATTGTCCGTCGTTTTGGCGCTGGGCGCATGTTCCACCAAGTTCAAGAAGTACAACGGACCAGAGGTCACGCGCGTCGTGGTCATGAAGACCGAGCGCAAGATGTACCTGATGCACCACGACAAGGTGCTGAAATCACACGATATCGACCTGGGCTTTGCCCCTGCTGGCCACAAACAGTTCGAGGGTGACGGCAGGACGCCCGAAGGCCGCTACCGCATCGACCGGCGCAACCCCGACAGCAGCTTCCACCTGTCGGTCGGCATCTCCTATCCGAACGAGCGCGACGTCGCAGTGGCCCGCGAGCTGGGCAAAAGTCCCGGCGGCGACATCTTCATCCACGGCCAGCCGAACATGCTGCAAGGCCAATGGACCCGACTGGACGGCGGGCTGCATTTCGGTGTCGAACAAGCGAAATCGAAGAGATCTATGCGATGGTCAAGGACGGCACCCCGGTCGACATCTACCCCTGAGGCAGCGACGCCGACGGGCTCGATTGCGGTCTGATCGGCGCGCCGCCGCCGCCCATGATCAGCGTCCACCAGATCTTGCCGCTGGTTTCCTGAAACCAGGCAAACCCCATGTCGCTGGCGCGGCGTTCGAGAATCACGTCGCGGGTGTCGGGCTCGTCCATCCAGGCGGCCAGGGTTTCCAGCTCGGTTTCGAAGGTTTCCGAGATGTTTTCGCCCAGCATCGTCTGTGGATAGCCCGACCGCGCGCACCCGCTCGATCGGCGACGACCCGTCAGAGCCGAAATGCCAGGGCCGGTTCTGCACCGACATGTCGCGCGAATGGGTCGCGGCGGCGGCGTTCAGTTGCGCGTTCAAGCTCGACCGGCGGCACGCCGGCGGCCTGGCGCAGCGCGTTGACCGAATCGAGCATCCGGAACTGGATGCGAGCGGTATCGCCCGAGCCGATTCGATAAAGCTTGGCGCGACCGGTTGCCGTCGGACCGTGACGACCGTGGGTGAGCGTGCACAGGCCGACAGCAGCAAAGGCGCCGCCAAGCAACAGGATCAGAAGACGCTTCATTCGGTTACCACCCCTGGACCTCATCGGGCGCACAACTACCTGCAACACTGGCGGTATTCAAACCCATCCCCGCCGTCTGGGCAACATAACGCTGGTTTGATTTGCGACTGCGGCTTTCCAGCCATATGATATGGGCCGGGCACGAAGACCAACGCGTGGAGAATGACGATGTCACGACAATCCGAAACCAAAGCTGAACCGGCGCCTGTTCCTGGGCACCAGTGCTGCGGCGCTGGGCGGGCTGGCCGCCCGCGCTTGGCGCAGACCGCGACGCCGAATTCCACCGAGATCGAGCGCGAAGTCTCGAGACCGTCGTGCGGCGCAACATCTCCAGCTTCCGCTCGCTGGACTGGCAACCCTATTTCGACAACCTGAACAACGGCGCGATTCTGGTCGATACGACCTCGCGGGCGCTGCACTACTGGTCCGAGGACCGGTCAGCTCTACAAGCTCTACCCGACGTCCGTCCCGCTGACCGAGGAACTGACCCGCCGTGGCCGCACCAGCGTCATCCAGAAGGTCGTCGGCCCGGACTGGCGCCCGACCCGTCGATGCTGAAGCGCAATCCCGAATGGCCGGACTATGTCGGCCCCGGTCCCGACAATCCGCTGGGCACTCACGCGCTGTATCTCAGCTGGACGTATTACCGCATCCACGGCACCCACGACACGCGCAAGATCGGGCGGCGGTCGTCGAACGGCTGCATCGGCCTTTACAACGAGCATATCGCAGAACTGTTCGCGCTGACGAAGGTGGGCACACAGGTGTTGCTAATTTGACGACATTGCGGCGAATTGCGCTTGGCAATACATCACAAGATGGGTTTGCATTTGCCAAGCAATAGCTGCTTAGAAGTCATACGAGGTACAGTCTTGGGTCCTACGTCGTACTATAGTTTTTGCCAGACTGGCAAATATCTGGAGGATACCATGAAGAAACTCGCTCTCGCTGCTGCTCTGACCGCCGCTGCTTGCGACCCGCCTTTGCCGGCAGCTATGTCAGAGCCGATCATCGAGCCCGAGATCGTCGTCGAAGAAGCCGCAGGCTTCTTCGTCGGCTGGCCTGGTCGTTCCGCTGCTGCTGATCGCGATCGTCGCCGCGGCTGCTGCGTCGAACTAAGTCGAGCAGAGCTAATGGGCTGCTATCGCGCGCCTGATCTTCGATACACATCGAAAAAGGCGGTGCTGCAAGGCGCCGCCGTTTTCTATTCGATCCAGCCAGCCCTGCAGGTTCTCTTCGATCACCTGCGCACAGCGCCGTGATATGCGCATCGTCGTCGTTGAGGCAGGGAATGTAGGTGAAATGCTCTCGCCGCCCGCCTCTTCGAAGCTTTCCTGGATCTCTTCGTTGATCTCTTCCAGCGTCTCGATGCAATCGGCTGAAAACGCGGGCGCGCATACCGCGATGTTGCTTCTTGCCGGCCTTCGGCCAGCCGCGCGACTTCTTCGACCGTGTAGGGTTTCAGCCATTCCTCGGGGCCGAACTGCGACTGGAAGGTCGTCGTGATCTCGGTCATCGTCCCAGCCCAGCCGTTCTTTCAGCAGCCGCGTCGTCTTCTGGCACTGGCAATGATAGGGGTCACCCTCCATCAGATAGCGTTTCGGCACGCCGTGGTAGGAACAGACCAGGATATCGGGCTTGGTTTCCATCTTGCGCATAGGCACGTCTCGACCGACTGCGGCCAGCGCCTCGATATAGAGCGGGATGGTCGAAATAGGGTGGCACGGTGCGCACCGTCGGCTGCCATTTCTCCTTCATCAGCGCGCGGAAGAACTCGTCGTTCGCGGTGGCCGAGGTGGCGCCCGCGTAATGCGGATAAAGCGGGAAGAACAGGATCTTGCGGCAGCCCGCATCGATCATCGCGCGGACCTTGGATTTGGTCGACGGATTGCCGTAGCGCATGCAGAAATCGACCATGACCTCGTCGCCGTACCGGTCCTGCATCGCCCTTGCGATCGTGGCGGTCTGGGCCTTGGTGATCGTCATCAGCGGGCTTTCGCCCGCCTCTTCGTTCCAGATCGACTTGTAGGCCGCGCCGCGAGGTGAACGGCCGCTTGGTCAGGATGATCAGCTGCAACAGCGGCTGCCAGAGCCACGGGCGGTAGTCGATCACCCGCCGGTCCGACAGGAATTCGTTCAGATAACGGCGCATCGACCAGTAGTCGTAGTCGTCCGGCGTGCCGAGGTTGGCCAGCAGCACGCCGACCTTCGCGGCGGCATTGATCGGGGTGGTCGGCGGGCGCGTGCGGCGGGGCGGCCCGGCGGGTTTGGTGTGCGTCCAGCATGTCATCGGCGTCCTGATCGTGATCTGTGCGGTGTCATGCGCCGACATAACCGTATTTCGCAATCCGGGTCAATACTTCGAGCGGCGTTTCGTCGGTGCCCAGCGCATCGGCCAGACGCGCGGTGGCCGATCCGGGGCGCAGCGGTTGCGGCTGGCTGGCGTCGGGTGCCCAGCCGGTCAGGAAGATCAGTCTCGAAGGTCGCCGGAATCCGGCCGTCCTGCGTCGCGAAAGCGTCGGCATCGTAGAGCTGGCGGCCCGGTCGACAGACGGCGCGGCGGCGTCGGGCGCCGCAGGCGTGCGGCCAGCGCGTTGGTCTCGCCCATGGCGCGCAGGTCGTGCATCAGGTGCCAGCGGCGTGGCATAGCTGACCGGTCAGCGGCAGGCTGTCGGCCACCGGCAGCGCAAACCCGGCGCGTTGCAGCAGCGCGCCCAGATCGCGGATTTCGGCCATCGGCGCGACGCGCGGCGACAGGCCGCCGGTGACCTCGGCCTCGGCCTGCCCCAGCGCCGCGCGCAGTTCGTGCAGCGTCTGACCGCCGAACAAGCGCCGCCAGGAACAGGCCATCGGGTTTCAGCGCGCGGCGGCACTGGATCAATTGCCCGACCGGATCGTTCGCCCAATGCAGGCAAAGCGCGTGAATCACCAGATCATGCGTGCGCGGCCTCAAGCTCCAGTGTTTCGTTGTCGGACACAATCGTGGCACTCGGCAGTCGTTTGTGCCCAGATGTCGGCAAATGGGGTGACCACCGCCGGCGCCGTAAACGACCTGTTAACCATGGTCAGCCGATCCTGCACCTCAGCGGCCGCCGCGTTCTGCAGGAACAGCGCCGCGTCCGACGCGCGGCGCGGTGCGCGCTGCGGGCAGGCGGGTGCGGTCGGTCAGGGCGGGCGGTTGCTGCATCGGGGCCGTCCTGGTCAGCCTAGCGGTTGCTACGGGGGAGACGGCGAAATTGCAAAGCGTGCTGCACCTGCTGTTCCCGCCGCGATGCATCGGCTGCGGCGCGCTGGTCGAAGAGCGATTTCGGCCTTTGCGGCGCCTGCTGGCGCGATACGCCGTTCATCACCGGTCTCGCCTGCGACGCCTGCGGCGTGCCGATGACCGGAGAGCTGACCGGCCAGCCAGAGCATTGCGACGACTGCCTGACGTTGACCCGGCCCTGGCGGCGGGGGCGCGCGGCGCTGGTCTATCGCGACACTGGGCCGCAAGCTGGTGCTGGCGCTGAAGCACGGCGACCGGCAGGACCTGGCGCGCCCCGCCGCGCACTGGATGGCGCGGTGCCGCGGCACCGCTGTTGCTGGACGGCACCGTCGATCGTGCCGGTGCCGCTGCATTGGCTGCGCCTGCTGGGGCGGCGCTACAACCAGTCGGCGCTGCTGGCGAACGCGATCGGCGGGACACGCGCCATGAGGCTGATCCCCGACCTGTTGCGCCGCACCCGCGCCACCGCAGTCGCTGGACGGCATGACCCGCGAAGAGCGGTTCGCCAACCTGAGCGGCGCGCATCGCGCCGATCACGCGGCGCGGTCGAGGCTGCTGGGCGGGCGGCCGGTGCTGCTGGTCGATGACGTGATGACCTCGGGTGCGACGCTGGCCGCCGCGACGACGCGTGCCTGCGGCGGGCGCCGCGGCGGTCGACGTTCTGGTACTGGCGCGCGTTGCAAAGGATGCCTAAATCCCTAGACATCGGCTGAAAACGGGATCACCAGACATGCAACCGTCGAAATCTACACCTCGCCGTTCTGCGGCTTTTGCCATGCCGCCAAGCGGCTGCTGACCGAGAAGGGCGTCGGCTTTGCCGAGATCGACGTCTACGCGCGACCCGGCGCGGCGGCAGGAAATGATGCAGCGCGCCAATGGCGGCCGCACCGTGCCGCAGATCTTCGTCGGCGAGACCCATGTCGGCGGCTGCGACGACCTGTACGCGCTGGACCGCGCGGGCAAGCTGGACCCGCTGCTGGCGGCCTGATGAAGCGCGGCGCTGGTCCAGATCACCGTCGTCCGACGATCCGGACGGCCAACCTGGCCGCGTGTCGCAGGCCATGGTGGCAGAGGCGGCAGGCGCGGGTGCCGGATTCGTCCTGACGCCCGAAGTGACGAACTGCGTCTCGACCAGTCGCAGCCATCAGAACGTCGTGCTGCAGCCCGAGGCGGATGACACGACCCTGGCCGGCCTGCGCGAAGCGGCGGCGCAGCTGGGCATCTGGCTGCTGATCGGGTCGCTCGCGCTGAAGACCGACGACCGCCGACGGGCGCTTTGCCAACCGGTCCTTCCTGATCGCGCCCGACGGCGGGATTGCCGCGCGCTACGACAAGATCCACATGTTCGACGTGCAGGTCGACGAGGGCGAGACCTACCGCGAATCGGCGGCTACCGCCCCGGCGACCGAGCGGTTCTGGCCGAAACGCCGTTCGGCAGGATCGGCCTGACGATCTGCTACGACATGCGGTTTCCCGCACTCTACCGCGCGTTGGCCAAGGCCGGGGCGGAGATCCTGACGGTTCCGGCGGCGTTTTCGCCGGTGACCGGCGCGGCGCATTGGGAAACCCTGTTGCGCGCGCGCGCCATCGAAACCGGCTGCTTCGTGCTGGCCCCGGCGCAGATGCGGCCGCCACGCCGCCAGCCGGGGCAAGGCGCGCGAAACCTATGGGCATTCGCTGGCCGTGTCGCCCTGGGGCGAGGTTCTTGCCGGATGGCGGGACGGAGCCGGGGGTCACCTATGTCGATCTCGACCTGGGGCAGGTCGACGAGGCGCGCGGCGCGGGTGCCGTCGCTGTCGCACGACCGACCGTTCGACGGCCCCTGATGGTGGAGCCGACCGATTCGCTGTCGGCGGCGCTGTTCAGCGAGATCTTCATGGCGGACCAGCTGGCGCGCAACCGGCTGAGCCGGGTGCTGCCGAAGGGCATGGAGCTTAGCCATTTTTCCGTGCTCAATCATCTGGCCGCGGCCCGGCCGAGAACGTACCCCGGCGCAGCTGGCCCGGGCGTTTCATGTCACCCGCGGCGCGATGACCAACACGCTGGGCAAGCTGGAATGGGCCGGCTACGTCCATATCCGCCCCGACTGGGACGATGCGCGGCGCAAGTTCGTGGCGATCAGCCCCGCGGGCCGCGCCGCGCGCGACGCGGCCATTGCGGCGATCAGCGCCGATCATCGCCGAAGTGGTCAGGGCTGATCGGGGCGGACAAGGTGCGCGCCGCGCTGCCGGTGCTGCGCGAATGTGCGGCGAGCGGTTGGACAGCGAACGACCTAGGCGGGTTTGAGACTGGCCGTCACGTAGTTCACCGACAGGTCGCGGTCCGAGATCGCCAGCGACCAGCTCAGCGGGTTGAACACGAACCCCTTGCGATCCACCGGGTCCAGCCCGGCCTGGCGCAGCAGGTCGAAAAGCTCGTCCGGGGTGATGAACTTGGACCAGTCATGCGTGCCCTTCGGCAGCCAGCGCATCACGTGTTCGGCGCCGATGATCGCCATCGCGAAGCTTTTCGGGATTGCGGTTGAGGGTCGAACAGATCATGCAGCCCGCCGGGTTTCAGCAAGCTGCTGGCAGGCGGTCAGATAGGCCAGCGGATCGGCGACATGTTCGACCACTTCCATGTTCAGCACCACGTCGAACTGCTCGCCCGCCGCGGCCATCGCCTCGGCGGTGGTGTGGCGATAGTCGATGTCGAGCCCGGACTGCTCGGCATGGACCTGCGCGACGGGGATGTTGCGTTCGGCGGCATCGGCGCCGACCACGTCGGCGCCCAGCCGCGCCATCGGTTCGGACAGCAGGCCGCCGCCGCAGCCGATATCGAGAATGCGCAGGCCCTTGAACGGCAGCGGCGTCGGTCAGATCGCGGTCGAACTCGGCGGCGATCTGGCGGGTGATGTAGTCCAGCCGGCAGGGGTTCAGCATGTGCAGCGGCTTGAACTTGCCGTTCGGATCCCACCATTCGGCGGCCATCGCCTCGAACTTGGCGATCTCGCCGGGGTCGACGGTCGTCTGCATGGCATCTGCCTTCGTGAACATTTCCGACTTTCGCCCCGTGGCGGGGCGTTTCCGAACGCTATATAGGATCGATTATGGACAAGGTCGCGGACCAAAAGCGCGCAGTGCAGTATCTTTATCCGCCGATCGACCCGTTCGATCAGCGGATGATGGACGTGGGCGACGGTCACCGCGATCTATGTCGAGCAATGCGGCAATCCCGCAGGGCATCCCGGTGGTCGTGCTGCATGGCGGGCCGGGCGGCGGGTGCAGCCCGGCGATGCGGCGCTATTTCGATCCCGCGCAGTCTACCGCATCGTGCTGTTCGATCAGCGCGGCTGCGGGCGGTCGCGGCCGCATGCCAGCGTCGAGGCCAACACCACCTGGCATCTGGTCGCCGATATCGAGGCGATCCGCGACGGCGCTCGGCATCGACCGCTGGATGGTCTTCGGCGGCAGCTGGGGCGCGACGCTGGCGCTGATCTATGCGCAGACCCATCCCGACCGCGTGCGCGCACCTGATCCTGCGCGGCGTCTTCCTGATGACCCAGGCCGAGCTGGACTGGTTCTATGGCGGCGGCGCCGGGCAATTCTGGCCCGACCTGTGGGCGCGGTTCGCCGGCCTGATCCCCGAAGATGAGCGCGACGACCTGATCGCCGCCTATCACCGGCGGCTGTTTTCCGGCGATCTGATGACCGGAAACCCGGTTTGCGCGGGCCTGGGCGGCGTGGGAAAACGCGCTGGCCTCGATCGACAACGAGCGGCCCGGGCGGCGAAAGCCCGGCGGAATACGCGCGCGCCTTTGCGCGGCTGGAAAACCACTATTTCACCAACGCCGGGTTTCTTGAGCGAGGACGGGCAGATCCTGGCAACATGGCCGACGATCTTGCGGACATTCCCGGCGTCATCGTTCAGGGGCGCTATGACATGATCTGCCCGCCCGCCTCGGCCTATGCGCTGGCACAAGGCCTGGGCCGAAGTCCGACCTGCGGATGGTCCGCAAGGCCGGGCACGCGCTGTCCGAACCGGGGATCAGCGCCGAGCTGGTGCGCGCGATGGACAGGCTGCACCGCGATCCGGCGATTCAGGTGCTTGCGGGCTGACGGATCGAGACGCGGTTCGGATCAAGGCTTTACATGTGACAGACAGGCGCTAACGTGTCCGCGCTGCTTACGGCACGAAGGGGATGCTACGTTTTGGGATCAGTTGCGCGGATCATCCTGCAACGATTGGTGCTTGGGTCTGCTGACGCTACTGGTCGTGTCCATCGTCATCTTCACCGCGGTCAACCTGCTGCCGGGCGACTTCGCCGCAGGCGATCCTGGGCCAGGGCGCCACGCCCGAGGCGGTCGAGGCGATCCGCAGGGATCTTGGCCTCGACCAGCCGCTGATCGTGCGGTATTTCGATTGGCTGGCCGGGGCGCTGCAGGGCGATCTGGGCATCCAGCTTTGCGCAGGCGAACTTTGCCAGCTTTGTCGGCGCCGACGCCGGCGATAGCGTGACCGTCGGTGGCCAACAGATCGCGCCGCGGTTTCCGCAACACGATGTTCCTGGCCGGCGTCACGGCCGCGATCGCGGTGCCGATGTCGCTGTTTCTGGGCGTTCTGGCGGCGCTGTACCGCAACTCGGTCTTCGACCGGGCGGCCAACATCTTCACCCTGACGTCGATTTCCAGCCCCGAATTCTTTCTGGCCTATATCCTGATCCTGTTCCTGGCGGTGCTGAACCCGATCCTGCCGTCGCTGTCGAACATCTTTGACGGCATGTCGTTTTGGCGAACGGCTGGAAAAGACGCTGCTGCCGGCGCTGACGCTGACGCTGGTCGTCACCGCGCACATGATGCGGATGACCCGCGCGGCGATCATCAACCTGCTGGCCAGCCCCTACATCGAGATGGCGCGGCTGAAGGGCATCAGCCCGATGCGCGTCATCGTGCACCATGCGCTGCCCAATGCGCTGGCGCCGATCATCAACGTGATCGCGCTGAACCTGGCCTATCTGATCACCGGCGTCGTCGTGGTCGAGGTGGTGTTCGTCTATCCCGGCATCGGCCAGCTGTTCGTCGACAGCGTCAAGATCCGCGACATCCCGGTGGTGCAGGCCTGCTGCCTGATCTTTGCCGCCGCCTATATCCTGCTGAACCTGATGGCGGACATCCTGTCGATCCTGTCGAACCCGCGTCTGAGGCATCCGAAATGAACCTTTTCGATAGCCCCTATGACAACGTCTTCGGCGACCTGATCGAGGCTTTCGGCGTCTTCGCCGTTGTGCTGGCGATTTTGGCGTTGTTCACCTTCGCCGGGTTCCTGTTCCGCGGTATCGGCAGCGCCTTCGACACGCGGGGCGAGACCTTCGACGAGATGCCGCTGTTCCTGGCGTCGCTGCTGGCGGTTCTGACCGTTGCGGTCGTGACACTATTGTGGAGCGCGTTCATCGGCGGTCGTACCGGCATCCGGAACATCATCCTGTTCCTCGCGCTGATCGCCGGGCTGGGCTGGCTGTTCCGCTACCTTGGCCAGCGTCTGACCAGCAATGCGCCCCGGTTCCGCGACATGCCCTACGGCGTGGCCTTCGGCTATGTGCTTGGCGGTGGTCGCTGTTGTCGCTTCGGTCTGGTTCTATTTCCAGCCTGTCGTCAACGAGGCCGGAACGCCGCGCGCCAGCGTGATCTTCTTCCGCTGGGCGATTCAGGGCCTGCTGATCGCCGCCGCCATCGGGTTCGCGTTCAAGGAGGCCGGTAAGCGCATCGGCACAGGTTGGAGCAAGAAGATGTTCCGCTCGATGCCGCTGACCGCGTCCTTCGGGCTGTGCGTTATCCTGGTCTATGCCATCGTCGCGATCTTCGCCGCGGTCATCGCGCCCTACGGGCAGGAAGAGATCCTTGGCGCGGCCAATATCATCCCCGGCGGTAACCCGGCGCTGGGCGGCAACCCGGAATTTCCGCTGGGCACCGACCAGATCGGCCGCGATATCCTGAGCCGCCTGATCTATGGCGCGCAGAACACCGTCGGCATCGCCTTTGCCACGACGCTGCTGGCGTTCTTCCTCGGCGGCACGCTGGGCTTTCTGGCGGCGACGCTGGGCGGCTGGCTCGACCAGTTGCTCAGCCGCGCGGTCGACGTGCTGATGGCGATCCCGTCGCTGATCTTCGCGCTGCTGCTGATGACCATCGCGTCGGTCTGGGCGCCGCGCCTCGGCATTCCGCTGACCGTGTTCATGGTGGTGATCATCGCGGTGATCGACAGCACCCGCGTGTTCCGGCTGGCGCGCGCCGTCGGCATGAACATCGTGGTGATGGACTATATCGAGGCCGCCAAGCTGCGCGGCGAAGGGCTGACCTACCTGATCTTCAAGGAAATCCTGCCCAACGCCACCGCGCCGCTTGCTGGCCGAATTCGGCCTGCGCTTCTGCTTCGTGTTCCTGACCATCGCCGCGCTGTCGTTCCTGGGTGTCGGCATCCAGCCGCCGCTGGCCGACTGGGGCACCATGGTGCGCGACATGGCCGCCTTCATCAACTTTGCGCCCTTCGCGCCGCAGGCCGCGATCACGCCGTTGCTGGCGGCGGGCGCGATTGCGCTGCTGACCGTGGCGGTGAACTTCGTGGTCGACTGGATGCTGCACAAGTCGTCGGGGCTGAAGGAGTAGCCGATGGCCGAACGCGACATCCTCGTGAAAATCCGCGATCTGGAGCTCGAGGGGCGCAGCGACGAGACCTGGATCCCGATCATCAAGGGCGTCAGATCTCGATCTGCGCAAGGGCGAGGTGCTGGGGCTGATCGGCGAATCCGGCGCGGGCAAGTCGACCCTGGGCCTGGCCGCGATGGGCTTTACCCGCGACGGCGTGCGGATCAGCAAGGGCCAGGTCGATCTTTGACGGCATCGACCTGATCAACGCCTCGGCCGCGGTCAAGCGCGAGCTTCTGGGCAAGCGCATCGCCTATGTGGCGCAGTCGGCGGCGGCCAGCTTCAACCCGGCGCACAAGCTGATCGACCAGCATACCGAGGCGCCGGTGCAGCACGGCGTCATGCCAGCCGCATCGACAGCGAAGCGCGACGCGATGGAGCTTTACGACAAGCTGCGTCTGCCCGATCCCGAAGAAATCGGCTTTCGCTATCCGCACCAGGTCTCGGGCGGTCAGTTGCAGCGCGCGATGACGGCGATGGCGATGTCCTGCCGCCCCGACCTGATC
The DNA here is from genome assembly GCA_963768205.1 of uncultured Alphaproteobacteria bacterium. GTDB lineage: Bacteria > Pseudomonadota > Alphaproteobacteria > Rhodobacterales > Rhodobacteraceae > JAHELH01. The sequence continues at coordinate 89,260 of CAVYHB010000002.1, read as the reverse complement.
ATCTTCGACGAACCGACCACCGCGCTGGACGTGACCACCCAGATCGAGGTGCTGGCCAGCATCCGCGACATCGTCGAACAGTTCGACACGGCCGCGATCTACATCACCCACGACCTGGCCGTCGTGGCGCAGATGGCCGACCGCATCAAGGTGCTGCTGAAGGGCGACGAGGTCGAGGAGGCCGACACCCGCACGATGCTGTCCGTCGCCGAAAGAGGACTACACCAAAAGCCTCTGGGCGGTGCGCAGCTTCCAGCGCCCGACCAAGCCGCCCGTGCGCCGAAGCCGCGGTGCCGTGTCGTCCGGGTCAAGAACGTCACCGCCGCCTACGGCAAGGTGAAGGTGCTGCACGACGTCAGCTTCGACATCCACGCGGGCCGCACCGTGGCGGTCGTCGGCGAATCGGGATCGGGCAAATCCACCGCGGCGCGCGTGCATCACCGGGCTGCTGCCGCCGCGCGAGGGTCATGATCGAGTTCGACGGCGAGCCGATGCCGGCGACTACCGCAAGCGCAGCAAGGATCAGCTGCGCCAGGCGCAGATGATCTACCAGATGGCCGACACCGCGCTGAACCCGCGCAAGACCATCGGCGAGATCATCGGCCGGCCGGTGCAGTTCTACATGGGGCTGACGCGGCAAGGCGAAGCGCGAGCGCGTGCGCGAGTTGCTGAACGAGATCGAGCTGGAGCCGGAACAGTACATCGACCGCCTGCCGTCAGAGCTTGTCGGGCGGCCAGAAACAGCGCATCGGCATCGCCCGCGCGCTGGCGGCGGAGCCCAAGTTCATCATCTGCGACGAGGTGACAAGCGCGCTGGACCAGCTGGTCGCCGAGGGCATCCTGCGGCTGCTGGCCCGTTTGCAGGACGAACTTGGCCTCAGCTACATGTTCATCACCCACGATCTGGCCACCGTGCGCTCGATCGCCGACGAGGTGGTCGTGATGAAAGACGGGCGAGGTGGTCGAGCAGGGACCGAAGAAGGAAATGTTCCGCCCGCCGCACCATCCCTACACCGACCTGCTGCTCAGCTCGGTGCCCGAGATGGACCCGGACTGGCTGACCAACCTGCTGGCTGAACGCGGAGTTGATAACATCGGCGACGCCGCAGTTGATAAGATGTGACGCGAATCACCATAACCGATGGCGGGAAAGCACCGCGGCCGCCACGACAAAAAAACCAACGGGAGAGACCATCATGACGAAACTCAGCAGACGCGGACTTTTGAAGACAGGCGCCGCTGCCGGTGTGCTTGGCGCGCTTGGACCGCAGGCCTTCGCCGCCAGCCACGCCACGCCCAAGCGCGGCGGCAAGCTGACTGCGGGCCTTGGCGGCGCCAACACCTCGGACAGCTGGGACGGCCGGACGCATTCCGACATCTTCATGATCGCCGCGGCCAGCGGCACGGTGTTCGACAGCTGACCGAAGTTGCCGCCGACGGCTCGCTGATCGGCGAACTGGCCGAAAGCTGGGAGGCGTCAGCCGACGCCAAGACCTGGACATTCAACCTGCGCCAGGGCGTGACGTTCCACAACGGCAAGGCCTTCGGCGCCGACGACGTCATCGCCTCGCTGCAACATGCACACCGCCGAAGGCGCGAAATCGGCGGCCAAGCCGATCGTCTCGGCGATCACCGAGATGAAGAAGATCACCGACCACCAGGTGCAGTTCACGCTGGAGGCCGGCAATGCCGACTTCCCGTACCTGATGTCGGACTATCACATTCTGATGTTCCCGGCGGGCCAGATCGAAGAAGCCATCGCCAACGGCATCGGCACCGGCCTTTACAAGGTCTCGGCCTTCGATCCCGGTGTGCGCATCGTCGGCACCCGCGTCGACAGCCACTACAAGGACGGCGAACGCGGCTGGTTCGACGAGATCGAGTATATCGCGATCAACGACAACACCGCCCGGATGAACGCGCTGCTGACCGGTCAGGTCGACGCGATCAACCGCATCGACTTCAAGACCGAGGCGCTGCTGAAGGCCAACCCGAATGTCACCATCCAGGAGGTGACCGGCAACCAGCACTACACCTTCCCGATGCTGACCAACGTCGCGCCGTTCGACGACGTGCAACGTGCGCCAGGCGCTGAAATACGCGATCAACCGTCAGGAAATGGTCGACAAGATCCTGCTGGGTCACGGTCGCGTCGGCAACGACACGCCGATCGGCCCCGCCAACCAGTACTACGCGGGCGACATGGAGCAGCTGAGCCTACGATCCCGACAAGGCCAAGTTCTACCTGAAAGAGGCCGGGCTCGATTCGCTCGACATCGACCTGTCGGCCTCGAACGCGGCGTTCGAGGGCGCGGTGGATGCCGCGCAGCTGTTCCAGGCCTCGGCCGAGGCGGCGGGCATCAACATCAACGTGGTGCAGGAACCGGCCGATGGCTACTGGTCGAACGTCTGGCTGAAAAAGCCGTTCTGCGCCTGCTACTGGTCGGGTCGCGCCACCGAGGACTGGATGTTCTCGACCGCCTACGAGGCCGGTGTGCCGTGGAACGACAGCCAGTGGGACAACGACGACAGCGCCCGTTTCCAGGAACTGCTGCTCACCGCCCGTGCCGAACTGGACAGCGACAAGCGGCGCGAGATGTACCACGAGATGCAGATGATCCTGCGCGACGAGGGCGGCGTCATCATTCCGATGTTCGCCAACTACGTGCAGGCGATCAGCACCAAGCTGGCCACGCCCGACACCATCGGCAACCTCTGGCAGATGGACAACGCCCGGATGTCCGAGCGTTGGTGGATGGCGTAAGCCAAAGCCGAATATCCCATGGGAACGCCCTGCCGAACGGCGGGGCGTTTTCGTTTCAAGGCAAACAGGAGACGCGGCATGTCGGATCGCGCGGTGATCGAGGAACGCGAAAACGGGCCGCTGGTGGTCAAGGGCATCACCCGGATGACCGGCCCCGACGGCGCGGCGATAGAGGTCAAGCCGGTCATGGCGCTCTGCCGCTGCGGCGGGTCCGGGAACAAGCCGTTCTGCGACGGCAGCCACAAGTCGAACGGCTTTCAAAGCCGCGGCGGCACGCCCGCCGGCAAGGACGTATTGCTGCCCTACAAGGGGGCAGAGGCGACGGTGCTTTACAACCCGCGCATCTGCAGCCACGCCGCCGAATGCAACCGCCTGGCCCCGCATGTCTTCGACGCGACGAAGCGTCCCTGGGTGCAGCCCGACGAAGGCAGTCATGGCAGACATCGAAACCGTCGTCCGCGCCTGCCCGTCAGGCGCCCTGCAGCTTGCAGACCACGGCCACCTTCTGCCCGAAGGCGCCGAGATCACGGTATCCAGGAACGGCCCGTACTGGATCGCCGGTCCGCAGGTCAACGCCGATTCCGGCGGGCGAGGGGGCAACGAATGAAAAATACGTCCTCTGCCGCTGCGGTCTGTCGGGCAACAAGCCCTATTGCGACGGCTCGCATCGCGATGCGGGATGGGTTGCGGACTGACCTCGCGGTTCGGACAGTCGCCAAAAAAGTTAGGCTTGCCGATCTCTCTTGCGATCCCAGAGATTCGCGCCTATATCCCCTTCAACAGCGGCGCGCTCGGCTTCCACCCCCGAGGCTCCACCGGGAAAGATCAACGGGCCGCGCGCCCGTTTTTTTGTGTCTGGAACCAATGATGCGACCTGATCGCCAAAGCCAGCCATCGACCGCCGCATGGCCGAGATCATCACCCCGGTCATCGAGGACATGGGGTTCGAACTGGTGCGCGTGCGGCTGATGGCGGGCAAGACGCAGACCCTGCAGATCATGGCCGAACGCCCCGAAGGCGGGATCGAGGTCGATGAATGCGCCGCGATCTCGACCGCCGTCAGCGCGGTGCTGGATGTCGAGGACCCGATCGAGGATGCCTATACGCTTGAGGTGTCCAGCCCCGGCATCGACCGGCCGCTGACCCGGCTGAAGGATTTCGACGTCTGGGAGGGCTACGAGGCCAAGCTCGAAACCGACGAGCTGATCGACGGCCGCCGCCGGTTCAAGGGCGAGCTGGCCGGGCACCGAGGGCGACGAGGTGCTGATCAAGATCGACGGAAGGCACCATCGGGCTGAAATTCGACTGGCTGACGGATGCCAAGCTGGTGCTGACCGACGAGCTGATCCGCGAAGTGCTGCGCGCGCGCAAGGATGCCGGCGAGATCGACGAAGACGCAATTCGACGAGATTGAAACCATCATCGACAGCGAAGACGACGCGCGTCTCCGACGAAGGACTAACGAGACATGGCGATTACCTCTGCAAACCAGCTTGAACTGCTGCAAACCGCCGAGGCCGTGGCGCGCGAAAAGATGATCGACCCCGGGCTGGTGGTCGAGGCGATGGAAGAAAGCCTCGCCCGGGCGGCCAAGTCCCGCTACGGCGCCGAAATGGACATTCGCGTCGCACATCGACCGCAAGACCGGCAAGGCGACGTTCACCCGCGTGCGCACCGTGGTCGACGGACGAAGAGCTGGAGAACTACCAGGCCGAACTGACCGTCGAGCAGGCCAAGCAGTACCTGGACGACCCCAAGGTCGGCGACACATTCGTCGAAGAGGTGCCGCCGGTCGAAATGGGCCGGATCGCCGCGCAGTCGGCCAAGCAGGTGATCCTGCAGAAGGTCCGCGAAGCCGAGCGTGACCGCCAGTTCGAAGAATTCAAGGACCGCGCCGGCACGATCATCAACGGCGCTGGTCAAGCGCGAGGAATACGGCAACGTCATCGTCGACGTGGGCCGCGGGCGAGGCGATCCTGCGCCGCAACGAAAAGATCGGCCGCGAAAGCTATCGCCCGAACGACCGCATCCGCTGCTACATCAAGGACGTGCGCCGCGAGCCGCGCGGCCCGCAGATCTTCCTGTCGCCGCACCGCGCCGCAGTTCATGGCCGAGCTGTTCAAGATGGAAGTGCCGGAAATCTACGACGGCATCATCGAGATCAAGGCCGTGGCCCGCGATCCCGGTTCGCGCGCCAAGATCGCCGTGATTTCCTATGACAACTCGATCGACCCGGTCGGTGCCTGCGTCGGTATGCGCGGCAGCCGCGTGCAGGCCGTCGTGAACGAGCTTCAGGGCGAAAAGATCGACATCATCCCGTGGAACGAGGATCCGCCGACCTTCCTGGTGAACGCGCTGCAGCCCGCCGAGGTCTCCAAGGTGGTTCTGGACGAAGAAGCCGGCAAGATCGAGGTCGTGGTGCCGGACGAGCAGCTGTCGCTGGCCATCGGTCGTCGCGGCCAGAACGTGCGGCTGGCCGTCCAGCTGACCGGTCTCGACATCGACATCATGACCGAGGACGAGGAAAGCGAACGCCGTCAGGCCGAATTCGCCGAGCGCACCAAGCTGTTCATGGACAGCGCTCGATCTGGACGAATTCTTTGCCCAGCTGCTGGTCTCCGAAGGCTTCACCAACCTCGAAGAAGTCGCCTATGTCGAGCTTGACGAACTGACTGGTCATCGACGGCGTCGACGAGGAGCACCGCCGAGGAACTGCAGGCCCGTGCCCGCGACTACATCGAAGCGCAGAACAAGCAAGGCGCTGGATCATGCCCGCGAACTGGGTGTCGAGGACAGCCTGGTCAACTTCGAGGGCCTGACCCCGCAGATGATCGAGGCGCTGGCGCGAGGACGACGTCAAGACGCTGGAAGACTTCGCCACCTGCGCCGACTGGGAACTGGCCGGCGGCTGGACCACGGTGGACGGCGAGCGGGTCAAGGACGACGGCGTGCTGGAGAAATTCGACGTGTCAGCCTGGAAGAAGCGCAGAACATGGTGATGACCGCGCGCATCCTGCTGGGCTGGGTCGATCCGGCCGATCTGGTGTCCGAGGACGAGGAAGCGACGGCGAAGACGAAGCCGACAGAGGAGGCCGAGGCCTGATCTCAGGCCTCGGGACACGCCCATGACGCGCGGTGGTCGCACCAAGGAACAGGACAGAGCCCGGAACGGCGCTGCATCGCCACCGGCGAGGTGCAGCCCGAAGGCCGGGCTGATCCGTTTCGTGGTTGGCCCGGACGGCGCAGATCGTGCCCGGACATCCTGGGAAAGCTGCCGGGACGGGGCATCTGGGTGTCAGCGGACCGCGCGGCGCTGGAAAAGGCGGTGAAGAAGAAGCTTTTCGCCCGCGCCGCCAAGCAGCCGGTCACGGTGCCGGACGACGCTGGTCGACGAGGTCGAGCGGCTGCTGGCGCGGCGCGTGGTCGATCTGATCTCGCTGGCGCGCAAGGCGGGGCGGGCGGTGGCCGGCTACGAAAAGGTCAAGGCCTGGCTGATGAACGAAGAGGCGCGCGGTCCTGATCCAGGCCTCGGACGGGTCCGGGCGGGGCAAGTCGAAACTGAGCACGCCGCCGGGAAAAGGCACGTTATATCGGTGTCTTGACCGCGGCAGAATTGGGTTTGGCATTCGGGCGCGAACATGTGATACATGGCGCGCTTGCGGCTGGCGGACTCACGCAACGTGTTGTAGAGGAAGCCTCGCGGCTAACGGGCCTGCGCGAAGGACGGCGGTGGAAACGGCCGCCGGAAAGGATACGAAGACCACATGAGCGATACACTGACGGCAAAAAAACTCTTGGCCTGCGTGGCGGCCCCCGTTCGGGGCAACGTGAAGCAAAGCTTCAGCCATGGGCGGACGAAGAACGTCGTGGTGGAAACGAAGCGCAAGCGCGTTGTCGTGCCCAAGCCCGGTGCGGCCGAAGCCGGCGGCGCGACCGGAATCCGCGGCCGCCGCTGGCGGCGATCCGTCGCAAGCGTCCCGCCGGCATCAGCGATGCCGAGCTGGAGCGCCGCATGAAGGCGCTTGCCGCCGCCAAGGCGCGCGAGTCCGAAGAGGCCGAACAGCGCGAGGCCGAAGAGAAGGCCCGCGCCGAAGAGCGCGAGCGCCGCCGTGCCGAGATCGAGGCCAAGGAACGCGAAGAGCGCGAGCGCGAAGAGGCGCTGAAGGCGAAGGCCGAGGAAGAAGAGCGCCAAGCGTCGCCGAAGAGGCCGCCGCGCAAGGCACGCGCCGCCGACCCGGCCGCCGCCGCGCCGGCGGAACCCGCCGACGCGCGCGGTGCCGCGCGCCAAGCCGGCGCTCGGCCCCGCGCAAGGCCGACCGCGAACGCGACCAGCGCGAACGCGAAGCCAAGCCGCAAGGTCGGGCGCGACGACGGCCGCCGCTCCGGCAAGCTGACGCTGAACCAGGCGCTTGCGGGCGGCGAAGGCGGGCGTCAGCGCTCGATGGCCGCGATGAAGCGCAAGCAGGAGCGCGCGCGTCAGAAGGCCATGGGCGGCACCCGAGACCGCGAAAAGGTCGTGCGCGACGTGCAGCTGCCCGAAACGATCGTGGTCAGCGAACTGGCCAACCGGATGGCCGAACGCGTCGCCGACGTCGTCAAGGCGCTGATGAACAACGGCATGATGGTGACGCAGAACCAGTCGATCGACGCGGATACTGCCGAACTGATCATCGAGGAATTCGGCCACCGCGTCGTCCGCGTGTCGGATGCCGATGTCGAACAGGTGATCGATGCGGTCGATGACAAGGACGAAGACCTGAAGCCGCGCCCGCCGGTCATCACCATCATGGGCCACGTCGACCACGGCAAGACCTCGCTGCTGGACGCGATCCGCAAGACCAAGGTCGTTGTCGGGCGAAGCCGGTGGCATCACCCAGCATATCGGTGCCTATCAGGTGCGAACCGACAGCGGTCAGAGCTGACCTTCCTCGACACGCCGGGCCACGCGGCGTTCACCTCGATGCGCGCGCGCGGCGCGCAGGTGACCGATATCGTCGTGCTGGTGGTTGCGGCCGACGACGCGGTGATGCCGCAGACGGTCGAGGCGATCAACCACGCCAAGGCGGCCAAGGTGCCGATGATCGTGGCGATCAACAAGATCGACAAGCCCGACGCCAACCCCGACAAGGTGCGCACCGACCTGCTGCAGCACGAAGTCGTGGTCGAGAAGATGTCCGGCGACGTGCAGGACGTCGAGGTGTCGGCGATCACCGGGCAGGGTCTGGATCAACTGCTCGAAGCCATCGCGCTGCAGGCGGAAATCCTGGAACTCAAGGCCAACCCCGATCGCGCCGCCTCCGGCGCGGTGATCGAGGCGCAGCTTGACGTGGGCCGCGGCCCCGTCGCGACCGTTCTGGTGCAGAACGGCACCCTGCGGCAGGGCGACATCTTTGTCGTCGGCGAACAGTGGGGCAAGGTCCGCGCGCTGATCGACGACAAGGGCGACCGCGTCGAACGAAGCCGGGCCGTCGGTTCCGGTCGAGGTGCTGGGCCTGAACGGCACGCCCGAGGCGGGCGACGTTCTGAACGTGGTCGAAACCGAGGCGCAGGCGCGCGAAATCGCCGAATACCGCGAACAGGCCGCCAAGGACAAGCGCGCCGCGGCTGGGTGCCGCCACGACGCTGGAACAGCTGATGGCGAAGGCCAAGGCCGACGAGAGCGTCAGCGAACTGCCGATTCTGGTGAAGGCCGACGTGCAGGGCTCTGCCGAAGCCATCGTTCAGGCGATGGAAAAGATCGGCAACGACGAGGTGCGCGTGCGGGTGCTGCATTCCGGCGTCGGTGCGATCACCGAAACCGATATCGGCCTGGCCGAAGCGTCCGGCGCGCCGGTCATCGGCTTCAACGTGCGGGCCAATGCCTCGGCCCGGAACACCGCGAACCAGAAGGGCGTCGAGATCCGCTACTACTCGGTGATCTACGACCTGGTGGATGACGTGAAGGCGGCGGCCTCCGGCCTGCTGTCGCCGAAGTGCGCGAGACCTTCATCGGCTACGCCAGATCAAGGAGGTCTTCAAGGTCTCGAACGTCGGCAAGGTCGCCGGCTGTCTGGTCACCGAAGGCGTCGCCCGCCGGTCCGCCGGTGTGCGCCTGCTGCGCGACGACGTGGTGATCCACGAAGGCACGCTGAAGACGCTGAAGCGCTTCAAGGACGAAGTCGCCGAAGTCCAGTCGGGCCAGGAATGCGGCATGGCCTTCGAGAACTACGAGGACATCCGCGCAGGCGACGTCATCGAGATCTTCGAGCGGGAAGAGGTCGAGCGGTCGCTCAAGTGAGCGTTCCCGAACCGCCGGGATCCGCTATCAAACGGGGCCGCGCGCAAGCTGCGGCCCTTTTTCGTGTCCGGACGGAACCGCGCCCCCTGTCTGGCGCGTTTTCCTGCCGGAAAAGAGGTGCGCAATGGCGATCAGACTGAACAATGCCGGGCTGGAACATGCCCACAAGCTGGTGCCGCCGCATCGCTATGTTATCCATTAGGACTGGAGTGCTGCGCAAGCCGACGCCGTGGCCGAGAACGCCAAGATCGACAGCGACGGCTATGACGGATTTGGCGCCTGGCACCTGGCCGAGGATACCGGCCCGGGTACCGATACCAAGGAAGCCTACAAATTCCCGTTCGGGGAGTTCCGGCGTGCGCACAAGTCGACGCTGATCGCGGCGAAACAGCGCGCGGGAGCGTGGAACTATGCCGATGTCCTGAACGCGGCAGACAAGCTGCTGGAAGACATTCCAGAGCCGGATCAAGGCCGATCAGGCGGCTTTTGACACTGGCGTCCCGGCGAAGATCTTGTCACCGACCCGAACGGCGACCTGGCCGTTTTCGGCCTGTCTGACAAAAATACCCTGCACTAGAACGCAACTGCCCATCACGATGGTTCTAATCATGGCGCGAACATCTCCCCGGTGGCTCGCAGTAGCCTTGGCTCGGACTATACGTCCCGCAAGACCGAAACCAAGCCAATTTCGGGCATATTTTCGTTAGGATTTGGCGAAATCCGTCCAATGCATTGTATTCAATGCACAGAAAAATGCGTGGGCATGTCGGCCGCTACAACCAGTCGCGCAGGATGGGGATCAGCGGCACATCCGCAGGTGGCATCGGATAGGCGCCAAGGTCGCGCACGGCGACCCATTTCAACGCCTGGCCCTCGCGCGGGCGGGCGATTCCCTGCCATTTGCGGCAGGCGAACAGCGGCATCAGCAGGTGAAAGTCGTCGTAGCTGTGACTGGCGAAGGTCAGCGGCGCAAGGCAACTTTCCCAGGTGTCGATGCCCAGTTCCTCCTCCAGTTCGCGGATCAGGGCGTGCTCGGGGGTTTCGCCGGGCTCGACCTTGCCGCCGGGAAACTCCCACAGCCCGGCCATCGACTTGCCCTCGGGGCGCTGCGCCAGCAGCACCCGGCCATCCCGGTCGATCAGCGCGACCGCCGCGACCAGGACAGTATTCACGACCGGTAGTCGGCGTTGATGTCGATGTAGCCGTGGGTCAGGTCGCAGGTCCAGACCGTCGCGGTGCCGTTGCCGATGCCAAGATCGACCGAGATCTTCAACTCCTGCCCCTTCATGTAGGCCGACGTCGTCGTCCTCGCTGTAGCCTTCCGACCCGCCAGCCATTCTCGGCCACCAGGATGTCGCCGAACCGGATCGACAGCTTGTCGCGGTCGGCCCGTGCGCCGGACTTGCCGACCGCCATGACGACGCGGCCCCAGTTCGCGTCCTCGTCCGGCGATCGCGGTCTTGACCAGCGGCGAATTGGCGATCGCCAGCGCGGCCCGGCGTGCGTCCGTGTCGCTGGCCGCCCCGGTCACCGCGATCTCGACGAATTTCGTGGCGCCCTCGCCGTCGCGCACGACCTGATGCGCCAGATCGAGCATCACCTCGTCCAACGCGGCCTGGAACGCTTTGCCGCTGGCGCTGTTCAGTGCGCCGATGGCGACGCCGGACGGCACCGGTCGCGGCCAGCACAAGGCTGTCGGAGGTCGAGGTGTCGCTGTCGACGGTGATGCAGTTGAAGCTGTCGGTTGACCGACTTTTCCAGCATGGACTGCAGCCGCGCCGGCGGCACCTGGGCGTCGGTGAAGATGTAGGACAGCATCGTCGCCATGTCCGGCGCGATCATGCCGGAGCCCTTGGCGATGCCGGCGATGTTCACCGGCTTGCCGTCGATCTCGACGGTCTTGCCGGCGCCCTTCGGGAAGGTGTCGGTCGTCATGATCGCGCGGCCGGCCATGGCGATGGCATCGGTCGACAGGTTTGCCACCAGCTCTTCCAGCTTGGCGGTGATCCGGTCATGCGGCAGCGGCTCGCCGATCACACCGGTCGAGGAGGTGAAGACGCGCGCCGCATCGATGTCCAGCACGCGGGCGGCCTGGCTGGTGATGGCCTGCACGGCCTCAACGCCCGCCACGCCCGGTAAAAGCGTTGGCATTGCCGGAATTGACGAGGATCGCGGCCCCGCCCTTGCCCTTGCCACCGATCTTGGCCTGGCAGTCCAGCACCGAGGCGGATCGCGTGGCAGAGGTGGTGAACACGCCGGCCACCGTCGATCCGGGCGCGATTTCGGCCAGCATCACGTCGGTGCGGCCGGCATAGCGCACCCCCGCCGAAGTTGCGGCAAAACGCACGCCCTCGATCACCGGCAGGTCGGGAAACCCGCCCTTTGGCGCCAGCGGCGACACCGCCGCGGCCGTTCTATTCGCCGAAGCCGGTGACGGCGCGGCGTCCATGGCCGATGCCCGGACGTCGCGCAGCGCCGCCTTCAGCTTCGAGACCTTCTTTGTCAGCTTCTCGCGCGCCTTTTTCAAAGCCGCCTTTGTGTTCTTGTTGCCCATGCCGAAAGCCCCTTTGCAAGATGCCTAACGCCCGATCAGACTTCCGTCGCGCACGATGGCCGGGTCGATCGGGCCGGGATCGAACCGCTCGATATCCGCCGCCTCGATCATCGCATTCATCGCTTCGCGCAGTCTCCTCTGAAACACCTCCTGCTGCAACTCTCCCGCCATGTCCTCCATGGCCGGAACCTCGGGAATCCGGGTGTCGTTCAGCTTGATGACGTGCCAGCCGAACTGGGTTTCCACCGGGTCCGAAACCTGGCCGGTTTCCAGCGTTTCGACGGCGGCCTGGAACGGCTCGACCATCATGCCCTTGGCGAACCAGCCAAGATCGCCGCCACCGGGACCGCTGGGGCCAGTGGAGTGCTCCATCGCAAGCGCGGCGAAATCGGCGCCTGCTTCCAACTCGGCCACCAGCGCCTTGGCCTCGTCTTCGGTTTCCACCAGAATATGGGCGGCGTTGTATTCCATCGAGGGCGCGAAACTGGCGAACCGCGCGTCGTAGGCGGCCTTCAGGTCCTCGTCGCTGATGTCGATGGCCTGCGCGCGGGCGCCGATCAGTTCGCCCGCGATCAAGGCGCGGCGCTCGTTATCAAGCCGCAGCAGCGTGGCGCGGGTCAGCTCGGTCGCGCTTTGACTGATTGCGGCCTGCTGGATCAGGCGTTCGGTCAGGCCCTTCAGCAGGACATCGTTCGGCAGGTTGCTTTCCTCGGCATCGAGGTCGCCGGCGGCGGCGATCAGGTGGCCGACGGTGATCTCGATATCGCCGACCGTGGCCAGAACGGTATCCGCCGTCACTTCGACGGTAGGCGCGGTTTCAGTGGTCTCGGTCTGGGCCAGGCCGGCCTGCGCAGCCCAAGGGCCAGCGCGGCGCACAGCAAAGCGCCTTTGAAATTCGGCATTGTGAGGTCCTTTGACAGGGTCGCGGCAGCGCGCGACGTTGACACTAAACAAGCGGCCCCTTACATCGCTTTGGTGGCGCGCGAGGCCGCACTTTCCCTGCCATTCCTATGGGTCGGCGCGGGGCGGGCAAGCCCTCGTCTTACACGATGATGTCAAAACGCATCCGGCGGAGAGATTATGCTGGGTATCGGAACACTCGCCAAGAAGGTCTTTGGCACGCCGAACGACCGCAAGGTCAAGGCGACCCGTCCGCTGGTCGAAAAGATCAACGCGCTGGAGCCTGAGTTCGAGAAGCTGTCCGACGAGGGGCTGAAGGACAAGACCGACGAGTTGGTCGACCGCGTGGCGAATGGCGAGAAGCTGGACGACCTGCTGCCCGAAGCCTTCGCCAACTGCCGCGAGGCGGCGCGCCGGGCGCTGGGCCTGCGCGCCTTCGATGTGCAGCTGATGGGCGGCATCTTCCTGCACCAGGGCAACATCGCCGAGATGAAGACCGGCGAGGGCAAGACGCTGGTCGCGACCTTCCCGGCCTATCTGAACGCGCTGACCAAGCGCGGCGTGCATATCGTGACGGTCAACGACTACCTCGCCAAGCGCGACGCCGAATGGATGGGCAAGGTCTTTGCCGCGCTGGGCATGACCACCGGCGTCGTCTACCCGCAGCAGCCCGACGGCGAGAAGCAGGCCGCCTACGCCTGCGACATCACCTATGCCACCAACAACGAACTGGGCTTCGACTATCTGCGCGACAACATGAAATCCGAGCTCGAGCGACATGTACCAGCGCGACCATCACTTCGCGATCGTCGACGAGGTCGACTCGATCCTGATCGACGAGGCGCGGACGCCGCTGATCATCTCCGGCCCGGCGCAGGACCGGTCGGAACTGTACCAGACCATCGACAAGATCATCCCGGAACTGACCGAAGAGCACTACAAGCTGGACGAAAAGACCCGCAACGTGACCTTCACCGAAGAGGGCAACGAGTTTCTGGAACAGCGCCTGCACGCAGGCCGGCATCCTGCCCGAAGAGCACACGCTCTATGATCCCGAAAGCACCACGATCGTGCACCACGTCAACCAGGGACTGCGCGCGCACAAGCTGTTCAAGAAGGACAAGGACTACATCGTCCGCGACAACGAGGTCGTGCTGATCGACGAATTCACCGGCCGCATGATGGCCGGGCGGCGGCTGTCGCGACGGCCTGCACCAGGCGATCGAGGCCAAGGAAGGCGTCGAGATCCAGCCCGAGAACGTGACGCTGGCCTCGGTCACCTTCCAGAACTACTTCCGGCTTTACGACAAGCTGGCCGGCATGACCGGCACCGCCACGACCGAGGCCGAGGAATTCGCCGAGATCTACGGGCTTGGCGTGGTCGAAGTGCCGACCAACATGCCGATCGCGCGGCAGGACGAGCATGACGCGGTCTATCGCACGGCGAAGGAAAAGTACGAAGCCATCGTCGAAGAGATCAAGAAGGCCAACGAAATCGGGCCAGCCGGTTCTGGTCGGCACGACCTCGATCGAAAAGTCCGAGTTCCTGTCGACCATGCTGAAAGACGCGAAAGTGCCGCACAACGTCCTGAACGCGCGCCAGCACGAGACAGGAGGCGCAGATCGTCGCCGATGCGGGCAAGCTCGGCGCCGTCACCATCGCCACCAACATGGCCGGCCGCGGCACCGACATTCAGCTTGGCGGCAACGTCGAGATGAAGGTGCTCGAGGCGCTGGCCGCCGATCCGCGAGGCGCACCCGGACGAGATCCGCGCCCGGATCGAGGCCGAACATGCCGACGAGAAGAAGAAGGTGATCGAGGCCGGCGGCCTGTTCGTTCTGGCCACCGAGCGCCACGAAAGCCGCCGCATCGACAACCAGCTGCGCGGCCGGTCGGGCCGTCAGGGCGACCCGGGGCGGTCGGCGTTCTTCCTGTCGCTCGAAGACGACCTGATGCGCATCTTCGGGTCCGAGCGGATGGACAAGATGCTGTCGACGCTGGGCCTGAAGGAAGGCGAGGCGATCATCCACCCCTGGGTCAACAAGAGCCTGGAAAAGGCGCAGGCCAAGGTCGAGGCGCGCAACTTCGACATCCGCAAGCAGCTGCTGAAGTTCGACGACGTGATGAACGACCAGCGCAAGGTGATCTTCGACCAGCGCCGCGAGATCATGGAGGCCGAGGATCTGGCCGAGATCGTCGAGGACATGCGCCACCAGGTGATCGACGATCTGGTCGATCAGTATGTCCCGCCGAAAACCTATGCCGATCAATGGGATGCCGAGGGTCTGTATGCCGCGGTGCTGGAAAAGGCTGGGCATCGACGTGCCCGTCATCGGCTGGGCCGAAGAGGAAGGCGTCGACGACGAGGTGATCCGCGAACGGCTCTACAAGGCCGCCGACGAGATGATGGCCGCCAAGGCGGTGCAGTTCGGCCCCGAGAACATGCGCTCGATCGAAAAGCAGATCCTGCTGCAGACGATCGACGCCAAGTGGCGCGAACATCTGCTGACGCTGGAGCACCTGCGCTCGGTCGTCGGCTTCCGCGGCTATGCCCAGCGCGACCCGCTGAACGAATACAAGACCGAGAGCTTCCAGCTGTTCGAATCGATGCTGAACTCGCTGCGCGAGGACGTGACCCAGAAGCTGGCGCAGATCCGTCCGCTGACCGAGGAAGAGCGCGAGCAGATGATGCGGCAGATGATGGCCGACCAGGCCGCCGCGCAGAAGGCCGCCGCGCCGCAGAAGCAGCCGGAAATGGCCGGGGCGACCGATCGGGCCGTCGAAGGCGCCCTTGCAGGGTTCGACGAGAACGACCCCGCGACCTGGGGCAATCCGGGCCGGAACGAACCCTGCCCCTGCGGATCGGGCAAGAAGTTCAAGCATTGCCACGGCAAACTGGTCTGATCACCAATTCCTGAACCTCGGACGTTCTGTTGCCAAAAGGCGGCAGAATTACTTGGCCTGCGCCACAGGATTTCCTCATTTCTCCGGCAGAAGGAATGGCGAATCCAACGCTGTCCGGCGGAGGCCGAAATGAAGAAGAATCAACGCATCCTGACCATGGGCGTGACAGTCCTCGCCGCCGCGGCGACCGCGCACCTGATGCAGCGCAGCAGCGGCGACGCGCCGCGCATGGCCAGCGCGACCCCCGCCGGAGCAAGCGTCCTGGCCGCGGCTGCGCCGGTTCCCGCCGGCAATCCCGTGATCATCAGGGCCAAGCCTGTCGTCGCCGTGCCGGATCAGCCTGACGCAATGCTGCAACCTGCTGTGGCGATGGACGATACGCCGGCTCTTGCGCAACCGGTCGCCGAAACGGCGCCGGTCGAAATATCGCAAGAGGTTCCCGTTGTTGCCGCGGTCGAAGCTGCTGACCGGATCCCTGACGCGCGCGCCACGACCTATCCGGACATGCCGTCGATCCCCACCGAAGCGCTGATGCCCAAGCCGCTGCCCGATCACGGACCCGACCTGCGCTCGCGCATGGCGACGGTTGCCGCAGAACCTGCTGACCCGGTCGAAACTCCGGCCCCCGAGATCAAGCGCAGCGAATTCGGCTTGAGCTGCGGCGCGCTTCTGACAGCGTCGCCGAAGGATGCGGCGATGGTGGGGCTGACGCTGACCGACCCGTGCCGCGGCGCAGAGGTCTTTACCTTGCAGCACGGCGACCTGGCCTTCACGGCACGGCTGAACGCGCTGGGCACCTACATGATCGACGTGCCCGCGCTGCGTTCGGACGCGCAGTTCACTGTCCGGTTCCAGGACGGCAGCACGGTCGAGGCCGAGGTCGCCATGCCGACGACAGACCAGGTCGACCGGGTTGCCCTGTTCACCACCGGTCAGCCGGGGCTTGCGATCCACGCGCTGGAATTCGGTGCCGATTACGGCGAGGCCGGTCATGTCTGGGCGGATAATCCCCGCGACCCCGATACCGCGACCCGAACCGGCGGCGGCTTCATCACGCAGCTGGGCGATGCCAGCCTGCCGGATGCGCAGCTTGCCGAGGTCTACACCTTTCCGGCGGATGCCAAGCACCGCGACGGCGTGGTGCGTCTGAGCATCGAGACAGAGGTGACGGCGACCAACTGCGGCAAGGATATTGCCGGCCGTTCGTTGCAGAAGGTCGCGGGCGAGGGCGCCGCGCCGGTGTCGCTGACGCTGGCGATGCCCGATTGCGATGCCATCGGTGAATTTCTGGTATTGAAAAACCTGCTGCGGGACCTGAAAATCGCGTCGAACTAGACGACGCAAAGGCCCGAGCTCCCATGACCCTGACCCGTGCGGCGATTTTCGCCGCACTTTTCCTTTTCAGCCTGGCCGCGCGCGGAATTGCCGCCGACGTCACGCTGACCTCGCGCGACGGGTCTGTCGAGATCAGCGGCGATCTCCTGGGGTTCGACGGTGAATTCTACCGGGTCGATACCGTCTACGGCATCCTGACCGTCGACGGCAGCGGCGTGATCTGCGATGGACCCGGCTGCCCGGACATCGCGGCCTATGTCGGCGCAGTTCACCATCTCGGGCTCGCGCACCATGGGCGAGGTGCTGATGCCCGCGCTGGTCGAGGCCTTCGCCGCCCGCAACGGATACTCCGTGGCGCGGCGCGTCGACGACGACACGCATTTCGTCTATGTCCTGGCCGAGCCCGCGACGGGGCAGGCTGCCGCCCAGATCCGGTTTCGCGTCACCTCGACCTCCGAGGGTTTCGCCGACCTGCTGGCCAACGAGGCAGACCTGGTGCTGTCGATCCGGCCTGCCTCGGCGATGGAGCGGGCGCTGACGCAAGAGGCCGGTCTCGGCGACCTGGGCGACCCGCGCCGCAGCCGGATCGTGGCGCTGGACGGGATCGTCCCGATCGTCGCGCCCGGCAACCCGCTGCGCAGCCTGTCGATAGAGGAACTGGGCGCCGCGTTCGCGGGCGAGACCGACTACCTGGGCCGCTTTGCGGCCTCGACGACTCGCCAATCGCGCTGCACCTGCGCGACGAGTTGTCGGGGCTGGCGCAGGAATTCCTGTCGCGCGTTCTGGGCGACGGCGCGCGCCTTTCGGCGAAGGTCGTCCGCCACCACAGCAACGCGGATCTGGCTGACGCCGTGGCGCGCGACACCGCGGCCATCGGCATCGCCTCGTTTTCCGAGCTTGGAAATGCGCTGGCGGTTCATATCAGCGGCCAGTGCGGGATGACCTCTGTCGCCGATCCGATGACGCTGAAGGCCGAGGATTATCCCGCTGACCGCGCCGCTGTTCATCTACACGCCCGCGCGCCGGCTGCCGGTGTTCGCGCGCGAGTTCCTGGCGTTCGCCCGCTCTGCGGCGGCGCAGCCGGTGGTGGACCGCGCCGGGTTCGTTGATCTGCGTCTGCGCCGCATCCCGGTTTCCGACCAGGGCGAGCGGCTGGCCAACGCGATCCGGGCGGCGGGCGACGAGGTGCCGGTCGACGAACTGCAGCGCATGGTGCGGCGGATGGAGGGCACCTCGCGCATGTCTATCAGCTTTCGCTTCGGCATGGGGGGCACCGGGCTTGATGCGCAATCTCAGTCCAACGTGGATATCCTGGCGCAGCACCTCGAGGCGGGGGGCTTGACGGGCACAGGCTGGTGTTCGTCGGATTCTCGGATGGCGAGGGTCCCGCCAGCGCCAACCTGGTGCTGTCGCGGCGCCGCGCCGAGGCGGTGCGCGCGGCGGTGCTGGCAGCGGCGACCACGGTGGACCGCAACCGCCTGAAACTTTCGGTCGACGCCTTCGGCGAAGCGATGCCGATGGCCTGCGACGACACCGACTGGGGCCGACAGATCAACCGCCGGGTCGAGGTCTGGGTGGAAGGCTAGGGTTTTTCTGTCCCGGACCTGATTCGGGACCGCCGCGCCGAGGTGGAGGCCCCGGGTCAGGTCCGCCAGTTGCTCCGCCTTACAACAATCCCGCAGACCGGAAGCTCAGCTCGGTCGATTTGCCGACGATCAGGTGATCGTGCAGCGTCAGCCCCAGTGCCTTCGCCGCATCCTCGATCTGCGCGGTCATCGTCGATATCGGCCTCGGACGGCGTCGGGTCGCCAGAGGGGTGGTTGTGCACCAGGATCAGCGCCGAGGCGTTCAGTTCCAGCGCCCGCTTGACCACCTCGCGCGGATAGACCGGGACGTGATCGACGGTGCCGCGCGCCTGTTCCTCGTCGGCGATCAGCACGTTCTTGCGGTCGAGAAACAGAACCCGGAACTGTTCGGTCTCGCGATGCGCCATGGTGGTGTGGCAATAGTCCAGCACCGCGTCCCAGCCCGACATCACCGGCCGCTGCATCACCCGCGCCCGCATCATGCGATGCGCCGCCGCCTCGACGATCTTCAGCTCCTGCACCACGGCCTCGCCGACGCCCGGCACCGCGGCCAGCCGCGCGGGCGGGGCCGACAGCACGCGGTTGAAATCGCCGAAGCGTGTCCAGCAGCCGCCGGGCCAGCGGTTTGACGTCCTGCCGCGGGATGGCGCGGAACAGCACCAGTTCCAGCAGTTCGTAATCCGGCATCGCCGTCGGCGCCGCCCTCCATGAACCGTTCCCGCAGCCGCTTGCGGTGATCGCGGATATAGGAGGGCAGCTCTGCCGTGACGGCCGGCACCGGCGCCTCGTCCGGCGTCGAACAGCGGCAGCGGGGCTTCGTGAAACGCAGAGGTCATGCCGCCACCCTCGCCCGATCCGGGTTAAGGCGGCGTTAAACCCTGGCCGCGACTTGTCATCTTTGGCTCGAAAATACCCTTGGGAGTTTGGGGGCCAGCCCCGCAACCGGTCGGATCGCCGCAGGGCGATCCGAAATCCTACCCCTTCATCCCGTCCCAGAAATGCTTGACCTTCGAGAAGAAGCTTGAGCTTTCGGGGTTGTTGTCCTCGCTCGAGCTTGTCGAATTCGCGCAGCAGTTCCTTCTGCCGCGAGGTCAGGTTCACCGGCGTTTCGACGGCCAGCTCGATGAACATGTCGCCCTGGCCGGCTGCCGCGCAGCATCGGCATGCCCTTGCCGCGCAGGCGCATCTGGCGGCCCGACTGGCTGCCGGCGGGCACCTTCACGCGGGTGCGGCCGCCGTCGATGGTCGGCACCTCGATGTCGCCGCCCAGTGCCGCCGTCGTCATGCTGACACGGCACGCGGCAGAACAGGTTCTCGGCCGTCGCGCTGGAACAGATCGTGCTCGGCCACCTCGATGAAGATGTAAAGATCGCCGGTGGGTCCGCCGCGCAGCCCCGCCTCGCCCTCGCCGGCCAGCCGGATGCGGGTGCCGGTTTCGACCCCTGCGGGGATGTTCACGCTAAGCGAGCGATCCTTCTCGACCCGGCCGGCGCCGCCGCAGGCCTTGCAGGGGTTCTTGATGATCTGGCCGATGCCCGAGCAGGTCGGGCAGGTGCGTTCGACGGTGAAGAAGCCCTGCTGCGCGCGCACCTTGCCCATGCCGGAACAGGTCGGGCAGGTCGTGCGGTTCGGCGCCGCCTTCGGCGCCGGTGCCGTTGCAGGACGAACAGGCGACCGAGGTCGGCACGTTGATCGTCTTTTGCAGGCCGGTATAGGCCTCTTCGAGCGTGACGCGCAGGTTGTAGCGCAGGTCCGAGCCGCGCGTGGCGCGCTGCCGCGCACCGCCGGGGCCGCCGCGGCCGCCCATGAAATCGCCGAACAGATCGTCGAACACGTCCGAGAAGGCGGAGGCGAAATCGCCCTGGCCGCCGCCGGCATGCCCGCCGCGCGCGCGCCGCCCATGCCGCCCTCGAAGGCCGCGTGGCCGAAGCGGTCGTAGGCCGCCTTTTGCTCGGGGTCCTTCAGGACGTCGTAGGCCTCGTTCACTTCCTTGAACTGCGCCTCGGCATTCGGGATTGTCCGAGTTGCGGTCGGGGTGCAGTTCCTTGGCCTTGGTGCGGTAAGCCTTTTTCAGCTCGTCCGCCGAGGCGCCCTTGGAGACGCCGAGAACGTCGTAATAGTCGCGCTTTGCCATCAGTCAGTCTTGCCCTTTGGAAACGCAAGGACCGGCCTGAGTGTGCCAGGCCGGCCCCGTTCGCGTTGATCTGCGCGCTTACGAGGCGCGCTTGTCGTCTTTGTCGAGGTCTTCGAAGTCGGCATCGACGATGTCGTCATCGACACCGCGCGGGCCCTCTTCGTCCGCCTCACCGTCGCCCTCGCCGGCCTTCTCCTGCTCGGCCTTGTAGATCGCCTCGCCCAGCTTCATCGCGGCCTCGGTGACGTTCTGGATGCCGGACTTGATCTTGCCGGCGTCCTCGGTCTCCATCTGCTCTTCGAGGTTCGAGATCGCCAGTTCGATGGCTTCGATCGTGGTCGGATCGACCTTGTCGTCGTGCTCTTCCATCGACTTCTGGGTCGAGTGGATCAGGCTTTCGGCCTGGTTCTTGGCCTCGACCAGTTCGCGTGCGCTCCTTGTCGGCCTCGGCGTTCTCCTCGGCGTCCTTGACCATCTTCTCGATGTCCTCGTCCGACAGACCGCCCGACGCCTGGATCGTGATCTTCTGCTCCTTGCCGGTGCCCTTGTCCTTGGCGCCGACGTGCACGATGCCGTTGGCGTCGATGTCGAAGGTCACCTCGATCTGCGGCATGCCGCGCGGCGCGGGCGGGATGTCTTCCAGGTTGAACTGGCCGAGCATCTTGTTGTCCGCGGCCATTTCACGCTCGCCCTGGAACACCCGGATCGTCACCGCGTTCTGGTTGTCCTCGGCGGTCGAGAAGATCTGGCTCTTCTTGGTCGGGATCGTGGTGTTGCGGTCGATCAGGCGGGTGAACACGCCACCCAGCGTCTCGATGCCCAGGCGACAGCGGCGTGACGTCCAGCAGCACCACGTCCTTGACGTCGCCCTGCAGCACGCCGGCCTGGATGGCGGCGCCCATGGCCACGACCTCGTCCGGGTTCACGCCCTTGTGCGGCTCCTTGCCGAAGAAGCTTGGTCACCTCCTCGACCACCTTGGGCATCCGGGTCATGCCGCCGACCAGAACCACCTCGTCGATGTCGCGAGGTCGACAGGCCGGCATCCTTCAGCGCGGCCTTGCAGGGCTTGATCGACGCTCTTGATCAGGTCGCCGACCAGGCTTTCCAGCTTGGCGCGGGTCAGCTTCATGACCATGTGCAGCGGCTGTGCCGGTGTCCTTGTCCATCGAGATGAACGGCTGGTTGATCTCGGTCTGGCTGGACGAGGACAGCTCGATCTTGGCCTTCTCGGCGGCTTCCTTCAGGCGCTGCAGCGCCATCTTGTCCTTGCGACAGGTCGACGCCGTGCTCTTTCTTGAACTCGTCGGCCAGGTAGTTGACGATCCGCATGTCGAAGTCTTCGCCGCCCAGGAAGGTGTCGCCGTTGGTCGACTTCACCTCGAACAGGCCGTCGTCGATTTCCAGGATGGTGATGTCGAAGGTGCCGCCGCCAAGGTCATAGACCGCGATGGTCTTGCGCTTCCTTCTTGTCGAGGCCATAGGCCAGCGCGGCCGCCGTCGGCTCGTTGATGATGCGCAGCACTTCGAGGCCGGCGATCTTGCCGGCGTCCTTGGTGGCCTGACGCTGGGCGTCGTTGAAATAGGCGGGCACGGTGATGACGGCCTGCGTCACCTCTTCGCCAAGATAGCTTTCGGCGGTTTCCTTCATCTTGCTGCAGGATGAAGGCGGAAATCTGCGACGGCGAGTATTTCTCGCCGTTGATCTTCGACCCAGGCGTCGCCGTTGCCGCCATCGACGATGGTGTAGGGGACGTGCTTCTTGTCCTTTTCGACCTCGGCGTCGTCGGCCCGGCGCCCGATCAGGCGCTTGACGGCAAAGACGGTGTTTTCCGGGTTGGTGACGGCCTGGCGCTTGGCCGGCTGGCCGACCAGACGTTCGTTGTCGGTGAAACGCGACGATCGACGGCGTGGTGCGCGCGCCTTCGGCGTTTTCGATGACGCGGGGCTTGCGACCCGTCCATGATGGCGACGCAGGAGTTGGTGGTTCCGAGGTCGATACCGATGACTTTGGCCATGCTCAAAATCCTCTCTCTCATTCGGCGATGTTGCGGAGAACTGGCCCGATAAGGCGCCACCCTCCAATCCCAGTATTCGCGGGCATTCACGGACCCGCGAGGCTTCATCGGGCTATATAGGGAGCGGCCACAGACGCTGCAACCGCCAAGAGGCGCGTAATATCGGCAAGTTCCGGGTTTTTTCCCGAGGCTTGCGTGGGCGGGCGCAGGGGATAGGGTGCGCGTATGTCTACGAAAGGGCGGAAGATGAACGCAGGCTATCTGTTCGCCACCGGGGCGATGGTGATCGCCGGAATCGCGGTCGCGGCGCAGGCCCCGATCAACGCGCGGCTGGGCGGGACGCTGGGCGGCAGCATGGTGGCGGCGATGGTGTCCTTTGGGGTCGGGTTCGCGGTGCTGCTGGCGGTGACGGTCCTGCGCAACGGGTTGCCGGGCGGCGCGGCGATGGCGGCGGCGCCGTGGTGGGCCTGGGTCGGCGGGTTTCTGGGGGCCTATTACGTCTGGGCGGCGACGGCCAGCGTGCCGGTGCTGGGCGTGCTGACCACGATTGCGGCCCTCGTGCTGGGCCAGGTGCTGGGCGGCATCGCGCTGGATGCGGTGGGCGCGTTCGGCCTGCCGATGCGCGACATCGGCTGGCAGCGGCTGCTTGCGGTGATGCTGGTCGCGTCGGGCGTGCTGCTGTCGATGCAATGACGCCGTCGCTGACGATCCGGGGGTTTGCGGTCTTCAAGGGCCTGCTGGACGTCGAGGCACAGCGCGCGGTTCTGGCCGATATAAAGGGTGTCATCGCCGCGGCCCCCCTATTCGCGCCGATGACGCCCTGGGCCAAGCCGATGTCGGTGCGGATGACCTCTGCCGGGCGTTATGGCTGGTACGCCGACCGGCGCGGCTATCGTTATGTGACGGCGCATCCCGACGGACAGGCCTGGCCGAAGATCCCGGCCTCGGTGCTGGCGGTCTGGGACGCCGTGACGGGGCTGGAGCGGCGACCGGACTGCTGTTTGGTCAACTGGTATGCAGCCAACGCGCGGATGGGGATGCACCAGGACCGGGACGAGGCGGATTTCTCGTATCCGGTGCTGTCGATATCACTGGGCGACGACGGACTGTTTCGCATCGGCAATGCCACGCGCGGCGGCAAGACGGAATCGCTGTGGTTGCAGTCGGGCGATGTGGTTCTGATGGGAGGCGCGGCGCGCCTGACTTATCACGGGTTGGACCGGATCAGGCCGGGCACCTCGACGTTGTTGCCTGAGGCAGGGCGGATCAACCTGACGCTGCGGGTGGTGGAGTGATCGAGCCTTCGGGAAACCACGAATGTCCGGATCGAGCCCGAATCAAATTCATCCTGAAGATCCCGCGCGCGCCCGAAGAATGCACTCGCATCGTTGCAAGGCCGGAAGAACCGACGCTGTATCGCATGCCGACATTCTGATTGGCGACAGGGGCTGCGATAGCGACGCCTTCCAGAAGGCCCTTTACGAGCGTGGTATCACGCCGTTCATTCCGCCTGGCGCCAAATGCAGATCACCAGCAGCCTATTCCAAAGGATAGTATCGGCAGCGCCTCAAGGTCGAGAAAATGTTGCTAAGGCTCAAGGATTGGCGACGCATCTCAATGTGTCATGACCGCTGCGCACATACATTTACAGCGCGATCTGCATCGGACACTGTCATCTTCTGAACTTAACAACGAGACCTGACCCTAGTGGCCGCGGCATTGACATAGCGAAAATAGTGGATTTCCACCAACAAGCGGCAATGAAATTCGGTTCGGTCACATCAACCGGTTTACTGCGTCCTAACGCCTGCATATCCTGAATTGGGTATTTTCGCTGGGGAGCGAGGGTTGGCTTGCTTGCAGGACGATTTCGTCAACGAAGCGCCGCGGTCTGCATACGTCCGTGTTTTCGTCCTTGCCACCATTTTGTCTGGATTGTCGATAGCGATCTTTCTAGCATCCGTAAAATATAGAGCGGATCAAGTTGATAGTTACTATTTCGTAGTTTTCTCAACAATAATTCTATACTTAATAATTACTGCTTCTTTTGTCGCGATCTACTCTAACTTCAGTAATATAATTGCTGAAAAAGCCACCCCCTGGGTTATTGCGGTATCGATTTTCGTGGTATCCATTTTTTTAGTTGATTACTACCATGAAATGAGCGCTCCATTAATTGGAATTCCCTCTGAAGCTTCTCAATACCCGTCTGCCACTGGGCTTCATCTTGCCGGACTATTCTGTTTCAATGCGTTCTTCTTTTTTTGGGCTAAACGTAGGCGCCATCGCCCCGCATCAACGCTCAGAGAGCCGCAGATGCCAGGCGTCAGCGGCGAAAGAAGTGATTCCGCTGGGTTCTTGCTTCCTTATGAAAAGAAACCCGGATCTGACTCGCCCGGAACTGACAGCAACCGCTCGATGTCGCCAAGGCCTACCGCCGTGACGCCGGTTCTGGGTGGACCGAAGAAAGTCGATGACGCTTCTGGGGAGGAACAGACCGCGATTTCCGAACTGGTCGAGCTTCTTTCGTCCGATTCAGCGAGCCTGGAGGAACTTCTATGTCAATACCCCACGGCAAGTAAGGCGATAGAATACCTTCCCGACGCCGAGACAGCTTGGCAGGATATCCATGACTTGCCGAGCGAGTACAAAGAGAAGTTCCTTTCAACCCTGGAGGCCAACCCAAAATCAGATCCTGCGGCGCAAGCGGAGCTTGTGAAGCGCTCATACGAAAGAGAATTGAGTCCTTTCGAACTCCAAGGAAATGAACTTGGCCTTTGCAGAGGCGCGTCAGACCAGTGTAGAGGCCGCAAGGGAATTCCGCGAGGTCGCCAGCACTTTTGGTGACCGCATTTCGCCCCCGGCAATTCTTGAAAAGGTTCGAGCGAAATACCAGGATCGCACTCAAATCCTGGAAAATCTGATGGAATCGTCCAAGCTTCTGGATGAAGCATCCATTAGTAAGAATATCGATCTACTTGGATACAAAATAGAGTTTTTCGAACTCCAACAGGGGAGCAAGGCACTTTGTCATTTCGACAACCGGAGAGAATCAAGATATTTTGATGGGGGATCTGAAAGGCATTCGATCACATATTCTCGAAAATATTCAGATTGTGGAGGCATTAAAGATTTCTAGTGAGGTCAGAAATGCTGTCCTGCAAAATGTCAAAAAGGAGGAGAACCTTGCTGACGCGATTGATTTGATTGATGAGAGGCGTATTGTGAATAGTCTTCGGGCGTTGGACTTTCGTGTGAGCGGGTCTCGAATTGGAGACTCGCCGTTCTATGATATTGTCGACAAAGAGTCAGGTGAGTATGCGAAGATAGAAGATTTTGTATCTTTGCGTAGATTCGCAGAGGGTGTCCTGCGACGGATCTCGATCTTGCGGTCGATTCCCAAAAACGAAAGATGAGCCTGCTTCTCTGCTAGGGTGACCGAGGAATCTGTGCACGACCGGTCCTTCTCCTCTAGAAATGAGCAGATTATCTGATCGCATAGACACGCTGCAAGGCGAACATAGATCGATAGAAGGCATGCCAAAAAAAACTGACAATCTGACTGCGAAGTTGAACAGCGGCTTGATCCGCCTGGCCACCGCTCGAGCCGACTTCATGGGGTCGGTTGTGAAAGGTGGCCGCCGGGAAGTTACGCCGCGATGCCGCTGCGGCAATGGCGACGGCGATTGACGCGTTTGGAAGAGGAATTGGTGCGGCAGCATCAGGCAGCTTCGTCTGCAAAGCCGTCGCGCGTTTCGTCCCCACACCGTTTCCGGCGTCGGGCTATACACTCTCTATCTGTCCGGTGGCCTGGCGATAGTATCGGCGGCGCCGCCAATGGACGTATCCGCGGGGTTGCCCCCGGTTTGGTCTGGTACACGCGCCAACGCGCATCCCGTCGATCTGGACCGTCCCTGCACCCGAAGTCATGGGTGGTCTGAGGGACCGGATTGTCATGTGCACGCGGGCGTCACCCCACGCTTGAGCGCTCGGCGAACAGGAATACTGCAACGAAGTTACCAGGCCGCAAACCGTGCGTACGGTACCTTCGCTACTTGCCTGCACCCCAACTGGCCGAGACATGCTTGCGGGTGTAGAATTCGCCCATCAGGCCGACCATGATCAGCGCCAGCGAGACGTAAAGCGGATAGCTGACCGAGCTGTAATGCGGGTTGTAGTTGATGAAGACGAAGCCGCGCGCCTGGTCGATGCAGTGGAACAGCGGGTTCCAGTCGAACATCGCCAGCATATATCCGGGCAGCGTGTTGGCGACGAACATCTTGCCCGAGGCGATCATGTTGGCGCGGGCGTAGACCTGCGACGCGATGCCGACGAAACCGGGAAACCACGGCTTGATCGCCAGGAACACCAGGCCCACGGCAACGCCCGAGAACCAGGACAGCAGCACCATGCCATAGGCGCCGACCGGGTCCAGGATCTCGATCGGGCCGGCCACCACGTCGTAGACGAACAGCACCACGACCAGCGACAGGGTCTGGATGTACAAGCACCCCAAAGCGGCCGAGGTGATCGAGATCGTCGTGTTCATCGGCGCGTGGTTCATCATCGGCGAGGCCGGGCCTTCCGAGCCCGAGCACCGCGCCCATCGCCTTGTTGTGGGTCAGGAACAGGAAGATGCCCGACATGATGTACAGCAGGAAATCGCCGCGGATCGCGCTGCCGCGCAGGCCGAGGATCGAGAACATCACGTAGAACACCGCGACCAGGACGACGGTCTGCACGATGGTCATGACCAGGCCGATCAGCGCGTTGCCATGCGTCTTGCGCACGCTGCGCACGGTGGCGTGGTAGATCAGCTCAAGGATGCTGAGCGCGGACTGGAACGTCGAGCGTCTGACCTGTGGCTGAAACATCGTGGCGTCCGAATCCTGCCTTGCCGGCCCTTTCCCCATCGTTTTCGCAGGGAATTGTTGCCGTTCCTTTACCGGGCAAGCATAAGTGGCAAGCGCAATATTTCAATCGCGGCAGCGGCTGCCGGACCGGATCGAGGAGCGTGCGTTGGATTTTGAACACTTGACGACCGTGATGCGCCGGCTGGCGCTGGAGGCCGGCGACGTGATCATGGAGATCTACGGAACCGACGATTTCGACGTCACGCTCGAAATCCGACGACAGCCCGGTGACGGAGGCGGACGAGGCCGCCGATGCGCTGATCTCGGCGGGTCTGCGCGCGGCGTTTCCCGACGTGACGCTGGTGACCGAGGAACAGGCGGCGACGCCACGCCCAGCGCGCGGCGACAGTTTCCTGATCGTCGATCCGCTGGACGGCACCAAGGAATTCATCAAGCGGCGCGGCGATTTCACCGTGAACATCGCCTATGTCGAAGACGGCGTTCCGGTGCGTGGCGTGGTCTATGCCCCGGCCAAGGGGCGGATGTTCTTACACCCGCGCCGACGGCCAGTCGGTCGAAGAAACCGGCGCATTTCGACAAGGACAAGCGTCGGCGACGGTCGACGCCGATGTCGGTGTCGCACGCCCGACAACGACGCGCTGATGGTGGTGGCGTCGAAATCGCACCGCGATCAGGCGACGGACGACTACATCGACAAATACGCGGTGCGCGACATGACAAGCGCCGGGTCGTCGCTGAAGTTCTGCCTGGTCGCCACGGGCGAGGCCGATCTGTACCCGCGCCTGGGCCGCACGATGGAATGGGACACCGCCGCCGGCCACGCCGTTCTGCGCGGGCGCAGGCGGCCAGGTGGTGCGGTTCGACGACCACGACGCCGCTGACCTATGGCAAGCCGGGCTATGAGAACCCGTTCTTCATCGCCTATGCGCCGGGTGTCGAGCTGACAAGCGGCTGATGTCGGTCCTGATCTGTCATTCCGGCGCGCTACGCCTCCACCCGCTATCCGGGCAAGCCGCTGGTGCCGCTGACGCGGCGCCACTGGCGAGTCGCGCTGCCTGATCGAGCGGACCTGGGCGGCCGCGCAGGGGGTGCACGGGCGCCGACCGGGTCGTCGTGGCGACCGACGATGACCGGATCCGCGAGGCGGCCGAGGCGTTCGGCGCCGAGGTGGTGATGACCTCGACCACCTGCGCCAACGGCACCGAACGCTGCGCCGAGGCGCTGGACGTGCTGGGCGGCGGTTTTGACATCGTCGTCAATCTGCAGGGCGACGCGCCGCTGACGCCGGTCTGGTTCGTCGAAGACCTGGTCGCCGGGTTGCGCGCGCATCCGACGGCAGAGGTCGCGACGCCGGTGCTGCGCTGCGACGGGCGCGGCGCTGAACGGATTTCTGGACGACCGCCGCGCAGGGCGCGTCGGCGGCACCACGGCGGTGTTCGGCGCACGACAACCACGCGCTCTACTTCTCGAAAGAGGTGATCCCCTTCACCTCGCAGCCGCTATCCCGATGACGAGCCGACGCCGGTGTTTCACCATGTCGGGGTCTATGCCTATCGCCCGTCGGCGCTGGCGGCCTATCCGCGCTGGCCGGTCGGCCCGCTGGAGCGGCTGGAGGGGCTGGAGCAGCTGCGGTTTCTGGAACAGCGAACGCCCGGTGCTTTGCGTCGAGGTGGAGGCGCGCGGGCGGCAGTTCTGGGAGCTGAACAATCCCGAAGACGTGCCGCGGATCGAGGCGATGATGGCGCGAGATGGGGCTGGAATGACGCCGCGCTCGGTCAGCGTCATCGTCGTCAGCCGCGGGCGGCCCGATGCGCTTGTGCGCTGTCTGACGGGGCTGGAGCAGCTAGATCATCCCGAACTTCGAGAGTGGTCGTCGTCGCCGATCCGGACGGGCTGGCGGCCGCTGCGGCAGCTGCCGGTTTGCCGGATCGGATCAAGACTGTGGCCTTCGACGAGCCCAACATCTCGCCGGCGCGCAATGCTGGGCTCGCGCATGGCCGCCGGGCGAGATCGTGGCCTTCATCGACGACGATGCGGTGCCGGAACCGACCTGGCTGACGCGATCTGACTGCGCCCTTCGCCGACCCGGGCGTCGCGGCGGCGGGCGGCTATGTGCGCGGGCGCAACGGGATATCGTTCCAATGGACGGGCGCAGTCGGTCGATGCGCTGGGCGGCATGCCGACCGCTCTGAACTGCGCGACGACGCGCCGATGTGCTGCACGCGGCAAGCCGGGCCGGGCGATCAAGACCGAAGGCACCAACATGGCGCTTTCGCCGCGCATGTTCTGGCCGAGCTTGGCGGTTTCGATCCGGCGTTCGCGTTCTACCTGGACGAAACCGACCTGAACCTGCGGCTGGCCGCAGCACGGGCCATGCGACGGCGATTGTGCCGCTGGCCGCAGGTGCATCACGGCTTTGCCGCCATCGCCCGGCGCCGCGGCGACCGGATGCCGCGAGACCTGTTTGACATCGGCGCGAGCCATGCGGTGTTTCTGCGCAAACACGCCCCGCCGAGACCGATCCGAGCCGGTGCATTGGCGCCGGCTGCGGGCCGAACAGCGCGCGCGGCTGTTGCGGCATATGGTGGCGGGCACGCTGGAGCCGCGCGATGTGCGCCGGCTGCTGGCAACGCTGGAGGAGGGAATGGCGACGGGCCGCACCCGGCGATCGCCGACGCTGCCGCCGATCGGCAGCCATCCGAGCCGTTTCAGCCGTTCTGCCAGCGACGGCACGTTGCCGGCGCAGTG
Source organism: uncultured Alphaproteobacteria bacterium (assembly GCA_963768205.1). GTDB lineage: Bacteria > Pseudomonadota > Alphaproteobacteria > Rhodobacterales > Rhodobacteraceae > JAHELH01. The sequence continues at coordinate 59,167 of CAVYHB010000002.1, read as the reverse complement.
CTGCTGGCCGGGCGGCCCTGGCACGCGGCGCAGCCTGCGCGCGAGGCCGCGCGCGCTGGTTGCCGAGGGCCGGCGCGTCAGCCTGTTCCTGTTCAGCCCGACCGCGCTGTATCACCGCGTCCGGTTCGATCCGCGCGGGTTCTGGGAGCAGCGTGGCGGGCTTTTCGGGCGATCACGAGCGGTCGGCAAGCCTGGTGTTCGGCGCTCTGGCTTCGCAGGCCGGGTTGCAGCGTGAAATCGCACGCGTTGGCGACCTGCGCAGTTTACGAATTCGCTAGGTATTGTGTTCGTTCATCGTGCAACAATTCGGCAAAGATGCCATTGAAAATCGCACGGTTCCACGTGCAACAGATGAGCTGACAGCGCCAGGCTATGACGCGTGCGACGAATACGTAAGAGAGAGGTGAGGGTTATGATGGCGCGAAGAGTAACCAAAGCGATCTTTCCGGTCGCGGGCTTGGGCACACGGTTTCTGCCGGCGACGAAATCGATTCCCAAAGAGATCATGACGCTGGTCGATCGTCCGCTGATCCAATACGCAATCGACGAGGCGCGCGCCGCCGGGATCAAGGAATTCATCTTTGTCACCTCGCGCGGCAAAGGCGCGCTTGAGGACTACTTCGACCATGCGCCCGAGCTTGAGAACGAGCTGCGCAAGAAGGGCAAGAACGAGCTGCTGGAGATGCTGAAGAGCACCAACATGGACAGCGGCGCCATCGCCTATATCCGCCAGCACAAGGCGCTGGGCCTGGGCCACGCGGTCTGGTGCGCGCGGCGGCTGATCGGCGAACGAGCCTTTTGCGGTGATCCTGCCCGACGACGTGATCGCGGCGGAAAAACCCTGCCTGCAGCAGATGGTCGAGGCCTATGAAGAAACCGGCGGCAACATGGTCGCCGCGATGGAAGTGCCGCCCGAGAAGGCCTCGGCCTACGGTGTGCTGGACGTCGAGGAGGACATGGGGTCGATCGTGTCGGTCAAGGGCATGGTCGAAAAGCCGGCGACGGGCAGACGCGCCGTCCAACCTGGCCGTGATCGGGCGCTATATCCTGACGCCCAAGGTGCTGCAGAACCTCAACAAGATCAAAAGTCGGGCGCGGGCGGCGAGATCCAGCTGACCGACGCCATCGCGCAGGAGATCGACGGAAGGCCGCGACGTCTATGGCTACCGGTTCCGCGGTCAGCGGTTCGACTGCGGCTCCAAGGCCGGGTTCCTGCAGGCGACGGTGGCCTTTGGTCTGGCGCGCGACGATCTGCAGGACGAATTCTCGGACTACCTGCGCGAGATGGTCTCGGCAGCAGAAAGCGGCGCAGTAGCAGGCTGCATGACGATGACGCATGTTCTGGTGACGGGTGGGGCCGGTATATCGGCTCGCACGCGTGCAAGGCGCTGGCGCGCTGCCGGGCTATACTGCCGGTCACCTATGACAACCTGTCGACCGGCTGGGCGCGATGCGGTGAAATTCGGCCCGTTCGAACAGGGCGATCTGGCGGACCGCGCGCGACTGGACGCGGTGTTCTGCCAGTACCAGCCCGTCGCGGTGATGCATTTCGCCGCCCTCAGCCAGGTCGGCGAGGCGATGCGCGCGACCCGGGCATCTACTGGCGCAACAACGTCGTCGGGCTCGCTGAACCTGATCGAGGCGGCGGTGGCGGCGGGCTGCCTGGATTTCGTGTTCTCCTCGACCTGCGCGACCTATGGCGATCAGGACAACGTGCGTGCTGGACGAGAGCGACGCCGCAGGATCCGATCAACGCCTATGGCGCGTCGAAGCGCGCGATCGAGGACATGCTGCGCGATTTCGAGGCCAGCCATGGGCTGCGACTCGGTGATCTTCCGCTATTTCAACGTCGCCGGGCGCCGACCCGGAGGGCGAGGTCGGCGAATTTCACCGGCCCGAAACGCATCTGATCCCGCTGATGCTGGATGCGATCGACGGCAAGCGCGCCGGCGCTGACGATCCACGGCACCGATTACGACACGCCCGACGGCACCTGCATCCGCGACTACGTGCATGTGATGGATCTGGTCGATGCGCATGTGCTGGGGCTGCACTGGCTGGAGGACGGGCAAGCGGCAGCCGGGTGTTCAACCTTGGCACCGGCACGCGGCTTTTCGGTGCGCGAGGTGATCGACCACAGCCGCGTGGTGACCAACCGCGACGTGCCGGTCGACGATCGGGCCGCGGCGGCCCGGCGATTGCACCAAGCTGGTGTCGGGCAGCAGCCGCGCCGCGGTGGAACTGGGCTGGCGTGCCGCACCGGTCGACCCTGGAGGCGATGATCGCCGATGCCTGGCGATGGCACCAGACGACGAGATAGGACCGTGAGAGGCGATCCAGCGCAGCCCGCCCCGACGTGCCGCTTTGTCACGGTCAACACGTGCTCAGAGCGAAATGCCCGCCGCACTTGCAGTCGCGATGACGGCGTTTCCTCCGCCCGGTGCCTTGACCTGACACGGCTGATCAGTCGGGCGGGCCGGCCGGATACCGGTGTCGACCGGGTCGAGCGCGCCTATCTGCTGCGGCTTTTGGCTGGAACAGAGCCTGTTTTTGCCCTGGTGCGCACGTCTCTGGGGTTCATGCCTGCTGGACCGCGACGGCGCTGGCCGCCACCGCCGATCGGCTTTCCGGACAAGTTGCGTGGGGCCGCGCCGACCTGATCGGGCTGGTGTCGCGCAAGGCCACCCCGGCGCGTCGCCGGGCCGAGGCCGACCTGCGCCGCCTTGCGCTTGCCCGTTGCCGCACGGGCCGCCTGGCGCGGATGCTGGCGCGGCACCTGCCCGCGGGATGCGCCTATCTGAACGTCGGCCACTCCAACCTGACGGACGAGGTGTTGCACCGGCCTTGCGGCTCTGCCGGGCTGCCGGATCTGCTGTGCTGATCCATGACACGATCCCGCTGGATTATCCGCAGTTCCAGCGCCCCGGCAGCCCGGCCGCCTTCGAGGCCAAGATGCGCCGGGTCGCGGCCCATGCCGACCTGGTGATCTACAATTCAGCCAGGCGACGCGGCACGATGCCGAGCGATGGTTCACCCGGTTCGGGCGCTGCCCCGCGGGCGTTGTCGCGCATCTGGGCGTCACGATGCCACGCCCCGATCCGGCGGCGTTGCCGGCGGAGCTTGACCTGACGCGGCCCTATTTCGTGACGCTCGGCACCATCGAGCCGCGCAAGAACCACGACCTTCTGCTGGATGTCTGGGAGGCGCTGGCCGCCGAACTGCCCGACGTCCGGGATGCCGCGACTGGTCATCGCGGGGCACGCGGGTGGGCAGAACGCGGCGCTGTTCGCCCGGCTCGACGCCTCGCCGCTGCGCGATCGGGTCGATTTTCGAGCGTGGCCGATCTGGACGACGCGGCGGTGGCGGCGCTGCTGGCGGGGGCGTGCCGGGCTGCTGTTTCCCAAGCCTGGCCGAGGGCTTCGGCTTGCCCCCGGCGGAGGCCGCGGTGCTGGGAATCCCGATGATCTGTCGCAAATTGGCCGTATACTGAGGAATTTCTTAGGCGATATCCCCGTTTACGCTAGAGTCTGACGACGTGTATTTGTGGAAACAATCAATAAGGCGACTGATGGCAGACAAGAAGGCAAGGCACGGGCGGAACGAGCAGGCAGATCCCCACGCCGGATCTGCCAACCTGGGACAGTTCACTTCGACCTTGTTTTCAAGGCTGATGTGATACGCAGCAGGCGGAGAACATGGTAAAGTGCCGGGGCCAGGGGAAGCAGTTTGGGCGTCTTGCAGTCATATCGACTGAGGTTGCAGCGCAAGCGCTGGCGCATTCGCGCGTTCCGCAAGCGTCGGGACCTGTCACGTCGTCGATCGACCGCACCGACCAGATCAAGCCCGACGACATCCTGGTGTTCTCGACCCTGCGGAACGAGCAGGTCCGGCTGCCGTATTTCCTGAAGTACTACCGCGAGATGGGCGTCAACCATTTCCTGATGGTCGACAATGGGTGCGACGACGGCTCGCGCGAATACCTTGCCGAGCAGCCCGACGTGTCGCTCTGGTCGACCGACGGCCAGCTACAAGCGGGCGCGGTTCGGGGTCGACTGGCTGAACTGGCTGCAATCGAAATATGGCCACGGGCATTGGACGCTGGTGGTCGATCCCGACGAATTCCTGGTCTACCCGTTCTGCGACACGCGGCCGATCCGGGCGCTGACCGACTGGCTGGACGCCTCGTCGATCCGGTCGTTCAGCGCGATGCTGCTGGACATGTACCCCAAGGGCCCGATCGACGCGTTTCCCTATGCCGGAGGGCAGAACCCGTTCGAGATCGCCTGCTGGTTCGACAGCGGCAACTACACGATCACGCAAGAACCGCAAGTTCGGCAACCTGTGGATTCAGGGTGGCCCGCGCGCGCGCGTCGTTCTTTCCCGACAAGCCGGAACGCGCCCCGGCGCTGAACAAGATCCCGCTGGTGAAATGGGACCGGCGACTATGCCTATGTCAGCTCGACCCACATGCTGCTGCCGCGCGGTCTGAACCAGGTCTATGACGAATGGGGCGGCGAAAAGGCCTCGGGCTGCCTGCTGCACGCCAAGTTCCTCGATACCTTCAGCGACAAGGCCGAAGAGGAACTGGACCGCCGCCAGCACTATGCCGACAGCCACGAATATCAAGGCCTATCACCAGACACCTGCGCGACGAACCCGGATCTCTGGTGCAAATGGTCGCGAGAAATACATCAACTGGCGGCAGCTTGAAATCCTGGGCCTGATGTCCAAGGGGAACTGGGCATGAGCGTCGGCATCGTCATGCTGGTGCACACGCGCTGGACCGGGCCGAACAGGTGGCGCGGCACTGGTCGTCGCGCGGCTGCCCGGTGGTGATCCACGTCGACAAGCAGGTCGCGCCGCAAGGACTACGTGCCGATTTCGCGAGCGCGCTGGCCGGATCTGCACAACGTGCGGTTCTCCAAGCGCCATCGCTGCGAATGGGGCACCTGGGGGCTGGTGGCCGCGTCGCCAGGCCGCGTCCGAGCTGATGCTGGCAGAGTTCGACGGAGGTGCGGCATGTCTACCTGGCCTCGGGGTCCTGCCTGCCGCTGCGCCCGGTGCGAGAGCTGGTCGCAATACCTCGAAGACCGCCCGATGACCGATTTCATCGAAAGCGTCACGACCGAGGATGTGCCCTGGACGGTTGGCGGGCTGGACAGCGAACGGTTCACCCTGCGGTTTCCGTTCTCGTGGAAGAAGCAGCGCTACCTGTTCGACCGCTATGTGGAATTGCAGCGCCGGCTGCGGCTTCAAGCGCAAGATGCCCGACGGGCTCGTGCCGCATCTGGGCAGCCAGTGGTGGTGCCTGACGCGGCAGACCCTGTCGGCGATCCTGCAAGACCCGACCGCACGGCACTATGACCGCTACTTCCAGCAAGGTCTGGATCCCGGACGAAAGCTATTACCAGACGCTGGTGCGGCTCTATTCCGCGAACATCGAAAGCCGGTCGCTGACGCTGTCGCAAGTTCGATTTTCAGGGCAAGCCGCACATCTTCTACGACGATCACCTGCAGCTGCTGCGCCGGTCGGACTGTTTTGTCGCGCGCAAGATCTGGCCGCAGGGCGAACCGGCTTTACGACACGTTTCTGGCGCCGCGGCGCCGATGTCGCTGAGCGGGGCAGAACCGAACCCCGGCAAGATCGACCGGATCTTTGCCAAGGCGGTCGAGCGGCGCACGCGCGGGCGCGCCGGGTCTGTACATGCAAAGCCGGTTTCCCAACGGCGGCTGGGAAAACGGCAAGACCTGCGCGCCCTATTCGGTGTTTCAGGGGTTCAGCGACCTGTTCGAGGATTTCGAGGACTGGCTGGGCAAGATGGTCGGCGCGCGGGTGCACGGCGCGCTGTTTGCGCCCGGACGGGTGGAGTTCGCGGGCAAGCAGACAGTCTATAGCGGCGCGCTGAGCGACAGCGTGCAGCTGCGCGACTACAACCCGACGGCGTTTCTGACCAACCTGATCTGGAACACCCGCGGTGAACGGCAGTGTTTTCAGTTCGGCCCGCGCGACAATCAGGACATCGGCTGGTTCATGGCGACGCGATTCGAACGCGCAGATCTCGGTGATCACCGGCGCCTGGGCGGTGCCGCTGTTCCATTCCAACCGGAATTTCGCGGAGATCCGGAAGGAGGCCGCGCGGCTGCAGAAGATCGAGACCGAGCATCTGGACGATCCTGCGCTCGCCCCACACCAAGGCGCGGGTGCGGATCTGGACGATGGCCGATTTCATCGAATCCCCGATGGAGCCGTTGCAGACCATCATCGACGAGATCGGCCCGCGCAATCTGCGCCGGCTGACCGAGGCGCCGCGCATGGTCGATCTGACCGGCTTTGGCCAGTTCCTGCAGAACCTGAAGAACCAGGGGATGCACCCGCATCTGATGGGCGATTTCCCCAGTGGCGACGACGCGAGCCCGACGCTCCGCGCACCGCGCCGCAAACCCTATCTGGTCAAGAAGTAGCGCCAGCATGGCGCACGCGTTTCGACTATTTCGTCGTGTTTGCCGAAATGCGGACCGGGTCGAATTTTCTGGAAGAGAACCTGAACGACTATCCCGGCCTCGCCTGCCATGGCGAGGCGTTCAACCCGCATTTCATCGGCTACGCCGAACAAGACCGAGATGTTGGGCGTGACCCTGGCCGAGCGCGAGGCGAACCCGCTGCTGCTGCTGGACCGGATGCGGGCGCAGACCGACGGGCTGCCGGGGTTTCGGTTCTTCCACGATCACGATCCGCGGATGCTGGACGCATTGCCTGGCCGATCCGCGCTGCGCCAAGATCATCCTGACGCGCAACCCGGTGGACAGCTACGTGTCGCGGAAGATCGCCGCCGCCACCGGGCAGTGGCGGCTGACCGACCTGAAGCGCGCGAAGATCGGCGCAGGATCGACTTTCGACGCGGCCGAGTTCGAGGCGCATCTGGACAGCGCTGCAGGCGTTTCAGCTGCACGCTGCTGAACGCGGCTTGCAGACCACCGGGCAGACGGCGTTCTACATCGCCTACGACGATCTGCAGAACGTCGAGGTGCTGAACGGGCTGGCGGCGTGTCTGGGGGTCGATCACGAGAAGCGAAGGACCTCGCAGACGACCAAGGTGCAGAACCCCGCGCCGCTGGAGGACAAGGTCGAGCAATTTCGACGAGATGGAGGCGGCGCTGGCGCGGCATCGACCGGTTCGACCTGACCCGCACCCCGAATTTCGAGCCGCGCCGCGCGCCGGCGGTGCCGACCTATGTTGCCGCCGCCGAGGCGCCGCTGCTGTACCTGCCGATCAAGGCCGGGCCGGAGGCGCGCGTGCACGGCCTGGCTGGCGGCGCTGGACGGGGTCGAGCCGGAGGCGCTGCTGCGCGACTTCAACCAGAAGATCCTGCGCCAGTGGAAGCGCAGGAACAAGGGGCACCGCAGCTTCACGGTGATCCGGCATCCGGTGGCGCGGCTGCACACGGCCTTTGTCACGCATATCCTCGATCACGGGCCGGAGACCTTCTGGGACATGCGCGAGGCGCTGCGGCAAGACCTACAAGCTGCCGATCCCCGAGGGGCGCGCCCGACGAGGCGTGTACGACCGCGAAGACCACCGCGCGGCGTTCCTGGCGTTCGTGAAATTCGTGCAAGGGCAACCTGGGCGGTCAGACCAGCCTGCGGGTCGACCAAGCTGGGCGTCGCAGTCGGAGGTGCTGCAGGGGCTGGCGCAGGTGCAGGTGCCCGACATGGTGCTGCGCGAGGATGATCTGGAGCGCGGGCTGGCGCAACTGGCCGACCAGGTCGGGCAGGCGTCGCCCGCGTTGATGCCGCATGTCGAGAACGCGCCGGTTCCGCTGGCGGAGATCTACGACGACGAGATCGAAGCCGAGGTGCGGCAGGTCTATCAGCGCGACTACATGATGTTCGGGTTTCGCGCCTGCGAATAATTTACGGGTGGCGGGCTGAAGCCCGCGCTACGCGGCGACCGAGGCGGGCCCTTCGGTCAGGATTGCGTGCAGCGTCGCCGGGTCATCGTTCGACGCGCAGCTTGGCACAGACCTGCGGGTCGCGCAGCGTGCGCGACACCAGCGCCAGCGCCTTGAGATGCTCGACCCCGGAACTTGCCGGGGCGAACAGGGCGAAGACCAGGTCGACCGGCTGCCGGTCGACCGCGTCGAAGTCCAGCGGCTTTTCGAGCACGCAGGAACACGCCGACCACGTCGTGCAAGCTCGGCAAGCCGCGCATGCGGCAGGGCGATGCCATGGCCGACGCCGGTCGGGCCAAGCGCTTCGCGCTCCAGCAGCGCCTCGACCGTGCGGTTCGATCGGCAGCCCATAGACCGTTGCGGCGATGTCGCCGAGATCGTGGAACAGCCGCTTCTTGCTGGACAGGCTGTGCACCATCCGCACCGCCGCCGGCTTGAGAATTGTCGAAAGTTCCATGTGTTCCTGCCCTGTATGCCGTGTCCCGCCCCGGATTCACTGTCCGGTTGCTGCCGGGATCGATCCAGCCGATATTTCCGTCTTCGCGGCGATAGACGACGTTCACCCGTGAATGCCCTTCGTTGCCGGAACACCAGAACCGGCGCGCCCGCCAGTTCCATCTGCATCACCGCCTCGCCGACCGACAGGGACGGAATCTTGGTTTCCATCTCGGCGACGATCATCGGCTGCAGCGTTTCCGGCTCTGGCCTCGGAATCGTCCTCCGATCCGGCGAGGATATACGAGGACGCGCCCGAGAGTTCAACCGGTTGTGAACGCTCGCGGTGATGATCCTTCAACCGGCGCTTGTAGCGGCGCAGCTGCTTTTCCATCTTCTCGCTGCAGGCGTCGAAGGCGGCATAGATCTCGTTGGCGTGCGCCTTGGCCTGGGCGGTCAGGCCGGTCGACAGATGCACCATGGCCTCGCAGACAAACTCGTGCGCATTGCGCGAAAAGACGACGCTGCGCGTCGGTCGGGCGTTCGGCATATTTGGCGACGACCTCGCCAAGCTCGGCCTTCACATGGGTCTGCAGCGCTTCGCCGATGTCGATCTGTTTTCCGCTGATCTGATAGCGCATTTTGCCTCTCTTTTTGGTTACGCCGATCGGGCCGGACAGCGGTCCGGCGGATCGGGATGCGTGGCAGGTTGGTCTAGTAAATGCCTTGGCCCCGATGCTGTCGGGCGACGTCCTGTGCAAGAGGCGCGACGCGCCGGGCACGAACCATGAAGGCAATCGAGTGCATCCCGGTCATTTGGCGACAAGCAGGGGTGATCTGTCAACCGGAACCGGACGGATGCGCCGAGAATCTTGTTGCGCCGAGCGGCATTCTCCGGATTATTGTTAAGAAATTCTAAAGGTTTGGCCAAGATAGACCCGGCGGACGTTCTCGTCCTGGACGACCTCGTCGGTCGTGCCGCTCATCAGCACCTTGCCGTCATGCAGGATATAGGCGCGGTCGACGATCTCCAGCGTTTCGCGCACGTTGTGGTCGGTGATCAGCACGCCGATGCCGCGGGTCTTCAGGTCGGCGACAAGGCCCCGGATCTCGCCGACCGCGATCGGGTCGACCCCGGCGAAGGGTTCGTCCAGCAGCAGGTATTTCGGGTCGGCGGCCAGGCAGCGCGCGATCTCGACGCGCCGGCGTTCGCCGCCCGACAGCGACAGGGCGCGGGGCGCGGCGCAGGTGGGTCGATCGAGAACTCGGTCAGCAGTTCTTCCAGCCGCTCGCGCCGCTTGTGTCTTGTCGGCGATCGAGATTTCCAGGATCGCGAGGATGTTGTCCTCGACGCTGAGGCCGCGAAAGATCGACACCTCCTGCGGCAGATAGCCGATGCCCAGCTTGGCGCGGCGGTACATCGGCAGGTAGGTCACGTCGCGCCCGTCGATCATCACCTGCCCGCCCTCGGGGCTGATCAGCCCGGCGATGGCGTAAAAGCAGGTCGTCTTGCCCGACCCGTTCGGGCCCAGCAGCGCCACGACCTCGCCGCGGCCCAGCTCCATGCTGACGTCGCGGATCACGGTCTTCTTGCGATAGCTCTTGCGCAGGTTGACGACGCGCAGGCCGACCTGACCCTCGGTCACCTGTCAGTTCGGGGGTCGGGGTCATCAGTTCGATCCCGGTTGCAGGATCGTCTTGACGCGTCCTTCCATCTCGCCGCTGCCGGTATCCAGGTTATAGGTCAGCTTGTCGGCGGACAGCGCGGTGGCGCCCTGGGTGACCAGCACATTGCCGGTCATCACCAGTGTCTCGTCGGCCAGCGAATAGACCGCGTTGTCGGATTCGGCGGCCTCTTCGGGGCTGACGAAGGTGACGCCGCCGAACATGCGGATGATCTGGATTTCGTTGGCGCCGGTCGTCGTGTTCGGCCCGTATTCGACACGCATTTCGGCGCAGGTCATGCGCAGGTCGCCCTGGCCGACGATGACGTTGCCGGTGAAGGTCGCGGTGCCGCCGGCCTGGTCGACCGCCAGCTCTTCGGAGGTGATTTCGACCGGTCGCGAACTGTCGTAGTCGTCGAGGCCAAGCGTTATGTTGGACCCTTGGGCAAGACGCCGCGGTCGCACCACCCAGAACCACGCCCAGACCGAGGACGACGCACCAAATCAACGATTTCAAAATCATGGCCCCTTGCTTCCCTCGGGATCGTATACCAGCTTTACCCCGCCCTTGAAAACCACCTCGTAAGGGGCCGTCTGCGCTGCCGTCGCCGGTCATCACGAAACGGCCCGAGGTCAGGGTGACGCCCGCGGCCTTCACGACGGACTCGGTGTCGGAGGTCAACGCGGGTGGTTTCCAGCGCAAGCTCCAGCGCCTCGGTCCGGATCTCGATTTCGTCGCCAGAGGTGATCAGGACGCCACGCCGCCAGCCGGGCGCTGTTGCTGGATGTTGTCGAGTACCAGGCTGTCGGACGGTCACGTCGTAGGAGGTTCCGTCTGGCAGATCAAGCGTGGCGTCGATGTCGGTTCCGATGATGCGGTCGGCTGCCATCGGGTCGGGCTTGGCCTGTCGTGCCTTCAGCCGGATCGCGGTGCCGTCGGCGGTGACGCCGGAATAATTCGGATTGCCGATCCGCTGTTCGCGGGTCAGTTCCTCGATATCGACGTCGGCATAGGGGATGTTCTTGGCCGGGTCGATGGTGCGGGCGACGAGGAACAGGGTCGACAGGATCGCCAGAGCCAGCAGCGGCAGGATGATCTTCAACCAGGCGACAACGCGGCGAGTACGTGTTGTCATAGGTCGCCATGTCACACCACACCGGCCCGCAGGCAGTCATGCACATGCAGGATGCCGACCGCGTTGCGGCTGGTGGCGGGGTCGACGACGAAGAGGCAGGTGATGCGCTTTTCGTTCATCACGGCAACGGCCTGTTCGGCAAGCTGCGTCGGGCCCGATGGTGCGCGGGTTCGTGGTCATCACCTGGTCGGCGGTCATGTCCAGCAGGCCGTCCATGTGCCGGCGCAGGTCGCCGTCGGTGACGATGCCGGAACAGACCGTCCGCATCCTGCACGCCGACGACGCCAAAGCCCTTCTGGCTCATCACCAGCAGGGTCTCGGACATCGGCGGTGCCGGTGCGCACCAGCGGCAGGTCGTCGTGCATCAGGTCCCGCACCTTCAGCAGCCGCGCGCCCAGCTTGCCGCCGGGGTGGAACTGGCGGAAATGTTCGGGCGTGAACTGCCGGTGCTCCATCAGCGCGATGGCCAGCGCGTCGCCCAGCGCCAGGCTCATCGCGGTCGAGGTGGTGGGCACGATGCCGGTGTCGCAGGCCTCGGCCACCTTCGGCAGCACCAGCGCCACGTCGCATTGCCGCAGCAGGCTGCTGCCCGCGTTGCCGGCCATGCCGATCAGCGGAATCCGCCAAGCGCCGCGTATAGGCGACCAGGTCGGCCAGTTCCGGCGTTTCGCCGGAGTTCGACAGCACCAGCACCACATCGCCCTGCGCCATCATGCCGAGGTCGCCGTGGCTGGCCTCGGCGGGGTGGACGAAATGCGACGGGCGTACCGGTGCTGGCCAGCGTCGCCGCGATCTTGCGAGCGATATGGCCCGACTTGCCCATGCCCGAAACGATGACCCGGCCGCGCGCGCCCAGCATCAGGCGCCACGGCCTCGGCAAAGCTGTCGTCCAGCGCGCCGGACAGCACGCCGCAGCGCCTCGGCCTCTCGGGCGATGACGCGGGCGCCGGTGGTCAGGAACTTGGTCTTGTCCATTCGCTTCAGCATGGCCTTGTTCTAGTGTGCGAATATGTCGATTTCGGGCCAGCCGGCCAGGTCGAGCCGCGCCCGCGTCGGCAGGAAATCGAAACAGGCCTGCGCCAGGTCGGTCCGGCCCTCGCGCGCCAGCATCCGGTCCAGTTCGTCGCGCAGGCGGTGCAGGTACAGCACATCGATGGCGGCATAATCCAGCTGCGCCTCGGTCAGCGTTTCGGCGCCCCAGTCGCTTTGTCTGCTGCTGCTTCGACACATCGATGCCGATCAGGTCCTGCAGCAGGTATTTCAGTCCGTGCCGGTCGGTGAAGGTGCGCACCAGCTTGCTGGCGATCTTGGTGCAATAGACCGGTGCGGTGAGCGTGCCGAAAGCGTTCAGCAGGGCGGCGATGTCGAAACGGCCGAAGTGGAACAGCTTCAGCACGTCCGGGTCGGCCAGCATCCGGGTCAGGTTCGGGCGCTGCGGTCTGGCCCTTGGCGACCTGCACCAGGTGCGCATTGCCGTCGCCGCCCGACATCTGCACCAGGCACAGCCGGTCGCGATGCGGGTTCAGGCCCATCGTCTCGCAGTCGATGGCGACGACGGGGCCAAGGTCAAGCCCGTCGGGCAGGTCGTTCTGGTAAAGGTGGTTGGTCAATGCGATACGCCCGTCCTTGCAAGGGTTGCCCTGCCAAGTAGTGCTTTCGCCGGTGTCTGTAAACGGGTCGGGCGTCTTGTCAGGCCCGGCCCGGGGTCACTTCGGCAACCTCCGCTGAAGTTCCGCGACCAACCGGTCGAACGGCTGGTCGATATCGACGGAGATTCCGTCCTCTTCGCGGTGCAGAAGTTCCAACGCCGCGAACTGGCTGTCGAGCAGGGCAAGCGGCATGAAATGCCCGGTGCGCGCGGCCATACGTTTCTCGATCACACTTCGGGTGCCGGCGAGATGCAGAAAGGCCACCGGTTCGCCCGCCGCGGCACGGATACGGTCGCGATAGGCGCGTTTCAGGGCGGAACAGCCGACCAGGACAATGCCGTCATGATCGCGCAGAGTGGTGCCGACCTTGTCCAGCCACGGCGCGCGGTCGTCGTCGTTCAGGGGCTGGCCGGACGACATCTTGGCGATGTTGCCGGGCGGGTGCAGGTCGTCGCCATCAAGAAAGGTCGCGCCCAGCCTGTCCGCCAGGGCGGCGCCGACAGTCGACTTGCCGCAACCCGCAACGCCCATGATGACAAAGCACCGCATTACAGCGATGCCGTGATGCCGCCATCGACATAGAGGATGTGGCCGTTGACGAAGCTCGACGCCGGTCCGGCAAGGAACACCGCCGCGCCGACCAGTTCCTCGACCTGGCCCCAGCGCCCGGCAGGCGTGCGCTTTTCCAGCCATTCGGTGAATTCCGGGTCGGCCACCAGCGCGGCATTCAAAGGCGTGTCGAAATAGCCGGGCGCAATGGCGTTGCACTGCAACCCGTACTTGGCCCAGTCGGTCGCCATGCCCTTGGTCAGATTGCCCACCGCGCCCTTGGTCGCGGTGTAGGGCGCGATGCCGGGGCGGGCGAGTGCGGTCTGCACAGAGGCGATGTTGATGATCTTGCCCGCGCCGCGCCCGATCATGTGGCGCGCGACGGCCTGGCCGACGTGGAAGACGCTGGCGATGTTGGTCTGCAGCAGCCGTTCGAACGCGTCGGCGGGAAAATCCTGCAACTCGGTGCGGTGCTGCATCCCGGCGTTGTTGATCAGGATGTCGATGGCGCCGGTAGCCTGCTTCGAACCCGTCCACGGCCTGCCGCACGGCGTCGTGGTCGGTGGCGTCGAAGGCCAGGGTGTGGACGGTGGCGCCCGCGTCCCGCAACCGGGCGGCGGCGGCGTCGAGCTTGGCGGTATCGCGCCCGTTCAGCACGATCGCGGCCCCAGCCTGCGCCAGGCCCTGCGCCAGCGCATAGCCGATGCCCTGCGACGACCCGGTGATCAGGGCGCGTTTGCCGGTAAGATCGAAGAGTGTGTGCGACATCGGATTTCCTTTTGACCTCGACAGGGGGCGCATTTGCTACAAGGCTGTGCGGTAGCACTGTGACAGGCACGACGGAACTGGCAATGACGGGTCCGCGGGCAGAACGGGAGAGCATCATGAAGGCCATCGTCATCCACGCCGCCCACGATCTGCGGATCGAGGACCGCGACCCGGGCCAGCCGGGTCCGGGGCAGGTGTCGATCCGGATGGCGGCGGGCGGCATCTGCGGGTCCGATCTGCACTATTACCACCACGGCGGTTTCGGCACCGTTCGGCTGCGCGAGCCGATGATCCTGGGGCACGAGGTCGTCGGGCCACGTCGAGGCGCTGGGCGAGGGCGTCGATGCGGCTGAAGGTCGGCCAACTGGTCGCGGTGTCGCCGTCGCGGCCCTGCGGCGACTGCGGCTACTGCCTGAAGGGCCAGCCGAACCATTGCCTGAACATGCGGTTCTACGGCTCTGCCATGCCGTTTCCGCACATCCAGGGCGCGTTCCGCGCAGGTGCTGGTCGCGGATGCCAGCAATGCGCTGCCGCCGACGGGCTGAGCGCCGGCGAGGCGGCGATGGCCGAGCCGCTGGCGGTCTGCCTGCATGCAATCCGGCAGGCCGGAGAATTGCTGGGCAAGTCGGTGCTGGTCACCGGCTGCGGCCCGATCGGCATCCTGTCGATCCTGTGCTGCCCGCCGTGCCGGGGCGGATCGCATCGTTGCCACAGACCTGTCGGATTTCACGCTTGATATGGCGCGCCGGCCGGGGCGGACGATGTGATCAACGTGGGCCGCGACGGCGACCGGATGGCCGGGTTCGCGCAGGGCAAGGGCACCTTCGACGTGCTGATCGAATGCTCGGGTGCCGCGCCTGCCCTGACCGCCGGCATCCACGCGCTGCAGCCGAGAGGCGTGATCGTTCAGCTTGGGCTGGGCGGCGACATGACGCTGCCGGTGCAGGCGATGACGGCGAAGGAATTGCAGTTGCGCGGGTCGTTCCGGTTCCACGAAGAGTTTCACACGGGCGTGTCGCTGATGCGCAAGGGGCTGATCGACGTGAAGCCGTTCATTACCCACACGCTGCCGCTGGCCGACAGCCTGCAGGCGTTCGAAATCGCCAGCGACCGAAGCCGTGCGATCAAGGCGCAGATCAGCTTCACATGAGGCTGCCGCGGATCGACAACCAGACCGCGCGGCGGATTTTCCTCGACCGGCATGCCCTGATCGAGCCGCCCAGCGGCGGCGCGAAGGGCGACGCCCTGCACGGGCTGATCGACCGGCTGGGCTTCGTGCAGATCGACAGCATCAACACCGTGGCGCGCGCCCATGACATGATCCTGTTTTCGCGACGGCAGTCCTATCGTCCGAAACACCTGGCGCCGCTGCTGGAGCGTGACCGCAGGATTTTTGAACACTGGACTCACGACGCCGCCGTGATCCCGGCGGCCTATTTCCCGCACTGGCGGCACCGGTTCGCCCGCGACCGGCAGCGGCTGCGGACCCGCTGGACCAAGTGGCAGGGGCCGGATTTTGAAACCAAGTTCGAGGCGGTTCTCGACCGGATCGCAAATCAGGGACCGTGCTGTTCGGCGGATGTGGGCGAGGACGAGGCGCGGTCGAGCGGCGGCTGGTGGGAGTGGCACCCGTCGAAGGCGGCGCTGGAATATCTGTGGCGCACCGGGGCGCTGTCGGTGACCCGGCGCGACGGCTTCCGCAAGGTCTATGACCTGACGGAACGGGTGTTGCCCGAGCATCACCGCACACCCCGCCCGGACGCGGCCGAGACCATCGACTGGGCCTGCAACGCTGCACTCGACCGGCTGGGGTTCGCCACCAGCGGCGAACTGGCGGCGTTCTGGGATCTGGTGACGCCGGGGGAGGCAAAGGATTGGTGCGCGGAGGCGACGCGCCGCGGCGACATCGTCGAGGTCGATGTGGAACAGGCCGACGGCAGCCTGCGCCGGCATTTCGCCCGGCCCGGCCTGTTCGGGGAGGTGGCGCCGGAGCCGACCGGGCGGGTGCGGGTGCTCAGCCCGTTCGACCCGGCGCTGCGCGACCGCAAGCGGGCCGAGCGGCTGTTCGGTTTTCACTACCGCATCGAGATATTCGTGCCCGAGGCGAAGCGCCGCTACGGCTACTACGTTTTTCCGGTGCTGGAGGGTGACAGGCTGATCGGGCGGATCGACATGAAATGCGACCGTGCCACCGGAGTGCTGAATGTGCGCGCCTTCTGGCCCGAGCCGGGGATCGCAATGGGCAAGGGACGGCAGGCGCGGCTGATGGCGGAACTCGAGCGGGTCGCGCGGATGGCAGGCGCGGCAGAGATCGTGACGGCGACCGGCTGGCTGCGCGACGGCAACCACGGACACACCGCGTCCCGGACCTGACCCGGGACCTCATCGAAAGCACGACCTGAATGAATCTGAACGTGGCTTCGCTTGACCATCTAGTCCTGACAGTGGCCGATATCGACGCGACCGTGGCGTTCTACGAACGCGCGCTGGGCATGACCTCCGAGAGCTTCCGCCCTGCCGACGGTACGGTCCGCACGGCGCTGAAATTCGGCCACCAGAAGATCAACCTGCACCGCGCGGGCGCAGAGTTCGAGCCGAAGGCGCAGGCGCCGCGCCCCGGCTCTGCCGATCTGTGCTTTCTGACCAATACGCCGCTGGCCGACTGGCAGGCGCATCTGGCCAGGCTGGGCATCGCCATAGAACTTGGTCCGGTGCCGCGCACCGGGGCGACCGGGCCGATCACCTCGATCTACCTGCGCGATCCCGATGGCAACCTGATCGAGGTATCGGTGCCCGCCTAACTCTCCGGCCGCGCATCCACCTCGCGGCGCAGCGCCTTCCATCAGGGCGGTCAGCGTCTTGACGGAACGCTCGTTCGTCAGCCGCCCGTCCTCGTCGAATGCGTTGCGCGAATCCGCGATCATCACCGCCGGACCGGTCGCCAGCCGCGGGCGGAACGGGGTCAGCGCGTGGCGCACCGTGTATTGCCCGGTCTCTCCCCCCGAGCGGCCTGCATTGGCCGACATCACCGCCACCGGCTTGTCGGCCCACGGGTTGCCATCGACGCGGCTGACCCAATCCAGCGCGTTCTTCAGCACGCCGGTGATGATCTTGTTGTATTCGGGGCTGGAAATGATCACCGCATCCGCCGCCGCGATCTGGTCGGCAAGGCGCTGGACCTCGGCGGGAATGCCATGCTCGGCCTCCAGGTCGCCGTCGTAGAGCGGCAGGCGCAGGTCGGCCTGGGTGACCTCGGCGGGGCCGTAAAGCCGCACCGCCTCGCGCCAGCAGCTTGCGATTGGTCGCTTCGCGGCGAAGCGAGCCCGAGATGCCGAGGATGCTGTGCTTGGTCATGGGTCCGCCCGGATCGTATGCATTGCGGCGCGACCTAAGCCGGCGCCGCGCCGCTTCAAGAGACTTGCCGCAGCCGGGGCGGAATGAAAAGGTGCCCGGGAACTGCGGAAAGGGTCCGGGACGATGCGCCATGGCGGAAGGATACTGACCGATCACCTGGTGGCGCAGGGCGTGGCAGCGAGTGTTCTCGGTGCCGGGCGAAAGCTTTCTGGCGGCGCTGGACGGGCTGCACGACTGCGGCATCCAGAACGTCGTCTGCCGCCACGAGGGCGGTGCGGCGATGATGGCCGAGGCGCATGGCAAGCTGACCGGGCGGCCCGGCATCGCCTTTGTCACGCGCGGTCCGGGGGCCAGCAATGCGGCTGCCGGCGTGCATGTGGCACGGCAGGACAGTACGCCGATGATCCTGTTCGTCGGCCAGATCGCACGGCGACCACCGCGACCGCGAGGCGTTCCAGGAGGTCGACTATCGCGCCATGTTCGGGCCGCTGGCCAAATGGGTGGCCGAGGTCGACCAGACCGAACGCCTGCCGGAATACCTGAGCCGCGCCTTTCACGTCGCGATGTCGGGGCGGCCCGGGCCGGTCGTGCTGGCGCTGCCCGAGGACATGCTGTCGGCCGAGGCGGACGTGCCCGACCTGGCGCCGACTGCGCCCGTCAGGCAGGCGGTGTCGGACAGCGACGTGGCCGAGATCATGCAGCGGCTGGGCCGCGCCGAGCGTCCACTGGTGGTGCTGGGGGGCGCGGGCTGGTGTGCAGCGGCGGCGCGAAATGCGCAGACCTTCGCCGAAAGCCAGCGGCTGCCGGTTGCCGTGGGGTTCCGGCGACAGGATTACATGGACAACCGGTCGCCAAGCTATGCCGGCGACCTGGGGGTCGGGGCGAACCCGGCGCTGGCCAAGCGGCTGCGGGACAGCGACCTGCTGCTGGTACTGGGGTCGCGGCTTGGCGATATCGCCACCGGCGGCTACGAGCTGATCGACCCTGCCGCGCCGGGCAAGACGATCCTGTCATGTGCATCCGGACCCGAACCTGCCGGGCAGCGTCTACCGCGCCGACCTTGCAGTGATCGCCCGCGCGCCGGATATGCTGGAGCGCCTGGCGCAGCAGCCGAAGGCGGGCGCAGTGGGGCGACTGGACCCGCGCCGCCCGCGCCGACTACGAGGCCTGGCAGCAGCCGAAGGAAACGCCGGGCGCGGTCGAAGCTGGAGCAGGTGACACGCTGGCTGTCCGAGACCCTGGCCGACGACGCGATCCTGACCAATGGCGCCGGCAACTACGCGGCCTTCCTGCACCGCTATTTCCGCTTTCGCCGGTTCGGCACCCAGCTTGCGCCGACGTCCGGCTCTATGGGCTACGGCTTTCCCGCGGCCATCGCCGCCTCGCTGCAGCATCCCGACCGCACAGTGGTCTGCTATGCCGGCGACGGCTGTTTCCAGATGACGCTGAACGAGATGTCGACGGCGGTGCAGCATGGCGCCAAGCCGATCGTCATCGTCGTGCAACAACGGCCGTTACGGCACGATCCGGATGCACCAGGAACGCCACTATCCGGGCCGGGTGTCGGGCACCGACCTGGCCAATCCCGACTTTGCCGCGCTGGCGCGGGCCTATGGGGCAGCGGGCGAAACCGTCACGGACGGGGCCGCGTTTCCGGCGGCGTTCGAGCGGGCCCGGGCGTCGGGCACATTGGCGGTGATCGAGCTGAAACTGGATAGCGAGGTACTGTCGACGGGCATGAGCCTCAGCGAAACCCGCGCGGCGGGAGAGCGGCTTCGCAAATCTTCCTGATTGCGCTATTATCGGCTTGATTACTTCGGGTTGATTGTGATGTCGACGATTTGGAAATGGCTTCTGGTGGAAAACCACCGCAAGGCGCTTGGATTTCTCGGGGCCGGACTGGCGACGCTGATCGCAGCGGCATGGACCTTGTTTGTCTATTTCGATGGCGACAAGGTCCGTGCGGCGCCAAGGGCGCGCGAAGACGTGACGGTGACGCCAAAGCCGGAAATGACCGAGGCCGAGCGCGAGGATGAACGGTTGCGCAAGATGCTGGTGGGCCGCTGGGACGGCGGGCGACGGCGCTATCCCAGCAACGTGGTGCTGGATGTCAGCTATTCGTTCAGCACCGACGGCACTTACAACTGGACCGGCGAAGGCGCGTTCTACACCGTGGTGGTATCGGGGGACTGGCGCGTCAAGGACGGCCATACGACGGTTGAAATCATTAGCTCCACCATGCCGCAAATGGCCCCGCCGGGATCGAAATACACCTCGCGGATCGAGGCGCTGACCGAGACCAGCTATACCTACACCGACGCCATCACCGGCGAGCAGGTCACCGACCGGCGCGTGCGCTAGGGCTTGACCAGGTAGACGCCTTCAAGCCTGCCGTGGTTGGTGCGCCGGTCGTATTCGCCGTCCTCGTCGCGCCACTGGGCGTCGATCCTGTCGCTGTCGCGACAGCCCGCCGCCTTGATCGCAGAGGCCCAGGCCTTGCCGATCTCGATATGGCCCATTTCGTGCGCTTCGAGGGCCGCGAACATGCGGTCCCACTCGGCCAGTTCGGCCTGGTCCAGCCGGTGCCGGCTGACGAGTTTCGGCATCGTGACCCGGGCGCGAAAGGTCATGTTGCACTGGGCGTCCCATTCCCAGTTGGTGCGGGCATAGGCCCAGTAGCCGCCCGGACCCTTCCATTCCATCTGCCGTTCCAGGTCGGCCAGATCGTCGCCGACGATGTCATAGGTGACGGTGACGATCTCGGCCTTTACGAACGGCCCGTCGGTCGCGGCGCGGTCGGGGCGGGCCATGTCGAAGACCATGGCAAGGACGAAGACCAGCGCCCCGGCGATCACCAGGCCGCGCGGGGTCACCGGACCGCCTGCCCTGGCAGGAACGCCTCGATGGCGGCGGTGGCAATGACGGTGATCTCGCCGCTGTTGGGGTTGGTGACGTCGAGTCCGCCCTTCGTGGCGGTAACCGTCGCCCGCCCGCGCGGCAGCAATTGCGTCAGCGCGTCGATATCGAGGCGGTCCGGTTGCGCCACCGCAACGGTCACCTGCACCCGCATCTCGGCAGGGTCGATCCCCAGAGCGCCGAGCATCGGGATCGAGCTGTGCCGCATCGCATCCTCGATCGCCCGTCCGGCGGCCTTGGTATGGTCCTGCCCGTGCAGGTCGTTGCCCATCCCCATTTCGATGATGAAGCGTCGATCGGTCATGCGCCGACCCCGTCCAGCGCCACATGGATCGCCACATTGGCGATCACGGTCGGTTTGCCGTCCGGGCGCGGCACATCGAGGCCGCCGTACCGCACGTCAAAGTCGATCTGACCGTAAGGGAAGATGTCACGCAGGCTGTCGATGTCGACCTCATCGGGCTGCTGCACCCCGACCTCGACCGTGATCCGCATCGCCTGTTTCGGCTGGCCGAAAAGTTCTGCCAGGTTGATCGAGTTGTGCCACAGCGCATCCTGAAGAGCGCGACGGGTGGCAGCGGTGTAATCCTGCCGGCGCAGCGAAGTGCCGAGGCCGAATTCCGTCAGAAGGCGCGGCGAGGGCATCAGTATTCGACCCCGATCTGCGCCTTGATGCCTGACCGGAACGGGTGCTTGACCAGTTCCATCTCGGTCACCAGATCGGCGATCTCGATCAGGTCGTCGTGGGCGTTGCGGCCCGTCAGCACGACGTGGGTCATCGGCGGCTTCTCGTCGCGCAGGAAGGCCACCACCTCGGCGATGTCGACGTAGTCGTAGCGGATCGCGATGTTGATCTCGTCGAGCAGGACCATCTTGTTGGTCTTGTCGCGGATCAGCTCCTTCGCCTTGGCCCAGGCGGCCTGCGCCATTTCGGTGTCGCGGCTCTTGTCCTGGGTCTCCCAGGTGAAGCCCTCGCCCATGGTGTGAAAGGCGCAGTCGTCGCTGAAGTTTCGACAGGATCAGGTCGCGCTCGCCCGTTGACATGCCGCCCTTGATGAACTGCACCACGGCGCATTTCATGCCATGCGCGATGCAGCGGAAGATCATGCCGAAGGCGGCAGAGCTTTTGCCCTTGCCCTTGCCGGTATGGACGATGATCAGGCCCTTCTGGTCGGTCTTGGTCGCCATGATCTTGTCGCGGGCGGCCTTCTTCTTGGCCATCTTCATGGCGTGGCGGTCAAGGTCGCCTGGTTTGTCGTCGGTCATCGTCTGGTCCCTCACGGTAGCGTCCCGGTCTTCATGCGCTGACTTGTCAGCCAATGCAAACCCGGTAACCGGTCGTTAACCTTGAGCGGGTGTAGTTGGGCCCATGCAGATCAACATGCCTCTCTGGTGGTCCGTCGTGCTGGTGTCGGCGCTGGCATTTGGCCTTGCCGCCTGTGACAGCCCCAGCCCGGCCTTCAGCGGTCAGGTGGCGCGGCAGGTCACGGTGGCGGGATCGACTTTCAGCGTGCGCGCCACTTCGCACGCGGCCGAGGCCGTGCGCATCAACCGTGAGCTTCGGGCAAGGCGCGCGGTGATCGTGGCCAAGGGCGGTGTCGCGATCGAGCAAGTGACGGGTTGCGGCATCCGCAAGGGATCGCTGGATGGCGACACAAACTATGTCAGGGCGCGGCTGAACTGCCCGGGCGCGGGTGCGCCGGTGACGCAACCGGCGACGTTGCTGACCTGCGGATTCGTGTCGCCGCTGCGCAAGGGGCCGTTCGGCAAGACCGCGGAGATAGATTGCGACGTGTTGCGGGGCCGCTAGGCGCAGGACGGGGCTGGAGCGTTTCCGCCGGGCGGCGCAGCCGGTCGAGCAGCGTGCGGGCGGAGTTCGATTTCGGCGTCCAGAGGCCGCGGTCGATGGCTTCGTTGCAGGCGGTCGGCGATATCCTGCAGCGCCGGGGCATTGGCGTCGGCGATGAAGTCGCGGGTCGCTGCGTCTTCGAGAAAGGCGGCGTGCACCAGGTCGAAGTGGTGGTCTTCGGACGGCGCCGGTGGTGGCGGCGAAAGCGAAGAGGTAATCGACCGTGGCGGCGATCTCGAAGGCGCCCTTGTAGCCGTGGCGCTTGACGCCCGTCGATCCACTTGGGATTGACCACGCGGGCGCGGACGACGCGGCCGATCTCGTCATCGAGGGTGCGGATGACCGGGCGCTCGGGGCGCGAGTGGTCGTTGTGGTAGATCGGCCGGTCGCGGCCCTGCAGGCGTGGCCACGGTCGCCGCCGCGCCGCCCTCGAACTGGTAGTAGTCGTCGCTGTCGAGCAGGTCGTGCTCGCGGTTGTCCTGGTTCTGGACGATGGCCTCGACCTGGGAGAGGCGGGTCTCGAAAGCCTCGCGGTCGGGGCGGCCTTCCTCTGCCGCGCCATAGGCGTAGCTGCCCCAGGTCAGGTAGGCCTCGGCGAGGTCGGCCTTGTCGCTCCAGAGGCGCTCGTCGATCAGCGCCTGCAGGCCCGCGCCATAGGCGCCGGGTTTCGAGCCGAAGACGCCGGCGCGGTGCTCGCCCTCGGCCCGGGCGCGGGCGGCGGCGGGGTTGATGTCGTCGGGTCTCGTCCAGCGCCATCACGGCGCGGGCGGCTGAATCGACCAGCGCGATCAGCTGCGGGAAGGCGTCGCGGAAGAAGCCCGAGATGCGCAGCGTGACGTCGACGCGGGGCCGGCCGAGGGCGGTCTGCGGGGATGACCTCGAACCCGGTGACGCGGCGGTTGGCGCTGTCCCATTGCGGCTTGACGCCCATCAGGGCCAGGCACTGCGCGATGTCGTCGCCGCCGGTGCGCATGTTGGCGGTGCCCCAGGCGGTCAGCAGCATCGCGCGGGGCCAGTCGCCGTGGTCCTGGAGGTGTTTTTCGATCAGCAGGTTGGCGGATTTCCAGCCCAGCGACCAGGCGGTCGGCGTCGGCACGGCGCGGCTGTCGACCGAGTAGAAGTTGCGCCCGGTCGGCAGCACGTCGGGGCGTCCGCGCGTGGGGGCGCCGGAGGGGCCGGGCTGGACGAAATCGCCGTTGAGCGCGGTAAGACAGCCGGTTTCCTCTGACGGGCCCGCAGGCGGCGACGGCGGGGCGGATGCTTGTCTCGATCTCGCGCAGGACGGCGGACGCTCGTGGCCCCAGGGCCACGTCGCCCCGCCCGCCGTCCCGCAGCAGGCGCTGCGCGTGCAGTTCGAGGCGCTCGACGGTGTCGCCGTTGCTGCGCCAGGGATCGGTGGTGAGGTCTTCGAGAAGCGCGGGTTTTTCGGCTGCAGGGGCCGCCATGTCGCAGTCGAGCGGATCGAGGGAAAGGCCGAGATCGTCCGCCAGCGCCCGCAGCAGCGAGGCGTTCGGCCCCTTGCCGTCACCGCGCGGGGCGCGAGCCAACGCCAGCGTCAGGTCGCGTTCCAGGTCGCCCTGCGGCGAGGCGCCGAAGATGTGCAGGCCGTCGCGGATCTGGGCCTCTTTCAACTCGCAGAGATAGGCGTCGAGTTTGGCCAGGTCGGTGTCGGCGTCGCCGCTGAAGCCCGCGTCCTGGTCGAGACCGGTGGCGGCGGTCAGGCTGAGGATTTCGCGGCGCAGGTGAGTGATGCGGCGGGGATCGACGCCGGCGGCCTCGTAGTATTCGTCGACCAGTGCTTCGAGGTCGCGCAGCGGGCCGTAGGTCTCGGCGCGGGTCAGCGGCGGGGTCAGGTGGTCGATGATCACCGCCTGGGCGCGGCGCTTGGCTTGGGTGCCTTCGCCGGGATCGTTGACGATGAACGGATAGATGTGCGGGGTTGGGCCGAGGATGACCTCGGGCAGGCAGGTTTCGGACAGCGCGAGGGACTTGCCGGGCAGCCATTCCAGGTTGCCGTGCTTGCCCATGTGCAGAATCGCATCGGCGCGGAACTGGTGGCGCAGCCAGAAGTAGAAGGCGAGGTAGTGGTGCGGTGGGACCAGGTCGGGGGAGTGGTAGGTTTCGGTCGGGTCGATGTTGTAGCCGCGCGCCGGTTGCAGGCCGACGACGACATTGCCGTATTGCAGGATGCTGAGCGCGAAATGGCCGCAATCGACCGCGCCGGGGGAATGGAACGGATCGCCTTCCGGCGGGCCCCAGCGATCCTCGATGCGTTGGCGGACCTCGTAGGGCAGTTGGCCATAGTCGATCTGGTAATCGGCCATCGACATCTCGACGCCGCCGCTACGGCAGTGCCTGTCGGTCAGCCAGTTCGTCGGACCGGCCATTATCTGCCGCATCAGTTCGGCGCTGTCGGCGGGCGGGTCGGTGACGTGATAGCCGTTTTGCGCAAGCAGGTTCAGGCAATTGACGGTGGAGGCGGGCGTGTCGAGGCCAACGCCGTTGGCCAAGCGGCCGTCTCGGTTGGGGTAGTTGGCAAGGATCAGGGCGATGCGGCGGTCCTTTGGATCCCTGCGGCGCAGGGCGGTCCAGTTGGCGGCGAGGCGCGCGACGAAATCGACGCGGTCACCGACGGCGCGGTAGGCGGCGATCGGGCATTGGGCGGCCTCGTCGAAGAATGCCTCGCCCTTGAAGCTTATGGCGCGCGACAGGATGCGGCCGTCGACTTCTGGCAGGGCGACGTTCATCGCGATGTCGCGGGCTGAGAGGCCCGAGAGCCCGGTCAACCAGGCTGCTTCGGAGGAACCGGAGAGGACCACCTGGAACACCGGGGACTTGTTGGAGGCGGCTGAATTCAGGGGATTCTGGCTCGCGGCGCCGTCATGGGGCGAGCCGACGGCGAAGGCGGTGCAGTTCAGGACGGCCGCTGGGGGTGCCGCACGGAAGAGTTCATCCACGGTGGCCGCCGAGACCGGGTCTTTCAGTGAGGCGACGAAAATCGGCAGCGGGTTCTGGTTCTGCTTCAGCAGGGACCTGACAAGGCGGTTGATCGGGTTGAGCCCCGCGCCCTGCAGCAGGGCACGGTAGAAGACGATGGGCACGACGGGCGCGCCGGCGGTCCATTCGCGGCGGACAGCATCAAGGTCGGTGATCCCTGCGCCGGGCCAGTAGAGACCGGCCTTGAGCAGCGGTCGGGCCGGTTCGGGCGGTGTGGCGCCATCCGGACGCAGCATCCAGATCGCATAAGCCAGAAAATTGGTGCTGTTCCCGGGGCCGCCTTCGACAAGATAGGACCAAAGCGCGTCGTAATCGGCATCGCCGACCGTGGACAGGCGGCGCAGATCGGGGTCTTCCTTGTCGTCGCCGGGCAGCAGGGCCAGCGGAACACGCGCGGCGTGCAGGTGGGCGGCGTATTGCTCGACGCCGTAGCGCCAATAACCGGTGCCGCCGAGGACGCGGGCGATGACGAGTTTCGATTTGGTTGCGCATTGCTCGATGTGCAGGTCGACGGACATCGGGTGCCGCAGGTGGGCGAGACTGGCGAGCCGCAGGGTCGGCGGGTCGTCCATTTCGGCGCGCGCCTCGCTGACGAGCGGCAAGCTCGGTGTCGGCGGCGCTGAGGAACACGATATCGGCGGGAGTCTGGCCCAGATCGACCGGTTCGGTGCCGTCGTCAATGGCGCCGGCGGTAGCAGCGAGCAGGTGCATCAGGCGGGCCGCCCGCTGCCGGAAAGCCCTGATGCCTCTGGCGGGGAAATTTCGGAACCAGAGAAGACATGCGGATGGTCCTGGCTGCTTCGGTTCGGAAATATCCCCGCCAGAGGCATTGAGGTTCTTTTTGCGTGGCGTCCCGTCATGTCAGCGGCTTTTCCATGAACAGGCTGGTGGCGTTGGCCTCGTATTCCCCGAACGGGCCGCGGGGGTGGAACCCGTGGCGGGTGTAAAGTTTGTGTGCGGCGCGCAGGCTGTTGCCGGTTTCAAGGCGCAGCAGCGGCAGGTTCGCGGCGCGGGCTTCGGCATCGAGGTGCCGCATCAGGGCGTCGGCGGTGCCCGTGCCGCGGGCCGTTTCGGCGACGAACATCGACTTGATCTCGGCATAGCCGTTTTGCAGCGCGAGCGCGGCGCAGCCAATGGTCTTGCCTTCGATCTCGGCGACGAAAAAACGGATGGCGGGGACGCAGAGCGCGTCGATCGAGAGGTAGTGATTGTCTTCGGGCGGATAGAGGCTGGCCATCAGCGCGTGGCTCGCCCGAAGCAGGGCGGTGGCCGCGGGATCGCGCGGGTCGCCGGGGCGGATGGTGACCGTCATGCCGCAAGCGCCGCGGTGATGGCGGCGCGGTCGAGGCCGGACTGGCCGATGACCACGAGGCGGGTTTCGCGGGCTTCGGTCGGGCCGAGGGGCCGGTCGAAATAGGTGTCGATGCGGGGGCCGACGGCTTGCAGTGTCAGGCGCATCGGTTTGCCGGTGACGGCGGCGAAGCCCTTGAGCCGGAGGATGTCGTGATTGCGGATGACCTCGGCGACCTGTTGTGCAAAGGCGGCGGGGTCGGCGATTTCGCCGCGGGTGACGACGAAGCTTTCGAATTCGTCATGGCCGTGTTCGTGGTGGTGGTCGTCGTGGTCGTCATCGCCGTCGTCGTGATGGTGGTGGTGATGCACCTCGTGCCGCGCCGCAAGCGTGGTTTCGGCGGCGGCGCGCTGGCCCAGCAGCACGTCGACCGGCAGGACACCCATCGAGGTTTTCACCACCTGCACGCCGTCGCGCGAGGTGCCGCGCAACTGCATTCCCAGCGCGTCGGAGGCGGTGCTGTCGAGAAGGTCGGTCTTGTTGATGACGATCATGTCGGCGCAGGCGATCTGGTCCTCGAACAACTCGGACAGCGGTGTTTCGTGATCGAGATTGTCGTCCTGCGCGCGCTGGGCGTCGACGGCGGCGACATCGTGGGCGAAACGGCCTTCGGTCACCGCCTTGCCATCGACCACCGTCACCACGCCGTCGACGGTGACGCGGGTGCTGATTTCGGGCCAGTTGAAGGCGCGCACCAGGGGCTGTGGCAGGGCGAGGCCGGAGGTTTCGATGACGATGTGGTCCGGCGGGTTCGGTCGGTCGAGCAGTTTCTGCATTGTCGGGATGAAGTCCTCGGCCACGGTGCAGCAGATGCAGCCGTTGCTGAGTTCCATGATGTCGTCGTCGCTGCAGGTCTCGTCGCCGCAGCCCTTGAGGATGTCGCCGTCAACGCCGAGATCGCCGAACTCGTTGATGATCAGGGCGATTCGGCGGCCGTTCGCGTTGGCCAGCATGTGCCGGATCAAGGTGGTCTTGCCGGAGCCGAGAAAACCTGTGACGACGGTGGCGGGAACTTTAGCGGGCATCGGAGGCCTCTTGGACAGGGTGATCGTGTGCGGGACGTGCGAGGGCGGGGCCGAGTTGGCCGAGGCGCTGGCAAAGCGGCTGGACGGTGCGGCGGTCGAGACGGCGGCGTGCCTGAACATCTGTGACAGGCCAGTGTCCTTGGCTTTGCGCGGACCGGGGCGGGATGTCTACCTGTTCGCCGGGGTCGCGGGCGGCGATCTGGACGATACCGTGGCGCTGGTGCGACTGTGGCAAAAGGCCGAGGGCGGCACGATCACCGATGCACGCGACGCCGGGCGCCTGCGGTTCTGCCTGGTGGGGCGGGTGCCGGGTTGAAGGCAAGGCGTCCCGGCCGCCGAGCCGGGACCTCGTCGACGGACCATGTGATCCCGGGTCAGGCCCGGGATGGGTCGGATGCAGGTCAGGCATGATCGCTCCGGCTGTAGAACCAGGCTGCGAAAAAGCCGAGCGCGGCCCAGCCCGCCGCCGCCGTGCCGAGGCTGAGCGTGGCGAAATGCGCCGACAGTTCGGGTGGCGCCACGCCCCAGTAAGTGTCGAGCTTCGGCGCGCCGACGATGTGCGGGGCCAGAAGCAGGGCGATGCCCGCCAGCGGCAGGGGCCCCCTGCCGAAAGCGATCAGCGCAAGCCCGATGGCGCTGACAAGGATGGTGCCGGCCCACCACGCCTGGCGCGGCCCGACCTCTCCCGCCGGGGTGCCGGGAAGTTCGGGGGGCAGGCCGAGGGCGGGGGCGAGCTGCACTGCGATGAAACCGCAGAGCCCCCAGATCAGGCCGTTGCGCGGCGTCAGGGCCATGCCGCCGCGCTGCGCCAGCAGCATCAGCGCCAGCAAGATCAGGCCATAGCCCGTGTAGGTCACGACGTTGAAGCCGACGGTCATCGCGTGGCGCGCCAGGTCATCGCCCAGGCCGGGCGCACCGCGCTCGCTTTGCGGGCTGCCGGTGGCGGAGAAATGCGTCCGCGCGCCGGTTTCGTACAGTTCGCCCTCCAGCAATGGCGGGATCACGAATGCGAATTGCAGCAGCGCGGCCAGCAGGCCCGCCGCCACACCAGCGAGCACCGCGCTGGTCAGCAGGTGTTTCGTCATGCCGTCAGTGGCAGGGAAACGCCATCGCGTGACGCTGGTCATGGGCGGCGTCATGCAGGATCGTCGCCTGGGCATGGCCGCTGGCCAACAGCAGCAGCGCGCCGGCCATCAGGGCGAACACGATGCCGACAAGGCCGGTATCGGCGCGGGACAGGGTCTGGGTCTGGGTCGTCATGTCGGTCTCCTTCCCGTCACACCCGACGGGGGTTGGTTGCTTTGCATGGCCGGTCTCCTGGCTCGTGGGTCGCTGCGCACCGTCCGCCTTCCCGGGGTTCCCCAGTGGCCTGTTCGACGGCCGCTCACCACGTACAGTCGCGGGGGCGGCTTTGGCTTGAGGCCCCGACATGGGTCGCCCGCACCAAATTCCCAGTTTGAGCCCGGACGCTTTGCGTCGCTTCGGGCACCATACCCCGCCTTTGTGCGCTTGGGCCGGTTGGCGCGTCAAGGCGAATTGCGACGCGGCATCGCGCGGCAGCGGCGCGGAGGGACGATGGCCGACGCTCCCGCGCCGGGGGCGCGGCTCGCCCCGCCCACCGTCCCGGTGCTGGCGACCGGCGGGAGAGCGCAGTACCGGCATTTGCGAAGGCCCGGCTGCCGAATCGCCCTGGCGCGGGCCCGAGGGAAAGGCTCTATCCCAGTGGGAAAGCAACATCTTGTGGATAAGCCGCCATATTTCGCCATATGCGGTGGCTTTGCGTTGACTCGACGGGCCGCAACCCCGGATACTTTGTGCCCAAGGGAATCACCTGAAGGGCAGGGCATTGCGGTTTACACGGCTCAAACTCAACGGCTTCAAAAGCTTTGTCGATCCGACCGATCTGATCATCGCCGACGGTTTGACCGGCGTGGTCGGGCCGAATGGCTGCGGCAAGTCCAACCTGCTGGAAGCCCTGCGCTGGGTGATGGGCGAGAACCGCGCCAGCGCGATGCGCGGCGGCGGCATGGAGGACGTGATCTTCGCCGGCGCGGCCAGCCGTCCGGCGCGCAATTTCGCGGAAGTCTCGGTGCATATCGATAATTCCGAACGGCTGGCACCTTCGGGGTTCAACGACAGCGATCACCTGGAGATCGTGCGACGGATCACGCGGGATGCCGGAAGCGCGTTCAAGGTGAACACCAAGGACGCCCGGGCGCGCGACGTGCAGATGCTGTTCGCCGATGCCTCGACCGGCGCGCATTCGCCGGCGCTGGTGCGACAGGGCCAGATCAGCGAGTTGATCAATGCCAAGCCGAAGTCGCGGCGCCGCATCCTGGAGGAAGCGGCCGGGATCAGCGGGCTTTACGCGCGCCGCCACGAGGCAGAGTTGAAGCTGCGGGCGGCGGAAACGAATTTGCTGCGTGTCGACGATGTGATCGAGCAACTGGCGGCGCAGATTACCCAGTTGGCGCGGCAGGCGAAACAGGCGGCGCGATACCGCGAGATCGGCGAGAAGTTGCGGCAGGCCGAGGGGATGCTGCTTTACCGACGCTGGCGCGAGGCAGACGAGGCGCGGGCGGCGGCCGAAGCGGCGCTGACGGAGCGGACGCAAGCGGCAGGCGCGGCGGAACGCGCGGCGCTGGTGGCGGCGAAAGAGCGCGAGATGCGCGAGGGCGCCCTGCCGCCGTTGCGCGAGGAAGAAGCGATCGCGGCGGCGGTATTGCAGAGACTGCAGGTCGAGCGCGATACTTTGGCAGAACGCCAGGCGCAGGCGGTGAAGGCCATCGAGACGTTGCAGGCCCGCATCGCACAGCTGACCCAGGACATGGCCCGCGAAGAGGCGCTGAACCGCGACGCGGGCGAGACCATTGCGCGGCTGCGCGAGGAAGAGGGTGAACTGTCCGCCGCCAGCG
The DNA here is from genome assembly GCA_963768205.1 of uncultured Alphaproteobacteria bacterium. GTDB lineage: Bacteria > Pseudomonadota > Alphaproteobacteria > Rhodobacterales > Rhodobacteraceae > JAHELH01. The sequence goes on along the minus strand of CAVYHB010000002.1, from coordinate 28,609 downwards.
AAGGCCATGATGCAGCGGTTTCGGCGGCGGCCGAGGCGGCGCGCGGGGCGTCGCGAGTGCTGCAGGGCCACGAGGACCGGCTGGGCGAGTTGACCGAGGACACCGCGCGGCTGGCGGCCCGACACCAGTCGGCGCAGCGCCTGCTCGACGATCTGCGCAAGACGCTGGAGCGGTCCGAGGCCGAGGCGACCCGGGCGCGAGAGGCGCAGGCGGCGGCGGACCGGGCGGTCGCCGAGGCAAGTGGGCGGCAGGAACAGGCGCAGGCGGCGCAAGAGGTCGCGGCGAAGACAGCCAGCGATGCGGAAATCGTGCTGGCCGACGCCGACGCGGCGCGGTCCGAAGCGCAGGGCCGCGAGGCGGATGCTCGGGCGGCCCGGTCCGAGGCCGAGGGCGAGGCGAATGCGTTGCGCGCGGAGGTCGGGGCGCTGGCCAAGCTGGTGCAGCGCGAGTCGGGCGAAGGCAACCAGGTGCTGGACATGCTGCGGGTGTCGCCGGGCTATGAAAAGGCGCTGGGTGCGGCCTTGGCCGACGATCTGCGCGCGCCGCTGATCGAGGGCGGGCGGCGGTCGGGCTGGGCGTTGCTGCCCGGGTATGCACAACCGCAGACTTTGCCGGAAGGCGTGCAGGCGCTGACCAATTTCGTGACGGTTCCGGAAGTTCTGGCGCGGCGCATGGCGCAAGTCGGGCTCGTCGATGCAGATACCGGGCCGCGCTTGCAGGGTGAGCTGAAGCCGGGGCAACGGCTGGTCAGCATCGAAGGCGATCTTTGGCGCTGGGACGGGTTCCGTGCAGGTGCCGAGGATGCGCCCTCGGCGGCGGCGCTGCGCTTGCAGCAGCTCAATCGCCTGCAGGAGCTGAAGCAGGATCTGGAGGAAGCGACGGCGCGCGCCGAGGGCGCCTGCCGGGCGCATGAGGTGCTGAAGCAGCGCCTGGCCGATCTGGCACGCGCCGATCAGGACGCGCGCGAGGCGCGGCGGGCCTCAGACGTGCAGATGACCGAGACAAGCCGGGCGCTAAGCCGGGCCGAAGCTGATCGCGACATCGCGGCGGGCAAGCTGGAATCGCTGCGGCTGGCGGTGGCGCGGCACGAGGAAGAGGCGATGCGCGCGCGCGGCGAATTGTCGGGGGCCGAGGCGGCGATGGGCGACCTGGGCGATCTGGGCGCGGCGCGGGCCCAGGTTGAAGCGGTGAAGCAGGCGGTCGAGGCGGCGCGCATCCTCATGGCCTCGAAGCGGGCCGACCACGAGGAACTGAAACGCTCGGGCGAGGCGCGGCTGGCACGGCAACGGGCCGTGACGAAGGATATCGAGACCTGGGTGCGGCGGCTGGACACGGCGGACAAGCGCATCGGCGAACTGGCCGAACGGCGGCGCACCTCCGAGGAGGAGCTTGCCGGCGCGGCGGATGCGCCGGGGCAGATCGCGAAACAGCGCGAGGCGCTGAGTGGCAAGATCGAAGCCGCCGAGGCGCGGCGCCGCACGGCGGCGGATGCGTTGGCCGAGGCCGAGATGGCGTTGCGGCGCGCGGTGGAGGCCGAGCGCGGGTCGGAACGCGCGGCCAGCGAGGCGCGCGAGGCGCGGGCCGGGGCGCAGGCGCGCGCCGAGGCGGCGCTGGCCGCGGTCGCGGCGGCGGCCGAACGGATCGAGGAGGCGCAGGAAGCGACGCCCGAGGCGCTGCTGGCGCGGTTGAAGGTGGACCCGGACGCGATGCCGGCCGCGCAGGCGATTGAGATCGATGTGGACCGGCTGAAACGCCAGCGCGACGCACTTGGCGCGGTGAACCTGCGGGCGGAAGAGGATGCCCGCGAGGTGACGGAAGAGCATGACGGGCTGGTCAAGGAAAAGACCGATCTGGAAGCGGCGATCCGGACATTGCGGAACGGGATCAACAGTCTCAACCGCGAAGGGCGCGAACGGCTTCTGACGGCGTTCGAGCAGGTGAACAGCAATTTCTCGATGCTGTTCACGCATCTTTTCGGCGGCGGCGAGGCCAAGCTGGTGCTGGTAGAGTCGGAGGACCCGCTGGAGGCCGGGCTGGAGATCATGTGCCAGCCGCCGGGAAAGAAGCTGTCGGTGCTTTCGCTGCTCTCGGGCGGTGAGCAGACGCTGACCGCGCTGGCGCTGATCTTCGCGGTGTTCCTGGCGAACCCGGCGCCGATTTGCGTGCTGGATGAGGTCGACGCACCGCTGGACGATGCCAACGTGACGCGGTTCTGCGACCTGCTGGACGAGATGACCCGGCGCACAAACACCCGCTTCCTGATCATCACGCACCATGCGGTGACAATGGCGCGGATGGACCGGCTGTTCGGGGTGACGATGGGCGAGTTGGGGGTTTCCCAGCTTGTCTCGGTCGATCTCAAGAAGGCCGAGGCGATGGTGGCCTGACGCCCCGGCCTGACCTCGGATTATCCGGTTGCGGGCTTGTAGCTGCCCCTGGCCGTCTTGGCCTTTTTCATCGCCGACATCGCCTCGGCAGAGGTCATCAGTTTGGTCGTGGCACCGCTGGAGAAGGCGCCAGAAGCGCCGATGACCAGCGAACAGGCCGCCACGGTCTCGTCGTCCGGCGCCTCGATCAGGGCCACGACGTCTTCGACGCCAAAGCAGAAGTAAAGCTTGTGAAGCTTGCCGCCGAGGGCCTCGATCAGCGGGCGCGCCGCGGCTTCCCGGTCTTGCGGATTGTCGACCATCGCCTTGATGGCCTCTGTCGAATAGCGGGCCTGGAACATGTAATGAGGCATTGAGAACTCCCGTTTGCGTGAAAGCGGAAATCAGTTTCAACCCCGGAAAAACATCGGGGAAGGTCCGGTTCGCGGCGGCAGTCTACCACAACGGCGGGCGCAACGGCGAAGTTTCGGTCACCGGATCGTGAGTGGGTGCCGCGCAGCGAGCGGTTAGGCTGGCGGGGAACGTGCAGAGAGAGGTTCCGAATGCGTGTGATCATTGGCGCGGCGCTGTTGCTGGGCACCCAGCAGGCGACGGCGCAGGACTGGGCGACACGGGACGGCGACGCCTACCTCACGCCCGACCAGATGCAGGCGCAGGTGATCGGGCAGGACCTGACGTTCTACGACAACGGCGTGTCGCGCTACGTGGCGGATGGGTCCTACAGCTATACCTACGACGGCGGTGCCACCGCCATTGGCACCTATACACTGAACGAAAACGGCGTCGTTTGCACCGTTTTCGTGAACGGGTTCGACCGCTGCGACATGATCGTGCGCAATGGCGACCGGCTGGTGGTAATCACCGAGAAGGGCGACCGGTATCCGGTGCGCGACAGCCGCCCGAATTGACGCTTCAGCGATCCAGTTGGGTCATGTCGATGCGGCCGGCCGCGATCAGCGCGCGGTACATGTTCAGATCGCGCGGGATCGCCTGGTCCAGCGGCAGGTGCGGCACCGGGCCGATGATGTCGCGCAGGTTGCTTTCGTCGAGATCGGCGGGCAGCGGCAGCGGTTTGCCGGTTTCGTGGGTGATCTGCGCGCCGGGGGCATGGCGCTTGACCATATCGATGAAGGCGGCGGTGTCGATCATGTCGCCCCGGATGTGGCAGACCGCCGATCCCTGATGCCCGGCGCGGGCGGCCTGGATGAAGATGCGCGCGGCGTCGCTGGCGTGATGCAGGGCGACAGGTCCGTCATAGCGGATGTGGAACGGCCGGTCGGCGGCGGCGGCGAGGATCGCCTTGGCATTGTCGGCGGACATGCCCTGGTCGCGGCCGACGCCGTAGACGATGTAGGGCCGGATGCCGACGCTGCCGACCTGCCAGTCCTGCCAGTAGATGCGCGCGGTTTCCTCGTTGGCAGCCTTGTAGACACCGTAAAGCGTGGTGGGCGCGGGCCGGGCGGTGCCGGGCACCGGTGTATCGGGATAAAGCTCCGCCGGGCCGAGGGCGGCGAGCGACGAGGCGTAGGCCAGCCCGGTCACCCCGTTGTGGCGCGCGGCCTCGAAGATGTTGGCGGTGCCAGTGACGTTGACCGCCGCACCCAGCGGCGGATCGGCGCGGCAGAACGGCACCTGCAAGCCGGCGAGATGCACGATTCGGGTGACGCCATGATCGGCGACCATGGCGTTGACTGCGGCGGTGTCGGTGACGTCGAGCGACAGCCAGTCGACGGCGGCGACCTCGGCGTCGCTCAGCAGCAGACGCGGGCGCACCGGGTCGGTGCCAAGGTCGGTGGCGACGAAGTCGATGCCGTCATCCACAAGGTGCCGCACGACCCACGAGCCGATACAGCCGAGTGCGCCGGTTACGAGGATCTTCTCTGCGGGCATGGTCTTTCCTTCAAAGCGCGTTCAGCAACTCGTGCGTCGGCCAGGCATCGGCGTGCAGGCCGAGGCGCATTTGCTCGGCCTGCACGGCGGCGCGGGTGCCGGCGCCGAGGATGCCGTCGATTTCGCCGACGTCGTGGCCAAGGTTCGCCAGCTTGCGTTGCAGCAGCTTCATCTGGTTGTCCGACAGGATCGGATCCGGGTTCCCGGCGCGGTAGGCCGGGGCCCCGGCAAGGCGGGTGGCGAAATAGGCGGCGGTGGCGACGTAGACGAAGCTTTGGTTCCAGTCGAAGAACACCTGGTAATTCGGATAGGCCAGGAAGGCCGGCCCCTTGCGGCCCATCGGCAGCAGGACCGAGGCGCTGAGGTCGCGCCCTTCGAAGGCGCCGGACCGTGGTGCCACGCCAAGCTGTGCCCACTCGCTAACCGGTTTGCTGGTCTCAAGCCCGGTGTCCTGCCACGGCAGGTCTGTGGGCACGATGATCTCCTGCATCCACGGCTCGCCCGGGCGCCAGCCGAACCCCAAGAGCATGTTGGCGCCCGAGAACAGCGCGTCGGGGGTCGAGGATTTCAGGTTCACATGGCCGTCGCCGTCGCCGTCCATGCCGCGCTCAAGGATGTCCTTGGGCAGCATCTGCACCTGGCCGATCTCTCCGGCCCAGGCGCCCTCGGTATTGGTGGAAAAGTCGCCGCGCGCGTAAAGCTCCAGCGCGGCGAAGACCTGGGGCTGGAAGAGTTCGGGCCTGCGGCAATCGTGGCTGAGCGTCATCAGCGCGTCGAGCGTGTTGAGGTCGCCCTGCACCGCGCCGAAATCGGTCTCGAAGGCCCAGAACGACAGCAGCACGTGGCGTGGCACGCCGATTTTCTGCTCGATGGCGGAAAAAACGCTGTCGTACTTCGCGGCGTTGGAGCGGCCGCGGTCGAGGCGGTTCTGGCTGATCAGCTTCCGGGTGAAGCTGATGAAATCGGTCTTGAAGATGCCCTGGCGGCGGTCGGCGGCCAGCACCTTTCTGCTGTGGTTGGCGGCGGCGAAGAACGGGTCGGCGGCGGATTGCGGATAGCCCATGGCCAGCGCCTCGGCCTTCATGCCGGCGACGAAACTGGAAAAGCTGCCGCCACAGGGCACGGCGGCCTGGGCGGCGCCAGCGCAAAGCAACAGGCCGGCGACGAACGACGGAAAACGCATGAAGATCCCCTCACATGATCAGGGGCGGAGATTAGCAGGCGCGCGAGGTCAGGCAACCGCGATAAGGGTCACGATCACTGAAACCGCCCACCACACGCGCCAGAGGACACTGACGGCGGTGTCGATGTCGTCCGGTGTCAGGGACCGGCGACCCTCTGGATGGACGAAAGCGAAGTCCTGGATGGTGCCGGAATAGCTGCGCGGACCCGACAGCGCGACGCCCAGGACGACTGCCGTGGCGGCCTCGGGCCAGCCGGCGTTGGGCGACCGGTGCAGGGCGGCGTCGCGGCGGATGATCGACCAGGCGCCCGCGCGGGCGTGAATGCCGGCGATCAGCAGGGCGGTCAGGCGCGCGGGCACCCAGTTGAGCAGGTCGTCGAACCGCGCGGCGGCCCAGCCGAAGTCGGCGTGGCGCGGGGTGCGGTAGCCGATCATGCTGTCGGCAGTGTTGGTGATCTTGTAAAGCAGCAACCCCGGCAGCCCGCCGATCAGGAACCAGAAGACCGGGGCGACGACGCCGTCGGAGAGGTTTTCGGCGGCGCTTTCGATGGCGCCACGGGCGACGGCGGAGACGTCCATGTCGCGGGTGTCGCGCCCGACGATGCGGGCCACGGCGCGGCGGCCGTCGCCAAGCGACAGGCGCAGGGCATCTGCCACGTCGCGGACATGGGCGGCGAGGCTTTTCTGCGCCAGCAGGATCGCGGCGAGCAAGACCTCGATGACCGGGCCGCCGGGCAGAGCGGCGAGCATGACCCCGAGCAGAAGGGCGGCGAGGCCGAGGGCGGCGAAGGCGGCGATGCCCTTTGCGCGCTGGGCGGGGCCTTGGTTGAACCGTGTGTCGATCCAGGTCACGGCGCGGCCCATCATCACGGCGGGGTGCGGGACGCGGGACCAGAGCCAGCGCGGCTCTCCCATCAGGGCGTCGAGGATCAGCGCCGGAAGCAGGAGGGCGGCGTGGCTCATGGCGCCGCCGGAACGCCGCTCGCCGCAAGCGGCATCGCCCCGCCCGCCGTCCCGCACCGCCTCATATCGCCGCCTCGAGTTGGCCCCAGCGGTCGGGCGCGGGCAGGCCGAGGCGCAGCCAGGTGTCGGAATAGGGGAAGATGCGCGACCAGACGTGGCGTTGCGCAAGGCGGGCTTGCCAATGGGCGGCATCGGGCACCCGGTAGAGCCGGAAGAGCGGCGTGCCACCCGCGACCCGGGCGCCCGCGCGCATCATCAGCGTGTCGAGGCGTTGCGTGTCGCGATCAAGGCGGATTCGGGTCTCTTCCGCCCACTTCGCATCGTTCAGCGCGACGGTTCCGATGGCAAGCGCGGGGCCGGAGACCAGCCAGGGTCCAAGCCAGTCGCGCAGCTTGCCGATCATGTCCGGGTCGCCGATGGCGAAGCCCAGCCGCAGCCCGGCGAGGCCCCAGAACTTGCCGAAGCTTTTCAGGATCACCGTGCGTCCATCCGTGGCCCGGGCGATCAGGCTTCTGTCCGGCGCGGTATCGCAAAAGCTCTCGTCGACGATCAGCAGGTCACAGTCGCCGGGGTCCGGGCAGAAATCGACCGGTTGGATTGTTGGGATGCACGATCACGCGCGCCGTCGGCCGGTCTTCGGCGATCTGCCAGCCATGCGCGCTGAACGCGGCGGCGTGTTCATTGTATGTCGGGCATGTCGATCCGCACCCGCCCGGGCCGCGCCAGCCGCGGGATCTGCGCGATCACGACCGAGGCGCCGGGCGCGGCGAGGATGGCGGCGCCGTCGGGCACGCGCCAGAACGCCCGCGCGGCATCGACAAGACGCCGCCTGCGCCGCGGCATCGGGCAGCGCCGTCCAGGTGTCGGCGGGCAGGTCGGGCAGCGGAAACGGCACCGGGTTGATCCCGGTCGACAGGTCCAGCCACTCGGCGCGGGTGCCGCCATGCAGCGCAATCGCGGCGTCAAGCCCGCCGCCGTGGTCGCGCGCCGTCATGCCGGGGGCAGCGGCGGGTGGCGGGTGACGAAATGGCCTTTGACGCCCTCGGGCCACTGGCGATAGGGCACCTGGCCGCTGTCGCTGGCCGCGTGCAGGCGCGCATAGTCGACGATCGCCTGTGCCGGCTTCGGCATCGGGGGTGAAACGGCCCAGGGTATAGGCCAGCTTGCCCGCGCCCTGGATCGCGACGTTGCAGCCATGGGTGCAGCCCATCAGGCACGACACGCGCCGCGTCCGCACCGCGTCGGCAGCTCGCCGCCGCCTCGATCAGCGCGGCCAGCCGTTCGCCATCGGTCAGGGCCATGTCCGACTGGCTCCCAGCCGTCGCGCTTGCAGGTGTCGCAGATGGTGATCCAGGTCGTCATGTCGCCCCCGTTTTGCCCGGCCCATCAACCGCATCCGGCCCAGATGCGCAAGATGTCGCCTGCTGGACCGCCCGCGGCGCAGGCGTTAATGACCTGTTAGGAAATTGGGAGGAATCTTCGGGGTATGACGACTGCCACGTCATCCCCTTGCCCCTGTACGGCCTCGGCTGGAGAACCAATGCGAGTCCTTATCGTCGAAAGCAACCCCGCGCTGGCCCGACTTTGGGCCCGCCACCTGCAACGGCAGGGCGCGACGGTGTTTTCCGCGGGCACCGAGGCGGAAGCCATAGAGATGCTCGGCGAGGAGACCGTCGATATCATCATCCTCGACCTGGTGCTGGATCACGGCAGCGCCATCGCGGTGGCGGACCTGGCCAGTTTCCGCCAACCGCTGGCCCGGGTGATCTTCGTGACCAACACGTCGTTCTTCTCGGACGGGTCGATCTTTCGCCATATCCCGAATGCCTGCGCCTTCCTGCCCAGCGGCATGGCGCCCGAGGACCTCGCCGCCGTGGTCGACCACTACGGCGTGCCCCAGTAACTTCAGCCGCGCCGGTGCGGTTCGGTCCAGTCGATCACCGGGTTGATCGGCACGATCCGGTGCGGATTGACGCTTTCGTGGCTGTAGTAATAGTGCCGCACGATATGGTCGGGGCGCACCGTCTCGGCGACGCCCGGCCACTGGTAAAGCTCGCGCGTGTAGGCCCAGAGGTTCGGGTAGTCGACGATCCGCCGCCGGTTGCACTTGAAATGCCCGTGATAGACCAGGTCGAACCGGAACAGCGTGGTGAAGAGGCGCCAGTCGGCCTCGGTGATGCGGTCGCCCATCAGGTAGCGGTTGTCCGACAGGCGGCGTCTCCAGCCAGTCGAGCGTGTCGAACAGCGGCGCCACGGCGGCGTCATAGGCGCCTTGCGTGGTGGCGAAGCCGGCCTTGTAGACGCCGTTGTTCAGCGTGTCGTAGATCCGGTCGTTCACCGGTTCGATCGCGGCGCGCAGGTCTTCGGGCCAATAGTCATCGGTGTTGCCGGTGAGCCCGTCGAAGGCCGCGTTGAACATGCGGATGATCTCGGACGATTCGTTCGACACGATGGTCTCGCGCTTCCGGTCCCAAAGCACCGGCACCGTGACACGCGGTCGTCGACTTGCGGGTCGGCCTTCAGATAGATGTCGCGCAGGAAGGGCAGGCCATAAAGCCTGTCGCCCGTCGCGCCGTCGAAATTCGTCGTCGAAGCTCCAGCCGTCCGGCCCGAGATCGGGATGCACGACCGAGACGCCGATGAGGTCCTCCAGCCCCTTCAGCTTGCGAAAGATCAGCGTGCGATGCGCCCAGGGGCAGGCGTAGGAGACATAGAGGTGATAGCGCCCCGCTTCGGCGTGAAAACCGCCCTCGCCCGTGGGGCCGGGCGCGCCATCCGGCGTGATCCAGTTGCGGAACGTGGTTTCGGCGCGCTGGTAGCTGCCGCCCGACTGTTCCGAACTTGGCGGCGTCTCGCGCCAGTCGCCGTTCACAAGTTGCGGCATCGATATCTCCATTCCTGCGGGCGAGTGTCAACCTAGCGCCGATCGCGCGACACCCAAGGGCACCTGCCGCGCAGGCCATGTGCGTGGATGCGCGAAGCGCGTCGCGAACCCGCGCCCGCACGGCGCTAATCGGATTGCAGAGCCGGGGCGGCGCGCCTATACCGCACGGTGACGAAGCCCCATGGGGCCGGAAAGGTGTGCGCGCCGTGGTCGACCCAGATCGGGGGCCGGTGGTTGCGCGTCGTCAGGGCGCTGCCCCGTTGCCGTTTCGGTATCCATGCAACGCGATCGGCAGGCCCCGCGATGACGAAGACCGGTGTGATGATCTGCGGCCACGGCTCGCGCAGCCAGGCGGCGGTGGACGAATTCGCGGTGCTGGCGGAAAAGCTGCCCGCCCTATCTGCCCGACGACTGGCTGGTCGACTACGGCTATCTCGAATTTGCCAACCCGGTGATCCGCGACGGTCTGGACCGGCTGCGCGAGGCGGGCTGCGACGCGTATCCTGGCGGTGCCGGGCATGCTGTTCGCCGCGATGCACGCCAAGAACGACATTCCCACCGTGCTGAACACCTATGCCGCGAAGCACGGGATCGAGGTCAGTTATGGCCGCGAACTGGGCGTCGACCCGAAGATGATCGCCGCCGCCGGGGCGCGGGTGCGGGACGCGGTGGACCGCGCCAATGCCGATACCGGCGAGGTGCCGCTGCACGAGACCTGCCTGGTGGTGATCGGGCGCGGCGCTCGCGACCCGGACGCCAATGGCAACGTGTCGCAAGATCGCGCGGATGCTGTGGGAGGGCATGGGCTTCGGCTGGTGCGAAGTCGGCTATTCCGGCGTGACCTTCCCGCTGGTCGAGCCCTGCCTGCAACATGTCGCCAGGCTGGGCTACCAGCGGGTCGATCGTGTTCCCGTATTTCCTGTTCACCGGCATCCTGATCGACCGGATCTACGGCTTCACCGACCAGGTCGCGGCGCAGCATCCGGACATCGACTTCGTCAAGGCCGGCTATCTGAACGATCATCCGCAGGTGCTGGAGACCTTCGCCGAACGGGTGACCGAGCAGGTCGGCGACGTGCCGCCGCCGAACTGCGCGCATGTGCAAGTACCGCACCCAGGTGCTGGGCTTCGAGGCCGAGGTCGGCGCGGTGCAGGAAAGCCACCACCACCATGTCGAGGGCCAGGGCGCCAGCGCGCCGGGCTCGAACGTGGCCGATTGCGCGCTGTGCGACACTTTCTGCACCGGGCTCTGCCGGCTGGAGGCGCAGGACGATCACCACCACCATCACGATCATGGCCATCCCACGACCATGACCACGCACCACCACCACCATCACGCGCCCTACCCCCATGCCGATCATCCGCACGGGCCGGAAAGCGCCCGCAAGACAAGGGGCTAGCTCTGCTTCATCTTGCCAAAAATACCTCCGCCGGAGGCTCCCGCCCTTGCCGGTCGCACAACGCCGAGGCTGCGAATGCGTCCCTATGAAAACGATCCCGCCGCGATCTACGCGCAAAGCTTCGCCACGGTGCGGAACGAGGCGCGGCTGGATCGGTTCGACGCCGGAATGCAGGCGCTGGCGATGCGGGTGATCCATGCCTGCGGCATGGTCGAGATCGCGGACCGGCTGGCGTTCTCGGACGGCGCGTTCGCGGCGGGGCGGGCGGCGCTGCTGGCCGGCGCGCCGGTGATCTGCGATGCCGAAATGGTCGCGGCGGGAGTGATCCGGCGGTTCCTGCCGGCGGGCAACGAGGTGATCGTCACGCTGAACGACGCGGACGCTCCGGCGCTGGCCGAGCGGCTGGACACCACCCGGTCGGCCGCGGCGGTGGAGCTGTGGAAGCCGCATCTGCAGGGCGCCGTCGTGGCGATCGGCAACGCGCCGACCGCGCTGTTTCACCTGCTGGAACGGCTCGACCAGGGCTGGCCGAAACCGGCGCTGATCCTGGGCTTCCCGGTGGGGTTCGTCGGCGCCGCCGAAAGCAAGGCCGAACTGGCCGCCGACCCGCGCGGCTGCGATTTCGTGGCGCTGCGCGGCCGCCGCGGCGGCTCGGCGATGGCGTCGGCCGCGGTGAATGCGCTGGCACAAGGCGCGCAGGCATGAGCGACCGCTGGCTGCATATCGTCGGTATCGGCGAGGATGGCGTCGACGGGCTGGTGCCCGCCACCCGTGCCGTGGTCGAGGCCGCCGAGGTGATCGTCGGCGGCGACCGGCATCACCGGTTGGCGGACAGCATCACCGCCGAGCGGGTCGCCTGGCCGTCGCCGTTCGACGCGCTGATCGACATGCTCAAGGGCTATCGCGGCCGCCGGGTCGTGGTGCTGGCCACCGGCGATCCGCTGTGGTTCTGCGTCGGCGCCCGCATCGGACGCGCCATACCGCCCGCCGAGATCACCTATCATCCGCAGCTTTCGGCGTTTCAGCTGGCCGCCGCGCGGATGGGCTGGAGCCTGGCGGATGTCGAGACGCTGACGGTGCATGGCCGCCCGGTCGAGCAGATGATCGCCTTCATCCAGCCCGACCAGCGGCTGCTGATCCTGACCACCGGGGCCGAGACGCCCGGGAAGATCGCCCGCTTCCTGACCGAGCGCGGCTTCGGCAAGTCGCCGATGACGTTCTGGCGAACATGGGTGGTGCGGAAGAGCGTCGGTTCGACGGGATGGCCGAGACCTGGGATCACGAGGTGCCCGCGTTCAACACGCTTGGCGGTCGAATGCATCGCCGCGCCCGATGCCGCCCTGCTGCCGCGGGTGCCGGGCCTGTCGGACGATCTTTTCCAGCATGACGGCACCATGACCAAGCAAGAGGTCCGCGCGGTCACCCTGGCCAAGCTGATGCCGATGCGCGGCGCGCATTTGTGGGATATCGGCACCGGCTGCGGCTCGGTCGCGATCGAGTGGATGCGCGCGGCGCGCTATGCCCGCGCCATCGGGATCGAGCCGCGCGCCGACCGCCGCGCCATGGCCGCCGACAACGCGCTGGCGCTGGGCGCGCCGAAGCTGGAGATCATCGCCGGCGAAGCCCCGGCGGCGCTGGACGGGCTGGCCCCGCCCGACGCCATCTTCATCGGCGGCGGGTTGACCGAGGCGGTGTTCGACGCCGCGTGGGACGCGCTGCGCCCGCTGGGCCGGCTGGTCGCCAACGCGGTGACGCTGGAAAGCGAGGCGCTGCTGCTGGCGCTCTTCAAGCGCCATGGCGGGCAGTTGGTCCGGCTGTCGGTCGAGCGGGCCGAGCCGGTGGGCGGCCTGACCGGCTGGCGGCCGCTGATGCCGGTGACGCAGTGGAGCCTGGTCAAGCGATGAGAGGCCATGCGCGACCCATCCCGGACCTGGTCCGGGGCCTCCCCGCTGCAAGGTCCCGGGTCCGGCCCGGGTCGGATCGGGTTCTGTCATGACCGGCGTGCTTTTCGGGCTGGGCCTTGGTCCGGGTGATCCGGAGCTGATCACGCTGAAGGCGGCGCGGCTGATCGCGGCCTGCCCGGTTGTGGCCTATCCGGCGCTGGCCGGTGCCGACAGCTTTGCCCGGTCGATCGCTGCGGGGCTGATCGGTGGCGACGTGCGCGAGATCGTCATGGATGTGCCGATGACCACGGCGCGCGAACCGGCGCAGGCGGCCTATGACACGGGCGCAGCGGCGATCGCCGCCGAGCTTGAAGCAGGGCGCGACGTGGTCTGTCTGTGCGAGGGCGATCCGTTCTTCTACGGCTCGTTCATGTACCTCTTCGCCCGGCTTTCGGGGCGGTTCAGGGTCGAAGTCGTGCCGGGCGTCACCTCGCTGACCGCCTGCGCGGCGCGGGCCGGGCTGCCGCTGGCGGCGCGCAACGAACGGCTGACGGTGCTGCCCGGGCCGTTGCCCGAGGCCGAGCTGGAAGCCCGGATCGAAGGCGCCGAAAGCGTCGCGATCCTGAAGGTCGGGCGGCATCTGCCCAAGCTGCGCGCGGTGATCGACCGGCTGGGGCTGATGGACCGCGCGGTCTATGTCGAACGCGCGACGCTTGCCGGAAGAACGCGTCTGCCCGCTGGCCGAGGCGCCGGACACGGCGCCGTATTTCTCGATGATCCTGCTGACCAAGGGGGCCGATCCATGGCTGTAGCACCGGTCGTTCTGGCCCTGTCGCGATCCGGCGAGCCGGTGGCGCATCGCGTCGCCGACGCATTGGCGCTGTGCCGTGCATGGCCGCGAGGGCCGGGTCGAGAGGGCCGATGCGTTCTTTGCCGACGCGCTGGATCACGCGCGCGACCTGTTCGCCGCCGGGATGCCGGTCGTCGGCGTCTGCGCCAGCGGCATCCTGATCCGGGCCGTGGCGCCGCTGCTGGCCGACAAGCGGGTCGAGCCGCCGGTGATCTCGGTCTCGGACGACGGCGCGTGGTGGTGCCGCTTGCTGGGCGGGCATCGCGGCGCCAACCGGCTGGCGCGACAGATTGCCGAGGCGCTGGGCGGCGTGGCGGCGGTGACCACGGCGGGCGACGTGGCGCTGGGCGTGTCGCTGGACGAGCCGCCCGAGGGTTGGGTGCTGGGCACGCCGGATCTGGCGAAGGATGCGATGGCGCGCTTGCTGGCGAGGAGCGCGCGCGCAGGTCGAAGGCGACGAGGCGCGGCGCGGCCGGCTGGCTGGTGCGCGTTGCCGCGCGGCGTCGCCCGGCGACGTCGATACGGTGTACATCGGGGCCACGACCAGGCGGCCCGCCAAGGGCGTGCTGACCTTTCATCCGCAGCGCATGACGCTGGGTGTGGGCTGTGCGCGCAATTGCCCGGTCGAGGAGTTGGACGCGGCTGGTCATGGGCGTGCTGGACGAGGCGGGTCTTGCGCCGGGCGCGCTGAAGGCGGCTGTTCACGCTGGACCTGAAGGCCGACGAACCGGCGGTCATACGCGCTGGCCGCGAAGCTGGGCGTGCCGCTGCGGCTGTTCGAGTGCGGCGGAGCTGGAGGCCGAGACGCCGCGGCTGGAAAACCCGTCCGATGTGGTCTTTGCCGAGGTCGGCTGCCATGGCGTGGCCGAGGCGGCGGCGCTGGCGCGGGGCCGGGCCAGAGGCGCATCTGCGGCTGGCCCAAGCGTCAAGACGGCGAATGCGACCTGCGCGCTGGCGCTTGCGCCCGAGCCGATCGAGGTGCTGCGCGGCCGACGGCGCGGGCGGGTGTCGCTGGTCGGGATCGGACCGGGGCAGGCGGCGTGGCGCACGCCGGAGGCGTCGCGGCTGATCGCCGAGGCCGATGAACTGGTGGGCTATGGGCTTTACATCGACCTGCTGGGACCGCTGGCGGCGGGCAAGCCGCGGCACGATTTCCCGCTGGGCGGCGAAGAGGCGCGCTGCCGCTTCGCGCTGGAACGCGCCGGCGAGGGGCGCGACGTGGCGCTGATCTGCTCGGGCGATGCGGGCATCTACGCGATGGGGGCGCTGGTGTTCGAACTGCTGGACCGGGCGCCGGACGCGAGCGGCGTCAGCGATGCGGCGCGGCGGGTCGAGGTGGTTTCGGCCCCCGGCGTGTCGGCGCTGCAGGCGGCGGCGGCGCGGGCCGGGGCGCCGCTGGGGCATGATTTCTGCGCGATCTCGCTGAGCGATCTGCTGACCCCGCGCGCCGATATCCTGCGGCGGATCGAGGCGGCGGCGGAGGGCGATTTCGTGATCGCCTTCTACAACCCGGTGTCGAAGCGGCGGCGCGACCTGCTGGCGGTGGCGCGGGATATCCTGCTGCAGCACCGGCCCGCCGATTGCCCGGTGCTGCTGGCCTCGTCGCTGGGGCGGCCCGAGGAAGAGCTGCGCTATCGGCGGCTGGACGACTTGCAGGTCGACGAGGTGGACATGCTGACGGTGGTGCTGGTCGGGTCGAGCCAGTCGCGGCTGGCGGCGTTGGGCGAGGGGCCGCGGATGTACACGCCGCGCGGCTATGCCCGGCGGATCGACGGTGATCTGGCGGAGGGCGGGTCGTGACGGCGCGCCGCTTGTTGCCGCAGGCGGCAACGTCGCCCCGCCCGCCGTCCCGTGGAGACACGCGATGACGGTCTATTTCATCGGTGCGGGGCCGGGCGACCCGGAATTGCTGACGCTGAAGGCGCAGCGGCTGATCGCGGCCTGCCCGGTCTGCCTTTACGCCGGCTCGCTGGTGCCGGCGGAGGTGGTGGCGAGTGCGCCCGAGGGCGCGCGGGTGCTGGACACCGCGCCGATGACGCTGGACGAGACCCATGCCGAGATCGTCGCGGCGCATTGCCGGGGCCAGGACGTGGCGCGGGTGCATTCCGGCGATCCGTCGCTCTACGGCGCGATTGCCGAGCAGATCCGGCGGCTGAAGGCGGATGGCATCGACTATGAGATCGTGCCCGGCGTGCCCGCCTATGCCGCCGCCGCCGCCGCGCTGGGGCAGGAGCTGACGATCCCGGAAGTGGCGCAGTCCATCGTGCTGACCCGGATGTCGATGAAATCGACCGGCGATGCCCGAGGGCGAGACGCTGGAGAACTTCGCCCGCACCGGCGCCACGCTGGCGATCCACCTGGGCGTGCGGGCGCTGCGCGAGATCGAGCGGCGGCTGAGCCCCGTACTATGGCGCCGATTGCCCGGTGGTGGTGGCCTATCGCGTGGGCTGGCCGGATCAGATGTTGATCCGCGGCACGCTGGCGGATATCCATGGCAAGGTGCGGGCCGAAAAGATCACCCGGACCGCGCTGATCCTGGTTGGACCGGCGCTGGCCGAGACGCAGGAGTTCAAGGACAGCGCGCTTTACGACCCGGCAATTCCGCACGTTTTGCGACCCAAAGTCGCGAAATCGTAGGGATTTGCGCCACGAATGCGTCTAATCCGGGCATTTGTAGAACCTTCACTTGACCGAAACCGTTGTCGGGCCATGCTTTGTCCCACAAGGGTGGGGACGGTGCGATGAACGACATTCTGCCGAAAGAGGTGCGCGAGGGCCTGGAACAGGCCCGCAAGCGCGACCTGAGGCGAAAAAGCCGCTTGCGCGTCATCGACGGCGAGACGGTTCACCCGGTGCTGCGGTTCTGGGATACCGGCTTTGCACTGGATGCTGGAGGATGCGCCGAAACTGCGCGGGCTGGTCGATATCTACGACGGTGCACGGCACCTCTATCAATGCCTGATCGTGGCGTCCGAAGCCCAGGATGGCGAGATGATCTACGAATTCAAGCGCCACACCGCCGCCGTCGACCGTGCGCCGCTGGACTTCAGCCCCGAGGAGAACGCGCCGGTGGCGTTGATCGAGGACGGGTCGACCTACTGAAGATCGCCGAAGGCGCGCTGCATCCGGCGCACGGTTTCCTCGATGACCGGTCTCTGCGTCGCCAGGTTGAAGCGCACGAACTCCTCGCCGCCGGTGCCGAAGTTGCGGCCGAAGGGCACGGCGATCTTCGCGTCGCCGCGAATGCGGGCCATCACATCGTCAGCGGACATTCCGGTGCCGGAAAAATCCACCCATGGCAGGTAGGTCGCCTGAAGCGGCATCGACCAGACGCCGGGGATTGCGTTGATGCCGTCGTCGAAAAGTTTGCGGTTTGCCTCCAGATGCGCCATCTGCGCGTCGGCCCAGGCGGCACCTTCGGGGGAATAGGCGGCCTCGATCATCTGCATCCCCAGCATCCCGGCGGAATAATCCAGTGACCGCAGGCGCTTTTTCATCGCGCCGCGCAGGTCGGCGTCCGGAATGATCAGGTTGCCGGTGCGCTGGCCGGCGATGTTGAAGGTCTTGGACGGGGCGGTCAGGTAGACGGTGATGTCGCGGCCCTCAGGGTGGGCCACGTCCATCGGCACGAAGCTGTGGCCCGGAAAGACCAGGTCGTGGTGGATCTCGTCGCAGGCCAGGATCAAACTGTTGCGGCGGGCGAAATCCGATACGGCGCGCAGTTCGTCCGCCGTCCAGATGCGGCCAGACGGGTTCTGCGGCGAACACCAGATCAGCAGTTTCTCGTTACCCGTCAGGCGCGCCTGGGCATCGTCGAGATCAAGCGCGTAGCTGTCGCCGTCACGCACCAGCGGGCATTCGGTCACCACCCGTCCGGCATTCTTCGTCTTGTTGGCAAACTCGTGGTAGACCGGCGGGAAGATCACCACGCCGTCGCCGGGATCCGTCCAGACATCGATGCACAGCGCGACGGCATTGCCCAGGCCCTGCGCGGTGAGCACCCAGTCGGGATCGACCGTCCATCCATGGCGGGCCTGCATCCACCAGGCGACCGCAGCCTTGTATTCGGGGTAATCGAAGGAATAGCCGAAGACGCCGTGATCCACGGCTGCCTGCAAGACCCGGCGCACGCAAGGGGCTGTGCGATAGTCGGACGCCGCGGTCCACATGGAAATCCCGTCCTCGACCGGAACGCCGAACGCCTCTTCCATACGGTCCCATTTGGAGGAATGGGTTCCGCGACAGTCGACCGGTTCGTTGAAGTCCATGAATGGCGTCCTTTTCGTCCGGGTCGCAAGCTAGCGTCTGCGGGCGCGGGTGCAAGTGACATTGCACCGCGCGGGATCATCGCCTAAATGCCCCGCATGGCCCTGCTCGACATCCTCATCCATCCCGATCCGCGCCTGAAAAAGGTGTGCCCGCCCGTGGCCGGGATCACCGACGACCTGCGCAAGCTGGCCGACGATATGCTGGCAACGATGTACGACGCCCCCGGGATCGGGCTGGCCGCGCCGCAGGTCGGCGAGATGAAGCGGCTGATCGTGATGGACTGCATCAAGGAGGAGGGCGCCGCGCCCAGGCCGATGGCGCTGTTCAACCCCGAGATTACCTGGGCCTCGGACGAGATGAACACCTACGAGGAAGGCTGCCTGTCGATCCCCGAACAATATGCCGATGTCGAGCGGCCCGCCGAAGTCAGGGTGAAGTGGCTGGACCCCGACGGCACGGTTCAGGAGGAGCAGTTCGACGGGTTGTGGGCGACCTGCGTGCAGCACGAGATCGACCATCTGAACGGCAAGCTGTTCATCGACTATCTCAAGCCGCTGAAGCGCCAGATGATCACCCGGCGCATGGTCAAGTGGAAGCGCGAGAAGGCGCGGGCTTGACGGTACGACCGATCCTGAAATGGCCCGACAGACGGTTGCGGACCGCCGCCGAACCGGTCGCGGCCGTCACGGACGCGGTGCGCGCGGTCTGGGACGACATGATCGACACGATGGAGGCAATGCCCGGCGTCGGCCTTGCCGCGCCGCAGATTGGCGTGATGCTGCGGCTGGCGGTTGTCGACGCGTCCGAGAAGCGCAGACAGGCGGTGCGGATGGCGAACCCGGAGGTGCTGCATGTCTCGGCGACGCTGCGCAACCATGACGAGGCTTCGCCCTGCCTGCCGGGTGTGTCTGCCACCATCGCGCGGCCCCGGGCGGTGACGGTACGGTTTCTGAACGAGACCGGCGAAGTCGAAGAGCGCGATCTCGTCGATATTTGGGCCACGTCGTTGCAGCACCAGATCGACCACCTGAATGGGCGGATGTATTTCGACCGGCTGTCGCCGGTCAGGCGCGGGATGCTTCTGAAGAAGGCGGCGAAGGCGGGGCGGCGATGAAGGTGGTGTTCATGGGCACACCGGACTTCTCGGTGCCGGTGCTCGATGCGCTGATCGGCGCCGGGCACCAGGTGGCCTGCGTCTACTGTCAGCCACCGCGCCCGGCAGGCCGGGGCAAGCAGCCAAGGTTGACGCCGGTCCATGCGCGGGCACTTGAGCTGGGGCTTGAAGTGCGGCATCCGGCGAGCCTGAAATCCGACGCAGAGCAGGCGGCATTCGCTGACCTTGGGGCCGATGTGGCCGTGGTGGTCGCCTATGGGCTGATCCTGCCGCAGCCGGTGCTGGACGCGCCCGCGCACGGCTGCCTGAACATCCACGCCTCGCTGCTGCCGCGCTGGCGTGGGGCGGCGCCGATTCACCGGGCGGTGATGGCCGGGGATGCGCAGACCGGCGTCTGCATCATGGCTATGGAGGCGGGGCTGGATACCGGCCCGGTGCTGCTGCGCGCGGCTATGGAAATCGGGGCAGAGGACACCACGGGCGATCTGCATGATCGGCTGTCTGACACGGGCGCGGCGCTGATCGTCGATGCGCTGTCGCGGCTGGACACGCTGGAGCCGACGCCGCAGGCGCGGGACGGCGTGACCTATGCCGCCAAGATCGACAAGGCCGAGGCGCGGGTCGATTGGACACGGCCGGCGGTGGAGGTCGACCGTCTGATCCGCGGCCTGTCGCCGTTTCCGGGGGCCTGGTGCGAGATCGCGGGCGAGCGGGTGAAGCTGCTGCGGTCCCGGCTGGCGAAGGGGCTGGGCGCGCCGGGGACGGTGCTGGAGGGGCTGACGATTGCCTGCGGCACCGGCGCGGTCGAGGTGCTGGAGGCGCAGCGCCAGGGTAAGCGGGCGATGGTTGCGGAGGATTTCCTGCGCGGCATGGAATTACCCAAGGCGTTGGGCTGATCCGAATGAGCGCGCGCGGCGCGCACGCCTCGTGCCCTGCGGGCGATCGGCGCCCGGTCGCGCCGGTGCGCCCTGCCGAAGCCCCCATTGGCCTTTCCGGTGCCGAAGACCCGGCAGGGCGGCTTGATCCACGGACCTGGGCCCGCGGCGCGATTTTGCCGGACCGGCCTTAACGGACGGTTAACGGGAGGTGTCAAACCCTCGGGGGGCGCGACTTGTAGACCGGCAATCGCCAGCCGAAAGTCAGGCTGCCCGCGCGCAGCAGGAAGGTCACGGCCCCGGTCGCCAGCAGCGCAATTCCGGTCTGACCGGAGACGGCGTGCACCGCCAGTCCTGCGACCGCCCCGGCGAAGGCGCAGGTGACATAAAGTTCGCCCTGTTTCAGCACTAGCGGCACCTCGTTGCACACCACGTCGCGCATCAGCCCGCCGAAACATCCCGTGCTGACACCCATAAGCACCACAATCGACGGCGGATGGCCCAGCGTCAGCGCCACACCGACCCCGGCAGGCACGGCCACCGCCAGCGCGGCCGCGTCGAGCCAGAGGATCGCGCGATAGCGGGATTCGAGGAAATGCGCGGTGAAGAACACGGCACTGGCGGCGACGGTGGCGGTGTAGATGTAGCTGGGTCGCGCCACCCAGAAGACGAATTCGCGGTCCAGCACCACGTCGCGCAGGGTGCCGCCGCCAACCGCCGTCAGGCAGGATACGAAAAGGAAGCCGACGATGTCCAACTGGGCGCGGCTGGCGACCAGCGCGCCGGTCAGGGCGAAAACGAAAACCGAGGCATAGTCCAGTGCGTCGGTCGGGCTCATTCCGCGGCTTTCGGTTTCTTCGCCCGTTCGGGCTTGAACGGTGCC
Source organism: uncultured Alphaproteobacteria bacterium (assembly GCA_963768205.1). Taxonomy (GTDB): domain Bacteria; phylum Pseudomonadota; class Alphaproteobacteria; order Rhodobacterales; family Rhodobacteraceae; genus JAHELH01. Next base: position 8,028 of record CAVYHB010000002.1, on the reverse strand, counting down.
ATCCCGGACCGGGCCAGTTCGTCGGCACGCTCGTTCTCGGGATGACCGGTGTGGCCCTTGACCCATTCCCAGGTCACGTCGTGGCGGCGCTGCGCGGCGTCGAGCCGCTGCCACAGATCGTCGTTCTTGACCGGCTTCTTCGCGGCGGTGCGCCAGCCGTTGCGCTTCCAGCCGTGGATCCACTGGGTGACGCCGTTCTTCACATAGGTGCTGTCGGTGATGATGGTGATTGCGGTGTCGCGCGACAGCGATTCCAGCGCGCTGATCGCGGCCATCAGTTCCATTCGGTTGTTGGTGGTCAGCGCCTCGCCGCCGCTCAACTCGCGGGTCTTCAGCAAGCTGTCGCCGTTGCGGGCGACCAGAAGCGCGCCCCAGCCGCCGGGGCCGGGATTGCCGGAACAGGCGCCGTCGGTATAGGCGAAAAGCTCAGGCACGGGCGCGCAGGACGATCCAGGGAGCGACGGAGCCGTCGAGCCCCTTGCCAGCGCCAAAGATGCGGTCATCGACGGTGAACCCGGCGTCCTGCAACAGCCCGGAAATCTCGGCATCGGTGTAATAGGAGTAGAACCGGCCAAGCCGGTCGCGCGCCTCGCCGTCGCCCAGCTTGAGCCCTAGCGACAACAGCCCGCCCGAGCGCAGGGCACGGTGGATCGCGGCCAGGTGATCCGGCATTTCGGATTTGGGCGCATGCAGCAGGCTGAAGTTGGCCCAGACCCCATCGAAGCCATCGATCTCTGCCAGATCGGCGAAATCGGCGGTTCGAATGTCGAGGCCGTATCTGTCGCGCCCGATCCTGGCCATTTCCGGAGAGGCATCCTCGGCGGTCACGTCGAAGCCACGGTCGCGCATCGCGGCGGCGAAATTGCCCGGGCCGCAGCCAAGATCGAGGATGGCGGCACCGGGCGGCAGATCGGTGAGGAACGCCTCCAGCGTGGGGTCTGTCGGGCCTTCGACGATCATATTGGCATATTCGTCGGCCTGCGCGGCATAAACGGCCAGCGTTTCCTTGTCAGTACTCATATCAGAACTCCAACGGCCAGGCAGGCGACCACAACAGCGGTCAGGCCGATGCGAAGCTGCATCCACCAGTGCGGGGCCAACCCATGCCGCCAGAAAAGGAAATCAAGGCCCAGAAGCCCGAGAAACCCGGCGATCAGGTAGATCGCCGCGCTGATCGCCCCGCCGCCGACGAAGAGAAACGCCCAAAGCGCCGGGATCACCGACAGGACATAGCCAGAGGCTGCGACGATACCGCTCGCCTGGGCGGAAAACCCCCATAGCACGCCGGACATGAAGGCCAGGATCACGGCGCCGTAGCCAAGTTGCACGTAGGGCCCGATGAAGCGCGCGCCGAAGGCGTTCAGCCCGAATTGCGCCAGGTCGTCGGACACCAGCGTCAGCGCACCCCAGACAAAGGGGATCAGGCCGGCCAGGCCGAGGATCAGGGCGGAACGCGGGATCATGGAGCCCATGTCTACGGGAAGCGCGAAGTGTCAGGAAGCCGAAAATGATCATGGGGCGGACCATACCGGGGATCGCGGTCAGGCAGGTTCCCGCAGCACGCGCGGCACCTTGAACTCGACGTTCTCGGTGGCGGTTTCAACCATCATCACGGTCACGTCGAAGCGGGCGCGAAAGGCGTCGATGACCTCGTTCACCAACACCTCCGGCGCCGAGGCCCCGGCGGTGATGCCGACGCTGCGGATGCCGTCGAGCGCGCGCCAGTCGATGTCGGTGGCCCGCTGCACCAGTTGCGCATAGGCGCAACCCGCCGCGGCGCCGACCTCGACCAGGCGGCGCGAGTTCGATGAATTCGGCGCGCCGATCACCAGCATCGCATCGGCCTTCGGCGCCATCGCCTTGACCGCGTCCTGCCGGTTGGTGGTGGCGTAGCAGATGTCTTCCTTGTGTGGCCCGACGATGGCCGGGAACCGCGCCTTCAGCGCCGCGACGATGTCGGCGGTGTCGTCGACCGACAGGGTGGTCTGGGTGATGAAGGCCAGCTTTTCGGGATCGCGCACGCACAGCCCGGCCACGTCGTCGACCGTCTCGACCAGCAGCACTTCGCCTTGCGGCAACTGGCCCATGGTGCCCAGAGTCTCGGGGTGGCCGGCGTGGCCGATCATCACCATCTGCAGGCCGTTCTGGAAATGCCGCTCGGCCTCGATATGGACCTTGCTGACCAGCGGGCAGGTGGCGTCGACATAGACCATCTCGCGGCGTTCGGCCTCGGCGGGTACGGCCTTGGGCACGCCATGGGCCGAGAAGATGACGGGCCGGTCGGGCGGGCAATCCTCCAGCTCCTCGACGAAGACGGCGCCCTTCGCGCGCAGCCCGTCGACGACGAACTTGTTGTGCACGATCTCGTGGCGCACATAGACCGGCGCGCCCCATTTCTGCAGCGCCATCTCGACGATCTTGATGGCGCGGTCGACACCGGCGCAAAAGCCGCGCGGGGCGGCGAGGTAGAGCGTAAGGGGCGGTTTCGGCAAGGCGGCCTCGGGGCAATACGGATTGGTTCCCGGTTTTATGGGCTGCGCCGCGCGGCGTCTATCGGTTAGTTGCGCCGGGGTCCGTTCACGAAGGTGTCACCGCGCGGCGCGGGCCGGGGCTTGACCTTCCACAGGCTGGAAGCATCAGAAACGCGGGGAAACGACAACGAGGCTTCCATGAAACAGACATTCTTCGCGACACTCGCCCTGCTTGCATCCGTTGCCGTGGCCAAAGCCGCAGGCCCGATCCCCCACGGTGATGCCGCAGCGGTTGCGACCGGCAAGGCGGTTTACGCCGAACACTGCGCCTCCTGCCACGGTGCGAACCTGGAGGGCGAGCCGGATTGGCAGTTTCCCAAGGACAACGGCCTGCGCGCCGCGCCGCCGCATGACGCGACCGGTCACACCTGGCACCATCCCGACGCGCAGCTGATCGACATCACCACCCATGGGCTGACGGCGATCATGGCCCGGCGCGGGATGGCGTATGAAAGCGAGATGACCGGATATGGCGAGATTCTGTCGCAATCCGAGATCCTGGCGGTTCTGGCCTATATCAAAAGCACCTGGCCCGCGCGGGTGATCGAGATGCACGACAAGATCAACGCGCAGCAGTAAAGCGAACCGTCATCCCGAGGCCACCGCCGTCGCCCAGGCCAGCAGGACATAGCGCCCGGTCTTGGCCAGAGTCACAAGCGTCAGGAACAACCACATCGGGGTGCGCATCAGCCCCGCGGCCACCGTGAAGCCGTCGCCGAACGGCGCCCAGCTAAGCAGCAGGGTCCAGACGCCCCAGCGCAAATACCACTCCTGCGCGCGGGCAAGCTGGCGAGGCGGGACCGGAAACCAGCGGCGATCGCTGAAATGCTGTGCCCAGCGGCCAAGGGCATAATTCACGACCGAGCCGAGGATATTGCCGACGCTAGCCACGGCGACCAGCGCCCAGACCGGCAAGGTTCCGGCCAGTTGCATCCCGACGAAGACCACCTCGGACTGGAATGGCAGGATCGTGGCCGCGCCGAAGGCGGCGGCAAAGAGGGCAAGGGCGGGCCAGAACATTCGCGATAAGCTAGCGCGTAAACGTCAACGGCCACGCCTTCTGCAAGGCGTGGCCGTTGGTGCCGAAGCAAACGGGGAGTGAGGCCTATTGCTCGGCGGATTCAGTCTCGGGTTCGACCTCGCGCGGTTCGCGCGGCGGGCGTCCGATCACGTCCTTCAGTTCATCGAGTTCGATGAAGTTGTCGGCCTGGCGCCGCAACTCGTCGGCGATCATCGGCGGCTGGCTGCGGATTGTCGAGACGACAGAAACGCGCACGCCCTTGCGTTGCAGGCTGTCGACCAGCGGTCGGAAATCGCCGTCGCCGGAGAACAGCACGATGTGATCGACATGCGGCGCCAGTTCCATGGCGTCGACGCACAGTTCGATATCCATGTTGCCTTTGACCTTCCGGCGGCCCTGGCTGTCGATGTATTCCTTGGCCGGCTTGGTGACCATGGAAAAGCCGTTGTAGTGAAGCCAGTCGACCAGCGGCCGGATCGGCGAGTAATCGTCATTCTCCAGCAGTGCGGTGTAGTAGAAGGCGCGAAGTAGCTTGCCGCGGCGCATGAACTCCTGCCGCAGCAGCTTGTAGTCGATGTCGAACCCCAGCGACTTGGCCGCTGCATAAAGATTCGAGCCATCGATGAACAGCGCGAGCCGTTCGTCTCGGTAGAACATCCAAATCCCTTCCAGTATGACGTTTCGTCTATGTGTTTCCGTGAGTGGCGTACTTGTATCGCATTACAGACGAAACTCGTGCGGAAAATAGGGGGAAAAATTGGGCACACAAGGCAGGGAGTGTCATAAATCTGACAAGTTACGTGGCGTAGCCTGTCCAAAAGTGCTGATCGCGCTTGGCGGAAACCTTGACAGCAAGCTCGGAACGCCCGCTCAGACGCTGAACGCTGCAATTGCAAGGCTGGGTGATTCGCAAATCAAGGTTGAGTCCGTCAGCCGTTTCTACGCGACGCCCTGCTTTCCCCCCGGCGCCGGTCCCGATTACGTGAATGCCGCAGCGGTGCTGACCGGGACGGACGATCCGGTTTGCGTGCTGGAGGTCCTGCACCGCATCGAGGCCGAGTTCGGTCGCGCCCGGGACCGGCGCTGGGGCCGGCGCACGCTGGACCTCGACCTGATCGCCCTGGGCGACCGCGTGCTGCCCGACCCGGACACCCATGAATCCTGGCGTAGTCTGCCGCTGGCCGACCAGATGGCCCGCACACCCGAAACCCTGATCCTGCCGCATCCACGGCTTCAGGATCGCGCTTTCGTACTGGTGCCCCTGGCCGAAATCGCGCCCGACTGGCGGCATCCGATTCTCGGCCTGACGGTGCGCCAGATGGCCGATGCGCTGCCGGAGGCCGAAAAAACTGCCGTCAGACCCCTTTAATCGCCCTTCCGCGCCCCCAGCTACACTTGTCAAGAGTGTTTCACGCCAGTATCAAGGCGCCTCCACACTTCCCAGACTAGGATGGAGCATCATATGGCCCGCGTTACGGTCGAAGATTGCGTTGACAAGGTTCCGAACCGGTTCGATCTGGTTTTGCTGGCTGCGCATCGCGCCCGCGAAATCTCTGCCGGGGCGGCGATCACCATCGACCGCGACAACGACAAGAACCCTGTCGTGTCGCTGCGCGAGATCGCCGAGGAAACCCAGCAAGCCGACGCGCTGCGCGAGCGGATGATCGAAAGCCACCAGACCCAGATCGAGGTCGACGAGCCGGAAGAGGACGCCATGTCGCTTCTGATGGGGGCCGAGGTCGACAAACCCGCCGAGGACGACATGTCCGAGGAAAAACTGCTTCGTGCGCTGATGGAAGCGCAGGAACCGCGCTAGGGACGACGGCGCCATGCCTCTGGACCGGATGATCGGCGTCGACGATCTGATCGACAGGGTCCGAGGCTACAATCCCAGGACAAACGAGACCTTGCTCCGCACCGCCTATGACTATGGCGGGCGGATGCACGACGGCCAGTTCCGCCAGTCGGGCGAGCCCTATTTCACGCACCCCGTCGCGGTGGCGTGCGATCCTGACCGAAATGCAGCTTGATGATGCGACCATCATCACCGCCCTGCTGCACGACACCATCGAAGACACCAAGTCGACCTATTCCGAAATCGCCCAGCTTTTCACGCCCGAGATCGCCGAACTGGTCGATGGCGTCACCAAGCTGACCAACCTGCAACTGTCGTCGTCGGAAACCAAGCAGGCGGAAAACTTCCGCAAGCTGTTCATGGCGATGTCCAAGGACCTGCGGGTGATCCTGGTCAAGCTGGCCGACCGGCTGCACAACATGCGCACGATCAAGTCGATGCGCCATGACAAGCAGGTGCAGAAAGCGCGCGAGACGATGGATATCTTCGCGCCGCTCGCGGGTCGCATGGGCATGCAGTGGATGCGCGACGAGCTGGAGGATCTTGCCTTCAAGGTGATCAATCCCGAAGGCCGCAATTCGATCATCCGCCGCTTCATCACGCTGCAACGCGAAACCGGCGACGTGATCGAAAAGATCACCAACGACATCAAGGCCGAGATGGACAAGGCGGGGATCGTCGCCGACGTGACGGGCCGCGCCAAGAAGCCCTATTCGATCTGGCGCAAGATGCAGGACAAGGGACTGTCGTTCTCGCGTCTTTCGGACATCTACGGGTTCCGCGTCCTGGCGAAGTCCGAGGCCGACTGCTACCGCGCGTTGGGCGCGATCCACCAACGGTGGCGGGCGGTGCCGGGGCGATTCAAGGATTATATCAGCCAGCCGAAATCGAACGGCTACCGGTCGATCCACACCACCGTGTCGGGCCGCGACGGCAAGCGCGTCGAGGTGCAGATCCGCACCTTCCAGATGCACGAAGTGGCCGAGGCCGGGGTGGCGGCGCACTGGGCCTACCGCGACGGAGAGCGGTCGGAAAACCCGTTCGCCGTCGATCCCGCGACCTGGTTGAAGACGATCAGCGAGCGGTTCGAGAGCGCCGAGGATCACGACGAATTCCTCGAACACATGAAGCTGGAAATGTACGCCGACCAGGTGTTCTGCTTCTCGCCCAAGGGCGACGTGGTCAAGCTGCCGCGCGGCGCGACGCCGCTGGATTATGCCTACGCGATCCACACCCGGATCGGCGACAGCTGCGTCGGCGCCAAGGTCGACCACATGCGCGTGCCGCTCTGGACCCGGCTGAAGAACGGCCAGATGGTCGAGATCATGACCGCCGCGGGTCAGCGCCCGCAATCGTCCTGGCTCGACATCGTCGCCACCGGGCGCGCCAAGGCGGCGATACGCAAGAGCCTGCGCGAGGAAGATCGCGAACGCTTCGTCAAACTGGGCAAGGAACTGGCGCGCGTCGCCTTCGACCATGTCGGCAAGCGCGCCACCGACAAGGCCCTGTCCACCGCGGCGCGGCAGCTTGGCCTGATATCCTCGGCGGAACTTCTGGCGCGGCTCGGCTCTGCCGAGATGACGGCGCGCGACGTGGTCGAGACGCTGTATCCGGAACTGGGCCAGAACCGCGGCGACGAGATCGAACCGGCCCGCGCGGTGATCGGCCTGCGCGCCGACCAGAGCTTTGAACGCGCGCGCTGCTGCCAGCCGGTGCCGGGCGAACGCATCGTCGGCATCCGCTATCGCGGGCGCGGCGTCGTGGTCCATGCCATCGACTGCCCGGCCTTGCAGGAATTCGAGGAGTCGACGGATCGCTGGGTCGACCTGCAATGGCACTCCGGCCAGCATCCACCGGCGCATACCGTCAGCCTCGATATGACGATCAGCAACGACACCGGCGTTCTGGGACATATCTGCACCTTGATCGGCGAACAGAACGCCAACATCAGCGATCTTCAATTTATTGATCGAAAACCGGACTTTTATCGCCTTATTGTCGATGTTGACTTACGTGATGCCGAGCACCTGCATAACGTGATGCTGGCAGTCGAGGCGGAAAGCGACGTTGCATCGGTCGAGCGGCATCGTGATCTGAGCAGGAAACCGTAACCGGGGGGTCCACGCCAAAGTGGTCTTCAAGCGCCGCGATCCCAAGACCTGGCTTCAGGCCATCGGCCACCTCATCTATCCCAAGGGCGGATGGGGCCGCGCCGTCAGCTACGTGATGCACCGGCTGCGCCGCCTGCCGGATCCACCGCACCGCATCGCACGCGGCGTCGCCGCCGGTGTCTTCGTCTGCTTCACGCCGTTCTTCGGCCTGCACTTCGTGCTTGCGGTCATGCTGGCCTTCGTCATGCAGGGCAATATCCTGGCCGCGCTGCTGGCCACGTTCTTCGGCAATCCGCTGACCTTCCCGTTCATCGCAACGATCAGCCTGGAACTGGGGTCGTGGATGGCGGGCACACCCGGCGGGCTGCATTTCGAGGTGGTCGCCCGCGCTTTCAGCCAGGCCTCGGTCGAGCTGTGGGCCAATTTCCGCGCCATCTTCAACGGTGACCAGGCCGACTGGCAGCGCATGGGGGCGTTCTATCGTGGCGTGTTCTGGCCCTATCTGATCGG
>CAVYHB010000001.1:0-600874 GCA_963768205.1 uncultured Alphaproteobacteria bacterium | reverse complement strand
CACTGCATCCATCGGTCGGCATGACCAAGCCGGGCGACCTCCACTACTTCGCGCGCGTGCGCTGCTACCAGGCCATTACGCCGGCACTACCCGCACAACATGGCGTCACTGTCGCTGCTGTCGTCGGCAGTGCGCATGGCCGGACCGCGCGAGGTGTTGCTGAATGCCATCATGCGGCAGAACTACGGCTGTTCGCACATGATCGTCGGGCCCGAGCATGCCTCACCGCCGGGTCAGCGGCAGGCCGACGCGGTGCATTTCTATGACCGCTATGACGCCCAGGAAATGATGGAAAAACACCAGGATGAACTGGAAATAAAAATGGTGCCGGTGCGCGAAATGCGTTACCTGCCCAGGCAGGATACCTTCCTGCCGGAAGAGCGCATTACCGAAATGGGCGAGGAAGGCGAATGGCTGACCGAGCTGGAGTTGCGTTATAACCTCGAACACTGCCTCGAGGTGCCGTCCTGGTTTTCCTACCCCGATGTGATTTCGGAGCTGCGCAAGGTCTATCCGCCGCGCAGCCGGAAAGGTCTCACGCTGTTCTTCACCGGCCTGTCCGGGTGCCCGGCAAGTCGACGCTGGCGAAAATACTCTATGCAAAATTCATCGAGGACGGCAGCCGCCGGTGACATTGCTCGATGCTGTGCCAATGCAGCGGTGGCGGGCGTGGCCGGGCCTCGTATTTCCGACGCGTCGCCGACCACTGTGGGTGCCCGCCAAGAGAGCGACAAGTCGTTTTCACGGCGCCAGAGGCGGGCGACGTGCTGCTCTGGGAAAGCTGGCTGCGGCACGAGGTGCCGATGAATATGAGTGAGGTAGACAGGATTTCAGTGAGCTTTGATTACGGAGTTTCGGCCTAGCCGAAACGCCGAGTGCGGTGCTGCGACGACCAAAGGTCGGCGACTGTGCGGTGTAGCGAATTTGCAGAGCAAACTCGCGGGCCGCACCCCGTGACGATTGAATGCATTGTTAGGAGAACAAGGGTTCTACCTCTATGCCGCCATCACTGCAACTCCGAAGTGTTGGTTCAATGCATCCCTGTGTTTAACTGGATTGCTCGTTGCGACCACGTCTCTTCGAATTGAATATGAGCTGCCACAGTGCAGGTATTCCGCCAGTCGCCCTGAAATCCCCGTCCGCCCAACGATAATTATTTGAAGAGAATTATTGTGCCAAGGGCGTGTCCTGACGTGATCGCAACCAAACGGTTTTCATCGTCGAACCTGACTTCCTAACACCGAAGAGATACCGGCCGTTCAAGAACCAGAGCATGAGACCACAAATTTTGGGGTGTCCACTGAGACCTCAGGCAAGTGCCCAAACCCTTAATCTTTTAGATACGCGGCAAGAGTGCTGAACTAGTGCCACAGCAACCGTAAGGAACTGTCGAAAATTTGCTCCAAGCACGGTTAGCATCAATTATTGCAGCCCGTAATGTGTTCATGATTCATTTGGGCACTAATTTCCTTGACGTTACCATTTTGCCTAAGATTGGGTCACATTTCATTAATCTCGGTGCGATCGCCAATAAACCTCCTTGCCATCTCTCCCCCCCCCCTATACGACCCCCTCAACACCCACTCCACCAGAATCAGGGTGACCGGAGCATATGGCTCTGGGCCCGCTGGTGATGTTGAAAAGGACCAAGGCGATGGACGCCAGCGAACTGCGTGACAAGACGCCCGACCAGCTTCGGGATGAGCTCGTCAACCTCAAGAAAGAATCCTTCAACCTGCGCTTTCAGCAGGCCAGCGGGAACATCGAGAACACCGCGCGCATGCGCGCTGGTGCGCCGCGACACCGCGCGCGTCATGACGATCCTCAACCAAAAAGCCGCCGAAGCGGCCAAGTCGGAGGCCTAAGACATGCCCAAGCGTATCCTCTCCGGCACCGTGACCAGCAACCAGAACGAGCAGACCGTGACCGTCTCGGTCGAGCGTCGCTTCAAGCACCCGCTGCTGCACAAGACCGTGCGGAAGTCGAAGAAATACCGGGCGCATGACCCGAAGAACCAGTTCAACGTCGGCGACACCGTCCGCATCCAGGAATGTGCGCCGATTTCGAAAACGAAACGCTGGGAGGTTGTCGCCGAGTAGGCGGCAACACCCGGTTTGATCGAAACCCTGGGGACAGAGGCCAAAGTGCCCCCCAAAGGTCGGGAGAAACCAAATGATCCAGATGCAGACCAATCTGGATGTCGCTGACAACTCCGGCGCTCGCCGTGTTCAGTGCATCAAGGTCCTGGGTGGTTCCCACCGTCGTTACGCCAGTCGTCGGTGACATCATCGTCGTGTCGGTGAAAGAAGCCATCCCGCGCGGTCGCGTGAAAAAGGGCGACGTCCGCAAGGCCGTCGTCGTGCGCACCGCCAAGGAAGTCCGCCGCGAGGACGGCACCGCGATCCGCTTTGATCGCAACGCCGCCGTCATCCTCAACAACCAGAACGAGCCGATCGGCACCCGTATCTTCGGACCGGTCGTGCGCGAGCTGCGCGGCGAAGAACTTCATGAAGATCATCTCGCTGGCTCCGGAGGTGCTGTGATGGCTGCCAAACTCAAAAAGGGCGACAAGGTCGTCGTGCTGGCCGGCAAGGACAAGGGCAAGGAGGGTGAAATCACCTCCGTTTCCCCGAAGACCGGCAAGGCCGTGGTGCAGGGCATCAACGTTGCCATCCGCCACACCAAGCAGACCCAGGGCGACCAGGGTGGCCGTCAGCCGAAGGCGATGCCGATCGACCTTTCCAACCTCGCGCTGATCGACAGCAACGGCAAACCCACCCGCGTCGGCTTCAAGATGGAAGACGGCAAGAAGGTGCGCTTTGCCAAGACCACGGGGGACGTGATCGATGCTTGATGCCGCAACCTACACCCCGCGTCTGAAAGCGCACTACAACGACACCGTCGCGCGCCGCGCTGAAGGAAGAATTCTGCTACAAGAACGACATGCAGATCCCGCAAGCTGGACAAGATCGTGCTGAACATCGGCTGCGGTGCCGAAGCGGTGCGCGACAGCAAGAAGGCCAAGTCGGCGCAGGAAGATCTGACGCTGATCGCCGGCCAGAAGGCGATGGTCAACATCGCCAAGAAGTCGATCGCGTCGTTCCGGGTTCGCGAAGGCATGCCGCTGGGCGCCAAGGTGACCCTGCGCGGCGACCGGATGTACGAATTCCTCGACCGCCTGATCACCGTCGCACTGCCCCGCGTCCGCGACTTCCGCGGCGTGAACGGCAAAAGCTTCGACGGCCGCGGCAACTATGCCATGGGCCTCAAGGAGCACATCGTCTTCCCCGAGATCAACTTCGACAAGGTCGACGAGGTCTGGGGCATGGACATCATCATCTGCACCACCGCGAAGACCGACGCGGAAGCCAAGGCGCTGTTGAAGCAATTCAACATGCCCTTCAACAGCTGATCCGCGAGAGGAATTAGAGATATGGCAAAGAAATCCATGATCGAACGCGAGAAGAAGCGGCAGAAGCTGGTGGATCAGTACGCCGCCGGCCGCGCCGCGCTGAAGGTGATCATCAACGACAAGGAAAAGTCGGTGGAAGAGCGCTTCAAGGCATCGCTGAAACTGGCGCAGCTGCCGCGCAACTCTTCCGCGACGCGCCTGCACAACCGCTGCCAGCTTTCGGGGCGTCCGCACGCCTATTACCGCAAGCTGCACATCAGCCGGATCGCGCTGCGCGACCTCGGTTCCATGGGTCAGATTCCCGGCCTCGTGAAATCGAGCTGGTGAGGGAGGGCAAGATATGAACGATCCTATCGGCAGACATGCTGACCCGCATCCGCAACAGCCAGATGCGCGGCAAGTCCACCGTCGTCACCCCGGCGTCGAAACTGCGCGCCTGGGTGCTCGATGTGCTGGCCGACGAAGGCTATATCCGCGGCTACGAGAAGACCACCGGCAAGGACGGTCACCCGGCGCTGCGAGATCAAGCCTGAAGTACTACGAAGGCACCCCGGTGATCCGCGAGCTCAAGCGCGTGTCGACGCCCGGTCGGCGCGTCTACATGGGCGTCAAGGACCTGCCCTCGGTCCGCCAGGGCCTGGGCGTGTCGATTGTCTCGACGCCCAAGGGCGTCATGTCCGATGCAGCCGCACGCTCCGCCAATGTCGGCGGCGAAGTGCTCTGCACCGTATTCTAGGAGGACCGGCACATGTCGCGAATTGGCAAGAAACCGGTCGCGCTGCCCGTCGGGTGTCGAGGCGAAAGTCTCGGGCCAGACGATCGAAGTGAAGGGGCCGAAAGGCACCCGCAGCTTCACCGCGACCGATGACGTCAAGCCTCGCCGTCGACGACGGCGTGATCACCGTGACCCCGCGCGGCACGTCCAAGCGGGCGCGCCAGCAATGGGGCATGTCGCGGTCGATGGTCGAGAACCTGGTGACCGGCGTCACCGAAGGCGTCAAGCGCGAGCTCGAGATCAACGGCGTCGGCTACCGCGCGCAGGCGCAGGGCAAGATCCTGAAGCTGTCGCTGGGCTACAGCCACGATGTCGAGCTTCGAGGTGCCCGAAGGTGTCACGGTCGACGACGCCGAAGCAGACCGAGATCGTGGTTGAAGGCATCGACCAGCAACTGGTCGGCCAGGTCGCGGCCAACATCCGCGGCTGGCGCCCGCCGGAGCCCTACAAGGGCAAGGGCATCAAGTACAAAGAGCGAACGCATCTTCCGCAAGGAAGGCAAGAAGAAGTAAGGACCGAAGAGATGGCAAACAGCAAGAGAGACTTGTTCGTCAAGCGCCGCCTGCGCGTCCGCAACAAGCTTCGCAAGATGAACGCCGGGCGCGCGCGCCTCAGTCGTGCATCGTTCCAACAAGAACATCAGCGTCCAGCTGATCGACGACGTGAACGGGGTCACCCTGGCCTCTGCCTCGTCGCTCGAGAAGGATCTGGGCGTTGTCGGCAAGAACAACGTCGACGCTGCCGCCAAGGTCGGTGCGGCGATTGCCGAACGGGCCAAGAAAGCCGGGGTCGAGACCTGCTATTTCGACCGTGGCGGGTTCCTGTTTCACGGCAAGGTCAAGGCGCTTGCCGAGGCTGCGCGTGAAGGTGGCCTGAAGTTCTAGGCGCGGTGGTGCGCAATGAATGCGCACCCTACCCAAGGCACTGCAGGGTGCGCATTCATTGCGCCCCTTGCGTATAGCGAGGGCGGCAACATCCGCCCCGATGATCCGGGCCCCGGACCTTGTCCGGGGCACCTGGATTGGACCATACCAGCCCGATGGGCACGAAAAGGAGCCACCTATGGCAAGAGATGATAATCGCGGAGGCGGCGGACGTCGCAACCAGCGCGACGAGAACCCGGAATTCGCCGACCGCCTCGTGGCGATCAACCGCGTGTCCAAGACCGTCAAGGGCGGCAAGCGCTTCGGCTTTGCAGCCCTCGTCGTCGTCGGCGACCAGAAGGGCCGCGTCGGGTTCGGCAAGGGCAAGGCCAAGGAAGTGCCGGAAGCCATCCGCAAGGCCACCGAGCAGGCCAAACGCCAGATGATCCGCGTGCCGCTTCGCGAAGGCCGCACCCTGCACCACGACGTCTACGGTCGTCACGGTGCCGGCAAGGTCACCATGCGCACGGCTCCGGCCGGTACCGGCATCATCGCCGGTGGCCCGATGCGCGCGGTGTTCGAGATGCTGGGCGTGCAGGACGTGGTCGCCAAGTCGCTGGGCAGCCAGAACCCCTACAACATGATCCGCGCCACCATGGACGGGCTGAAGGCCGAATCCTCGCCCCGCATGGTCGCCCAGCGTCGTGGCAAGAAGGTCGCGGACATCCTGCCCAAGCGCGACGACGCGACGCAGGAAGTCGTCGCAAATCGCCGAGGAGGCCTGATCCCATGGCAAAGACAATCGTCGTCAAGCAGATCGGCAGCCCGATCCGCCGCCCCGAAAAACAGCGCCAGACGCTGATCGGCCTGGGCCTCAACAAGATGCACAAGACCCGCGAACTTGAAGACACCCCCGCGGTGCGCGGCATGGTCAACAAGATCCCGCACCTGGTCGAGATCATCGAAGAGCGCGGCTAGGGTTTCCGCGCGACGCCGTCCCGGACCTGATCCGGGACCCCTGATCATGAAACGCCCCGGCCATCGCCGGGGCGTTTTTTTGTTGCGCGTACGGATTTTTGCAGCGTTAGTAATCCATTAACCATGTTTAACGGGTGTCGAGATGACCAGGATTTGCCTTTTGATTTCCTTGTTTGCGTTTTTGCTGACGCCGCAGGCCGCGATGGCCGAGCGCATCGCACTTGCCAACGACCCACTCGTCGTATCCGAAGCGTCTCACGGTGGCGGTTGCCGCAAAAGTTCGCCGCCGGGTCAATGCTGCCACCTGAGGCGGGCAACGGGCGTCGTGCACTGCCACTAGGCTTACGCCCGCCCCAGCATCATATGCGCCACCCGCTCGCCGATCATCATCGCGGGGGCGTTGATGTTGCCGTTGGTGATGCTCGGCATGATCGATGCGTCGGCGACCCGTAGCGCCTCGACCCCGCGCACCCGCGCCTGGCTGTCCACCACCGCCAGCGCATCCGTTCCGATCTTCGCCGTCCCGCACGGATGATAGGCGCTGTTGGCGTTGGCGCGGACGTAGGCGTCCAGATCGGCGTCGCTTTGCACCTCGGGTCCCGGCGCGGTCTCTGGCCCGCGGCAGAAATCGAACGCCGGCTGCGCGGCAATGTCGCGGGCGATCCGGATCGCTGCGCGGAAGCGGGCCATGTCGGCGTCGCTCGACAGGGCGTTCATCCGGATCAGTGGTGCCGCGAACGGGTCGGCGGACCGCAGCCGCACCCAGCCGCGCGCCTCGGTCCGCACCGGGCCCACGTCGAAGCAATAGCCGTCCTTGTCGGGCGGTGGAGCCCAGCCTTCCAGGTAGTAGGGCCAGAAATGGAACTGGATGTCGGGGTAGGGCACGTCATCGGCGCTGCGGAAGAAGCCGCCGACGCGGCTGGGGCCGGATGCGGCGGGGCCGGATTTGAACAGATACCATTGCACCCCCGCAAGCAAAATCCGGTGGCGCGCCAGCAGCTTGTTCTTGGTCAGCCCCTTCACCGGGCAGAGGTGCTTCATATGCACCTCCATGTGGTCCTGTAAATTCTGCCCGACGCCGGGCAGGTCGGCGACCACGTCCACACCATGCTCGCGCAGGTGGTCCGCCGGACCCAGGCCCGACAACATCATCAGTTGCGGCGTCTGGAACGCCCCCGCCGCCAGCACCACTTCGCGGTTCGCCCGGGCGTGCGTGTCCTGGCCGCGAAGCCGGTAGGCGACGCCCACCGCGCGACCGTTCTTGATGAGCACCCGGGTGACATGCGCGCCGGTCAACACCGTCACGTTCGGTCGCCGCGCTGCCACCGCCACGCATTCGCGCGCCGTGCCGGATCGCCAGCCATCGCGAATGTTGGCATCGAAGGGTACAGCACCCTCTTGCGCGGCACCGTTATAGTCGGCAGGCCGGGCATGGCCGGCCTGCGCCGCGGCGTCCAGGAACGCCTCTTCGATCGGGTGATTGTCGCTGTAGGTCTGCACCCGGATCGGTCCGCTGCCGCCGCGGAAATCGCTTGCGCTGCCGGCGTAGCTTTCGATGCTGCGGAACCACGGCAGCACGTCGTCATAGCCCCAGCCCTCGGCGCCCTCGACCTGCCATCGGTCAAAGTCGCGGCGATGCCCGCGCACGTAGACCATGCCGTTCAGCGACGACGACCCGCCCAGCACGCGCCCGCGCGGCTGGAACAGCCGCCGACCGTCCATATGTGGCTCCGGCTCGGTCTCGAACGACCAGGTGCGCGGCCCGCCGCCGAAGGTATAGCGATTGCCCGCAGGTATCGTCGTGGTCCAGTGCCGGTCGCTGGGCCCCGCCTCCAGCAGCAGAACGCGCGTGCCCGGGTTCTGCGATAGCCGCAGCACCGCGAACCCGCCGCCCGACCCCGATCCCACGATGATGTAGTCGTACTCAGTCATGCGCTCCTTTAGCCCAGTCCGGTGCGTGACCGAATGTCGGTTTGCGACCCGCGCAAAGTCCACCGGCGACCCGCCGGCTTGACGCAGGGCGCCAGATAAGTATCCAACTGCCGGACCAGAGGGGCGACTGTTGGACCGAAACCATCTTGCCATCGTGCTGCTGACGGCGCTCTGCGCCGCCTATGTTGGCGTCACCGGTTACGCCTATCCGGAAAACAACTGGGATCTGATCGGCTATGTCGCGTCGGCCCTGCGCAACGCCGGGCTGACCGGCGCCGAGCTGCACCGGGCCACCTATGACACGGTGCTGTCCGCCGTGCCCGCCGACAGGGTCGCGGCGCTGACCGAACGCAGCGGCTATATCGCGGGCGTCTATCGCGATCCGGTCGCGCTGGAACAGCAATTGCCGTTCTACCGGATCCGGATTGCCTATGTCTGGCTGCTTCAGGCTGTCGCTGTCCCGGCCGGCGGGCTTGTCCATGCGGCGTATCTGGTCAGCGGCATCGCTACATTTGCGCTATGCCTGCTGACCGGCTGGATGCTGTACCGGCGCGCGCCTGGCCTGCACTGGGCGGCCTTCGGAATCGCTCTGGCGGCGACCCTCCATATCTGCTCGGTCGTCAGCCTCTCCCGCCTGGCCACGCCCGATGCGTTGGTGGCGCTGATGGGGTTGGCGGCGCTGGCACTGTTCTACAGGGCGCGGGGCGTAGCGCTTGCGCTTGTGGCCTGCCTGCCGCTGGTCCGGACGGACACGGCCATTCTGGCACCGCTGCTGCTGCTCTTGCTGCTGGCCGAGCGGGACCGCAATCGCTGGCATTATGCTGCGCTGGCGCTTGCGGTCGGGGCCTATGTCGCGGTGAACAGCGTCTTCGGCAATTATGGCCACGCTGCCGTGTTCAACTTCACGCTGATCCCGGGGATGCAGACGCCCTATCCCGCGGCGATGGAGATAGCGCGCGATCTGTCGGTCTATCGGGACGTCTATCGCGACGCCGTGCTGTCGATGCTGACGCGTTGGGTCACGATTGTCCTGGCGCTGGCGGCGGTGGCAGTCGCCTTCGAACGTTGGCGGTCTGGCCGCATCTCGCCCGGGGGGCGGCTTGCCCTGGTCTGCATTTTCTTCGTTCTGATCCACTTCCTCCTGTTCCCGATGGGTGCATCGCGGCATTATGGTTTTTCGTTGTTGTTCTGTTCTGTCTTCGCCACCGCCAGGTTGGCGAAGACATCACGGAAAACAATGGCTTGACTCGATAAACTGACCAGGACACCGCCCCCTTGATCCGGTGGCCGAACCCGCTTATACCCCGCCGGTGGCCCTTACGGGCCGCGCGACTCGAAATCACAGCAAGCCGCGTTCGGCCGCTCCCGTCGCTGGGGGCCGCATCCGGCAAGGAGAAGCGACAATGAAATTGCATGAACTTTCCGACAATGAAGGCGCAACCAAACCGCGCAAGCGTGTCGGCCGTGGCCCCGGCTCTGGCATGGGCAAGACTGCCGGGCGCGGCATCAAGGGCCAGAAATCCCGTTCTGGCGTTGCCATCAAGGGCTATGAGGGCGGCCAGATGCCGCTGTACCAACGCCTGCCCAAGCGCGGCTTCAACAAACCGAACCGCAAGAAATTCGCCGTCATCAACCTGGGCCCGATTCAGAAGTTCATCGACGCCGGCAAGCTGGGCGCCGAGATCACCGAGACCGAACTGGTCGACAGCGGTGTCGTGCGCCGCAAGCTGGATGGTGTGCGGGTGCTGGCCAAGGGCGATTTCTCGTCGAAGATCACGATCACGGTCACTGGTGCCTCCAAATCCGCCATCGAGGCGGTCGAGAAAGCCGGCGGCTCGCTGACGGTCACAACGGCGGCAGCTTCCGAATAAGAGGTTGTGAGCGCGCGCTCGCGCGCTTACATCCCTGACAGAGTTTTCCAAGCGCCGCCCCGGGAAACCCCGCGAGGCGGCGCTTTTCATAAGAGAGACCCGCATGGCTTCAGCAGCAGAACAGATGGCCGCGAACATGAGCTGGGGCGCCTTCGGCAAGGCGACCGAGCTGCGACAGCGCATCGTTTTCACCCTCGGCCTTCTGATCGTCTATCGCCTTGGCACCTACATCCCGGTGCCCGGCATCGACGGCAACGCGCTGCGCGATTTCATGGACCAGGCGGCGTCCGGTCTGGGCGGCATCCTGAACATGTTCACCGGCGGGGCGATCAGCCGCATGGGCATCTTCGCCCTCGGCATCATGCCCTACATCTCGGCCTCGATCATCATCCAGCTGATGACCGCGATGGTGCCGCAGCTCGAAGCAGCTGAAGAAAGAAGGCGAGGCGGGCCGGAAGCAAGATCAACCAGTACACCCGCTATGGCACGGTGTTCCTGGCGACGTTCCAGGCCTACGGCCTTGCGGTCGTCGTTGCAGGCGGGCGACCTGGTCGACCGATCCGGGCTGGTTCTTCCTCATCGGCTACGGTGATCACGCTGGTCGGCGGCACCATGTTCCTGATGTGGCTGGGCGAGCAGATCACCGCGCGCGGCATCGGCAACGGCATCTCGCTGATCATCTTCGTCGGCATCATCGCCGAGGTCCCGGCGGCGCTGGCGCAGTTCTTCGCAAGCGGACGTAGCGGCGCGATCAGCCCCGCTGATCATCATCGGCGTGCTGGTGATGGTGGTCGTGGTGATCGGCTTCGTGGTGTTCATGGAGCGCAGTCTGCGCAAGATCACCATCCAGTACCCGCGCCGACAGGTCGGGCATGAAGGTCTACGAAGGTGGCTCTCAGCCACCTGCCGATCAAGGTCAACCCGGCGGGCGTGATTCCGGCGATCTTCGCCTCGTCGCTGCTGCTGCTGCCGACCACGCTGGCCACATTCAGCCAGGCGCAGTCCGGCCCCGTGATGGCAACGATCCTTGCCTATTTCGGCCCTGGCCAGCCGCTTTACCTGGCGTTCTTCACCGGCATGATCGTGTTCTTCACGTTCTTCTACACGTTCAACGTCAGCTTCAAGACCGACGACGTCGCCGACAACCTGAAGAACCAGAACGGCTTCGTCCCCGGTATCCGCCCCGGCAAGAAGACCGAGGAATATCTCGACTACGTGCGTGACCCGCATCCTGGTCCTTGGCTCCGGCTACCTGGCGCTGGTCTGCCTGCTGCCCGAGATCCTGCGCAGCCAGCTTGCCATCCCGTTCTACTTCGGCGGCACGTCCGTTCTGATCGTCGTCTCGGTCACGATGGACACCATCCAGCAGGTGCAAAGCCATCTTCTGGCGCACCAGTACGAAGGCCTGATCGAGAAGTCGCAATTGCGCGGCAAGCGGCGCGGCGGCACAAAGAAGACGCCGGCCCGCCGCCACTAAAGGCAGGCACGCATCATTGCCGCGCGCTTCACGACGCGGCCCGAAGGGGGACAGTCAATTGAATATCATTCTTCTCGGACCGCCGGGGGCGGGCAAGGGCACGCAGGCCCGCATTCTCACCGACGAACGCCAGATGGTGCAACTGTCCACCGGCGACATGTTGCGCGAGGCGCGGACCTCGGGGACCGAGATGGGCAAGCGCGTGGCCGACGTGATGGACCGGGGCGAACTGGTCACCGACGAGATCGTCATCGGCCTGATCCGCGAAAAGCTGGAAGGCGAGCGTGGCGGCGGCTTCATCTTCGACGGGTTCCCCCGCACGCTGGCGCAGGCCGATGCGCTGGGCAAGCTGCTGGACGAGGTCGGGCAAAGCCTTGATCACGTGGTCGAGATGCAGGTCGACGACGACGCGCTGGTCGCCCGGATCACGGCGCGGTCGACCTGCGGCAACTGCGGCGAGGTCTACAACGACCTGACCAAGCCGATCCCCGCGGATGGCAAGTGTTCGAACTGCGGGGCCTCCGACTTCAAGCGCCGCGCCGACGACAACGAGGACAGCCTGCGCACCCGCCTGATGGCCTATTACAAGCAGACCTCGCCGCTGATCGGCTACTACCACGCCAAGGGCAAGTTGCGCTCGGTCGATGGGCTGGGCGAGATCGACGCGGTTGCAGGCGAGATCAGGGCGGTTCTCAGCTAATGTGCAGGGGGTCGACGGCAACTTGAACCGATCGGTCCAGCCCCCTTGACCTCCCTTCGTTAACGCCTTATCCCGCACCATCTCGACAGAGAATCGGCTGCAGCCCGGGGTCGCGCCCCGACACCAGTCAAGAGAAATCTGAAGACGGCCCGCAGGTCAAAAACCGGCGGGCTTATGTTGTGAAAAAAGGTTCTGGAATCACGGAACCGCAACCGAAAAAGGACGCATCCACGTGGCACGTATCGCCGGCGTTAACATCCCGACTGCAAAGCGGGTCCCCATCGCCCTCACCTACATCACCGGAATCGGCCAGTCGACGGCCAGGAACATCTGCGAGGCGGTCGGTATCGACCAGTCCCGCCGCATCAATGAACTCAGCGACGCCGAGGTTCTGGCGATCCGCGAGCACATCGACGCCAACCTGACCGTCGAGGGCGACCTGCGCCGCGACACCCAGATGAACATCAAGCGCCTGATGGACCTGGGCTGCTACCGTGGCCTGCGCCACCGCCGCAACCTGCCGGTTCGCGGCCAGCGCACGCATACCAACGCCCGCACCCGCAAGGGCCCCGCGAAGGCCATTGCCGGCAAGAAGAAATAGAGGGCAGGAAAATGGCACGCGAAAAAAGAGCACCCAAGCGCAAAGAGCGCAAGAACATCGCCGCTGGCGTGGCGCATGTGAACAGCTCGTTCAACAACACCAAGATCCTGATCTCGGATGTGCAGGGCAACGCGATCTCGTGGTCGTCCGCTGGCACCATGGGCTTCAAGGGCTCGCGCAAGTCGACGCCCTATGCCGCCCAGATGGCCGCCGAGGATGCCGCCCGCAAGGCCGCCGAGCACGGCGTCAAGACCATCGAGGTCGAAGTGCAGGGGCCGGGTTCGGGCCGCGAAAGCGCGCTGCGCGCCCTGGCCGCCGCCGGTTTGAACGTCACCTCGATCCGTGACGTGACACCGATGGCCCACAACGGCTGCCGCCCGCCGAAACGCCGCCGCGTCTGAGACACGGCCAATACCAGCGGGCTGCGGGATTTCCGCGGCCTGCGTACGTCATTTTTTACCTCGGGACGTCCCCCGTTTAAGGACATGGACAGGGGACACGGATGGAGGCGACACGCATGATCCACAAGAACTGGCAAGAATTGATCAAACCGACGCAACTGGAGGTCAAGCCCGGTAACGACCCCGCGCGTCAGGCGACCGTCGTCGCCGAACCGCTGGAGCGTGGCTTCGGCCTGACGCTGGGCAACGCGCTTCGCCGCGTGCTGCTGTCCTCGCTGCAAGGTGCCGCGATCACATCCGTCCAGATCGACAACGTCCTGCACGAGTTTTCCAGCGTCGCCGGGGTCCGCGAGGACGTCACCGACATCGTGCTGAACCTCAAGGGCGTCGCGATCCGCATGGAAGTCGAGGGGCCGAAGCGCCTGTCGATCTCGGCAAAGGGGCCGATGGTGGTCACCGCCGGCGACATCTCGGAAAGCGCGGGCATCGAGATCCTGAACAAGGATCACGTGATCTGCCACCTCGACGAGGGCGCCGATCTGTTCATGGAACTGACCGTCAATACGGGCAAGGGCTATGTCGCCGCCGACAAGAACCGCCCCGAGGATGCGCCCATCGGCCTGATGCCGATCGACGCGATCTATTCCCCGGTGCGCAAGGTCAGCTACGATGTGCAGCCCACCCGCGAGGGCCAGGTGCTGGACTACGACAAGCTGACGTTGAAGCTGGAAACCGACGGCTCACTGACGCCCGACGATGCCGTGGCCTATGCCGCGCGGATCATCCAGGATCAGCTGTCGATCTTCGTCAACTTCGACGAGCCCGAGGCCGCTGGCCGCCAGGACGATGACGACGGGCTGGAATTCAACCCGCTGCTTCTGAAGAAGGTCGACGAGTTGGAGCTTTCGGTGCGGTCCGCGAACTGCCTGAAGAACGACAACATCGTCTATATCGGCGACCTGATCCAGAAGACAGAGGCCGAGATGCTGCGCACCCCGAACTTTGGCCGCAAGTCCTTGAACGAGATCAAGGAAGTGCTGTCGGGCATGGGTCTGCATCTGGGCATGGATGTCGAGGAATGGCCGCCCGAGAACATCGAGGACCTGGCCAAGAAGTTCGAAGACCAGTTCTAAGACCCGGCCTCTCATCGAATTGCCCGGGAACGGGCAATTCGACTGCCGGCCAACAGTTTTTGTCATTCTGACCAAAACCTTGGGCAATCCCGCCCCAACAGAGCGGCTGACACGCATCAGACCGCCGTACAAAGTACAAAGCACTTAGGAGACTTCAAATGCGTCACGCTCGCGGATATCGCCGCCTCAACCGGACCCATGAACACCGTAAGGCGCTCTGGGCCAACATGGCCGGCAGCCTCATCGAACATGAGCAGATCAAGACCACCCTGCCCAAGGCGAAGGAACTTCGCCGGATCGTGGAAAAGCTGATAACCCTTGGAAAGCGCGGCGATCTTCATGCCCGCCGCCAGGCCGACAGCCAGTTGAAGCAGGACGCCCACACGGCGAAACTCTTCGACGTTCTCGGTCCGCGCTACAAGGACCGGCAGGGCGGGTACGTTCGCGTCCTGAAGGCCGGCTTCCGCTATGGCGACATGGCCCCGATGGCGATCATCGAGCTTGTCGACCGCGACGTCGATGCCAAGGGCAAAGGCGACAAGGACCGCGTCGCCACCGAGGAAGCCGCTGAATAATATACCGGAAATCACTTCGGACAGTGAAGCAAAGACCGCCCCGTCCGGGCGGTCTTTCGCTTTTCGGCGCAAGGCGTAAAGTCATCCCATGGCCGATCTCTTCGATGCCCTGCCCACCGACGCCCCGAAGGACGCCCCGCGTCCCCTGGCCGACCGGATGCGCCCGAAAAAGCTGTCCGATGTCATTGGTCAGGATCAGGTGCTTGGACCGGACGCGCCGCTGGGCGTGATGTTGGCCTCCAACTCGTTGGGGTCCTTGATTTTCTGGGGGCCGCCCGGGGTGGGCAAGACCACCATCGCGCGGCTGCTGGCGGACGAGACCGACCTGCATTTCGTCCAGATCAGCGCGATCTTCACCGGCGTCCCGGACCTGCGCAAGGTGTTCGAAGCCGCCAAGCACCGGCGGTCGAATGGGCAGGGGACGCTGCTGTTCGTCGACGAGATCCACCGGTTCAACAAGGCGCAGCAGGACGGGTTCCTGCCGCATATGGAGGACGGCACCATCCTACTGGTGGGTGCCACCACCGAGAACCCCAGTCTTCGAGCTGAACTCCGCCCTACTCAGCCGCGCGCAGGTGCTGGTCCTGGAACGGCTGTCGCTCGCCGACCTGGAGCGTCTGGCGCAGCGGGCCGAGAAGGAACTGGGCAAGGCGCTGCCGCTCGACGGCCCGGCGCGCGAGGCGCTGCTGGAGATGGCCGACGGCGACGGGCGCGCGCTGCTGAACCTGATCGAACAAATCGCCGCCTGGAAAACCGACAAGAAGCTGGCCCCCGGCGCGCTGGCCGCCCGGCTGATGAAGCGCGCCGCGCAATACGACAAATCCGGCGACGCCCATTACAACCTGATCTCGGCGCTGCACAAATCCGTCCGCGGCTCGGACCCCGACGCCGCGCTGTACTGGCTGGCACGGATGCTGACCGGCGGTGAAGACCCCCGCTATCTGGCGCGCCGCATCACCCGAATGGCGCATCGAGGACATCGGTCTCGCCGACCCGCAGGCGCAGCGCATCTGTCTCGACGCCTGGGAAACCTACGAACGGCTGGGTAGCCCCGAGGGCGAGCTGGCGCTGGGGCAGGCGGTGGCCTACCTGGCGCTGGCGCCGAAATCCAACGCAGGCTACGCGGGATTCAAGGCGGCGATGGCGGCGGCGAAGCAGACCGGCAGCGAACCGCCGCCCAAACACATCCTGAACGCACCCACCAAGCTGATGAAGGACCAGGGCTATGGCGAGGGCTATACCTACGACCACGATGCCGAAGAGGCGTTCTCGGGGCAGAACTACTTTCCCGAGGGCATGAAGCGTGGCGTCTATTACCAGCCGGTCGAGCGCGGCTTCGAGCGGGAGTTGAAGAAGCGGCTGGATTTCTTCGTCCGACAACGCGCCAAACGCAACGACGGTTGACAACAAGCGCCGCGCGGGAAAGACAACGCGCCATGGTCTGGACCCTTTTTCAAGTCGCCCTCGGCGGCGCCATCGGCGCCAGCCTGCGCTATGCCTCGGGCGTCGCCATCGTGCGCGCGGTCGGCCACGGGTTCCCGGTGGCGATCATCACCGTCAACGTGATCGGCTCGTTCCTGATGGGCGTCTTCGTCGTCGCCGCCGCGAACCGAGGCCTGACTCACCTGGCACCCTTCGTGATGACCGGCATCCTGGGCGGCTTCACCACGTTCTCGGCCTTCTCGCTTGAAACCGTGACGCTGTTCGAACGCGGCCAGATGGGCCAGGCGGCACTATACGTGGCCCTGTCGGTCGGTCTGTCGGTCGGCAGCCTGGTGCTTGGCCTGCTGGTGGCGCGCGGGCTTTATGCATGAGCGGGGTGCAGTCGCTTCAGGTCGGGCAGGACGAGGCCGAACAGCGGCTCGACCGCTGGTTCCGCCGCCGCTTTCCGCAGGTCAGCCAGGTGCAGATCGAAAAGATGTGCCGCAAGGGCGAGATCCGCGTCGATGGCGGGCGGGTCAAGGCGGCCAGTCGCGTCGGTCCGGGCCAGACAGTGCGCATCCCGCCCCTGCCCGAGACCGGAAACCGGGCGGTCTCAAAGCGTAACAGCGTGTCGGACGCGGATGCGAAGATGATCCGCGGAACCGTGCTTTTCCGCGACGACCACCTGATCGTCCTGAACAAGCCCGCCGGTCTGCCGACCCAGGGCGGCAGCAAGCAGACCCGCCATATCGACGGGCTGGCCGAGGCACTGTCGTTCGACTACGACGAAAAGCCGCGCCTTGTGCACCGGCTCGACAAGGATACCTCGGGGGTTCTGGTGCTGGCGCGCACGCAGAGGATGGCCAGCGCCCTGACCGCCGCCTTCCGCCACCGCGCGACCCGGAAGATCTACTGGGCCGCCGTTGCGGGCGTGCCGCATCCCCGGATGGGGTCGATCAAGTACGGGCTGGTCAAGGCGCCCGGGCGCGGTGCGAAGGGCGAAGGCGAGAAGATGCTGTGCCTGCACCCCGACCAGGTTGCCGCGACCGACGGCGCCAAGCGTGCGCAGACCGACTATGCCGTGCTGGCGGCCCTGGCCAAGCGCGCCGCCTGGGTCGCACTGGAACCGATCACCGGTCGCACGCACCAGTTGCGCGCCCACATGGCGGAACTTGGCCATCCGATCATCGGCGACGGCAAATACGGCGGCTCGGGCCAGGAAAACCTAGGAGAAGGCTGGGGCGCGATGCTGGGCGGCGAGATTTCCCGCAAGCTGCATCTTCACGCGCGCATGCTGCGCATCGAACACCCCGAAACGCGTGCGCTGATGACCTTCGTGGCGCCGATGCCTGACCATATGGCGCGGACCTGGGAAACCCTAGACTGGCACGCCGCCGACGTGCCCGCTGATCCGTTCGACGACCTCGAATGAGCGAATGGCACGCAAAACGGTTCTGGAAGGCGGCGCATGTGGTCGAAGAGCCGACCGGCTTCGGCATCGCGCTTGATGCGCGTCCGGTGCGCACGCCCGGAAGATTGCCCCTGATCGTACCGACCCGCGCCCTGGCGCAGGCGCTGGCCGCCGAATGGGACGCTCAGGACGACCGGATCGACCCGGGTCGGATGCCCCTGACCCGGGCGGCGAACTCGGCGCTGGAGAAGGTTGCGCCGCAGCAGGCAGAGGTCGCCGCAATGCTGGCGGCTTACGCCGACGCCGACCTGACGTGCTACCGCGCCGATGCCCCGGTCGCGCTGGTCCGGCGCCAGGCCGAGGCCTGGGATCCCCTGCTTGACTGGGCGGCGGAAGCCTACGGCGCGCGTTTGATCCCGGTGCAGGGCGTCATCCACCAGCCGCAGAATCCGGTCGCCTTGCAGAACCTGGCCGAACCGCTGAAGACGATGTCCGCTTTCCAGCTGACCGGGATTCATGACCTCGTAAGCCTCTCGGGCTCTTTGATCATCGGGCTGGCGGCGATTTCGGGGCTGCACCCGCCGCCCGACCTGTGGACGCGGTCGAGAATCGACGAGGACTGGCAGATCGAACAATGGGGCGAGGATGCCGAGGCCGCGAAGATGGCGGAAGGCAAGCGCCGCGCCTTCATGGACGGGCTTCATTTCTACGACTTGAGCACAAAAATTTCATGAGCGCCTAAGGACTTGGCAATCGGGCAAAATGCCCGTGTTTTCGGCGGTCGACCCGTGGTTTTCCACAGAGCAGCCTTGACCTTTCGGCCCGGATTCGCCCAAACTCTGCGCACTATGGGGCAGACTTCCCCTAATCTATCGCAACCCGGTCAATGCACCGGGACCCCGCCTAACTACTCGGGCGGACCATCAGGAAGAGGTAAACATGAAAAAATCCGTATTTCTTGGCGCGCTCACCGTCGCCGGCCTCGTCGCCGGCGCAGCTGCGGCTGCCACGGTCGACGACGTCAAGGCACGCGGCAAGCTGAACTGCGGCGTGACCACCGGTCTTCAGGGCTTTGCGGCTCCGGATGCCAATGGCAACTGGGAAGGCTTCGACGTCGATATTTGCCGTGCCGTCGCGGCCGCCGTGCTTGGCGATCCCGATGGCGGTCGAATTCGTGCCGACCACCGGCAAGACTCGCTTCACCGCACTTGCCTCGGGCGAGGTCGACATGCTGGCCCGGAACACTACCTGGACCTTCAGCCGCGACGTGGACCTCAAGTTCACTTTCGTCGGGCGTGAACTACTATGACGGTCAGGGCTTTATCGTTCCTAAGGCACTGGGCGTTTCCTCGGCCAAGGATCTGGACGGTGCGACCGTCTGCATCCAGACCGGCACCACGACCGAGCTGAACCTCGCGGACTTCTTCCGCGCCAACAACATCAGCTACGAGCCGGTGCCGATCGAGACCAACGCCGAAGCGTCAGCAGCAGTACCTCGCCGGTGCCTGCGACGTCTACACCACCGACGCCTCCGGTCTGGCCGCAACCCGCGCCACGTTCGAGAACCCGGGCGACCACGTTCTGCTGCCCGAAATCATCTCGAAAGAGCCGCTTGGGCCGCTGGTCCGTCACGGCGACGACGAGTGGGGCGACATCGTGCGCTGGACGCTTGAACGCGCTTGTCGCAGCCGAAGAACTGGGCGTCACCTCGGCCAACGTCGGCGAGATGTCGCATGGAAGCCGGACAACAACCCGGAAATCAACCGTCTGCTTGGCACCGAGGGCAACCTGGGCGAGATGATGGGCCTTGACGGCCGACTGGGCCAAGAGCGCCATCGCCGCGGTCGGCAACTACGGCGAGGTCTTCGAGAAGAACATCGGCGAGAACACCCCGATCGGCCTGGCGCGCGGCCTGAACGCGCAGTGGACCGAAGGCGGCCTGATCTACTCGCCGCCGTTCCGGTAAGACAACAAACGAAAGGGCGCGGTCCAGGCCGCGCCCTTTTGACTATGAGACGACAGAATAAACGCCCCGGGCCGGGACATGCGCCAATAGCATGCCGTTCAGATGACACCGGGGAAAACGGGGAACGGCCTTTATGACGACACTTACCGACCCGCCGAAGGAGTCCTTTCGCCTCGGTATGCTGATCTACGATACGCGGTATCGTTCCGCGACGATCCAGGTCGTTGCGCTGATTGCATTTCTGATCCTGATCGGCTGGCTGATCATCCAACACCGCGCAGAACCTCGCGGACCTTGGCAAGCAGCCCAGTTTCAGCTTCCTGTGGGAACCGGCAGGCTACGACATCAACCAGCGCCTGATCGAGTACGACTCGCAAAGCAGCCACATCCGCGCGGCCTTCGTCGGCCTTCTCAACACGCTGCTGGTGGCGGTTCTGGGCTGTATCACCGCGACGATCCTGGGCGTGATCATCGGCGTGCTGCGCCTGTCGCCGAACTGGCTGGTCGCGCGCCTGATGACCGTCTACGTCGAAATGTTCCGCAACGTGCCGGTGCTGCTGTGGATCGTCTTCATCATGGCGATCGTGATCGAGACCTTGCCGCAGCCCAATGCGTTCCGCGGAGACGACCCCGAAGCGACCATGAAGGTCTTCGATTCCGTCGCCATCACCGGCCGTGGTCTCTACGTTCCCGAGCCGCTGTTCAGCCGCGGTCTGGGTGACGTCGCCATCGCGGGCGACGCGTTCAAGATCAGCCTCAATCTGGTCGCCATCCTGCTTGTCCTCGGCGCCAGCTTCTACGCCCGGTCGCTGGTGAAGAAACGCGCCGACCGGATACAAGAGGCGACGGGCGTCCGGCCCAAGACCTGGTACTTCAGCCTTGCCATCATCTTTCTGCCGATCCTGATCCTGTTGTTCATCCTGGGCTTTCACCTGGGCTACCCAGAACTGAGGGGCTTCAATTTCCGGGGCGGCATCTACATGCGCAACTCGCTGATCGCGCTGTGGCTGGCCCTGTCGCTATACACCGCGGCCTTCATCGCCGAGAATCGTGCGGGCCGGTATCCTGGCGATCTCGAAGGGGCAGACCGAGGCGGCCAGTGCGCTGGGGCTGCGGCCCAAGCGGATCATGAGCCTGGTCGTGCTGCCGCAGGCGATGCGGGTCATCATCCCGCCGCTGATCTCGCAATACCTGAACCTGACCAAGAACTCGTCGCTGGCCATCGCCGTGGGCTACATGGACCTGACCGGCACGCTGATGGGCATCACGCTGAACCAGACCGGCCGCGAGCTTGAGATGGTTCTGATGGGGATGCTCGTCTACCTGATCATCTCGCTGTCGATCTCGGCGGTGATGAACTGGTACAACAATCGCGTGAAACTGGTGGAGCGGTAAGATGAGCGGAACACATGCACAAACCGTCCCCTTTGTCCGCGAGACGATGCTGCCGGAACAGGCTCCGCCCGTCACGGCGGTCGGGATCATCGGCTGGGGCCGCGACGAACCTGTTCACGGGCTGGTTCAACTCCATCGTGACGCTGGTATCGCTGTTAGTGATCTACATGATCCTTGCTGCGATCATCCCCTGGATCTTCGTGCCCACCTGGCAGGCCACCTCGCTGAACGAATGCCGCGAGATACTGGCCGCGATAGGCAGCGAAGGCGAACACGGCACCAGCGGCGCCTGCTGGGGCGTCATCCGGGACCGGTGGCTGCAGCTGATGTTCGGCTTCTATCCCCCGTATCCGATCGTGCCCGACGTCAACATTGGCGAAGCCCCCGTTGGAAGCGGTGCCTGGCCGGCCTATTTCCGACCGATCCTGACGTTTGCCTTGTTGGTGGTGGCGCTGGCGCCGGTGCTGTTCGAACATCCGCCGCGCAAGCTTCTGTACTTTACCGCGATCTATCCGTTCCTGATGCCTTGGCTGCTGTGGGGCGGCACGATCTGGTCGCCGCTTTCCGTGCTGGCCGGTTTCGTGATCGGTGTACTTGCGTACAAGTTCGTCTCTGATGCGTTCAGCAGCCTGCTCGGCTTCATCGTCGGCGATCGTTGCTGCCCTGGTCTGGTGGATGCTCTTGTCCGGCTATGCCGTCGACGCACTGAATTCGATCTTTCCGATCGGCATTGCTGCGGTCGACAGCCGCAACTTCGGCGGCTTCATGCTGTCGATCACCATCGGCGTAGTGGCCATCGGCTGTTCGCTGCCTATCGGCATCGTTCTGGCGCTGGGCCGGCAGTCGGACCTGCTGATCGTCAAGGCGCTCTGCGTCGGCTTCATCGAGTTCATCCGCGGCGTGCCGCTGATCACGCTGCTGTTCGTGGCCTCGGTGCTGCTGAACATCTTCCTGCCGCCGGGCACCAATTTCGACATCATCCTGCGGGTCATCATCATGGTGACGCTGTTCGCCGCGGCCTACATGGCCGAGGTGATCCGCGGCGGTCTGGCCGCGCTGCCCACGGGCCAGTACGAGGCGGCGGATGCGCTGGGTCTCGACTACTGGAAGGCACAGCGGCTGATCATCATGCCGCAGGCGCTGAAGATCTCGATCCCCGGCATCGTCATCACCTTCATCGGGCGTGTTCAAGGACACCACGCTGGTGTCGATCATCGGTCTGCTCGACCCGCTGGGCCTGTCGAACGCGATCCGCGCCGACGCAGACTGGAACGGCATCGTACTGGGAGATTTACGGCTTCATCGCCCTGATGTTCTTCGTCTTCTGCTTCTCGCATGTCGCGCTACTCGATGTACCTTGAGCGCAAGCTCAAGACGACCCACTGATAAGGAGACGTAACCCATGTCCGACACTAGCCTCTGACCGCGAGATCGACCGGTGCCAAGATGACAGGTCAGCGACGAGGTCGCGATCCAGATCACCAACATGAACAAGTGGTTCGGGTCGTTCCACGTGCTGCGCGACATCGACCTGACCGTGAAGCGCGGCGAGCGGATCGTCATCTGCGGGCCGTCCGGGTCCGGCAAGTCGACGCTGATCCGCTGCATCAACCGGCTGGAGGAACACCAGCAGGGCCAGATCATCGTCGACGGCACCGAGCTGACCTGCGACCTGAAGAACATCGACAAGATCCGCTCCGAGGTCGGCATGGTGTTCCAGCACTTCAACCTGTTCCCGCATCTGACGATTCTGGAAAACTGCACGCTGGCGCCGATCTGGGTGCGCAAGACGCCCAAGAAAGAGGCCGAGGAGACCGCGATGCACTTCCTGGACAAGGTCAAGATCCCCGAACAGGCCGACAAGTATCCCGGCCAGCTGTCGGGCGGTCAGCAGCAGCGGGTGGCCATCGCCCGGTCGCTGTGCATGAAGCCGCGGATCATGCTGTTCGACGAACCGACCTCGGCGCTGGACCCCGAGATGATCAAGGAAGTGCTCGACACCATGATCGAGCTGGCCGAAGAGGGCATGACGATGCTCTGCGTCACCCACGAGATGGGCTTTGCCCGGCAGGTGGCGAACCGGGTGATCTTCATGGACCAGGGCCAGATCGTCGAACAGAACGAGCCGGAAGAGTTCTTCAACAATCCGAAGTCCGACCGGACCAAGCTGTTCCTCAGCCAGATCCTCGGGCACTGATCTTCAGGCAGACCGGAAAGGGGCCTCGGCGATTGCCGGGGCCGTTTTCGTTTCAGTCCGCGCCCAGGTCGCGCGGCACCACGAAATCGCGCACGGCACCCTTGCCGGTCCCGATCTCGGACCAGTCGTCCTGCGCAAAGTCGAACACCGTCGTGGCCCCGGTCGGATAGACCGGAAACCGCTCGTTCGGCGGCGGCGTCTTGGCCAGCGACGCGGCGAGGTGCGACGATGCCGGGATTGTGGCCGATCATCAGGATATCCGTCGCCTCGAAACCGGCCAGCACCTCGAGCATCTGTTCGGCCCCCGCGTGGTACAGTTCCTTGACGTATTCGACCGGCGGCGCCTCGGCCATCGCTTGCGTCATCAACTGGCAGGTCTCGATGGTGCGCGTCGCGGTCGAGCAGCAGGATCAGCTTCGGCACGTAGCCGCGCGTCTCCAGCCATTCGCCCAGTGCCGTTGCTGCCTTGCGGCCGCGGGCGTTCAGCGGACGTTCGTGATCGGGCTGGTTGGCGTTGTCCCAGCTGGATTTCGCGTGGCGGGTCAGGATCAGCCGCAGGGTCATGGGTGAAATGCCTTCATGTGAAACGCCGATTGCGCGGGATTGCGGCCATAGCTTTGCGACACCGGACACGCCCGCCGGACGGCGCAGCCGCGCGTCATGCAATCGCGGCCCGGTGCGGTGTCCAGATAACCATGGCAGGCCGCCAGATCATAGCCCGATTTGTCCAGCGCCCCGACCGGGCAGGCGGCCAGGCAGGGCTTGCCCGCGCAGGTGTCGCAGGGGCAGGGCGCCGGCGCGGGCAGGTCAAGCCGGTCGGCCAGCGCCAGGGCGCCGCGGTAGCTGACCATCAGCCCGGCCTGGTCATGCACCAGCAAGGTGACGGGCGACTGCCAGGCGCGCCCGGATTGCAGCGCCCAGGCGATGAACGGCTGAAATGGCGGGCCGCCGAAGGGAAAGACGGCGCGCGCGCCCAGATCCGCGGCCATGCCCGACACGACCCGGTGCGACCAGCGGTCGAGCGGATCGCCGGCGCCGTCGGCGAATTCCGGGCTGGCTCGAACACGGCGCCAGAAGCCCGGTTCGTCCGGGCCAAGCAGCACCAGGGTCTGCGCCCCGTCCGGCAGATCGGTATCCGCACCCGCGCGATACCGCGCCGAAAACGGCCAGACCATCGTGCCGCGCCCGGTCGGCGATAACTGCAAGCGTCACGGTCATCGCCTATGCCCGGATCAAGACCCTGCCCCGTGGTCGGTGAACAGCTCCAGCAGGCAGGCATTCGGCGCCCGTCCGTCCAGGATGACCACCGCGCGCACGCCGCCGTCGATCGCGTCGAGCGCGGTTTCGGTCTTCGGGATCATGCCGCCCGCGATCATGCCCTCGTCGGTCAGCTGGCGGACCTCGTCGGCGGTCAGCTGCGGTCAGCACCTTGCCCTCGGCATCCTTCACGCCCGCCACATCGGTCAGCAGCAGCAGCCGGTCGGCCTTCAGCGCCGCCGGCGATGGCGCCGGCGGCGGTGTCGCCGTTGACGTTGAAGGTCTCGCCGTTGCGGCCGGTGCCGATCGGGGCGATGACCGGGATGATCTCGGCCTTGGCCAGGTTGCGCAGGACCTGCGGCGTTCATCTCGACCGGCGTGCCGACAAAGCCCAGCGCCGGGTCGGTCGGCCTCGCAGACCATCAGGTTGGCATCCTTGCCGCGACAGCCCGACCGCGCGCCCGCCCTGCGTCGTTGATCGCCTGCACGATGCGCTTGTTCACGAGGCCCGACAGCACCATCTCGACCACTTCGACCGTGGCCTGGTCGGTCACCCGCTTGCCGCGCACGAACTCTGACTTGATGTCCAGCCGCGCCAGCATGTCGTTGATCATCGGCCCGCCGCCATGCACGACGACCGGGTTCACGCCGACCTGCTGCATCAGCACGATGTCGCGGGCGAAGCTGTCCATCGCCTCGTCGTCGCCCATCGCGTTGCCGCCGAACTTGACCACGACGGTGGCGCCGTCGTAGCGCTGCAGGTAGGGCAGCGCCTCGGACAGCGTGCGGGCGGTGGCGATCCAGTCGCGGTTCATGTTCTGCGGATCGTTTCATCGATCCTTCGGTCCAGCCTCTGGCATGTGTCGTCGGGTCATGCTCGATCGCCTGCGATGATGGCGCGCAGGGTGTCGATTCCGTCGCCCTTTTCCGACGATGTCAGGACAGATCTCCGGGAAGGCGGCCGGATGTGTGGCCAGCTTGCCGCGCACCTGTGCCAGCGACGTGTCGCGATCTCGGCCGCCTTCACCTTGTCGATCTTGGTCAGCACGCACCTGGAACGTCACCGCCGCGCTGTCGAGCAGGCGTCATGATCTCGTCGTCGACGGCCTTGATCCCGTGGCGCGCGTCGATCAGCACGAAGGCCCGGCGCAGGGTCGGCGCGCCCGGTCAGATAGGCCTTCAGCAGCCGCTGCCATTTCTCGACCACCTGCACCGGCGCATTGGCAAAGCCATAGCCGGGCAGGTCGACCAGATAGTGGCTGTCGGCCAGCGTGAAGAAGTTGATCTCCTGCGTGCGGCCGGGCGTGTTCGACGCCCGCGCCAGCGCCTTGCGGCCGGTCAGCGCGTTGATCAGCGCTGGACTTGCCGACGTTCGAGCGCCCGGCAAAGCAGACCTCGACCCGGTCGGCGGGCGGCAGGCCGTCCATGCGCGACGACGCCTTTCAGAAACTCGGTCGCCTGCGCGAAAAGCGTGCCGCCCGGCCTCGTGCGCTTCGGCGTCTGGCGGTCTCGGCGATGGGGAATGGCAGGCTGCATCAGGCCAGCTCCACCGCGTCGCCGGTCGCGACGACCGCCGCCCTCGATGACCTCGGCCCGGACGCTGAAATCCGGTGTGCCCCCAGTCGTCTGCAGCGCGCCCAGCGTGTCGGCGTCGCGCTTGCCGGTGTCGGGGTTGGCGGTGGTGGCGAGGCAGCGGTCGGTGCGCTCGCGCACTCGCAGCACGGCGTCGCCGATGCGCAGCTCGCGGTCCGATCCAGTCGAATTCCTCCCAGGGGCGCAGCCCGTCGACCCAGATGTTGCCGCGCCAGCGGTGGATCGACAGACGCCGGCCCAGATGCTGCTCGACGGCGCGGTGCGAGGCCAGGTTGCACAGCGTGACCGAGGGAAAATCGCTGTCGGTCATGCCGCGCCCCGGCACCCGCACGATGCCGGGCCGAGGCGGCGCGGTTGGCGGGCATCAGCGGCGTGACCCAGTCGAGAAACGCCTCGCGCCTCGGTCGTCGGGGTCGAAGGTCAGATCTGGCCGGTCGGGGTGGCGTCAGGGTGACGGTCCCGGTGGCCTCGTCCAGCCGTGCAGTCGATCGCCATCAGGCGCCGGCGCCTTCGACACCGCGCGATGAAGTTCGGCGCAGGGCGCCCAGGCCGCTGCCGTCGGCCTTCGAGGCCTCGTGCGCCACCGCCCAGGTCCGGTCCCAGGGCATGGTCGTGCCCGCGGCCAGCGCGACCGCTGTCCAGCGCCTCGCGTCCGTGGCTCTTGATCGGGTGGCGCCAGAGGCTGGCGACGCGCGGCCGTCATTTCTTGGCTTGTCGCCTTGCGGGTCTTGCGCGTCGTCCGGCTTCGTCGGTTGAAGCCGCGCTGGATGTTGCCGAACACGTCCGGCTTGTAGCCCTGGCTGCGCATGATCGGTACTGCTGGGTGAAGGTGATCGTGTTGTTGGCGATCCAGTAGACGCACCAGGCCGCTGGCGAAGCTGCCCAGCATGAACATGAACACCCAGGGCATCCAGGC
Source organism: uncultured Alphaproteobacteria bacterium (assembly GCA_963768205.1). GTDB lineage: Bacteria > Pseudomonadota > Alphaproteobacteria > Rhodobacterales > Rhodobacteraceae > JAHELH01. The sequence continues at coordinate 573,999 of CAVYHB010000001.1, read as the reverse complement.
AAAGATCATCTGCTGCGTCGGGTCGGTGGGCGCCGGGTTCAGCTTCTGCTGCAGCCACATCGAGATGCCCAGCAGGAGCGGCAGGATGCCGATGAAGATCAGCGCCATGATGCGATGCCCGGTTCGGGCGCGGCGCAGGGCAACAGGCCGAAGAGGTTCAGGATCGAGGTCGGGTCGGGCGCCGACAGGTCCTGGAACCAGCCGAACCAGGGCGCGTGGCGCAGTTCGATGGTGACGAAGATCACCTTGTAGAGCGAGAAGAAGATCGGGATCTGCAGCAGGATCGGCAGACAGCCCGAGGCCGGGTTCACCTTTTCCTTCTTGTAGAGCTCCATCATCTCCTGCTGCAGCTTCTGGCGGTCGTCGCCGGCGCGTCTCCTTGATCTTCTCCATCTCGGGCTGAAGTTCCTTCATCTTCGCCATCGAGACGTAGGACTTGTAGGCCAGCGGGAACAGGATCGCCTTGATGCAGCAGGGTCAGGCCGATGATCGACCAGCCCATGTTGCCGATCATGCCGTTCAGCCAGTGCAGCAGCGCAGAAGATCGGCTTGGTCAGGAAGAAGAACCAGCCCCAGTCGATGCTGTCGATGAAGTCGTCGATGCCGCGTCGTTCTGGTAGGCGCGGATCGCTTCCCATTCCTTGGCGCCGGCGAACAGCTGCGTGGTCGACGGTCGCGGTCTGCGCCGGGCGCGACCGTCATGCGTCGGCAGCACGGCCTCGGTCTGGTAGATGTCGCGCGCCGTCGACATAGCTTGGCGACCGACGTGAACGGCGCTGCCCGGCGTCGGGGATCAGCGTCGTCATCCAGTAGTGGTCGGTGAAGCCGATCCAGCCGTTCTCGGCGACCTCGACCACCTCGGCCTGCGCGCCCTCGACGGGTCGACGTCGAGGTCGGGCATGTCGTCATAGTCGATCTCGTCCAGCGTGCCGTCGGCCATGCCGGACGACGCCTTCGTGCAGGATGAAGAAGTCCTGCATGGTCGTCGGGCTCGCCATGGCGCGCGATCATGCCGTAGGGCGCCAGCGCGACGGCGTCGTCGGTCGGTGTTCTCGACCGTCTGGGTGACGGTGAACATGTAATCGTCGTCGATCGCGATCGTGCGGCGGAAGATCAGCCCGGCGCCATTGTCCCAGACCAGCGTGACCGGGCGTGTCGGGGGTCAGCGTCGTTGCCGCTTTCGACGCGTCCAGACGGTATTGGCGCCGGGCACGTCGTCCGGGCTCAGATCGGCGCCGGGCGCCCAGCCGTAAAGCGCATAGTAGGCGCCGGCGCTGCCGACCGGCGACAGCAGCGTCACGATCGTCGCTGTCCGGGTCGAGTTCGCCTCGCGGTAATCCTTCAGCGTCAGCGTCGTCGATCCGGCCGCCCGGCAGCGAGATCGAGCCTTGCAGCCGCGGCGTGTCGATCGCGACGCGCGCGGCTTGCTGGCGCCGGCGTCGCGGGGCTGTGCCGTCGGCGCCGCGTCGCGGCGCGACCGGCGGCGCTGACCGGCGGCGGCGCGGCCAGTTCGACCGCTCGACGGTTTCGATGGCAGCCGGGGCCTGGATCGAGCGGCGGTTCTTCGGGCGGGAACAGGATGAACCACATCAGGATCACCAGGAAACTGAGCGCCGTGGCCAGGATGAGGTTCTTGTTCTGATCGTCCATGCCGGGACTGCCATTCCGCTGTCAAAGGTCAGGCAGGTTCAACAGTCCGGGGCCCCAAAGGTCAAGCGGATTCGCGGCGGCAATCCCGGCCGAGTGCCGCGGCCATTTCAGCCGATCTTGCTGGGTGATCATCGGCTGGCTTGCAGCTTCTCGCGATGGCGCGCGATCCAGCTCAGCGTGTCGTTCGAACGGCATCGGTCGCGCGATGCCGTAGCCCTGCACATGGCCGCAGCCAAGCTGCGCCAGAAGCGCGTGTTCGCCGACCGTTTCGACCCCTTCGGCCAGCGTTTCGATGTCAAGTCGCTCGGCCATTTCCAGGATCGCGGTCAGCATCTGCTGCTGGTCGCGATCGCTGTCGACGCGGGTGACGAAGGATCGGTCGATCTTGATCCGCGCCACCGAGAAGCGGCGGATGTTGGCGATCGAGGCATGACCGGTGCCGAAATCGTCAAGGTCGATGCCGCAGCCCAATTCGGCCAGGCGCGAGATGTTGCGGGTGATCGTGTCGTTGTCGGACCGCGCGATCACGGTTTCCAGCACTTCGACGGTCAGTCGGTCGGGTCCAGGTCGAAGCGGTCGAGTTCCCACCGGATCTTGTCGCACAGTTTCGGGTCGCGCCAGTTCGTCGCCCGAGAAATTGACCGAGACGCGCGGCACGCCGCAGCCCCGCCTTGTCCCAGGCCTTCAGCGCGGTCAGCGAGTTGATAGAGGATCACCTCGCTCAGCCGCTCGTTCAGCCCGGCGGCGGAGATCGCCGGCAGGAAGGCGCCGGGCAGGATCACGCCGCGTTCGGGATGTTCCCAGCGCGCCAGCGCCTCCATCCCGCTGACCTCGCCGGTATCGGTGGAGATCTGCGGCTGGAACCAGGGCTTGATCTGGCCGCTTTCCAGTGCCTCGGCGATCTCGCCCACGAGGCCGGTGCGCAGCACGCGCTTCGGCCGCGGTTGCGGCGGCATAGGCGCGGATCGCGCCGGTGCCGCAGGTCTGGGCCTCGGCCAGCGCGATTTCGGCGGCTTCGAGGCAGGCGGTGCCGGTCTTTTCCGACGCGCGGCGCGGCAGGCAGAACCCGATCGAGATGGTCGATGAACAGGCGCAGCCCGTCGATCAGTATCGGGTCGGCAAGGCGGCTTGCAGACGGGCGGCGAGCTGGATCATGCTTTCCAGGTCGAGGCGCCGGACCGGTGCCAGGGCAATGGCGAACATCGCCTTGTCCAGCCGGGCCACGATGTCGCCGTCGCGCAGACCGGTTTCCAGCCGCAGCGGCGACCTGGGCCAGGATGCGGTCGGCGGCGGCGTTGCCATGCTGATCCTGGTATTGCGAGTAATCGTCGATTTCCAGCACCAGGACCGCGGTGCGGCGACCGGTCTCGGCCTCGCAGCAGAACGCGGTGTCAAGCGCCGTCGAGCAGCGCGTCGCGCAGCGGCAGCCGGGTGACCGGATCGACTGGCCCACGCGACCGGTGCGGCCGGGCGCATCGGCGTGAACAGGCTGACCAGCCCCAGCAACGCGGGCAGGAAGATCGCCATGAACAACAGAACGCCCTCGCCGCCGAACCAGTAGCCGCCAAGCGTCAGGGCCGGGACGAAGGCCAGGATCTGCGGTCCCAGCAGGGCGGTCTTCGCGGAGTGGCTGATGTGGCTGGCCAGTCGTCTGGCGAAGTGAGGCATTGTCACGGTCCCGTCCCGGTTTCGCGGACCGGGGCGGCCACGCGATTTGGGGCAAAACTATGACTGCTCTGTCAGCGCCGGGTTAACGGCGCGTCACGAATTACATCGCATTTTCATCGAATTGCCTCACGGTCCGCAGCGACAGGCCCGGCGAAATCGAACAGCTTTGGGTCCAGCAGATGCGAGGGCCGGGCGTTCATCAGCGCGCGGAACATCACCTGCCGGCGGCCGGGGCTGGTTGGTCTCCCACCCGTCGAGGATCGCCTTGACCTGCTGGCGCTGCAGCCCGTCCTGGCTGCCGCACAGGTCGCAGGGGATGATCGGGTAGTTCATCGCGCGGGCGAACCGCTCGCAATCGGCCTCGGCGACATGGGCCAGCGGGCGGTAGACGAAAAGATCGCCCTCTTCGTTCACCAGCTTGGGCGGCATCGTCGCCAGCCGGCCGCCGTGAAACAGGTTCATGAAAGAAGGTCTCCAGGATGTCGTCGCGGTGATGGCCCAGCACCACGGCCGAACAGCCCTCTTCGCGCGCGATTCGGTACAGATTGCCGCGCCGCAGCCGCGAGCACAGCGCGCAATAGGTGCGGCCCTGCGGCACCTTGTCGACCACGATCGAATAGGTGTCCTGGTACTCGATCCGGTGCGGCACGCCCATCCTTTCCAGGAATTCGCGGCAGCACCGTGGCCGGAAACCCCGGCTGGCCCTGATCGAGGTTGCAGGCCAGCAGATCGACCGGCAGCAGCCCGCGCCATTGCAGTTCGTGCAGCACGGCCAGCAGGGTGTAGCTGTCCTTGCCGCCCGACAGGCACACCAGCCATTCGCTTGGCTCGCATCGCCGGCGCGCGCCGCGTTCGATCATGCCGTATTGCTCGATCGCCTCGCGAGTGTCGCGGACGATGCGCTTGCGCAGCTTCTTGAACTCGGTGGTCCGGGGTGCGCCGTGGAACAGCGGGTGGATATCGTCGGTGTCGTCAAGCATGGGCGGCGTCCAGCTAGGGCGGGCGTTCCCCGGGAATACGGGGCGAACGGGGCGCAGGCAAGGGCTGCCCAATCGCCCCGGCGGCGATCAATCGGGCCAGTCGACGGGTTTCTCGGGCACGTTGTCGATGCCGGTGCCGCCCCAGGGATGACAGCGCCCGATCCGCCGCAGCGCCAGCCAGCCGCCCCTGAGCCCGCCATGCTTCTCCAACGCCTCCAGCGCATAGGCCGAGCAGGTCGGGTGATAGCGGCAGTTGAAGCCGACCCAGGGGCTGAAGAGCAGCCGGTAGCCGCGGACGGGCAGGGCGAGGATATGGGCGAATAGGGTCATGGCGGGGCAGGATACGGCTGTTGCGGCTTTCTGGAAAGGGACCGGTACAGCTTGGTTTCAAGGGGCGCCTGAAGCCCGAACCGGGCCCGTAGATCGTCCCCGTCAATCGGCACCGCTCTTCAAGCGTGAAGCGGTCGCCTCTTTTTCCCATGGCGACCCGGGACATACCAGGTGTCGCACGTGGCTTGAGACTTCGGCTGGACGTGTTGGATATCTGTCAGCCGTGTCTGGGTGGTCAACGCGTTGATATGCATTAAGCATCGGCACTGCGATGCCAACTTCTGCCGGAATGGGGCTCTCACGGTCAATCCAGAAGCGCCTTCAGATGGGCAACCACGCTTCGTGCCAGCGCCGACAGCTCGTAGCCGCCTTCCAGAACCGACAAAATCCGACCCTCCGCATGCTTCTTGGCGATCTTTGATAACTGCTGCGTGATCCACGTGTAGTCGGCTTCGCTTAGGGCCAGCCCCGACATGTCATCCTCAATATGCCCGTCGAACCCGGCAGAGATGAATACGAACTGGGGCGCGAACGCTTCGAGTGCGGGCAAGATGCGCGCGGCAACGCCTGCGCGAAAATCCGCGCCGGTTGAACCGACGGCGAGCGGCACGTCCACCAGTTTCGGGCTGTTCGAGTTGTGGCCGGTGAATGGATAGAACGGGTGCTGAAACGCCGAGCAGAACAATACACGCGGATCATCTCGGAAAATGTCCTCGGTTCCGTTGCCGTGATGCACATCGAAATCCACGATGGCGACGCGGGCGAGGTCGTAGGCGTCAAGGGCGTGGGCGGCGGCGACGGCAACGTTGTTGAAAAGGCAAAACCCCATGGCCCGATTGTGCTCGGCATGGTGTCCGGGCGGGCGAACAGCGCAAAAGACCGGACCGTCCTTGCCCTGCATGATCAGGTCGACGCCCAGAATACCGGCTCCTGCGGCATGCAGGGCAGCCGTCATTGTCCCCGGCGACATGACGGTATCGCCGTCGATATCCACCGGGCCCGCGCTGGCGTCGATGGCGAAGACACGGTCGAGATATTCGGGGTCGTGCACACGTTCAAGCTGTGCGCGGGTTGCTTCAGGCGCATCATAGTGGCGCATCACGAAATCAAGGCCAGACATGATCAACTGGTTGTTGATCGCGTCAAGGCGTTCCGGCGTCTCGGGGTGGTGTGGCCCGGAATCGTGAAGCGCGCAGTCGGGATGCGAGATGATGGCGAGCATTCAGAGCGACCGTTCGACCAGCAGGACGCCGGGGTCGTCGGGAATTCGGCTAACGGTGAACCCGAGTTCAGCCATCAGTTGTAGCATGTCCTCGTTCTCCTTGAGCACGGTGCCGATAATCCGGTCCAGACCGTGGTCGCGCGCCGCGTCGATCAACGCCTGCATCAATCGTGTTCCGATGCCCTGATTGCGTATCGTGTCGGAAACCACGATGGCAAACTCGCAGCTCTTGTTGTCTGGATTGATGGCATAGCGGGCAACTCCCTGTTGCTCGGTCCGTCCATCGCGCGTGATGATCGCGACAAGCGCCATTTCGCGGCGGTAGTCGATTTGCGTGAACTGGGCGAGCATCTGCGGCGACAACTCGTTGATCGCGCCCATGAACCGAAGCCGCTTGGCCTTTGCAGAAAGGTTGCGCACGAAGCTGGCTTCGCTCTCGGCATCCTCGGGGCGGATCGGCCGGATCGTCAGCGGCGTCCCGTCAGTCAGGTGCTCATGGCGCACCAGATGCCGGGGGTAGGGGTGAATTACCATGTGGTCATAGGGCCCATCCTTGGCAGGCGGCCGCGCAATAACGACGCGAATGTCAACGGCAAGAACCTCAAACGGCCCCGCAAACAGCGGATTGATGTCGATTTCGGTAATCTCGGGAAGTTCACAGACCATGTCGGAGACGCGCAAAAGAACATCGATCACAGCCTCGCGGTCAACAGGCGGCCGATCCCGGAACGCATCAAGAAGGCGAGAAACCCTCGTCCGGTTTATCATCCGATTGGCCAAGACCGCGTTCAATGGCGGCAGCGAAACAGCGTTGTCGCGCAATATCTCAACCATCGTTCCGCCTGCACCGAACAGGATGACCGGGCCGAAAACCGGATCGCGGCTGACTCCGATGACAAGCTCGCGCGCGTCTTCAACCCGGGCCATCTGTTCAACCGTCACCCCAAGAATGGTGGCGTCGGGCCGGGTCTCTTGCACCTCTTTCGTCATCTCGCGGTAAACTCGCTGCACCGCTGCGGCGCCCTGAATTCCCAGACGCACACCGCCGACGTCGGTCTTGTGGGAGATCTGCGGCGAGTTGATCTTCATCGCGACGGGATATCCCACGGTTTCCGCCGCGATCAGCGCCTCGGACTGGTTTTCGGCGGGCAGAGTTATGTTGATCGGGATGCCGAATGCCCGCATCAGCGCTTTGGATTCGACGTCCGACAGAAGGCCGCGCTTTTCGGCCAGCGCCGAATGGATGATCATTCGAGCCCCTTCCAGATCCGGAGGGCCCTTGTCCGAAAGCGGCCCTGGCGTTTCCAAGGCAAGGGCGCGGTTGCGCTGGTGTTCGGCAAGATAGGAAAATGCCTCGACAGCGCGCTCTGGCGTGGTGAAATCCGGGATGCCGTGTTCCGAGAGCAGCTTGCGCCCTTCCGCCACCGAGGTCTCACCCATCCAGCAGGCCAGAACCGGCTTTTTCATTTTCGGGCCTACGGCATCGATCACGGCCTGTGCGGCTTGCGTCGCTTCGGTCATCGCCTGCGGAGTCAGCATCACTAGAACGCCGTCCAGGTTCTTGTCCGCCAGCGCGGCAGTCACCGCGCGCCCGAAGTGGTCGGGCGTCGCGTCGCCCAGGATGTCAATCGGGTTTCCGCGTGACCAGTACGGCGCAAGCACCTCGTCCAGCGCCTTGATCGTGGTCGGGGACGGCGCGGCAAGATCGACCGACAGATCGCCGGCGCGATCGGCCGCCAATACCCCAGCGCCGCCGCCATTGGTGACGATGCCCAGCCTGTTTCCGTTGGCGCGCACTCCGGCCGAGAGGATTTCGGCGGCGGCGAAGAGTTGCCCGAAGGTTCGTGCCCGCACCGCCCCTGCGCGCGACAGGGCCGCATCAAACACCGCGTCGTTGCCCATCAGCGCGCCGGTGTGGGTCTGGGCGGCCCTGGAGCTTTGGTCATGTCGCCCCGTCTTCAGCACAATCACCGGTTTCGTTCGCGCCGCGATTTTCAGCGCGGACACGAACACTGCAGCGTCGCGAATGCCCTCGACATAGAGAAGGATCGCGTCGGTCTTTGGGTCGGTCGACAGAAACCGAAGGACATCGCCAAAACCGATGTCGGTGGCATTGCCCAATGAGACCAGAGCGGAAAAGCCCAGGTGGTGCGGCTCGGCCCAATCCGAGATTGCCGAGCAGAGCGCCCCGGATTGCGAGACCAGGGCCAACCGGCCTTCAGGGGTCGCAGACCTCAGAAACGTCGCATCAAGCCCCAGCCAGGGGCGGACGAGACCCACGCAATTTGGCCCCAGGACACGCACGCCGTGCACGCGTGCCGCGTCGGCCAGTTTCTTGTCGAGATCGCGACCCGGCCCGCCGCCTTCACCGAAACCGGCGGACAGGACAATGGCGGTCGTGGTGCCTGCATTGCCGCATTGCGCGATGATTTCCGGAATGGTTGCGGCTGGTGTGGCGATGACAGCAAGGTCAACTTGCGCGTCGGCTTCGGCGAGTGTCGGATAGCAGTCGTGGCCGGCAACCGCATCGTATTTCGGATTGATCGGCACCACACGGCCTTTGAAGCCGCCTGTCGTCAACTTGGCAAATACTCTGGCGCCGACGCTATCTTCACGCTGACTGGCCCCGAATACCGCGACGGAGCGTGGATTGAACAGCGGGTCGAGCGGGCTTGAACTGGTTGCTTTCATCTCGGTCCTGACGGTTCGGCAACATCCGGCACGGACTTTCCCGACCGACCCGATTTCGCTTTGGCGCAAGCCATTAGCGGTTCATTCGGTCGTGCGCCCGTCGAAATGCTCGTGGGAAGCATCCGCCTGAGCCTTGGTCTTGTGGACTGTGCCGTCAATATGCTCGGGCGGACCGTAGATGGTGTACAGCCGCAGAGTGTCCGATCCGGTGTTGATCACATTGTGCCGGGCCCCGGCCGGGACGATCACCCCGTCATCGGCCTTTACCGATGTCGTGACACCATCGATCTGCACTTCGCCGGCGCCTGTTTCGAAGCGAAAGAACTGGTCTCGATCCTCGTGAACCTCTTCACCGATCTCGTCACCGGGCCGCAGCGCCATCAGGACGAGTTGCAGATTCTGGCCGGTATAGAGAACCTGTCGAAAATCGTCATTCTTCTCGGTCAGCCTTTCAATGTTGTCTATGAAGCCCTTCATTGCGCAATCCTTTGGGAACGTTTCCTGATTGGCTTTTCATACTATTCCCTGACTTTGCCACGTTGACCTCGATCAAGAGCCAACGCCTTTTTCGGCGATGGACTCCGCAAGCGGTGGTCGCGCGCATCTGCAATCCTTCGTGATATGGCTTCGTGGCAGCCTTGGCCTCGACCGCCTGTGCAGTTTTCCTGCAGACCGCTCGCAGCCCCTGAAGCTTTCTCGCTACGAGGTTTTCCTACGCAGGCCGACCGACCACCAGGCCGCGCACTCGCAACTTCATCACGGTCGCCCTTTTTGAGTCGGGACCCGTCATCGGCATTCCCATATGGCGTTTGTCGGGAGCCACTCGCCGCCAAAGGAGCCGTGGCCCCGGTGCGCGAAGAACGCTGCGTCGTTCGTTTTCACGGCAGCATCATGCCGCGGATCATGAAGAAGAACATGGCCGCCAGAATCGCGGCCAGCGGAACGGTGATGATCCAGGCGGCCGCGATGCGAAGCAACAGGTTTCGTTTTACCAGTTCGACCCGATGCACCCGCCCAAGGTCCTTGCCGCTCGCGTCTTGTCAAGCAAGCGGTCGGACGCAGCCTGTGTCTTCATCTCGCGCAGCATCTCGCCCTTGGCGATCGACGTCCGCGGCCTCGAAGCGCTTCAGGAACGCCTCGACGGCGTCGGGGTCCTGGTCGGCGTGATGGTCGCGGATTTCGTCCAGCATCCGGGCATAGCTCGACTTGATGTATTCGCGCAGGAAGCCGACGCCGAACACGCCGCCGACGGCGATATGGGTCGAACTGACCGGCAGGCCCAGCTGCGAGGCGATGATCACCGTGATCGCCGCCGCCATCGCGATGCAGAAGGCGCGCATCTTGTCGAGCTCGGTGATCTCGCTGCCGACGGTGCGGATCAGTTTCGGCCCGTAAAGCGCAAGGCCGAGCGAGATGCCGATGGCGCCGACCACCATGCACCCAAAGCGGAATCGCCGCCTTTGTCGCAACCGCGCCGCCGACGATGGCCTCGTTGATGCCGGCCAGCGGACCGACGGCGTTGGCCACGTCGTTGGCGCCATGCGCAAAGCTCAGCAGGGCGGCGGCAAAGATCAGCGGCACGGTGAACAGGTCGTTGACGCTGGACTTGTGGTTCTGCAGGCGCCGTGGTCAGGCGCGCGACGTAGGGTCGCATCAGCAAGATAGACCGCGACCGCCACGACAAGCCCGATCAGCAGCCGCCGTGGAAAAGCCGACCTTCACAAGTGCCTTGACGCCCTTCAGCATCAGGTAGGTGCCGAAGGCCCAGGCCATGACGGCGACCAGGAGCGGCACCATTCGGTTGGCCGCCGACAAGACGTCGGTCTTGTAGGTGATCGTGCGCTTGATGATGTAAAGGAAGCCGGCCGCGATCAGCCCGCCGAGCACGCGGCGAGATCACCCAGCTTGCGGCGATCATGCCGACCTGGTGCCAGTTGGCGATGCCCCAGCCCGCCGGCCGCGATCCCGGCGCCCAGCACGCCGCCGACGATGGAATGCGTCGTCGAAACCGGCGCGCCGATGGCAGTGGCGAAGTTCAGCCAGACCGCGGCGGCAAGCAGTGCCGCGATCATCAGCCAGATGAAGGTGTCGCGGTTGGCGACCAGGTCCGGGTCGATGATGCCCTTCTTGATGGTGCCGACCACGTCGCCGCCGGCGATCAGCGCGCCGCCGGCCTCGAAGAACGCGGCGATGACGATCGCGCCGGTCAGGGTGATCGCATGCGACCCCACCGCCGGACCGACATTGTTGGCCACGTCGTTGGCGCCGATGTTCATCGCCATGTAGCCGCCGATCATCGCGGCGACGACCAGCAGGATGCCGTCGACCCCGCCGTCGGTCCGGACGATGGTGAACAGCATGATGCCGACGATGAAGATCAGCGCCGTGCCGAAGCGGAACAGTTCATCCCGGTTCAGCTGGACGGCGGATTCTCGATATTTTCGGTTCTTAGCAAGACACACTCCCCCTTTGCGCCAGGATACCTGGTCAATATCTTGGACTGCATCTTGGACTGCGCGCGCGAAGCGGCCATGATGCATGTCAAAGCCCGGACCGCGCGTTGCAGCTATGTGTCGAACGAGCAACGCGTTTGCCTGGCGTCGGTCGACGGCGCGACTGCCGCATGACCGGCTCGTACTCAAGGCAAGGGACCCGATACGCATGACGCAAGCAGGACCCATTATCTGGACGTCGCCGCGGGGCATGCGCGCCCCGGTCGCACCCGGCCGCCGCGTGGCATCGGGAGACGGTTGCCGCACAATTGAATCATGTTGTCGCAAGCACGGTACCGGCTGAATGCGGAGATTCTATCTTCCGGTCGCGATCGCGACGCTGCTTCTTGCCTTCTGGTTCAGCCCGGACGCGCAGGAAATCGCCGCAGGCGTTGCGATCTTTCTGTTCGGGATGCTGATGCTCGAAGACGGCTTCAAGCTTTTTGGCGGCGGCACGCTGGAGCGGGTGCTTGAACGCGCCACCGGATCGACCCCGCGCTCGATCCTCTTCGGCATCGTCTCGACGACACTGTTGCAGTCCAGTTCGCTGGTCTCGGTTATCACGATCTCATTCCTCAGCGCCGGCCTGATCTCGCTGATCGGCGGCGTCGGGATCATCTTCGGCGCCAATATCGGCACCACGACCGGGGCCTGGCTGGTCGCGGGGCTGGGACTCAAGGTCAACATCGCCGCCTATGCGATGCCGATGATCGCGCTCAGCATCCTTCTGGTGTTCCAGAAGCCGAAACCGTTGCGCGGCATCGGTTATGCGCTTGGCGGCCTTGGCTTTCTGTTCCTCGGAATCCACTACATGAAAGAAGGCTTCGACGCCTTCAAGGATCAGATCGACCTGTTGCGCTTCGCGCTGCCGGGGCTTCTGGGTCTGATCGTCTACACCCTGCTTGGCACGGCCGCGACCGTGATCATGCAGTCGAGCCACGCGACGATGGTGCTGATCCTGACCGCGCTTGCCGCCGGCCAGATCAGCTACGAGAACGCGCTGGCGCTGGCGATCGGCGCGAATATCGGCACCACGATCACGGCGATCATCGGCTCGCTCGGCGCGAACTTTCAGGGCAAGCGGCTGGCGCTGGCGCATCTGATCTTCAACGTGGCCACGGCCGCGGTGGCGCTGGTCTTCATCGCGCCGCTGCGCGACGCGGTCGACGCGGTCAGCGCCGTTGTCGGCATCGCGCCCGACGACTTCGCGCTCAAGCTGGCGGTCTTCCACACGATCTTCAACGTGCTTGGCGTCGCGCTGATGCTGCCGGTTCTGCGCCAGCTGATCGCCTTTCTTGAACGCCGCATCGTCGAACCCGTCACCGGATGTCAGCCGCCCGCGGTACCTGAACGAAGCGGTCGACGCGTTCCCGCAGACGCTGGAAAGCGCGCTGCGCAAAGAGGTGCTGCACCTCTACGAGAACGCGATAGAGCTGATCCTGCACGGCCTGAACCTGCACCGGCACGCAGATATTCGAGAGCGACAATATTGCCGAGACGGTCCGCAAAAGCCGTGCGGCCTTCGACCTCGACATGGAAGAGGGCTACGAGCGCCGGGTCAAGACGCTCTACTCGGCGATCGTCGATTTCACCACGCGGGTCGGCGACAAGCGGATGCCGCCCGAAATCGCCGACAGCGTCTATGCCCTGCGCGACGTGGCCAGCGACATCGTTCAGGCGGTGAAATCGGTCAAGCACCTGCGCAAGAACGTACTTGCGCTACACCACGCGGCAGCAGGGCACCGTGACCGAGCTTTACGACGGTCTGCGCACCGAGATCGCCCGGATCGTCGTCGAGATCCGCAAGCTGAGCCTTAAGGCGCCCGAAGATCGCAGCGCGCTCTGGCTGGACCAGGAACGCGCGCAGATCGAAGAGGATGCGCACTCGACCACGCGCCGTATCGACGCGCTGATCCGCAAGGGCGAGCTTAACGCGAATGCCGCGACCTCGTTTCTGAACGACTCCGGCTATGCCTATAGCGCGATGCGCGACCTGATCGAAGCGGCGCGCAGCTACTACATCGAGCGTGACAGCGCCATGGCCGAAGTCGAGGCTTTGCTGGCCTTGGATGAAGACGAGCTGGGTGAAAGCCGAACAACTGCCGGCAAGCCTCGCAAACCTGAAGTCGCCCCGGGGGGTCGTGAAAATGTCGTCGAAGGTGGATAAAATGCAAGCGCGGGGACCAGGGTCGGAGATGCACAGATGGGGCTGAAGAGATTTTCCGAGAAAGTTGCGGAATACAACGAGCGACTTGAGAGCGGAAAGGCAAGCAAGATCAAGCCGAGCCACGTGAGGAATATCCTTGAAAAGCTTCGCAAGAAGAGCGCGGAGCTGGAGGCCGAAATCGCGACCACGAAGAAGGCCGACAAGAAGGTCCGTTTGAAAAGAAAGCTTGGGATCGCCAATGAGCAGATCGAGCGCGCCGAGTGGCTTTTGGGGGAAATCACCTAGTCCCTGAAGGCGGGAACCGATGCCTTTCTTCGTCTTGCTGTCGGGGTCCTTGTCTTGCCTCTTCAACAAGGCACGCTTTGGTCCGGCATGAGCCGTCGTCCGGCTGATCAATCAATCGGCAGGTCCGTCTCGCATCCGAGACCCCGGAAACGGATGCAGCGAACAGCGGGAATGGGTTCTGGCCAGACTACCTGCAGCGAACAGCGGGAATGGGTTCTGGCCAGACTACCTGCGGTGAACGGCCGGTTCGGGGACATTCGCTGCGATGCCGCGATACGCTTGCCGCGTGTGTCCCAGTGAGTCCAGGACCATCAGGCACTTCTTCACCCGTGGACCTTGCCCAACGCCTCGGCCAGATCGTCCTGCAACTTCTTAAGGTCGCGCACCGCGGTCGCCTCCCTGCGACCGATCAGCACGTAATCCCAGCCCGGCTGCCCCTCGTCGGACAGAACCAGCCGGGCCACTTCCCGCAGCCGGCGTTTGGCGCGATTGCGGGCGACTGCGTTGCCGACCTTCTTGGAGCAGGTGAAACCGACACGGATCAGGCCCGGCTCGGCCTCCGACGGTTCGCGGCGGCGGGCTTGCAGGACGAAGCCGGGCGTGGCGTGGCGGCGGGCCCGGGCGGCGGTCAGGAAATCGGCGCGCTTCTTCAGCCCTGCAAGACGCGCGAAAGCCGCCGGGGGCGACGGGACCTCGGCGCTTGGCCCAGATCCTGTCGCCCCCGGCGGTGTCATTTTGCCTGCCTTTCGGCGCGTTTACGCGGAAAGCGACTTCCGGCCCTTGGCGCGGCGGCGGTTCAGGATCGTCCGACCTGCCTTGGTGGCCATGCGCGCGCGAAAGCCGTGACGGTGCTTGCGCACCAGGTTGGAAGGTTGAAACGTGCGCTTCGACATCGCGTGTTCTCCATCGGTTCGGCCCAAACCCTCAATCGGGGGAATTCGAAGGCCCAAATCTCATTCGAAGCCCGGTCTTTAGGGGCAGGGCGGGGCCTTGTCAATTGACGAGACCGGCGAATGTTTCAGGTTTTCCCCTCCGCGAGCGTCGAATTCGCCCGCTTTGTTTCACTATGCCGCAACCACATGCCGAAACTGAAACATGGCATCACCGCCCATCAAGGCGGCGTGAGGGGGCTGTCGCGGCTTGCCTCGGCCGGCCATGTTGTGCGCAAGTCAGGGACGAGGACCAGAGCAGATGAGCGACATGACGGATACTTCGCAGGGCGGCATCGCCCGTCGCCTTCCGCTTTTTGTGATCCTGGTCGTCGCTGCCGTCGGCGCCTTCACGCTGCGCGACTACCTCAGCTTCGAAACCCTGCGCGACAACCGTGAAGCGCTGATCGCGTTCCGCGACGCCAACTATGTGCTGACAGTGTTGGGGTTCATCGCGGCCTACGTGGCGATCGTCGCCTTCTCGCTGCCCGGCGCCACCATCGCCACGCTGACCGGCGGCTTCCTTTTCGCCACCTTTCCCGGCGCGCTTTATAATATCACCGGGGCGACCATCGGGGCTGTTGCGATCTTTCTTGCGGCGCGCTGGGGGCTGGGCGACAGGCTGGCAGAGAAGATGGACGCCTCCGACGGCATGGTCCACAGGATCAAGGAGGGCATCGACCACAACCAGTGGGAAATGCTGTTCCTGATCCGGCTGGTGCCCGCGGTGCCGTTCTTCGTGGCCAACCTGGTGCCCGCCTTCGTCGGTGTGCCGCTGTGGCGCTTCGTGGTGACGACGTTCCTGGGGATCGTCCCTGGCGCGGTGGTCTATACATCGGTGGGCGCGGGGCTGGGCGAAGTGTTCGAACGCGGCGAGACACCCAACCTCGGCATCATCTTCGAGCCGCAGTTCCTGCTGCCGATCATGGGTCTGTGCGCGCTGGCCGTCCTGCCGATCATCCTCAAGGCGTTGCGCGGCAAGAAGGGCCTTTGAAGATGGATACGCATTAAGACGGACATCTGCGTGATCGGTGCCGGTTCCGGCGGGCTGAGCGTGGCGGCGGGCGCGGTGCAGATGGGCGCCAAGGTGGTCCTGCTGGAAGGCCACAAGATGGGCGGCGACTGCCTGAACTACGGCTGCGTGCCGTCGAAGGCACTGATCGCCGCCGCCAAGCACGCCCATGCGATGACCACGGGCGCGCGCTATGGCGTGACGCCTGTAAGGCGCTGAAGTGGATTATGCCGCCGCCAAGGATCACGTGCAGAAGGCGATTGCCACCATCGCCCCGGTCGACAGCGTCGAGCGGTTCGAGGGCCTAGGCGTTCACGTGCTCCGCGAATTCGGCCGTTTCATCTCGAAAACCGAGGTGCAGGCGGGCGATACGGTGATCGAGGCGCGGCGTTTCGTGATCGCCACCGGGTCGTCGCCCTTCGTGCCGCCGATCCCCGGCATCGATAAGGTGAAGCACTACACCAACGAGGACATCTTCGATCTGCGTGAGCGCCCCGACCACCTGCTGATCATCGGCGGCGGGCCCATCGGCATGGAAATGGCGCAGGCGCACCGGCGACTGGGTAGCAAGGTGACCGTGATCGAAGGCGAGGTAGGCGATGGGCAAGGACGACCCCGAACTGGCCGCCATCGTGCTGGAAAAGCTGCGCGGCGAGGGGGTCGAGATAGTCGAAGGGCAACAGGCTGTGAAGGTCTCGGGCAAGGCCGGGGCGGTGACAGTCAAAGCCGACGACGGCACGAAATTCAACGGCTCGCACCTGCTGATTGCGGTGGGCCGCAAGGTGAATATCGACCGGCTGGACCTGGACAAGGCCGGGGTCGATCACGACCGCGCGGTCAAGGTGGATGCGGCGCTGCGCACCTCGAACCGGCGGGTCTATGCCGTGGGCGACGCTGCCGGCGGCCTGCAATTCACCCATGTCGCGGGCTACCACGCGGGCGTCATCGTCCGCTCGATGCTGTTCGGCCTGCCGTCGAAGCAGCGCACCGATCATATCCCCTGGGTCACCTACACCGACCCCGAACTGGCACAGGTCGGGCTGACGCGAGGCACAGGCGCGCGACACCCACGGCGACAAGCTGGAAGTCGTGCGCTTTCCCTATGCCGAGAACGACCGCGCCATCGCCGAAGGCAAGACAACCGGCCTGATCAAGGTGATGATCGTCAAGGGCCGCCCGGTGGGTGCCTCCATCGTTGGCGCGCAGGCCGGCGAACTGATCGGCCTCTGGGCGCTGGCCATCGCCAACCGCATGAAGATGAGCGCCATCGCCGGCATGGTCGCGCCCTATCCGACGCTGGGCGAGATCAACAAGCGCGCGGCGGGGGCTTATTTCTCGCCGCGTCTCTTCGACAACGCCTGGGTCAAACGCGTGGTCGGCCTTGTTCAACGCTGGATACCCTGAAAATAATGCTATTATAGCACCCATGTTCCTCAACTCGCTCTCTGGCCGCTTCCTGATCCTGACGACCGTGTTCGTCATGCTGGCCGAGGTCATGATCTTCGTGCCCTCGGTGGCGCGGTTCCGCGAGGACTACCTGCTTCTGCGGCTGGAAAAGGCGCAGATCGCATCGCTGTCGATGCTGGCCAACGACATGATCCCCGAGGATCTGGAGCGCGAGCTGCTGGAAAACGCCGACGTGTTCAACGTGGTGCTGCGCCGCGACGAAGTGCGCGCAACTGATCCTGAACTCGGCGATCCCCTCGCCGATTGTCGATACCTACGACCTGCGCGACCCCGGAGCGTTCGAACTGATCGGCGACGCGATGGTGCGACTGGTGAGCCCCGGCAACGACGTGATCCGTGTCATCGGCAGCCCGGTGCGCGACGCGGGCCTGCTGATCGAGGTGACGATGGAAACCGCGCCGCTGCGCGCGGCGATGATCGACTATGGCCTGCGCATCCTGCTTCTGTCTGCGGTGATCTCGGTGATCACGGCGATCCTGCTGTTCCTTGCGGTGCGGCGCTTCCTGGTCAAGCCGATGAAGAACGTGGTGCAGGCGATGATGTCCTATGCCGACGCCCCCGAGGATGCCCGCCGCATCATCGTGCCGACCGCCGGCGTGCGCGAATTGCGCTCGGCCGAAACCGCGCTGGCCTCGATGCAGACGCAGCTGACCGGCGCGCTGCGGCAGAAGGAACGGCTGGCGCAGCTGGGCGGCGCTGTGGCCAAGATCAGCCACGACCTGCGCAACATCCTGACGGTGGCGCAGCTTTTCGGTGACCGGCTGGAAAGCAGCGAGGACCCCGCGGTGCAGCGCGCCGCGCCCAAGCTGGTAAGTTCCATTGCCCGCGCGGTGAACCTGTGCGAATCGACGCTGGCCTTCGGCAAGGCCGAGGAACCGCCCCCGGCGCTGACCCGGGTACTCCTGGCCGATATCGTCAACGACGTGGTCGATGCCGAGCGTCTGGCCAGCGGCAGCCATGACATCAGCTTTTCCGAGGACGTGCCCGCGGGCATGGTCATCCGCGCCGATCCCGAGCAGCTTTACCGCGTGTTGGGCAACCTGATCCGCAACGCTCGCCAAGCCATCGTTGCCAGCGGCGAGCCCGGTGAGATCTCGATCCACGCCGAAGAGAACGACCACGACTGGTCGATCCGGATCAGCGACACTGGCCCCGGTATGCCCGCCAAGGCGCGAGAGCACCTTTTCCAGCCGTTCCACGGCGGCGCGCGCAAGGGGGGGTTCGGCCTGGGCCTGACCATCGCGGCCGAGCTGGTACGCGGTCACGGCGGTAACCTGAAACTGGTCTCGACTGGCCCCGAGGGCACGGAATTCGCGATCAGCCTGCCCAAGGTCGTCGCGGTCCTGGACGAAGCCGCCGAGTAAGGCGCCGGTGCGATCGACCCCTGACGCGGCGGCTGTCAGTCCTCCTTCACCGGCGGCAGCCGCCGGACCACGCGCACGCCCTTGTGCATGAACGCCACCACACGCAGGTTGCCTCTGCGCGATGGCCGCAGAACATTGGCTTTCTAATGGGTCTCGAAGAGCGGGCCAAAAGCGTCCCGCAGCACCCAGATCGGCGCCGCACTCGGTCGTCCGGCCTCGTCGGTTTAAACCCGGCACTGCCCGCTCATCAGCGCGCCGTGCAGGATCGAGACGGCGTGATCCAGCTGGTCCCGTCCGAAAAACCGGGTCGTCGCGGCAAGCAGCCCAAGCTGGCCAAGCGTCCGGTCATAATCGTCCGGATTGGCCATGAGGTCGGTGGCGTGTGTGATCAAGGCCATCGGTTCTGCGGCTGAAAAGGTTTGACTTGCGGTCAGACCAGTACGCGACTGGGGCCGCGATCCACAGAAGCAAGCTATAGAGAAGGCAACGAAAGCCGAAGCCAAATCGACGATCGAACGGCTCATGGGCGTCGTTAGTACGCGGGAATCGGAAGATTTCTTCAAGAATTCGCGCATCGCGGATGAGGAACTGACCGGCGAGCAATATGTGGAGCTTGTCAACATGACCGGTCGCCGCGACGGAAAGATCTCCGGCGTGCTCTGCACAGCTTGACGTTTCCTCAAGTCCTCTGACCTGCCCTGCTGCAGCGCACCGCCCGATGATCCGGGTGACACGGCGCTATGGTGTGCCCACTCTGCGGTGCCAGGTCTGGGTCCGTGCACAACACCGCCACCCGACAAATCGCCCTTGCAATGCGGCGGGGTGGTCGTTACATCGCAACCGATCCGCGCGCTGGTAGCTCAGTTGGATAGAGTACTTGACTACGAATCAAGGGGTCGGGGGTTCGAATCCTCCCCAGCGCGCCACTATATTCATTTAACTTATTGCATTTAAACGGTTTTCTGATTGTACCCCGATGTGCTTCCTCCAAAACTTCCCCCACCGTGTTCCGGAATGAACCGGGATCCTTCAGTTTAGAAAGCAATGAACGGAATAGCGACAGACTGGCGCTCGCGGGTTTTGGCGGGCACCGCGCGCAGGGCATCAAGGGGCGGATTCCGGGCTTTCTCTGCAGGCGCGAGCCTATCATGCCGCGACATCGGAAGCCGACATTCAGGCGACCCTGAATCTGGGATTTTCTCTGCACCGCCGCATGACCGCAGAGAGCCCGCACCATAATTTTGATTTTCGCGCTGCGTGCGTTCGCAGCGTGGGAATTGCCGCAACCGCGCAGTTTTGGGTTCGCAGTGCAGCGTAAAGAGCGGCCGTTCAGCCGAGCCGCAGCAAGATCGACGGTGACAATGGCCGGGTCGCGGACAAAACTGCCGCTCGACCAGATTGACTGAACGCCTGGTAACCTCGCGAAGCGGACCTCGTGCGCACACGAATTGTAGTGGTATGGTCGCGGCCCTCATCGCCTTTCCCGCGATCGCGCTCCTTCTTCCCGACGCCGTGCAATAATCTCTGCCCCTGGGCGCAAGTTGGTGGCGTTTTCACGCCGGAGTTTGGGGGGATGAAACGAGCATCGCATTGATGAACTCTGAGAACAGCTCTCCCTGCGAACTGATCCTCAGTTTCGAGTAAATATTGCGACGGTGAATCCTGACGGTGCCCGAGGATATCCCCAGCCGCTTGCCGATGGCGTCTGCCGAATGTCCCCTGAGCGTGAGTTCCACGACCTGGCGTTCGCGCGGGGTCAGGACGCCTTCGCCGATGCTGCGGAATGCGGTTTCGATGCGGTCTTCCATGCTTTGTCGCGGCTGGCCGTCTTCCGAGCGCAAGGTCCTGCCAGTTCTTCCGGCACGCCGCATCGACGACCGGCCAGACCTTTTTCAGCGCACGAAGATCCGGCGTTCGAGAACCGCTTCTCCTTGCGCATCAGCGACACCACCAGCACCAGATCGCTGTTGACCCTGATCAGATAGCCGATCTCTTCGGCCAGTCCGGTCTGGGCGTAATAGCTGCGATAGTATTCGCCCTGATAGAAGCGGTCCGGCGCGATTTCTCTGCAGCCGCCACAGGCCCGGCTCGGACAGATCGAGGCTTTCCAGAAAGAACGGATCGAGCAGGTAGGGCCCTTCCTGGTACTCCTCGACATGCATACGGCGCCGGTCCGGCGGGAAGTCGTCATAAAGGTCAAGCGGACGCGCCGAACCCACATAGCCGAAGATCACCGTGTAGTCGTAGGGCGTGACCTCGCGCAGGGCGTCGGCCAGGGCCTGCGGGAACTCGCGGCGTCCCGATACTGTCCACGATCCGCGCCTGCGGCCTTCATCCACTCCATGCGCGGCTTTCAGTCTCCATAGGGCAGCTGTCCAGTACGAACTATAATAAAATGCATATTTACAGTCTGGCAATTTCTTTCTCAGAATTGCGCAATGTCTGCAATATGAGGCCAATACCTGTCAAATGGCCGCATGATGCCGCCACCGCGCAATATACCGAAGGCGATCAGTTTGCCGGGCAGCCGCCGGTCGCCGAGCTGCGCTCCGTGTCGAAATCCTTCGGCGACGTGCTGGCGGCGCAGCGATCTCGATCTCAGCATCGCGCCGGCGAGTTCCTGTCGTTCCTCGGTCCCTCGGGCTGCGGCAAGACCACCGCGCTGCGCATGCTTGCGGGTTTCGAGACGCCGACCAGCGGCGAGGTCCTGATCGACGGGCAGGTGGTCAACGGCCTGGAACCCTACCGCCGCCCGGTCAACATGGTGTTCCAGAGCTACGCGCTGTTTCCGCACCTGACCGTGGCCGACAACATCGGCTACGGCCTGCGCCAGCGGCGGCCGCGCCTGAGCCGCCGCGAGATCGCCGAGAAGGTCGGCCGCGCGCTGGAGATCGTGCGTCTGTCCGGGTTTCGAAACCCGCCGGATCTGGGAGATGTCGGGCGGCCAGCAGCAGCGCGTGGCGCTGGCCCGCGCCATCGTCAACGAACCGAAGCTGCTTGCTGCTGGACGAGCCGCTGGCCGCGCTGGACCGCAAGCTGCGCAAGGAGATGCAGATCGAGCTGCAGGACCTGCAGCGCCAGCTTGGCATCACCTTCGTCCTGGTCACCCACGACCAGGAAGAGGCGCTGTCGCTCAGCGACCGGATCTGCGTCATGCGCGCGGGCCGGATCGTCCAGATCGGCAGCCCGCAGGGGCTCTACGACCATCCCGAGCATCGCGCTACGTGGCGGATTTCGTCGGCACGTCGAATTTCTTCGACGGCCGCGTCGAAAGCGTCGGCGACGGCCGTGCGGCGCCTGGTGACCGAGGCCGGGCACGTCGGCTGGACGGCCGGGCAAGCGCGGACCTGGCGCGCCGGCGAGCACGGGTTGCCTCAGCATCCGGCCCGAACAGATCCGGATGACGCGCGAGGCCGGCGACGGCAAGCCTGCGAGGTCACGGTCCACAACCGCATCTTTCTTGGCGAGCACACCGAATACCTGGTGCGCCACGACACGCTGGGAAACATCATCGTGCTTGCGCCGCGGCAGGCCGAGCACGGGGCGCGCGGATTCGAGACCGGCGAGCGCGCGCATATCAGCTGGAGCAGCGACGCTGCTCTGATCCTCAAACCGGACTGAGGAACTCAACCCAAGCAACAGGGAGACAAGGCAATGAAAGACAACGACTACATCTCGAAGCGGAAGTTCATGGAAGAACTGCGCCGCTACCAGAAGGGCTCGGTCACGCGCCGGCATTTCCTGGGCGTGACCGGCCTTGGCGCGGCGACCGCGGTGCTGGGCACGGCGATGCCCGGCCTGCGCCCGCGCCCGGCCTTCGCCGGCAGCCATATCGGCGACCGCGTGGTGCTGGCGACCTGGCCGAACTACCACGACACCGCGAATTTCGACGCTTTCACCGACGCCACCGGCGCCTTCGTGCAGGTCAACGTCTTCGGCTCGAACGAGGAGATGCTGGCCAAGCTGCAGGCCGGCGGCAGCGGCTGGGACGTGTTCGTGCCGACCAACTACACGATCACCACCTATGTCTCGGAAGACCTGATCGAGCCGCTCGACGTCTCGAAGCTGCCGAACTACGACGCCGACGCCTTCGATCCGCGCTTCGCGGATGCGGGCACCGTCGACGGCACGCTCTACGCGGTGCCGAAGAACTGGGGCACCACCGGCTATGCGGTGAACACCAGCCATGACGGCGGCAAGGCCCTGACCACCTGGAAGGACTTCTTCGACCGCACGATGGACGACTTCTCGGGCCGGACGATGGTGCACGACTACCAGCTGACCACCATCGGCAACGCGCTGAAGTACTTCGGCTATTCCTTCAACTCGATCGACGACGGCCGAGCTGGCCGATGCCGAGAAGCTGCTGATCGACGTCAAGCCGCACCTGTTCGCGATCTCGTCGGACTACCAGCCGGCGATGCGCTCCGGCGATGCCTGGCTGACCATGTGCTGGACCGGCGACGGCAAGCAGCTGAACAGCGACATGCCCGAGATCGCCTATGTGCTGGGCGCCGAGGGCGGCGAGATCTGGTCCGACTACTACGCGATCCCGAAAGGCGCGCCGCACAGCGACGCGGCCTATGCGCTGATCAACCACATGCTCGACCCGGCGGTGAACGCCAAAGAGGTGATGGCGCATGGCTATCCGGTGGCCGACGCCAACACCAACGCGCTGCTGCCGGAGGAGATCCTGAACGATCCGATCCTCTACCCGGCGCAGGAGCTGCTGGACGCGCTGGAGTTCGGCGCGGCGGCGACGCTGACCGACCCGAACCGGGCCGAGCTGCTGGCCCGGTTCAAGTCGGCCTGACGAAAGCGGGGGGCAGCACCGACATGACCCAGCGCGAGCGCAACTGGCTCCTCGTCGCCCCGGCGGGCGCGTGGTTCCTGGTGATGCTGGTGCTGCCCCTCAGCGTCGTCTTCGTCTTCAGCTTCGGAGAGCGGGGGCCGGCCGGTGGCTATGTCCCCGCCTTCACGCTTCGAGCAATACGCCAACCTTCCGGCGCGGTTCACCGCGTTCAAGAACACGCTGATCCTGGCGCCGCTCGGCACGCTGGCGGCGCTGCTGATCGCCTATCCGCTGGCCTATCAGCTCGCGGTGCGGACCGGCCCGAAATGGAAGACGATCCTGCTGGTGCTGGTGATCGTGCCGTTCTGGACCTCGATCCTGATCCGCAGCTACGCGTGGATCTTCATCCTCGGCGGGCGCGGCCTGCCGGCGCTTGCTGGAGGCCGTCGGCATCGAGGACGTGCGGCTGATCTACACGCCCTTCGCCGTGCTGATCGGCATCGTCTACGGCTACCTGCCGCTGATGGTCTTCCCGATCTACGTCAGCCTCGACCGGCTCGACAAACGCCTGCTCGAGGCGTCCTCCGATCTTGGCGCGCGGCCCTTCACCACCTTCCTGCAGGTCACGCTGCCGCTGTCGATCCCCGGCGTCGCGACCGGTTGCATGCTGGTCTTCATCCTGCTGATGGGCGAATTCCTGATCCCCGCGCTTCTGGGCGGCGGCAAGGTGTTCTTCGTCGGCAACGCGCTGGTCGACCTGTTCCTGCAGTCGCGCAACTGGGCCTTCGGCTCGGCGGTGGCCTTCACCCTGATCGTCATCATGCTGGTGACCGTCACGATCTACATGCGTCTGATCGCGCGGCTGCACAGCCAGCCGCGACGACGTGTCGATCATGTGAGGGCGGACGGATGCGTCTCTACGCCATTTGCGTCTTCGTCTTCCTCTACACGCCGATCGCGATCATCGCGCTGTTCAGCTTCAACGCCGGACGCCACGCCAGCCAGCTGCAGGGCTTCTCGATCCAGTGGTACGGCCGCGCGCTGAAGAACCCCTTCGTGATGGACGCGCTGGAAACCAGCCTGATCGTCGCCTTCGTCTCGGCGACACTCGCCAGCATCCTCGGCACGCTTGCCGCCGTCGGGCTGCAGGGCATCCGCGGCCCGGCCCGCGCGGTCTTCGACGCGATCATCTACATCGCCGTGATGATCCCCGGCATCGTCATCGGCATCGCCACGCTGATCGCGCTGGTCACCGTGTTCGACGCGATCAACCCCTGGCTCGCCGCGATCTGGCCCGAGGGCAGCGAACCGCCGGCGCTGTCGATGGGCATGGGCTCGCTGATCGCCGCGCACACGATGTTCACCATGGCGCTGGTGATCATCATCGTGCGCTCGCGGCTCGGCAGCCTGGAACAGGCACTGACCGAGGCCTCGGCGGACCTCTACGCCACGCCCTTCGGCACCTTCCGGCAGGTGACGCTGCCGCTGATCGCGCCCGGCGGTCCTGGCGGGCTTCCTGCTCAGCTTCACCTTCAGCTTCGACGATTTCATCATCGCCTTCTTCGTGGCCGGGTCCGAGACGACGCTGCCGATCTACGTGTTCTCGTCGATCCGCCGCGGCGTCACGCCAGAGATCAATGCCATCGGCACGATGGTGATGGTCGCCTCGCTGGTCCTGCTGATCATCGCGCAACTGATCCTGCGGCGCGGGCCAAGGCGCTGACGCCGCGACCGGAACAGGAGAGACATCCATGCAGCTTGCAGAACAGGGTCGCCTTCGTCACCGGCGCCGCCTCGGGGATCGGCGCCGCGGGTGCGCGCGGCTTTGGCCCGCGAGGGCGCGCATGTCGTGGTCACCGACCGCGACGGCGCCGGGGCCGAGGCTGTGGCGGCTGCGATCCGGCAGGGCGGCGGCAAGGCAGAGGCGCTGGCGCTCGACGTCACCGACGACGCGGCGCTTGCGAGCTGCAATCTCAGACACTGCCGACCGGCATGGACGGCTCGACATCCTGCATTCGCACGCCGGCATCCAGATCGAGGGCAAGCTGGAAGAGGTCGCCGTCGCGGACATGGACGCGTCCTGGGCGCTTGAACGTGCGCGCGCATTTCGTCGCGGCACAGGCGGCGCTGGCGCCGATGCGGGCGCAGGGCGGCGGCAGCGTGATCATCACCTCGTCGAATTCCGGCGTGCAGTACGACCGCGAGATGATCGCCTATTGCACCACCAAGCACGCCGTGCTCGCCATGACCCGGCAGATGGCGGCGGACTACGCCAAGGAAAACATCCGCTTCAACGCGCTCTGCCCCGGCTTCATCGACACGCCGTTCAACCGGGGCTTCGAGGTCCAGATGGGCGGGCGCGACAAGCTGGAAGACTACATCGCCACCGCGATCCCGATGGGTCGGTTCGGCACCGTCGACGAAATCGCCGACAGCATCGTCTTTCTCGCCTCGGACCGCTCGTCGTTCATGACCGGCCACGCGCTGGTCATCGACGGCGGCGAGTGCATCTGAAGTCTCAGACTTAGGAGCGCGACATGATCAAGACCCCAAGGGACCGGCTGGCCGGCAAGACCGCCGTGATCACCGGCGGCGCGGCGGGCATCGGCCGCGCGACATCGCTGATGTTCGCCGGCGAAGGCGCGCGCGTCGCGATCATCGACATCAACAAGGCAGCGGCGCAGGAGACCGCTCAGATGATCCGTGACGCGGGCGGGGTGGCCGATGTTTTCCAGGCGGATGTCTCGAAATCGGATCAGGTGGATCGAGCATTTGACCAGATCGCGAAAGATGTCGGGCCCTACGACATCCTCTTCAACCACGCCGGCACGATCATCGTGAAGCCGCTGCACGAGTCGACCGAAGCCGATTACGACCGCCTGATGGACATCAACGTGCGCTCGGCCTTTCTGGTCTGCCGTCGCGCGCTGCCCGAGATGGTGGCCAATGGCGGCGGATCGGTGGTGATCACCGCCTCGATCGCGTCGGAACTCGGCTACGCGCTAGAAGTCGCTCTACTGCATGTCGAAAGGTGCGGTCCTGCAACTGGCGCGCACCATTTCGGTCGAGTACCGCGAGCAGGGCATCCGCTGCAACGCCGTCTGCCCGGGGTTCGTAAAGACCGCCCATGGCCTGCGCGAGATCGCCGAGCTTGATGACGCGGGCCAGTCCTGGGAAGAGGGCGACCTCGCCGCGACCCAGGGCCGGATTTGCGAACCCGAAGAGGTCGCCGCCGCCGTAACTTTCCTGGCTTCCGACGAGGCAAGCTTCGTCAACGGCGCCGCGCTCTACGTCGACAACGGCTGGTACGCCAAGGGATAGCCTGGCCCCGCGATTTCACTTGAAGATCGAAAACCGGCATTCCCGATGAGTAGACTTGAGCCTGCTCTTAGAGCGACTACGCTCTAACGCATGTCAGCTTGCGGCATATTGTTTCCGCTAGTTCGCGGCGCAGCATCCGTCAATTTGGGCTCTGACCAGCCTAATTGCGGCGCAGCATCGCATTTCGTTGCGCCGCCTTGTGACCGGACATTCGAGCGATCAAAAAATTTTCCCAATCCCAGTATGTTACCCGATCAAATCGGCGTTACGCCATCTTGTGCCGCCGCTCCGTTTGGGTGGCGCCAGCGGCTGCTGAGAGCCCAGTTTGCCAGATGCTGCGTTACGCATGAACTTCGGCAATCGCGCCAATAGCGTACATCGGGGCTAAAAACTCCGACCTAATGCAATCTGCCACAAAGCAAACCTCCGCCGCGCGGCATTCGCATTCGGGACATTGGCGGGAAGCGCAGTAATTGCGAAAAAGCAAAGTGCGCTGTGGAAATTTGGCGTCCGGCGGAACCTTTCAACAGAAAAGGCCCAGAGGTTGCAGGTTGGTGGATGGAAGCTCCTGCATGGATCCTACCGGGCGCTAGCGTCGGCCTGCAAACCCTTGAAATGCTCTGCCAGGAAATCCACGAAGACCCTAATCTTGGGGGCCAGATTGCGTTTGTCAGCGAAAATTACAGCTATATCGGCGTGTTTCTGCGTGTATTCCGGCAGGATTCTCGTCAGCTTGCCCGAGGCGATCTTGCCAGCAACGATGTAGGTCGACAGACGCGCAATGCCCAACCCGGCCAGTGCGGCCCGATAGACCGCGTCGGCGCTGTTTCCGATGAAATTGCCAGTGGCGTCGACAGTGTAGGTCTGGCCGCCAATCTCGGCCTGCCAGGCATTGCGTTCGGCGATGTTGGACGTCCGCAGGCAGTTGAAATTCTGCAGATCGGCAAAGGTCTTCGGTTCGCCATGACGTTGGATATAGGCAGGTGACGCGCAAAGAACCCGTTCGTTCGCCATGATCTTTCGAGCGATCACATTCGGATTGTTCATCTGCTCGGCAAAGCTGATGGCCGCATCGAAATCTTCTTCCTCCAGGTCGACCCAGCGATCGGTAAGCTCCAGGGAAACCGTAATCTCGGGATAGCGTTCCAGGAATTTCGGTAGAACCGGGATCAGTTGCGACTTGCCGAAAGCCACGCTTGAGGCGACATGCAGCGTGCCTTTGGGCCGGCCATCAATGCTGGAAATCAGGTCTTGCGCCTCATGGAACTTTTCCGCCATGGCGCGGCATTTCTCATAGAATTCGCGGCCATCTTCGGTCACCGATACACCGCCCTTCGCGCGGTGCAGCAATCTTTGGCCGACGTGATCCTCGAGATGCCGGATCTGCTTGCTGACCGCAGAAGGCGTTTGCCCACTGGATCGAGAAGCGGCGGAAATGCTACCCATTTCAACCACTTTGGCGAAAACCAACATCTGAGCAGGACACATCCATCACACTCAAGGTCCTTTCCGGAATGGCATAACCCCTATGCCGAGTGACCAGGTTGATAACGCTAACATAGCACGCTATCTCTGCAGTGCAGCATAAATACTGCGCTGCAGCAAGATCAGAGGAGATGCCGTAGTGACGACAGCAAATACGCGCATTCGAAGCAGATGGCCGTTCACCTTGAACGAGATGCGACAGACATATCTCCGCGTCCGCGCTGCGATGATGGAATCGAGAAGGCGCCGGGAAAAGTACAGCCGGACGGTCCGTGAACTAGCGTCCCTGTCGGATCGCGACCTGTGGGACATCGGGTTCCATCGGTCCGATATCCCACGGATCGCCCGCGAGGAATCACGAAGGATTGGATCATGACAATGGAATTTCGCCCAGACAGACGAACGGTTCCCCCGGAGCTCTCTCGGGCGAATGGTCGCCACAATCACAACCGGCGCGCGCGCCATGGCATCCACCGTCGGAGGCTTCCTGAAAGAAGCCATAATGCAAACCCAGATCGCCCGAATGCAATCCGTCCTTCATGCGATGTCCGACCGGGATCTGGACCTTATCGGGGTGACACGCAGTGGCATCAGGAAGCATGCCGAATTCCTGGTCACCGGCAAATAGAGAGGTCTCTGACCGCGACGCGCCAAAGCAAATGCCCTGGCGACAAGAGAATTCGATGTTCGGGCCACAAGTCCGGCTTCGATAGGCGCAGGCGCTCGCTCCTCCCAGAGTATGCCCGGCGCCGCATCATGACGGTCCTTCCTCCCGGAAACCGTTATTGCTGGCTGGCATCTCTTCCTCCTCCCTGAGATGCCAGCCTTTTTCTAACGGTCTAGCCGCAAAGTGCACAGACGCGACCGAGAGCTCGCAGATGACATCTAGAAGTTGAGAGCTCGAGTCGACTGATCGGACGACCCGAGTGAACGGTATGCGGTGTCCGTTTTGAGGCTGCTTCCAGCCATTCGACGGGGTGACGCGAAAGGCAGCAAAGTCCGCATGAGAGACCTCGGTTGCGAGCGCGGTGAACGGCAGGATTGGAATCCGGTGAACTGGCAGGCAATGAACGTCCGTTTTGTGGAAGTTCGCTGCAGTACCGCATCCGACGTGCCGCGAACGCGAAGTCCAGATTGCGATCTCCACATCATTCTCGCCGCAGATGCACGGGTCCGCTTGGTCCCGCGACCCGGTCATTGCCGCGACAGAAATGCTGCGTGTTACATGAACGGCAGCAATGCGAAAGCCGCAGCGCGGCGTCGGAGAGCACGGTGAAAGTCCAGTCAGGGCCGGTCGTGTCGGTCCCAGACTGTGTGATTTCCAACCCGGAGCACTGCGGGCGGCTTGTTCAGACAAAAGGCAAACGAAAGGCCAGTAGACTGAAACGCCGAATGCTGCACTTAGGACCAGTTATCCCCAAGATCCCCTGACTACGTGGCCTATAAATCCGATGCTCAGAAGTGGCGTATAACCAAAAAGCCGAAAACCGGGCTGATTCTCATACGACCAACCAGCGGCACAACGATTCCGGCGGCGAAGAGGAAAACGATTACCTCACGCAAATTAAGCGTGTCGTGGTACATGGGTTTCTCCGACCGCCTCCGTGGGTGGCCCGATCTGATTGGTCCGGTTTGGTTGTTAGTGCATGACGGGCCTGTGGTCCATCTGGACGATGGATTCTGGGGCGGGAGGCCGCTAGGGGCGGCGCGGTGGCCTGCCGTGCATCGCCGTGACTGCCACTCTCCAAAGTCTTGGCTGTTGAGGTTTGTCAAAGGCACCCTTGCAAGCCCTGTACACGCGGATCGCAACGACGTCCGGACTGTAAAAGGATTTCGCGCACCTGAGGCATTTGCGCCAACCGACCTTGCAGACGATGCGCGGCGGTATGTGGTAATGATCCAGAACGGGTTGCCCACGGGAGGCGTCAATGCGCCCGTACCTGGATCGTCTCGCCGATCTCGTCCAGGATGTCGCGCAGGCTATCGTGGTCGGGATGCCGCACCCGCATCCAGGCATTCGCCATGTATCCGGCCTCGACGCCCTGCGTCGCCGTGCCAAGCTCGGGGAAATGCTGGTCGACCACCAGATCGCCGTACTTGCGGAACATTTCCTCGGTGCCGTCGTAATGGGTGATCCGTCCGTCGCGGTCCGGGCGCAGCGCGATGATACCGCAGGCGAACCGGCGCGATGGCTTGGCGTCGGTGGCATGGTGGCAGACCGCGATGGCCCACTCGCGATACAGGTCCATGTCGTTGCCCGCGCAGTAGCTGTCCCACTGTCCGACACCGGGCGGCCGGCAGCCGATCTCGTTGAATTTCAACCCCTTGGGGCCGAAAAACCATTCCATATGTGTGGGCGCGGTGCCGATCCCCAGCGCGGTGATCACCCGACGACCCATGTCGCGGACCTCGGCATAGCGGTCATGCTCGACCTCATTGGTCGAGATCAGCTGCGGCGAGATCCAGCGGGTGCGCATCGCCTCCAGCACGCCGGGATAGTAATGGCCGATGAACTCGTGATGCACCTGGCCCTGGACAGTCAGCGTGTCATAGAGGCCCTCGTGGCCCTCGATGAATTCCTCGATTGCCGCCCTGGCGCCGTCGGCGACGCCGGACGCCCGGGCGACGCGCTCCAACTCGGCCTCGTTGTCGGCGCGAAACGTTCCCGAGGCCCCGGCGCTGTCGCGCGGCTTGATGATGATGGGAAAGCCGACCCGCCGCGCGAATTCGCGGGCTTCCTGCGCGCTCGACACGCCGCCCGAGGCCGCCACCGGGATGCCGGCCTCGCGCAGCACTTCCTTCATCGCGACCTTGTCGCGGCACAGGTAGGCGGTGCGCGACGAAATGCCGGGGATGCCGGTGCGCTCACGGACGTGGGCGGTGGCCATGGTGTGCGCCTCGACCGTCGATTCCAGCCGGTCGACCCAGAATTTCGATTGTGCGTCCCGCACCGCCCATTCCAGCGCGCCCTCGTTCACCACGCTCTCGATCTGCTGGTAGCCCTTCATCGAGGCCCGGGTTTCCTCGTCCAGCCATTCGTAGGGGCGTTCGCCGATGCCGTAGACATTGGCGCCGATGGCCGCCAGGGCACGGACGAACTTGCGCTGGTTGGCGGGAAAGGCGGGCTCGACAAAGAGGATATTCATGGCGGCGCTCCTTGGCAGGGCGGGGCGCACAGCCCCTGATGATCGAGAATTTCGCGCCGTGACCGATAGGTCAAGCGGCTCAGGCGAACTGCTCGCGGATCAGCCGCTCCTCCAGCCCGTGACCGGGATCGAACAGCAGCCGGTGGCGGACCGACGGCTCGGACCTGATCTCGACTGCCTTCACGTGGCGTACCGACCGGCTGTCGGCATCGGCCATCACCGGGCGCTTTTCGGCGCTCGAGCACGTCGAACCGCACCTGTGCCGACTTCGGGAGCAGCGCGCCGCGCCAGCGCCGGGGCCGGAACGCCGCCATCGCGGTCAGCGCCAGCACATCCGCGCCGATCGGCAGGATCGGCCCGTGCGCCGAGTAGTTGTAGGCGGTCGATCCGGCCGGCGTGGCGACCAGCGCGCCGTCGCAGACCAGTTCGGCCATCCGCACCTTGCCGTCGACGGTGATCCGCAGCTTGGCGGCCTGCGGTCCGGCGCGCAGCAGCGACACCTCGTTGATCGCCAGCGCCTCGGACACGGTGCCGTCGACACAGGTCGCCGTCATCGTGCAGCGGGTTGATCACGGCCTCTTCCGCCGCACTCAGCCGCTCCAGCAGGTCGTCCTCGGCGAATTCGTTCATCAGAAAGCCGACCGTGCCGCGGTTCATGCCGTAGACCGGCTTGTCCAGATGCATGGTGCCGTGCAGCGTCTGCAGCATGAAGCCGTCGCCGCCCAGCGCCACGATCACATCCGCCTCCTCCAGCGCGACCGAGCCGTAGCGTTTTGCCAGCCGCGCCAGCGACGCCTGGGCGCTTTCCGCCTCGCTGGCGGCGAATGCGATTTTGTGGCCCTGGCCCATGCACGGCTCCTTTCGCCGGCCCCACAATGACCGCCCGCCCCGGCATGGCAAGCCTTATCCCGTGCCGTCCGCGTCGCCGCACCCGTCGCGTTCAGACTTTGATGCCCGCAGCACTTGCGCTATGAGGCCGCAACCCTCGCGCCCAAGGAGACGCTGCCATGAACGCCCCGCACCGCGACACCGGATTCTTCACCGAAACGCTCGCCGAACCGCGACCCCGAGCTTTTCGCCGCGATCCGGGCCGAACTGGGCCGCCAGCGCGACGAGATCGAGCTGATCGCCTCCGAGAACATCGTCTCGGCCGGCGGTGATGGAGGCGCAGGGCTCGGTGATGACCAACAAATACGCCGAAGGCTATCCGGGCCGGCGCTATTACGGCGGCTGCCAGTACGTCGATGTCGCCGAGAACCTGGCGATCGAGCGCGCCTGCAAGCTGTTCGGCTGCGGCTTTGCCAACGTGCAGCCGAATTCCGGCAGCCAGGCCAACCAGGGCGTGTTCCAGGCGCTGCTCAAGCCCGGCGACACCATCCTGGGCATGAGCCTCGACGCCGGCGGCCACCTGACCCACGGGGCGAAACCGAACCAGTCGGGCAAGTGGTTCAACGCGGTGCAATACGGCGTGCGCGCAGGACACGCTGACGCTCGACTACGACCAGGTCGAGGCGCTGGCGCAGCGAGCATCAGCCCAAGCTGATCATCGCCGGCGGCTCGGCCATCCCGCGCCAGATCGACTTTGCCCGGATGCGCGAGATCGCCGACATGGTGGGTGCGTACCTTCACGTCGACATGGCGCATTTCGCGGGTCTCGTGGCGGCGGGCGAACACCCCAGCCCGTTCCCGCACGCCGCATGTCGCCACCACCACGACGCACAAGACGCTGCGCGGCCCGCGCGGCGGCATGATCCTGACCAATGACGAGGAGATCGCCAAGAAGATCAACTCGGCGATCTTCCCGGGCATCCAGGGCGGCCCGCTGATGCATGTCATCGCCGCCAAGGCGGTGGCCTTCGGCGAGGCGCTGCGAGCCGGGGTTCAAGACCTACCAGAAACAGGTGATCGCCAATGCCCAGGCGCTGGCCGATCAATTGATCAAGGGCGGTCTGGATATCGTCACCGGCGGCACCGACACCCATGTCCTGCTGGTCGATCTGCGGCCCAAGGGCGTCAAGGGCAACGCCACCGAAAAGGCGCTGGGCCGCGCCCATATCACCTGCAACAAGAACGGCATCCCGTTCGACACCGAAAAGCCGACGATCACCAGCGGCATTCGCCTGGGCTCGCCGGCCGGCACCACGCGCGGCTTTGGCGAGTCCGAGTTCCGCCAGATCGCCGACTGGATCGTGCGAGGTAGTCGACGGGCTGGCCGCGCATGGCGAGGACGGCAACAGCGCGGTCGAGACAGCGGTGCGTGCCAGTGTGCAAGCACTCTGCGATCGCTTCCCGATCTATCCCGACCTCTGACGTGACGGTCGAAAAGACCGCAGCGCCCGCGCCAGAGCATCGCCGCAGCACCCGCGAGATCGAGCGCGCGCTGGGCGACTGGTCCCGCGCGCGGCTGCCGCGCTGGCTGGCCGAATTCGTCATGTTCGTCCTGAAACTGGGATGGGCCAGCCTTTTCGGCGGCCTGCTGCTGATCGGGCTGATCGTCACGCGGAACGTCTGGTCGGCGGACTGGCCGATCGCACGCTACGATTTCCTCTTCGCCTACGCGGTCGGCCTGCAGGCCCTGTTCCTGCTTTTTCGGCTGGAAAGCCCGCGCGAGGCCAAGGTGATCGTGCTGTTTCACCTGACCGGCACCGCGATGGAGTTCTTCAAGGTGCAGGCCGGATCCTGGGCCTATCCTGAACCGGGCTTGGTGAAGATTCTCGATGTGCCGCTCTTCTCGGGCTTCATGTATGCCTCGGTCGGGTCGTTCATGGCTCGCGCGATCCGGCTGTTCGACATGCGGTTCACGCCTTATCCGCCGTTCTGGACGACGCTGCTGCTGGCGTCGGCGATCTACGTCAACTTCTTCGCGCACCACTTTCTGCCGGACATCCGGCTGGCGCTGTTCGGGGCGACGGTTCTGGTCTACTTCCGCACCCGCGTGGTGTTCCACATCGGCGACAACGACTACTGGATGCCGATGGTGGTGGCGGGGCTTCTGACCAGCTTTTTCCTTTGGGTGGCCGAGAACATCGGCACCCATACCAAAACCTGGGTGTACGCCGGACAGTCTGAAATCGACTGGGTGTCGCTGTCGAAGATGGGGTCGTGGTACCTGCTGATCTACGTCAGCTTCGTCACCGTGACGCTGGTGTTCCGCGAGGCGCTGGAGACGAAGTGATCCTATGGACCGGAATCACCGCATGGCCGCCGGTCCAGCGGCAGCCCGCCCCCCGGGCTGGCGCTTTCACAATGCAAGCGCGCCGCCAAAAGCGAAGATGACTGCCGCACCATGAAAAGCTCCGCCCTTCCGATGCGGCGCCACACGACCGGATGCCGCAAGACCGGCTTTGCTCTAAAGGTTCCCCGACCAGACGAGCCAGACGATGAACGCCCCCGAAATCACCAGCAAATTGAACGCGTTGACCCCCAGGAACCCCAGGATCACATCCTTGCGCCGCTCTTTCGGATCGACCGTCTTCAGCCAGCTTTCGCACTTCCGGAACGCCTTCTCGATGCCCGACGGATCGACCTGCCGCGCCAGCTTGGGGTTGGCCGATAACTGCATCGCCTGCACGATCTGCGCCGCTTCGCGCCGGACATAGCGCGGCAGCGACCGCCCGGCCCGGCGCAGCTTGACCTCAAGCCCGCGACCGCGCACGCCCAGACGCTCCTCGATCAGCGTGGCAAGCCGCCTGGCGCGGTCCTCGACCATGGCTTCGACAGACATCGGTTTCCTCCCCCCGGAAGATCGGCGCGAGGTTACTGCGAAGCCCCGGCGCTGGCCAGCCCCGATCGGCGTTGCTATGCAGTCAATCATGTTGAACACCGTCCTTCACGGAACCCCCACCGACAAACCGCCACTGCTGATCGTGCACGGCCTGTTCGGCTCGGCCCGGAACTGGGGCGTGATCGCTAGACGGCTGTCGGATGCCCGCCAGGTCGCCGCGGTCGACATGCGCAATCACGGCGGCAGCTTCTGGGATGCGACCCATGGCTACGACGCGATGGCGGGTGACCTGGCAAAGGTCATCGACCGGCTGGGCGGAGAGGCGGACGTCGTCGGGCATTCGATGGGCGGCAAGGCCTCGATGATGCTGGCGCTGGAACATCCGGGCGCGGTGCGCCGGCTGGTGGTGGCCGATATCGCGCCGGTGGCCTACGGCCATACCCAGGCGCAATTCATCCACGCGATGCGCGGGTTGGATCTCGCGGCGATCGAACGGCGGTCAGACG
Organism: uncultured Alphaproteobacteria bacterium; assembly: GCA_963768205.1. Lineage (GTDB taxonomy): Bacteria > Pseudomonadota > Alphaproteobacteria > Rhodobacterales > Rhodobacteraceae > JAHELH01. The sequence continues at coordinate 538,768 of CAVYHB010000001.1, read as the reverse complement.
CCGACGCGGCCCTGGCCGACGCGGTGCCCGACGCCGGCACGCGGGCCTTCCTGCTGCAATCGCTCGACCTGAAGGAACGCCGCTGGCGCCTCAACCTCGACGCGCTGGAGGCCGAGATGCGGCGCATCGTCGGCTGGCCCGACCCCGACAGCCGCGCCCCGCACCCGACCCTTTTCCTGTCGGGAGCCGCCAGCGACTACGTGAAACCCGATGCGCGCCCGGCAATCCGCTCGCTGTTTCCGCGCGCGCGGTTCGCCAAGATCCCCGGCGCCGGACACTGGCTGCACGCCGAGAAACCGCGCGAATTCGAAGCCGCCGTGCGCGCCTTCCTCGACGCCTCCGTCCCGGATGATCCGACCTGATCACTTGCCTGACACCGGGTCGATATGGTTAATTTCCTGCCAAAGATTGGAGGATGCCATGACCGGGAAGCTTAGCCATTTCATCGCGGGCGCGGTCCTCGTCCTGTCCACCCACGCGGCCCTCGCCCAGGATGCGCTGTTCTGGAAAAGCGTCGGCAACTGGGAAATCTCGATCGACCCGACCATCGGAAACGGCTGCTACGCGCTGGCGTCATGGAATGGCGGAACGGTGATCCGCATTGGCCTGAACCCGCAGGAAGACAATTTCTACTTACTGATCGGCAACGACGCCTGGACCTCGTTGCAGCCCGAAACCGGCTATGATCTGACGATCCGCTTCGACCGCCGCGCGCCCTGGGATGTCTCGGCGCGGGGCTTGCAATTCAACCCCGGCGAGACGGTCTATCTTCATGCCACCAGCTCGAAGTTCGATTTCATCGAGGAATTCATGCGGGCCAACCGGATGAGCATCTCCTACAGCGGCACCGAGGTCGATGTGCTGAAGCTGAACGGCTCTAGCCGCGCGATGAAAGAGGTCATCGCCTGCCAGGAAGCCGCCGACAAACGCGGCACCAACCCCGCCGATCCGTTCTCCGAAGGCACCTCCAGCAAGAACCCGACCGGGCGCAAGGCGGACCCGTTTGCAAACTGACGGACATTGCACGACGCGCCCGAAAGTCTGCCCGGTGACCTCCCGCCAACCCGTTGATTTCTCATCGTACGGACACGGCGAAAAGCTCATGGATGACCAATTCGACAGATAGCTTTACGTGCAGGCTCCGCCGATCCGAATGCCATCATCCGTCAAGGCCTTGATCGTCCCGAATGACGAGGTGCATTAGACACAATCTCCGCCCATCCCGCACTCACCCGCGCATAGGATTGCGGGTCCGGCCGGCTCAGACCTCGATGAATACGCGGTCTCCGTCGATCTTGACCGGATAGGTTTTGAGATTCACGCACACCGGCGCCCGTTGCGCCTCGCCGGTGCGATAGTCGAACCGTCCGTTGTGCTTTGGACATTCGATGACGTAGTCCATCACCAGACCGTCCTCGAGGTGCACCTGTTCGTGGGTGCAAAGCCCATCGGTGCAAAAGTATTCGTCGTTCGGGCTGCGATAGATCGCAAAAGTGCGGTCGCCATGATCGAAGCGGATCAGGTCCTCTTCGTCGATATCGTCAGTCGCGCAAGCGTCGATCCATTGGGCCATGCTTACGTCCTCCTGGGTCGAGTTATTCGGCAGGGACGCCAAGCGCCTCGGCATGGAGATCTTCGCGATAGGGCCGCGCCGTTCCTGGCAACTCGCGCTTGATGAAGAAATCCTCATGGCGAAGCTGCCGCTGCAAGGCTGGCCAGATTTCCCTGTAGGCGTCTAGGATCGAACGGCTGGGTTCCGGCAGGTCGTGCTTGATCTTCTCGTGCAATTCCGGAAGCCGGTGAAAGGGCACCATCGGGAACATGTGGTGTTCGACGTGGTAGTTCATGTTCCAGTAAATGAAACGGCTGATCGGATTGATGTAGACTGTGCGGCTGTTCAGCCGATGGTCCAACACGTTCTCGGCAAGGCCCGCGTGCTGCATGATGCCGGTCATCACATGGTGCCACGCGCCGTAGAGACGCGGCAAGCCAATGACCAATAGCGGCAGGATGGAGTGCAGCGCCACCGCCAGCACGATCGTGGTGAGATAGATGAGCACCCAGATGCGCGCCACACCGATCACCTTGCGCTGCTCTTCATCGGGAATGAACGTGGCCTCCTCCGGGTCGATGTGCCCTGCGGCATTGACCACCATCCGCTTGCAGCCGTTCAGTGCATCGACGATCCCGAAGAAATTCAGAAAGACCCGGAACAGGGCCGGCGGCCGCATTGCGACGATCTCGGGGTCGCGGCCGACGATGATCGTATCGGTGTGATGCCGCGCATGGCTCCATCGCCATTCGACCGGATTGCGGATCATGCAGAAGGAGGCGATCTGATAGACGACGTCGTTCATCCAGCGCGTCTTGAACGCCGTGCCGTGCCCGCATTCGTGCCAGCGGCTGTCCATCGCCGAGCCGTAGAGCACACCGTAGGCGAGCCAGAACGGCACCGACCACCAGGACGGCCAAAGCGCGATGGCGATACCGGCGAACAGGATCATCGAACCGAACAGGATGATGGCGTCCCGGATTGCAGGCTGATCCGAGCGCTGCATCAGCGCTTTCATCTCCTTGCGGGGAATCTCGGTATGATACCATTCGGCGGTCGCGAGGCCGGTTTTGACGGCAGTCTCGGCGTCCGGGCCGAGCAGGGAATAGTCACGCTTCATCATTTTGCCCTACCAGAAGAAACGTCGGTTCCCCCGGACATACGTCGAGCCGCCGCACTAGACCCATACCGGAGTTGCAAATCACATCAAAAAACATCAATGTGCAGCGCATCATGATGGAAAGACATCAATCCCGACATGAACAAGCGCCGTCCCACACTTAAGCACCTGGCTGGCGCGGCGGGCGTCGGGATCGCCACCGTCGATCGCGTTCTGAACGACCGGCCCAATGTGCGCGAGGCCACGATCAGGCGTGTCCTCGCCGCGGCGGACCGCATCGGCTATCCGACGGCCAGGCTCGAAGCCATCAAGCAAGACGCCGCCCGGCCTGCCATGCATTTCGGGTTCGTCCTGCACAAGCCGTCGCAGGAGTTCTACCGTAATCTCGCCGGGGAACTTGAGCTGGCTGTGAAGAACCGCACTGACATTCGCGGGCGGTGCGATATCCGGTTCTCCTCGTCTCAGGCCCCGTCGGACTTCGCCGCCGAACTCGAGCAAGCGTCCAAATCCTCGCAGGTCCTTGCCACGTCGGCGATCAATCATCCAATCCTTTCAGAGACAATCCGGGCGCTGCAGGCGGACGGTAAGCCGGTATTCTCACTCCTGAACGACGCTGCATCAGGTGTTCAGCAAAGCTACATTGGCCTCGATAATGTCAAAGTCGGCCGGATCGCGGGATGGATGATCGCAACGCATATCCGTGACCCCGGCAAGGTCGCCAGTTTCATCGGCGGGAATTGCTGGCACGGGCATATCCTGCGTGAGACCGGTCTGAGAAGTTATCTGAGAGATCATGCGCCGCATCTGGAACTTCTGGACGCCATCGTGAACCTCGAAACGCGCCAAGTTAGCTATGAGGCGACACTCAATCTCCTCGATCGGCACCCCGATCTTCGCGGCATCTACGTGGCTGGCGGCGGGATGGAGGGTGCGATCGCTGCGTTGAGGGAAACGCGTCCAGCCGGCAAGGTTGCGCTCGTCGTCAATGAATTGACTAAGGAAAGCCGAGAGGCGCTAACAGACCACTACGTCAGCCTGGTCATCGCCACGCCCCTTCGTGATCTTTGTCGAGACCTCGTCGGCTTGATGATCGAGGCGTCCCATGGCGGCCCGAACCGGTCTTCTGGTCCACACTACCTGACCCCGCAACTCTATGTGCCCGAGTCGCTCTGACGCTCAGGCGCGGAGTTTCATGATCCACTCACCCTCGGGCAGGAGATGGAAACGCGGCATGCGTGCGGCTGCGGCCACCACGTTGGGACCGTTCATCTCGAAGCGGTCGGCAGCGCTGCCACAGTGCTTGCCGCCGGGCGCCTGCCCGGACCGTGCACGGAATGGTCTCGCCGGGTCACCGTGTTGGCTCCCCCGCCGCTTCATGGCCGACCGACCGAAGGCCCGGGACGAGGCGCCAGTGGATGCCGGCAGATCAGCACGAATTTGCAACCGGTTGCAAGTTTGTGTTGACGAAGGCCGACTTTTGGCCGCACTCTGACGACGTCGCCAGAATCGGGGCAATGAACCCTGGGCACCGGACAGACAGGGAGAGCAATGCTCAGTTTCGGATTGAACCAGGTCACCATGTCCGAGGCGCCCTTGGGCGAGTTCTTGGAATCAGCCGCACGTCTGGGCTGTGTCGGCGTGGAACTGCGCAACGATCTGGGGCGCGAGCTCTTTGACGGGATGAAAGCGGCAGAGGCGGGCACACTGGTGCGTAGCCAAGGACTGAGACTTCTAGGGGTGAGCCAGGTCTATCCGTTCAATCGCTGGTCGGATTCCATTGCAGCTGAAGTTCATACGCTCATCGAAACCGCACAGGCCGCAGGTTCAGAAACTATCAGCCTGATCCCCTGCAACGATGGCACCGGAACCGAACCACCGACACGCAACGCCGATCTCGCCCGTGCTCTTGAGGGCTGCCTGCCGATGCTGGAACAGTCCGGGATGACCGCACTGGTCGAGCCGCTGGGTTTTCAGCGTGCGTCGCTGCGGAAGAAGTCCGAACTGGTAGCGGCCATTGACCGGCTCGACGCGGGGAGCCGGTTCAAGCTGGTTCATGACACGTTTCATCACACCCTTGCGGGCGGCGGGCCGGTCTATTCCGGCCGCACCGGGATCGTGCACATTTCTGGCGTCACCGATGCCGCGCTGCCGGTCGGGCGCATGGAAGACGAGCACCGCGTGCTGGTGGACGACCGGGACCAGCTGGACAACCTGGGCCAGATCGCGGTTCTGCTCGATGCAGGCTATGCCGGTGCCTTTTCATTCGAATGCTTCGCGCCTGAGGTCCGCAGCCTTGCCGACGCTGAAGGTGCGATCCGAAGATCAATCGATTTCATATCCTCGCGAATGCAGCTGAGGGCTGCGTAGACGGGGGCGTGAATTGCCCCGAATGAAGGGCTTTCCGGCAAGGAAACCGGTGTGCCGGACACCGACTTGGGAGGATACTCATGAAAAAGACCATTATTGCTGCATCCGCACTGATGTCCGTGATAGGCACGTCGGCCATCGCTCAGGAAATCGGGGCGACGATTTCTCGGTTCGACGACAACTGGCTGACCGTCATGCGCAACGGCATGACCGAGCACGCCGCGAGCCTCGACGGCGTCAACCTGCAGATGGAAGATGCCACCGACGACATTGCCAAGCAGATCGACCAGGTCAACGAACTTCGTCGCATCCGGCGTTGACGCGATCATCGTGAACATCGTCGACACCTCGGCTGGCGCCGCGATGTACCGAAGCCGCAGGCAGCACGCCGCTTGTGTTCGTCAACCGCGAGCCTGACAACGTGAACGACACTGCCGCCAACGCAGGCGTTCGTGGCATCGAACGAGATCGAGTCCGGCACACTGTCGGCGTTCCAGGTGTGCAACAATCTGCGCGCTGACGGTAAGGCCGGTGGCGCCCGGGGTTACCTGATGAATGGCCAGCTTTCGAACCAGGCTGCGGTTCAGCGTACCAAGGACGTTCATGACGTCATCGGCATGGACATGTGCAACTTCATGACGATCATCGACGAGCAGACCGCCAACTGGTCGCGCGATGAAGCTCAGGACCTGATGACCAACTGGCTGTCGTCTGGCGAGGAGTTCGACTTCGTCATCGCCAACAACGACGAAATGGCGATCGGTGCGATCCAGGCGATGAAGGCTGCGGGCATCGACATGGCCGACGTTCAGGTTGGCGGCGTCGACGCCACCCAGGACGCTCTGGTTGCGATGCAGGCCGGCGAATATGACGTGACCGTGTTCCAGGATGCGTTCGGGTCAGGGTGCGGGTTCGGTTGATACCGCGCTCGCGCTTGGCCAACGGCGAGACCGTGGACCAGAAGGTCTATATTCCGTTCAAGCTGGTTACGCCGGACAACATGGGCGACTTCCTCAGCAAGAACTGAGGCATTTGACAAAACGATTTGCGGGGCGGCGCTCTGGCGCCGCCCGCCGATTCAAATCGACCGTCCGGCCAAATGGCAGGCTAAACGGGGACTGACGCAACATGACAGATACGAGCCACGGCACCGGCGGTCTGACCTTCGACAAGTCCAAACGGTCCTGGCCGAACGAAATCAACATCTTTATCGCGCTGATCCTGATCATCGTGATCTTCGAGGTTCTGGGGCAGCTGCTGCCCTACATGAACAACCAGAGCTTCCTGTTTGATACGCAGCGGACCGGTTCGACACGATCTTCAACGAAGCGCGGCTGCAGATCATCATCCTGCAGGTGGCGATCATCGGGATCATCGCGCTTGGCGTGACGCAGGTGATCATCACGGCGGGATCGACCTCTCGTTCCGGCTCCACTCGTCGGTGCGACCGCCATGATCGCGATGTCGTTTGCGCAGACCGAACTGGTGAACGGCAACCCGAACCCGAAGGCGATCTTTGGCGCCTGGGCGATGGACCTGCCGGTGATCTGTGCCGGTGATCGTCGGGCTTGCGTTCGGGGCCTTCATCGGGGCCGATCAACGGTACGCTGATCGCCTATCACCGGATTCCGCCGTTCATCGCGACGCTGGGCATGTTCCTGATCTGCCGCGGCATCGCGCAATGGTGGTCGCGCGGGCCAGCCGATTTCGTTTCCGACCGAAGGCTACGCGTGGATCGGCTCGGGCATGATGCCGGTGGTCTGGTTCCTGTTGCTGGCGGTCCTGTTTCACCTGATCCTGAAATACACGGTGTACGGCAAGCACACCTACGCCATCGGCTCGAACGAAGACGCCGCGCGCATGTCGGGCATCAACGTGCGCGCGGCACAAGGTGATGGTCTACATGATCGCCGGCGATGCTGGCGGCCTTTGCCGGCGATCGTGCTGAGTTCCAAGAACCTGACCGCGCAGTCCGGCATGGGAGAGTTCTATGAACTTTTCGCCATCGCCATGGCGGTGATCGGCGGCGGTCAGCCTGACCGGGGGGCGCGGCTCGATCATCGGCACGGTCCTGGGCGCGATGGTATTCGGTGTCATCCTGTCCGGCTTCACCTTCGTCAAGCTGGACGCGTTCTACCAGCTGATGGCCATGGGCGCGCATCATCATCGCTGCGGTCGTGCTCGACCAGTGGCGCCAGCAACGCGCCGCTTCGAGAGCTGAGGAGGAAAGACCATGAGCGACGATATCGTTCTGAAAACCGAGGACCTGACCAAGCACTATGGCGGCGTCCATGCCCTGGAGGGCGCCGAACTTCGAGCTGAAGAAGGGCGAACATGTCGCGATCATGGGCGACAACGGCGCGGGCAAATCGACCTTCGTGCGCCAGATCACCGGAGTCGAGCAGCGCACCCGCGGCAAGATCTGGCTCTATGGCGAAGAGGTCAGCTTCGCCGGCCCGCTGGATGCGCGCGAGGCGGGGATCGAGACCGTGTTCCAGACCCTGGCGCTGGCCGACGATCTGGACGTGCCGGACAACCTGTTCCTGGGGCGCGAGAAGACCAAGCTCGAACTGGCTTGGGCCGTTCCGGCTGCTCGATTACAAGGCCATGCGCGCAGGCGACGATGGACGGGCTTGAAAAGACCGGCGGTCAAGATCCCCAACATCCGCAACACCATCCGCAACATGTCGGGCGGTCAGCGGCAATGCGTGGCCATCGCCCGCACCGCGACCTTCCATTCGACGCTTGACGATCATGGACGAGCCGACGGCGGCGCTGGGCGTGCAGGAAACCGCGCAGGTGGAAAACATCATCCGCACGCTGAAAGAGGCAGGGCGAGCCGCTGATCCTGATCAGCCACAACATGCGGCAGGTGATGGATCTGGTGGACCGGATCATCGTGTTCCGCCGTGGCCGGATCGTCGCCAACCTGCAAGCAAGGAGGAAACCGACGGGCAGGACGTGGTCGCCTATATCACCGGTGCCAAGACCGGCGCAGAATACATGGAACACGCAGTCTGAAAGGCGGCGCGCGCATGAGCGTTCGATTTGCAATTCTCGGGGCGGGCCGGATCGGTCAGGTTCATGCCCGTGCCGTAGCCTCGGTCCCGGGCGCCGAACTGGTCGCAGTGGCCGAGCCGATGGCGGAGGCGGCCGAAGCGGTCAGCGCGCAATATGGCTGCGACATCCGCAGCATCGATACCATTGCAACGTCGGATGACGTGGATGCGGTGGTGATCTGCACGCCCACCGACACTCATGCCGACCTGATCGAGCAGTTCGCGCGCGCCGGCAAGGCGGTGTTCTGCGAAAAGCCGGTCGATCTGGATGTCGCACGCGTGCGCGCCTGCCTGGCCACGGTCGCGGCCGAGGGTGGCCGATTGATGGTGGGCTTTCAACGTCGTTTCGATCCCGACTTCATGGCGTTGAAAGCGGCGATTGACGCAGGCCGGATTGGCGAGGTCGAGATGATAACGCTGACGTCGCGTGACCCTGGCCCGCCGCCTTACGACTATATCAACCGCTCCGGCGGAATTTTCCGTGACATGACGATCCATGATTTCGACGTGGCGCGGTGGCTGTTGGGCGAAGAGGTGGCGTCGGTCCAAGCCGCCGCGAGCGTGCTGACCGACCCGAAGATCGGCGAATTGGGCGACTATGACAGCGTCAACGTGATCCTCATCACAGCTTCGGGCAAACAGTGCACGATCACCAACACCCGTCGCGCGACCTATGGCTATGACCAGCGGATCGAGGTGCATGGATCGAAAGGCTCGGTGGCGGTGGAAAACCAGCGCGAGGCGAATATCGAGATCGCGACAGCGGACGGCTATCAACGCCCACCGCTGCTGAACTTCTTTATGACCCGCTATGTCGACGCCTACAAAAACGAGATTGCCGCATTCGCAAAATCCGTGGCCGAGGGCGCCACGATGCCGACCACGGGCGAGGACGGCTTGCGCGCGCTGGAACTGGCAGAGGCGGCCCTGAGATCGGTTGAAACCGGACGGGCGGTGCGCCCGGGATGACCTTTGACCCTGGGTTGTAAGGACGGCAAATGAACGGCTATTTCACCACGGAAGACTGCCGGATCGAGGAATTCGAGGCGTTGATCGCCGAGCCCCTCGATCCTGCCGCGCTGCAGTTCACGAACAATGTGCAGAAAAACGTCCCCGTCTACGCGGCGGCGGATACGGCGGCGGCCCTGGGCGCGGCCGACAGCCGCCGCGCCCTGATGGCCGAATGGGCGCGGGTGCTGGGTGATCTGTCGGGCGTCGTGGTGCTGAAAGGCGCGATGGGCGATCTGGCTGCGGTGGACGCGGCCACGGCCCGGTTCGAAGAGTTCATCGCGGAAGAACGCGAAGGGGCCAGCGGGGGCGATCATTTCGGCGAACGTGGCGCCAATGATCGTGTGTGGAACAGCCTCCAAAAGCTCTGCCTGCGCGACCCGGTTTTGTTTGCGCGCTATTTTGCCAGCCCTGCCATTGCCGCCATCAGCGAGGCCTGGCTGGGCCCTTGGTACCAGATGACCGCACAGGTCAATCTGGTACGCCCAGGCGGCAAAGCACAGACCTGCCACCGGGACTATCACTTGGGCTTCATGACCAAGGATCAGGCACAGAGCTTTCCCGCACATGCACATCTGCTCTCGGCCACGTTGACCCTGCAGGGCGCTGTTGCCCATTGTGACATGCCCATCGCAAGCGGACCGACCAAGCTCTTGCCCAATTCGCAGCGCTACGGGCCGGGCTATGTGGCAACGCTTTTGCCGGAATTTCGCAACATGTTCGAGAAACGGCATGTGCAATTGCCACTGGAAAAGGGCGACGCGGTGTTCTTCAACCCTGCGCTTTTCCATGCCGCCGGTGACAACCGATCGCCAGATATCCATCGGATGGCGAACCTCTTGCAGATCGGCTCGCCGATGGGACGGACGCTGGAACGGATCGATCGCGCTGCGATGGTGCGCGCCCTGTTCCCGGTCCTGCGCGATCTGGAGCTTGCCGGGGCCGAACGCGCTGCGGCGATTGCGGCGGCGGCCGAGGGCTATGCCTTCCCCACCAATCTCGACACGGACCCGCCCATAGGTGGGCTGGCCTCGGAAAGCCAGGCCGAGCTTTTGGCGCGGGCGCTGGACGAAGGCATGAGCGTGGAAGCCTTCGAGACGGCAATGGACGATAGCAGAACCCGGCGATTGCCGTAGTCAGGACACAGGAATGGCAACGCTTCTGATCAAACCCGACGGCTCAGAGGGAAAGGCCCACAACATCACGCCCGAAGGTGCGTGCTGGGGCTATGTCGGGTTCGCCGGCCACCACCGACTTCGTGCCTGCAGTCGGCAGCGCGCCCGGCAAGGGCGGGCATGCGGCGTCGCGGCAGCGGCCAGAGGGGATCACCACGACAGAACGCGGTACCGGAACCAACACTCGCTTCATCGGCAGCATTGCAATGGAAGACCGTGATGCATGCGGCAGCCTGCTGGTCACCGAGGTTTTCGCGCCAGCGGGCCATTGGTCGCGCTATCCCAGCAACCGCCATGACGCGGACGATTTCCCGCGGATCACCGATCTCGACGAGACCTACCAAGACTGGATCGCGCCCGCCGATGGGTTTGGCATTCAGCGGGTCTATACCGAGGACGGGCGGCTCGATGAAACCTCGGACGTACGCGATGGCGACGTCGATCTGGTGCCGCGCGGCCACCAAGCTGCTTCACCTGTTCTTTGCCATTCAGGCTGTGGCGCCTTGCCCGCTCGATCCGTTCTGTGTGGCGTGCTTGGTGCTTTGGCATCCCCCGGACGATGCCGCGCTACGCGGTGCAAACAACTTCATGGTCGAGGAAGGATCGATCCGAAGCTGCCCGGTTGCCGGTCGGGCGCGCAGGGAATATGTGCTGATCGCGGGGCCGGTCCCGGGTCCTGGCTGGAAATGAAAGGAAACCGATGGCGGTGACGCTGAAAGAGGTCGCGGAGCGCGCAGGTGTATCTCGCTCGGCTGTCTCGCGTGCCTTCACACAAGGCGCCTCGGTGTCACGCAGGATGCGCGAACGTGTCGAAAAGGCGGCGCTTGAACTGGGCTATCATCCCAACGCGCTGGCCTCGTCTCTTACGACCGGCCGGACCAAGATGATCGGGCTGGTCTCAAACAATTTCCACAACCCGTTTTTTCTGGAAGTCTTCGACCTGTTCACCCGGGGCCTGCAAGAACGCGGTCTGCGGCCGCTATTGGTCAACCTGACCGACGAAACCGACCCGCAGAACTCGGTCCGCATGCTGAAGGCCTATTCCGTGGACGGGGTCATCGTTGCCTCGTCCACCCTGCCGCCGGGCTTTTCACGGGCCTTCCGCGATGCGGGTGTGCCGGTGGTACACAGTTTCGGTCGCTAGTCGAACCGCCCGCATGTGGACATCGTCGGCATCGACAACGTCGACTGTGGCCGCATGGCCGCGCGTGAATTGGTGCGGCGCGGCTATCGTTCCGTGGCTTTCATGGGTGGGCCGGAGAACGCGACCTCAACCCAGGACCGCCTGGCGGGTTTTGACGAGGAAATGGCCCGGCACTCCGAGGTCGCCTTCAGCTGCAGCTTTGCCGCGGACTACACTTTTGACGCCGGCCGTGCCGAAATGCTGCGCCTGCTGACCAGGGAGCGGGCCGAGGCCTATTTCTGCGGCGATGACGTGCTGTCGATCGGGGCTTTGTCCGCGATTTCCGATGCCGGCCTATCGGTGCCGGACGATATCGGGATCATCGGGCTCAACGACATGGAAATGGCTCGTTGGGAAAACATCAACCTGACGACCATCCATCAGCCGATCGCCGAGATCATCAACGCCTCGATCGACAAGATCGTTTCAGCGCTGGACGATCCTGACAGGAAGCCCGAGGCGCACTTGTTTCCTTGCAGGATTGTCGATCGCGGGACCTTGCGGCGGATCGGGTAAATGCCATCGCGCGCCCGAAAGGCCGCGGTCTTTCGGTTCGGCGAGACGAGGTCCTGCTGTGCCAATGAGCAAACCTGTTTCGGAAACCCTATTCCTGACCCTGATCACCGCGGGTCCAGCGCCCGCCACCTAACGGAACATCGGCGGGCGTGCGTCCATCCAGGTGCCGCCCTCCCGGGCTGATGCAACGGCCGTATGCACCGCCGCCATCGACCGCAGACCGTCGGCCGCACCCGGCAAGCCATCGCGCGTCTCGCCCCGGATCGCGTCGGCCAGATCGCAATAGATATTGGCCACGGCCAGCGGAAAGCCTTCGGGATGGGCGATGGCCACACGGGACAGGCGCTGTCGCGTCGTCGTGCAGCCCGCTTTCGCCTTTCTCGATGATCTGGGTGCGACCGCCAACGGGGGTGTAGATCAACTGGTTCGGCTGTTCGGCGATGCCCAGCGCAGCCCGCCGGTTTCGCCAAAGACCTGAATGTCGAATCCGTGCTGTCGCCCGATCGCGACCGACGAGGTCCAGAGCCGCCCGACCGTGCCGCCCGTCATGCGGAAATTCACCATCGCGTCGTCTTCCAACTCGCGGCTGGGAATCGTCGAGGCGAAATCGGCCGACAAGCGTCTCGACCTCGTCGTCGCAGATGAAGCTGGCCATATGCAGCGCATGGATGCCGCAATCGGCGAACTGCCCCGAAACGCCGGCCATGGCCGGATCATAGCGCCAGCGCACCCGCGGATTGTCGGCGTCGGTCGCGTCGCCGTGATGGCCGTGGCTGAAGTTTGTCACCACCAGCCGCACCTTGCCGATCTCGCCCGCCCGCACCATGGCGCGGGCCTGGCGCACCATCGGATAGGCGGAATAGCAGTAGTTCACCGCACAGATCTTGCCCGACGCTTCGGCCACGCGCACGATCTCTTCGCCTTCCTCGACGGTCATCGTCATCGGCTTTTCGCACAGCACGTTGAATCCGGCCTCAAGAAACGCCTTGGTGATCTCGAAATGCGTGGCGTTGGGCGTGGCGACGGTGACCAGATCGACCCGGTCGTCGCGGTCCTTTTCACCCGCCAGCATCTCGTGCCAGTCGCCATAGGCGCGGTCGGCCGCGACGCCCAGCCTCTGCGCATATTCGCGTCCGGCATCCGGGCGGTGGTCCAGCGCACCAGCGGTGAATTCAAACAACCCGTCGGCCTGCGCGCCCAGACGGTGTGCCGGTCCGATCTGGCTGCCTTCGCCGCCGCCGATCATGCCCCATTTCAGCTTTGCCATCCTGGGTAGTCCTTATCTGAAGCCGATGCTTTCGAGGTATTCGCGGTTCGCACGTGCATCGTCGATGGGCGAGACGTCCAGCGTCGGGTCGCAATCCTGCTCGACCGTGCACCAGCCTTCGAAGCCCGCGGTCAGCAGGATCTGGCGCACGGCAGGGAAATCCACGTCGCCTTCGCCCAGATTGCAGAAAATGCCCTGCCCGCAGGCGTCGTAAAATCCGGTGCGTTTGGCGATCACGTCGGCCTTCACCTCAGGCGAGATGTCCTTGAAATGCATGTAGCTGATCCGGTCGATGTGGCGGCGCATGAACGCAACCGGATCAAAGCCCGCATAGGAATGGTGGCCGGTGTCGAAACAGATCTTCAGGATGCTGTCGTCGACCTCGTCCAGAAGTCGTTCCAGCTCGGGCTCGAAATCCATGAACCCTGCCGCATGGGCATGGATACCCACGGTCAGCCCGTATTCTTCGGCGCCCAATCGCGCCACGGTCGCGATCCGGTCGCGAAAGGCCGTCCAATCGCCTGCGTCCATCTGCTCGGCCTCACCGGCGCGGCCCGCGGTCGGGGCGCGGCGTTCGGAAATGCTGTCGATCAGTACCAGATGTTCCGCGCCATGTGCCTTCAGAGCCTTGCAGGTGCGCGTGGCGCCGTCCATCACGTCATCCCATTGCGCCGGGTCGTGAAAGGCGCGGAAGACGACGCCGCCGATCAGCTCCAGCCCGTGCTCGGCCAGGGCATCGCCCAGCACCACAGGATCTTCCGGCATGAAGCCGACCGGTCCAAGCTCGATGCCCTTGTATCCTGCACTGGCGCATTCCTTCAGCACCGTGTGCCAGGGTGGGTTGCGCGGATCGTCCGCGAATTCGACACCCCAGGAACAGGGTGCATTGCCGATGCTGTATCGTCATCCCTTGTGTCTCCTCAATCCCGCGCAACCGGGGTCCAGGCCCCGTTCCGCGCCGATGAAAGTGCGGCCTCGACCACTTCGGCCACGGCCAGCCCGTCGCGAAAGGTCGGCCATACCGGTTTGCCGGTTTCGATGGCCGACAAGAAATCCTTGGCCTCGATGATGATCTGGTCCTGATACCCTGTGCCGTGCCCCGGCCCCTGGCAGAACGGCTCGTAATCGGGATGCGCCGGGCCGGTCAGGATCTTCCGAAAGCCGCGCGTCGCCTCCGAGCCTTCCATCCGGTAGAGCCAAATCGCGTTCTGGTCTTCCTGATCGAAACGTATCGCGCCACTGGTGCCGTGGATCTCGTAGGCATAGCCCATCTTGCGCCCCGTCGCGATGCGGCTGGAATAGATATGCCCCATCGCACCCGAGGCGAAGCGGCACATGATCTGGGCGTGGTCGTCATTGGTGACCGTTGCCGCCGGGGCGCTTGGCGTGAACCGTCTCGACATCGGCCAAGACCTTGTCAATCGGCCCCATCAGGGCCAGCGTCGCGTTGATCGGATGCGGCGCCAGATCGCCCATATTGCCGTTGGCCATACCCTCGCAACGCCAGTTATGCGGGATTTCGGGATCGGCCAGGAAATCCTCGGTATGTTCACAGCGAAACCAGGTGACATCACCGATGGCGCCCTCGGCCAGAAGCTGCCGGGCAAACTGGCTGGCTGGCGTGCGGATGTAGTTAAAGCCGACCATGTTCGCCACTCCGGCCTTGTCGGCCGCGGCCACCATGGCGCGCGCGTCCTCAAGGTGCCGGCCAAGCGGCTTTTCGCACAGGACCGGTTTGCCAAGCGCCAAGCGCCGCCTCGGCGATCTCGCGGTGGGTCGTCTGCGGCGAGGCGATCACGACCGCCTCGACGCCGGGGTCATCGACCAGCTCTCGCCAGTCTCCGGTCGCGCGGGCAAAACCGAATTTCTGCGCGATAGCCTTCCGCGCTTTCAGCAGTGGATGCCGCGACCATTTCCAGCGCCGGGCGCAGTTTCGTGTCGAACACCGCGCCCACGGCGGACATGGCAACCGCATGGGCCTTGCCCATATAGCCACCGCCGACGATGCCGATACCGATCTTGGTCATTCTCTCTCCCAGACACGGTGCCGTTTTTGTTTGCAACCGGTTGCAAAATATGTAGCTTGGGATTCGGAACCGTGCAAGCGGCAATCGGTTCCCTGTTCAACCCAAGCGCATCTGGCGGGAGTGTTCAAGTGGCGAGAAAGACAATCAGGCTGACCACTGCGCAGGCGATCATTCGCTGGCTTGCCCAACCAGTATATCGAGATCGATGGCGAAGAAATGCGCCTGTGTGGCGGCGGCTTCGGCATCTTCGGCCATGGCAACGTGACGTGTCTGGGCGAAGCGCTGCACAATCATCGCGACGAACTGCCGCTTTACCGTGGGCAGAACGAACAAAGCATGGGATTTGCCGCTGCCGGATACGCAAAACAGTGGCTGCGCCAGCGCTTCATGTTCTGCACGGCGTCTGCCGGTCCCGGGACGTTGAACCTGGTGACGGCCTCGGCGCTGGCCCATGCCAACCGCCTGCCGATGCTGATGCTCTGCGGCGACACCTTTTTGACCCGCCTGCCGGATCCGGTGCTGCAACAGATGGAGAATTTCAACGATCCGACCTTCGGGGCGAATGACGCGTTCAAGCCAGTGACGCGGTATTGGGATCGCATCTGTCACCCCGCGCAAGTGATCCAGTCGCTTCCGGCGGCCATCGCAACCATGCTCGACCCTGCCGATTGTGGTCCGGCCTTTCTGGGTCTGCCGCAAGATGTGCAGGGCTGGAGCTATGAGTATCCGGAAGTGTTCTTTGAAAAGAAGGTCCATCGCATTCGCCGCCAGACGCCGGACGCAGACGAGATCGCCGATGCCGCCGCGGCGTTGAAATCGGCCAAGCGCCCGATGATCATCGCCGGCGGCGGCGTACAGTATTCGCGCGCGGTGGCGGAACTGACCGCGTTTGCCCAGGCGCACCAGATCCCGGTGGTCGAAACCATCGCGGGCCGGGCCAACCTGTTGGCCACGCATCCGCTGAATATCGGCCCCATCGGTGTGACCGGGTCGGACAGCGCCAACACGATCGCCGAACGGGCCGATGTGATCCTCGCCGTCGGTACGCGGTTGCAGGATTTCACCACCGGGTCATGGACAGCGTTTGACAAGATCCGCGCGGTTCATTTCGCTCAACGCCGCGCGGCACGATGCGGCCAAGCACATGTCGCTGCCCGTCGTGGGCGACGCGAAGCTTTCGCTCAAGGCGCTTTCCGAGGCGATGAACGGTCATACCGGCGCCCGATGAGTGGCTGAGTGCCGCGAAGGACGAGCGCAAGAAATGGGATGCCTGTGTCGCAGAAAACGTCTCGTATGGCGACAACCGGCCCAACTCCTATGCCCAGGCCATCGGCGTGGTGAACGCGCTATGTGATCGCCGCGACCGGATCATCGCCGCTGCAGGGGGCCTGCCTGCCGAGGTCACGGCAAACTGGCGCACGCTCGATATCGGCACGGTGGATGTCGAGTTCGGATTTTCCTGCATGGGATACGAAATCGCGGGTGCCTGGGGCGCGCGGATTGCGCAATGTCGAGCGCGAACCGGACCAGGACACGATCTCTTTCTGCGGCGACGGGTCCTACCTGATGCTGAATTCGGACGTCTATTCTTCGGTGCTGACGCGCAAGAAGATGATCCTGCTGGTGCTCGACAATGGTGGTTTCGCTGTCATCAACAAGCTGCAGAACAACACCGGTAACGAAAGCTTCAACAACCTCTTCGTGGACGCCCCAACCATACCGCAGGCCTTTGGGGTGGATTTTGAAGCGCATGCCACATCCATGGGTGCCGCCGCCGAAACTGTGGCGAACCCGGCCGAACTGGCCGAGGCTTTCAAACGCGCCAAAGCATCGGACAAGACCTACGTCATCGTCATGAAGGTCGATCCCTACGAGGGCTGGACCGAAGGCGGGCACGCCTGGTGGGAGGTCGGCACGCCTCATGTGACAGACAGCGACCGGGTGCGCGAAGCGCATGTCGACTGGGAAGCCACTCGGGACAAACAGCGGAAAGGCGTGTGATGTCGGCCCTCTTGCACGGTATTCGCGGCAACCGTTTTGCCGTTTTCGGGCGCGCGGGCATGGACATGTTTGCAGCACCCGTTGGTGTGAAAAGCGAAGATGCCGCGACCTTCCACGCGGATCTTGGCGGATCATCCGCCAATATCTGTGCCGGGATATGCAAGCTGGGCGGGCATTCAGCGCTGGTGACGTCTGTGTCGGACGACGCGGTGGGGCGGTTTTGCGTGAACCGGCTGCGCCACTATGGCGTTGACACGCGCTATGTGCGGGCAGTCGGAGGCGAATACCGCACCTCGCTCGCTGTCTATGAAAGCCGTATCGAGGATTTCCAGAACGTCATCTATCGCAACGGTGCCGCCGATTTTCAGGTGACGGATGCGGATGTTGATGCGGTGGATTATTCCGATTTCACTGCCGTCGTCTCGGCCGGCACGGTCTTTGCGGCCGAGCCATCGCGCAGCGCCACTTTCCGTGCGTTCGACAATGCCCGCGCCGCAGGGCTGCCGGTGATCTTCGACATCGACTATCGACCCTACAGCTGGCCCTCCGCGGCAGATGGCCGCCGATGTCCTGTCGCGCGCCGGCGCGTCCAGCGACCTGATCGTCGGTAATGACGAGGAATTCGGCTTCATGGCCGGCGGTATCGAAAAGGGGCTGGACAAGGCGCGCGAACTGGCGGCCTCCGGCAAGATGGTGATCTACAAGATGGGCGAATTCGGTGCGGTCACTTTCGCCGACGGCGACGAGTTTCGCACCGGCATCTTCCCGGTCGAGGCCGTCAAGCCGAACGGCGCGGGCGACAGTTTCATGGCCGGGCTGCTGGTGTCCATCGCCGATGGTCACCGGCTGCGCGAGGCCGTGCTGCGCGGCTCGGCCTGCGCATCGATCGTGGTCAGCAAACCGGGCTGTGCGCCCGCCATGCCCACCAACGCCGAACTGGAAGATTTCCTGGCCGGACATCCCGGCCCGACTGAACCCTGAAAGGACAAGCACAATGCATATCGCGCCATATGACAACCTCAACGAGCCCATCGTCGATGCGGATAATGCCAATGTGCCGCTGGTCTATTTCAACATCGTCAAGCTGAAGAAGGGTGACGCGTTCGACTACCAGGTGCCCGGCTATGAAACCTGTATCGTGCCCGCCACCGGCACGGTGGACGTCGATGTGGAAGGCGAGAGCTTTGCAGCGTTGGGGGCGCGCGGTGTGGATGTCTGGGATGGCGAACCGCAGGGTGTCTACGTGCCCACGGGCGCCAGGACCACGATGGTTTGCACCACCGAAACGGCCGAAGTATTCGTCGCTGGCGCCAAATACGACAAGGTGCTCGACCCGTTCGACGTGCGCGAACACGACCTCGTGCAATACGGTTCGGACGACACCAAGACCCACCGCAAGATCAAGCACATCCTCGGCCAGAAGCACCACGGCAAGGTCGGCCGCCTGCTGGTGAGCGAGCTCTACACTGTCGGGCAGGGAGGCTGGTCGGGCTTTCCCAGCCACAAGCACGACACCGAACGGCTGCCGGAAGAGACACGGCATGACGAATGCTACAATTTCCGCTTCCGTCCCGATTACGGGTCGGGCCTGCAAATGCTGCAGCGCGATCGACAACGAACCGGGTGATGCCTATCACATCGTCAACGGCTCGACGGTACTGATCGACAAGGGCTATCACCCCTGCTGCGTGCTACCGGGATACGAGATGTACTATTTCACCATTCTCGGCGGCCTGACCCAGCGCAGCCTGGTTCAGTATTTCCAGCCCACCCATGCTGCCCAGATCGAAACGATCCCGGGCATCAAGGACATGATCGCGAAGTTCAAATGACGTTGGCCACCCTTGCCGAAGTCCTGCAACCCGCGCTTCACCAAGGCTATGCCGTGGCCGGCTTGGTGACCCTGGGCTGGGAGGACATGCGCGCCTATGTGGCGGCGGCCGAGGCCGAGGGCGTTCCGGTGATTCTGCAGGCCGGGCCGTCCTGTCGTGAACATACGCCG
Organism: uncultured Alphaproteobacteria bacterium; assembly: GCA_963768205.1. Taxonomy (GTDB): domain Bacteria; phylum Pseudomonadota; class Alphaproteobacteria; order Rhodobacterales; family Rhodobacteraceae; genus JAHELH01. The sequence continues at coordinate 519,491 of CAVYHB010000001.1, read as the reverse complement.
CTGCCCATTCTGGGCAAGATGTTTCGCGTTCTGGCTGAAGCGGCCAGCGTGCCGGTCGTGGCGCATCTCGATCACGGCTACACATTTGCGGAATGCCGCGAAGCGCTCGACTGCGGCTTTACCTCGCTTATGTTCGACGGATCACGCAAACCCTTGGCGCAGAATATCGACGAAACCGCACGTATCGCCGAGATGGCCCATGCAGCCGAAATCTCATGCGAAGGCGAGATCGGTTTCGTCGGTTATGCGGGCGGCGAAGGCTCGGCTGGAACCGACCCGGATGAAGCCGCCCGTTTCGCGCGAGAAACCGGCGTGGACGCGATGGCCATCTCGGTCGGAAACGTGCATCTGCAACAGGATCGCGAAGGCGGGCTGGACGAGCCGCGCATCCGCGCTATCGAAGCGGTGACCAATGTGCCCCTGGTGATCCATGGCGGTTCGGGCGTGCCGATGGCGCAGCGCGCCGCGCTCGCGCGCGGATCGAAAATCTGCAAGTTCAACATCGGCACCGAGCTGCGTATGGCTTTTGGTGCTGCCCTGCGCGATGCCGTGGCGCGCGACCCGGATCGGTTCGACAGGGTGCAGATTCTGAAAGACACGCATGAGCCTGTGGTAGCGGCGACACGCGCGGTCCTCGGCGCCTTCAAACCCGCCTGATCCGGCCCCGCTGTCCTTCGACATTCGACGTATCGTTGTCACCCGTTCCCACCACGTCGAACCGAAATCAGGGCTCATAACCCCGCCTTCGCCGCGCCGTTCTTGAACGGATGCTTCGTGTAGATCGGTCAGCCGCTTCGCCTTAAGACGCCGATCTAGGTGGCAACAAGGTCAGCGCGTTGGCCAAAACGGTCAGGCTATCTGGCCTGCCACAGGTTGCGGGTCATGGCTGGAAACCCCGTCCTAGGTTTTCGGATACCCCAACTCCCCCAGAGCCTCGCGGATCTCGTCCAATATCGCCGGATCGTCGATCGTCGCGGGCAGCTTGAACTCGGCGCCGTCGGCGATCTTGACCATCGTGGCGCGCAGGATCTTGCCCGAGCGGGTCTTGGGCAGCCGGTCCACCACGCAGCACAGCTTGAACGCCGCCACCGGGCCGATCTTCTCGCGCACCAGTTTGACGCATTCGGCGACGATCTCGGCATGGGGCCGGTTGACGCCCTTGGTCAGGCACACGAACCCCATCGGCAACTGGCCCTTCAGGTCGTCCGACACTCCGATCACCGCGCATTCGGCCACGTCCGGATGGCCCGCGAGGACCTCCTCCATCGCGCCGGTCGACAGCCGGTGCCCGGCCACGTTGATGACGTCGTCGGTGCGGGCCATGATCCAGAGATAGCCGTCCGCGTCCTTCATGCCGGCGTCGCCGGTTTCGTAGTAGCCGGGGAAATGCTCGAGATAGCTTTTGCGGAACCGCGCTTCGGCGTTCCACAGCGTCGGCAGGGTGCCCGGCGGCAGCGGCAGCTTGACGGCGATGGCGCCAAGCTCGCCGCTGGGCAGTTCGCGGCCACCCTCGTCGAGGATGTGGATGTCATAGCCGGGCATCGCCACGGTGGGCGAGCCGATCTTGACCGGCAGCGGCTCGATCCCCATCGGATTGCCGGCGATGGTCCAGCCGGTTTCCGTCTGCCACCAGTGGTCGATCACCGGCACGCCCAGCAGGTCCTGCGCCCAATGGATCGTATCGGGATCGGCGCGTTCGCCCGCCAGGTAGAGCGCCCGCAAGCAGCCGATATCGTAGGGCTTCAGGAACTCGCCCTTCGGGTCTTCCCGCTTGATCGCGCGAAACGCGGTCGGTGCGGTGAAAAAGCTGCGCACCTTGTGCTCAGATATCACCCGCCAGAAGGTGCCCGCGTCGGGCGTGCCGACCGGCTTGCCCTCGAACACGATGGTGGTGTTGCCGTGGATCAGCGGGGCGTAGCAGATGTAGCTGTGGCCGACGACCCAGCCGACGTCCGAGGCGGCCCAGAACACCTCTCCGGGATCGACGTTGTAGATGTTCTTCATCGTCCAGTTCAGCGCCACCAGATGACCGCCGGTGTGCCGTACCACGCCCTTTGGCGCGCCGGTTGTGCCCGAAGTGTAGAGGATATAGGCCGGATGGTTGCCCTCGACCGGCACGCAATCGGCGGGGGTCACGCCTTGCTGGGCATAGTGCCAGTCAAGATCGTTGCGGCCGAGATCGGCGCGCAGTTGCTCGCGTTGCAGGATGACGGTGAAGTCGGGCTTGTGTTTCGCCTGTTCGATGGCGCCGTCCAGCAGCGGCTTGTAGGCAATCGTGCGCCCCGGCTCGAGCCCGCAGGACGCGCTGAGAATGGCCTTGGGTGCGGCGTCGTCGATGCGCACGGCCAGTTCATTTGCGGCAAAGCCGCCGAACACGACCGAATGGATCGCCCCGATCCGGGTAACGGCGAGCATCGCGACCAGCGCCTCGGGCACCATCGGCATGTAGATGATGACCCGGTCGCCCTTTCACGATGCCGCGGTCCCGCAGCAGCACCGGCAAGGCTGGCGACCTGGGTTTGCAATTCGGCATAGGTGATGGTGCGCTTGGTGCCGGTGATCGGGCTGTCATGAATGATCGCGGCCTGCTCGCCGCGGGTGGGCACATGCCGGTCGACGGCATTCCAGCAGGTGTTGACCATGCCGTCGCTGAACCATTCGTAAAGCGGGGCGTTGTCGTCGAACAGCGCCTTTGATGGCATCCGGTCCCAGTCGATGGCACCGGCGGCCTGCATCCAGAAGCCCTCGGGGTCGTCCTGCCAGGACTTGTAGATATCAGCGTATGCCATGGTATGCTCTCCCGAACCTTTCCCGATGTGTTAGCGGCGCCTTGCCCTTGGGGCAAGCACGCCCGCCTGCGTCCTGCGGTCACTGTTGGCGGTAACACAGGGGGGGGCAGGGTGGTGAAATATCTTCGCCGAGCTCTTGCGGTGGCGGCGGGCGTCTACATCTTTGGGGGACGAACGGGCGATTGGTCCGTTCCGCCATCGAGGAAGAAGTTGCCATGGGCGACAAGAACCCCAAGAAACAGATGAAGAAACCCGCGCCGCCGAAAAAGCCTGTCGCCGCCGCGGCACCGCTGGCGGCAAAGCCGGGGGGCAAGGCACCGCCGAAGGCGCCACAGCCGAAGAAATAGGCCGATCCCACCGGATCGTCAGGGGCGGGTTCGACCCTCCCGCGGCCGCCCGGTATCGCGCCTTGTCGTTCCGCGCAGCCGGGGCTTGCGACGGGGTTTGATGGTTGTTGTTCCGGGTCCAGACGCGCGCGTTCAAATATTCTGTTACAGTGCAAATCCTGCTTGAGTTCGCGGCAATTCAGGCGCTGAAATTCCTTCATGGACCGGCAATTGCGCCAGTTCATTGAACAGAAGGTCTACCCCAGATGGGCGACAAGAAACCCGCACAGAAACCTTCGAAACCCGGCTCGAAACCGGGCAAGAAGTAACCTTTGCAGGTGCGTCACCACGCCTTGACCAGGTGACGCGACGATCCGGTGCCGACCGGGGCCGATCCGCCCCGGTCGGCACTTTCTTGTCGCGACCCGGTCAGCCGTAATGCGCCACCGGCGTGCCCGCCAGCGCCGACATGTTCAACAGGCCGCGCGCGGTGATCGACGGGGTCACGATATGGGCGCGGTTGCCCATGCCCATCAGGATCGGCCCGACCTCCAGCCCGTTCGCCTTCATCTTCAGGATGTTGCGCACGCCAGACGCCGCGTCGGTGTTGGCGAAGACCAGTACGTTGGCCGCGCCTTGCAGGCGACTGTTGGGAAAGATCCGGTCGCGCAGCGCCTGGTCCAGCGCGGCATCGGCGTGCATCTCGCCCTCGTAGGCGAAATCGCGGGGCGTGCTGTCGAGGATCGCCAGAGCGCCGCGCGTCTTGCGGCCCGACTCGCATTCGAAGTTCCCGAATTGCGAATGCGAGCACAGCGCGATCTTCGGCGCCACGCCGAAACGCCGCACGTGGCGGGCGCTGGCGATCACCGTGTCGGCGATCTGCTGCGCGGTCGGCTCGGGGTTCACATGGGTGTCGGCGACGAAGAGCGGGCCATCCTCGAGGATCATCAGGCTGAGCGCGCCCACGGGATGCAATTCGGCGCGTGCCAAGCACCTGGTTGATGTAGTTCAGATGCCAGAGGTACTGCCCGAAGGTGCCGCAGATCATGCTGTCGGCCTCGCCCCGGTGCACCATCACGGCGCCGATGGCCGTGGTGTTGGTGCGCAGGATGGCGCGGGCCAGGTCGGGGGTGACGCCCTTGCGTTCGGTGATCTGGTGATAGGTGCTCCAGTAATCGCGGTAGCGCGGGTCGTTTTCCGGGTTCACCAGCTCGAAGTCCTTGCCCGGGCGGATCGCCAGGCCAGCGCGTTCGAGCCGCGACTCGATCACCTCGGGTCGGCCGATCAGGATCGGCTTGTCGGTGGTTTCCTCGATCATCGCGTTGGCGGCGCGCAGCACGCGCTCGTCCTCGCCTTCGGCGAAGACGATGCGTCGCGTGGCGGTCCGGGCGGCCTCGAACACCGGGCGCATGATCAGCGCCGAGCGGAACACCGAACTGTCCAGCTTCTTCTTGTAGGCCGCCGAGATCCTCGATCGGCCGCGTCGCCACGCCGCTTTCCATCGCCGCCTTGGCCACCGCGCTGGCGCACGACGCCGATCAGCCGCGGATCGAAGGGCTTTCGGAATCAGGTAGTCGGGGCCGAACGCCAGTCGGCTCGCCCTGGTAGGCGGCGGCGGCCTCGGCAGCTGGTGCTCGGCCCGGGCCAGCGCGGCGATGCCTTCGACGCAGGCGATCTTCATCTCGTCGTTGATCTCGGTCGCGCCGCACATCGAGCGCGCCGCGGAAGATGAACGGAAAGCACAGCACGTTGTTGACCTGGTTCGGGATAATCGGTGCGCCCGGTGGCGATGATCGCATTCGGGCCACGGCGCGGGCGTCAGTTCGGGCATGATCTCGGGCTTCGGGTTGGCCAGCGCCAGGATGATCGGCGTGTCGGCCATCTTCGCGACCATCTCGGGCTTCAGCACGCCGGCGCCCGACAGGCCGAGGAACAGGTCGGCGCCCTCGATCACGTCGCCAAGACCGCGCGCGGCCGCCGGGTTGCGCGTATTCCGCCTTCTGGTCGGTCATGTCCTCGGTCGCGGCCCTCGTGGACCAGCCCTTGCAGGTCGCACAGCGAGACGTTCTCGCGCTTGACGCCGAGTTTCACCAGCAGGTTCAGGCAGGCGATGCCCGCAGCGCCGCCGCCGGTCGACACGATCTTGATGTCGTCGATGTCCTTGCCTGCCACCCGCAGCGCGTTGGTGGCGGCGGCCGCCGACGACGATGGCGGTGCCGTGCTGGTCGTCGTGGAAGACCGGGATGTTCATCCGCTCGCGGCCAGCTTTTCCGACGATGAAGCACTCGGGCGCCTTGATGTCCTCCAGGTTGATCGCGCCGAAGGTGGGCTCCAGCGCGACGACGATCTCGACCAGCTTGTCGGGATCGGTCTCGTCCAGTTCGATGTCGAAGCAGTCGATATCGGCGAATTTCTTGAACAGGACCGCCTTGCCCTCCATCACCGGCTTGGCCGGCCAGCGCACCGATGTTGCCCAGGCCCAGCACCGCGGTGCCGTTGGTGACCACGCCGACCAGGTTGCCGCGCGTGGTATAGCGGACGGCATCGGCGGGATTGTCCTTGATTTCCAGGCAGGCCTCGGCGACGCCGGGGGAATAGGCCAGGGACAGGTCGCGTCCGTTGGCCAGCGGCTTGGTGGCCCTGATCTCCAGTTTCCCCGGCTTCGGGGTCTCGTGATAGGTCAGCGCCCGCTGGCGCAAGCTGTCTTTGGTCTGGTCGTTCAACTTGGGGTCCCCCTGGGCTTCGCGAAAAGTAGTTTAGTGTTAAACTACTTTTTGAACGCCTCGTTCTTTGCAAGAATTGCCGTGTTGCGCTCGGCATTAGATTGATCCTCAGCCTGCGCCAAGCCGCGTGTCGTGACAAGTGTTTCAGGATTTTCCGAAGACCGGGCGCGGCGCGGTCCCGTTCCGGACTTGCATCGACCTGCGCCGCGCCGCACTCTGACGACGGGTCGAAGCCGGGAAAGGTCACAGATGTCGCTGGTCGAGGATGCGGGCAGGGTGCGCCGGAACGCCCATGCGCCCTATTCGAACTTCAAGGTCGGGGCCGCGATCCGCGCCGCCTCGGGCGCGGTCTATCTGGGCTGCAACGTGGAAAACGTCGCCTATCCCGAAGGCACCTGCGCCGAGGCGGGCGCGATCGCTGCGATGGTCGCGGCGGGCGATACCGCGATCGCCGAAGTGGCGGTGATCGCGGACGGGCCGAAGCCGATCACCGCCCTGCGGCGGCTGCCGGCAGAAACTGGCGGAATTCGCCGGGCCTGACGTGCCGGTGATCCTGGCCACCACCGTCTGGCACCGAAGTCCGGACGACCGTGGGCGCGCTGCTGCCCGGCGCGTTCGCGGCGGGCCACATGGGGCAGGGCTGATGGACGCGCGCCACGTTCATCGCGCAAGCTGCGCCGACGGCGAGGCGCTAGACGAGGCAGAGGTCGACCTGGTTCGCGCGCGGCCTTGCCGACGGCGCGGTCGAGCGATGCGCAGGCCGGTGCCTTCGCGATGGCGGTCTGCCTGCACGGCGCTCGGCGACGAGGCGCGCGTCGCCCTGACCCGCGCGATGCGCGACAGCGGCGAGGTGCTGCGCTGGGACCTGCCCGGGCCGGTGCTGGACAAGCATTCCACCGGCGGCGTCGGCGACTGCGTGTCGCTGCTGCTGGCGCCGGCGCTGGCCGCCTGCGGGGCCTACGTGCCGATGATCTCGGGGCGCGGCCTGGGCCATACCGGCGGCACGCTCGACAAGCTCGAAGCGATCCCCGGCCTCAGCACCGAGGTCGCCGAGGACCGTTTCCGCAAGATCGTCGCCGACATCGGCTGCGCCATCGTCGCCGCCAGCAGGCGCCATCGCCCCCGCCGACCGCGGCTTTATGCGATGCGCGACGTGACCTGCGACGGTGGAAAGCATCGACCTGATCACCGCCTCGATCCTGTCGAAGAAGCTCGCCGCGGGCCTCGACGGCGCTGGTGCTGGACGTCAAGGTCGGCTCTGGCGCCTTCATGAAGACGCTGGACGATGCCGAGGCGCTGGCCCGCAGTCGCTGGTCGAAACCGCCAACGGCGCCGGCTGCCCGACCACCGCCCTGATCACCGACATGAACCAGCCCTGCGCCCTGGCGCTGGGCAACGCGCTCGAGGTGATGGAGGTGATGGAGGCGCTGACCGGACGGCGACACCGACACCGCTGCTGGCCGACCTGACGGCGGAACTGGGCGGCGAGGTGCTGCGCGCCTTGGCGGGTATGGCCGAGACGCCGACGGAAGGTGCCGAGATGGATGCGCGGCGTGATCGCCTCGGGGCGCGCGGCCGAACGGTTCGGCGGCATGATCGCGGCCATGGGCGGGCCGCGCGATTTCGTCGAACGCTGGCGCGACCGGCTGCCCGCCGCCCCGGTGGTGCGGGAAGTGCCGCGCGCCCGACGCCGGGTTTGTCGCCGCCATCGACGGCGAGGCGCTGGGCCTGGCGGTCGTGCACCTGGGCGGCGGGCGGCTGCGCGCGGCGGACCGGATCGACCCCTCGGTCGGCCTGTCGGACGTCGCTGATGATCGGCGACGAGGTGGCGGCGGGCGATGCCGCTGGCCATGCGTCCATGCCGCGACCGAGGCCGACGCCGAGGCCGCAGTCGCGGCGCTGCTGGCCGGCCTTCACGCATCGGCGACAAGCCGCCGGATCTGCCGCGCCTTGATCCTGACAAGAGGTCGGCCTGATGCCGCGCGCCTTCCTGATCGTGATCGATTCCGTGGGCTGCGGCGGCGCGCCGGACGCGGCGGCTTCTTCAACGGCACGTACCCGACACCGGCGCCAACACGCTGGGCCATATCGCCCAGGCCTGCGCGGCGGGCCGCGCCGAGGAGCGGGCGCAGCGGGCCGCTGCAGATGCCGAATCTCGACGCGCTGGGGCTGGGGGCGGCGGTGCGGCTGGCCTCGGGCGATGCCGACGCCGGGGCTGGGTGCCACGCCGACGGGCCTCTGGGGCGCCGCGACCGAGGTGTCGAACGGCAAGGACACGCCGTCGGGCCATTGGGAACTGGCCGGCGTGCCGGTGCCCTGGGACTGGCACTATTTCCCCGACGACCGACCCGGCCTTTCCCGACGACCTGGTGGCCGAGGTCTGCCGGCTGCGCCGGCACCGACGGGCATCCTGGGCAATTGCCACGCCTCGGGCACGCTGATCATCGAGGAGCAGGGCGCCGAGCATATCGCGCACCGGCTGGCCGATCTGCTACACCTCGGCCGACAGCGTGTTCCAGATCGCCGCGCACGAGGAGCACTTCGGGCTGGAGCGGCTGCTGGCGCTTTGCGAGATCGCTTGCCCCGACCCTGCACGCGATGAAGGTCGGGCGGGTCATCGCGCGGCCCTTCGTCGGCTCGCGCCGAGACGGCTTCACCCGCACCACCAACCGCCACGACTATGCCATCGCACCGCCGGCGCCGACGCTCTGCGACTGGGTGCAGGGCGCGGGCGGGCGGGTCCACGCGGTCGGCAAGATCGGCGACATCTTCTCGATGCAGGGCATCGACGAGGTGCGCAAGGGCGCCGACGTCGACCTGTTCGAACATCTTCTGGACTTCGCCGAGCGAAGCCGGCCGACGGCAGCTTGACCTTTGCCAATTTCGTCGAGTTCGACAGCCTCTACGGCCACCGCCGCGACGTGTCCGGCTATGCCCGCGCGTCTGGAATGGTTCGACGCCGCAGCTGCCGCGCTTCCTCAAGCGCCTGCGTCCCGGCGATCTGGTGCTCTTCACCGCCGATCACGGCAACGACCCGACCTGGCGCGGCACCGACCACACCCGCGAACGGGTGCCGGTGGTCGGCGCCGGGCGCGGGCCTGCGCGAGATCGGGCTGGTCGGATTTGCCGATGTCGCGGCCTCGGTCGCGGCGCATCTGGGCGTGCCGCGCAGGGCGCCGGGAAAGAGCTTTCTGTGAGCATCGCGGATCTGCCCAAGGTCGAGCTGCACCTGCATCTCGAAGGCGCCGCGCCGCCCGCCTTCATCCGCGGGCTGGCAGCAGAAAAGAACATCGATATCTCGCAGCATGTTCGACGCGGACGGCAGCTATGCCTTCACCGATTTCTGGCATTTCCTGAAGGTCTACGAGGCCGCGACCTCGGTGCTGACAACGCCCGAGGACTATCACCGGCTGACGCTGGCGGTGCTGGAGGAAAGCGCGGCCTCGGGCGTGATCTACTCCGAGACCTTCCTGTCGCCCGATTTCTGCGGCGGGCGCGATGTGGGCGCCTGGCGGAATACCTGCAGCGATCCGCGAAGCGGCGGATGTCGCCGAAAAACGCGATGGGATCGTGCTGCGCGGCATCGTCACCTCGATCCGCCACTTCGGCCCGGAGAAGGCGCGGCAGACCGCGCTCTGCGCGGCCGAGACGGCGGGCGACTGGATCGTTGGCTTCGGCATCGGCGGCGACGAAAAGGCGGGCGAACTCAAGGATTTCGCCTACTGCTTCGACATGGCGCGCGAGGCCGGGCTTGGCCTGACCGCCCATGCCGGCGAATGGCGCGGGCCGGGCGAGGTGCGCGAGGCGCTCGACGCGCTGCGCGTCGAGCGGATCGGTCACGGAGTGCGCGCCATCGAGGATCTGGCACTGGTCGACCGGCTGGCCGAGGACGGCATCGTGCTGGAGGTCTGTCCAGGCTCGAACGTGTTTCTTGGCGTCTATCCCGCGCTTGACGAGCATCCGATCGAAACCCTGCGCGACCGGGGGGTCACGGTGACGATCTCGACCGACGACCCGCCGTTCTTCCACACCACGATGCGACGCGAATTCGACCGGCTGGCCGAGACCTTCGACTGGGAAGAGGACGATTTCCGCCAGATCACTCTGACCGCCGCCAAGGCCGCCTTCTGCGATGACCGGACCCGCGCCGCGATCCTGAAAAGACTGGAGCCCCAGCCATGACCGATCACCTGACCGTCGTCAACCACCCGCTGGTGCAGCACAAGCTGACGCTGATGCGCGACAAGGACACCTCGACCGCCGGTGTTCCGGCAGCTGTCTGCGCGAAATCAGCCAGCTTGCTGGCCTACGAGGTCACCCGCGAACTGGCCGACTGACGACGCGGCGCATCGAAACGCCGCTGTGCGCGATGGACGCGCCGGTGCTGGCGGGCAAGAAGCTGGCGCTGATCTCGATCCTGCGGGCGGGCAACGGGCTGCTGGACGGGGTGCTGGAACTGATCCCCTCGGCGCGGGTCGGCTTCGTCGGGCTTTACCGCGACGAAAAGACGCTGAAGCCGGTTCAGTACTACTTCAAGGTGCCGCGCGAGTCTGGAAGACCGGCTGGTGATCGCGGTCGATCCGATGCTGGCGACCGGCAATTCCTCGGTCGCCGCGATTGACCTGCTGAAGCAGGCGGGCGCCACCGACATCCGGTTCCTGTGCCTGCTGGCCGCCCCCGAGGGCGTCGCGCGGATGAAAGAGGCGCATCCCGATGTGCCGATCGTGACCGCGGCGGTGGACGAGCAGCTGAACGAAAACGGCTATATCGTGCCGGGCCTGGGCGATGCGGGCGACCGGATGTTCGGCACCAAGTAAGGGAATCTCTCCTTTACCATATGTGTCAAAACTGGCATCGTACCCCAACATTTTGTGTGGGGGCACAGTATGCAGAAGAAATTGACGATAACTGCGGCAGTCCTTGCGCTGGCCGTCGGTCTGGGACCGGCCCGGGCGCAGAACATCGCCGACGCGCTACCGGCCGAATTCCCGCCGTCCAGCTACACCGGGAAGCAGTATGTCGACAGCAAGGGCTGCGTCTTCGTGCGCGCCGGCTTCGATGATGCGGTGAACTGGGTGCCGCGGGTCAACCGCAAGCGCAAGGTGCTGTGCGGCATGTCGCCGACCTTCGCCGCTCGGCCCGCCGCGCCCGAGGCGCCGCGCGTCGCCGCGGCCCCGCGGCCCGCCGCAACGCCGCCCCGAACCATCACGCCTCCGCCGCAACCCCGCACCGTGGCCGCGCCGCCGCCCGCGCGCACGGTGACACCGCCGGTGCGCACCGTGACGCCCCCCGTGCGCACCGTATCCGCCCCGACCGGTGCCGCGCCGCGCACCGTCACCGCACCCACACGCGGCACTACCGCCTGCCCGGACATGTCGGCGCTCAGCCAGCGTTACGTGCAGCCGAATTCGCGTCACCCGGTGCGCTGCGGCCCGCAAGGCGTCTCGCCCACCGGCATCAGCCATGACGGGACGGCTCCCGTCGTCCGCGTCGCCCCGCCACCGAAGATCGCGCCGCCTCCGGGCTACAAGGCCGTGTGGGAGGACGACCGCCTGAACCCGAACCGCGGTGTGCAGACCGCCGAGGGCTATTACCAAAGCTCGCTGATCTGGACCAACACCGTGCCGCGCCGCCTGATCGACCAGCGGACGCGCCGCGACGTGACCGACCTGTTCCCGTTCCTGAAATATCCGCAAAGGCCCACCCGTACCATGGCCGAACAGGTCGCCTATCGCCAGAACATCTCGGAAAATCCGCGCGGCCGGGTGGTGCATGTCACCGGCACCCCGGTGCCGGTCGCCACCGCGCCCGCGCGGGTCTCGACCAAGGCGGTGCCGCCGGCCCGGGCCACCGCGCTGCGCCGGTCGCCCACCGCCATCGCCGTGACCCCCGGCCATCGTTTCGTGCAGGTCGGCGCCTTCGGCAATCCCGCCAATGCCCGCAACAGCATCGCGCGGCTGCAACGCATGGGGCTGCCGGTGAAGGTCGGAACCTACAAGAAGGCGGGCAAGACCTACAGGATCGTGCTGGCCGGCCCGTTCAACAGCCCCGGCCAGTTGGCCGGCGGGCTGAGTGCGGCGCGCCGGGCCGGGTTCACGGACGCCTATACCCGCAAGTAACACGCAACGCAGTCGAGCGCGCGATGCGCTCCGGTCGCAGGATCGGGGCGTTTTTCGTTTTCACGAAAAGGGTTATTCGCCGCAAATCCCTTGCAGGCTGACCCACTGGCCATCGGTCATCAGCGGCTTGTCCGAAGTTCCGGGATCGGCCTCGATCAGGCCCAGCGTGGTCTCGCCGGATATGTCGCGGGCATAGGCATAGGGGGTCGTGGCCACACCGGCCTCGGCGAACCGCGCCAGCAGGGCGGGTTCGGACAGGGGCGGCGCCGGGCCTGTCAGAAGAGTTTCGGCATAGCTTTCAAGCACATCGTCGGCAACATCGCCGGTGGTCAGCAACCGGAACGCGGTGAAGCTGCCGCTGGCGGCCAGCAGGTCCTCGACCGGGTCACGGGCGCTGGCGCGTTCCAGTTCGGCAAGGATGTAGCCCGCCACCACCGCGGGGTCCTCGTAATCCTCGACCAGTGTCCGGTTCAGCAGGATCAGCCCGCCGGGCAGGTGCTGCGAGGCCGGGATGCCGCTGGACAGCACCACCAGCGCGCCCGGCTGCGCGGGAAACAGCCGCGCCTTCAACCGGTCGAGCGCCCGGCGGCCGTTGACGGTATTGCAGGGCATGCCCGCGACGCGGCGGATGTCGGCCAGCAGCCGCGCGCCCAGTTCTGCGCGCTTGGCCTGCGGCACGACGGTCGCGGTATGCCGAATCACGGCATCGGGCAGCCAGAACACCGCCAGCCCCAGAACCGCCGCCAGCCCGCCGCCCAGCAGCGCAAAGCGCAGCCGACCCGGCTGCGGCTTGCGCCGCAGGATCGCGCGGTGCACCCGCTCGATCGCGTCGATCATCGTTGCCTCGTCGATCTCCAAGCTCTTCCGGCGCATCGGCGCTCGGGGCATAGATCGCGGGCGTTTCGCCGGGATTCAGGCGCTGCGCACCGCGGCCAGCGACCAATGCGCCAGCACCCGGTCGGCATTGTCGGTGATGACCAGCGTCGCATCGCCCACCGAAACGAACACGTCGCGGCGCTGCGCCTCCGGCGCCGCGCGCCAGACAGCGGCGCATTCCAGCCTGTCGTATTCGGTTAGCGCCGTCATGTGTCGGGACGGGCCCTGCTGCTCTGTTGTTTTTCAGGCTTCACAGTAGCCGAGCAATGTCGGCTCGACAATCACAGAGGTCGGGGCGAGTGCAAGATGGGTCGCAGGCCCTGCGACCGCGCCCGGCTACAACGTCTTGGCCACGCTGCGCAGCTCGAACTTCTGGATCTTGCCGGTCGAGGTCTTGGGCAGCTCCTGGAACACCACCATCTTCGGCGTCTTGAACCCGGCCAGCCGTTCGCGCGCAAAGGCGATCAGCTCTGCCTCGGTCGCCTCGCCGCCCTCGCTTCAGCTCGACGAAGGCGCAGGGCACCTCGCCCCATTTCTCGTCCGGCTTGGCCACCACCGCGCAAAGCGACACCGCGGGGTGGTCCATCAGCGCGCCCTCGACCTCGACCGAGGACACGTTCTCGCCGCCCGAGATGATGATGTCCTTGGCGCGGTCGGAGATCTGGATGTAGCCGTCGGGATGCTGCACCGCGATGTCGCCGGAATGGAAACAGCCGCCGGCGAAATCCTTGGCAGTGGCCTCCGGGTTCTTCAGGTAACCCTTCATCACCGCATTGCCGCGGATCATGATCTCGCCCTGCGTCTTGCCGTCCATCGGCACCTGTTCCAGCGTCTCGGGGTCCAGCACCGTGATCTCCTCCATCATCGGCATGGCGACGCCGGTGCGCGCCTTGATCGCGGCGCGCTCGTCCTGCGGCAGGTCGTCCCAGGCGTCGGCCTTCCACAGGCATTCGGTGACATGGCCATAGGTTTCGGTCAGCCCGTAGACCTGGGTGACGTTGAAGCCCAAGCGGCTCGATCCGGCGCAGCGTGGCGGCGGGCGGCGGGGCGCCGGCGGTGAACACCTCGCACGATGTGGTCGAAGTCGCGGCGGTCTTCGCTTGTGGGCGTTGATGATCATGTTCAGCACGATCGGCGCGCCGCCGAAATGGGTGACGCCCTCGTCGGCGATGGCGTCGTAGATCGCCTTGGCGGTGATGTCGCGGCAGCAGATCACCGTGCCGCCCAGCACCGGCATCATCCAGGTGTGGTTCCAGCCGTTGCAGTGGAACAGCGGCACGATGGTCAGGTAGCGCGGATGCAGCGTCAGCCGCCAGGAGACCACCGTGCCCATGGTCATCAGGTAGGCGCCGCGATGGTGACAGACCACGCCCTTGGGCCGCCCGGTGGTGCCGGAGGTGTAGTTGAGCGCGAGGCTTTCCCATTCGTCCTGCGGGCATGATCCAGTCGAACGCCGGGTCGCCGCTGGCCAGCAGGTCCTCGTATTCGGTGTAGTCGCCCGTGGCCGGGAACGCCCGCCGCGGTCGTCGCGCGACCTCGATGATCTGCGGGGCGGGGCCCTCCATCGCGGTCGCAGGCCGCCTCGGCCAGGTCGCAGGAACTGGCGGTCGACCAGCAGCGACCTTGCGCCTGCCATGGTCGAAGATATAGGCGACCGTGTCGACGTCGAGCCGGATGTTGATCGTGTTCAGCACGCGCGCCCAGGCCGGCACGCCGAAATGCGCCTCGGCCTGGGCCGGGACGTTGGGCAGCAGCGTCGCGACCACGTCGCCGGAGGTCGACGCCCAGCCGCAGCAGCGCCGAGGCCAGCCGGCTGACACGGGCGTGGTAGCTCGGCATAGGTCCAGCGGCGGTTGCCGTAGACCAGCGCCTCGCGGTCGGGGAACACTCGCGCCGCGCGGTTCAGATGCGACAGCGGTGTCAGCGGCACGTAGTTCGCGCGGCATTTGTCCAGCCCGGTCTCGTCCGCCATCCAGCCCATGTGTCCATCCTCCCTGAAATCGCGCGATTCGAGTCCTGCGAAACTTACCGCGGTTGCGCGGTTTGGAAAGGGCGAAATAAGGATGCGCATGACAGCGCCCGACGCCAGAACCCGCCCGCTTGCCGCCGCCGCGCTGGTCGTGGCGGCGATGGCCGTGATCGGGCTCAGCGACAACCTGGTGCTACCGCTGGCGGGCGAGACCGGCGTCTGGCAGTTCCACCTGGTGCGGTCGCTGATGGCGCTGCCGCTGATCCTGTTGCGTGGCGTTGCTCTCGGTCTGCGGCTGCGCCCGGTGCATGCCCGCGCGGTGGCTGTGCGCAGCCTGCTCGTGGCGGCTCGATGTTCTGCTATTTCGGCGCGCTGGCCTTCGTGCCGGTGGCGCAGTCGGCGGCCGGGCCTGTTCACCGCGCCGATCTTGGTGCTGCTGATCTCGTTCGCGGGCATCGGGCAGCGCGTCGGCGCCGGTGAACATCGCCGCCGCCATCGCCGGGTTCGGCGGCGCGCTGCTGGTGCTGCGGCCCGACCTGCGGATCGGCTGTCGCCCGCGATGGTCCTGCCGGTCGCGGCGGGCGTGCTTTATGCGCTCGGCGCCATCGCCACCCGGCGCTATTGCGCGGAGGAGGGGACGCTGGCGCTGCTGTTCGGGCTTCTTCCTGGCGATCATGACGCTGGGGGCATTGGGCTGCCTCGCGCTGGCGCTGATGCAGCCGCCGGTGCCGGACGGCCCCGACGGGTTCCTGCTGCGCGGCTGGCGTCCGCTGGAGGCCCGCACGGCGGGGCTGATCGCGGTGCAGGCGGCCTGCGCGGTGATCGGCGTCGGGCTGATCACCCGCGCCTATCTGCTGGCCGAGGCGGCCTTCGTCGCGGTCTTCGAATACACGCTGCTGATCTTCGGCGGCTTCTGGGGCTGGGTTCTGTGGGGGCAGGGGATCGATGCGCCTGGCCTTCTCGGCATCGTGCTGATCATCGCCTCGGGCGTGGTGCTGACCCGCGCCACCCGCGCGCCGCCGGTGGCGCATCGCGTCAGGTGCCGCGCCATGATCATCTCTCCCGGCCGCCGCTATATCTTCGTCCACGCGCCGAAGACCGGCGGCACGGCGATGGCGCTGGCGCTCGAGGCGCGCGCGATGAAGGACGACATCATGGTCGGTGACACGCCCAAGGCGGTGGCGCGCAAGGGTCGGCTGAAGGACCTCGGCTGCGGGACGGCTACTGACCAAGCATTCGATGCTGGACGATCTCGACGGCTATCTCACGCCGGAGGACGTTGCAGGGCTTTTTCGTCTTCATGCTGGTGCGCAATCCGTGGGACCGCATGGTCAGCTACTACCACTGGCTGCGGCACCCAGTCGTTCAAGCATCCGGCGGTCTTCCTGTCGAAACGGTTCAGCTTCGACAGGTTCGTGACGCAGCCGATGATCGGAGAGAGTATGCGGAAATCGAACTACGCGCGCTATGTCACCGATGCGCGCGGCGGCGAGCGGTGCGACCTTTTCGTCAGGCTCGAACACCTGGCCGCCGATATCGCCCCGCTCGAGGCGCACCTGGGCTTTGCGCTGAACATGCCGCACGTCAACCGGTCCGACCGCGCGGCGGACTATCGCAGCTACTATACCGACGCCACCCGCGACCGCGTCGCCGAGATGAGCCGCGCCGATATCGACCGCTTCGGCTACAGCTTCGACTGATCGCACTGTTTCCTTAACCGCCCGTTAACCCGGACATGGTGCCCGATTGGCGACTGTGGCGAAAAAGTGCCTCGATTTCATCCGAATTGCGTCGAATTGCGGGCGCTCGAATCGGTCAACCCGGTCGCATCGAGCAGTCCAAGACAACGAACGCACGAAGGTGGAGGTGCAGATGTTTGGACTGATGAACAAGACGCCTGGCCGCAAAGCCATGCTACACCGGCAAGAGACCGGCGGCATGTGCGGCGGAACCACGACGCCGCTGACGTCCGGGCTGGCCTGCGGGCTGGTCGCCGGAACCCACGTTGCCACGGCGCTGGGCTGGCGCACGGTCGAGGCGATCGCCACGGGCGACCTGGTCCTGACCTTCGATCGCGGACTGCAACCGGTGCGCGGCGTCGTCCGCGGCGTCAACTGGGACCGTGCCGCACCCTTGCCCGACAGCCTCTGTCCGCTGCACGTGCCCGCCGGGGCGCTGGGCAATCAGGAGGTCATGACCCTGATGCCCGAGCAATCCGTGCTGCTGGAAAGCGATACCGCCGACGCCGTCTTCGGCGATCCCTTCGTCCTGGTGGCGGGGGCCGGTCTTGTCGGCTTCCGCGGCATCGAGCGGTTGCGTCCGGATGGCGTGCACGAGGTCATCCAGTTGCAGTTCGACACCGACGAGATCGTGTTCGCCAACCTCGGCGCGCTGGTCTTCTGCCCCGACGCCCGGATCCTGTGCGTCGACACCCTTCTGTCAGCCGAGGCTGACACGCCCCCGGCCTATCGCAGCCTGCCCGCCGACGAGGCCGCGATGCTGATCAACTGCATTGCCGACGAGGATGCCGTCGCGGAAATCACCGTTCCCGCGACGCGAGCTCCCTACGCTGCCGCCATCGCCTGAGGGCCGAAGCGGCCGTAGAAGGTCTCGCCCTTCTGCGCCATCTCGCGCAGCAGGGCAGGCGCCTCGAACCGCTCGCCATGCGCCTTGGTCAGCGCCCTCGCAAATCTCGACCGCCCGGCCCGCGCCGATGATGTCGAGCCAGCTGAACGGCCCGCCCGACCACGGCGCAAAGCCCCAGCCCAGGATCGCGCCGACGTCGCCCTCGCGGATGTCCATCAGCACGCCATCCTCCAGCGCCCGCACCGCTTCCAGCACCTGCGCCATCATCAGCCGGTGCTGCACCTCGATCAGCTCGGGCTGCTCGTCGCCCTTCGTGTACTTGTCGCGCAGACCGGCCCAGATGCCGGTGCGCTTGCCCTTGTCGTCGTACTCGTAATAGCCGGCCTTCGACTTGCGTCCCAGACGGCCCTGATCGAACAGCCAGAACAGCACCTCGTCGGCGGCCCCTGCATCATAGGCATCGCCCAGCGCGGCCTTCGTCGCCTTGGCGATCTTGACGCCCAGGTCGATCGAGGTTTCGTCGTTCAGTTGCAGCGGCCCCACCGGGAAGCCCAGCATCTGAGCGGCATGCTCGATCAGGATCGGCTCGACGCCTTCGCCGACCATCCGCACGCCCTCGTTGATGTAGGGGATGATGCAGCGGTTGGCGTAGAAGAACCGCGCGTCGTTGACCACGATGGGGGTCTTGCGGATCTGGCGCACGAAATCCAGCGCCTTGGCGACGGCGACATCGCCGGTCTTTTCGCCCTTGATGATCTCGACCAGCGACATCTTGTCGACGGGCGAGAAGAAGTGGATGCCGATGAACTGTTCGGGCCGCTGCGAGGCATTCGCCAGATCGCTGATCGGCAGGGTCGAGGTGTTGGTGGCGAAGATGCAGTCCTCGCCGACCACGGCCTCGACGTTCCTGGTGACTTCCGCCTTGATCGCCGGGTCCTCGAACACCGCCTCGACGATCAGGTCGCAGCCTTTCAGCGCGGCGTAATCGGTGGTGGCGGTGATCCGGCCCAGGACCTCGTCCTTTTTCTCGGGCGTGGCCTTCTTGCGCGATATGCCCTTGTCCATGTAGTCGGCGGTATAGGATTTGCCCTTGTCCGCGGCCGCCTGCTTCCTGGTCGATCAGCACCACCTCGATGCCCGCAAGCGCGCTGACCAGCGCGATCCCCGCGCCCATCATGCCCGCCCCCATGACGCCGACCTTCTTCACCTTCTGGTCCGGCACATCCGGCCGCGAGCGCGCCTTTTTCCAGCGCCTCCTTGTTGATGAACAGGCTGCGGATCATCGCGCTGGACGACGGGTTCAGCAGCACGTTCACGAACCACCGCGCCTCGATCTTCAGGGCGGTGTCGAACGGCACCAGCGCGCCCTCGTAGGCCGCGCTGAGCAGCGCCTTGGCGGCCGGGTAGACGCCTTGCGTCTTGCCATGCACCATGGCGCTGGCCCCGACATAGGTCATGAAACCCTGCGGCGAATAGGGCGCGCCGCCGGGCATCTTGTAGCCCTTCTGGTCCCAGGGCTTGACGATATCGGCATCCGTCGCGCCCAGCACCCATGCCTTCGCCTTCGCAAGCAGTTGGTCGGCTTCGACCACCTCGTCGATCAGCCCGGCGCGCTTGGCGGCCTGCGGATCGCTCAGCTTGCCTTCCAGCAGGAACGGCGAGGCCGCCATCGCGCCCATCTTGCGCACCAGCCGCGTGGTGCCGCCGGCGCCCGGAAAGATCCCGACCATGATTTCCGGAAGGCCGATCTTGGCCTTCGGATTGTCGGCGGCGAAGATGCGGTGGCAGGCCAGCGGGATCTCGAAGCCGATGCCCAGCGCCGTGCCGGGCAGGGCGGCGGCGATCGGCTTGCCGCCTTTCAGGGTCTTCGGATCCATGCCCGCCCGCTCGATCTTGCGCAGGATGCCGTGAGTGCCCATGATCATCTCGAACAGCGCCTTGGCGGGATTGTCGCCGCCCTCTTCCTTCATCCTGGCGATGATGTTCAGGTCCATCCCGGCGGCGAAGGTGTCCTTTCCGGAGGTGATGATCACGCCCTTGACGGCATCGTCGGCCAGTGCGGCGTCAACCAATGCGTCGAGGTCGAGAAAGCCCTGCTGGCTCATCACGTTCATCGACTTGTTCGTCACGTCCCAGGTGATCGTGGCGACGCCGTCGGCATCGGTTGCGTAGGTAAAGTCACTCATTGGTCGGCTCCTTCAGGCGGAATTTCGGATGTCGGTACGACGTCGGTATCGCGTCGGTATGGTGTCGGTGTGGATCACGGTGCAGGTTCGACCTTCGCGTGATCCCAGGGAATGCGGTGGTCGGCGTATACGATCATCTGCGGCGGCACCCGGGCGGGATCGTCCAGGGTGCCGGACAGCACCATCACGATATCGTCCATCCGGGTCGTGGTGCTGTAAACCGGCGTGCCGCAGGTCGGGCAGAAGAACTTGCGCACCGCGAAGCCGTCGTCGCTGGCGCGCTCCCAGCTAGTCAGCAGGCCTTCGATGCTGAAGGCCTGTGCCGGATGGCCGAACTGGGGTGCGTGATCGCTGCCGGTCATCTGCTGGCAGGCGCGGCACTGGCAGAGGATCGTGAAGTGCGGTGCGCCCGTCGCCAAGTAACGCACCTGCCCGCAGGCGCAGCCGCCGGTGAGGTCGGTCATTGGGGTTTGTTCCTTGGTGGATACATAGTGCCGTCGAGATGCGTGTAGCCCTTCGGCGTGGCCAGCATGTCGAGGCCTGGATAATGGCAGATGTTGTCGGGATGACGGGTGCCGACGATCAGGTAGATCGCAGGCGCATCGCTGTGGTTGCGCAGGGTATGTGCGACCGGCACGCTGGCCTTCCAGCAGCAGGAATCGCCGGGGTGGATGACGGTCTCGGTGCCGTCCTCGACCACGGTCAGCGTGCCTTCGAGCATGTAAAGGAACTCGTCCTCATGCTCTTCCCAATGCATCTGCGAGGATTGCCCGCCAGGATGCAGCGTTTCCAACGCCGCGCCGAACTGCGTCAGCCCGCCTGCATCGGTCAGATGGCGATACGCCAGGTTCCCCGACCCCTGATTATAGGGATCGGGATAGCCTGACACGCCCTCTTTCAGCGGCACGCTGTCCTTGCGGAAGATTGCCATGGCGTTCAGACGCGCTCGATGATCGTGGCGGCCCCCATGCCCGAGCCGATGCAGAGCGTGGCCAGACCGGTTTCCTTGTCCGACCGTTCCAGCTCGTCGACCAGCGTGCCCAGGATCATCGCGCCCGTCGCCCCCAGCGGGTGGCCCATGGCGATGGCGCCGCCATTGACGTTGACGAGATCCGGATCGACGTCGAAGGCCTGCATGAAACGCATGACCACCGCGGCGAAGGCCTCGTTGACCTCGAAAAGGTCGATATCGCCGATCTCCATGCCGCTCTCGCGCAGGATCTTCTGCGTCACCGGCACCGGGCCGGTCAGCATGATCGTGGGATCGGTGCCGATCTTGGCGGTGGCGCGGATGCGGGCGCGGGGTTTCAGGCCGTGCCGCTCGCCAAACTCCTTGTTGCCGATCAGCACGGCGGCGGCGCCATCGACGATGCCCGACGAGTTGCCCGCATGGTGGATGTGGTTGATCCGTTCCAGATGCGGGTATTTCATCAGGGCGATCTTGTCGAAACCGGGCATCATCTCGCCCATGTCCTTGAAGCTGGGCTTCAGGCTGCCCAGCGACTGCATGTCGGTTTCGGGGCGCATGTATTCGTCATTGTCCAGGATGGTCAGGCCGTTGATGTCCTTGATCTCGACCACGGATTTGTCAAAGCGATGATCGTCCCAGGCGGCCTTGGCGCGCTTCTGGCTGCGCACGGCCAGTTCATCGGCCTGATCGCGGGTAAAGCCGTATTCGGTGGCGATGATATCCGCCGAAATGCCCTGCGGCACGAAATAGCTGCCCATGGCGATGGAGGGATCGACGGCGATCGCCGCCCCGTCGCTGCCCATCGGCACCCGGCCCATCATCTCCACGCCACCGGCGACATATCCATCACCCGCGCCGCCCTTGACCTGGTTGGCGGCCATGTTGACGGCTTCAAGACCGGAGGCGCAGAAACGGTTGATCGACACGCCCGGGACGCTTTCGTCGAACTCGCTGGCCAGCACGGCGGTCCGCGCCAGGCAGCCGCCCTGTTCGGACACTTGCGTGACGTTGCCCCAGATCACGTCCTCGATGCCGCCGGTGTCGAGGTTGTTGCGGGATTTGAGAGCGTTCAGCACCTCTGCCGACAGCCGCGCGGCGGTGACCTCGTGCAGGGCGCCGTCCTTGCGTCCCTTGCCGCGCGGGGAACGAACGGCGTCGTAGATGAAAGCGTCAGCCATGTGGGACTCCTTGGATTAGCATCAGGGTGCCGATCAGTGCCGCGATGGCCGCCAGCAGGGCGGCAAGGGCGATCGGCAGTTTCAGGGGAAAGAGGCGGGCGAAGGTGTCATGTGCCGGGGTCAGGCGGCCCAGGATCAGCGTGGTCGCGGCCAGGATCACGGTCAGCGGGATGCCGAGGGCGATCAGTCCGCTAAAGCCAAGCGCGACGAAGGCGCCCCAGGCAATCATGCCGGTCGCGGCGTCGCCCGCGGGCGAGGCTACGCCGCCCCGGTCTTCGGTCAGGCGCAGTTCCAGCCGCGCCAGCGTCAGCGCGGCGGCGGCGGCGGCAAAGCCGAAGGCTATGAGCGCGGTCAGGATCATGAGCCCGGAAACGCCTTTTGCATAAGGTCGTAGGGATGCTTCCAGCGCGGTTGTTCCGAAAGCCGGGCCAGCCAGGCGTCGATATTGGGCCAGTCGGACCGGTCGAACCCGAACGGCTCGGGGTAATAGAGATAGCCGCAGCAAGAGAGATCGGCATTGGTCACGCCGTCGCCGACGATCCAGTCGCGGCCTTCCAAATGCGCGTTCAGGACCGCATAGGCAGCCTTGAGCCTGCCCTGCATGAAGTCGATCACTGGTTGCGGGCGCTTGTCCTCGGCCAGGTAATTCGTCAGGAACCGGGTCATCCCGGCCTGGCTGGAAAGCTTGTGATTGTCCCACAACACCCAGCGCAGCACCTCGTACTTGTCGTCCGGCACACCGCCGAACTTGCCGGATTTGTCGGTGACATATTGCTGGATCGCCCCCGACTGGGTCAGGCGGAAAGCGCCGTCGATCAGCACCGGCGCCTCGCCCATCGGGTTGATGTTGGTCTTGTAATCGTCGGAGCGGGTGGCACCCGCGAAGAAATCCACATGCACCGGCTCCCATTCGAGGCCGGACATCTGCAATGCCAGCGCCGCCTTGTAGGCATTGCCGGATTCACCGAAGCAGTGAAGTTTGATGGTCATGCGCTTGATCCTCCGGTGCGGTGCGGTCGGTTACAGTCGAAGCGGGGGTTTTGCACCCCCGCGCCCCCGCAAGGTATTTTCGACGAGAAGAAATCCGGACCCGGTAACGGGCCATTAACGTTAATGCGCTTCCCTGCCAGAGCGGTACAGGCTGAGGAGCTGATGGCCGTACGAGGAGAAGCCCCGCCGTCCCGATCCGTTCGGACGGTGGGGTGGACCTGACGCGAAGCTTGCATCTTCTTCTCGTCGAAAATACCTCCGCCGGAGGCGCGGCGCGCAGCGGCGCTCATTTTCCCTTCTCCGAGAATCCGCGGGCGATCAGTTCCTTCATGATCTCGTTGGTGCCGCCGTAGATGCGCTGCACCCGGGCGTCGGTCCACATTTCCGCCACTGCGTATTCCTGCATATAGCCATAGCCGCCATGCAGTTGCAGGCACTCGTCCAGCACCTCGCCTTGCGTGTCGGTCAGCCAGTATTTCGCCATCGCCGCCTTCTCGACCGTCAGTTCGCCGTTCAGATGCTCGCGCATGCATTCGTCGACAAAGGCGCGGGCGACGGCGGTCTTGGTCTTGCATTCGGCCAGCTTGAAGCGGGTGTTCTGGAATTGCATGATCGGCCCGCCGAAGGCCTCGCGCTCGTTGCAGTAGCGAATCGTGCGCTCGACCGCGCCTTCCATCGCGCCCAGCGCGCCGCAGGCGATGATCAGCCGTTCCTGCGGCAGTTGCTGCATCATCTGGTAGAAGCCCTGGCCTTCCTCGCCGCCCAGGATGTTCTCGGGCGGGATCTCGACGTTGTCGAAGAACAATTCCGACGTGTCGGCGGCATGCAGGCCGATCTTGTCGAGGTTGCGACCGCGCGAAAAGCCCTGCGCGCCGTCGGTCTCGACCACCACCAGCGACATGCCGCGGGCCTTTTCCTTGGGGTCGGTCTTGGCGGCGACGACGATCAGGTTGGCGTGCTGGCCGTTGGTGATGAAGGTCTTCTGTCCCGACAGCCGGTAGGCATTGCCATCGCGCACCGCGCGGGTCTTCAGGTTCTGCACGTCCGAGCCGCCCGAAGGTTCGGTCATTGCCAAGGCGCCGACGATCTCGCCCGAGACCATCTTCGGCAGCCAGCGTTGCTTCTGCTCCTCGGTGCCGTAGGCCAGCACGTAATGCGCCACGATGCCGGAATGGATGCCGTGGCCCCAGCTTGCCAGGTTGGCGCGGGAGCCTTCCATCAGGATCACCGCCTCGTGGCCGAAATCGCCGCCCGGCGCCGCCGTATTCTTCAGGTATCGACGGGCACAGCAGCCCCAGTTCACCGGCCTGCGCCCAGGTCTCGCGATCCATCTCGCCCTGTTTGCGCCACTTGCCGAACAGCGGCGCCCATTCCTCGGCAATGAATTTGGCGGTCATCTCGGCGAGCATCCGGTGCTCGTCGGTCATCCAGCTTTGCGGGGTCAGATCGGTCATTTCGTTACTTCTTTCGCGCATCGAGTTCGGAATTGAACAACCGCAGCCGGGCGGTCAGGTTCTCTTCATTCGTCACGCTGTCGAAATGCTCGAACAGGAACGACAGCGCCTCGCCCTCGTCAAGCCCGGCGTCGTGCGGCGAACCGCTTCAGCCGGCGATACCCGTCCTCGGTCATCGCCGCATTGAACCGTCGCGTCAGTCGAAAGCGTTTCGGCATGATACCCCCCAGGAAATGTGCCGGCGGAGTGGGGTTTCAACCCACCCGACCGGGTCAGAAATGCGCGGCCTCCAGCGCCATCACCGTCTCTGCCCCGGTTTCGATCCGCGCCAGGTGCATCTTCGTCGCCGGCAGCATCCGCGCCATGTAGAACCGGCCCGTGGCCAGCTTGGCGGCGTAGAAATCCGCGTCGCCGGTGCCGTCCTTCAGCGCCTTGTCCGCGGCCAGTCCCATCCGCGCCCACATCAGCCCGAGGCAGACATGACCGAAAAGGTGCATGAAATCGTAGGACCCCGCCAGCGCATTGTTGGGGTTCTTCATGCCGTTCTGCATGAAGTACATACCCGCGGTCTGAAGGTCCTTCGACGCCGCCTTCAGCGGGTCGAGAAAGCCCGCCTTCAGCGCCTCGTTGGCTTCGTTGTCCTTGATGAAACCCTTGACCATATCGAAGAACGCCATGACGTGCTTGCCGCCATCCGCGGCCAGCTTGCGGCCCACCAGGTCCAGCGCCTGCACGCCGTTGGCGCCCTCGTAGATCATCGCGATGCGGGCATCGCGGACGAACTGCGACATGCCGTATTCCTCGATATAGCCGTGACCGCCGTAGACCTGCTGGGCCTGCACCGTCATGTCGAAGCCGATGTCGGTCAGGAAGCCCTTGACCACCGGCGTCAGCAGCGACACCAGCCCCTCGGCCGCGGCGTCGCCCGAGCGGTGCGACGCGGTCGATCAGTTCGGCAGCCCACAGGGTGAAGGCGCGGGCGCCTTCGGTAAAGCTCTTCTGGTCCATCAGGCTGCGGCGGATGTCGGGGTGCACGATCAGCGGATCGGCCGGCCCGTCGGGGTTTTCGGCCCCGGTCACGGCGCGGCCCTGAAGCCGCTCCTTGGCGTAGGCGACGGCGTTCTGATAGGCGGCCTCGGCCTGGCCAGGCCCTGCACGCCGACGCCGAGCCGCGCCTCGTTCATCATCGTGAACATGGCGCGCATGCCCTTGTGTTCCTCGCCGAGCAGCCAGCCCGTTGGCGCCGTCGTAGTTCATCACGCAGGTCGAGTTGCCGTGGATGCCCATCTTTTCCTCGATCGAGCCGCAGGACACGCCGTTGCGCGTCGCCCAGCGAGCCGTCCTCGTTGACCAGGAACTTCGGCACGATGAACAGCGACATGCCCTTGATGCCCTCCGGGCCCGCCGGGGATTTGCGCCAGCACCAGGTGGACGATGTTGTCGGCCAGGTCGTGCTCGCCGGACGAGATGAAGATCTTCTGGCCGGTGATGGCATAGCTGCCGTCGTCCTGCGGTTCCGCCTTGGTGCGCATCAGGCCCAGATCGGTGCCGCAATGCGGCTCGGTCAGGTTCATGGTGCCGGTCCATTCGCCGACACCATCTTGGGCAGCTACGTTGTCCTTCTGCTCGTCGGTGCCGTGCACCAGGATGGCCGCAGGCGGCGCCGTGGGTCAGGCCCTGGTACATCGCGAAGGCCTGGTTGGCC
The DNA here is from genome assembly GCA_963768205.1 of uncultured Alphaproteobacteria bacterium. Classification (GTDB taxonomy): domain Bacteria; phylum Pseudomonadota; class Alphaproteobacteria; order Rhodobacterales; family Rhodobacteraceae; genus JAHELH01. The sequence continues at coordinate 493,620 of CAVYHB010000001.1, read as the reverse complement.
GACGAGAAAATCTCGGAAATCGCGATGCCCATGACGTAGGGCATGCCCTGGCCGCCGTACTGTTCGGGCATGTCGAGCCCGGTCCAGCCGCCGTCGCGCACCTGGTCGAACGCCGCCTGAAACCCATCGGGCGTGCGCACCACGCCGTTTTCCAGCGTGCAGCCCTGGCTGTCGCCCACCACGTTCAGCGGCGTCAGCACCTCGCTGGCGATCTTGCCGGCCTCGCCGATCACCGCGCCGGTGAAATCGGCGTCCATGTCCGCATAGCCGTCGATGGCCTGCTCGGTCACGTTGAGCACTTCGTGCAGGATGAACTGAAAGTCCTTCTCGGGGGCGGTGTATGTCGGCATATGCGAAATTCCCTATTCGGCGGCTTTTTCGGTCTTGAACGAGGCGATGATCTGCGACGCCCATTGCAGCTGTTGTTCCAGGTCCGCGATGGCCTCGAACAGCTCGTCGCGCTGCTGCTGCATGTCCGCAAGGTGCTTTTTCGCGATCTCGTGGGTGCGGATCAGCTGGGTCTGCTGCTGGTCGCCCATGTCATACAGGTCCAGAAGCTGGCGGATCTCTTCAAGGCTGAAGCCAAAACGCTTGCCGCGCAGGATCAGCTTCAGCCGGGCGCGGTCGCGCTTGGTGAAAAGCCGCTTCTGGCCCTCGCGGATCGGCGCCAGCAGCTCTTTCTGTTCGTAGAACCGCAGGGTGCGCGGCGTCACATCGAACTCGTCACACATCTGGCGGATCGTCATCGTGTCTTTGGTCATGGAGGGGCCTCCGGTTTCGCGTCGTGCAACAGAGATGCGCAATCGGGGGCTGTATCGCAAGGGGAGTTGACGTTTACGTCAACGAAACGTCACGTCACGAAGCAAGGAGACCGCTTTACCCAAGGCTCCCGGCCACCTCGTCGCGCAATTGCTGCAAATCGGCGATGGTCGCGTCCAGCTGGTGACGCTGCTCGGTCAACGCCTCCAGCTGCCGGTCCGCCAGCGCCACCCAGGCCTCGTTCTGTGCGCGCGTGCCCTCATGGTCGTAGATCAGCAGCCACTGGCGGATTTCCTCCAGAGAGAAGCCGAACCGCCGCCCGCGCAGGATCAGCGTCATGCGCGCCGCCTCTCGCGGGCCGTAGAACCTGCTGCGGCCGTCCTTTTCGGGGGCCAGCAGCTCGATGTACTCGTAGTACCGCAGGGTGCGCGGCGTGACGTCAAACTTGGCGCACATTTCCTTGAAGGTCAGCTTGCTGTTGGACATCGGCGTCGGGGCCTCCCTGATCCTGCAAGGGTAGGGCGGATGCCGGGCGGGATCAATTGCAACCCCGTCGGACCGGTTGCAGCCGTCGGGCGCGGGCCTGCACGCACCCTGGTGCCCGTCAGTTCATGACGTCCGGCGCCAGCAGATAGAAGCCGTAGGCCACGATCAGCGCCGGCACTGCGGAATAGACCGTGGCGATCACTGCGGCTTTCGGGTTCAGTGCGATGGCCGGGAACAGCGCGTCGCCATCGTTCGAGATCGCGTTGCCGATCAGCGCGGCAAACGGAACCAGCCCGTTGATGTACAGCGTGGCGACCAGCACCTGCGGCCCGCAGCCCGGAATGAACCCGATCAGGATCGCGATCAGCGGCAGGGCAGGGGCCACGGTGGAAAACGCCGTCTCCAGGTCGACGCCGGCGAAGGCGACGATGTAATCATAGGCCAGGTAGGCGCCGATCACCCAGACCGAGATGAAGCTGGTCTCTTCGGCCATCCGCGTCACCGGGCTGTCACCGGAATTGGTCATCGCCTGCAAGCGCGAGGTCGACCAGATGAACAGCCCCAGCACGGTGCCCGCCAGCGCGACCCACAGAACCGGCACGCCAAGGATGGTGTCGATTGTCACCTGGCCAAGCTGCGCGCCGCCGACCACCAGGCCGGGGATCGCCAGCAGCAGGTAGGCCATGTCCTGTGGCCGGGTCCGCCCGATCAGTGGCGCGATCTGGCACTGGCCGGACGTGTCGGCGCGAAACTCGGTCTTGTTGAACAGGTCCACCAGCCAGCCCGACAGGATGCCAACGGTGAACGACAGCGGCAGCACCACCAGCGCCGCATCGGGCCGCGTGGCGATCAGCAGGAAGGCCGCGTCGCCCATCGTGGCGGTCAGCGTGGCCACCACCGCGCCGAAGCCGACGTTGCCCGAGGAATAGGCCGCCACGACCACCACTGCGCCGCCGCAGCCCGGCGTGGCGCCCATCAGGGCAGCCATCGGCACCTGCCAGCCGCGCGCGTTCTTCAGCGACGACCCGATGTCGAAGTTGAACACCTTCTCGGCCCCGTAGAACAGCAGCAAGGTGGCGCCGACGAAGACCGACACCTGCACATAGGCATCGGTCATCAGCGACCGCGTCAGTGCGCCCAGCTCGCCCGGCGCGACCATCAGTCCCAGGAACACCAGGGCCACCGCAAGCCTGCGCATGCGGAACGGGCCCAGCCTGTCGCTCGCCACATAGGTTCCGGCGGGGGAGACCGTCGTGGTCATCGTCATCGGGGCGTCCTGCAATTGCGAATAATTCTCATTTGCGGAAGATAGCACTTGCGGCGCGCAAATCAAGGTCCAATAACGCTTGAGGCTAAAGTCGGCGGAAAACGGGCACGACATGGATGAGGAAAAGCTGAAACGCGCGGGCCAGTTCATCCAGGCGCTGCCGCACAGCCGGGCGCTGGGCATGGTGCTGACATCGATCGGCGAGGGCGAGGCCGAAATATCAATGCCTTACGCCGAGGACCTGGTGGGCGATCCGGAAACCGGCGTGATCCACGGCGGCGCGGTCTCGGCGCTGATGGACAGTTGCGCCGGCGCGGCGGTGATGAGCCACCCGCAGGCCGGTGCCGGCACCGCGACGCTGGACCTGCGCATCGACTACATGCGCGCGGCCACCCCGGGCCAGGCGATCATGGCGCGTGCCGATCTGCTATCACGTCACCCGCTCGGTCGCCTTCGTCCGCGCCACCGCGATGGACGACGACCGCGACAACCCGGTCGCCGCCGCCACCGGCGCCTTCACGATGGAGCGTCGCTGATGGCCGGCCGCCCGCGCCCCGAACCGGTTCAGGTCGTCAAGCAGCGCCGCGATGCTGCGCTGAAGGCTCTGGTCGAGGGCGTGCCGTATATCCGTTTCCTCGGCATCAAGTTCGAGCGCCACGGCGATGAACTGACCGCGGTGATGCCCTATGACGACAAGCTGATCGGCAACCCGATGCTGCCCGCCCTGCACGGCGGCGCGACGGCGGCGTTCCTGGAAATCGCCGCGATCATCGAGCTGAGCTGGTCCTGGCTGTGGCAGGACATCGAGAGCGGCAAGATCGACCCCGTGACGATCACCCACGCGCACCTGCCGCGGCTGCCCAAGACCATCGACTTCACCGTCGACTACCTGCGCACCGGCCTGCCGCGCGACGCCTATGCAAGGGCGCGGGTCAACCGGTCGGGGCGGCGCTATGCATCCGTCCATGTCGAGGCCTGGCAGGACAACCGCACGCGGCCCTTTGCGCAGGCCACCGGCCATTTCCTGATGCCAGTCCGGGCCGAGCCCACCGAATGACCCAAGCCGACGTCGGCCCGCTGACGCACAAACGGGTGCTGGCCATCGCCATTCCCATCGTGCTGTCCAACGCCACCGTGCCGATCCTTGGCGCGGTCGATGCCGGCGTGGTCGGCCAGATGGGCCTGCGCCGCGCCGATCGGGGCGGTCGGCATCGGCGCGATATCCCTGACTGCGCTTTACTGGATCTTCGGCTTCCTGCGGATGGGCACGACGGGGCTGGCCGCACAGGCGCGCGGCGCCGGCGACCGGGCCGAGGTCGCGGCTCTGCTGACGCGCGGCCTGATGATCGGCGCGGCGGCGGGGCTGGCGATCATCCTGCTGCAACTGCCGCTGTTCCGCGCCGCGTTCTGGCTGTCGCCTGCCAGCGCCGAAGTCGAGGGGCTGGCCCGTGACTACATGGCCATCCGGGTCTGGTCCGCGCCCGCGCTGATCTCGCTTTACGCCATCACCGGCTGGCTGATCGCGGCGGAGCGCACGCGCGGCGTGCTGGTGATCCAGCTCTGGATGAACGGGCTCAACATCGCGCTCGACCTGTGGTTCGTGCTGGGGCTGGGCTGGGGCGTCGCAGGGCGTCGCCATCGCCACCTTCCTTGCCGAATGGAGCGGGCTGGCGATGGGCCTCTGGCTCTGCCGCCATGCCTTCCGGGTGACCGACTGGCGCGACTGGACCCGGGTCTTCGACCGGGTCCGACTGCTGAACATGGCGGCAGTCAACACCGACATCCTGATCCGCAGCCTGCTGTTGCAGGGCATGTTCGTGTCGTTCCTGTTTCTCGGCGCGGATTTCGGCGACGTGACGCTGGCCGCCAATCACATCCTGCTGCAATTCCTCGAAATCACAGCCTTCGCCCTCGACGGCTTCGCCTTCGCCGCAGAGGCGCTGGTGGGCGCCGCTCTGGGCGCGCGGGCGCGGGCGGCGCTGCGCCGCGGCGCCTTGCTGACCAGCCTCTGGGGCGGCATCGTCTGCCTGGCCCTTGCGCTGATCTTCGCGCTTTTCGGCGGCGCGATCATCGACTTCATGACCACGGCCCCGGGGGTGCGGGCCGAGGCGCGGGTGTTCCTCATTTACATGGTCGCGGCCCCGGTCGTGGGGGTCGGCGCCTGGATGCTTGACGGTATCTTCATCGGCGCCACCCGCAGCCGCGACATGCGCAACATGATGCTGCTGTCGCTGCTGGTCTATCTCGCGGCGCTGGCATTGCTGGTGCCGACCTTCGGCAACCACGGCCTCTGGGCCGCGCTGCTGATCTCGTTCATCGCCCGCGCCGTGACGCTGGGCTGGCGCTACCCGAAGCTGGAGGCGCAGGCCGGGGTGTGACCGCTACAACGCGCCGACCCGCTCCAGAACCGCGCGCACCTCGGCCACCTGGACCTCAGACAGCGCCGCCTGTGGCGGCGCCGGATCGCCGCAGTCGAAACCCTGCAATTTCAGCCCGGCCTTGACCGCACCTGCCAGGTTGAAGCGGGCGAAGACCTGATTGACCGCCCAAAGTTCGCGCTGCAGGTCCATCGCCGCCGTCCAGTCCCCGGCCTTGCACAGCTCATACAACCGCACGCTCTGCGCCGGGATCAGGCAGGACGGCCCGGCCAGCCAGCCGCGCCCGCCGATCAGCATCACGGCGGCGGTGATATGCGACGAGGCGGCGAAGACGCCGATCCGGTCGCCGGCGATGTTCAGCACGCTCAACAGCCGCCCGGTATTGGTCGAGGCGTCTTTCAGGAAACAGATGTTGCGGTGATCTGCCAGCCGGTCGATGGCATTAAGGCTCAGGTCAGAGCGCTGGAAATTCGGATTGGTATACAGCGTCACCGGCAGGTCGGTGGCATCCGCGACGGCGGTGAAATAGGCCACGACGCCGTCCTCGGACACCGGGAAATACGCCTCAAGCACGGCCAGGATGCCGTCGGCACCCGCCTTGGCCCAGGCCCGCGCCTGCGCCACCGCGTCGCGCGTCGTTGTCGCCGCGACCCCGGCGATCACCGGCACCCGGCCCCGCGCCGCCTGCACGGTGGCCTCGACCACTTGGGCCTTCTGCGCGAAATCGAGATAGGCGAACTCTCCGGTCGATCCCAGCGGTGTCAGCCCGTGCACGCCCTGGCCGATCAGGTGCTCGCAGAGCCGTGCCAATGTGACCGTGTCGACCTCGCCCCCTGTGGTCAGCGGCGTTGGCAGGTAGGGTACGACGCCGTGCAGGTCCTCTGCGCTCATGGCTCTACTCCAGCATCTCCAGCACCGCCTCGGGCGGGCGTCCAATGGCGGCGCGATGGCCCGAAATGACCACGGGCCGCTCGATCAGCTTCGGCGAGGCGGCCATCGCGGCGATCAGGGTCATGTCATCGGCAGACCGGTCGAGACCCTTCGCCTCGGGCTCGCTCCAGCGCATCAGGTCGGTCGCCGGACGGCCCAGCAGGTCAAGGGCGGCGCGCAGTTCCGCGATCGTCGGCGGATCGTCAAGGTAAAGGCGCACCCGCGGCGTCAGCCCGCGCTCCTGCAACAGCGACAATGCGGCGCGCGATTTGGAGCAGCGCGGATTGTGCCAGATCACGAGATCGCTCATAGCCAGTCCTTTCGCCCGGTGCCGACGGCTTGCGCCACCGTGTCAAAGCCGTCGCGCGCCAGCAAGTCGTCAAGCCCGCGGGCGATCTCTGCCACCAGCGACAATCCGCCATAGACCAGCGCAGTATAAAGCTGCACGGCAGAGGCCCCGGCGCGGATCTTGGCATAGGCGTCTTCTGCCGAGCCGATGCCGCCGACCCCGATCAGCGGCATCGTCCCGCCGGTCTCGACCGACAGCCGCGCCAGCACGCGGGTGGACTTCTCGAACAACGGCGCGCCGGAAAGCCCGCCCTGCTCGTCGCGGCCTGGCACTTTTCAGACCGTCGCGCGCCAGCGTGGTGTTGGTGGCGATGATCGCCGTCGATGCCGGTGTCGGCGGCCACAGTCGGCGACCTCGGCGATCTCGGCATCGGTCAGATCGGGCGCGATCTTCAGGAACACCGGCACCGGGCGCGGCCAGCCCGTCGCGCGCCGCCATCACGCCCGGCAAGCAGGCCCGCCAGTGCCGCCGGGCCCTGCAGGTCGCGGAGTCTTCTCGGTGTTGGGGGACGAGACGTTGACGGTGGCGAAATCGACATGCGGGCCGCAGTGCGCTCAGCACCCGGGCGAAATCCGCCGGCGCGGTCGTCGCTGTCCTTGTTGGCGCCGAGGTTCAGGCCGCACCGGGCACTCCCGGCGCCGCGCGCCGCCAGCCGCGCGCGCGATCGCCTCCATCCCGTCGTTGTTGAAGCCGAAGCGGTTGATCGCGGCGCGGTCCTCGGTCAGCCGGAACAGGCGCGGTGCGCGGGTTGCCGGGCTGCGGGCGCGGCGTGGCGGCGCCGACCTCGAGAAACCCGAAACCGGCGCGCGACAGCGGCGTCAGCGCGGTGGCGTTCTTGTCGAACCCGGCCGCAAGCCCGACCGGGTTCGGCAGGTCCATCCCGGCCAGCGTGGTGGCAAGACGCGGCGAGGTGACGGGGCCGGGCGCGGGGGCCAAGCCCCAGCGTCAGCGCCTTCAGCGCCAGCCCGTGCGCGGTTTCGGGATCGATGCGGCGCAGCGCCGCAAGGCCGATCCGTTCGCTGCAGACTCACGTCATCGTCCGGCGGGAAGACATGGCCCTCGGGGCCCAGCGGCAGCGGGCGGTGCCACAGCACCTCGCGCAGGTCGAGCGGTACGGTAGAGATGCGGGAACAGCGCGCCGCCGCGCGACGGCTCCCACTGCAGATCGCCGCCCAGCGCATGGCTGTCGAGCGCCACCAGCACCAGCCCGTCCTCGCCCGCGAAATGTTTCGCGGCGGTTTCGGCGGCCTGCTCGGCGGTCGAGAAATGGATATAGCCGTCGGCCACGTCGATCGGCGCGCCTCTGGTCTCGCCGGCGGCCCGGAACGCGGCCCATTCGGCGGCGCGGAATATCTTGTAGATCAGCATGGACCCCTGTTGCCTGTCGCCGGGGCCGCGGTCAAGCGCGCCTGCGGTGCGGCGGACCCTGCGGCACAGGGCGCGTGAAACGTCTTTGACTCCGCCGCGCGGCAGGGCCACTCTGCGGCCATCAACCAACAGAGGGTTCACCCATGCTTTCACGCATTCTGACAACCACGGCGGCGCTGGCGCTGAGCGCCGGGATGGCCGCAGGCGGACTACACGCTGACCATCCTGCACACCAACGACTTCCACGCCCGGTTCGAGCCGATCAGCAAGTACGACGGCCCGTGCTCGGCCGAGGACAACACCGCCGGCGAATGCTTCGGCGGCACCGCGCGGCTGGTCACGGCGATCGACGACGCCAAGGCGCGGTCGAACAACTACATCCTGGTGGACGGCGGCGACCAGTTCCAGGGCACGCTGTTCTACACCTACTACAAGGGCAAGGTCGCGGCCGAGATGATGAACAAGCTGGGCTACGACGCGATGACCGTGGGCAACCACGAATTCGACGACGGCCCCGAGGTGCTGCGCGGCTTCGTCGATGCGGTCGACTTCCCGATCCTGATGTCGAACGCCGATATCTCCGGCGAGCCGCTGCTGGCCGGCGCGATCCAGAAATCGACGATCATCGAGCGCGGCGGCGAGAAGCTGGGCCTGATCGGCCTGACGCCGCAGGACACCGACGAGACTGGCCAGCCCCGGCGACGACGTGATCTTCACCGATCCGGTCGCCGGCGGTGCAGGACGAGGTCGACCGGCTGACCGCCAACGGCGTCAACAAGATCATCGTGCTGTCGCATTCGGGTCTCAACGTCGACAAGCGTGTCGCCGAGCAGACCACCGGCGTCGACGTGATCGTCGGCGGGCATGACAACAGCCTGCTGTCGAACACCAACGAGCGCGCCGACGGCCCCTATCCGGTGATGGTCGGCGACACCGCCATCGTGCAGGCCTATGCCTATGGCAAGTTCCTGGGCGAGCTGAACGTGACCTTCGACGACGAGGGCGTCATCACCGAAGCCGTGGGCGAGCCGATCGTGCTGGACGGCACCGTCGCCGAGGACGAGGCGACCGTGGGCCGGATCGCCGAACTGGCCGGGCCGCTCGACGAGATCCGCAACAAGGTGGTGGCCGAGGCCGCCGAGCCGATCGAGGGCGACCGCGCCGTCTGCCGCGCGCATGGAATGCCCGATGGGCAACCTGGTGGCCGACGCGATGCTGGACCGGGTCAAGGACCAGGGCATCCAGATCGCCATCGCCAACGGCGGCGGCCTGCGCGCCTCGATCGACGCGGGCGCGGTGACCATGGGCGAGGTGCTGACGGTGCTGCCGTTCCAGAACACGCTGTCGACCTTCCAGGTCAGCGGCCAGACCCTGCTCGACGCGCTGGAGAACGGCGTCAGCCAGATCGAGGACGGCGCCGGCCGGTTCCCGCAGGTGGCGGGCATGACCTTCACCGTCGATGCCAGTCGGCCGAGGCCGGGTCGCCGCGTGTCGGACGTGATGGTCGGCGGCGCGCCGATCGACCCGGCGGCGACCTATGGCGTGGTGTCGAACAACTTCGTGCGCAACGGCGGCGACGGCTACGCGATGTTCAAGGATGCGATGAACGCCTATGACTTCGGTCCCGACCTGGCCGACGTCACGGCCGAATACCTGGCGGCCAGCGGCGCCTATCAGCCCTACACCGACGGCCGCATCACCATGAAGTAGCCGGCGTCCTTCACGTTCGACAGAGACGAACGGCCCGCCGCGAAAGCATGGCGGGCCGTTTTCTTGTTGCTGGCAGCCATCGACCACCGAACTTTCCGCAAAGTCTGCTTGCGCGCGCTGGTGCAGCGCGCATCAAGGCGTATCATGGCACCATGTGTGGACGTTTCGCCATAACCCTGCCGCCCGACGCCATGGCGCAGCTATTCGCCGCCATCCCGGCCAACGACCTGCCGGAGGTGCCGAATTACAACGTCTGCCCGACCAACCAGGTGCACGTGGTGCGGTTCGGTGACGCGGCACGACGGCTGGTTTCGATGCGCTGGGGCTTCATTCCGCATTGGTACAAGACGCCCAACGACGGGCCGCTGCTGATCAACGCCCGCGCCGAGACCATCGCCGAGAAGCCCGCCTTCCGCACCGCCGCCCGCGAGCGGCGCTGCCTGATCCCGGCCAGCGGGTTCTACGAATGGACCAAGGACGAGGGTGGCAACCGCCTGCCGTGGTACATCCAGGCGCGCGGATGGCGACGCCGATCGCCTTTGCCGGGGTCTGGCAGGACTGGACCCGCGGCGAGGCGCCGCTGACCACCTGCGCCATCGTCACCGGGCCCGCCACGGGACCGGTCAGGGACATCCATCACCGGATGCCGTTGCAGATCGCGAAGGACGACTGGCCGCTTTGGCTGGGCGAGGACGGCAAGGGCGCGGCGGCGCTGATGCGGGATGCGCCGGACGACCGTTGTCTGTCACCGCGTCGACACCGCCGTCAATTCAAACCGGGCGCGCGGCGCACAGCTCGTCGAACCGATCGCGGCCTAGCCAGGCCTTTCGCGTCCGGCCCCGCTGATGGCGCGACACTCCCAAAAAAAAGGCCGCACCGAGGCGCGGCCTGTCCAGTCAGGGAGGAAATCGTATCGCGCCGGTTGTTGTGGCGCCGAAACTGGTCACGTAATTTTCAGCCCCTTCAGGAGGCCAGCGAATTGCGGCGAATATGTGGCAATCGGCCGTGCTCGGCGGCGTTCCGCCGTACCGGCCCCGTGTTTCGGTCGCATTCTGTCACTTGGAGGACACCGGCGCGCCGCCTTCGAAAATGTTGCCGTCGCGGTAGTTGATCGGGTCCTGCTGCATTTCCAGGTGCAGGCCGGTGCCGGTATAGGGATGGGCGCGGGCCAGCGCCTCGTCGACCTCGATGCCCAGGCCGGGTGCGGTCGGGGGCCGGTGATGTAGCCATCCTCGACCCGGATCGTGCCCTTGATCAGCGCGTCGTGGAACGGCGTTTCGATGGTTTCGGCGATCAGCAGGTTGGGGATCGAGACCGACAGCGCGATGTTGGCGGCCCATTCGACGGGACCGGCATAGAGATGCGGTGCCATCTGCGCGTTGAAGGCCTCGGCCATGGCGGCGACCTTCTTCATCTCCCAGATACCGCCCGCGCGGCCCAGCGCCGGTTGCAGGATGCTGGCGCCGCCGGTGCGCAGCAGGGTGGCGAATTCGGCCTTGGTGGTCAGGCGTTCGCCGGTGGCGACGGGAATGCGCACGGCGCGGGCGACCTCGGCAAATTCCAGCAGATTGTCGGGCGGGATCGGTTCCTCGTACCAGAGCGGCCGGTAGGGTTCTCGATCGCCTGGCCCAGCCGGATCGCGCCGGCGGTGGTGAACTGGCCGTGGGTGCCGAACAGCAGATCGGCCTTCTCGCCCACCGCCTCGCGGATCGCGGCGCAGAACGCCACCGAGGTGGCGATGTCACTGAGCGCCGGCTGGTGGCCGCCGCGGATCGTGTAGGGTCCGGCGGGGTCGAATTTCACCGCCGTGTAGCCGCGCGCGACCAGGTCGAGCGCGCTTTCGGCGGCCATGTCGGGTGCCGCCCAGAACTGCGGGCAGCGGGTGGTGCGTCCAGCGGGTAGAGGTAGGTGTAGGCGCGCACCCGGTCGTTCATCCGGCCGCCCAGCAGCGCCCAGACCGGGCGGTCGCGGTCCTTGCCGAGGATGTCCCAACAGGCGATCTCCAGCCCCGAGAACGCGCCCATCACGGTCAGGTCGGGGCGCTGGGTGAAGCCGGCGGAATAGGCGCGGCGGAACATCATCTCGATGTTTTCCGGGTTTTCGCCCGCCATGTGCCGCGCGAAGACGTCGCGGATGACATGGCTCATCGCCTCTGGCCCGACGGACGAGGCATAGCATTCGCCCCAGCCGGTGATGCCGGTGTCGGTCGTGACCTTGACCAGGATCCAGTAGCGCCCGCCCCAGCCGGGCGCGGGCGGGGCGGTGACGATGATGTCGAGATCGGCTAGTTTCATGGGAGCGTTCCGATGGGGCAGGACAGGGGCGAGACAATCACGTATCGGCATATGGGTCCAGACGATCTGGGCCTGCTGCCGGGCGTCGGGCCGGGTCTGTTCGACGATTGACGACATCGCTGCGGAGCGCCTGCGGCGCACGCGATGGTTTGCGCCCGCCCGGGGGGCGGTCGCGGTGGGCGAGGGGGCTGTCTGCCCCCTCGCGCTCCCCCGAAGGTATTTTCGGCAAGATGAAGCGGCCTTTGGGCAGCGCGAAAGGGCGGGCGCTGCGGCCTGCTTTTGGGGGTGTCTCGTGATGTGGGCGTCGAAGTGAGCCGTCGAAAATGGCGGCGCCGCCGGTCGATTGCGTCCGCGAGGGTGTCCCCCGCCTGTTCCCGGCGCGCGTCTGGGGCCTCGGCCGGAACGATCTGAACCTGGTCCCTGCACCCTTTTAAGGGGGTGATCTGGGGGACCGGACCATCTGGGTTGCGGGGATTTCAGCCCCCGCGGTTGAGCACTCGGGGAAAGGGTATAGCGCGGCCGGGTTAGCGGCGCGTGAAGCACGCGCACGGCGAGGTAATGGCGCGTTATCCTTCGCCGCCGAACGGCCCGCATCCCGACGCCCGCGCCAGGATCTCGGCATTGCGGACGGTCAGGCCCCGGATCCGGTCCGGGGCGCGGCGGGTTCAGTCGTGCCGGAGCTATTTTGCCTTTGCCCGCACCACGCGTTCCAGCAGCGGCTGGTAATGCGCGAAGGTCGGGGCGGCGTGGTCCGGGTCCTTGCCGGTGTCGTCCCAGATGCGCACCTGAAGGATGTCCTCCAGGTGTGGGTTGGCGGCGAAGGCCGCGCACCTCGTCGTCGCTCATCGGCCCGCCCTGCAGCTTCAGCGAATGCACCGAGGCGTCGCTGAGCCGGGCGAAATAGCCCGGATCGGTGGCGCAGAGATAGCGCTTGGCGGCGACGTGATGGCGGACGCAATCGGTGATCACGGTCCGGAAAGAAGTCGCGCAGCACCTTGGCCCCGGCCTCTTCGTGCACGGAGTCGATGCCCTGCTCGGCGGCGTCGTCGGGGAACTCGTTGGTGAAATGGCCGATATCGTGCAGCAGGGCGGCGGCGACCAGCGCGTCGGAGGCGCCCGCCTTCTCGGCCAGTTCGGCGCATTGCAGCATGTGCTCGGAGATCGTCACCGGCTCGCCCAGGTATGCCTCGGCGCCGCGCCGCGCAAAGATGTCGGCGATGAAGGAGACGATGGTGTCGGGGGTCAGCTGATCGGTCATGGGCGGTCCTTTGCGGTCAGGGCGGCGAGGGTCGACAGCAGCCCGTCGCTGTCGGCGTAGCAGCCCTGCAACCAGCGGGTGCCGGCGCCGGAAAAGCCGCGCGCGGGCGTGCAGGACGCGGGTGTTGTCGACGAGGAACGCCTCGCCGGGCGCGAGCTTGAAGCTGACCGCCATGCCGGCGTCGTCGATGATGTCCGAGAACGTGGCGGTAGGCGGCGTAGTAGGCGTGCCATCTCGTCGAAGGGCACGTCGGTCAGCGGCGCGATGGAGCGGGTGTTGAAGCGGATCTGCTGCAACTGGCCGTCGGGGGAAAGCTCGATCATCGGGCGGCGCGATTGCAGGCGCACGCCGGTCGCGCCGGCATAGTCGAAGCGCGCGGAGTGGCGGGCCAGCAGTTCGAAATGCGTCGGGGGTCTTCGGCCTCGAGCCGCAGCGCGCAGCGCGAAAGCCGTCGACCACCATGCTGTCGCCGCCCTGCGCCGAGTTTTCGAGGCAGGCCAGCACCTGCAGGGTCGGCGCCGGGTCGCGGTAGGGGTTGTCGGTATGCGCCTGCAGGCCAAGGCCGGTATAGGCGAGGTTGGTGGGGTTGACCTCGGTGCGGACCTCGAACAGGCGGCCATAGTTGGTCTCGCGCACGTAGCCGAAAAGATCGACGATGTCGAAGAGCGCACCGGGTTCGGGGGCGAGGCCGGTGACCTTGGCAAAGCCAAGACGGGCGGCATGGCCGAGCCATTCGGTGAGGCGTTGCGCGGTCGGTTTGCAGGTCGGTGAAATCGGCGCTGGGCACGGCTTTGTTCAGCGACGCATCCCAGATGTCGATGCCGTCGGCCAGGCGTGTCACGGGACGGCTCAGGTCGTAGCAGTTGGCGCGCAGCCAGTCGAGATCGTAGGCGAGCGCCTTGCCCTCGGGCGCGAAGGTGCAGTGCAGGGTGTCGCCCGAGATCCGCGCCCCGGTCAGGATCACCGCGTCGGGCAGGTCGGCCATGGTGATCAGGCGCTGGCCGTTGCACGGGTCGCGGGTGGCGTCGTCCTGCGCATTGTCGCGCAGCCAGATGGCGTGGAACCGCATATCGTCGACGCCTGGTCAAGCGCAGCACACGGCCGTCGTCCTCGATCATGGGCCGTCACTGGCATCGGTCAGTCGAACACGATGACGTTGCGCCGGGCGCACCCGATCGCGTGTCGGCGATGGCCTCGTTGATCTGGTCGAGCCGCCAGCGCCCCGAGATCAGTTCGTCCAGCTTCAGCCGGCCCTGCTGGTAGAGATCGACCATCCAGGGGATGTCGCGCTGCATCACCACGTCGCCCATCTTCGAGCCGATCATGCCCTGCGCCACGGCGGCGACGATGACCGGTTCGTATTCGGCATGCTGGCCGGAATGCGGCATGCCGACCATGACCATGCGACCGCCGGTGCCCAGATAGCGCGGGGCGGTTCCGAAGGCCGGGATCGCGCCGACGGTGACGAAGGCGTCCGCGCCCCTGCCGAAGAGCTTGTGCACGGCCTTCCACGGCTTCGGCTCGGTGGCCAGCACGCCGTCGGTGGCGCCGAAATCGCGGGCGATCTCCAGCTTTTCGGGGGTCATGTCGACGGCGACGATGCGGCTGGCGCCGGCGATGCGCGCGCCCTGGATGGCGTTCAGTCCGACGCCGCCCGCGCCGATGACCACCGCGGTCTGGCCGGCGCGCAGACCGGCGGTGTTGACCACCGCGCCGACGCCGGTGATCACGCCGCACGACAGGATCGAGGCGGCGTCCATCGGTATGTCGGGCGGGATCACGACGATCTGGCTGGGATCGACCACCGCCCGTTCGGCGAAAGCGCCGGTGCGCAGGCCCTGTTCATACGCGCTGCCATCCGCGCCCGTGATCGGGCCGCCGACCGTGTCCCAGGCAGTTTCACAGGTCGCCGGGTGGCCGGTGGCGCAGGGCGACGCAGCTGCCGCAGGCGCGCATCAGGGTGACGAGCACCGGGTCGCCCACCGCCAACCCGCTGGTGCCGGGACCAAGGGCGATGACATGACCCGCCGCCTCGTGGCCGTAGACGGCCGGCAGGTGCCCGCCCCAGCCGCCGTCGGCATAGGAGATGTCGGAAAAGCAGATCGCGCAGGCGGCGATCCTGACCTCGACCTGGCCGGGGCCGGGGGCGGCCAGGGTGATTTCCTCGATGAGAAGCGGTTCGCCGAATGCGCGGCAGACGGCCGCTTTGACCTTTGACATCGCGCAATCTCCCTTGCCTTGGCGCAAGGTTGAGCACTCGGCGGAGACCGGGATCAAGGCAGAAACCGACGTTTGGCGTCGCGTCAGGCGGTCTGGCGGAGCGGGCGCGCGACGAAGATCACGATGCAGTCCAGCATCAGCGCCATCGACAGCAGGAACGGCGCGCCGGGCAGGACGATGGTCGCGCCGGGGCGGGTGAACACGGCGAAGATCTGCGTCATCACCAGCGGCGAGACGATCGTCGCCACGGCGGCGACCGAGGTCAGCACGCCTTGCAGCTCTCCCTGGGCATCGTCGGGGGCGATGCGCGACATCATGCCCTGCAAGGCCGGGGTTACGATCACGCCGATGGCGGTCAGCGGCGTCAGGATCAGCGCCAGCGTACCGGAGGTCACGAAGGCGAAGGCCAGGAAGGCGGCGACGTTGAACCACAGGCCGTAGATGATCGTGCGCCGTTCGCCCAGCCGGCTCAGGATGATCCGGATCAGCCCGCCCTGCACCACGGCGATCGACAGGCCGAAGGCGGCCAGCGACAGGCCGACCATGCCCGGCTCCCAGCCGAAGCGGGCGCGGGTGAAATAGGCCCAGACGGACGGGTAGACGAAAAACGCGATCTCGTAGAACAGAAAGAGCCACAGCAGGCGGCCGACGCCGGGCAGGCGGCCCACGGCGCGGAACGCCCCGAACGGGTTGGCGCGGGACCAGCGGAACGGACGGCGGATGCGGTCGGTGACCGATTTCGGGCAGAACGAACCAGCCGAACGCCATGTTCGCGCCGGCCAGCACGGCGGCGGCCCAGAACGGCGCGCGGGTGCCGAACTCGCCCAGCAGTCCGCCGATGATCGGCCCGATCACGAAGCCGACCCCGAAAGCGGCGCCGATCAGGCCGAAATTGGCGGCTTTCTCGTCGGGCGCCGATATGTCGGCCATGTAGGCGGTGGCGGTGGAATGGGTGGCGGCAGTGATGCCGCCGACGACGCGGCCCAGCAAGCAAGCAGCCACATCGCGCCCGCCACCGCCATCACGAGATAGTCCAACGTCATGACGAACAGCGTGACCAGCAGCACCGGGCGGCGGCCGATCCAGTCCGACAGGCTGCCGACGACCGGGCCGAAGAGGAACTGCATCACCGCGAAGGCCGTCGCCAGGACCCCGCCCCACACGGCGGCACCGGCCAGGTCGCCGCCGGTCACCTCGGGGATCAGGTCGGGCATCACCGGCATGATCAGACCGATGCCCATGCTGTCGATCACCACGGTGATCAGGATGAAGAGGATGGGCAGGTTGCGGGTCATGGGGGCAAGGAACGCCATTTGGCGACGGCGTGCCAGAAACTTTTATGCCTTCGGCGAGGATACTTGGGAACCAGAGAACATGGGACCGGGGTTCACGTCTTCTCTGGTTCCGAAACATCCCCGCCGGAGGCATCCGAAAGCCCGTCCGGGCGGGCGGTCAAAGACGGTGCGACAGCTTCTCCAGCATGTCGAGACAGGCCTGCAACTGGTCGAGCGCCGACGAATTCGTCGGCCTTGTGCGCCTGGTCGATCGAGCCGGGTCCGCAGACCACGCAATCCATGCCCATCGACTGGAACAGCCCCGCCTCGGTGCCGAAGGGCACGGTGTGCGGCGGCGTTGGCGCCGGTCAGTTCGGCGACCAGGTCGCGGGCGGCGTTGGCCTCCATCGGCTCCAGCCCCGCGACCTCGCCGATGGTGGTGGTGGTGATGTCGGCGGCGGCGTCGACGGCGCGCATGGCGGGCAGCAGGATGTCGCGGGTGAAGCCTGCCAGATCGTCCTTGACGAAGTCGGCATCGGCCTCGACGACGGGGCGCATCTCCCAGTCGAGCATGCGCCCGGCTGGCGATGACGTTATGCGCCACGCCGCCGTGCAGGGCGCCGACGTTGATCGTGGTCCAGGGCGGATCGAACCGGCTGCCCGGCGGCGTGCGGGTCCTTGAGCAATTCCTTCAGGGCGAGCAGGCGGGCGACGTAGCGGGCGGCGTATTCCACCGCGTTGACGCCGCGGTCGGGGGACGAGCCGTGGCCTTCGAGCCCGTGGAACTCGGTGGAGTATTCGTAGCAGCCCTTGTGGCCCTCGATGATGCGCATCTCGGTCGGCTCGCCGATGATGGCAAGGCCGGGCGGTCAGGCCGCGCGTCGCGCAGGGTGCGCGACCAGGTGGCCGGCGCCGATGCAGCCGGTCTCCTCGTCATGGGTAAAGGCGAAATGCAGCGGGCGGTCGGCGATGCGGGCGGCGAATGTCGGGGCCATGGTCAGGCAGGCGGCGATGAAGCCCTTCATGTCGCAGGTGCCGCGCCCGTAGAGGCGGCCGTCGCGTCTCGGCCATGTCGAAGGGGTCGTGGGTCCAGTCCTGGTCGGTCGACCGGCACCACGTCGGTATGGCCCGACAGCACGATGCCGCCGTCCGCTTCGGGGCCGAGGGTGGCCCAGAGATTGGCCTTGGCGCCGGTGGCGTCGCGCAACACCTCGACCCGGGCGCCGGCGCCTTCCAGCCGGTCGGCCAGGTAGAAGATCAGCTCCAGGTTGGGTCGGTCGACACCGTCGGCGCACCGACCAGCTTGGCGAGGGTGGCGATGGTCGTCGAGCGGGTCATGGCGCGTCCGCGCCGGACCTGATCCGGAGCCTCCATCGCCGGGCGGAGTGTGTGTGACGAGCGGCCACCGCGTCAGTCCTTGACGATCAGCTTGCGCGGCAGGTTGCAGAACGGCTGTGCCGGGCCGTTTCGGTGATCAGGATCGGTTCGGTGATCTCCAGGCCCCAGTCGTCCATCCAGATGCCGGGCATGAAGTGAAAGCGTCATGCCGGGTTGCAGGACGGTCTGGTCCTCGGGGCGCAGCGACATGGTGCGCTCGCCCCAGTCGGGCGGGTAGCTGACAGGCCGATGGAATAGCCGCAGCGCGCGCCCCGGTCGATGCCGGCCTTGTCCATCGCCACGCCCAGGGCATTGGCGATGTCGCAGGTGCGGTTGCCGGCGCGGGCGGCGTCAAGCCCGGCCTCCAGCCCCTCGACCAGGGCCGCCTCGGCGCGGCGGATGGCGTCGTGTGGCTTGCCCAGAAACACCGTGCGGCTGACCGGGCAGTGATAGCGGCGGTAACAGCCGGAGAGTTCGAAGAACGTCGCCTCGCCGGTTTGCATCGGCTCGCCGTTCCAGGTCAGGTGCGAGCGCGGCGGCGTCGGCGCCCGACGGCATCAGCGGCACGATGGCGGGGTAATCGCCCCAATCCTCGTCCACGCCCGACGATGCCCGCCGACAGGATGCCGGCGGCCAGTTCGTTCTTGCGCAGGCCGGGGCGGGCGTGGTCCAGGGCGTAGGTCTGGATCTTCTCGGAGATCCGCGCGGCCTTGCGCATGAAGGCCAGTTCCTCGTCCGGACTTGATGGCGCGCTGCCAGTTCACCAGCGCGGTGGCGTCGATCAGCGTGGCCTCGGGCAGGGCGCGGCCCAGCTCGAGATGCGCCTTGGCGGAGTAATAGTAGTTCTCCATCTCGACGCCGATCCGGGCGCTTGCGCCAGCCCCAGATCGCCCAGCACGCCCGCCAGATGCTGCATCGGGTGCCGGGTGGTGGATTGCACGAAGTCGTCCGCGTAGCCGATGACGTCGGTCGCGCGTCGGTATCGACGGTGCGCAGCGCGCCGTTGCGCGTCCATGCGCGCGGCCCCACCAGACCGGCTTGCCGGTCAGCGGCAGGATCACCGCCTGATGCACGTAGAACGACCAGCCGTCATAGCCGGTCAGCCAGGCCTGGTTCGACGGGTCGGTGGCGATCAGCACGTCGATGCCCGGCCTTGTCCATGGCGGCGCGGGTCAGGCCAAGGCGGCGGTCGTATTCGGCGGCGGAGAACGGCGGGAATGGTATGGGTCATGGGCGCAAGCCTAGCGCAGGCGTGTCGGCGGATTGCGGGATAGCGCGCAATTGCGAGCGCTGTGGGTTTGGCGCCAGTGAGACCAGTGGACCGAAGGCGGCATGCCAGCCGACCGTTTGCCTCAGAGTACCGGCCGCAGAGCCGCAACGAACGCGAGTGCCGCCATGTCCCTACGTCCTTTCGGCCCGTCGTGCTCGCGCTTGCCTGTCCTGACGCTGGCCGGCTGTCAGCCAGCGCGGGGCCCCGGCGCGGGCGTCGTGAACCGTGTCGGGTTCAAGGCGAATTACCTGGTGGCGCGCGCGGCGCTGGAGAAAGGGCCAGTACGCCAAGGCCTCGCGGCAATATGCCAGCCTGCTGGGCAAGGCCGGCCCGCTGGAGCCGCGGATCCGGCTGGAATACGCCCATTCGCTGCTGCGCGAAGGCAAGTTCGACAAGGCCAGCGACGAGGCGCGGGTGGTGGCCTCGCAGCTTGACGGGCGCGGCCGGTCGGCGGCGCTGGCGGTGCAGGCGACGGCGGACCAGGAGATCGGGCGGGCGGCGATCAATCGCAGCGAAATGACCGCGGAGGCGATCCAGCGGCTGGTGTCGGCCGCGCGACGCGTTCGACGAGGTGCTGGAGAAGCACCCCGATCTCGACCCGCTGGGCGGGCTGAAGCTGCGGCGCAAGACGCTGGATGTCGAGTTGTCGACGATCCGCTAGCGGCCGGGCGTCGTTTTGCAGATGCGCGACCCTGGACATCGCCGGACCATGCGATCGGGGCCGGTTCGGTTGCGCCCGATCGCGTGGACTGCCGGATGATGCTTTGGCCGTGGCAACTGCTGGTCGTGCTGGTGGCCCCGGCGGTCGGATCCTTCCTTGGCGTTCTGGTCGAACGGCTGCCGCGCGGGCGGTCGATCCTGTCCCGGTCGCGCTGTGCGGCATGCGGCGTGGCGCTGCGGCCTGCCGATCTGGTGCCTATTGCCTCGGCGCTGGCGCGGCACGGCAGGTGTCGCACGTGTGGCGCCGCCATTCCCGGCCATCTGCTGCGCATCGAGGTCGTGGCGCTGGCGGCGGGGGTGCTGGCAGCGGGCACGGCCTCTGGCGTCGGCGAGATGCTGCTGCTGGCAGGCGCCCTGTGGTGCCTGACCGCGCTGTTCTACTGCGATCTGCTCTATCTGCGACTGCCGGATCCGCTGACCGCGGCGCTGTTCGTCCTGGGACTGGCGCTTGCGGCGCTCGATCCGGCGCGCGGCTGGACGGACGGTGTGCTGTCGGCGGCGCTGGGCAGCGGCGCGTTCCTGGCGCTGCGGCTGGGCTATGCCCGGTTGCGCCGGCGTGAGGGGCTGGGACTGGGCGATGTCAAGCTGATCGGCGGGATCGGCGCGCTGCTGGGCTGGCAGTTGCTTCCGGTCGCGACGCTGCTGGCGGCGCTTCTGGGGCTTGGCGTCGTCGCGGCCCGGGCCTCGCGCGACAGGGTTCTACCGGACCGTGCCGAGCGGCTGCCGCTGGGCACGTACCTCTGTGCGGCCACGATGTTGTTGATGACCTGGAGGCAGTTAGGTCTTGCCCTGCCCGGTCAATTTTGATCCGCTACGGCTATTCAGCCGCCTGGCGATCGCAGGGTCGCCGTTCTGCAAAAGGGTCTTGAGATGACATTGAACAATGGATTTGCCGGATCGGTCCGCGCCGTGATGGTCGCGCTGGTCCTGGCCGGCGCCACGGCAGGTGCCGCCCGGGCACAGGACACCGATGCGACCGCCGAGATCACCATGGAAGAGGTCGAAAGCGCCTATCACGCAGGCGACCTCGAGAACGCGCGGGCCGGTCTTCTGAGCTTTGCCGAGGCCGGGAACGTGACGGCGCAATACCGGCTGGGCTACATGATGGCGACCGGTTCGGGGGGACCGTTCGACCGCGACGGCGCGATCAGGTGGCTGGAGGCGGCGCGGGGGCAGGGCAATACCCAGGCGCTGGTGCTGTTGGGTCGGACCTATCTTTCGGGCACCCCCGAGGTGACCGACCTGGAACACGCCGCCGAGGTCTTTGCCCAAGCCGTTGCCGAAGGCAGCGCCGAGGGCCAGTTCTACCTGGCGCAGCTGGCGCGCCAGGGTGCGGGCGTCGATCGCGATCCGGCCAAGGCTTTCGCCCTGATGGACGGTGCCGCGCGCGCCGGGCACGACAGCGCGCAACTGGCCCTGTCGCAAATGTATGCCAATGGCGAGGGCACCGATGTCGACGCGGCGCAGGCGGCGCGCTGGCTGCTCGAGGCGGCGGATGCCGGCAACGTGAAGGCGCAACTGACGCTGCATGACAAATATTCCAAGGGCGACGGCCTGCCGCAGGACCTGCCCAAGGCCCGGACGTGGCTGGAAAAGGCCGTGGCCGCAGGATCGCCCCTGGCGCAGCGGATACTGGGGACCGAACTGCTGAGTGCCGAGGGCGACGCCGGCGACCCGGCGCGCGGCATCGCGTTGCTTCTGAAGGCGGCCGAGGCGGGCGAGGCGGGCGCCCAGAACAACCTCGGCTATGCTTATGCCAGGGGCCAGGGCGTCGCGCAGGATGACGCCAAGGCGCTGGAATTCTACCAACAGGCCGCCGAACAGGGCCTGCCCCGCGCCGCCCTGATCACCGGCGATTTCTACAACCTTGGAATGGGCGCCGAGCGTAACGTCGAACAGGCGGCCCGGTTCTATGCCATCGCCCATGGCGGGCGCATCCAGGAGGCGGGCGGGCGCCTTGGCAGCCTGATCGCCGCCGGGGAACTGCCAGAGGAAGTCGTTGGCGAGGAGAACACGCTTTACTTCATCGCCGACGCCGCGCTGGCGGGCGATCCGGCGGCGTTGGAACAGCTCCACGCCATCTCGGACAGCGGTGAGCTTTATGGCGATCTGCGGCTGGGCGACATCTACCTCGATGGCATCGGCGTCGAGGCCGATCCGGAACGTGCGGCAAAGTTCTACGGCAAGGCCGCCAAGGAGGGCTATGCCGAGGCGCAGTTGCATCTGGCGGAAATGCACGCGGCGGGCAACGGGGTCGAACAGAACATGATCGAGGCGCATAAATGGGCCAATCTTGCCGCGGCTAACGGCCTGGAAGCCGGGGCCGAGCGGCGCGACACCTATGCCAGCCTGATGACGCCCGACGAGATCGCCGAGGCGCAGGCCCGCGCCCGCGTCTACATGAAGAAGGACTGATGCGCGGCAGCCACGCCCCGATCGGCCTGAGGGCCTGGCTTGCCGTCCTGGCCCTGTGCCTGTCGGCCGGGCCGGGTCCGGCGCAGACTGGCACGGGCGTCGTCGATCCGGGCGCGGTGCAGGCGGCGGCGCAGGCCGGCGATGCCGTGGCGCAGCGCCGATTGGGCGAGCTTTATCGCAATGGTCAGGCGGTGCCGCAGAACTATGCCCGCGCCGCCGAATGGTACGCCGCCGCCGCGGGCCAAGGCGATGCCGAGGCGATGAATGCACTGGCCGGGCTATATGCCTCGGGCCTCGGGGTCGCGCCCGATCCGGCGCGTGCCTTCGCGCTGTTCGAGCAGGCGGCGGCAGTCGGGCGAGCCACGACATCTGTACGACCTGGCCGCCGCCTATGAGCAAGGCATCGGCACCGATCCCGATCCGGCCCGCGCGGCAGAGCATTATGCCCGCGCCGCCGAGGCCGGTTTCGTCGAGGCCCAGGTTGCGCTGGGGGTGCTTTACCAGACCGGCGCGGGCGTGGCGCAGGACATCGAAAAGGCGATCGCGCTCTATTCCGGGCCCGCCGAGGCCGGTCACGCGCGCGCGCAAAACAACCTCGGCCTGATCTACGCGCGCGGCACCGGCGTCGAACAGGATCACGCCGAGGCCGTCAAGTGGCTGCGCCTGGCCGCCGAGCAGGGCCTGCCGACGGCGCTGCGGAACCTGGCGGTGCATTACCAGAACGGCTTTGGCGTCGAGGCGAACGAGGCCGAGGCGCTGCGATTGAACCGGCTGGCGGCGCAATTGTCGGGCACCGGCGGTGCCGGGCTGGTTCTGGTCTTCGACCAAAGGCTGGCCCCCGCCGATCCCGCCCGGGCTCAGGACTACCTGGCCGCGGCGCGGGCCGGCGATCCGGTGGCGCAGTTCCTGCTGGGCTACCTGGCTGCCAGCGGGGCGCAGACCGCCGCCGATTACCGCGTCGCCGCGGATTGGTTCGCCCGCGCGGCAGTGGCCGGACTGCCCGCGGCCATGGCCAACCTCGGATTGCTGACCTTCGAGGGCAAGGGCACGCTTCAGGATTTCGTCGAAGGCTACACGCTGCTGACCCTCGCCGCCTCGGCCGGCCACGGCGAGGCCGCCGCCCTGCGCGACCGGCTGGTGTCGCGGATGACGCCCGACCAGGTCAACGCGGCCAATGCCGCCGCCGAAACCGCCTGGGCGGACCGGACGGCGACTGCCGAATAGGTCGGCAGCCGGTCGCCGCCGCTGCGCCACGCGCGGCGTTGCAGCAGAGCGGTCAACGCGATACTATCCGGGGATAAATCCAGCTTTTTGCGCTGGACGATCCTGTTTTGCAAAGCCGGAGAGATTGCCATGAAACCGATCCTGTTCAGCCTGACCCTGCTTGCCGCGATGGCCACGGCCGCCGCCGCCTTCGCAACGGAGGTCGAAGAGCGTATCGAGAACGGCGCGCTGTCGTTCACCGGCGGTCAGAACCTGTCGAACGCGGTTCTGCTGATCGTCGGGCCGGGAGACTTCGAGAAGGAAGAGACCGCGATCCGCGGATTGCCGGTATTCCGGGCGCAGAACTCGGGGCGGCTTGTCGATGGCCTGTACCAGTACACCCTGTCCGCGGCGACCGACGAGAAGGTCAAGATCACCCGCCAGCTCGACAATGGTCGCGGCGCGACGCAGCGTGACTATGTGCTGAAACCGTTCTCCAAGCATGGCACTTTCGTCGTATCCAAGGGCACGATCATCGCCGCCGACACGGCCGATGGCGGGTCGGACGGCGACGCCGAGTAGCCCGGTTGCCGTGCGGCGGGGAAATGACCGGGTGCGTCAGTTCCCGGCAATTGGGGGCCATGGGACGATGAACAGCCTGGTTCAGGGCAGCAATCACAAGCGCTTGGTCCTGGCGCTGATGCTGGTGGGGCTGTTGGCGGCGGTCTTCTGGACCCAGTCGCGCTATCCCGCGCTGGACGAAAAGGCGATGATGAGCGGGGCGATCCAGCTGGAGGATCCGATCGGCTTCGAGGCCAAGTTCCCGGTGACGCGGACATGCCGCTGCCGGAACGGCATCGTGCTGTCGACGCTGAACTGGATCAACACCAACAAGAAGGGCATGACCTTCGGCGTGCTGATCGCGGCGGCGTTCCTGACGCTGTTCGGCTATCTGCGGAAGCGAAGCTTCGCCGGGCGGGTTCTCCAACTCGCTGTTCGGCATGGTGATCGGCGCGCCGCTGGGGGTCTGCGTGAACTGCGCCGCGCCGATCGCGCGCGGGCTGTATTCCGGCGGGCTGCGGGCCGAGACGACGCTGTCGGCGATGATCGCCTCGCCGACGCTGAACATCGTGGTGCTGACGATGCTGTTCAGCCTGCTGCCGGTCTACATGGCGCTGACCAAGATCGCGCTCAGCCTGCTGGTGATCCTGGTGATCGTGCCGCTGATCTGCCGGACGCTGCCCGTGGCGCAGTTGCAGAAAGTGCCCGAGATCGAGGTGCCCGAAGCCACCGGCTGGGACCGCGACCGGCGACCCGAGAGCCTGGGCCAGGCGCTGGGCGGCTTCGTCGCCAATTACGCACAGAACCTGTGGTTCATCATCAAGATGACCGTGCCCCTGATGTTCCTGGCCGGGTTCCTGGGCGCGACGGCGGGGCACGTTGCTGCCGCAGGAGATGATCGTGGGGCTGGGCTTCAGCCTTCTGGCGATGCTGCTGGTGGCTGCTGGTGGGAACCTTCCTGCCGGTGCCCATCGCCTTCGACGTGGTCGTGGCGGGGGCGCTGCTGTCGGGCGGGCTGGAGCATGGCTATGTCTTCGCGCTGGTCTTCACGCTGGGCTCGTTCAGCATCTATTCCTGGCTCATCGTCGGCTCGACGATCTCGTGGCGGGCGGCGAACCTGCTGGGGGGCGTGATCGTCATGCTGGGGGCGCTGGGCGGGGTCGCCACGCATTACTACCATACCTGGCAGACCGAGCGGGCGCTGGAGATGCTGCTGGGTGCCGAACGCGTCCTGCTGCCCGCAGCGCACGCTGCCGGGGCGCAGTTCGCGGTAACCTCCGAGCGCCCGGTGGCGGTCGAGGTCCGGCCCTTCGCGCCGCGCTCGCCCGGCGGCACGACGCCGTTTCAGCGAATGGACGCCTGGCACGCAGGCATCGACAAGCCGATCGAGTTCTCGATGAAGGACATGTGGCCGCCGTTCTGGGAGGGCCGCAGCCTGTCCTCCGGCGATATCGACCAGGACGGCGACACCGACCTGGTGATCGCCTCGACCGAAGCGGGGCTATACATCTACGACAACGGCGGGGACGGGCAGTTCACCCGGATCGGGGCCGATCTGGGCGCGCTGGCGGATCTCGACATTTTCAACGCCGCGCTGGTCGATATCGACAACGACGGCTGGCTTGATCTGTTCATCGCGACCTAGCGCGACGGCAACATGATCGTGCGGAACGACGCGGGTGCCTTCGCCTTTGCCGCGCCACAACCCGTCGCCAACCGCGACGACGCGATGCTGAGCCTGGCGCTGAGCTTTGCCGACGTGGACCGCGACGGCGATCTGGACGCGGCGCTCGGCAACTGGGCGGCCGGCTGGTACCGGCGCATCCCGGGCGAGGAATCGCGCAACCGGATCGTGTTCAACGAGGCCGGCGCGATGGACGGCAGCCGGTTCGCCGAACTGCCCGGCCTGCCGGGCGAGACGCTGTCGATCCTGCTGACGGACATCGACATGGACGGTGCCGCCGACCTGCTTGTGGGCAATGACTTCGAACTGCCCGACTACATCTACTATGGCGACGGCCAGGGCGGTTTCACGCCGGTGACCCGTGCCGATGGTACGATGCCGCACACCACCAACACGACGATGAGCATCCGCGCCGCCGACCTGCACAACGACGGGATGCCCGAGCTTTACTTCGCGCAGATCGCCGGACGGTCGTCGGGCGTGTCGAACACGCTGAAGATGCAGGATCTCGACGCCTATTGCGACGCGCATCGAGCGCGACGAGGACCGGGCGCTGTGTGCGCGGAACATGGAGATCAAGACCTGGTACAAGTCCGGCAACCGGTTCGACCCGACCTATGCCTCACGAGTGCCAGGCGCTGGACGGCGCGTTGCAGGCCGAGTGCAAGGCGATGCTGGTCAAGGACCTGGCGATCCAGAAGAGCGACGCCTCGCTCTGCGCCCTGATCCCCGCGGCACAGGCGCAACCGAAGGGCCTATTGCGAGATCCACTTCCGCCCGTTCGACCGCGCCGCTGATGGAGGTCGTCAACACCACGATCCCGCAGATCATGCGTGCCAACGTGCTGCTGACGCGGGTGGGCGCGGCGCTATGCCGATACCGCCGCGGCCGAGGGGCTGGAGGTCGGCGGCTGGTCCTGGGACGTCAAGATCGCCGATTTCGACAACGACGGCTGGCAGGACGTCTATATCGTCAACGGCACCTGGGTGCCGAACGAGGTGTCGCCGTCGCAACCTGTTCTTTCACAACAACGGTGACGGGACGTTTACCGAGGCGTCGGGCGCCGTTCGGGCTGGAGGACTACCTGATGACCGCCGCCGCGATGGCCTTCGACATGGACAACGACGGCGATCTCGACGTGCTGACGCAACCGGTCAACGGGCCGGTGCGCGCTGTTCCGCAACGGCGACCAGAAGGGCAATGCCCTGGCGGTGGAGTTGCGCGACGCAGTGGGCAACAGCCATGGCATCGGCGCGCGCGTCTATGCGGTGATGGCCGACGGCACCGAGCAGATGCGCGAATTGCAGTCGGGCGGCGGGTTCATGTCGTTCGACGCGCCGGTGGCGCATTTCGGGCTGGGGGCCGCAGAGGCGGCGGCGGGCCTGCGGGTGGTCTGGCCGGATGGCGAGGTCAGCGAAATTGCCGGGCCGGTCCCGGCGGGGGCGACGTATCGGCTGACCCGCGGCGCAGAGTGACCCCGGGGTTTCACAGAATGTAGTGCAGCGTGCTGAACTCGTGCCGGAAGGCGCGGACGCTGTCGGCGAAATCCTCCGGGGCGTTCGAGCGCAGCGCGCCCGGCGATCAGCGCGGCCAGTTCCGGCACGTGTTCCGGCGTCACGCCCCAGCGCACCAGTTCCGGCGTGCCGATCCGCAAGGCCGTTCATGTCGCCCGGCACCGCGCTCGATCGGCAAGCCGATGCCGCAGGCGAGAAAGCCCGCGCGGCGCAGCTTCTTCGACGCCGCCTGCCCGCCGCCGAAGCCCGCCGCCTCGATGGCGAACTGGTGCGACCGGGTGTGGCCATGGTTCTTGGCGAAAACCGGCAGTCCCAGCGCATCGAGCGCCTGCGCCAGCGCCCGGGCCACGGCGATCATCTGCGTCGCGCATAGGCGGCGCCGTGCTCGCGCCAGTCCAGCATCGTCACCGCCAGCGCCGCCGATTTCGCCGCGTCGAAATTCGCCGTCATGCCGGGAAAGGCGATGCGGTCCAGCCGCTCGGCCAGGTCGGCGTCGTTGGTGACGATCAGCCCCGACGGCGGGCCGCCCAGGCTTTTGTAGGTGCTCATCGTTCATCAAATGCGCGCCCTCGGCCAGCGGGTTCTTCCACGCGCGCCCCGCGATGACGCCGCACTGATGCGCGGCGTCGAACATCACCTTGGCGCCGACCTCGTCGGCGATGGTGCGGACCTCGGCGCACCGGATGCTCGAACAGGTTCAGGCTGCCGCCGACGGTGATGAGCTTCGGGCCCGACCTGCTGCGCCAGCTCGCGCAGCGCGTCGATATCCAGCGTGTAGCCGTCGGCATCGACCGGCGCGGGCACGGTCTTCAGCCCATAAAGCCCGGCGCAGCCGTCGGCATGGTGGGTGACATGGCCGCCGATGCTGGCCGGCGGGGCGATGATGGTGTCGCCGGGCCGGCAGGTCGCCATGAAGCCGTAGAGATTGGCGATGGCGCCCGAGGGCACCCTGATCTCGGCATAGTCGGCGGCGAAGACCTCGGCGCACAGCTCCGCGGCGATCACCTCGATCTCCTCGATCGCCTCCAGCCCCATCTCGTACTTGTCGCCGGGATAGCCCAGCGACGGGCGGGTTCCGAGACCCGAGGCCAGCAGCGCCTCGGCACGCGGGTTCATCACGTTGGTAGCGGGATTGAGGTTGAAGCAGTCGCGTTCGTGGATTTCGCGGTTGCGCGCCGCCAGCGCCTCGATGCCGTCGGCGATCTGGGCGCTGGTTCTGCCACGGGTGGCGGCGGCGATGTCCTGAACGCGTGTTCTCGCTGTGCTCGGGCACCCAGCTCCGGGTCGCAAGTGGCATGGTCGGTCTCCGTTTCTGGTTGCGCCGTCTAGTCGCTGGCCTGGCGCAGCCGGTACACGCCCTCGGGCAGGTCGAGCGCGGCGGCCAGGTCGCGCAGCTGGGTCATCGACAGGGTGATCTTCGCGACGCTGTCGTTGCGCGGATCGAGCTGTTCGATCGTCACGCAATCCTCGAAGGCATTGATGACGATGTCTTCGTTCAGGTGCGGACCGGGCTCGTCGATCAGGGTGATGACGGTCGCGTCAAAGTCGTGCTCGATGGTAAACATGGCAAGAAGCCTAGCCCGGGTCCGGCGGCCTTGCCCAGAGCGATCACGCGGAATTTCGCGCACGGGCCGTGGTCAATTCGCGGGGCGGATGCTAGTGCTTGGGGCGACCCAAGAGAGGACAGCCATGATGCGCATCCTGATGACCCTTGGCCTGATTGCCCTGACCGGCTGCGCGGTGACGCCGGTGCCGGCACCGGTGTGCCGGTCGCCACAGCGCCCTTGCGGCGACGACAGGCCCTCGCCGAAGCAGGCGGTGGACAATTTCATCACCGTGGTCGAGCGGGTCGAGCCGGTGGCCGAAGCGCTCTGCCGCGTGGCGCGGCACCGCTGAACTGCGATTACCAGATCGTCGTCGACGACGATCCGCGCCTGCCCGCCAACGCGTTCCAGACCGTCGACCGGCGCGGGCCGTCCCTTCATCGTCTTCACCATCGGCCTGATCGCCGAGGCGCGCAACCAGGACGAACTGGCCTTCATCCTGGGCCACGAGGCGGCGCATCATATCGCGGGCCACCTGCCGCGCACCGCAGGAAAGCGCCATTCGCGGCGCGGTGCTGGCCGGGGTGCTGGTCTCGTCTGGGCGGTGGCGACGAGGCGGAGGTGCGCCGGGCGCAGGATATCGGCGCGGCGGTCGGCGGGCGCAGGTTCTCGCGGGAATTCGAGCTGGAGGCGGATCACCTGGGCACGTTGATCGCTTTGCGCGGCGGCTTCGACCCGGTGCGCGGGGCGGCCTATTTCGCGCGGATCGAGGACCCGGGCAACGAATTTCTCGGCACGCATCCGCCCAATGCCGCCCGGATCGAGATTGTCCGGCGCACCACGGCAGAGTTGCGCCGACAGGGCGTTTGACCTGCATCAAGGCGCAGCACGCGATTTCGTGGCTGACTGGATCCCGAAGACAGCCCAGGGAGCCGCGATATGGGACTTTTCACGTTGATGGACCGCCATGCCGACCTGGTCGGGCGCATGACGAAGACCTTGGATATCGACCTGGTCGAGGCGACCCAGCGCGGCCAGTTGCCGGAAGAGGCGCTGCGCTCGGTGGTCTACGCCTGCGCCGGTTGCAACAAGACCGGGGACTGCGTCGACTGGCTGGACGATCATGCGGACGGGGCCGGGACCGCGCCGGACTATTGCCGGAACAAGGCGCTGTTCGATCGGCTTGGCTGAGGAGCGCGACCATGATCCCCGCAGGACTGATCGACGGCGCGTTTCACCAGACCCAGGCGATGGCCCGCACGATAGGGGTCAACCTGACGACCGCCATCGCCGAGCGGCAACTGCCGGCGGACACTCCGGCGCAGATGATCGCCCGCTGCCAGACCTGCGCTTTTCCGAAGTCTGCACCGTCTGGCTGTCGGAAAGCCGGGAGCGGGACGGCCAAGCCCCTGATTTCTGCCCCAACGGCCAGGTTCTGAACGCGCTGGCGGCGCGGATGGCGCCCGCCTGATCCCAAGCCGCGCCGTTCTTGGGCCTTGTCCCACGGACCATCCCCTGTAAGCTTTCGCGCGGGGAGGGCCGGGGATGCTGACGGCGCTGGCGGCAGAGCTTAAACGCCTGAAATATACCGTTGTCTGGTCGGTCGACGGCTGGCGCGCGGCGTGGGGCTCGGAGGCGTCGCTGCGGCACTGGACGCGGGTCAACATCGTGTCGATCCTGCTGGCCTGTCTGATCGACCTGACGGCGGTCGAGCGGGCCCTGATCGTGGGCTTCGGCCTGCTGGTGCTGGTGGCGGAACTGCTGAACACGTCGCTCGAGGACGTGGTCAACCGGATCGACACCGCCGAGCATCCATTGTCGAAGAAAATCAAGGACGTGGGCAGTGCCGGGGTCGCGATGGCGGCAATCGCGGCGGGGCTGGTCTGGCTGATCGTGCTGATCGGCTGAAGGCCCGAGGATCAGGGCGCGATTCCGGGCAGGGCCAGGACGCTGGTGGTGATCGCCGCGAAGAAGCAGGCGGTGGCGACAAGCACGAAGCTGTGCCAGATCGCGGTGGCATAGCGCAGCCCTTCCCAGTGGTAGAATACGACGCCAGCGGTATAGGTCAGCCCGCCCGCCGCGATCAGGGCAAGGGCCGGGCCGGGGACGATTTTCATCAGCGGAAACAGCAGCATGACCCCGATCCAGCCCAAGGCCACGTAGGGCAGCGCACTGGTCGGTATCCGGCCGCGCCCGGCCATCAGCTTGCGCACGGCGCCGATCATGGCGACCAGCCAGACCACGCCCAGGATGACGTAGCCCGTCGCGGTCCCCAGCACCACGGCCAGCGGCGTGAAGGTGCCTGCGATCTTGACGTAGATCGCCGCGTGGTCGACCCGGCGCAGCCATGGCCGCGCCCGGGTATGGGCGGCCATGTGATAAAGCCCCGAGGCGGTCAGCATCGTCACCATCGTCACCGAATAGACGATCGTCGCGGTCTGGGTTGCGGGGCCAAGCGTGCCCCGCGTGGCCACGAAAAGCGCCGCGACCGCGATCAGGCTGGCCGCGATTCCAAGCACGTGCACGGTGCCGTCCGCCATACGCTCGGCGCGGGAAAAGGCGGGATAGGACATGGGGTTTCTTGCCTCGTCTGCCCGATTCCCGTCCAGCGTTACCAAAAAATCAGGGCAATGATAGGGCGACGTCGCGTTAACGTCGGGCTGGCACGATTGCACGGGTCGCGGACAACCGGTTGATCGGGCGACGAAAGCCCGGGTCACGGGCCCGTGCCGCGATGCCGAAATCCGTCGAGCGGGCAAGCCCGGTGACGGCTGCGCCGCCGCCGATAATCGGCGGTTGACCGGCGATCCCGTGGCAATGCCCCGGAACCACCCATCCTATCGGCCACCGCGACCGCGCGGCCAGAGTGACTTCCACTTCGATGTGCCGAACCGCTTGTCGAACCGGCGGGCAAGGTCGTCTTGCACGTCGGCGATCTGCGCCAGCCGGCGGCTGATCAGGCTTTCCACCAGCGCCCTGGACGCGTCGTCGAGCGGGGCATCGGGGCGCAGGCCGAGGAAATTGCAGGCGTAGCGGCGTTCGATCTCGGCGGGCGAGAACCGTTCGTTCGACGGGTCGGTGTCGGGCAGCGCCAGTGCGTCGGCAACGGCCGCGCGGGCGAGGATATCGGCGATGATGGCGTGGCCGGGGTAGGGCCGGGTAAAGGTCTGAAACGGCAGGACGTGCAGGGTCGCGCCGCGGTAGGCGGGGAATTCGGTAAAGAACTTCCGCCCGTCGAAGACGAACATGTAGTCGTAGTATTTGCAGGCGGCGCTGAGGAAGCCGTGTTTGAGGATGGTTTCGGCCATCTCGACATAGTTCATCGCCAGGTACTGCTTGCAAAGCTCGCCGTAGAGCGACTGGAAATAGTCGAACGGCTGGCGTTCCACGACGACCCATTCGACGGTGTCGATGCCGCATCTGTGGGCGATATCCTCGAGGTCGAAGGCCATCTTCACGTCGACAAAGCAGCGCTCCAGCCCCTCACCGCTGATCAGGATGGTGTCGCCGGGGGCGCATCGGCGCACCGCCCGCGACAGCAGTTTCCCGACATGGGCGGTGTCGCCCTGGCGCAGGCTGAGGGCAAGGAAGCCGTGGTTCTTGCGCTTTTCCCATTCGGGATAGCAGATGCCCGCCGCCATCAGTGCGGCGCGGTTGTGGTGGCAGATTTCCTGGAACGCCGTGGTCGCAGTCTTGTGAGTGCCAGCGTGAACGACCAGCCGCATCAGGGCACCCGCTTGCCCCAGAGATCGTATTCGCCGGCCTCGTCCACCTCGACCGTGACGATGTCGCCGGGGGAGAGCCCGTCGAAGCCGTCGTCGATGAAGAGGTTGCCGTCGATCTCGGGCGCGTCGGCCATGGTGCGGCAGGTGGCGCGCCGTCGTCGTCGACCTCGTCGACGATGACCTCGATGCGTTGTGCCGACCTTGGCGGCCAGTTTCGCCTCGGAGATCGCCTGCGCCTTTTCCATGAACCGGTCCCAGCGGTCCTGCTTGACCTCGTCGGCCACGTGATCGGGCAGGGCGTTCGACCGCGCGCCGGCGACGTTTTCGTACTGGAAGCAGCCGACGCGGTCGAGCTGCGCCTCGTCCAGCCAGTCGAGCAGGGTCTGGAACTCGGCTTCGGTCTCGCCGGGATAGCCGACGATGAAGGTCGAGCGCAGGGTGATGTCGGGGCAGATCGCCGCGCCAGCGCGGCGATCTCGTCCAGCGTGCGGGCGGCGGCGGCGGGGCGGGCCATGCGTTTCAGCACGTCCGGGTGGGCGTGCTGGAACGGGATGTCGAGATAGGGCAGCACGCCGCTTGCCGGTCGGCCATCAGCGGGATCAGCTCGCGCACATGCGGGTAGGGGTAGACGTAGTGCAGGCGGACCCAGGCGCCGAGCGTGCCGAGATCGCGGGCCAGATCGAGGATCGGGGCCTTCGTCGGTCGCGGTCCTTCCAGTCGGTGCCATAGGCGGAGGTGTCCTGGCTGATGACCAGCAGTTCCTTCACGCCGGCCTCGACCAGCTTTTCGGCCTCGCGCATCACGGCATGGGCGGGGCGCGATTGCGAGGCGGCCGCGCATGTCGGGGATGATGCAGAACTTGCACTTGTGGTTACAGCCCTCGGAGATCTTCAGGTAGCTGTAGTGGCGCGGGGTCAGCGTGACGCCTGCGCGGGCAGCAGGTCGATGAACGGATCGGGCGTCGGGCGGCACGGCGGTGTGCACCGCGTCGAGCACCTGTTCGTACTGGTGCGGGCCGGTGACGGCGAGGATCTTCGGGTGATGCGTCGCGTGATATAGTCGGGCTCGGCGCCGAGGCAGCCGGTGACGATGACGCGGCCGTTCTCGGTCAGCGCCTCGCCGATGGCGTCGAGGCTTTCGGCCTTGGCGCTGAATCGAGAAAGCCGCAGGTGTTGACGATCACCGCATCGGCGCCGGCGTAGTCGGGCGAGATCGCGTAGCCCTCGGCGCGCAGCCGCGTCAGGATGCGTTCGCTGTCGACCAGCGCCTTGGGGCAGCCGAGGGAGACCATGCCGATGGTCGGCTGGCCCGCGCGGGGCGCGTCGGTGAGCCGGGCGGGCGCGAGGTCGGGGCGCAGGTTGGGCGGGTTCGTCGTCATGCGCGCCGCTATAGCCGGAAGCCGGGGCGGCGGGAAGGGCACGCTTGTGCGGCGACGCCGGGGTGCTATCGTAGTACCAAAAGCAGGGAGGCAGGTATGCGGTGGATCCTGAGGATCGTTTTCGGGCTTCTGGCGCTGGTTGTGGCGGCGGTCGCGGTGCTGTTCCTGCTGCCGGCCGAGCGGATCGCAGGGCTGGTGACCGACCGGTTCGAAGCGGCGACGGGGCGCGCGATGACGCTGCAGGGCGACGTGCGCCCGACGCTGTGGCCCGAACTGGGGGTCAACACCGGCCCCGTCACCATTGCCAATGCCGACTGGTCCGATGCCGGGCCGATGCTGAGGCGGACCGGTCTGTCGGTGGGCGTCGATATCATGGCGCTGCTCGGCGGCGATGTCCGGATCAACCGGATCGAGATCGAGGCGCCG
This sequence comes from uncultured Alphaproteobacteria bacterium, assembly GCA_963768205.1. GTDB lineage: Bacteria > Pseudomonadota > Alphaproteobacteria > Rhodobacterales > Rhodobacteraceae > JAHELH01. Next base: position 459,510 of record CAVYHB010000001.1, on the reverse strand, counting down.
CGGGTGGTGCTGGAAGTGGCCTGCGACGGGCGCGGCAACTGGGAAATGGTGCGCGCGGGCGGCGAGGCGGTCACCGCGACCTCGGGCGGCGAGGTCGTGGTTGCGGGCGGCGTACCGCAGTTCACGCTGGACCGGGCGGTGATCTCGGGCGGATCGCTGACATTCATCGACCGGGCCAGCGGCAGCCGGACCGAGTTGTCATCGGTGGACGCCACGCTGCGTCTGCCGGATTTCGAGGGCGCCGCCGATCTTGACCTTGCGGCGGTGATGAACGGGCAGCGCTTTGCCGTGACCGGGCAGATCGCCGCCTTCGCGGCGCTTCCTGGGCGCAGGTGCGGTGCCGGTGACGGCAGAGTTCGCGGTCGGCGGCAACAAGGTGGCGTTCCAGGGCCGCGCCGGGCTCGACCCGGTGGCGGCGGGCGGACGGCTGGAGGCCGAGCTTGACGACATGGGCGCGCTGTTCGCGCTGATGGGCCTGGCGGCACCCGATCTGCCGCGCGGGCTGGGCCGGGAAGCGGTGGTGTCGGGCGAGGTGACGGTGACGCGAGGCGGGGGCGATCACCCTGCGCGACGCCACGATCCGGCTGGACCAGAACACGCTGACCGGGGCTGCGGATATCACCCTGGCGCGAACGGCCGAGGATCGTCGCGACGCTGTCGGCGGGGGCGCTGGACCTGTCGGAGGCGGTGACCGACGAGGACGGCGCGTCCGGGACCGGATCGGCGGAGGCGGCGAGCGGCTGGTCGCGCGACCCGATCGACGTCAGCGGCCTGCAGGCGGTCGATGCCGAGATCGCGCTGGCGGCGGCAAGCGTAGACCTCGGCCTGGCGCAACTGGGGCGGACCAACATCCTTGTCACGCTCGACAAGGGCCGGGCGGTGACGGAAATCCGCGAGATCCAGGCCTATGACGGCACGGTTACCGGCACTCTCGTCGTCAACAGCCGCGGCGGGCTGTCGACGCGGGCCGACCTGTCGGGCAAGGGCGTGCGGATCAAGCCGCTGCTGGTGCAACTGGCCGATTGGGACCGGTTGCAGACCACGGGTGACGTGCGGATGAACCTGCTGGGCGTCGGCAATTCGGTCGATGCGCTGATGAACAGCCTGAGCGGCGAGGGGGCGATCAAGTTCGGGCAGGGAGAGATTGCGGGGCTCGACCTGGTGGGGATGCTGCGAAACCTTGACGCGTCCTATATCGGCGAGGGGGCCAAGACGATTTTCGAGAGCATCGGCGCGACCTTCACGGTCGATCAGGGGGTGCTGACGAATGCCGACCTGGCGTTTCTGGCGCCGCTGATCACGGCTTCCGGCAAGGGGCGCATCGGGCTGGGCGCGCAGACACTGGACTATCGGCTGGAAGGCCAGACGGGTGGCGGCATCCGGGTACCGGTGCTGATCACCGGGACCTGGGCCAATCCGAAATTCCGGCTGGACCTGGAATCGCTGGCAGAAGAGCGGATCGAGGTCGAGGTGGAGAAGGTCAAGGAGCAGGCGGAAGAGGCGGTGATCGAGCGGCTGAACGAGGAACTGGGCGTCGATATCCAGACCAAGGAGGATATCGACGACGTGCTGAAGAAGGAACTGGAAGAGCGTGCGCGCGACGGGCTTGCTGGACCTGCTGGGCGGGCGGAACTGACGGCGCGGCGGGGCACCGACCGCGCGCAGCGCACATCGCGTAACGCCGGCAGGCGTTTCCGTTGGATCAGACTGGTTGAACGCCCTACCGGCGGCGGTCGCGCCGCGCGCTCATCGGCTGGAAGGCCACGCCGACATGGGCCTCGCAATAGGGCTTTCCGGCCTGGACGCCGAGGCCGCAGAACCAGAAATCGTCGGTCGCGGGATCGCCGATCGGCCATTTGCAGGTCCGCTCGGTCAGTTCCATCAGGCTGATCTTCTTCGCCTTCTTCTCGACCTCGCGCACGCTTGCCAGCGCCTCGGGGCTGATCTCGTTGGCCGAGGGCTGCGGCGGCAGCGGCTGGCCGGCGGGGATGATCGCGCGGCGGGCGGCCGACATCGGCGGTGCCGGATCGTCGGCCTTGTCCTCGACGGGCGCGGCAGCGGTTTCGGCCTTGGTCTCTTCGGCGCCGGGCTTGTCCTTGGCGCTGGCCTTGGGCGGCCACCGGCGCTGCCGCCGGCGCGGTTCGACAGGCCCAGGCGATGCACCTTGCCGATCACCGCGTTGCGCGTCACGCCGCCCAGTTCCTTGGCGATCTGGCTGGCGCTCTGGCCGTCGCCCCACATCTTCTTCAGCAGTTCCACGCGTTCGTCGGTCCAGGACATCGCACCACTCCAAGTCAAAAACGACAGTCGGCAGGGGCGCATCCGCCCGCCGGGGCCTGTCGTTCTGGTCAAATCTCTCAGCGCTCTATTGTAGTCACCGGACGAGCGGATACAAGCGCCCCGAAGGCGGCTTCGGCAAAAGGGCCACGCATGGCAGACGACATCGAAATGGGCATCCGCCGGTTCGGGCGGGTCAACTGGCTGGGTTTGTGGACCCTGGCGGCGCGCGAGGTGCGGCGGTTCCTGGCGGTGTGGACCCAGACGCTGCTGGCGCCGCTGATCACCGCCGGGCTGTTCCTGGCGGTGTTCTCACTGGCGATCGGGCCGAGCCGGGGCGAGGTGATGGGCGTGTCCTTCGTGCAGTTCCTGGCCCCCGGCATCCTGATGATGACGGTGATCCAGAACGCCTTCGCCAACACTTCGTCGTCGATCATGGCGGCGAAGGTGCAGGGCAACATCGTCGACACGCTGATGCCGCCGCTGTCGCCGGGCGAACTGGTGATCGGCTACCTGGCGGGGGCGGTTGCGCGCGGGGTCTTCGTGGCGGCGGGCGTGCTGGCGATGATGGTGCTGGTGCTGGGGGCCGGGGTGGCGCATCCCGCCTGGGTGCTGGTCTTCGTCGTCCTCGGCGGCGCGTTCCTGGGCGCGCTGGGCATGGTCGCGGCGATCCTAGCGCAGAAGTTCGACCAGATGGCAGCGATCACCAATTTCATCATCACGCCGCTGTCGTTCCTGTCGGGCACCTTCTACTCGATCGAGACGCTGCCGCCCGCGATGCAGGTGCTGACCCACTGGAACCCGGTGTTCTACCTGATCGACGGGGCACGGTACGGGATGCTGGGGCGGTCCGACAGTTCCGCCTGGCTGGGGCTTGCGGTGGTCGGCGTGGTGACGATGTTGGTGCTCTTGACCTGCTGGACCTGGCTGCGCAGCGGTTACCGGCTGAAATCCTGAGCGCCTTGCCGGGTCACACGGTCTCTTCGGGGAGCAGCGCGATATCCGCCGGGGTCAGGGACTGGCCGCCGGTGATCTGCGCGATCTCGACCCCGTTCAGCGAGACGATGCCCGCCGTGCCGTCGTCGCTCGCGGCCACCGTCACATCGGGGGTCACCGGATCGCCGGTGTCGGGATCGGTCACCGGCGTGTAGATCACTCCGATCACGTCATCGTCGGCGTTGTAATCAGTGACCTGCGCGACCGCACCGCTGTCGCCGGGATCGTAAAGCATGAAGCTGTCGGCCCCGGCGCCGCCGGTTCCCTGGTCGCCGCCGGCAAGGTGCAGCGCGTCGTCGCCGTTGCCGCCCGACAGGGTGTCGTTGCCATCGTCGACCAGGCCGGGGGCCTCGGCATTATTGCCGTAAATCACATCGTTGTCGTCGCCACTATCGAGGCTATCGGCCCCGCCGTTGCCGCCCAGCGCGATGTCGTCGCCCGGACGCATCGACATCTGGTCGTTGCCCGCGCCGCCTTCGGCATAGTCGTCGTCGATCCCGGCATCGAGGATATCGTCGCCCGCGCCCAGCAAGACCGCCCCGCCGAGGGGACTGGCGGCGAGGTCGAACACGTCGTTGCCGGCGGTTCCAAGCTCTTGCGAGGCGTAGTCGACGGGATCGTATAGCGGGACCGGTCCGGTGTTGGACGCCGGGTCGGCGGGGTCGGCGGTCGCAGCCTCGTCGTCGTCGCCCATCATGCCGAATTGCAGCGCGAACGCGCCGAACATCAGCAGGGCGTTGCCGAGAAAGAACAAATCCATGTGCTGCCGTCCTTGCCTGTCAGCGACCCGGACCGGTGCGTCTTCGCGCATTCCGGCCCGCGTTCCGAACAGCAGTCTAATGCTTAAAAGTTGACGAAAAATGTTGGTAACAAGGTCATTCCGTGCCTGGTCGAGGCGTAAGTGCGGCGTCTCAGGTGACCGGGCAGGGTACCTCGATCAGCGACGGGCCGCCACTGGCAAGGCCGTGGGACAGGGCCTTGGCGAAGCTGTCCATGTCCGGCGTCCGTCGCGCAGGCAGGCCGTGGCCCCTGGCCAGCGCCACCCAGTCAAGCGCCGGGTTCTCGACGTCGAACATGGCCTGGGCATTGGCGCCGTAGCTTTGCACGCCGACATTGGCCAGTTCATCGCGCAGGATCTGGTAGCCGCGGTTGGCGAAGACGATCACCGTCACGTCAAGCCCGCCACGCGCCATGGTCCAGAGCGATTGCAGCGTGTACATGGCCGAGCCGTCGCCGGTCAGCGCGATCACCTTGCGGTCCGGGCAGGCCACGGCGGCGCCGCTGGCGCAGGGCAGGCAAAGCCCGATGGCGCCGCCGGTGCCGCCCAGCAGGTCATGCGGACGCGCGGCGTTCAGATGCGGCAGGAGCTGGAGGCCCGATGTGACGCTTTCGTTCACCACAATCGCGTTTTCCGGGAACAGGTGCGCCAGCGCCTGGCCGACCTTTTCCAGCGTCAGGCTGCCGGTTGGCAGGGCGGGCAGGTCAAGCCGTTCGGTATCTGGCTGGGCGGCATCGGCGTCCAGGGCGTCGGCCAGCGCCGGCAGCGTCCAGCGGATGTCCATTTCGGGGCGGCAGAGCGCGTCGGTGGTGCAATCGGGCGGTTCGGGCAGGCTGGGCTTGCCGGGATAGGCGAAGAAGGCGACCGGGCGGTCGCAGCCGACCAGGGTGATCGTCTTCGTGCCCTTCATCGCCTCGATCTTGGGGCCCACGGGATAGGGCAAACGGTGCAGCCGCGCTGCACCCGCGCCGTTCGAGAGGCGCGGCAGCAGAGTGTCGGCCATCAGGCGGCAGCCGGTCCGGGCGGCGATCCGGCCCGCAAGCAGCCGGTCCTCGCCGAAAAGCGCGGAGCCGCCGATCATCAGCACGGCGCCGGGCTGGCCGAGGGCGCGGGCGGCAGCCTCGATGCGAGCCTGCGAAGGGCGGTGCAGCGGCGGCGGGGCGGGGCTGTCGGCGGGGCCGGTGGCTTCGGTCCAGGCGGTGTCGGCGGGCAGGATCAAGGTGGCGACCTGGCCGCCCATGCTGCGCGCCGCGCGGATCGCAGCGGCACCGTCGGTGGCGACGGAGGCGGCGTCGGGCGCGGTGCGTGTCCAATGGCTGACGGCCCGGCTGATGCCCTCGATGTCGCCCTTCAGCGGGCTCTCGTAGGCCAGGTGGCGGGTGGCGTGCTCTCCGACGATGTTGAGCAGCCCGGAATTGGCTTTCCGGGCGTTGTGGGCATTGGCGAACGCGTTGCCGAAGCCGGGGCCGAGGTGCAGCAGGGTCGCGGCGATATCGCGCTTCATGCGGAAGTAGCCGTCGGCGGCACCGGTCGTGCCGCCTTCGAAGAGGCACAGGTGACAGTGCATGTCGGGATGCGCGTCGAGGGCGGCGACGAAGTGCATCTCGGACGTGCCGGGGTTGGCGAAGACGGTGTCCACACCGTTCCGCAGCAGCGTCTTGACGAGGGTTTCGGCACCGTTCATGGCGCGGATTGTGGGCAAGACCGCGGGGCCGTGCAAGCGAGGAGTTGCGGGGGCGGTTGCGCCGTCAGACGGCGCGCAACAGGTCGGGATGTGGGGCCGTCTTAGCCTCGACCTCGTCATCGGCGCGGTGCAGCGCCGCCGCCGCGCGCCGCTTCAGCCTGACGATGATGGCGGCGAAGGAGATCACCACCCAGAACGCCTGGATCATCGCCGAGGCGAGGTTGAAGCTGACCATCAGGCCGCAGAGCACCATCGAGGCGGCGACCAGGTTTATGGCGAAGTAGATCGCATCGTGGCTGTGCAGTTTGTGGAACGTCAGCAGCGTGTAGTTCATCACGTAAAGGCCGAAACCCGCGACGCCGATCATTTCGAAGAGGAATGGATTGGGAACGTTGATGAAGCTGGTCATGGCGGGTGGCCCCTGGAAATGTCTTGATGCGATGCCGGGTGTTATGCCGCAGGGGCGCGGGCCTGTCAGGTCGGGGATTCCATGCCGGGCCTTGTCGCTTAGGGGACAGAGAGGGAGGTCCAGGCTCGGGGGCCGGGACGGTGATCCTCAGTCCTTCTTGCAGAAGTAGAGGGCGATGTAGGGGGGGCATGTTGTTGTGGGGTTGGTTGTCACCGACGTTACTTGTGCGTCCGCCACCATCTTCAGAAGAATTTCGGACACTTCTTTCAATGTTAAAGTTCTGATTTCCGCCTTGGAAAACCCAACCTCCGGAATTTACTGAACCAAATGCCCAATCGACATAGCTATGACGATGCCCTGAAATAATATGAGAATGTTTCGGGATTTGAACGCTGTCCAATGTCACAGTTTTCTCGCCGCCCGTCATAACAACCTCCGGATATTTGAAGCTTGCCCCTATGACAAAGCGGTCTTTCGCCTCCTCAAAAGGGCTCCATCCTTTGGGGCAGGTCTTTTGTCCCTTGTCTGAGAAATAGGCGACGATGGCTTTGGTGTTCTGTTCCCACATCGCATCATCGCCGTCGCCACTGGGCACGGCGTGCGTTCATCATGAACAGGAATTGCGTCAGCTTGTCGGGGTCGTTGTCGAAGATCGCCAGTCTTTGGCGAATTGCCCGAACGCACGTCGACGTCTGGGGTACTTTGGGTCATCGAAGAGCGTGCGGATTTCAATTTGGACGGCTGAAATCAGTTCCCGTTCGCGATCTTTGCGTTCCTGATCTGTTTGGGCGGATTAGACGGTTCCAAAAATCTTGATCAGGTCGCCGATCATGGTGTGCAGCCAAACCCATTTTTTTCTCAATGGCACGACGTTAGTCAAAAACCGCATGCTGGGCAATCTGGAGGCATTGGAAGGGGATCCCCGGACCGGAATCAAGGCGTAGCCGCCGGTCCAGCGACGGCCCGTTCCTCCTCTCACACATTGCATAGCAATGTGTTGCCGGCAGGCGATTGCAGGCAATCGCCGAGAGGCGGGCTGGCGCTTTGGTGAGGTTGGCGCATTCGCTGGAGCATGGAAGACCTTTGCACCATCAAGTGGTCTGTCTAACCGTCGGTGCGCCAGCCCACGGGCCGTCGCTGGACCGGCTGGGTCGGTGCTGGTTGAGATGTGGAAAAACCCCGCCGTTTCGGGCGGGGCTTTGTTGGTGCCGGGGTGGTGGGTTGTGCCCACCCTACGGGGGAGTGAGGTCCGTAGTTAGCGGTTCATGCGGTTCTCGATCAGGTCGTCGACGACCTGCGGGTTCGGCCAAGGTCGAGGTGTCGCCGAGCGCTGCCGTAGTCGTTCTCGGCGATCTTGCGCAGGATGCGGCGCATGATCTTGCCGCGAGCGGGTCTTGGGCAGGCCCGGCGCCCACTGGATCAGGTCCGGCTTGGCGATCGGGCCGATCTCCTTGCGGACCCAGTCGCTCAGTTCCTTGCGCAGCTCGTCGGTGTAGTTCCTCGCCGTCCATCAGGGTGACGTAGGCAGTAGATGCCCTGGCCCTTGATGTCGTGCGGATAGCCGACGACGGCGGCCTCGGCGACCTTGGGATGCGCGACCAGCGCGCTTTCGACCTCGGCGGTGCCCATGCGGTGGCCGGAGACGTTGATCACGTCATCGACGCGGCCGGTGATCCAGTAGTAGCCGTCGGCGTCGCGGCGGCAGCCGTCGCCGGTGAAGTAGTAGCCCTTGTAGTCGCTGAAATAGGTCTTCACGAAGCGCTCGTGATCGCCGTAGACGGTGCGCATCTGGCCGGGCCAGCTGTCCTTGATGCACAGCACGCCTTCGGCTTCGGTCGTCGGTGATCTCCTTGCCGGTGGTCGGGTCGAGGATCACCGGCTGGACGCCGAAGAACGGCAGGGTCGCCGAGCCGGGCTTGGTCGGGATGGCGCCGGGCAGCGGGGTCATCAGGTGGCCGCCGGTTTCGGTCTGCCACCAGGTGTCGACGATCGGGCACGTTGCCCTTGCCGACGACGTCGTGTGTACCAGTTCCAGGCCTCGGGGTTGATCGGCTCGCCGACCGTGCCGAGCACGCTTGAGCGTGCGACAGGTCGTACTGCTCGACCGACTCGCGTGCCCTTGCGCCATCAGCGCGCGGATCGCGGTCGGGGCGGTGTAGAACTGGTTGACCTTGTGCTTGTCGCAGACCTGCCCAGAACCGGCCCGGCGTCGGGGTAGGTCGGCACGCCTTCGAACATCAGCGTGGTGGCGCCGTTGGCCAGCGGGCCGTAGACGATGTAGCTGTGGCCGGTGACCCAGCCGACGTCCGCGGTGCACCAGAAGACGTCGCCGTCGTGGTAGTCGAAGATGTACTCGTGGGTCATCGCGGCATAGACCAGGTAGCCGCCGGTGGTGTGCACCACGCCCTTGGGCTTGCCGGTCGAGCCGGAGGTGTAGAGGATGAACAGCGGGTCCTCGGCGTTCATCGCTTCCGGCTCGCAGGTCGTCGGCGACGCTTGCCTCCATCTCGTGCAGCCAGTGGTCGCGGCCGTCCTCCATGGCGATGTCGCCGCCGGTGCGCTTGACGACCAGCATCTTGCAATCGTGTTCGACCTTGGCGAAGGCCTTGTCGGCATTGGCCTTCAGCGGCGTGTTGCGCCCGCCGCGCGGGGCCTCGTCGGCGGTGACGACGACCTTGGCGTCGGAGCCGTTGACGCGGGCGGCCAGCGCGTCGGGCGAGAAGCCGCGCGAAGACGATGGAATGGATCGCGCCGATGCGGGCGCAGGCCAGCATGGCATAGGCGGCTTCGGGGATCATCGGCATGTAGAGGACGACGCGGTCGCCCTTGCCGACGCCCATGCTCTTTCAGAACATTGGCGAGCTTGCAGACGTCGGTCGTGCAGCTCGTTGTAGGTGATGTGCTTGGCGTCGGCCTCGGGATCGTCGGGTTCCCAGATGATCGCGGTCTGGTCGCCGCGGGTCGCGAGGTGCCGGTCGATGCAGTTGGCGGCGACGTTCAGCGTGCCGTCCTCGTACCATTTGATCGAGACGTCCGGGTGCTGAAAGGTGGTGTTCTTCACCTTTGTGTAGGGCTTGATCCAGTCGAGCCGCTTGCCGTGCTCGCCCCAGAACGCATCCGGGTCGTCGACCGATGCGGCGTACATCTCCTTGTACTGCTGCGGATTGACGTGGGCGTTCTGGATGAAATCGTCCGAGGGGGCGTGAATTTCGTCGCTGTGTTCGATCATGGTTTCAGGTCCCTTGGTCTTGAGGTGTCCCGTCCCGGGGCAGGCTCCGGGACCTCTTGGTTGAGGCGGCGAGGCCCCGGGGCAGGCCCGGGGCGGGCAGTCGCTCAGATCGCCAGATATTCGGCGCGCAGAGCCTCGTTGTCGAGCACCTCCTGCGCGGTGCCGTCGAAGACGACCGTGCCGGTGTCGAGGATCACGGCGCGGTCGGCCAGCTTCAGCGCGCGCGATCGCGTTCTGTTCGACGATGACGGTGGTGATGCCCTGTTCCTTGATGATGTTCAGCGTCTTCTCGATCTCGTGGACGATGACCGGGGCGAGGCCCTCGTAGGGTTCGTCGAGCAGCAGCACCTTGATGTCGCGGGCCAAGCGCGCGGGCGATGGCGAGCATCTGCTGCTCGCCGCCCGACAGCGTCACGCCTTCCTGCTTGCGGCGTTCGCCGAGGCGCGGGAACAGTTCGTAGATCCGCTCGAGCGACCAGCCGATGGGCGGAGCGATCTGCGCCAGTTCGAGGTTTTCCTCGACCGTCAGGCCGGGGATGATGCGCCGGTCTTCGGGCACCAGCGAGATGCCGGCCGGCGCGGCCTCGATAGGCTTTCATCTTGTGCAGCGGCTTGTGGTCGAGCCAGATTTCGCCGTGCGTCAGGCGCGGGTTGTCGAGCCGGGCGATGGCGCGCAGGGTCGAGGTCTTGCCGGCGCCGTTGCGGCCCAGAAGCGCGAGGATCTCGCCCTCGTGGACGTTGAAGCTGACGCCCTGCACGATGTAGCTTTCGCCGTAGTAGGCGTGCATGTCCCAGACCGAGAAATAGGCCGGGGCCGTCGCCGCCTGGTTGGCGTGCTTGCTGAAAGTCCGGGACGTTCGCAGTTGCCGTCGAGCTGGGTCTTCGGTCATGGGTCATGTCAGGCGCGCCTCGCCAAGATAGGCTTCCTGGACCTTCGGATGGCCCTTGATGTTTTCGGGCGTGTCCTCGACCAGCGGCGTGCCCTGGGCCAGCACGGTGATCCGCTCGGCCAGCGAGAACACGACGTGCATGTCGTGCTCGATGATCGCCATGGTGATGTCGCGCTTGTCCTTGATCTCCTTCAGCAGGTCGATGGTGTTGTTGGTGTCGGCGCGCGCCATGCCGGCGGTCGGTTCGTCGAGCAGCAGCAGCTGCGGCTCCTGCACCAGGCACATCGCCATTTCCAGCCGCCGCTTGTCGCCGCGCGACAGGCTGCCGCGATGCATGTCGCCGCTTGTCGATGCATGTTGACGTCGGTCAGCATCTGCTCGGCCTTTTCGATGATGTCCGTCTCGTTGCGCGACCGCTCTCGAAGGCGTGCAGCCGGAACGCGCCGTCGCGCTTGGCGAAGCACGGGATCATCACGTTTTCGAGCACGGTCAGATCGGCGAAGATCTCGGGCGTCTGGAACACGCGGCTGATGCCCATCTGGTTGATCTCGTGCGGCTTGCGCCCCAGCACCGACTGGCCGTCGAACATCACCGATCCGGTGTCCGGGATCAGCTTGCCGACCAGAACAGTTCAGCAGGGTCGACTTGCCGGCGCCGTTCGGGCCGATGATGGCGTGGACGGTGTTTTCCTCGACGCTGAGGTTCACGTCGCCCAGCGCCTGCAGGCCGCCGAAGCGCTTGTTGACGCCTTTGACTTCAAGGATTCCCATGTTCGGTTCTCCTTATTCGGCCGCGTGGGCTGCGTGTTCGGGCTGATGCTCGGGTCCGTCGCCGGCGGCTTTCTTGCGGCGGCGGAAGAGCCTGCGCGATGCGCTGACCGCCTTCGACCAGGCCACCGGGCAGGAAGATGACGACGAGCATGAACAGCAGGCCCAGCGTCAGGTGCCAGCCCTTGCCGACGAAGGGGTGGATGATGGCGACCATGAAGTCCTCCAGCCCGTCGGGCAGGAAGGCGAACCAGCCGTGCAGCACGTTGTCGTTGATCTTCGAGAAGATGTTCTCGAAGTACTTGATGAAGCCGGCGCCGAGGACCGGGCCGAGCAGCGTGCCGGCGCCGCCGAGGATGGTCATCAGCACCACCTCGCCGCTGGCGGTCCACTGCATCCGCTCGGCGCCGGCCAGCGGGTCCATCGCGGCCAGCAGGCCGCCGGCCAGACCGGCATACATGCCCGAGATCACGAAGGCCGCCAGCGTGTAGGGGCGCGTGTTCAGGCCGGTGTAGTTCATCCGGTGCTGGTTCGACTTGACCGCCCGCAGCATCATGCCGAAGGGCGAGCGGAAGATGCGGATCGAGAGGTAGAACATCGCGATGAAGATGATCGCCGCGAAGTAGTAGCCGGAGTTGAAGGTGAACGACCAGCCGCCGAGGTCCAGCATATAGGACTTCGACATCTCGAGGCCGAAGAAGTGCGGTGCTGTGCAGGCTCGTCTGGCGCCCATCAGGAACTGCGGGTCGTTGGAATAGACCTGCAGGCCGGTCTCGCCGTTGGTGATCGGCGTCAGCACCGAATAGGCCAGGTTGTAGGACATCTGCGCGAAGGCCAGCGTCAGGATCGAGAAGTAGATGCCCGAGCGGCGCAGCGAGACGTAGCCGATGACCAGCGCGAACATGCCCGAGCACGATCGACCGCCAGCAGCAGGGCCGGCAGCACGTTCTAGCTCAGCAGCTTGAACATCCAGACCGCGGAGTAGGAGCCGACGCCGAGGAAGGCGGCGTGGCCGAAGGACAGGTAGCCGGTCAGGCCGAACAGGATGTTGAAGCCGATCGCGAAGATGCCGAAGATCACGAACCGCTGCATCAGGTCCGGGTAGCCCGCGTTGAACTGCGCCAGGCCGAGCCTTCGGGGAAGGGTTGCAGGATGAACGGCGTCAGCACGGTCAGTGCAACGACGATCAGGAACAACCGGGTGTCTTTTTTGGCTAAGTCCCAGCATGGCTTAGTCCTCCATCACGCCTTTGCGGCCCATCAGGCCGCGCGGACGGGTCAGCAGAATGATGATGGCGACCAGATAGATGATGATCTGGTCGATGCCGGGGATGAGCGCCTTGACCTCGTTCATCGAGGCGAAGCTTTGCAGGATGCCGAGCAGGAAGCCCGGCGGCGACGGCGCCGGGCAGCGAGCCCATGCCGCCGACGACGACCACGACGAAGCTGAGCACCAGGAAGTCCATGCCCATGTGATAGTTCGGCGACAGGATCGGCGTGTACATCACCCCGGCAAGCCCGGCGACCGCGGCGGCGATGCCGAACATGATGGTGAAGCGCTTGTCGATGTTGATGCCGAGCAGGCCCACGGTTTCGCGGTCGGCCATGCCGGCGCGCACCACCATGCCGAAGGTGGTGAACTGCAGGAAGGCAAAGACGGCGCCGATGATGAACGCGGCGAAGAGCAAAGTAGACCAGCCGCCAGTAGGGGTAGACGATGGCGTTCGGGATCGAAGCCCGAGCAGCACGCCGAAGTCGAACGAGCCGGCAAGCGCGGCGGGGGCGGGGGTCGGGATCGGGTTGGCGCCGTAGAAATACTTGATGATTTCCTGCAGCACGATGGCCAGGCCGAAGGTCACCAGGATCTGGTCGGCGTGGGGGCGCTTGTAGAAGTGCTTGATCAGGCCGCGTTCCATGACGAAGCCGACCAGCAGCATCACCGGGATCGCGAACAGGATCGCCAGCGGCACCGACCAGTCGATGATGCTTGCGCCGAACTCGGGGCCGAACCAGCCTTCGACGTAGGGCGTCTTGACCTCCAGCGGATTGCCCAGGAAGTCCGTCTTGGTCTCGTCGATCGCTCGAATAGCTGAGCGACAGGACGCGTTGCAGGGTGACGGCGCAGAAGGCGCCGATCATGAACAGCGCGCCGTGGGCGAAGTTGACCACGCCGAGCGTGCCGAAGATCAGCGTCAGGCCGAGGGCGATCAGCGCATAGGCCGAGCCCTTGTCCAGCCCGTTCAGAATTTGCAGGAGAATGGCGTCCATGGTCCCCACCTTTGGATCATCGGAAGGCCTGGTAACACGCGGAAATGCGCCGGTCGGGCCAGGGGCAGGCCGGGTTCGATGCCCGGCCTGCGAAGGTTTGTGAGTCGGCGCTTACGCGCCGTTGTTGCACGCGCCCAGCGAGGCCTCGGCGCCGCCGAACATCGGGTGATCGGGCGGATAGGTGACCTGCGCGACCGGGGTGACCTCGACGATTTCGAGCGTATCGTATTCGCTGGTCGGGTTCTCGGTGCCCGCACGACCAGCACGTCCTTGAAGCACTGGTGATCTGCGGCACGGTAGAGCGTCGGGCCGTTGCCCAGGCCGTCGAACTCGAAGCCTTCGAGGGCCTCGACCACTGCGCAGGGCGCGAAGCGTGCCGGCCGGGTCACGGCATCGGCGTAGAGCAGGGTCTGCACGTAGCAGGTGTGCGCCGAGCCCGAAGGCGGACGGCCGTACTTCTCGCCGAACGACTTGACGAAGGCCTGGGTGCCTTCGTCCTGCAGCTGCCAGTTCCAGTTCATCGAGCCGAAGCACGCCCTTGATGTTCGCGCCGGCACCGGCGGCCATCAGTTCCGAGTAGAGCGGCACGACGATCTCGAAGTCCTTGCCGTTGACCTGCTTGTCGCGCAGGCCGAACTGCACCGCCTGGGTCAGCGAGTTGACCATGTCGCCGCCGTAGTGGTTCAGGACCAGCACGTCGGCGCCCGAGTTGCAGAACCGGCGTGATGTAGGACGAGAAGTCGCCGGCGCCGACCGGGGTCAGCACGTTGTTGGCGGTCTCCCAGCCGACGGCCTCGGTCGCGTTCTGCGATCGATTCCTGCTGGGTCCAGCCCCAGGTGTAGTCGGCGGTCAGGTGATAGGCGCGGCGGTCTGCGCCAAGCTCTTTCTCAAGCACCGGTGCCGAGCGCGGCGCCCGACATGTAGCCGTTGAAGAAGTGGCGGAAGCCGTTGGCCTTGCGGTCCTTGCCGGTGGTGTCGTTCGAGTGGGTCAGACCGGCCATGAAGATGATGCCGGCCTCCTGGCAGAGGCCCTGCACGGCAATGGCCACGCCCGAGGACGAGCCGCCGTTGATCATGATGACGCCGTCCTTTTCGATCATCGACTGGGCCGAGGCGCGCGCGGCGTCGGACTTGGTCTGCGGTGTCGCCGGTCACGAACTCGACCTTCTTGCCGAGGATGCCGGTGCCGTCGAGCACCTTCGAGCGAGAAGGTGTTCAGCATGCCGCCGTCGCCTTCGCCGTTGAGGTGCTGCGACGGCAAGCTCCTGGGCGCGCAGTTCGTCAAGGCCTTCTTCGGCGTAGGGACCGGTCTGCGGCACGTTGAAGCCGAGCGTCACCGTGTCGCCGGTCGGCGCGTTGGTAAAGCCGGTGTGGCTGGCCGCCCAGGTCGCGCCGGTGAAGATCGTCGGCATTGCCAGGCGCGGCACCGGCACCGGCGCCGGTCTTCAGCAGGCCGCGACGCGTGAAGTTAGATTTGGACATTGATATCCTCCCGTTACGTAAACTTGTCGGAGGCACCTCCCAGCACCCACCGCACCCCTTTTACAGGATGCCTGCATTAGTGGGGTGTTTTCGAAAATCTCGCAACAAATGCCTTTAACGAAAGAATATTCTTGTAAAGAAATACACAAGAATGCGTAAAATTCTTGTAAAGTTATTTTTCGCTGCAATGCGGAAACCGTTCGGAAACAGGGACTTCGACAGATGCCCGCCTCGACCCTGATCGGCAGCCGTATCCGCGAACGGCGCCTGGTGCTTGGCCTCAAGCAATCGGCGCTAGCGCAAACAGTCGGCATCTCGCCCGCCTACCTGAACCTGATCGAGCACAACAAGCGCAGAATCGGCGGCAAGCTGCTGGTGACGCTGGCGCCGGGCACTGGACATCGACGCCGGCCAGCTGGCCGAAGGCGCCGAGGCGACGGTGATCGCGGCGCTGCGCGACGCCGCGGCGCGGGTGCAGGACGTGCAGGTCGAGGTTGACCGGGTCGAGGAGTTCGCCGGGCAGTTCGGCGGCTGGGCCGAACTGGTGGTGACCCAGCGCCGGCAGATCGCGGCGCTGGAACATACCGTCGAGATGCTCAGCGACCGGATTGCGCACGACCCGCATTTGGCGGCCTCGCTGCACGAGCTGCTCAGCAGCGTCACGGCGAGTCAACGCCACCGCCTCGATCCTGGCCGACACCCGCGACATCGCGGGCGCGTGGCGCGACCGGTTCCACCGCAACCTGGCCGAGGACAGCACCCGGCTGGCAGAGGGCGCGCAGGCGCTGGTGCGCTATCTCGACGAGGCGTCCGAGAAGGACCTGGGTGCCAGCACGCCGCAGGACGAGGTCGAGTTATGGCTGACCGCGCGCGGCTTTCACTTGTCCGAGCTGGAACGCGCCCTGCCCGCCGAGACCGAGACCGTACTGCGCGACGCCCCCCAGATCAAAAGCCGCGCGGCGCGGGACCTGGCTTCGCGTTACCTTTCCCGCTACCGCGCCGATGCGGAGCGGATGCCGCAGGCGGCTTTTGCCGGGGCGGCCGCCGCGGCGGGCTACGATCCGCTGGTACTGGCCGCGCAGTTCGGCACAGATGCCGCCGCGGCGATGCGGCGGATCGCGACGCTGCCCGAGGCCAATGGCCAGCCGCCCATCGGCCTGGTGTGCTGCGACGGGTCCGGCATGCTAACCTTCCGCAAGCCGACCGAGGGGTTCGTGCTGCCCCGCGTCGGCGCGACCTGTCCGCTGTGGCCGCTTTACCAGGCACTGAACCGGCCCATGGTGCCGATCCGCGTGATGGTGGAAATGGCCGGGCGCGATTCGCTGCGGTTCCTGACCTGCGCCATCGCGCAGCCGCAGACCGGCGGCGATTTCAATGTCGCGCCGGTCTATCAAGCGACGATGCTGATCCTGCCCGCAGAACGCATCGAGGCACCGGACATCGCCGCACAGCGGATCGGGTCGAGCTGCCGGATATGCCCGCGCGAAAGCTGCGAGGTGCGGCGTGAACCGTCGATCCTGGCGGTATCGGCGTAATTCGCGTGCCCGGCGGTACCGGGGTGCCCCTGTTCCGGGCCTAGAGGATCTTCTGCCCGGTCTTGGCCCAGTCGGCCAGGAAGCCTTCCAGCCCCTTGTCGGTCAGGACATGGCTGGCCATCGTCTTGATCACGTCGGGCGGCGCCGTGGCCACGTCGGCGCCGATCTTGGCGGCTTCGGACATGTGGTTGGCACGTGCGGATCGAGGCGGCGAGGATCTGCGTCTCGAAGCCGTAGTTGTCGTAGATCTGGCGGATGTCGGCGATCAGGTCCATCCCGTCGAGGTTCAGGTCGTCGAGCCGCCCGATGAACGGCGAGATGAACGTCGCCCCCGCCTTGGCGGCCAGCAAGCGCCTGGTTGGCCGAGAAGCAGAGCGTCACGTTGACCATGTGGCCCTCGCCGGTCAGCACCTTGCAGGCCTTCAGCCCGTCCCAGGTCAGCGGCACCTTGATGGCGATGTTGTCGGCGATCTTGGCCAGTTCGCGGCCCTCGGCGATCATGCCGTCGGCATCCAGCGCCACGGTCTCGGCGCTGACCGGGCCGTCGACCATGTCGCAGATTTCCTTGGTGACTTCCTTGATGTCGCGACCGGATTTCATGATCAGCGAGGGGTTGGTGGTGACCCCGTCGACCATGCCAAGCTCGTTCAGTTCGCGAATGGCGTCGATGTCGGCGGTATCGACGAAGAATTTCATGGGTCAGCGGCTCCTTGGGGCTCGTGCTTGCGGTCGGTCCAGTGATAGCCCAATGCAATGTGGGAGTGCAAAGAGTGAAATCGGAGGAGGCGGTGCAGACTGACGGCGCGATCGGTTCCGGCAAGGCGGACTGGCGGTGCCGGCGGGGCATGACCGGATGAGCGCCGGATCGTTCTTCGACGAAGGCGATCTGGTTGGCGTGCTGACCACGCAGCCGCTGGACCGGATGCTGGATTACAAGGCGCCCGAGGGCGGCTGCCACCTGGGCGCGTTCGTCGAGGTGCCGCTGGGGCCGCGCAAGGTGCTGGGCGTGGTCTGGGGGCCGGGGCGCGGCGATTTCGATCTACGCCAAGGTGCGGTCGGTGATCCGGGTGCTCGACGCGGTGCCGATGCGCGGCCGAGATGCAGGAGTTCCTGGCCCGGGCCGCCGATTACACCCTGACCCCGATGCCCGCGATGCTGCGGCTGGCGACACGCTCGCCGGGCCTGGGCGATCCGCCCTCGATGCGCAAGATCTACCGGCTGGGGCGCGGGCGCGCCCGACCGCGAGACCGACGCCCGCCGCCGGGTCGTCGCGGCGCTGTCGGACTACGGCGGCGCTGGCCTTCACGCTGAAGGAACTGGCCGAGATGGCCGGGGTGTCGCCCTCGGTCGTCAAGGGCCTGGTCAAGCAGGGCGTCGTCGCGGAGGAGGACAGCCCGCGCGATCTGCCCTATCCGCGGCTTGACCCGGCCTATTCCGGCGTCGATCTGACCCCGGAGCAGGCGATCGCCGCCGAGACGCTGCGAATCCGGTGTCGCGTCGGAGAGCTACGGCACCACCCTGCTGAAGCGGCGTCACCGGATCGGGCAAGACCGAGGTCTACCTCGAAGCCGTCGCCGAAACCCTGCGCCGGGGCCGGCAGGCGCTGGTCCTGCTGCCCGAGATCGCGCTGACGGCCGAATTCCTGACCCGGGTCGAGGCGCGCTTCGGCGCGGCCCCGGCGGAATGGCATTCCGGCGTCACCATGACCGAGCGGCGCCGGTGCTGGCGGATGGTGGGCGAGGGCGGGGCGCAGCTGGTCGTCGGCGCGCGCTCGGCGCTGTTCCTGCCCTACCGCGACCTGGGCCTGATCGTCGTCGACGAGGAACACGACACATCCTACAAGCAGGAAGACGGCGTGCTCTACAACGCGCGCGACATGGCGGTGCTGCGGGCGTCGATCACGTCGGCGCAGGTGGTGCTGGCCTCGGCCACGCCGTCGCTGGAAAGCTGGGCCAATGCCGAGGCCGGGAAATACGCCAGGCTGGAGCTGACCGCCCGGTTCGGCCCCGCGATCCTGCCGCAGATGCGCGCCATCGACATGCGGGTCGAGGATCTGCCGGGCAGCCGGTGGGTGTCACCCACCCTGCGGGCCGCCGTCGAGAAACGGCTGGAGCGCGGCGAACAGGCGCTGCTGTTCCTCAACCGCCGTGGCTATGCGCCGATCACGCTGTGCCGGGCCTGCGGCCACCAGATCGGCTGCGATCATTGCGATGCGCGGATGGTCGAGCACCGGTTCCTCAAGCGCCTGGTCTGCCACCAGTGCGGCGAGACCAAACCGATGCCCACCGTCTGCCCGTCCTGCGAGGCCGAGGACCGGCTGGCGCCGGTCGGCCCCGGCGTCGAGCGGCTGGCCGAGGAGGCCGCGGCGCTGTTCCCGGACGCGCGCATCGCGGTGCTGTCGTCGGACCTCTTCGGCTCGGCCCGCGCGCTGAAGGCGCAGATCGAGGCCATCGCGGCGGGCGAGGCGGACATCATCATCGGCACGCAGCTGGTGGCCAAGGGCCACAACTTTCCGCTGCTGACGCTGGTCGGCGTGATCGACGCCGATCTCGGGCTGCAGGGGTCGGACCTGCGCGCCGCCGAGCGCACGTTCCAGCTGATGCGGCAGGTGGCGGGGCGGGCCGGGCGCGCCGAACAGCCCGGCGAGGCGCTGCTGCAGACCTATCAGCCCGAACACCCGGTGATCCGCGCCATCCTGTCGGGCGACGAGGAAGGCTTCTGGCGCGCCGAGGCCGCCGAGCGCCGCGCGGCGGGCGTGCCGCCCTACGGCCGGATGGCCGGGATCGTGCTGTCGTCGCCCGACGTGCAGGAGGTCTTCGACATCGGCGGAGTGCTGGCGCGCAACGACGCGGCCGCTGCGCCGGATCGGCGCGCAGGTCTACGGCCCCGCGCCGGCGCCGATCGCCCGGATCAGGGGGCGGCACCGGGTGCGGCTGCTGGTCAAGGCCGACAAGGGCGCGCCGTTGCAGGCGGCGCTGGCCGAGTGGGTCGGCGGGGTGAAGCTGCCGGCCAACCTGCGGCTGTCGATCGACATCGACCCGCAAAGCTTCTACTGAGGGATCTATTCATCACATACAGTGATGCTATACCTAAAAAACATTCGTTTCACTGATGTGGGTAGAGGCTCTATCTTCTTGTCAGGCGGCGATCTCGTCGCAAGAAAAGGACAAGACTCATGACATATCATCAGACTTTCCCCGCCGTTCGGCGGACCCGTTCGGCACGGCCGTCGCCTGACCGGACGATATGGAGCATCGCGCTTGGTCTCGGCCTTGGCGTGGCCTTGTTTGCCGCGTTGGCAGTGACCGACATGCCGGAAATCATGCCTGCGGCCGGCGACGACTGGCACGGCAACGTGGCGGCGTCGGGCTACCGGAAATAGATTACGGCGTAGCTTGATCCATGGTTGGTGCGGCGGCGCTCGACAGCCCCGGCGCGCGCGGCTACCAACTAGGCCATGACCCAGTCCACCAATGCCATTGTGATCGGCGCAGGCCCTGCCGGGCTGGCGGCGGCCGCCTGCCTTGGCCAGGCAGAGATGACCGCGCGGATCCTGGAGCGCAGCGACCGGGTCGGTGCCTCGTGGCGCGGTCAATACGACAGCCTGCACCTGCATACCGCGCGGGGCCGCTCGGGCCTGCCGTTCATGGCGATGCCGAAATCGGTGGGGCGCTACCCCGCGCGCGCCGACGTGATCGGCTACCTGGAACGATACGCACAGGCGTTCGACCTGGATATCCGGTTCAGCACCCGGGTGACCGAGGTCGCGCGCGCCAATGGCGGCTGGCGCGTCGCGCATGACGCGGGCGAGGAGCACGCCGATATCGTGGTCTTCGCCACCGGCCTGAACGCGACGCCGCGACGGCCCACCTGGCCAGGTCAGGACGCGTTCACGGGCGACATCCTGCATTCCTCGGACTATCGCAATCCGGCCCGCTTCAAGGGCAAGCGGGTGCTTGTCGTGGGGTTCGGCAATTCGGGCGGCGACATCGCGCGGGACCTGGCGCAGGCCGAAGTCGAGGTCGGTCTCTGCGTGCGCGGGCCGATCAATATCCTGCCCAAGGAAATCCTCGGGGTGCCGACCACGTCGATGGGCCTGCTGGGCAAGCTGTTCCCGGCGCATGTCGCCGACGCGCTGACCGCCCCGGTGGTGCGCGCGATCATCGGACGGCCCGAGGATTACGGATTGCGCCAGGCCGCCACCGGGCCGCTGCAACAGGTGGTGGAGACCGGGAAGATCCCGCTGATCGACGTCGGCGCGCTGGCGCAGATCAAGGCGGGCCGGATTATGGTTCATCCCGGGATCGAGCGGTTCGACAAGAGCGGCGTGGCGTTCGAGGACGGCAGCCGGGCCGCCTTCGATGCGGTGATCCTTGCCACCGGGTACGACCACGATCTGCGGGCCATCCTTGCGGGCGAACCGGCGGTGCTGGACGACCGGGGCCACCCGCGGATCAGCGGTGGCGCGACGGGCGCGCCGGGGCTTTACTTCTGTTCCTACCACGCCTCGCCCAATGGCCAGCTGAAGCAGGCCGGCGCCGAGGCGCGCGCCATCGCGCGCGATGCGGCAAGGCTGAAAGCCACCGCCTGACGCCGCATCATTACATCTCGCCATTCCCAGCGCCGCGGCATAAAGCGGATCCATGGGACGCATCATGAAGCTTGGCGATGCCGGGGAATTGCCGGTCTGGCGACAGCCAATTGCCTTGCTGATTCTGATGGCCATCGCCTCGCCGATCGCGTTTTCCACATGGTCGGCGCTGCTGAACAACTTCGTCATCGAGGCGGCGGGCTTCACCGGGGTCGAGATCGGCTGGCTGCACACGGTGCGCGAAATCCCGGGCTTCCTGGCGGTCGGCGTGATCGCGATCATCATCTTCATGCGCGAGCAGATGCTGGGCGCTGATCTCGCTGGTGATGCTGGGCGCGGCGACCGCGGTGACCGCCTGGTTTCCCAGCTTCGGCGGGCTGCTGACGGTGACGATGCTCGTCGTCGATCGGGTTTCACTATTTCGAGACGGTGAACCAGTCGCTGCAACTGCAATGGCTGCGACAAGCGACCGCGCGCCGCAGATGCTGGGCTGGATCGTCGCGGTCGGGTCGGGCGCGTCGCTGCTGGCCTATGGGCTGCTGGTGGTGACCTGGAAGACCTTCGATCTGAGCTACAATTTCGTCTACCTGGCTGGCGGGCGGCGCCACGGTGGCCATCGCGGTCTTCTGCCTGCTTGCCTATCCGCAGTTCGAGGCGCCGCATCCGCAGCTCAAGACGTTGGTGCTGCGCCGGCGCTACTGGCTCTACTATGCGCTGCAGTTCATGTCGGGCGCGCGGCGGCAGATCTTCGTCGTCTTCGCGGCCTTCATGATGGTCGAACGGTTCGGCTTCGAGGTGCACGAGATGACGGCGCTGTTCCTGATCAACTACCTGGCCAACATGGTGTTCGCGCCGCTGATGGGCCGCGCCGTGGCGCGCTGGGGCGAGCGGCGCGCGCTGGTCTTCGAATACATCGGGCTGATCGCGGTGTTCCTGGCCTATGGCGGCATCTACTTCTTCGGCTGGGGCGTGGTGCTGGCGGCGACGCTGTACGTCATCGACCACCTGTTCTTCGCGCTGGCTTTCGCGCTGAAGACCTATTTCCAGAAGATCGCCGATCCCGGCGACATCGCGCCGACCGCCGCCGTGGCCTTCACCATCAACCATATCGCGGCGGTCTTCCTGCCGGCGCTGCTGGGCTATCTGTGGATCGTCTCGCCGGCGTCGGTCTTCGGGCTGGCGGCGGCGATGGCGGCGACGTCGCTGGTGCTGGCGCTGCTGATCCCGCGCCATCCGGGTCCCGGTCACGAGACCGTGTTTCACGCGCGCTGCTGAGCAGCCCGGCAGAGTAGTTTTCATCGCGCCAAGCGCCTATATCTGTTCGTGATACGCAAAGGAGACCTGGATGTTCCTGTTCAAGAAAAAGTCCGAGATGGTCGACGCCCGACGCGCCCTGCCGGGTCGCGCCGCGAGCCGATCCCGACGGCGGAACGCATTTTCTGAACGAGCGCCCGCTGAAGGCGCCGGTGCCCGAGGGCATGGAAGAGGCGATGTTCGGCATGGGCTGTTTCTGGGGCGTCGAGCGGATGTTCTGGAAGCTGGACGGCGTCTGGCTGACGATGGTGGGCTATGCGGGCGGGCATACGCCGAACCCGACCTACCAGGAGGTCTGCACCGGCCAGACCGGCCACAACGAGGTGGTGCGCGTGATCTACGACCCGACGGTGATCTCCTACGACGACCTGCTGCAGGTGTTCTGGGAAGGCCACGACCCGACCCAGGGCATGCGGCAGGGCAACGACATGGGCACGCAGTACCGGTCGGGCATCTATACCTATTCCGACGCGCAGAAGCGCCGCCGCGGAGCGGACCAGGGCCGAGTTCGCAGCCGCGCCTGACCGAGGCGGGCTATGGCGCCGATCACCACCGAGATCGTGGAGGCGCCCGAGTTCTATTACGCCGAGGACTATCACCAGCAGTACCTGGCCAAGAACCCGGGCGGCTATTGCGGCATCGGCGGCACCGGCGTGACCTGCCCGGTGGGCGTCGCCGCGGCGGAATGACACAAGCGGCACGTCGCCGGATGATCTCTGGCGACTGGTACTGTTGTCTCGACGATGACTTCGAGATCATGCGCAAGGCCGCCCGCCGGGCGGTCCATGCACATGCCCGGATGCTCCCCGACGCCCGCGGCGCCTGCGCGCCAGAACTGCGAGACCTGCTTGGCCACATGGGCCACGACGCCTGGATCGAGGCGCCTTTTCACTGCAGTTACGGTGTGAACATCGAACTGGCGGATCGCGTCTATCTGAACGCGGGCGTGGTGATCCTGGACAGCGGCGCGGTGCAGATTGGCGCGCGTTCGATGCTGGGGCCGGGGGTGCATATTTATTGCGCCGATCACCACCCCGACGCCACGCGGCGCGGGCTGGGGATCGAACGTGCCCTGCCGGTGACACTTGGCGAAGATGTCTGGATCGGCGGCGGCGCGATCCTGCTGCCGGGTGTGCAGATCGGCGACGGGGCCATCGTCGGCGCAGGTGCCGTGGTTCGCGGCGCGGTCGCTGCGGGAACACGGGTTGCGGGGGTGCCTGCAGGACCGATATAGCCGCTGCGACCCCGGAGTTCCGCCTTGCCCACCTTCACCGCCTTCACCACGCATGCCGACCCGATCGCCGCCGAGGCGCTGGGCGCGGCGCTCGAACGGCTGATGCCCGAGCCCACCGGCGTCGGCGTCTTCGAGATCGAGGACGGATCGGGCCTGTGGGAGATCGGCGGCTATTTCGCCGAGGCCGCCCGGACGAGGTCGGGCTGGCGCTGCTGGCGGCGAGCGTTCGGGGCGAAGCCCTTCGTCGGTGTCGGAACTGCCGGAAACCGACTGGGTCGCGAAGGTGCGCCGCGAGCTGGCGCCGGTCGAGGCGGGGCGGTTCTTCGTCTACGGCAGCCATGACGCCGACCGGGTGCCGCGACGGCCGGGTCAGCCTGCTGATCGAGGCGGCGATGGCCTTCGGCACCGGGCACCACGGCACCACGCTGGGCTGCCTGCGCGCGCTGGACCGGCTGCTCGACGACGGCTTCGAGCGCCGGGCGGGTGCTGGACCTCGGCTGCGGCACGGCGGTGCTGGCGATGGCGGCGGCGCAGGTCTGGCCGGCGGCACGGTGCTGGCCAGCGACATCGACGCGCTGGCCGTCGAGGTGGCGGCGGCGAACGTGGCGGCGAACGGGCTGGACGGGCGGGTGGCACTGCGTCGAGGCGGCGGGGCTGGATCATCCGCGGATCTGGCCGCGCGGGCGCCCTTCGACCTGATCTTCGCCAACATCCTGAAAGGCCCGCTGATCGACCTGGCGCCGGACATCGCCGGGGCAGTTGCGCCGGGCGGATTCGCGATTCTGTCGGGGATTCTGAACGACACAGGCCGATGACGTCGTGGACGTCTATTCACGGCGCGGGTTCAATCCGTGGCATCACGAACGGATTGTCGACTGGACGACCCTCACTTTGCGGCGTTGAATGCAGGCTCGAATCGGCTGAATCAGGCGAAAACGGGGCCGTTTGGGCGATCTGCCCCATTCTTGCCACAATTCAGCCAAGATTTTGACAACGTAGGAATTCATGCAAGCACTTGGGGGTGCGAGATGGCAAAACTGTTCGACGATAGCTGGACGCGCAATCAATCCGCCGAGGGCTGTCTCTGCGGAGACCGACGACCCGGGTACGCCGGGCCAGCGGACGCCGCCGGGCACTGCGACGCCGTTTCCGATGCGCCAGGTCCTGCTGTTCATGCTCGCTGTGTTCTCGTTCAAGATTTTTCTGTTTCTCGACCTCGGCGGCGCGACTTACGGGGCCAAGATGGTCGTGCTGTCCGAGGGTACTATGCTGGAGCGCGTGGCGGCGCGGGCCATGGTGATGGACCCGGTTTCGGAATGGATCATCGACGGGGTGCGTTTCGGCACCTGGTAGAACCGCCGCTCTCTTCTAGCAGGTTCACGCAACGAAAGGGCCGCATCCCGGCTGGGATGCGGCCCTTGTCATGTCCGGAGTCGCGCGCGGTCAGCGGCTCAGGCGACCGCCCATCGTGGCAATGTCGCTGCGGCTCAAGCCCAGGTCGTCAAGCTCGTGGTCGCTGAGTTTGCTCAACGCGTTTCGGGTGATGCGGGTGTCGTTCCAGGCGGCGAAGGTGCCGGCCATGCCGGTGAAGGCAGAGAAGAAGCGGTTGGCGATCGATTGACCGGCAACCACGGGGCGCATGGTGTCGTAGGAGGCCATTTTGCTGATCCTTGGATAGTCGTTTCGGTGTGTGGCGCGGTCGGGCGCTATGTTTCTGCCAGCTAGACCTTGGATCGTCTTCCCGCAAGCCGGTTTTCTGCATATCTGATATGCAAAAAATACATACCGATGGAGTTCGGTAACGTATTGTAAAGACTTGGCTATTCTGAGTCAGAAAGTGTCGCGTTCCGACCGGGAAATCGCCGCAATCAGCAGGACTGGCAGGCCGGACCGCGTATTGCGGGCTTGGCGGATGTTCGCGTTTCGTGCTACCTGTTGCCCAAAAGCAGGCACGAGGGGGGGCAGATGCGCGTATTGGGGATCGATCCGGGTCTCAGAACACCTGGGCTGGGGCGTGATCGAGGTCGACGGGATCGCGAATCGCGCATGTGGCCAACGGGGTCTGCCGTTCGGCGAGGGCGACGATCTGGCGGTCGCGGCTGCTGTGCCTGTTTCGAGCAGCTGACCGAGGTGGTGGCGCGGCTACGCGCCGGACGCCGCGGCGGTCGAGCAGACCTTCGTCAACAAGGACGGCGGCGGGCACGCTGAAGCTGGGCCAGGCGCGCGGCATCGCGATGCTGGTGCCGGCGCAGGCCGGGCTGGCGGTCGGCGAATACGCGCCCAACACGGTGAAGAAGACCGTCGTCGGCGTCGGTCACGCCGCCAAGACGCAGATCGACCACATGGTGCGGCTGCAGCTGCCGGGCGTGGTGATCGCGGGGCCGGATGCGGCCGATGCGCTGGCGATCGCGATCTGCCATGCGCATCACGTGCGGCGCGCGGGCAGCTGGCTGGCGCGCGGCGATGGCGAGGGCGCGGCGCATGATCGGCCGGATCGCCGGGCGGCTCGACTATCGCGGCGCCGATCACGTGCTGATCGACGTGCGCGGCGTCGGCTACGTCGTGCTACTGTCTCGGACCGCACGCTGGCGGCGCTGCCCGGGCCGGGCGAGGCGGTGGCGCTCTATACCGACCTGCTGGTGCGCGAGGACCTGCTGCAGCTCTTCGGCTTCCCGACGCTGGTCGAAAAGGAATGGCACCGGCTGCTGATGATCGGTGCAGGGGATCGGCGCGAAGGCGTCGATGGCGATCCTGGGCACGCTGGGGCGCCGAGGGCGTGGGGCGGGCGATTGCGCTGGGCGACTGGTCGGCGATCAAGGCGGCCCCGGGCGTCGGGCCGAAGATCGCGCAGCGCGTGGTGCATGGAGCTGAAGGACAAGGCGCCGGCGGTGATGGCGATGGGCGGCACGCGCCGGCGCGCGGTCCGGCGCGGCCGGCGGACGCCGGCGACGTGATCGAGCCGGCGCCGGCGCGCGCCGCGGCCGCGCCGGCCACGCCGCAGGCGGCGGTGCCGCGGCGCAGGCCGAGGCGCTGTCGGCGCTGGTCAACCTGGGCTATGCGCCGGGCGAGGCGGCCGCGGCGGTGGCCGAGGCGGCGGGCGAGGCGCCGGAGCTCGACACCGCCGGCGCTGATCCGCGCGGCGCTGAAGCTGCTGGCGCCGAAGGGGTAGAGCGCGATGACCGAACCCGATCCCACCCTGCGCCCCGAGCCGCGGCCCGAGGATGCCGACCGCGCGCTGCGGCCGCAGACGCTGGACGAGTTCATCGGGCAGGCCGAGGCGCGGGCCAACCTGAAGGTCTTCATCGAAAGCGCGCGGCGGCGCGGCGAGGCGATGGACCACACGCTGTTCCACGGGCCGCCCGGGCTGGGCAAGACCACGCTGGCGCAGATCATGGCGCGCGAACTGGGGGTGAATTTCCGCATGACCTCGGGCCCGGTGCTGGCCGAGGCCGGCGATCTGGCGGCGATCCTGACCAATCTCGAAGCGCGCGACGTGCTGTTCATCGACGAGATCCACCGGCTGAACCCGGCGGTCGAGGAGGTGCTCTATCCGGCGCTGGAGGATTTCGAGCTGGACCTGGTGATCGGCGAGGGGCCGGCGGCGCGCACGGTGCGGATCGAGCTGCAGCCCTTCACGCTGGTCGGCGCGACGACGCGGCTGGGGCTGCTGACCACGCCGCTGCGCGACCGGTTCGGCATCCCGATGCGGCTGCAGTTCTACACCGAGGACGAGCTGCACGAGATCGTGACCCGCGGCGCGCGGCTGCTGGGCGTGCCGGCCGAGCCGGACGGCGCGCGCGAGATCGCCCGGCGGGCGCGCGGCACGCCGCGGATCGCCGGGCGGCTGCTGCGGCGGGTGGTGGATTTCGCGGTGGTCGAGGGCGACGGCACGGTGACGCGGGCGATCGCCGACCGCGCGCTGACCCGGCTGGGGGTCGATCATCTGGGGCTCGACGGCGCCGACCGGCGCTATCTGCGGCTGATCGCCGAGAACTATCGGCGGCGGGCCGGTCGGGGTCGAGACGCTGTCGGCGGCGCTGTCGGAAAGCCGCGACGCGCTCGAGGAGGTGATCGAGCCGTTCCTGCTGCAGCAGGGCCTGATCCAGCGCACGCCGCGCGGGCGGATGCTGGCCGCCGAAGGCCTGGCGACATCTGGGGCTGGCGGCGCCGCAAGCCGGCAAGGCGACCTGTTCGGCAGGAGCGGCCAGGGCCGCGGCTGAGCTTTTGAAGCGCAGCCGGTAGGGTTTGCGAAGTGCGGCCGGCGAACGGTACGGTTGGCGCAAGCGTGACAGGTCGTGATCGCGACGCGCGGAGGCGAGATCGAGGCGCTGTTCACGCGCGCGGACGGCGACTATCGCTTTGCCCGCTGGGGGCGGCCGATCGCGCCGGTGGTCTTCGGCGTCGACGACGCGACGCTGCGGGTGGTCAAGGGCGCCTGCGAGGCGGTGGTGCGCCTGGCGGGTCACGGAATGGCCGAGACCGACCCCGAGCTGGGCGCCAACCTGATGGTGTTCTTCCTGCGCGACTGGTCGGAGTTGACGCGAGGTGCCGGACCTCGACCGGCTGATCCCGGAACTGGCGCCGCTGCTGGCCCGGCTGAGTCGCGGAGGATGCCAACCAGTACCGGGCTGTTCCGGTTCGAGACCGCGGGCGCGATCAAGGCGGCGTTTCGTTTTCGTGCGGATGGATGCCGCAATGTCGGCCCTGCCGGCCGAGACGCTGGCGCTGGGGCAGGTGGTGCAGGCTGATCCTGCTGTGGTCGAGACGGCGCCTTTGCAGAGCGCTCGGCGCTGGCGCGCATCGACGGGCGGCGCGACGATCCTGCGCCCCGAGATCGCCGACCTGATCCGCGCCGCCTATGACCCGGTGATGCCGGACGTTGCCGACGACGCCAGCCATGCGCTGCGGCTGGCGGCGCGACTGAGGGCCGCGACATGAGCCACCGCTTCATGACCCGCGTCTATTACGAAGACACCGATCTTGCCGGGATCGTCTATTACGCCAACTACCTGAAGTTCATCGAGCGGGCGCGGACCGAATGGGTGCGGCGGCGGGGATCGACCAGGCGGCGCTGAAGGCGCGACGGCGGGCGTCGTCTTCGCGGTGCGCCGGATCGAGGCGGATTACCTGCAACCGGCGCAATTCGAGGACGACCTGGCGGTCGAGACGCGAGGTGCGCCGGATGACCGCGGCGCGCATCGTGCTGGATCAGACGCGTGTCGCGCGGCGACGACGATGCTGTTCGCGGCGGTCGTGACGCTGGTCGCGCTGATCGGATGACGGTCGTCCGGTGCGCTTGCCAGCGGAACTTCGCCGACTTGGAGCGGATGCGGGCTAGCCACGCCGAAGTTATCTGCTTTCATTGGCCATTCGCGGCGAATCTGCGCTAGTTTCGCGCGCAATCAGAGCCGCGCGTCGACGCGGCCGCCAAAGGTATGAGCAGGATACATGGAAACCGAAACCCTGGCCCTCGCGCAGGAGATCGATTTTTCCATTCTGGCGCTGTTCTGCGCGCGCCACGCTCACCGTGAAGCTGGTGATGATCCTGCTGATCGCTGGCCTCGTTCTGGTCGTGGGCGATCATCATCCAGAAGATCATCGTCTATCGCCGCGCGCGCGCCGAGGCGTCGGATGTTCGACCGCGGCGTTCTGGTCGGGCGAGCCGCTGGACGAGCTTTTCGACAAGATCGGCCCGGACCCGAGCGGCTCGTCCGGAGAAGGTCTTCGCGGCCGGGATGCTGGAATGGCGGCGCAGTCCACCGCGATGACGGCGGGCTGATCGCGGGCGCGCAGGCGCGGATCGACCGGTCGATGGACGTGGCGATCGACAAGGAGGCCGAGGCGCTGAACCGGGGCCTGCCGTTCCTGGCCACGGTCGGCTCGACCGCGCCCGTTCATCGGGCTGTTCGGCACCGTCTGGGGCATCATGAACGCCTTCATCGAGATCGCGCAGCAGCAGAACACCAACCTGGCCGTCGTGGCGCCGGGCATCGCCGAGGCGCTGCTGGCCACCGGCCTGGGCCTGCTGGCGGCGATCCCGGCGGTGATCTTCTACAACAAGCTGAGCGCGGACAGCGACCGGTATCGTCGGCGGCTACGAGGCCTTCGCCGACGAGTTCTGCGACCATCCTGTCGCGCCAGCTGGACAGCTGAGCATGGGCGCCGGCGATCAAGGGCTCGGGCGGCGCGCAGCGGCGCGGGCGCGACCGGCGGCGGCGCGGCAAGCACCGCTCGATGTCGGAGATCAACGTCACGCCGTTCGTCGACGTGATGCTGGTGCTGCTGATCATCTTCATGGTGGCGGCGCCGCTGCTGACGGTGGGCGTGCCGGTCGAAGCTGCCGGAAACCGCCGCCGAGGCGCTGCCGGTCGAGGCGGAGGAACCGCTGACGATCACGCTGACCGCCGAGGGCGACGATCCAGATGCAGACCACGCGATGTGCCGGCGACGAGCTGATCGCCCAGCTGCGCGCCATCGCCGCCGAGCGGACCAGCGACAAGGTGTTCCTGCGCGCCGACGGGGCGATCCCCTACGAGGCGGTGGTGCAGGTGATGGGCGCGCTGAATGCGGGCGGGTTTCCGCAACATCGGGCTGGTGACCGATACCGGCGGGCCGACGCTGGACGGCGCGGGAACTAGGCGACGGCGGCGTGACCACGGGCCAGTATATCTCGGGCGCGGGCCATCTGGCGCTGATCCTGTGGGTGCTGTTCGGCGGGTTCTTCGCTCGGCAACCGGCTGCCGGAGGTGCCGGAGGTGGCCGACGTTTCGCTGATTTCCGCGGAGGAGTTCGCCGCCCTGTCAGCGCGCCGCAGACCAGCCCCGAGGCGGCGGTCGACATCGCGCCGCCCGCTGTGCCAGAGCCCGAAGCCGAACCGCGCACCTGCGCCACCCGAGCAGGTCGAGGCCCCCGACCCGGTGGTCCAGCCCGCGCCGGAAGCCGCCGGCAGAGCCGGACGTGGCGCCGCAGGTGCCCGATCCGCCGGAACCGGCGCAGGCGGATGTCAGCGACGATGTGGCGGCCCTGGTGCCGCCCGCGCCGGAAACGCCGTCGCCCGAACTGCCGCCGCCGAGACGCCGCAGCCACGCCCCGCGCCGCGCGTGGCCCCGCTTCCGGTGCCCGAAGCGCCGCAGACGCCAGAGATCGCCGACACGCCGACGCCGCGCGTCTCGCCGGATGCCGAGACCGACCAGCGCGCCGAAGAAGAGCCGCCCGCGGCACCCGAAGAGGCGACGACCGAGATCGTCACCGAGGCCGAGACGCCGGCTGCGGCGCCCGACCGCCTCGCCGCGCCCGCGGGCGCGGCCGCCGCGCCCGGTGCAGCCAGGCGGAAACGCCGGCCCCGACGCCCGCGCCAGCGCCCGAGCAATCCGACGCGCTGGCCGATGCGGTGGCCGGTGCCGTGGCCGAGGCGCTGGAACCCCGAGCCCCGCGCCCGGCCCGCTCGGTGCCGACCGGCCCGCCGCTGACCGCGCGGCGAGAAGGACGCGCTGCGGGTGGCGGTGCAGCGGTGCTGGAACGTCGGCTCGTTGTCGTCGGATGCGCTGGCCACCACGGTGGTCGTCGCGGTTCCGATGGCGCAGGACGGCCGGCCCGAAAGCGGCTCGATCCGGATGCTGTCGATGCCGCGGCGGCTCGGCGGATGCGGCGCGGCAGGCCTTCGAGGCGGCGCGGCGGGCGATCATCCGCTGTGGGGCCAACGGGTTCGATCTGCCGGTCCGAGAAGTACGGCCAGTGGCGGAGCATTGAAATGACCTTCAATCCGGAGAAGGATGCGGATCAAATGAACAGTTCCTTTCCCTGGCACCTGCTGCCTGGCGCTTCGCCGCTTTGCGCCGGCCCTCTGGCCGGCGCAAAGCCCCGGACCCTTGCGTATCGAGATCACCGAAGGCGTGATCGAGCCGCTTGCCCGTTCGCGGTGCCGCAGTTCATGGCCGAAAACGCGGGCGCCGAGCAGATGCGCGCGCGAGATCAGCCAGGCTGATCGCCGCCGATCTGGCCGGCACCGGCCTGTTCCGCGAGATCCCGCCCGAGGCGTTCATCTCGCACGTCACCAGCTTTTCCAGCCCGGTGCCATATTCCGACTGGAAGGCGATCAACGCGCAGGCGCTGATCACCGGAGCGGTGGCGGTCAGCGGCGACCGGGCTGACGGTGAAGTTCCGCGCTGTTCGACGTGTTTTCCGAGGCGCCGCTGGGCGACGGGTTGCAGTTCGCGGGCACCACCGGCGGCTGGCGGCGGATGGCGCACAAGGTGGCCGACGCTGTCTATAGCCGGATCACCGGCGAAGGCGGCTATTTCGACAGCCGGGTGGTCTTCGTGTCGGAAAGCGGGCCGAAGAACGCGCGCCGCAAGCGGCTGGCGATCATGGATTACGACGGCGCGAACGTGCAGTTCCTGACCGACAGCGCCTCGATCGTGCTGGCGCCGCGGTTTTCGCCCAATGGCGACCGGGTGCTCTACACCAGCTACGAGACCGGCTTTCCGCAGATCTACGTGCTCGACGTCGGCCGTCGGTGCAGCGCCGGTCGCTGAGCGAGCAGCCCGGGACCATGACCTTCGCGCCGCGGTTCTCGCCCGGACGGGCAGCGCGGTGGTGTTCTCGCTGATCGCAGGCGGGCAATACCGATATCTACATGATGCCGACGTGGCGGGCGGCGCCGCCGACGCGGCTGACCTCGCGCCCTCGATCGAGACCGCGCCCAGCTTTTCGCCCGACGGCAGCCAGATCGTCTTCGAAAGCGACCGCTCGGGCACCCAGCAGCTCTACATCATGCCGGCCAATCGGCGGCGAGGCGACGCGGATCAGTTTCGGCGCAGGGCCGCTACGGCACGCCGGTCTGGTCGCCGCGCGGCGACCTGATCGCCTTCACCAAGCAGAACGACGGCCGCTTCCACATTGGCGTGATGCGCACCGACGGCATCGAGGAGCGGCTGCTGACCGCCTCGTTCCTCGACGAAGGCCCGACATGGTCGCCGAATGGCCGGGTGATCATGTTCACCCGCGAAAGCCAGGGCGCCGACGGCACGACCGTCGCTCTATTCGGTCGATATCACCGGGCGCAACCTGCGCCGGGTGCCGACCGAGGGCGGCGCGTCCGATCCGGCCTGGTCGCCGCTGCTGCCCTGTCAAAGCGTTCCCAAGCCGTGATTCAACCTGCTAACCTGGTCGCAATCGAGCAACAAAGATCACGAAGAGGCGCTGTTCCATGACCCTATCTACGCAAATTCCTGTGCCTGGTCGGCGGTGCTCGCGCTGGCCGCCTGCGCCAATCCCGACCGCTTCAGTGCCGGCAACACGGTCGATCTGAACAGCAGCGGCGGGATCGACAGTTCCGGCGCTCGGGCGCCGATCCCAGTTCGACGGCCTATTTCAGCCAGACCATCGGCGACCGGGTGCTGTTCGCGGTCGACCAAAGCACGCTCAGCGCCCAGGCGCGAGCGACGCTGGAAGGCCAGGCGCACTGGCTGATGACCAACGCGGACTACAACATCATCATCGAAGGCCACGCCGACGAACAGGGCACGCGGGAATACAACCTCGCCCTTGGCGCGCAAGCGCGCCAGCGCGGTGCAGCAGTACCTGATCGCGCGCGGCGTTGCGGCGTCGCGGATCCGACCGTTCCCTATGGCAAGGAACGCCCGCTCGAGATCTGTTCGGAAGAAGCCTGCTATGCCAAGAACCGCCGCGCCGTGACCGTGCTGAACGCCGGGCTGACCAGCTAACCGAGGACCTGCCGATGATGCGCCTTGCGACGCTTTGCCTTTCCGTGGCTCGTCTGCACTGCGGGCCTGACGCCCGCGCGCGGCGCAGGACCAGACGCTGGCCGATATCCGGCAGGAACTGTCGGTGCTGTTCGTCGAAATGCAGCAGCTGAAACGCGAGCTGTCGACGACCGGCGCGCCGACGCGTGGCGGTGGGCGGCGACACGTTGCAGCGTGTCGACCTGATCGAGACCGAACTGCAGCGGCTGACCGCGAAGACCGAAGAGCTGGAATTCCGCATCAACCGGGTGGTGCAGCGACGGCACCAACCGGATCGGCGACCTGGAGTTCCGGCTGTGCGAACTGGAGGCGGGCTGCGATATCGGCAGCCTGGGCGACACCCCGACGCTGGGCGGCGCTGGCGCCAGCACTGCGCCGATGCTGGCCCGCCGGTCGAGACCGGTGCCATCAGTGGCCTGATACGCAACTCGCCGTGGGCGAACAGGCAGATTTCGATCGGGCGAAGGCGGCGCTCGATTCCGGTGACTTTCGCAGGCGCCGCTGACCTCTTTGCGACCTTTGCCGAGACCTACACCGGTGGTCCGCTGACCAGCGAGGCGCATTTCTTGCGCGGCGAGGCGCTGGCCGAACTGGGCGAGACGTCGCGACGCGGCGCGGGCCTATCTGCAAGCCTTCTCCGGCGCGCCCGACGGGCCGGTGGCGGCGCAGTCGCTGTTACGGGCTGGGCGACGTCGCTGGGCGAGCTTGGCCAGGTCGTCGGAGGCCTGCGTGACGCTGGGCGAGGTCGCGGCGCGGTTTCCCGGCTCGCGAACTGGCTGCCGCTGGCAGAGCAGGAGCGGGGCCGCCTGGCCTGTTCGTGAGCGACTGTCGAAGGATCTTGCATGCACGTCTGTCGCGCCGCTGGGCGCGCCGCGGTCAGACTGGGCGTGGCCGTATCGGGCGGCAGCGACAGCCTGGCGCTGCTGCACCTGCTGGCGCGATGGCGCCGGCGGCGTGACGCTGCGGGCGGCGACGGTCGATCACGGGCTGCGGCCCGAGGCGGCGCGAGAGGCCGACCGCGTCGCCGCGATCTGCGCCGGGCTGGGCATCGCATCACGACCGGCTGCGACTGGACCGGCTGGGACCTGGCCGGCAACCTGCAGGACCGGGCGCGGCGCGCGCGCTACCGGCTGCTGGCGGACTGGGCCGGGCGGCAGCGGCTGGCGGCGGTGGCACTGGGCCATACGCTGGACGATCAGGCCGAGACCTTCCTGATGCGGCTGGCCCGGCAGGCCGGGGTCGACGGGCTGTCGCGGATGGCGGCGGAATTCACGCCGCGACGGTGCCGTGTTCCTGCGCCCGCTTCTGGGCTGCCGCAGGGCAGAGTTGCGCGCCGTATCTTGAGCGCAAGGGGCATGACTGGATCGACGATCCGTCGAACGAGGATGCGCGCTTTGACCGGGTCAAGGCGCGCAAGGCGCTGGCGCATCTGGCGCCGCTGGGGATCGGAGCGGAAGGTCTGGCGCGGGTCGCCGATCACATGGCGGCGGCGCGCGAAGCGCTGCACGGTTCAGGCGGCGGACGCGGCGCGGCGGATCGCGCGGCTAGAGGCTGGCGACGCTGGTCTTCGACGCGCGCCGGCCTGCTGGAGCTGCCGGCCGAGACCTGCCGCCGTCTGCTGGCGGGCGCGCTGCAATTCGTGGCGGCCGGCGCGCCTACGCGCCACGGTCGGGCGCCGGTTCTGGCGCTTCGGGACGATATGCTCGCAAGGGCGAAACGCGGCGCTGCACGGCTGCCGCCTGATCGTGCGCGGGGACGAGTGCGTGGATCGCACGCGAACTGAACGCGGTTGCCGAGACCGCGCAGTCCGACCGACCTGCTTTGGGACGGGCGCTGGCGCATTGCCGGCCCGCGATGCGCACCGACCTGCATGTGCGCGCCCTTGGGCGAGACCGGTCTGGCGGCGTGCCCGGACTGGCGCGCGACCGGGCTGCCGCGCGATGTCTTGACGGTGACAGCCCGGCGATCTGGCGCGAAGACAGTCTGATTTCGGCGCCAATCGCCGGTTTGTCCGCCGGTTGGCGCGCCGAATTGGCGCAAAGCCGCGAGGAATTCCGTCAATAGCCTTATATCGCATTGAACATTGCGCCCTAATCCTTATCTTAGGCGAAGTGGTCCCGACGCCGAGCCACGGGATCAATCGAATAAAGGAGATTGCCTTGGGCAACGCGCAGAAACATCGCCTTTTGGGTCGTGCTGTTCCTGCTGATCCTGGCGCTGTTCAATCTGTTCAGCGGCGGGCAGTCGACGATGTCGTCGCGCTCGATCAGCTATTCGGAATTCGTCGACCGCGTCGACAGCGGCGAGGTGTCCAGCGTGACGCTGGACGGCGAGCGCATCCTGTTCCGCGGCAGCGACGGCCAGGACTACGTGACGATCCGGCCCGAGGGCACCGACATCACCGAGCAGCTGATCGAGAACAACGTCGCCGTGCGACGCCGAGCCGCAGGAACAGTCGGGCTTTACCACCGTGCTGATGACGTTCCTGCCGTTCCTGATCCTGATCGGCGTCTGGATCTACTTCATGAACCGGATGCAGGGCGGCGGCCGCGGCGGGGCGATGGGCTTCGGCAAGTCGCGCGCCAAGCTGCTGACCGAAAAGCACGGCCGGGTGACCTTCGACGACGTGGCCGGCATCGACGAGGCCAAGGAAGAGCTGGAAGAGATCGTCGAGTTCCTGCGCAACCCGCAGAAATTCCCGCGCCTCGGCGGCAAGATCCCGAAGGGCGCGCTGCTGGTCGGCCCGCCGGGCACCGGTAAGACGCTGCTGGCCCGCGCCATCGCCGGCGAGGCCGGCGTGCCGTTCTTCACCATCTCCGGTTCCGACTTCGTCGAGATGTTCGTCGGCGTCGGCGCCAGCCGCGTGCGCGACATGTTCGAGCAGGCCAAGAAGAACGCGCCCTGCATCGTCTTCATCGACGAGATCGACGCGGTCGGCCGGCAGCCGTGGCGTCGGCTATGGCGGCGGCAACGACGAGCGCGAGCAGACGCTGAACCAGCTTGCTGGTCGAAATGGACGGCTTCGAGGCCAACGAGGGCATCATCATCGTCGCCGCCACCAACCGGCCCGACGTGCTGGACCCGGCGCTGCTGCGCCCCGGCCGCTTCGACCGCCAGGTGCTGGTGCCGAACCCCGACATCAAGGGCCGCGAGAAGATCCTCGGCGTGCATGCGCGCAAGGTGCCGCTGGGCCCCGACGTCGACCTGCGCATCATCGCGCGCGGCACGCCCGGTTTCTCCGGCGCCGATCTGGCCAACCTGGTGAACGAGGCGGCGCTGATCGCCGCGCGCATCGGCCGCCGGTTCGTCACGATGGAGGATTTCGAGAACGCCAAGGACAAGGTCATGATGGGCGCCGAGCGCCGGTCCATGGTCATGACCGAGGACGAGAAGAAGCTGACCGCCTATCACGAGGCCGGTCACGCCATCGTCGGCCTGAACGTGCCGCAGCACGATCCGATCCACAAGGCGACGATCATCCCGCGCGGTCGGGCGCTGGGCCTGGTGCTGAGCTTGCCGGAACGCGACCAGCTGTCGGTCACCGATGACCAAGTACAAGTCGAAGATCGCCATGGCGATGGGCGGCAAGGTCGCCGAAGAGCTGATCTTCGGCAAGGAGAACGTCACCTCGGGCGCGGCCTGCGACATCCAGCAGGTCAGCCAAGATCGCCCGTGCCATGGTCACCCAGTTCGGCTTTGCCGAGGAGCTGGGCCATGTCGACTATGCCAACGAACAGCAAAGCTATCTGGGTGCCTACCAGGGCGGCCACCAGATCAGCCCCGAAACCCAGAAGCTGATCGACGCGCAAGGTCAAGGAGATCGTCGACGAAGGCTACGAGACCGCCAAGCGCATCCTGACCGAAAAATCAGAGGACCTGCACCGGCTGGCGCAGGGCCTGCTGGAATACGAAACGCTGACCGGCGACGAGATCACCCGGGTGATCGCGGGCGAGCCGCTGAACCGCGGCGACGACGACGACCAAAGCCCCGATCAGGGCGACGCGCCGAGCCTGACGGCGATCCCGAAGACCAAGACCGCAAGCCGAAACCGAAGGGCGACGGCGGGCTGGAGCCCGAACCAAGCGCCTGATCGCAAGCACGGCTGAATGTCCCGCAACCCCGCGCCACCCAAGCGCGGGGTTTTTCATGGAAATGTAGGAACCGAGTTGCCTGGCCGGGGCGATCGCAGGCATGACAGGGGCAGGCAGAAAAGGACCGTTCGACCATGCCCGCCTTGATCAAAACAGAGAATACCGGGACGGTCGCCTGGCTTGGCCGGGTTCTGAACCGTGATGCCACGGTGCGGTCCGAACCGTTGACCGAGGTCATGGCGCGGTTTTCCGGCATCGAGGGCGAAGATCACGGCGGGTTGACCCGGACGTCGTGTTCGCGCGTGGTCGCGCAGTACCCGCGCGGGACCGAGATCAGGAACGTGCGCCAGCTTGCCATCGTTTCGGCCGAGGAACTGGCGGCGATTGCCGTCGAGATCGGCGTCGACGCAATGAACCCGGCCTGGCTGGGCGCGTCGATGGTGATCTCGGGCATCCCCGATTTCACTCACATCCCGCCGAGCGCTCGGCTGCAGGCGGCCAGCGGCGCGACCCTTACGATCGACATGGAGAACCGGCCCTGCCACCTGCCGGGGCCGGTGATCAACGAGGATGCGCCGGGGGCGGGGCAGAAGTTCAAGGCGGCAGCCCAAGGGCGGCGCGGCGTGACCGCCTGGGTCGAGCGCGAGGGGCTGCTGCGGGTCGGCGACACCGTGACCTTGCATGTCCCCGATCAGCGGCCCTGGCAGCCGGGTTAGACCGGGCGGAAAGCGTTTCCGAATTCTCTTGAAAAGGCCGCTTTAGCCTCACTTTGACGCGCGCACCGTGATCATCGTGCCCTGCAACAGCGCAATCTCGGTTTCGGTTCCGCCGTCGCGCGCGACGACGCTTGCGGTCACGACGTTCAGTCGGCGGCCCGCCCGGATCACGTGCCCCGTGGCGATCAGCCGCTCTCCGCTTGCGGGCGCCATCAGGTTGATCTTCATTTCCGCGGTCAGGACCTCGTCGTCTGCGTCCATCAGGCTGAGCGCGGCATAGCCCGCCGCGCTGTCGCCGATAGCAAAGGCCAGCGCGGCATGGGCAAAGCCGTGCTGCTGGCGCATCTGCGGCAGGATCGGCGCCTCGATCACCACCTTGCCGGGGTCAATATGGGTGAGACGGGCCCCGATGGTGGTCATGAAGTCCTGCCGCGCGAAACTGTCCCGGACCTTTTCCGGGTAGCCGTCGAACCGGGGCTGGTGTTCCACGTCATGCGGCATGGCTCAGGCCGCCTGTCCGGGCATCGGGATGACCTGCGGCACCGGGCCGGTAAGGACCGCGCGCGCCTCCGCCCGCATCAGGCCGCCCAGCGCGGGATCGGTGCAGCGCAGGCCGCCGGTATAGGTGCCGAAGGCGGGCAGGATCACCCGGTCGCTGTCGTAAAGAAAGCAGGGCCGCGTCACCTGCCGCCCGCGGGCGCTGACGCTGGCCTTGGGATGGTAGTGGCCCGACACTTCGCCGCAGGCTCCGGCGCGCGCGATATGGCGGAAGGTCAGCGGAGCGGCCTGCAACTCGGCCAGATGGGTGCCGGCAAGGGCAACCGGACCGGGATCGTGGTTGCCCTCGATCCAGACCCAGCGCCGCCCGGCCATCAGCCGCATCAGCCAAAGCCGGGCGTCCTCGGGCAGCGCGCCCGCCGCGGCCCGGTCGTCGAAGCTGTCGCCAAGGCAGATCACGCTGCGCGCGCCGGTTGCCGCGATCTCGGCATCGAGCCGGGTCAGGGTCTCACGCGTCTCGTAGGGCGGCAGCATCGCGCCACCCTGGCGGGCGATGCGCTCTGCCTTGCCAAGATGCAGGTCCGAGACGATCAGCACCGACCGGTCGGCCCACCACAGCGCGCCGCTGGCGCGGGCGCCAAGCCGGCATCCGGCAAGGGTGAACGGGTGGCTGTTCATGCAATGTTCTAGGCAGGTTCCGGGCGACATGGCAAGGGCTTAGGCAAGTCCGGCCGCGACCATCAGCCGGTCCGCCTCTTCGGCCAGCAGGCGCTCGGTGGCCCTTCCCTCGACCGGCACTCGGCCGATTTCCAGCAGCATGCGGGGCGGCCAGCGGGGTCACCCGGTCCAGCGTGACGTGATCGACGCGGCCGCGGGTGCGCGCCAGCATGTCCTCGATCCGGCCGAAATCGACAAGCCCCTTGCAACGCCTCTTCGCGGGTGATCTGCATCAGCACGTGATCGGGGTCGTACTTGCGCAGGGTGTCGTAAAGGATATCCGACGAAAACGTCGCCTGCCGCCCGGATTTCGCTTGCCCGCGACGCGGCGGTCGATCAGGCCCGCGATGATGGCCGAGGTCTTGAAGGTGCGCTTCATCACCGCGTTGCCGGTCAGCCAGGTCTCGAAAGCCTCGCGCAGAGTCTCGGCCTGAAACAGAGGCTCGGGATCGGTGACCCGGTCGAGCCCCCAGATCAGCACGGCGTAGTCGGTCGACACGAAACCCATCGGATGCAGGCCCAGCGTCTCCATCCGCTGGGTCAGCAGAAGGCCCAGCGTCTGCATCGCGTTGCGCCCGGCGAAGCCGTAGACGCAGGTGTGTTCGCGGCCGTCGTGCGGAAAGCTTTCCACCAGCAGCCGGTCGGGCTGTGGCAGACGCGAGCGCGTCGCGTTGCAGGGCCAGCCAGCTCGGCGGTATGCGCGGGCAAGTTGGGCCAGTCTGTCTGCTGGAACATGCGCAGGATGCGCTGGCTGAGCTGGGTCGAGGTGGCGAACTTGGTGCCCATGAAGATGGCGATCCGCGGCTTGCGGCTGGCCGAGCGGGTGACCTCGACGGTCATTTCGCGCAGGCCTTCATAGCGCACGATCTGGCCGCCGATCAGGAACGTGTCGCCCTTGCGTCAGCGTCGCGGCGAAGCCTTCCTCGACCTCGCCCAGGGGCTTGCCGCCGCGCCCCTTCAGCCGCACCTTCAGCGTGTCGGTGTCCATGATCGTGCCGATGTTCATGCGGATGCGCCGGGCCGCGCGGGGGTCGCGCAGGTGCCAGAGCCCGTCGCGCTGCTTCAGCCGCTGCCAGCGGTCATAGGCGCGCAGCGCATAGCCGCCGGTGGCGACGAAATCGAGGCAGGCGTCGAAATCGGCACGGCTGAGGCCGGCATAGGCGCCGGCCGTGGTCACCTCGGCGTAGAGCGCGTCGGCGTCGAACGGTCCGGCGCAGGCGGCGATCAGGATATGCTGGCACAGCACGTCGCGCGGGCCGGGGCCGCGCGGGTCGCCGTCCAGTTCGTGTTCGCCGCGCGGCCTCCAGCGCGGCGACGCATTCGACCACCTCGAACCGGTTGGCGGGCACCAGCAGCGCCTTGGACGGCGCGTTGTAGCGGTGGTTGGCGCGCCCGATGCGCTGGATCAGGCGCTTGACGTTCTTCGGCGCGCCGACCTGGATCACCAGATCGACGTCGCCCCAGTCGATGCCCAGATCGAGCGAGCCGGTGCAGACGATGGCGCGCAAGCTCGCCGTCGACCATCGCCGCCTCGACCCGCTCGCGCTGTTCGCGGGCGAGGCTGCCGTGGTGGATGCCGATCGGCAGGTCGTCGTCATTGGCCAGCCACAGATTGTGAAAGAAAATCTCGGCCTGCGCGCGGGTGTTGTGGAAGATCAGCGTGGTCCTGTGCTGCTTCACCTGTTCCAGCACCGCCGGGATCGCATATTTCGCGCCGCCGCCCGACCAGGGCGGGCGCCTCGTCGATGTCCAGCATGGCGATGTCGGGATCGGGGCCGGGATCGGCCATGCAGGATCGGGCAGGGATCGGGATGTCGGGCCAGCAGATGCGCCAGCGCCGGCGGGATCCTCGACCGTGGCCGACAGGCCGACGCGGCGCAGGGTCGGGCAAAGGGTCTGCAGCCGCGCCAGCGCCAGCATCAGCTGGTCGCCGCGCTTGCTTTCGGCCAGCGCGTGAATCTCGTCGACGATCACCCGTTGCAGCCCCGCGAACATGCGCGGCGCATCCTCGTAGCTGATCAGCAGCGCCAGGCTTTCCGGCGTGGTCAGCAGGATGTGCGGCGGGTCGGCGCGCTGGCGTTTCTTCTGCGTGGCTGCAGGTGTCGCCGGTGCGATCCTCGACCCGGATCGGCAGGCCCATCTCGGCAATCGGCGTGCCGAGGTTGCGCTTGATGTCGGCCGCCAGTGCCTTGAGCGGCGAGACATAAAGCGTGTGCAGGCCCTCGTGCGCCCCGTCGGCCAGTTCGGCCAGGCGTGGGCAGGAAGCCCGCCAGCGTCTTGCCGCCGCCGGTTGGCGCGATCAGCAGCAGCGCCGGGGCTCGCGGCGCGGTCCAGCATCTGCCGCTGATGCGGATGCACCGACCAGCCGCGTGCGGCGAACCAGTGCGTCGAAAGGGGGCAGGCGGCAAAGGACGCTCCATTGCTGCCTAGCAGTCAGCGCCCGCAGTGACAGCGGCCTGCCAGAGCGCGGATCGCCCGAAGTTCAGTGCACGATCACCTCTTCCTTGACGAACATGTTCGCCCAGGCCCGGTCGATCAGTTCCGGGGACATCTGGTAGGGGATGCCCTCGAACTCGCAGATCGCGATCATCTGGTCGATCAGGAAGATCGGCTGATAGTTGGCATAGACGTTGTCGATCGTCGGATACTTGACCTTCAGCAGGTGGATCAGCGTCTTCTCGTCCAGCGGCATCTTGCGCTTCTTCGCCACCATCGCGAAGATCTTCAGGTAGTCCGCCTGGTTCGGCCCGTCGATCTTGATCTTGAAGAAGATCCGGCGCAGCGCCGCCTTGTCGAAGATCTCGTTGGGGTGGAAGTTGGTCGAGAAGATCACCAGCGTGTCGAACGGCACCTCGAACTTCTCGCCCGATTGCAGGGCGAGGATATCCTTGCCCTCTTCCAGCGGCACGATCCAGCGGTTGATCAGCGCCTGCGGCGGCTCGGCCTGGCGGCCAAGGTCGTCGACGATGAACACGCCGCCGGTGGATTTCAGCTGCAGCGGCGCCTGGTAGGTCTTCGACGTCGGGTTGTAGACCAGGTCGAGCATGTCCAGCGACAGCTCGCCCCCGGTGATCACCGTGGGCCGCTTGCACAGCACGTAGCGGCGGTCGTAGCGGTTCGAGGTGCGGCGCAGGGCGTTGGGGTCGTCGTCGGCCTCTTCGGCGACCGTGTGCACGATCGGGTCGTAGACGGTGATGACCTGGCCGGAATAGTAGATCGCGCGCGGCACGAAGATC
The DNA here is from genome assembly GCA_963768205.1 of uncultured Alphaproteobacteria bacterium. Classification (GTDB taxonomy): domain Bacteria; phylum Pseudomonadota; class Alphaproteobacteria; order Rhodobacterales; family Rhodobacteraceae; genus JAHELH01. The sequence continues at coordinate 417,033 of CAVYHB010000001.1, read as the reverse complement.
TTGTCGCCCAGCGCGTCGCGGATGCCGTTCGAGATCGAGGATTTACCGTTGCCGGGCGGGCCGTACATCAGGATCGAGCGGCCAGAGCTGACGGCGGGGCCGAGATTGCCCAACAGTTCGGTCGGCAGGATCAGGTGGCCCATCGCGCCCGGTCAGCTGTTCGCGGGTGATCTGGATGTTGCGGATCGACTGGCGCTTGACCTGTTCGGCGTAGATCTCCATCGGGATCGGCATCGCGCCGTAATATTCCGACTGGCTCAGCGCATCCAGCGCGCGGGCCTTGCCGCTGTCGGACAGCTGGTAGCCCATCTCGCCGCCGGAATTGGCGTGCAGCGTGCCGGTCGCCTCGACCAGCTTCTGGGTGCGCGCCAGATCGACCAGTTCCTGCGTCACCGGGACCGGCAGGCACATCACCTTGGAAAGCTGCGACACTTCCTCCAGATTGCGGCGAAACATCGTCTTCAGCAGGATGTCGCGCATCAGCACCATGGACAGGCCGGTTTCGGCCAGACTTCGTGGGGGCCGGCGGGTCGAGGACGGGCGAGACGTGCATGTTCATGCGGATATCTCCAGGGCTCGTCTTTTCATTGGCCCGGTGCTCGGTTCCGGGCGGGTGATCAGTCTTTGCCTGCAGGCGTATGACAGGCTAGTGTGGCGAAAAAATGGACAGGGCAGGGATATGAGCAGACCTAACCCAAACATTCTTGCCGTTTTCCTGGTGGCGGTCTTGGCCGTTCTGGGCGGCGTCGCGCTGGCCAAGGGCGGGTTTTTCCTGGCCAAGCACGAAGGCGACACGTTCCACTTGTTGCAGATCGTGTTCCGGATGGTCGACGGCGAATGGCCGCATCTCGATTTCATGACGCCGATCGGCATCATGGCCTTCGCCCCGATCGCACTGTTCGTCGAACTGGGAAGCGGGATCGGCAACGCGATCCTGATGTCGCAGATCCTGGTGGCGCTGGTGCTGCTGCCGGCGGTGTTCTGGGTCGGGGTCAGCCGGTTCAGCGGCCCGCTGGCCTATCTTTTCGGGCTGACCGTGCTGGTGCTGGTGCTGGCGCTGGTGCATGGCGAGACCGAGCGGTCGGTGTCGATCTCGATGCACTACAACCGCTGGGCCTGGGCGGCGAGCTATGTCGCCATCGTGCTGGCGGTGCTGGCCCCGCGCGAGGTGCGCAGCGACCTGGCCGACGGCGGCATCATCGGGCTTTGCATGGCTTTCCTGATGCTGTGCAAGATCACCTATTTCGTGGCTTTCGCGGTGCCGGTCGTGGCGGCGCTCGCCCTGCGCGGGGCGTACCGGAGCCTTGGCTTTGCGGTGCTGTCGGGCCTGGGCGCGGTGGCCGTGGTGACGTTGCTGGCGGGCTTTGCCTTCTGGCCGGCCTATGTCGGCGACCTGCTGGCGGTGGCGGGGTCCGACGTGCGGCCGCAGCCCGGCGCCGGCTTGAAGACCGTCATCGGCGCGCCGGCCTACCTTGGCGGCAGCCTGACGCTGATTGGCGGGAGTGATCCTGCTGCGCCAGGCGGGCGAGCAGGTCCTGGGGCTGGTGCTGTTGCTGCTGGCGCCGGGGTTCTTCTATGTGACGTACCAGAATTTCGGCAACGATCCGCAATGGCTGATGCTGCTGGCGATCCTGCTGCTGGTGCCGCAGCCCCGCGCCTGACATGGTCAACGGCTGGGCTGGAACATCGGCAAAGCCCTGACGATCTGTCGCTGTCGCGGCGCTGGCCTTCGCCGCGCCGTCGTTCCTGAACTTGGCCTACAGCCCGTTCCGGCACCTGGTCGCTGAAGGCCGAGGACTATGCGCCGATGCTGGCCGCCCAACCGCGCCACGCCGATCTGCAGGCGCGAATCGTCCGGTCGAACCGGGTCGACGGGCTGGTCGGGCTGGACGGGCCGGGATCGGGGCTGGAGGACCGCGCCGAGCTGGCCGAGCGCGCCGACACCCGCGCCGAATGGCAGGGCGAAGTGCTGCCGGACTGCGAGTTGCAGGCGGGGCTGGTCGCCTGGTTCGAGACCATCGTCGCGGATCTGGAGGCGAACGGTTTCGCGGATGGCAAACGCGTCTTTGCCGCCGACCTTTTTTCCGGTCACTGGCTGTTCGGCGACCTTGGCCGGCTGGAGGGCGGCGCACCGTGGTACTACGGCGGCGCTGTCGGGGTTCGAGAGCGCCGACTACCTGCTGGTGCCGCTGTGCCCGACGTCGGTGTCGGTGCGCAAGGAGGTGCTGGAGGCGGTGACCGGGCGCGGCGTCACCGCGACCGAGGTTCACCGCGCGCCGCTTTATGTTCTTTACGAGATCGCAAAGGGTTAGGAGCCGTAGTAGAGCCCCAGCGCAAGGTAAAACACCAGTGCGCTGCCCAGGGCGAGGCCCATCGGAAACTTCTTCGATTCCCAGGACACCCATCCGGCGGTGCGCGCGCGGAACGCGGGCAGGGCGCGGAACATCCGGTGCGTGACAAAGGCCGCGATCAAGGTCGTGGCGAACAGGATCAGAAACAGCCGCCAGTCGGGCAGCGCCACGAAGGGCGCCATCGCGGCCGCGAACTTCGCGTCACCCGCGCCGACCGCCCCGATCATGTTCAGCCCGAAGCCGACGACCAGGACCACGACCAGGTGCAGCAGCCGCCACGGATAGTCGGCCAGCGGCAGTGCCAGCAGGCCGATGACCAGGAACACGCCGACCAGCGCCAGCACTGCCTTGTTGGGGATCTTCATGAACGCCAGATCGCTCCACGCCGCCCAGATGCAGATCGGCAGGGCAAACGGCAGGAACCACAGCGCGGCCGACGCGGTCAGCGCCATGTCAGTTCACGACGTTGTTTTCAAGCGCCCGCAGACTGCGCACGGCGGCCTCGAAATGCTGCGGATGGGTGTCGATGGCTTCCTGCAACAGGCCCTTGCCGATCGCCACGTCGCCCTGCTTGATGGCCGAAAGCGCCATGGTGTGAAGCAATTGCGCCCGCTCGATCTGGGTCATCGGCACCACGGGCAGTTCATAGTTGCGCTGCGCGCTGCGGGCCAGGGTCAGGTTGTTCTTGGCGGTGAACAGGTCCTTGTCGTAGGTGATCGCTTCGCCGAACAGCCGCTCGGCGTCCTTGAAGTCGCCGCGCGACAGCTTGGAATAGCCCCAGTTGTTCAGCACGCCCGAGGGTTTCGTCGTCAGCCCGATGGCGGTTTCATAGAAGCTGTCGGCGCGCTTCCATTCGCGGTTGCTGTCGGCGACCATGGCTTCCAGCCGGTAGCGTTGGTAGGATTCGAAGGTCGGCGGGATCGTGTCGAGTTGCTGTCTCGCCCCGGTCCCAGTCGCTGTTGCGGATCAGCGCATCGGCATAGTCGACGCGGTCATCGTTGCTGGCATCGGGGTGTTCGATCACCTTTTTCCAGGCCACCGCGGCCTCGGTGGACCGCTTGGCGCGGATCAGCGACTTGGCCAGCCCGCGTTGCAGGTCGATGCGGTCGGGCTGGTCCTTGGCGGCGCGAGCGAAGTAGCTTACCGCCTCGTTCGGATCGCCGACGGTCAGCATGATGTCGTTGAGATTGCTTTCGTCGATGACGTTGAGGTTCTCGACCGCGCGGTCGACCTCTGGTTTGGCAGATTTATCGCATGCGCTCAACAGCGCGGCGCTGCCGATGCACAGCATCACAACCCAATTTTGGCGCATTTTGCCTGCGTCCTCTTACTGCTCGTCTTCGCTTTCAGGGTGTGGCGAGTAGCTGGTATTCCCCGCTTCCGCGCCGCACCAGGGCGAATGTCGTATTATTGTCCGGATCATAGCCGGGATTTTCGAGTTTTGCGAGTGCTAAGCGCAAATTCTCGCGAATTTGGGTACTTGCGCCACTATCGAGAGCATATGCGGTACGAAAGACACGACTCGCCTCGCCGATATCGCCGCGTTCCATCAAAACCACCCCCAGGTTGTTCCACGCGGGCGCGAATTCCTCGTCCTGGTCGATAGCCTGGCGCAGCAGGGCTTCGGCTTGCCCAAGCCGCCCCAAGCTTCAGGTTGGCGGACCCGATGGCCGACAGCACGTCGGCGTTCAGCCCCTTGGTTCCGGCGGCACGGTAATAGGCCTTCAGCGCCAGCTCGTACTCGCCCGAGGCCATCAGCCGGTGCCCGACGATCAGCCCGTCGACGGAATCGCGGCGGGTATCGACGCCAGACGGCGCGAACGGGCTGTCGCCGGTTGCGCGAAAACCGCCTGTGGGAGCACAGGCGGTTGTCAGGGCCAGGGCCAGGATCGTGGCCTGGCCGTATTGCTTGTCTTAGTCTAATTACCCACACCTGTGTTGTTCAACGTCAGGTAGATGTTGTAGATCGACGGCCCCACCAGGATCACCAGAAGCGGCGGCACCGTGAACATCATTGTGGCAAGGGTCATCTTCGTGGGCAAGGTGTTTGCCTTCTCTTCCGCCCGCATCACGCGCTTGTCGCGCATTTCGGCGGCATAGACCCGCAGCGCATCGGCGATCGACGTACCGAAACTGGCCGACTGGATCAGCACAGTGACGAAGCTTGCCACGTCCTGAACGCCGGCGCGTTCCGACATGTCGCGCAGCACGCTGATGCGGTCTTTGCCGGCCTTCATCTCCTGGCTGACCTGCAGGTATTCGTCGGCCAGGGCGGGATATCCGGCGCGGATTTCCTTGCTGACGCGCAGGATCGACTGGTCCAGCGACTGGCCCGCCTCGACGCAGACCAGCATCATGTCAAGCGCGTCTGGAAAGCCGTTGGTGATCTCTTCCTTGCGCGCGGTCTGACGGCGCGTGACCCAGTATTTCGGCAGCATGTAGCCAGCGATGCCGGGCAGCAGAATGGAGATCGCGATGGTCTGGTTGCTGGGATCGCCCGTCGCCTTTTGCAGCATCGCGTAAAGCACGCCCAGCAGCAGCAGCCCGGCGCCCAGCGAGAACTGCGCGAAATGGTAGGTCCGCACCGCGTTCTTGCCGCGATAGCCGGCCTGCACCAGCTTCAGCTTGATGGCGGAGTATTCCTGTTCGTCCTTGGGTTCCAGGAAGTCCGAGTATTTCTCGAGCTTGTCGTCCTTGGTATCGGTCCGCAGCCGGGCCTCGGGCGTCGCCTTGGATGTGGCCTGCCTGTTGGCTTTTTTCAGCTTGTCCAGCGGATCGACGGTCTTCTTGAACAGGAAAGGCAGGGTGACCAGCACCATCGCCAGGCCCAGTGCGCCGACCAGCACGAGCGGACCGAAGGGTCCGAGCATCGTCAGTCAGCGGTCGTATTGACGGATTCCAGCATCGCGATGCCTCCCTAAACTTTGATATTGACGAGAAAACGCATCGCGATGAGATTCGCGATCAGGAAGCCGCCGACCACCAGGCAGGCGGGCACGAAGACCGCCGTTCCCATGACCACGTCATAATAGTTCGGCTGCGCGATATTGATGCCGACGAGGGCCAGCAGCGGGAAACCCGACAGGAACTTGCCCGACCATTTGGCCTCGGCGGTGATCGCGTTGACCTTGCGGAACAGCTTGAACCGCGAGCGGATCACCTTGGCCAGGCCGTCGAGGATCTCGGCCAGGTTGCCGCCCGAGGTCTGCTGGATGGTCACCGCCACGGCCAGAAACCGCATGTCCTGCATGTCCAGCCGCTCTGCCATCGCCTTCAGCGCCTCGCCGACGTCGCGGCCGTAGGCCGCCTCGTCCGAGATCATGCCCATCTCGGAACCCAGCGGGTCGGGGATTTCCTTGGCAACGATGTTCAGCGCCGACGAGAACGGGTGACCGACGCGCAAGCTCCGCACCATCAGTTCGACCGCGTCGGGCAGCTGCTCCTCGATCATCGACATGCGTTTTTTCGCCTTGCCGTTGATCCAGACATAGACCGCGGTGATGCCCATCACCACCGAGACCCCGGCACGCACCTGGAAGCTGGCGGCAGTGCCGACGGTCATGCCGACGAAGGCGACGCCCATCAGGACGACCATCACCATAACAAGTTGCAGGGGCGAGAAGGCGATGTTGGCCTTCTGCGCCTTTTCCGCAAGGATCGAATACAGCGGGATCGAGCGCGATTTCAGGTGCTGGCTCATCTCCTTGCGAAGCTGTTCCAGTACTTCCTCGCGGCCGGCGCCCTTTTCCAGCATGTCCAACCGGCGGTTGACCTTGCTGTTCAGGCTGATCGACTTGCCGAAGACGGTCAGGTAGATACCTTCGACCATCACCAGGACGGCGATGAAGATCAGGCCGTAGATCAGTGGTTCTATGGGAATCGACATGGCTTACAATCCTACCGAGGGTTCGAAGATTTCCGGCGGCAGGGTGTAGCCCCACTGACGGAACCGTTCCGAGTAATGCGACCGCACGCCGGTCGCGGTGAACTGGCCGAGGATCTTGCCGTCGGGCTGCAACCCGGTGCGCTGGAAGCGGAACACTTCCTGCATCGAGATCACCTCGCCCTCCATGCCGGTCAACTCGGTAATCGAGACCATGCGGCGCGAACCGTCCTGCAGGCGGCTGGCCTGCACGATCAGGTTGACCGCCGATGCGATCTGGCTGCGCACCGCCTTGATCGGCATCTCGATTCCGGTCATCGCGATCATGTTTTCCAGGCGGGACACGCCGTCGCGGGCGCTGTTGGCGTGGATCGTGGTCATCGAGCCGTCGTGGCCGGTGTTCATCGCCTGAAGCATGTCGATGACTTCCTCGCCGCGCGTTTCGCCGACGATGATCCGGTCGGGGCGCATCCGCAGCGCGTTCTTCAGACAGTCGCGCTGGCTGACGGCGCCCTTGCCCTCGACGTTGGCCGGGCGGCTTTCCATCCGGCCCACGTGGGTCTGTTGCAGCTGAAGTTCCGCGGTGTCCTCGATCGTCAGGATGCGTTCGCTGTTGTCGATGAAAGAGGACAGGCGCGTTCAGCGTGGTCGTCTTGCCCGAACCTGTACCGCCCGACACGATGATGTTCAGCCGGCAGGCCACGGCGGCCTCGAGATACATCGCCATGTCTTCGCGAGAAAGCGCCGAAGGTTACCAGGTCCTCGATCGCCAGCTTTTCCTTCTTGAACTTCCGGATCGACACCAGGCTGCCATCGACCGCGATCGGCGGCACCATCGCGTTGAAGCGAGAGCCGTCGGCCAGGCGGGCGTCGACGTAGGGGTTGCTTTCGTCGACGCGGCGACCCACCGCGGAGACGATCTTGTCGATGATCCGCAGCAGGTGACGTTCGTCCTTGAACGTCACGTCGGTCAGGCTCAGCTTGCCGGCGCGTTCCACGAAGATCTGCTGCGGGCCGTTGACCAGGATATCGTTGACGATCGTCATCCTGCAGCAGAACCTCGAGCGGGCCAAGGCCGGTGACCTCGTTGTAAAGGTCGTGGATCAGTGTGCGAGCGTTCGTCCTTGTTCAGGACCACCTGCAACTCTTCCAGCGCTTCGGTCGAGATATCGGCGATCTCGGCGCGCAGGTCGGCCTCGGAGGCGTGTTCCAGCGCCGACAGGTTCAGGTTGTCGAGCAGCCGCTTGTGCAGTTCGACCTTAATCTCGGAAATCCGCTCCTTGCGCTTGCGCTCGCGGTCGGCGGGGGTTGCCTGGGCCGGGGCGCGGGCAGTGCGCCTGCTTGGGGGCAGGGCTTGCCTTTGGCGCCGGTGTGGCGCTGGGCGCTACCGGTTCGGCGGTGCTGGTTCCGGATTTCTTGTATCGTGCAAACACGGGCTGACCCCTTTGTTGTTATTTCGACGCCTCGGCGGCGTCCTGTTCGATGTTGTGCTTGTGAATCGACTGCGCGAGCTTGAGGATTTCCTTGCGCAGCGGGTTCTTGGCCGCGGTTTCGGTCAGCGGCAGGCCGTGGTCGCCGCTTTGAACGACCTGCTTGCCGCCGTCGGGCATCAGAAGCTCGATTTCGATGTCCAGGCTTTCGGCCATGCGCTTGACGCGGCTCTTGCCGGACAGGTCGGTGAATTTCGGCGCGCGGTTCATCACGAAGCGCAGCTTTTCGAACGGCAGGTCCTCGGACTTCAGCGCGCGGACCATGCGCAGCGTGTTCTGAGCCGACCGCATGTCCAGTTCCAGCGCCGCCAGGTAGACATGGCTGGCCGAAAGCACGGTTTCGGTCCACTGAACGATGCAGGTCGGCATGTCGACGACCACGTAGTCGAAATTCGCCGTGGCGAAGGCCAGCAGGCGCTCGATGTCTTCGGAATTGATCAGGTCAAGCGGCAGGATGTCCGCGGGTGCCGTCAGGACGTGCAGCTTGTCGTTGAAGCTGTCCAGTGCCCCGAGAAAGGCGTCGTTGTCGGCCGCTTCGGTATCCGACAGCAGCTCGTAGACCGCCTCGCGGCGCGGCAGGTCGAGATAGGTCGCGACCGATCCGAATTGCAGGTCGAGGTCGAGAATGCAGACCTTGGTGGACTTCTTGGGTTCGATATTGGCCAGTTCCCAGGCAAGGTTAACTGCGATGGTCGTCGTTCCGACGCCGCCCGCAAGTCCGTGCAGGGTGACGATGACGCCGTTCTTGTCGCCGCCGCGCGCCTTCGACAGGCCGGCGTGAAGCGGTGCGGTCAGTTCGTTCGAGGGCACCGGCGTGCGCAGCCGTTCGATGGCGTCGTGCAGCGCGCCTTCGGGCAGCGGGTAGGGGGCGAATTCCCGCGCCCCCAGCTTCAGCAGCTGGTGCAGGGCGATCGGGCTGACCTCTTCGGCGATCAGGATCACGTCGACGTCGTGTTTCTTGGCGGTGCTGATCAGGTCGGCGACCATGGCGAGGTTGACTTCGTCCTCCTCGTCGATGGCGATGGCAACGAATTCCAGCGATGCCGCGTCGGGCTGGTTGAAGAAGACCCGCGCATCCTCGAAGGTCAAGTCGCCCCAGCTTTCACCAAGCTCGGTTTCCATGTCCTCGATCAGCAGATCGAACTTCTGAACGTCCCGCGCCACCGTACATGCAAGAATTGGCGCAGTTTCGTCCTGCTTTGCCGCCGTTACACTCATCTGCCACGTCCTTATGCCTCGCAGGGACAGGCCCTGCCGATCCCCGGCATTCTTGCCGAAGACACTGCTTCTAGGATGTGTAGATGACTGGCAAAGCGGGCAACATTACGGCCAAAAAAGCGTAATTATTCGGTCATTTGGAACCACTGAGGCCAGGAAGTGAAACGATAGGCAGAACCTATCGCTTCACGGCGTCTGCGCTTTCAGGCGGGATCTCCGTCGCGCTGGCGACGTATTCCTGGAAGATGACCTGGGCGTACTTGCCGTTCAGGTAGCCCGCGCAATGGACCTGCGCGATATAGGGCTTGGGCGCGCCGACGGGGGCGCGGACGACCTTGGGTTCATAGATGATCCGGCCCTTGGGAATGCGCGACTGGCACTTCTGGGCCAGCATGTTGTTCATCGTCGCGTTGCCGAAGCCGCCCTCGTCGAGAAACGCCCCCGCTTCCTGGTTCCAGGTGGAACCGAGCTGACGGTCGCCGCAGCCCACAAGGGCCAGAACGCTGATTGCGGCGAAGAGGGGTTTTTTGAAGGGGCTCATGTCGATCAATCCATCACGTAGCCGTAGGAACCGGTGAAGTCCTGTTTCGCGACCTCTCCGGCCGCGCCGGACCGCGGGCGGCTGCTGCCGACGGTCTTGCCGAACAGGAACAGTTCGGATTCGGTGGGCGGGCGGATGCGGTCGGTCGGCAGGGCCAGGGCCTCGCCGCGAACCGGCGTGACCAGGTGCGCGGTGATGATGATCACCAGCTCGCTCTGGTTGCGGTCGTAGCTTGCGCTGCGGAACAGGGCACCGAGGACCGGAATGTCTCCCAGCCAGGGCACCTGGTTCGAAGATCCTGGAAGTCGTCCTCCAGAAGGCCGGCGATGGCAAAGCTTTCGCCGTCGCGCAGCTCGACCGTGGTCGAGGTTTCGCGCGTCCGGAAGGCGTTGACCGAAAAGCCGTTGGTCTGGACCGTGACCGAGTTGTCGAGGCCCGAGACGGCGGCGAACATCTGAAGATTGATGACATCCTTGTCGACCACCCGCGGCGTGAACGTCAGTTCGACGCCGAAGGGCTTGTATTCGATGGTCACGCCGCCCTCGGATCCCACGACCGGGATCGGGTACTCGCCCCCGGCCAGGAAACTGGCCTCCTGGCCCGATAGGGCGGTCAGGTTGGGTTCGGCCAGGGTGCGCACGACGCCTTTTGTTTCAAGGGCTTCCAGAAGGACGCCTAGTTGCACGCCGCCGACGTCGAAGCCGAAGGTGAAAGCGCCGAGGGTGCCGGCCGTCGTGGTGATCGGGCCGCCGCCGATAGCGTTGCCGGGGCTGAGGAACGTGCCGGTTTCGCCGGCCGCATAGCCGCTGCCGGTGCCTGTCGTGTTCATTCCAATCGATCCGGCCAAGCTCTTGCTGACCGAGCGTTCCATCTCGGCGAAGCGCACTTTCAGCATGACCTGCTGGGTGCCGCCGACGCTCATCAGGTTTGACACCCGCTCGGGGGCGTAGCGGTTGGCAAGATCAAGCGCGCGATCAAGCCGCGCGATCGACGAAACCACGCCCGACAGCACGATGCCGTCATTGGCGGTGCGAACCTCGATGGCCTCGCCCGGCAGAATCTGCTGCAGCCGCTCCTTGAATTCCGCGATATCGGGGGCGACCTGCACCTCGACATTGGTGATCAGGCGACCGTCTGGGCCCAGCAGGGTCAGCGTCGTGCGCCCCGGTGCCTTGCCCAGCACGTAGATGGTGCGGTCCGACAACGTCGAGATGTCGGCGATCGACGGATTTGCGATAGAGAGTTCCGCGAACGGCACGTCGCTTTCGACCACGACGGCGCGGTTCATCGGAACATTCAGGCTTCGTGACGTTTGCCCGGTCATCACGCGCAGGGTTTCTGCGTGCGGTGCGGGAGCGGTCCCTGCCAATACGGAGAAGCCGACAAGGGCGGCCCCCAGGTAGTTTGTCATCTGCATGTGATCCTGCCTCTCGATCACGATTGGTCCGGTCTAACGTGCCGGTTTGAATGGCACCATGGCCGAAAAAGCGAATCCATGCAATAATCAATGCCTTGTCAGGCGAAATTTATGTGGATAACTCGCAACAGGTCGGCATTTTCCACGTAGTTCCAATAGCAAAGGGCCCCCGAGGGGGCCCCTGCCGCATCTCTGTCCGCTGCTCTAGTTGGTGCAGGGGATCGGTGTTTCGATGGTCTCGGCGCCGCGGCGCGTGCGGACCGTGCAGACCTTCTCGCGCTTGGCCTCGACGATCTGTTCATACTGGATGCCCAGCAGATCGTTCTGGTTAATAACGACATCGTCCGAAATGCCGTCGTCCTCGGCACCCACCAGCGACAGCGACAGCCGTCCGGTGTTCTGCGCCTGCGCCAGCGACGCGACTTGAACCGGCGAGGCTTCGACGGTCACGGTGCGGGCGATGGTCGGGCTTTGCCGGTCCTCGTCCGCGGTCTGGTCGATAGCGATCAGTCGTACGCGGGACTGGATCAGCTGGGTGACTTCTCGTTCGCCCTGGCGGTCGGTGGCAGAGGGCAGGGTTCCGCTCCAATAGACATCCACGTGGTCGCCGGGGCGCAGGAAGCCGGACACGCCGGTCGCCACGTCGACGCGAATGGCAAAGGCGCGCATGCCCTTGGAAAGGCGAGATGACACGCCGGCGTCCTGGCCGGGTTCGGTGACTTTCATCGCCAGCAGCGCCTCGTCCTTTTCCATCGACCGCAGCGCGGTGCGCAGGCGGTTCTCGTCAGTGCCCAGGAACGCTTCGAGGCTGACGAACGCACCCTCGGGGATCGCGTTCTCCGGCCAGCGGACGGCGCGGATATCCTCGGCGGTGACCTGTTCGCCGTAGCGCAGGGCGCGATTGGCGACGACAACGTCGACCGTCGGAACAATTTCGCCGCGGGCGGCGCGTTCGGCATCAAGCTGTGCCTGGTAGGCGCCGATGTAGTCTTTGGCCATGTAGACCGCGAAACTCGCCAGTCCGACGCCGATCACTAGGACCAGTCCAAATACCAACCTCATGGTGTATCCTTTCTTCTTCTTGGTCCCCGATCGGCGTAGCCAATCGCGGGATGTATCGCTTCTTGTCTACCGTCTGGCCCGCAAATGCGGCGTTTTCATGCTTAAGTTGCGGTTTTGCGGTGAATTGTGCAGCATGTGCGGACAGTGCCGCGCCCCAGAGCCGGTTCGTCCCGGACACCGATTGCCCTGCGCCGTCCGTGCCGTTTCCTTCGCCATCTTCAGGTCGCGGCGCAGCGTCGTGCGGGAATGTGGCAAAACAAAGGACTGGCGCGGCAGGGGCCGGGACCTGTTGCCGACGCGCCAGGGGTCTGGAAAAAGTTGAAGGCCGCGCCCCGGGGGGCACGGCCTTCCAATCTCGGTCGAGGGATCGGCTTAGTTGCCGTAGGTCGTCTTGACGCCCTGGCTCGACATATGCGCGCCGATCTTGTCGGCGTAGTCGTCGGTGGCGTCGCCAACGGTGGTCAGCACGGCAATGCCGAGGCCGACGATGGCGGCGGTCAGCACGACCCAGTCGACGGTGACAGCACCGTCTTCGTCGCGGCTGAAGGTCTTGATCATGGTCATCAGTTTCATGGTGGTTCTCCGATTATTGGCTGTTACGTGTTCGTCCAGTTTCCGTTTCCCGGCCTGTATGGGTTTTCTTCTCTGTCCCTTGTTCCGGTAATACTTAATTAACTGTTCAATTGCGGCGGCAATTGGGCGCCAATCGTGCAATTTCGCAGCCCTTGTAGTTTTTTTGGAAGTAAACCTGCGGTAGAATGGACACACACTATTACGCGAAAGGCCGCGCCCGGTCGGGCACGGCCTTTCGGTTCTTCCGGGTAGGAAGTCTTAGTTGCCGTAGGTCGTCTTGACGCCCTGGCTCGACAGATGCGCGCCGATCTTGTCGGCGTAGTCGTCGGTGGCGTCGCCAACGGTGGTCAGCACGGCAATGCCGAGGCCGACGATGGCAGCAGTCAGCACGACCCAGTCGACGGTGACGGCACCGTCTTCGTCGCGGCTGAAGGTCTTGATCATGGTCATCAGATTCATTGGTTCTCTCCGTTTATACAGGCGCTTGGTTTTCGTGTTACCGCCACAAGCGAAGGGTCGATGTCCCGTTGCCCGTATTGGCATGGACCTAATAAGCCTGCGGATTGGGGCGAGATTTTGACCTGTGTCGTACAAATTCGTGCATCGGTAACTTTCAAAGAAATCCCGAGCAAAGCGTTGAATTCGCGGAAATAAAAATTTAGAGAACTTTCTCTGGAAAGGTTTTTTTGGTCTATTTTGACACATTAACCAAGTGAAATTTGCCCGCCGACCACCCTGGAACTGGTCAAACAGCCTCGTGTTTGCGAGACAGGGGAAAACAACAAGAGCAGGACATCGGGCACATGGGCAGGCAGGTGCAACTGGCGATCTTGGCGGGCGTGATGGCATGTCTCGCGCATGCCGCCCCGGCGGGCGATCCGCCGCCGTTCCCCGAGTTTACCTTCAAGCGTGTCGGCGTGCCGGGCGCCGGAGCTGCGCGCCGAATCACCGTGCAGATCGAGCCCCAGGCAGAGCCCGAGGTGGTCGCGCCGGACGATGCCGCAGCAGCCCCGGGCCCGGTGGCCACGGCCTATGACTGGTACTGGAAGGCCGTCTCGCCCGCCTTGGCGGATGCCCGGGCCGGGCGGCTCGAGGCGGCGGTCCTGGAACTGACCAAGGGACCGGGTGTCGCGGCCCCCCGCCTGCAGCATCTGCAACAGATCGCCGAACTGCACGGCGTAGACATCCTGAAGGCCACCATCGGCACCAAGGTGTCGCCGGCGCTGGTTCTGGCGGTGATCGGCATCGAATCTTCGGGTCGGACCGACGCGGTCAGCACGGCAGGGGCACTGGGGCTGATGCAGCTTATTCCCGATACCGCCGCGCGCTTTGGCGTCGACCCACTGGTTCCGGCGGACAACATCCGCGGCGGGGTCGCCTATCTGAACTGGCTGATGGGCGAGTTCGCCGACGACCCGATCCTGGTGCTGGCCGCCTACAATGCCGGCGAGAACGCAGTGCGCAAGCATGATGGCGTACCACCCTACAACGAGACCCGGTCCTATGTGCCCAAGGTGCTTGCCGCCTGGACCGTTGCCCGCGGGCTTTGCCTGACCCCGCCCGAACTGATCTCGGACGGCTGCGTCTTTGCCGCAAGCGGATTGCGCAAGGATGGCTGAGGCGCGGCCGCTGGCGCTGGACGTGGATGGCACCTTCCTGCGCACCGACATGCTCTACGAATGCCTGTGGGCCGGGATGGGCAAGCACCCGATCCGCACGGTCGCGACTGTCCTGCGTCACTTTGCGCAGCCCGCGGTTCTGAAACGCGAACTGGCCGGGCTGGCGGAACTGCGCACCGATCTGCTGCCGGTCAATTCGGATGTGGTGGCGCTGGCCGGGCAGGCCCGGGAGGCGGGCCGCGAGGTGGTGCTGGCGTCGGCCTCCGATGCGGCCCTGGTTCGGGCGCTGGCGATTGAACACGGCCTGTCGGGCCGGGTCTTCGCCTCGGAGCCGCCGCGCAACCTGAAAGGCGCGGCCAAGGCAAAGGCGCTGGTCTCGGCCTATGGCGAGGCCGGGTTCGATTATGCCGGCAACGAAGCCGTCGACCGCGTGGTCTGGGACCAGGCCCATGGCGCGGTCATCGTCGGCCATCACCCGATCATCACCCGCGAGCTGGAGCGCGCCGGCAAGTCGGTGACGCACGTGCCGTCTCGGGTGCGCCGCCGCGACATCATCCGGGCGATGCGTCCGCATCAATGGGTCAAGAACGTGCTGCTCTTCGTGCCGATGATCGCGGCGCACGAGTTTGGCCTTGCGGTATTCCTGATGGCACTGGTCGGCATCGCCGCCTTCTCGGCCGCCGCCTCGTCGATCTATATCGTCAACGACCTGTTGGATCTGGAGGCCGACCGCCTGCACGCCACCAAGTCGCGCCGCCCGTTTGCCAGTGGCGCGGTTCCGATCCAGACCGGAATGGCGGTCTGCGTGCTGTTGGCGCTGGTCGCGCTGGGTCTCGCGGCCTTTTTGAGCATGGCCTTCGTGGGCGTGGTGGTGGTCTACATGGGGCTGTCGCTGGCCTATTCGCTGAAGCTGAAGCGGCAGCGCTGGGTCGATATCGGGATGCTGGCCGCGCTTTACACGATTCGGGTGATCGCCGGGGCGGTCGCGGTGCAGATCGCGGTGTCGGGCTATCTTCTGGCCTTCATCTTTCCGGTCTTCCTGACGCTGGGCTGCGTGAAGCGGCTGACCGAGGTCACGCGGGCCAAGACCGATGCGCGGCTGCCGGGGCGGGCCTACGGGCGCCGTGATCGCGGGGTGATCCTGCGGGTGGCGGTCGCCTCGGCGGTGGTATCGGTCGCGATCTACCTCGTCTACAGCCTGACCGCGCAGGCCGTGCGGCTATATCCGACGCCGTGGCTGCTGTGGGTCGCGGCAATCCCGCTGTCGCTGTGGATGGTGCGCATGGTTCGGCTGGGTTATCTTGGCCGGCAGGATTACGATCCCATCGTCTTTGCCCTGCGCGACAAGATGGGCCTGGGGCTGATCATGATCATGCTGTCGCTGATGTTCCATGCCGCCGGCCTGTGGCAGCAATGGTTTGGCTAAGGCAGGATGACCCGGCTCAGATCGACATCTTCTTGAAGATCCGTTCGGGGATGCTGCGGATGATCAGCATGATGTAGCGCCAGAAGAACGGTGTGTAGATCACGTCGCGGCGTCTGGCGACGGCTTTCAGGATGTCCTGCGCCACCTTCTCGGGCGGGGTCACGAGGAACATGCCTTCGATGCCCCAGGTCATCGCCGGTATCGACGAAGCCCGGCTTCACCGTCACCACATGCCCGCCCGCGCGCGTCAGCCGGTTGCGCAGGCCCGAAAGATAGGTGGCAAAGCCCGCCTTGGCGGCACCGTAGACATAGTTGCCGACGCGGCCCCGGTCGCCCGCGACCGACCCGACGCCGACGACGCAACCCGCGCCGCGCTCCTCGATCATCGGGGCCAGCATCTGCAGGAAGCGGGCAGGGCCGGTGAAGCTGTCGGTGACGGTACCGTCGATCAGCGACGGATCGGCGTCGATTTCCGATTGCGCGGGCATCGAGCCGACAAAGACCGCGGCATTCAGCGTGCCATGCGCCGCTCCGGCCCGGTCGAGAAGGGGCGCGAAGCTGGCGGGTTTGCGGGCGTCGAAGGCGACCGCCTCGGCCTGCGGTGCACCGCGCAGGCGGCAATCGGCGGCAAGGCGGTCAAGCTCGTCGATGTCGCGTCCCGCAAGGAACAGGGCATCGCCGCGTTCGGCCAGCGCCCGCGCCAGGGCCCGCGCCATCGCGGAGGTGGCCCCGAGAATGATCCAGGTGTCGCTCATGTCTTGTCCCTCAGGCCCAGCCGCCGCACCAGGTCGGTTACCATTGCGCCCTTCGGGTCGGCCTTGGCGACCTCGGCGGCCCAGTCGTCGTATTCGGGATACATCGCGCGGATCCGGTCCGGCGCGGCCAGCGCGTCCTTGGCAAGGTAGATGCGGCCCTGCGCCGCTGCCGCCAGTTCTTCCAGCGTCCGGATCAGCCGGGCGGCGGCGGGCGAGGCGCGGAAGTCAACGGCCATGGTGTAGCCCTCCATCGGAAAGCTCATGTATCCGCCGCGGCCTTCGCCCATACGTTTCAGCACCGCCAGCGGCGAGGCGAGACCCGAGGCCGAGATCCGCGCCAGCATGTCGCGCAGGGCCTCGGACTGGCTTAGCGGTACGACGCATTGGAACTGGTAGAAACCGCGCTTGCCGTAAAGCCGGTTCCAGTCGTGGATCCGGTCGAGCGGGAAAAAGAACTCGGTGATCGGCTTGACCACGGTGCGGCCCTGCGTGGGCACCCGGTGGTAGTAGCGGTTGTTGAAGGCGCGCACGACGGGCGGTGACAGCGCAAAGCGCGGCGCATCGAACGGCACCGATTTCGCGCGCTTCGGGGCAGGGACCAGCCCGGCGCCGGTTTCGGCCTCTTCCAGGATGCCGCGCCCCAGGGCCTCGCCCCGGGCGGTTGCGTCGATCCAGCCCACCGAATAAGTGGCGTCCGAGGCATCCAGCAGGGCGATGAAGGCGTCGAAATCCTCGGCCCGCTGCTCGGTCACCATGACCACGTCGCCCTTGCACCGCAAAAGCTGCAACTCGGCCGAGACGATGGCCCCGGTCTGCCCCAGCCCGCCGACGGTGGCGCGGAACAGCCGCGCGGTCTTGCCACCGGGCTGGACCTTCTGCACCTTGCCGCCGACGATCAGTTTCAGGCTTTTGACATGCTGGCCGAACGATCCTGCCTGGTGGTGGTTCTTGCCGTGCACGTCCATCGCGATGGCGCCGCCCACCGTGGCGAATCCTGTGCCCGGCATCACCGTGGGCAGCCAGCCGCGCGGCGCCATGACGTCGGCAATCTCGCCGATGGTCAGGCCGGCCTCGACCTCCAGGACACCGGCCGCCTCGTCGAAGGCCAGGAACCGGTCAAGCCGGGTCATGTCGACGGCGCGGCCGCCATTGTTCAGGCAGGCGTCGCCATAGGACCGGCGGTTGCCGAAGGCCGGGGCGGGGGTGTCCTGCATCAACGCGACAAGGGCCGAGGCGCGTTCGGGGCGCGCCGTTTCGGTCGTGGCTTTCAGCGCGCGGCCCCAGCCGCAGGTTTCAACGGTTTTCCAGCGCATGGCGTCCTTTCAGCGAAAGCCGCTCGGCAAAGGGGAAGATCGCAAGGCCGATACCGATGGCGAACCACAGCGTCGTGACCCGGATGATCAGCGTGGCTGGCAGCGACATTTCCAGCGGAACGTGTTGGGTCATCAAGAGACCGATCATCGCCGCCTCGGCGCCGCCGACGCCACCGGGCGCGCCGGTCAGCCCGCCCGCCAGCGACGAAAAGACGAAGATCGCGATCGCGGCCCAAAGGCCGACATCGGCCCCCATCCACATCAGCAGAACGTAGAAGGCATAGCCCTCGGCCATCCAGCCGATCAGGCCCAGCGCGGCGGCAAAGGCCAGCGTGCGTGCGTCAGAGAACCGTGCCAGCGACCGCGCAGCGGCGCGGATGCGGGCGAAAAGCCGGGGGGCAAGGCCGGTGATCCGGTAACTCCAATGCGCAAGGCCGGCCATCAGGTTGGGACGCGTCGCGACATAGGCGGCGATCAGCGCCAGCAGGGTGACCGGAACGGCCCCGGCGATGCCCGTCGCCGACAACGAGATCGCCAACGCCAGGATCAGCGACATCGCGACGAGGTCAGAGGCGCGGTCCATCAGCACCATCGGCGCGGTGCGTTCGACGGCCCAGCCGGTCTCGCGCCGCAGCCAGCGCATCCGGATCAACTCTCCCACCCGGCCCGGCGTGACGCTCATGGCGAAACCTCCCAGGAAATGCCGCAGGTCCTGCACCAGCCCCGTGGGCAAGCCCAGGCGCCGCGCGAAGAGGTGCCAGCGCAGCCCGCGAAAGCCGTAGTTCACCAGACTCAGCGCGAGCAGGGCCGCGATTTGCAGGCCGGTCAGCTTTTTCAACTGTGCCATCGTCTCCGCCCAGCCGGTCGCGGCGGCAAGCCCGGCAAGGCCGATTATTACAAGTGCGAACAGCCCGCCGAGCAGCAACACGTCCCTGTGACGCCGCGTGAAGCCTCCAAGGCCGGTTGGGGAGGGACAGTTATTCGTGCTGCTCATCGTCATTCCGTTTACCTGCTAGGAACAAACTTGGGCAGAAATATGGTGTTGTTTCCGAAAACGTGCCGGGTGCCCGGTGCCTCGATAAAGCCATGACAGGCACTTCTGCAAGATCGCCGTCCGCACTGTGCGAATGCGCACATCACTCACAGTTTACACACGCGCATGTTCGTTGATGTTTCAGCCGCCGATCTGCAGCTTGGGGACATCGAAGGCAATCAAGCCACGACAAACCCAAGATCACAGGATGGAGATTGAAATGAAAAAGTTTGCCCTTACCGCCCTCGTCGCCCTCGCCGTCAGCGCCCCGGCGTTCGCGCAGACCCAGTTGGAACGCTCGGTCGGTGCGGCCCCCGGCCAGTATAGCCTCAGCCAGCTGATCCGGCTGAAGACCGCGCAGACCGAGTCCGGCAACGAAGCCCGGGTCTACTTCCAGGCAAATCCGGCCGACGTGTCGCGCAACCGTCACAGCCCGACCGCGCTGCGCATCTTCGAGCAGTTGGAGAACGAGACCAACGGCGACAGGGACTAACGCCCCAGTGACACGATCGGAGGCCCGCGCGGGCCTTCGGTTTCTTCCGATCAAACCGAAAACACGTCCGCCCAGGCGGGGTGCCGCCGCCGCATAACGTTCACGAAGGGACAAAGCGGCACGATCCGAAAGCCCTCGGCCCGCGCATCGGCGACCAGCCGTGCCACCAGCGCCAGCCCCGTGCCAGTGCCACGCAACGCGTCCGGCACGCCGGTGTGATCGGCGATCACCAGTTGCGGCGAGGTCACCGACCAGGTCAGTTCGGCCGCGTGTCCGTCCTGTTCCAGAACATAGCGGCCCTGGCTGCCTTCTGCATCACGCCGGACCGTAGGCTTAGACAATCGCCGCCTCGGTGGCCGCGATCATCTGCTCGCGGGTGACATCCGGGGCCAGCTCGACGATATGCAGGCCCTTGTGGGTGACGTCCAGCACGCCCAGATCGGTGATGATCCGGTCGACCACGCCCTTGCCGGTCAGCGGCAGGGTGCATTTCTTCAAGACCTTGCTTTCGCCGTGCTTGGAGGTGTGATCCATAACAACCACCACGCGCTTGACGCCGGCGACCAGGTCCATCGCGCCGCCCATGCCCTTGACCAGCTTGCCGGGGATCATCCAGTTCGCCAGGTCGCCGTTCTCGGCAACCTCCATGGCGCCCAGGATCGCCAACGCGATCTTGCCGCCGCGGATCATCGCGAATGACTGCTCGGACCCGAAATAGGCGGTGCGCGCCAGTTCGGTGACGGTCTGCTTGCCGGCGTTGATCAGGTCGGCGTCGACCTCGTCTTCCGTCGGGAACGGGCCGATGCCAAGCATGCCGTTTTCCGATTGCAGCGTCACGTCGATGCCCTCGGGCACGTAGTTCGCCACCAGCGTCGGAATTCCGATGCCGAGGTTGACGTACATGCCGTCCTCCAGCTCTTTCGCGGCGCGGGCGGCCATCTGATTGCGATCCCAGGGCATCATGGAACTCCTTCGTGAGTGTCGGGATGGGAATAGATCAGGGCTTGGCCAGATGCAATTCGGCGAATGCGCGGAATAGCTGATAGCCGAACTCTGCGTTCATGTGATGCAGGTCGGTGAGCCTGCGGTCGAGGTTGCCGAAATCGCGGGCGTCGCGGATGTACTCGGCGCGGGTCGCGAGATGCAACGCGCGGGTTTGCGGCGGCTGCATCAGCAGAGCCATGCCGCGCGCGTCCAGCCGGTCGCGAATCGCGGCCTCGAACTTTGCCTCGATGGTCGCGGCATGGGGGTGGATGAAAATCTTCGACATCCACCTGTCGAAGCCTTCGCCCTTCTCCAGCGCCGATTCGCTGAAATAGGGGCCTGGGGTCAGGACCAGCCGGGGATCGCGCCCGAAACGGCCCTCGATCCGGGCACAGGCCTCCTCCACAAGGGTTTCCAGCACGCGGGTGCCAAAGGCCAGCGACATGGTGCGGTCGCGTCCCGTCGGCGCCCAATCCAGCACGTCGTGCTCCAGGAAAAGCCGCATGATGCGGCCGAAGCCATAGCGGTTGCCGATCACCCAGACGTGGTCGAACGGCCGCAGATCGAGGTGGATATCGCCGTTGACCCTGCGTGACAGTTTCTTTTCGGCTTCGGTCGCGGCACCGATCCGCAGGGTGCCATCAGCATCCACCTGCATTCGCCGAAACGGAGCGCCGGGCAGGGCGAAGTAGGTGAATTGATGACCCGGAAATTCGACCTCGATCCGGGGTGACGCCTGCCTGATCGCGCCGACATGGGACGAGCCGACAATCGCCACGCGGCTCATTTCCCGAACGCCTCCAGCAGGACCTCTTCGCAGATCGGGTCGTCATCCGTCTCGGCGGCCAGCACCGCTTCGGTCGCGGCCAATCCGTGGGCGCGCAGGAAGCATCCCATCACCCGGGCCACGCCCGCCGTGCTGACAGACCGCAGGTTGTCCTCGAACCAGTGCCCGCCGCCGGTGCGCGGTGCGGTGACCAGTTCGTAGGAGGGGAAGTAATCCACCGCCGGGTCGGCCGCGGCCAGGGCGCCGCAGACCGCGCGCAGGATCGCCTTGGAATGGGTCGAGGCGGCCAGCACGTGATCGCCCGACGCCGTGGCTGTCAGCGGCACGGGCGAGACCGTCAGCAGGAACGTCAGGTCGGGATTGATCGCCGCCAGGTGACCGCGCAGGGCGATGAAATCCTCGATGCAGTCGTCGTAGGTCAGGTTGCGAAAGCCGAAGATGTCCGGGTCGTATTGCCCGGCCAGCGTCTCCGGTGCGGTGGGATAGACCGTGCCGCTGGCGGTGTGTTCCCAGCATTCGGTGAGACCAAGGGTGAAGACCAGCAGATCGGTCTGGCCCAGTGCCTCGCGCACCGCCTGCAAATGCTCTGCGCGCGCCCGCCGCACTGCGTCCTCCGATCCCAACCCGTCCGGCTCGACACCGGGGCGCAGCGCATCGAAGAAGCGCCCGTCGTGGGTCCAGATGGGCCGGGCGGGGGTGAAGTCGCCCGCCGCCTCTTCGACCAATTGGCGGAACTGGCGCAGCGTATAGATATTGCCGAACCGGGCGGAATAATGCCCGTAGCCGAAGGCGCGCGTCAGGGCCTCCGGCAAGCCGGGGGTCATCGGTTCGGTGTCGATCACCGCGCATCCGGCAGCTTTCAGGGCGCGGGCGACATGCTGGGCGAAACAGCTGCCCGCCGTGAAGATCCGCGTTTGCGGCGTGATCCTGCGTTTCGGGCGATAGAAGGCGGGGTCCGTCGCGGGATCACCTTGCGCCACAGCGCTGCGCCAGAAGGCCTGCGCCCCCAGCCCCTCGTAGGGCGAGGCCACCTTACGCGGCGCGGGTGGTGCGCTGCTCGATCCGCTTTTCGTGGCTGCCCTGGATCAGGCGGTTCACATAGATGCCGGGCAGGTGGATGCCGTCGGGGTCAAGCTGGCCGCGCGGCACGATTTCCTCGACTTCCGCCACGCAGACACGCCCGCAGGTAGCGGCGGCCGGGTTGAAGTTGCGCGCGGTCTTGCGGAACACCAGGTTGCCAGTGTCGTCGGCCTTCCAGGCCTTGACGATGCTGAGGTCCGCGACAAGGCCGCGTTCCAGGATATAGGTCTCGCCGTCGAAATCCTTGTGCTCCTTGCCCTCGGCGATCACGGTGCCGACGCCGGTCTTGGTGTAGAAACCGGGAATGCCGGCGCCACCGGCGCGCATCCGTTCGGCGAGCGTGCCTTGCGGGTTGAATTCCAGTTCCAGCTCGCCCGACAGGTACTGGCGCATGAACTCGGCGTTCTCGCCGACGTAGGAACTGATCATCTTCTTGATCTGCTTGGTCTGAAGCAGGACGCCCAGGCCGAAATCGTCGACACCGGCGTTGTTCGAGGCCACGGTCAGGTCCTTGACGCCGCTGTCACGGATCGCGGCGATCAGGTTTTCGGGGATGCCGCAGAGGCCGAAACCTCCCGCCGCGATCAGCATTCCGTCCTTCAGGATGCCATCAAGCGCGGCCGCCGCATTGTCATAGATCTTGTGCATTTTGCATCCTCCGGGGTCCGTTCCGCCCCTTCTTTGCCGGGACACCCCGGCGAAGTCAATCGGGCCAGCGGGGCCAGACTTCAGGCGGTTTTCTTCGCCGTCGGTTTCTTTTTCGCGGTCGTTTTCTTCGCCGCCGTTTTCCTTGCGGGCTTCTTGCCGGTCTTGGCCGCACGGTCCGCGATCAGTTGCACGGCCATGTCCATGGTCACGGCGTCCGGCTCGACCTGCTTGGGCAGGGTCGCATTGACCTTTTCCCATTTGACGTAAGGCCCGTATTTGCCCGACATGATGTTGACCGGGCCGCCGTTTTCCGGGTGCTCACCCAGTTCCTTCAGCGGCGGGGTGGCCGCACCGCGCCCGCCGCGGCTGGCGGCTTTCTGCGCCAATATCTCGACCGCGCGGTTCATGCCGATGGTGAAGACGTCCTCGACCTCCGGCAATGGCGCCGTCGCCCCGCCGCGCCCGGTGTCGACGTTGTGCTTTAGGTAGGGGCCGTAGCGCCCGATGGTCGCCCAGATCATCACGCCGTCCTCGGGATGCGGTCCGATTTCGCGCGGCAGGGCCAGCAGTTTCAGCGCCTGTTCCAGGTCGACCTCTTCGGGCGGCCAGCCCTTGGGGATCGACTGGCGCGGCGGCTTCTTGTTGTCTTCGGTTGCCTCGCCGCGCTGCACGTAGGGCCCGAACCGGCCATTGAAGGCATAGATGGTGTCGCCCTGGTCGGTGCCCAGTTTCTTGCCCTCGGGCGGGATGCCGCCGGGCTCGACATCGTCGGCGCCGGGCGGGCCGAAGGTGCGGGTATAGCGGCACTCGGGGTAGTTCGAGCAGCCGATGAAGGCGCCGCCTGATCGGGCGGTGCGCATCGACAATCTGCCGTTGCCGCAATTGGGGCAAACCCGGGGGTCGCTGCCGTCCTCGGTGGGCGGGTAAAGATGCGGCGCCAGGACCTCGTCGATCTTGTCCAGCACCTCGCCGATGCGCAGGTCGGCGGTCTCGGCGATGGCGGCGGAAAAGTCGCGCCAGAAGCGGCTTAGCACCTCTTTGTAGTCGCGATCCCCCGCCGAAACCTCGTCAAGCTGCTCTTCCAGGTCGGCAGTGAATTCATAGCCCACGTACTTGCGGAAATAGTTGGTCAGGAAAATCGTGACCAGGCGGCCCTTGTCCTCTGGGATCAGGCGGTTCTGTTCCTTGCGGACATATTCGCGGTCCTGGATCGTGGTGACGATGCTGGCATAGGTCGAGGGCCGGCCGATGCCCAGTTCCTCCATCCGCTTGACCAGCGTCGCCTCGGTATAGCGTGGCGGCGGCTGGGTGAAATGCTGCTCTGGCGTGACGGATGATTTCTTCGCCGGCTCGCCCTGCGCGATCTGCGGCAGACGCTTGTCGTCATCGTCGATGACGGCGTCGTCGCGGCCCTCTTCGTAGACCTTGAGAAACCCGTCGAACAGCACCACCTGGCCGGTGGCGCGCAATTCGACCTGGCCGTCGGCGCTGGCCAGATCGACCGTGGTGCGTTCCATCCGGGCGGCGGCCATCTGGCTGGCCAGCGTGCGCTTCCAGATCAGGTCGTAAAGCTTGCGCTGATCGGGTTCGGATATCTTCAGGCTGGCCGCGTCGCGGGTCATGTCGGTCGGGCGGATGCATTCGTGCGCTTCCTGCGCGTTCTTGGCCTTGTTCTTGTAGACGCGCGGGCTTTCAGGCAGGTAATCGGCGCCGTAGCGATCCTTGATCGCATCGCGCGCCGCCGTGACCGCCTCGGGCGCCATGTCGATGCCGTCGGTCCGCATGTAGGTGATGTGCCCGGCCTCGTAGAGCCGTTGCGCCGTGCTCATGGTCTGGCGCGCGCCGAAGCCGAACTTGCGGCTGGCCTCCTGCTGCAGGGTCGAGGTCATGAACGGCGCGCAGGGGTTGCGGTTGGCGGGCTTGGCCTCGACCGATTTGACCGTCAGGTCGCGGCTGGTGATCGCCTGCACCGCCAGTTCGGCCTGGGTCGCGTTCTCGATGTCGAACTTTTCCAGCTTCTTGCCGGCCAGCACCGTCAGCCGGGCCTCGAACGCCTGGCCCCGCGGCGTGGTCAGGACCGCCTTGACGGTCCAGTATTCGCGGGCGGTGAACGCTTCGATTTCCATCTCGCGCTCGACGATCAGGCGCAGGCAGACCGACTGCACGCGACCAGCGGATTTGGCGCCGGGCAGCTTGCGCCACAGCACCGGGACTAGGTTGAAGCCGACCAGATAGTCGAGCGCACGGCGGGCGAGATAAGCTTCGACCAGCGGCGCGTCGACCTGGCGTGGGTTTTTCATCGCTTCGGTAACGGCGGCTTTGGTGATGGCGTTGAAGACCACGCGGCTGACCGGCGTGTCGGACTTGATCGCCTTGCGCTTGCGCAGCGCCTCTTCCAGGTGCCAGCTGATCGCCTCGCCCTCGCGGTCGGGGTCGGTTGCGAGGATCAGGTCGTTGTCTTTCGCCAGCGCGTCGGCGATCGCCTTGACGTGTTTGCGGCTGTCGCTGGCGATCTCCCATTTCATCTCGAAGCCGTTGTCGGGATCGACCGAACCGTCCTTGGGCGGCAGGTCGCGGACATGGCCGTACGAGGCCAGAACGGTAAAGTCGTTGCCCAGATACTTGTTGATGGTCTTGGCTTTAGCGGGCGACTCGACAACGACGACGGGCATGAAATTCCTTTCGACTCGAGGCATGAGGCCATGGCGCGCGACCATGTGTCAGCGCCCGATGTAATGTCAATGCAACTTGCCGCAAGCTTTGAAGGCGACGGAAATGACGCTGTTGACGGGCGTTTGGGACGGGACAAAGCCGTGATTCGTCAATGGCGTAGGAGCCACCTATCCAGCTGGCAGCCGCCGCGGCAAGGGCAGGTGCCGGTGTCAGACCAGCGACAAAAGGCCGCCCGACTGACGCGCGATCTTGCCTTCCAGTTCCAGCGCCACCAGTTCCGGCGTGATCCGAGAGACCGGCGCGCCAAGGTCGCGGATCAGTTGATCCTCGGCCACCGGGCTGGGGCCAAGCCGCGACAGGATCTCGCTGTGCAGCTGCGCGGTTTCCCGCAGGTTGCGTTCGGGCCGGGGTGTCGGCTCTGCGGGGATCTCCAGCGCGATCTCGGCCTGCCGGGACGGGGCTGCGATCGCTTCCAACACGTCGTCGACAGAGCGCACCAGCGTCGCGCCGTCGCGGATCAGCATGTTGCAGCCCGAGGCGCGGGCGTCGAACGGGTGGCCCGGCACCGCCAGCACGTCGCGCCCCTGATCCAGCGCGTTGCGCGCTGTGATCAGGCTGCCCGATTTTGCCGCCGCTTCGACCACGACGACTGCCTGTGCCAGTCCCGAGATGATTCTGTTGCGGGTCGGAAAGTGCCGCGCCTGCGGCGCCAGGCCCATCGCCTGTTCCGATATCCGCAGGCCCTTTTCCGCGATTTCCTGCGCCAGGACCGCGTTCTCCGCCGGGTAGACGACATCGACGCCGCCCGCCATGACCGCCATCGTGCCATGCGCCAACGACGCCATGTGCGCCGCGGTATCGACGCCGCGCGCCAGGCCCGAGACCACGACGATGCCGGTCCGCGCCAGCCCCTCGGCCAGCTTTCGGGCCATGCGGGTGCCCAGGCTGGAGGCATTGCGCGCCCCGACCAGCGCCACCATCGGGCGGGCCAGGAGGGCGGTGTCTCCGATGACCCAAAGTAGCGGCGGGGCATCGGGCAGGTCGCAAAGCGGGGTCGGATAGTCGGGGCTGCCGCAGGCGATCAGTCGCGCGCCAGCCAGCCGCCCGACCTTGAGTTCGGCGGTGGCTATTTCCGGCGGGCAGGACTGGTAATCGGTGACGCCCGCATCGCGGGCGATGCCGGGCAGGGCGTCAAGCGCGGACTGCGCATCCCCATGTTCGGAGAGCAGGCGGTGAAATGTCGTCGGTCCAACGCGGCGCGAGCGCAAGAGACGAAGCCAGGCGACCCATTCTTCCTCGCTTCGGGGGGGGGGTGAGGGGGTGGGGTGAAGGGAGTAAATCCTTGGCCATTCTGGCTCCGTCGTCTTGCCGGATCAAGATGGCCGCGCAGGCGTTAAGGCTTGGTGAATCGTGGCGAAATTAGGGCAGGATCATGGTAAGCTGCTGAAATTAATGAAAAAGTTTGGGGCGTTATTCCGCCACAATTGGACCGGTCGCGCCATGGGGCATAGAATCAGGTCATTGTCCTCCGGTGGGCCACACGCGTCTCCGAATCGCATTTCTCAGCCCGCCGAGCCGCCCACGGTCAGCCCGCCCATCAACAGCGTCGGCTGGCCGACGCCCACCGGCACCCATTGCCCGGCCTTGCCGCAATTGCCGATGCCCGGATCAAGTTTCATGTCGTTGCCGATAGCCCGGATCTGCTGCAACGCGGTCGGCCCGTCGCCGATCAGCGTGGCGCCCTTGACCGGCGCGCCGATCTTGCCGTTCTGCACGCGGTAGGCCTCGGTGCAGGAAAACACGAACTTGCCGTTGGTGATATCGACCTGGCCGCCGCCGAAGCCCACGGCATAGATGCCGTCCTTCAGGCTGGCCACGATGTCGCGCGGGTCGGTGTCGCCGCCCAGCATGTAGGTGTTGGTCATCCGCGGCATCGGGATATGGGCATAGCTTTCGCGCCGTCCGTTGCCGGTGGGTTCGACCCCCATCAGGCGGGCGTTCTGGCGGTCCTGCATGTAGCCCACCAGGATGCCGTCCTCGATCAGCACGTTCTTGTCCGCTCGGCGTGCCCTCATCGTCGACGGTGATCGAGCCGCGCCGGTCGGGAATGGTGCCGTCGTCCAGCACCGTGACGCCCTTCGCGGCCACCTGTTGCCCCATCAGACCGGCGAAGGCGCTGGTCTTCTTGCGGTTGAAATCGCCCTCCAGCCCGTGACCGATGGCCTCGTGCAGCAGGATACCGGGCCAGCCCGCGCCCAGCGCCACGTCCATGACGCCCGCCGGGGCGGGGACGGCTTGCAGGTTGACCAGCGCGATGCGCAGGGCCTCGCGTGCGGTGTCCTGCCAGTGGTCGCGGTCGATCAGCCCGGTCAGCCCCAGCCGCCCGCCGCCGCCCATGCCGCCGCTTTCGCGACGTCCGTTCTCCTCGACGATCACCGAGACGTTGAGCCGTGTCATCGGGCGGGTGTCGCGCAGGTCGGGTGCCTTCGGGGCGCAGGATCTCGACCTCCTGGCAACGAGGCCGCCAAGGTGGCCGAGACCTGCACCACGCGGGGGTCCAGATCGCGGGCGAAGGCGTCGATCTCGCGCAGGGTCTCGACCTTCACCGGGAACGGCGAAATCGTCCATCGGGTTGGCGTCGCCGTATAGCCGCACGTTGGTCGGGCGCGGCGCCGGCGACATCGTGCCGCCGCCGTCGCCCACCGCCAGCCGCGCCGTTTCCACCGCGCGCTTCAGGGCGGCTTCGCGATATCTCGGTGGAATGGGCGTAGCCGGCGGTCTCGCCGTTGACCGCGCGCAGGCCGAAGCCTTCGGAGGCGTCGTAGCTTGCGGTCTTGATCCGGCCGTCGTCGAACGACGATCACTTCGGAGCGCCGCCGTTCAAGGAACAACTCGCCGTCGTCGGCGCCGTCCGTCGCGCGGCGCAGCTCGGCCAGCGCCGCTGACGTGGTCCAGCGCGGTCTCGAACGGGCGGAACGGTGCGTCGGTCATGGGCGGGGATATCCTTGGGCTGGCGGCGCAAAACGACAAAAGCGGCGCATTGCCGCAATGGATTTGCTTGTGACTGTGTCCCTAATATGGTTTCAAAACGCCGAGACACAACGGGATTCCGCCCTAACGATAGGGGCAGACCCAAGCGCGGCGGTGCAAACCGCATAGTCGAACAGGATGTGGATATGCGACTGAAAGCAATGACAGCAGGCCTATGGGCCGGGATGACGACGACCCTTCTGGCCGGAGCGGTACAGGCGCAGGCCACGTTCGAGGGGCTGCCGACGATCGGAAAGCCGACCCCGGCGGGCACCGATTTCCAGACTGCCGCCACCGGCCAGGCGGCGGATATCCAGTGGCTGGACTGGCATGGTGAACATCATCATCGCCGCAATCGTCGCCTTCGTGGTGCTGCTGCTGGTGATCATCGCGATCCGCTACAACCGCCGCTCGAACCCGAATCCGGCCAGTTTCACCCACAACTCGCCGCTCGAGGTGGCCTGGACCATCGTGCCGATCATCATCCTGGTCTTCATCGGCGCGTTCTCGTTGCCGGTGCTGTTCAACCAGCAGGAAATCCCGGAAGGCCGACCTGACGATCAAGGCGACCGGGTACCAGTGGTACTGGGGCTATGAATATCCCGACGAGGGACTGGTCTTCGAAAGCTTCCTGCTGACCAAGGATGAACTGGCCGAATACGGCTATGCCGAGGACGAGTACCTGCTGGCCACCGACACCGCCGTCGTCGTTCCGACCGGCAAGAAAGTGGTGATGCAGGTCACCGGCGCCGACGTGATCCATGCCTGGACGATCCCGGCCTTCGGCGTGAAGCAGGACGCCGTTCCGGGCCGCCTGGCCGAGCTGTGGTTCGAGGTCGCACCGGGCATGGAGGGCGTCTATTTCGGCCAGTGCTCCGAGCTTTGCGGCAAGGATCACGCCTACATGCCGATCACCGTCAAGGCGGTGACGCAGGCCGATTACGACGCCTGGCTCGCGGGTCCGGCGCAGGAGTTTGCCAAGGACAAGCGGCCCGCCGCAGTCAACGTGGCCGCGGCCCAGTGAAAATCGGACGGTGCGTGCAGGCACGCACCATTCGTCTGACAGGCAGGACGGGTGCCTGCGTGCAGCGCGCCCTTGAAAGAGAGACATGACCGACACCGACGTCACAGCATTCGAACACGAGGCCGGCTTTGGCGATTACTTCGCGCTGCTGAAGCCGCGCGTGATGTCGCTGGTGATGTTCACGGCGCTGGTCGGGCTGCTGGTGGCCCCGGTGGGCGTGCACCCGGTGGTGGCGCTGTGTTCGATCCTGTTCATCGCGGTCGGGGCAGGCGCCTCGGGCGCGCTGAACATGTGGTGGGACGCCGATATCGACGCGGTGATGCGGCGCACGGCGCGACGGCCGATTCCCTCGGGCCGGGTCGAACCGGGCGAGGCGCTGGCGCTTGGCCTGGCGCTGTCGGGCATGTCGGTGGTGATGCTGGCGCTGGCCGCGAACTGGCTGGCCGCGGGGCTGCTGGCCTTCACGATCTTCTTCTATGTCGTCGTCTACTCGATGTGGCTGAAGCGCTGGACACCGCAGAACATCGTCATCGGCGGCGCGGCCGGGGCGTTTCCGCCGATGATCGGCTGGGCGGTGGCGACCGGGGCGGTGTCGGTCGAAAGCGTGCTGATGTTCGCGCTGATCTTCATGTGGACGCCGCCGCATTTCTGGGCGCTGGCGCTGTTCATGAAGGGCGACTACGACGACGGCGAAGGTGCCGATGCTGACCGTGACCCACGGCCGCCGGGTGACGCGCAATCACGTGCTGGTCTACACCGTGCCTGCTGGTGCCGGTGGCGCTGGGACTGGGGTTCACCTCGATCGGCGGGCCGGTCTACCTGGCCACCGCGCTGGTGATGAACGCCTGGTTCCTGGCGGGCGCCTTCGCGATCTGGCGTCGCGACGAAGGCCAGGCCGAGGCCGATGGCTACCGTGTCGAAAAGCGGGTCTTCCGGTTCTCGCTTTTCTATCTTTTCCTGCATTTCGGCGCGCTTGCTGGCCGAGGCGATGCTGCGGTCCTTCGGACTGGGGCTTTGGTGATGGCGATCAAGGCGGAACATGAAATCCATCAGCGCCGGTTCGGCCGGAACCTCGGCGTCGGCCTGGTGCTGGCCGGGTTCGTGGTGCTGATGTTCGCGCTGAGCGTGGTGAAGATCAAGCAGTTGGGCGCGGTGCAGGGCTTCGACCACGTGGTGCGCCCCGAGATGATCGAGAGCGCGCAATGAGTGCTGAATGGCGCCGAAGCAAGACCGCGGCGATGACCGTGGGCGTGGTCGTGGTGATGGGCGCGCTGGCCTGGGCCTCGGTGCCGTTCTACGACTGGTTCTGCCGGGTCACCGGCTTTGGCGGCGCCACCGGTGTGGCCACGGCCGGGTCCGACGTGGTGCTGGACCAGACGATCACGATCCGTTTCGATGCTTCGCTGGACCGCGACATGCCGTGGGAATTCACCCCCGCACAGCGCGACCATGGACATCAAGCTCGGCGAGACCGGCCTGGCGTTCTACGAGGCCTACAACCCCACCGACCGGCCCGTCGCCGGCACCGCCAGCTACAACGTCGCCCCGTTCGAGGCGGGCGGATTTTTCACCAAGATCGACTGCTTCTGCTTTGACGAGCAGGTGCTGCAACCCGGCGAGCGGGTGCTGATGCCGGTCACCTTCTATGTCGACCCCGAAATCGCGACCGATCGCGATGCGAAATACGTGCATCGGATCACGCTGTCCTATACGTTCTACGAAACCGATCTGCCGCGAGGAGCAGGCGTCTTTGACGCTTGGCACCGCCGGAAGGTCTCAACTAAGTCCCAATCGAAAGGGATCGCTTCACATGGCGCACGAGAAAAACCACGACTACCACATTCTGCACCCCTCGATCTGGCCCTTCGCGGGCGCGGTTTCGGGCTTCATCATGCTGTTCGGCGCGGTGCTCTGATTTCCACGACATGCGGCCCCTGGATGATGCTGATCGGTCTGGCGGGCGTGCTTTACGTCATGTTCGCCTGGTGGTCGCGACGTGATCGCCGAAAGCCAGCAGGGCGATCACACCCCGGTGGTGCGGATCGGCCTGCGCTATGGCTTCATCATGTTCATCATGTCCGAGGTGATGTTCTTCGCCGCCTGGTTCTGGTCGTTCTTCAAGCACGCGCTGTATCCGATGGACCCGGACGGACTTAGCCCGGCGGTCGACGGCGTCTGGCCGCCGGCGGGGATCGAGACCTTCGACCCCTGGCACCTGCCGCTGATCAACACGCTGATCCTGCTGTGCTCGGGCGCCGCCGCGACCTGGGCGCACCACGCGCTGGTGCATGAGAACAACCGCAAGGACCTGGTCAACGGGCTGATCCTGGCGATCTTCCTGGGCGCGCTCTTCACCGTCTTCCAGGCCTACGAATACAGCCACGCGGCCTTCGGCTTCTCGGGCAACATCTACGGCGCCAACTTCTTCATGGCGACCGGGCTTCCACGGCTTCCACGTGATCATCGGCACGATCTTCCTGACGGTCTGCCTGTTCCGCGCGCTGGCCGGTCACTTCACGCCGGAAAAGCACATCGGCTTCGAGGCGGCGGCCTGGTACTGGCACTTCGTCGACGTGGTCTGGCTGTTCCTGTTCGCCGCGATCTACATCTGGGGCGCGTGACGGAAACTGGCCCCTGGCCGGTGCCTCCGGCGGGGATAACTTGAAACCAAAGATGGCAAGGGCGTGGGGATGACCCGCGCCCTTTCCAATCCCGGAGAGACGATGACGCGACGCATGATCTGGCCGCTGCTGTTCGGCATCGCCGGTGTGGCGGTGCTGGTCAGTCTTGGTATCTGGCAGGTGCAGCGGCTGGCGTGGAAGAACGAGATGCTGGCCGGGATCGCGTCGCGGATCGGCGACAGGCCGGTGTCCCTGCCACCGGCGCCGACGGAAACCGAACATCAGAACCTGCCGGTGTCTGTCGAAGGGCACATCGGGGCCGACGCGCTGCGGGTGCTTGCCTCGACCAAGAGGCTGGGGGCCGGGCACAGGCTGATCGTGCCCCTGACGCTTGACGACGGGCGGCGCGTGCTTGTCGACCTGGGGCTTGCGACCGGTGAATTCCACGGCGATCGGCCCGCCTGCGCCGGACCGCTCGACCGTCATCGGCAACCTCCACTGGCCGGACGAGATTGACGGTTTCACGCCGGAGCCGGATGTCGCGGCCGGGCTTTGGTTCGCCCGCGACGTTGCTGACATGGCAGAGGTCCTGGATAGTCTGCCCGTGCTGGTCGTCGCGCGCCAGGTTTCTCCCGAAGTGCCCGACGTGACGCCCCTGCCGGTCGGCACCGAGAGCATTCCGAACGACCACCTGGGCTATGCGATCACCTGGTTTTCGCTCAGCGTCGTCTGGGCGGGGATGACAGGCTTTCTGCTGTGGCGTATCAGGGCGCGAACCGACTGAAAGGAAGGGCAGGGATGCGCTATGTTTCGACCCGCGGGCAGGCCCCCGTCTTGAGCTTCGAAGAGGCGATGCTGACCGGGCTGGCCCGCGACGGCGGGTTATACCTGCCCGAGAGCATTCCGACGCTGTCGCCAGAGCGCATCGCGTCCTTCGCGGGGCTGTCCTATGAAGAGGTGGCGTATCATGTGATGCGCCCGTTCATCGGCGACGCGTTCACCGACGCCGAGTTCCAGGGCATCATCGCCCGCGCCTACCAGGGTTTCGGCCACCCGGCCCGCGCGCCGCTGAAGCAACTGGCACCTAACCATTTCCTGCTGGAGCTGTTCCACGGGCCGACGCTGGCCTTCAAGGACTTCGCCATGCAGCTGATCGGTCAGATGTTCGAGGTTTCGCTGGGCCGCCGCGGCGAGCGCGTGACCATCGTCGGCGCCACATGCGGCGACACCGGCTCGGCGGCGATCGAGGCATTCGCAGGCCTGGAGGCCGTCGACGTGTTCATCCTGTTCCCCGAGGGCCGCGTCAGCGAGGTGCAGCGCCGCCAGATGACGACGCCCGCTGCGGCGAACATCCATGCGCTGGCGGTGAAGGGCGATTTTGACGATTGCCAGGCGGCGCTGAAGGACATGTTCAACGATTTTGCGTTCCGCGACGAGGTGCGGCTGGCGGGCGTGAACTCGATCAACTGGGCGCGGGTGCTGGCGCAGGTGGTCTATTATTTCACCTCTGCCGTGAGTCTTGGCGCGCCGCATCGGCCCGTCAGCTTCACCGTGCCGACGGGCAATTTCGGCGACATCTTCGCGGGGTACATCGCCAAGCGGATGGGCCTGCCCATCGCCGACCTGGTGATCGCCACCAACCAGAACGACATCCTGCACCGCACTTTGGTTTCAGGCAGCCATTTGAAAGAGGGCGTCACCCCCTCGATCAGCCCGTCGATGGATATCCAGGTCTCGTCGAATTTCGAGCGCGCGCTGTTCTACGCCTATGGCGGCGACGGCAACGCCATCGCCCAGCAGATGCAGGCGCTGAAGAGCGACGGCGGCTTCACCGTCAGCCAGGGCGCGCTGGAGGCGTTGCGCGAAACCTTCAAGTCGGGCCGCGCCTCGGAGGAGGAAACCAGCGCCACGATCACCGCGACCCATGCCGCCACCGGCGAGATTCTGTGCCCGCATTCCGCCGTCGGCGTGAAGGTGGCCAGCGAACATGTCGGGCCGGTGCCGATGATCACCCTCGCCACCGCGCACCCCGCGAAATTCCCCGACGCGGTCGAGGCCGCCACCGGCCTGCGTCCGCCCCTTCCAAATCGCATGGCGGACCTTTATGACCGCCCGGAACGGCAAACCGTGGTGGCGAACGACCTAGCCGCGCTGCAAACCCTGATCAGAGAGCGTATCAAGCGTTGAGCGTCGAATTCCACACCCTGTCCAACGGTTTCCGGATCGTCACCGAGCATATGCCGGGGCTGAAATCGGCCTCTGTCGGGATCTGGATCATGGCCGGCGGGCGGCACGAAAAGGTCGAGCAGAACGGTATCGCACATTTCCTCGAACACATGGCGTTCAAAGGCACCAAGCGGCGCACTGCCTTGCAGATCGCCGAAGAGATCGAGGACGTCGGCGGCTACATCAACGCCTATACCAGCCGCGAGATGACCGCCTATTATGCCCGCGTACTTGCAGGACGACGTGCCGCTGGCGCTGGACGTGATTTCCGACATCGTGCTGAACCCGGTGTTCGACGAGGGCGAGATCGAGATCGAGCGCGGCGTGATCCTGCAGGAAATCGGGCAGGTGCTGGACACGCCCGACGACGTGCTTTTCGACTGGCTGCAGGAGGCCGCCTATCCCGGCCAGCCGATGGGCCGCACGATCCTGGGACCCGAGGAACGCGTGGCGGGCTTTGCCCGCGACGACCTGTCGAGCTTTGTCGAACAGCATTACGGGCCGGAGCGGATGATCCTGGCGGCGGCGGGCGGCGTCGATCACGCCTCGATCGTGGCCGAGGCCGAGAAGGCCTTCGGCCACCTGCCGCGCGGCACCGACAAGATCGTCGAACCGGCCCGTTTCCTGGGCGGCGAACGGCGCGAGATCAAGCGGCTGGAGCAGGTGCATTTCGCGCTGGCCTTCGAGGCGCCGGGCTACCGCGACGACGCGGTCTATACCGGCGCAGGTCTATCGCCACGGCGATGGGCGGCGGCATGTCCTCGCGGCTGTTCCAGGAAATCCGCGAAAGGCGCGGGCTGTGCTACACGATCTTCGCCCAGACCGGCGCCTATGCCGACACCGGCATGACCACGATCTATGCCGGCACCAGCGCCGACCAGATCGGCGAACTTTGCGCCATCACCATCGACGAGCTGAAGCGCGCGGCGCGACGACATGAGCGAGGCAGAGGTGGCGCGTGCCCGGGCGCAGATGAAGGCCGGGCTGCTGATGGGGCTGGAAAGCCCGTCAAGCCGCGCCGAACGTCTGGCGCGGCTGATGGCGATCTGGGGCCGGGTGCCGACCTTGGACGAGGTGATCGGCAAGATCGACGCCGTGACCGCGTGGCGCAAGTGCGCGATTTCGCCGGGTCCATGGCGACGGCGGGCCGTGCGGCGATGACGATCTACGGGCCGGACTGATCCGGCGCCCGCGTCTGGCACGACCTGCGGGACAGGCTTGCCGCCTGATGCTGATGCGGCGCCGCAAGGTGCGGATCGAAACCGACCGGATGACGCCTGCGCCCGCCGCAGCATTCCGACTTTCGCGCCTGGACGGCGCTGCGCCAGGCCAGCGCCGAATTCCTGGTCCCGTGGGAGCCGACCTGGTCCTCGGACCACCTGACGCGCAAGGCCTTCACCAACCGGGTCTACTGGGCGCAGCGCTCGATCGCCGGCGGCACGGCGATGCCGCTGTTCCTGATCCGGCGCGAGGACGAGGTGCTGCTGGGCGCGATCACGCTGGACAACATCCGCCGCGGCCCGGCGCAGGCCGGCACGCTGGGCTACTGGATCGGCGCACCGTTCTGCGCGGCACGGGCTTCATGCGCGAGGCGATCGAGGCGGTGGTGCATCACGGCTTCCAGGAGCTTGATCTCAGCCGGATCGAGGCCGCCTGCCTGCCCGAAAACGCCGCCTCGCGCGGGGTGCTGGAAAAGTCGCGGCTTCAAGTACGAAGGCGTCGCGCAAAGCTATCTGCAAATCAACGGGCGCTGGCGCAATCACGTGCTTTACGCCAACCTGCGCAGCGACCGGCGCGGCAAGACCGATATCGGGTGATCGAGGCGGTAAGGCGGGTTTGACCCCACCTTATCCGTATTCATCAGGCGGCGCGGCGGCGGCCCTGACCCTGGGGACGGCGGCGGCGCTGACCTTGTGGACGCGCCGCTTTCTTGGGCGCATCCATCGCCGCCCAGGGGCGTCCGCTGGCCACCGGAATGCTGGCCTTCATCGCCTTCTCGATATCCTTCAACTCGCCCATCTCGTCGGGCGCGCAGAAGGCGATCGCCTTGCCATCGGCCCCGGCGCGCGCGGTGCGGCCGATGCGGTGGACGTAGTTCTCGGCCACGTTCGGCAGGTCGAAGTTGTAGACATGCCGCACGCCGGGGATGTCGATGCCGCGTGCCGCCACATCCGTCGCCACCAGCACCTTGGTGCTGCCCGGCGCGGAAGGCGTCAAGTGCCCGGTCGCGCTGGCCCTGGCTTTTGTTGCCGTGGATCGAGGCGGCCTCGTATCCTGCGTTCACCAGCGATTTCATCAGCTTCTCGGCCCCGTGCTTGGTGCGTGAAAAGACCAGCGCCATCTCGTCGCGGTGCTTGTCCAGCAGTTCGACCAGCAGGCCGGATTTCTCGGCCTTGGCGACGAAATGGATTTCCTGCTCGATCTTCTCGACCGCCTTGCCCGGCGGCGAGACCTGCACGCGGACCGGATCGGTCAGGTAGGCGGCGGCGATCTCGTCCATGTGCTTCGGCATGGTGGCCGAGAACAGCATGGTCTGGCGGTCCTTCGGCAGCAGCGGCGCGATGCGGCGCAGCGCGTGGATGAAGCCCATGTCGAGCATTTGGTCGGCCTCGTCCAGCACCAGGAACCGGGTCTCGTTCAGGGCGACGGCGCGGCGGTCCAGCAGGTCGATCAGCCGGCCCGGCGTGGCGACCAGCAGGTCGGCGCCGCGGCCCAACTTCTGAATCTGCGGATTGATCGAGGCACCGCCGACGACCATCATCACCTTCAGATGGGTGCCCTTGGTGAACACGCCAAGATGATCGCAGATCTGGCGCGCCAGTTCGCGGGTCGGGGCCAGGATCAGCCCGTGCACCCGCTTCGGGGCCGGCGCGACGCCCTGTCCGAGCAGCATGTGCACCAGCGGCAATCCAAAGGCGGCGGTCTTGCCGGTGCCGGTTTGCGCCAGCCCCATTACGTCGCGCCCGTTCATGGCGTGCGGAATCGCCTTGGCCTGGATCGGGGTCGGGTCTTTCATGCCCTGTCGGGCCAGTTCGGCCACAAGGCGGGGCGCAAGGCCCAGCATGTCGAAATCCATCTCGGATATCCTTTTCGGTACAGGGGCCTTGGCCCCCGCGTGTCATAAATAGCCTGTCGACGGGTCTCCGCCGCAAGCCGCGTTCGGGTCGCGCCAGGCGGTCATCGCCCTGCGCCGTAACCCCGCGTGAATTGGGAAACTGTTATCGCGATCCTCTTTGTCGGCCACGCGCTGCGGGCCATCTGCTCACGCGGCAGAAGAGGATCGGTTGGCTTCCATATCGCTGCGATGCGGCGAAAACGCAAGGGAAATGTGGATAAATCCCGCGCAGAGTTGATTTGCCGCCGCGTCACTTCGGTATACCTATGAACTTAAGACGCACGGCAGGAGGGTCCCGATGGCGCGATATCTGTTGCTCGTTTTCCTGATGGCATTGGCCGGAGCTGCAACTGCGCAGGACCGGCGTCCCAGCCACTGCATCGCTATCGCCGACGCGGCACCGGGCCTGGAATTCATCCAAAAAGCCGCGTTCTCCGATCCGGTTCCGCAGTATTCCGTGCGCCTCAGCTATATCGACCACTCGATGTTCCTGCTGCAAACCCCCGGCGGGCTCAGCGCGATCACTGATTTCGCGGGCTTCTATGGCGTGACCGAGTTCACTCCTGACATCGTCACGATGAACCACGCCCACGACAGCCACTGGACGGCGTTGCCGGACCCGGACATCCCCCATGTGCTGAAGGGCTGGGGGCCGTACCGCGAGGGTGTCGATCATTACCTCGACCTGGGCGAGATGCTGATCCGCAACGTCTCGACCGATATCCGTGGGCAGTTCGGCACCAGCGAGGAGAACGGCAACTCGATCTTCGTGTTCGAGGTCGAGGGCCTGTGCATCGGCCACCTGGGCCACCTGCACCACGAGCCGAACGACGAGCAATATGCGGCACTGGGACGGCTTGATGTGGTGATGGCGGCGGTCGACGGCGGGCTGACGCTGCCGACGCCAGTGATCAGCCGCATCCTGAAGCGGCTGAAATCAAGCGTCGTGATCCCGATGCACTGGTTCGGACGCTCGGCGCTGGAACGGTTCCTGACGGAAATGTCCGACGAGTTCGACATCCAGCGGCCCGGCAGTTCCGAATACGTCGTCTCCCTGCGCAGCCTGCCATCGCGGCCCACCGTGATCGTGCTGGAGCCGGGGTTCCTGCGCGATCTGCGCTGACCGGCTTGCACGGGCGCGCGCGCCGTGCTTGATCGGGGATCATGCTGAACCCGGTCACCGACGATTTCACCCAGACCCTGCGCGCCGCGCTGCCGGCTGCCGCATTCCGCGAGACCGGCGACAGCTATCTGGAAGAACCGCGCGGCACCCATCGCGGGCAGGCCGGGCTGGTGGTCGCCCCCAGCTCGACCGAGGAGGTGGCCACGGTGATCCGCGCCGCGGCGGCCGCCCGGGTGCCGGTCATCCCCTACGGCGGCGGCACCGGGCTGGTGGCGGGGCAGGTGGCCCCGGACGGGCCGTTGCCGCTGATCCTGTCGCTGGAACGGATGGCGGCGATCCGCGCCGTCTACCCGGAAGAGAACGTGCTGATCGCAGAGGCGGGCGCGATCCTGGCGAATGTCCAGGCGGCGGCGGAAGAGGCGGGGCGGCTCTTCCCGCTTTCGCTTGCGTCCGAGGGGTCCGCCCGGATCGGCGGCCTGCTGGGCACCAATGCGGGCGGCGTGAACGTGCTGCGCTATGGCAATGCGCGCGACCTCTGCCTTGGGCTGGAGGCGGTGCTGCCCTCGGGCGACATCTGGCACGGGCTCAAGCGGCTGCGAAAGGACAATACCGGCTATGACCTGCGCAACCTGTTGATCGGGTCGGAAGGCACGCTTGGGGTGATCACCGCGGCCAGCCTGCGACTTTACCCGCGCCCCGCCGCCGAAGCCGCCGCGATGCTGGTCGTAGAAAGCCCGCGTGCCGCCCTGCGTCTGCTGGCGCTGGCGCAGGAGCGGGTCGGCAACGGCATTTCCGCCTTCGAACTGATCTCGGGCATGGGGCTGGCGTTCCTGGCCGAGACCATGCCGGACGTGCGCCGCACCTTCGACCCGGCGCCCGACTGGATGGTGCTGATGGATCTCGGCCTGTCTGCCGGGCAGGACCCGACGGCGGCGCTGGAGGCGCTGTTCGAGGCGGGGTTCGAAAAGGGGCTGGTCAGCGACGGGGTGATCGCGGCCTCCGAGGCGCAGCGGCAGGAATTCTGGACGGTGCGCGAGACGATCCCCGCGGCCAACAAGCGCGTCGGCGCGATCTCGTCGCATGACATCTCGCTTCCGTTGGGCGCGGTGCCGGACTTCATCGACGTCGCGGGGGAAAAGCTTGCGGCGATGGGCGACTTCCGGATCAACTGCTTCGGCCACCTGGGCGACGGCAACCTGCATTACAACGTCTATCCGCGGCAAGGGCAGAACCGAAATGACAGGCTGGCAGAGCAAGCCGCCGTGCAGGCGCTGGTGCATGATCTGTGCCACGCGATGGACGGCTCGATCAGTGCCGAGCACGGGATCGGGCGGCTGAAGACGGCGGATTTGCAACGCTACGGCGACCCGGCCAAGCTGGCCGCGATGCGCGCGATCAAGGCGGCCCTCGACCCTTTGGGCATCATGAACCCCGGTGCGGTCCTGGTCTGAAACACGCGCAGTTCCCCACCGTTTCATGCTGACGATCTTCGGTTTTTGTGCCCAGCTTGCACCGGCGCATCCCAACCGTTGCCTGCTTTGACCCGGATCAAGGCGTCGTGCGGCGGGTCCTGCTAAGGGTTTTGCAGACCCGCAAGAGGAGAAAAGACGCATGAAGGACGCAACCGCCACAGGTCAGGACAAAGCGGCCGAAACGGACGGGTTCCCCAAGGTAACGCCGGACAGTATCCGCAAGGCCTTTGAAACCGGGGAATATCCCTATTCGAAAAAAATGTCGCGCGCGGACTACGAGACGACGAAGGCGCAGTTGCAGGCCGAACTGCTGAAGGTGCAGCTTTGGGCGCAGGAGACCGGGCAGAAGTTCGTGCTGCTGTTCGAGGGCCGCGACGCGGCCGGCAAGGGCGGCACGATCAAGCGGTTCATGGAGCACCTCAATCCGCGCGCGGCGCGCGTCGTGGCGCTGAACAAGCCCACCGACCTGGAAGAGAGGGCCAGTGGTTCTTTCAGCGCTATATCGAGCAGCTGCCGACGGCGGGCGAAATGGTGTTCTACGACCGGTCCTGGTACAACCGCGCCGGTGTCGAGCGGGTGATGGGCTTCTGCGAGCCCAACGAATACCTTGAATTCATGCGGCAGACGCCCGAGTTGGAACGGATGCTCGTCCGCTCCGGCATCCGGCTTTACAAGTACTGGTTCTCGGTCACCAGCGACGAACAGCGCGCGCGCTTCGACAGCCGCGAGACCGACCCGCTGAAGCGCTGGAAGCTGTCGCCGATCGACAAGGCCAGCCTCGACAAGTGGGACGACTACACCGAGGCGAAGGAGGCGATGTTCTTTTACACCGACACCGCCGATGCGCCCTGGACGATCATCAAGTCGAACGACAAGAAGCGCGCGCGGCTGAACTGCATGCGGCATTTCCTGGCCTCGCTCGACTATCCCGGCAAGGATGCCGAGGTCGTCGGCGTGCCCGATCCGCTGATCGTCGGGCAGGGCCGAGCACGTGGTGCACAGGGCCGATCACATCCTGTCGCGGTCCCAGCATCCGGACGTGCGGCGCGTGCAATTGTAGGCGGGTCAGGCCGGGGCAGCGCAATATGGCGGTGCCGCGGCGATGCGGCCGCTTACCGGCCAAGGGATATCACCCCGGTGACGGCTGTTCCTCGCCCGTCGGTTCGCCGTTGGCTTTCGGTGGCGTCGCGCGGCTGGACAGGAAGTTCCCGAACCACTGCAACTCGTCGACGTGATCGCAGATCACCTTGAGGCAGACCAAGAACGGCACCGCCATCAGTGCCCCCGGAACCCCCCAGAGCCAACCCCAGAACACCACGGTCAGAAACACCGACACGGTGTTCAGTTCCAACTTGCGGCCCAGCAGGTGCGGGGTGATGATCTGACCTTCGAGCGAGGTCAGGAACAGGTAGGCCAGGGGCGGAAGGGCCGCGTAGTAAAGGCTGTCGAACGTCACCACCGAATAGGCCGCGACAAGGACCACGCCTGCCATCGCACCGAGGAACGGCAGGAAGTTCAGCGCAAAGGCCGCGGCTCCCCAGATCCACCAGAACGGCACTTCAAGAAGATATAACGCCAGCGCGATGGCGCTGCCGAGCCCGGCGTTGATCAGCGTGATCGCCAGCAGATAGCGCGACACCCGCAGTTGGATGTCCGAGACGATGCGCACGGCGCGCTTCTTGTCTTTCAGGGTGGAAAACGACTGCACCAGCTTGACGACGAAAAGATTGCCCGACGCCAGAAAGAACAGCGTCAGCACCATTCCGACGATCACCGAAGTGATGAAGCCGGCCATGTTGCTGACGGCGGTGTTCAGCAGCCCCGGCTGCTCGATCACCACCTTCTCGATATCGGCGCCGCCGAACTCGGCAATCGTCTCGACCTGTTCCGACGCATCCTGCACCGCCTGCAGGGATTCCGTCAGCGACGAGAGCTTGTATTTCAGCTCTGCTCCGAGGCGCGGCGCCTGGTCTACCCACATCGCGACCGACCCGCCCAGCACCAAGACGGCGAAGGCGATGGTCAAGGCGATGCCGGTGACCAGCACCGCGGCCGAGACCGGCCGCGCGATGCCGCGCCGGTCCAGCGCGCGCACGATGGGGCTGAGCGTGGCCGACAGCAGCAGTCCGATGACGATCGGCAGCAGGATGTCCTTGGTGAAATAGACGGTGGCAAAGAGCATCAGCAGCAGGATGCCGCTGAGCAGGCGCTTAATGCCGATGAGCTGTTCGTCCACGCTGACCTCGCCCGGGATCGCCGCGATCCCATGATAGGGAACCGGACGAGCGGGGGTTTTGTTCCCTGGAAACGACGCGTGCCCGCGTCTTTCAGAGGTTCTCGGTCTGCGGCATCCCCAGCACGTGATAGCCGCCATCGACACGCACGATCTCGCCGGTGGTGCAGGCCCCGTAGTCGGAGGCGAGGTAGACCGCGGTGCCGCCGACCGCCTCGAGCGTCGCGTTGGCGCGCAGCGGGGCGTTCATGTCGGTGTGCTTGAAGGTCTTGCGCGCGCCGCCGATGGCCGCCCCGGCCAGGGTCTTCATCGGGCCGGGGCTGATCGCGTTGACGCGGATGCCTTTCGGGCCCGAGGTCGTTGGCCAGATAGCGCACCGCGCCTTCCAGCGCCGCCTTGGCGACGCCCATGACGTTGTAGATACGGCGTCACCCGGTTCGCGCCCTGATAGGTCAGCGTCAGCATCGTGCCGCCGTTGGTCATCAGCGGCCGCGCCGCGGCGCGCCACGTCGATGAGCGAGTAGCACGAGATCGCCAGCGAGCTGGTTGAAGTTGTCGCGGCTGGTGTCGATGAAGCGGCCGGTCAGTTCGGCCTGGTCGGAAAAGGCGATGGCGTGGACGACGAAATCGAGGGTGCCCCAGTGTCCTGTCAGCGCGCCGAAGGCGGTGTCCAGCGTGGCGTCGTCGATCACGTCGCACGTCGACCAGGATGCTCGGCGCCGAGCGATTGCGCCAGCGGCTCGACCCGCTTGCCGAAGGCGTCG
The DNA here is from genome assembly GCA_963768205.1 of uncultured Alphaproteobacteria bacterium. GTDB lineage: Bacteria > Pseudomonadota > Alphaproteobacteria > Rhodobacterales > Rhodobacteraceae > JAHELH01. Next base: position 374,079 of record CAVYHB010000001.1, on the reverse strand, counting down.
CCCTGGTAGGTGAAGGCCAGTTCGGCGCCCTCGGTCGGCCATCGCCTTGGCGATGCCCCAGGCGATCGAGCGTTCGTTCGCGACGCCCATGATCAGGCCGCGTTTGCCGCGTCATCAGGTCAGCCATGTCGGATCTATCCGTTGATATTTGCTCAGCAGCATCGAGCCGTTGGTGCCGCCGAAGCCGAAGGAATTGGTCATCACCGTGTCGAGCCCGGCGTTGTCGACGCGGCGTCGTGCGCGATCTCGGCCGGCGTCGAGCGCCGGGTCGAGCGTTTCGACGTTGATCGAGGGCGCGATGAAGTCGTTCTCCAGCATCAGCAGGCAATAGATCGCCTCTTGCGCGCCGGTGGCGCCCTGGCTGTGGCCGGTCATCGACTTGGTCGAACTGATCGGCGGCGTGGTGCCCGTGCCGAAGACCCGGCGCACGGCCTCGACCTCGCCGACGTCGCCGACCGGGGTCGAGGTGCCGTGGGCGTTGATGTAGCTCGACCGTGCGGCCCTCGGGCAGGCCTTGCAGCGCCAGCCGCATCGCCCGCTCGCCGCCCTCGCCGGAGGGCGCGACCATGTCGTGCCCGTCGGAGGTGGCGGCGATAGCCGGTGACCTCGGCGTAGATCTTCGCGCCGCGGGCCTGCGCGTGTTCCAGTTCCTCGAGCACGACCATGCCGCCGCCGCCGGCGATCACGAAGCCGTCGCGGTTGGCGTCGAAGGCGCGGCGAGCGCGTTCTCGGGCGTGTCGTTGTACTTCGACTGATCATCGCGCCCATCGCGTCGAACAGGCACGACAGCGTCCAGTCCAGTTCCTCGCCGCCGCCGGCGAACATCATGTCCTGCTTGCCCATCATGATCTGCTCGGCGGCGTTGCCGATGCAATGCAGGCTGGTCGAGCAGGCCGAGGTGATCGAATAGTTGATGCCCTTGATCTTGAAGGCGGTGCTGAGGTTGGCGCTGACCGTCGAGGACATGCATTTGCGGCACCGCGAACGGGCCGATGCGCTTGGGCGCGCCGGTGTTCAGCACCGTCTGGTGCGCGGCGAACAGGGTCGATGGTCGACGGCCCGCCGGAGCCGGCGATCAAGCCCGGTGCGTGGGGTTCGAGATCTCGGCCTCGGTCCAGCCCGGCATCGGCGATGGCCTGGCGCATCGCGATGTGGGCATAGGCCGCACCCGGCCCCATGAAGCGCAGGGTGCGCTTGTCGACATGCTCGGCGATGTCGATGTCGAGCGCGCCGCTGACCTGGCTGCGAAAGCCGTGTTCGGCCATCTGCTCGTCGCGGCGACGATGCCGGATTTGCCCGCCTTCAGCGCGGCGGTCACTTCGTCGGCGGAATTGCCGATGGACGAGACGATTCCCAGCCCGGTGACGACGACACGACGCATGGCGCTTCTCCTATTGCCCGGTTGTCAGCCCGCGGCGGCCGCAAGGCCGACCTTCATGTCCGTGACCTCGCACACGGTTTCGCCATCCGCCACCACGCGGCCATCGGCCACGCCCAATTTGAGCTTGCGGTCGATGACTCGGGTGAAATCGACGTGATAGGTCACCAGCTTGCGGTCGGGGCGGACCATGCCCTTCAGCTTGACCTCGCCGACGCCCATGGCGAAGCCCTGACCCTGCCAGCCGCGCCAGCCCAGGTTGAAGCCGGTCAGCTGCCACAGGCCGTCCAGCATCAGGCAGCCGGGCATCACCGGGTTGCCGGGAAAATGGCAGGGGAAGAACCACAGGTCGGGGTGGATATCCAACTCGGCCACACATGGCCCTTGCCGTGCGCGCCGCCATCGCCGCTGACATCGGTGATCCGGTCCATCATCAGCATCGGCGGCTCGGGCAGCTGCGCGTTGCCGGGGCCGAACAGCTCTCCGCGCGCGCATTTCAGCAGGTCGTCCTTGTCGAAAGGTCGTCGGGAAGTCGGCCATGACGGTGCGGCTCCTGGTCGTTCGGCGGTAAGTCCGAGTTTCCGTCTAGCACCCGTGCCGATTGGCTGGCAAGGGTCGCCGAAACAATCGTTCACAATGCGTGATTGGCGATTTCAATTGAAAGATCAGCGTTCGCGGCCCTATATTGCAGCCCAGAATGGATCGGAGCGAGATGCGAGGTCAGTTCGGACACAGCAGACGGCGGCGGCCGTCTGGCTGGACGGTGCAGGGCTGCGCCCGACGCGGCAGCGCGTGGCGCTGGCGGCCTTGCTTGTCGGGCGACGGCGAGGACCGGCATGTCACGGCCGAAAGCCTTTATGCCGCGTCCTGCGACAGCGGCGAGAAAGTGTCGCTGGCGACGGTCTATAACACGCTGCGCGCCTTCTGCGAGGTCGGGCTGATGCGCGAGATCACGGTGGATGGCTCGAAAAGCTATTTCGACACCAACACGACGAACCACCCGCATTTCTATTGGGAAGACAGCGCCGCGCTGACCGATGCCCCGACCGAAGAGCTGGAAATCGCGCGCCTGCCGGAAGCGCCCGACGGCGCCGAGATCAGCAAGGTCGACGTGGTGATCCGCCTGCGGAAACGCTAGGCAGGCTTCGCTGACCCCAGGGGTCAGCGCCCGCTGACCAGCGCGTAGACGATTACGAACAACCCGATCAGAACGGCCATTGTCGGCACGGTGGTCCACAGAAGATAGGTGCGCCGCCGCGAGACCGCCGGATACTTGTCCTGACTGGCAAAGCGTTCCGCGCCCTCGGCGCGCAGCCTGGACAGGTCGACATCGCTCATGAACCTGTCCAGGGTTTCGCGGTAGACCCGGTGACGGCTGTAGTGCAGCTGCATCTTGCTGTGGAACTTCAGCGTCTGAAGCCCGTCCGCCACACCGACGACAATCAGGAACACCCCTGGTAGATGTCCAGGGCCGAGACCTGCTGGTCCCAGCCGATCGCCGCCGCGATGAAGCCGATGATGATGACCAGCGAGAAGTTGAACCGCTCGCGCTGGGTTTCCAGGTGCTTGACGAAGTCGATCTTAATGTTCGCGAAATTCGCCAGCATGTCGCACTGGGCTTTCAGGTCCAGTTTCTGCACCGTCTTTGCCATCTTCAGAACCACTGCCCCGGTTCCATCAGCCCCAGGTCGAGCAGCTGTTGCGAATGCCAGGTGAACTCGGTCGAATTGTGCCAGCGGAAGGTGTGGATATCGAACGTCGACCCGGCATTGGATTTCAGCGCCTTGGCGGTGCGGAACGAACAGATCGCCGCGGTCAGGTTGTTGTGCCACGGGCAGGAATAGGTGTTGTATTCCTCGTCGTCGAAAGTGTGATCGCCGCGCAGGCGCAGCCCCGGCTTGGCGCGGAACAGCGCGATCCGGTCGATCTTGCGCCGCGCGGGCGGGATGTGTTCCTCGAACCGCCAGCGCAGTCCGCCGAAGAAATCGAGCTGCCGTTCCTTGGGGTGGCCGTTCTCGTCGGGCCGGGCCAGCGCGTAATAGCCCGATTTGTCGATATAGGCATCGGTCAGGCTGACGGCCTCGGTATCCGTCTCCAGGTCGCCGGCATAAAGATCGACGACATAGGTCAGCACCGCGTCACGCCGTTCCTCGGTGTGAAACGCCAGCATCTCGCCGACCGACGCGGGTTTCGCAGAACGGGTAGAACAGGAACTCGGCATTGTAGCAGTAGTAAAGCCAGGTGCCGGCAGCGGCAGCGCCGGTGACGCGGGTCACGGCATCCTCCAGCGCGCCCGGCCTCTGCATGGCATAGCGCACGCGGTGAACGCCGCGCTCGACTTGGCTCGGCAGCGCCAGCTCCTCGGGCGCGAACACGACGATGTTTGTGAAACCCAGGCCCGCGTGGTGGCGTGATTGTCGCCTCGACGGCGATCAGGTCCTCGATGAAGATCAGCGCCACGGGCCCCTTGGCCAGCGCCGCCTTTCCGTTTGCCAGGAAATCCGCCAGGTCGTCATAACGCATGTGGTTCAACTGCCCCTGTTTTCGCTAAAATTCCATGAAAGCCGCGCTGTTTGCAAGCGGCGCGGCTTGGGTGTAACAGACCGGCCTTGGACAGGCTGCGGACCGGGACCGATGGCGGACAGCAAGAAGCTATTCATCAAGACCTACGGCTGTCAGATGAACGTCTACGACAGCGAGCGCATGGCCGAGGCGATGGGCGGCGCGGGCTATGTCGCCACCGACAGCCCCGACGATGCCGACATGATCCTGCTCAACACCTGCCATATCCGCGAGAAGGCGGCCGAGAAGGTCTATTCCGAACTGGGCCGTTTCAAGCCGCTGAAGGCGGCGAAGCCCGATCTGAAGATCGGCGTGGCGGGCTGCGTGGCGCAGGCCGAGGGCGAAGAGATCATGCGCCGCCAGCCGATGGTCGACCTGGTCGTCGGGCCGCAAAGCTATCACCGCCTGCCCGAGATGGAGGCGAAGGCGCGGGCGCGGAATGCGCGCGCTCGACACCGATTTCCCGCAAGAGGACAAGTTCGAGCAGCTCAAGGCGCGGCCCAAGGCGGCGCGCGGGCCGACCGCCTTTCTGACGGTGCAGGAAGGCTGCGACAAGTTCTGCGCCTTCTGCGTGGTGCCCTATACCCGCGGCGCCGAGGTGTCGCGCCCTGCCGCCCGCGTCCTGGACGAGGCCCGCGACCTGGTCGACGCGCGGCGTGCGCGAGATCACACTGCTGGGCCAGAACGTGAACGCCTATCATGGCGCCGTCCGAGGGCGGCGACTGGCCGCTGGCACGCCTGATCTGGGCGCTGAACGATATCGACGGGCTGGAGCGCATCCGCTTCACCACCTCGCACCCCAACGACATGAGCGACGACCTGATCGAGGCGCATGGCGACCTGCGCCAAGCTGATGCCCTACCTGCATCTGCCGGTGCAGTCGGGCAGCGACCGCATCCTGAAGGCGATGAACCGCAAGCACACCGCCGACGGCTACCTGCGGCTGATCGAGCGCATTCGCGCGGCGCGGCCCGACATCCTGTTGTCGGGCGATTTCATCGTCGGTTTCCCGGGCGAGACCGAGGCTGATTTTGCCGACACCATGGCGCTGGTCGAAGCGGTGGGATACGGCCAGTGCTATTCGTTCAAGTATTCCGCCCGCCCCGGCACACCTGCCGCCGAACGTCCGCTGGTCGACGCGGATGCCGCCGCGGACCGGCTGGCGCGGCTTCAGGCGCTGCTGACGCGTCAGCAACGGGCGATCCAGGACGCCATGGTCGGACGCGAGGTCTCGGTGCTGTTCGAGCGGGCCGGGCGGTTGCCGGGCCAGATGGTCGGCAAGTCCGAGTATCTGCACGCGGTTCATGTCAGCGACGAGGGCATTGCGGCGGGCGATCTGCGCCGGGTCAGGATCGTGAATTCCGGGCCGAATTCTCTGGGAGGCGAAATCCTGCCGGTCTAGGTGTGGCGCTGCTGCGCCAGATCAGGGTGTCAGGCCGGCGCGGGTGACAACCTAAACACGTGCAGATTCCATGGCTTAACGGGTTTAATGCATCCTACAGGCGAGTGCGGCTTCGAAAAGCACTACCAGATGTAGTAAAATGGTCTTCACAAACCCACCAGAATTGCTAATCTGCGCCAGATAAAGCGATATTCCCCCGGACGCACACACAAATCCCGTGTGCCAACCGTGGGCGCATGTGCATTTGCGGAGGATCGAGGCAGTGATGAGACATATTTCCAATGCGATCGGAACCGGCCTTGCGGCCTTCGCGCTCGCAGCGATGGCGACGATGGCGCCGGGCGCGGCGCGGGCCGAACAGGGCGCGCAGCGGACCGTGATCGGCGAGGCCTACGTGCCGACGATCTGGACCGACCCGGACGGCTGCGAGCACTGGGTGATGGACGACGGCTGGGAGGGCTACATGACCCCGCACGTCACCCGCCAGGGCATCCCGGTCTGCCGGCGCGGCAACACCTGCGCGGTGATGAACAGCGACCAGCTTTTCGCCACCGACAGCTACCGGATCAGCCACCAGGGCAAGGCGATGCTGGCGAAATTCTTCCGCGGCGCCGGTGCGACGTCCTACGTGATCGCGGGCCACACCGACAGCCGCGCCAGCGACGACTACAACATGCGCCTGTCGATCAACCGGGCCAATTCGGTCGCCGCGGGTGGCACAAGGCGTCGGCGCCCGCATCGCCGACGTGCGCGGCTATGGCGAGCGGATGCCGGTCGCCAGCAACAGGACCGCCGCACGGGCATGCAGAAAAACCGCCGTGTCGAAATCATCTGCATCCGCTAAGGGACTTAGGAAAAGGGAATTTCGACATGAAACTGATCAAGGGTGCCGCCGTCCTCGCCATTGCCGCCAGCCTGTCGGGATGCGTCGACAACAAGTCGGACAAGACCGTGGACCGCGGCATCGACAGCAAGCATCTCAGCCAGCTCAAGGCCGGGATCTGGATCGACCCGACGGGCTGCGATCACTGGATCATCGACGACGGGGTCGAAGGCTACCTGTCGCAGCGGCTCGACAAGTACGGCAAACCGGTCTGCTCGGGTGCAGCACCGCCCAACACGGCGATCGGTCCCTTCAAGTCGGGTAGCGCGATCAACGACCCGATCTGACCCCGTGAACCCCGGAAATGCAACGACCGCCGGTCTTCCAGCTGGCGGTCGTTGCTGTTTTGGCGGCAACGTGACTGCGGCGCGGCGATTGCCGCTTGCCCCGCGCGGTGCGGCTTGGCACGCTTCCATGCAACGGATTCGGAAACGGAGTATCCTTTGGACATCAGCGCGCTGACCCCGCCGACCTCGCCGGAAGATGCTCACGAAACCGTTCTGGAATTCCCGGACAATCGCATCCTGATCGACCTCTGCGGCGAATACGACCGCAACCTGGCGCAAGTCGAGCACCAGCTCGGCGTTCAGATCCTGCGCCGGGGCAACCTGCTTGCGGTGCTGGGCGAGCCCGAGGCCCAGGCCCAGGCCGCCGCCGTGCTGCGTGATCTCTACCAGAAGCTCGAGGCCGGTCGCTCGGTCGAGGCCGGCGACATCGACGGCGCGATCCGCCTTGGCTTGGAGGCGGACGCAGATCCTGCGTCGACCGACCAGATGGAATTGTTCCAGGGCGGCCGCGTCGAGATCCGCACCCGCAAAAAGACCGTCGAGCCGCGCACCGAGGCGCAGAAGGCCTATGTCAAGGCGCTCTACCAGAACGAACTGGCCTTCGGCATCGGCCCGGCCGGCACCGGCAAGACCTACCTGGCCGTCGCGGTGGGCGTGCAGCATGTTCATCGGCGGGCATGTCGACCGCATCGTCCTCAGCCGCCCCGCCGTCGAGGCGGGCGAGCGGCTGGGCTTTCTGCCCGGCGACATGAAGGACAAGGTCGATCCCTACATGCAGCCGCTTTACGACGCGCTGAACGATTTCCTGCCCGGCAAGCAGGTGGCCAAGCTGATCGAGGACAAGAAGATCGAGATCGCTCCGCTGGCGTTCATGCGCGGACGCACGCTGGCCAACGCTTTCGTGGTGCTGGACGAGGCGCAGAACGCCACCACGATGCAGATGAAGATGTTCCTGACCCGGCTGGGCGAGGGGTCGCGCATGGTCGTCACCGGCGACCGCACCCAGGTCGACCTGCCGCGCGGCGTGCAATCGGGCCTGCGCGATGCCGAACGGTTGCTGGCGGGGATCAAGAACATCTCGTTCTCGTATTTCACCGCCAAGGACGTGGTGCGCCATCCGCTGGTGGCGCGCATCATCGAGGCCTACGACGCCGACGATCCGGCCAACTGAAACGCAACGGCGGCGCCGTCTTTCCGGGCGGCGCCGCTGTCGTGTGCCTGGCCGCGCGGCTAGCGCTGAACCGGCGTCATGCCCTGAACCTGCTGGGCGGGGGGCGGCTCGGGCTGCGGGTTGAAGCTGTGGATCGACATGTCGAACAACGACCCGGCCTGCCGCGCGACGGGCGGTTCGGGCTGCGGGTTGAACTGATTGATCGTGCCCGGCGGCAGGAATTTGTGCGCCGCGCGCGGCGGCTCGGGGAACGGCGAACCGGCAAGCATGGGCTGCGCAAGACCGCTCAGGATCAGGGCAGCGGCGGCAACGCGGAGGGATCGGTATGCGAACATGGTTAGGCTCCTGTCGGTTAGCGGCGCGGTTTGGTGGCGTCTGGCCCGCGTGCGCTTTCATGGCTATGTGTCGGGCGGCGCGGCCCGGAGGTTCAAACGCGATGCAGGAAATTCTTATGCCGCCCGCGGCCCGGCGCAGTACCGCGGGCGCGTCGCCGCGATGAGCGTCGACGTTCTGATCGAGGCCGCGGAATGGCGCGCGGTCGACCTGGAAACCCTCGCGCGCCGGGCGGAACGCGCCGTGCTGACGCATCTCGGCCTGAAACCGGCGCGGTGCGAGATCAGCTTGCTGGGATGCAACGACGCCCGCATCGCGGCGCTGAACGCCGATTTCCGCGGCAAGCCGATGCCGACCAACGTGCTGAGCTGGCCCTCCGAGGACCGCGCGCCCGCCGCGCCCGGCGCCCGCCCCGACCGGCCGCGGCCCGCGAAGGGCAAAACCGTCGAGCTTGGCGACATCGCCATCGCCTTCGAGACCTGCCGGCGCGAGGCCGCCGCGCAGGACCGTGACTTATCGGCGCATGTCTCCCACCTTTTGGTGCACGGGGTGCTGCATCTGCTGGGTTATGACCACATGACCGATGCCGATGCCGCCCTGATGGAAGGGCTGGAGGTCGAGATACTTGCAACCATGGGTCTCGACGACCCATATTGAAGACGCGGGGCCGGTCCCCGGAGTGAGACGGTAAGGAAAGATGGGCGAAGACGACACCGGGTCTTCTAGCGCGGCGCAGGGCGCGCAGGACCCAGAGACGAGCACGACGTGGGGATTGTTGTCCCGCATCAAGGACGCCCTGACCCCGACGACCGCCGGCGAGGCGGACAGCGACAGCCGACAGCACCGGACGAATGGCGGCGGCAGCGCCCATGCGGCGCTGGGCTTGCTGAACCTGCGCCGGATGCGGGTCGAGGACGTGGCGATTCCGAAGGCCGAAATCGTGTCGGTCCCCGTCACCATCACGAAGGACGACCTGGTCCAGGTGTTCCGCGACAGCGGGCTGACCCGGCTGCCGGTCTACAAGGGCACGCTCGACACGCCCGCTGGGCATGGTCCACCTCAAGGACTTCGCGCTGAACCACGGCTTCAACGGCGGTGGCACCCGGTTCAACCTGCGCAAGATGCTGCGCCCGCTGCTGTTCGCGCCGCCGTCGATGCCGATCGGCGTGCTGCTGCAGAAGATGCAGAGCCGAGCGGATGCACATGGCGCTGGTGATCGACGAATACGGCGGCGTCGACGGGCTGGTGACCATCGAGGACCTGATCGAACAGGTGATCGGCGAGATCGAGGACGAGCACGACACCGACGAAGACCGGTTCTGGACGCTGGAAAAGCCGGGCTGCTACCTGGCGCTGGCGAAGACGCCGCTGGACGAATTCGAGACCGAGATCGGCCAGTCGCTGGTCGACACGCGAGTCGACGAGGAAGAGATCGACACGCTGGGCGGGCTGGTCTTCATGCTGTCGGGCCGGGTGCCGGCGCGCGGCGAGGTGGTGCCGCATCCCGACGGGCGCCGAGTTCGAGATGGTCGATGCCGATCCGCGCCGGATCAAGCGGCTGCGCGTGCGGGTGAAGCCGCGCGCCGATGGCTGACGCCTCGGTTGCTTCACGGCTGGACCGGCTGGCGGCCGCGATCGCGGCTGATTGCGGGCGGCGTGGCCGGGGCGCTGGCCGGGTTGGGACAGGCCCCGGTATCGTTTCCCTTCGCCACTCTGCTGGCGCTGGCGCTGATTTTCCATCTTTTCACGACCTGCACGACGGCGCGCCGCGCGCTCTGGCTTGGCTGGGCGGCGGGGGCTGGCTATTTCGCGCTGACGCTCAGCTGGATCGTCGAGCCGTTCCTGGTCGATCTCGCCCGCCACGGCTGGATGGCCCCCTTCGCGCTGCTGTTCTCGGCGGTCGGCTTCGGCGGTTTCTGGGCGCTGGCCTTCGCGTTGGCGCATCGCCTGTCGCGACCCGGGTGGTCCCGAACCCTGGCCTGGATCGCGGCGCTGGCCGGGGCGGAACTGCTGCGCGGCTATCTCTGGACCGGGTTTCCCTGGGCGCTGATCGGCCATGTCTGGATCGGCTGGGCGCCGATGCAACTTGCCGCCTGGATCGGGCCGCACGGGCTGACGGTGCTGATGCTTCTCTTCGCCGCAGGGCTGGCGGCGGTGGCTACGCTTGCCGGTCGCGCGGCCCTGATCGCGGCCCTGGCTGGCGCCTTCGGTCTTGGCGACTGGCTTGGTGCGCAGCCGGTGCCGGGGCAGGGCGCGGACCGCCCGGTGGTCCGGCTGGTGCAGCCAAACGCGGCGCAGCACCTGAAATGGGACCCCGGGATGGCGCCGCAGTTCTTCGCGCGCGCGCTTGGCTACACCGCCGCACCGGCCATGGGCGAAACGCCAGACCTGATCCTCTGGCCCGAAACCGCGGTGCCCTACCTTCTGGACAATGCCGACCCGGCGCTGCAACGCATCGCCGAGGCGGCGGCGGGCGTGCCGGTGGTTCTGGGCCTGCAACGGCTTGACGGTGCGCGGTTCTACAACAGCCTGATCGTGCTCGATGCGGGCGGCGCGGTGTCCCAGCTTTACGACAAGCACCATCTGGTGCCGTTCGGCGAGTTCATCCCGTTCGGTGAACTGGCTGCGTCCGCTGGGCATCCACGGGTTGGCGGCGTCCGAGGGCGGTGGCTTCAGCCCGGGACCGGGCGCGCGGGTGCTGGACATCGGGCGCACTCGGCCTGGCGCTGCCGCTGATCTGCTACGAGGCGATCTTTCCCCAGGACGTGCGCGCGGCACCCGAGCGTCCCGACTGGCTGATGCAGATCACCAACGACGCCTGGTTCGGCAAGGTCTCGGGACCCTACCAGCACCTCGCGCAGGCGCGGCTGCGCGCGGTCGAACAGGGCTGCCGCTGGTGCGCGCCGCCAATACCGGCGTGTCGGCGGTGATCGACGCGCGCGGTCGGATCATGGGAAGTCTGCCGCTTGGCGAGGCCGGGTATCTCGACGTGGCGCTGCCGCCGCCGCTGCCGCCCACGCCCTATTACCGCACCGGCGACCTGCCGGTCGCGCTGGCGTTGTTGGCCGGACTGCTGGCCGCCGGCCTTGCCGGCGCCGCCGCAATTCCGGTTGACCCTGCACCCGACGCGCCGTAACGCACGACGATAGCGCCGCCACAACGGCTTCCTGACGTGGCGGGCATAACCCTAATGGAGCACTTCATGTCCCGCCAGAACTACATCTTCACCTCGGAATCCGTGTCCGAGGGCCATCCGGACAAGGTCTGCGACCGGATTTCCGATGCCGTCCTCGATGCTTTCCTGGCCGCGGATCCGGTCAGCCGCGTCGCCTGCGAGACCTTCGCCACCACCGACCGCGTCGTCATCGGCGGCGAAGTGCGCGGGCCGGGCAACGGTGATCCAGGCAGGTCGAAGAGATCGCGCGCGAGTGCGTGCAGGACATCGGCTACGAGCAGGAAGGCTTTCACTGGGCCAACATGAAGGTCGACAGCTACCTGCACGCGCAGTCCGCCGATATCGCCCAGGGCGTCGACGCGCCGCGGCAACAAGGACGAAGGCGCCGGCGACCAGGGCATCATGTTCGGCTATGCCGTCAACGAAACGCCGGAACTGATGCCGGCGCCGATCCACTATGCCCACGCGATCCTGCGCCGCCTGGCCGAGGTGCGCAAGAACGGCACCGAGCCGAAGCTGGGCCCGGACGCGAAATCCAGCTGACGGTGCGCTACGAGAACGGCAAGCCGGTCGGGCGTGACCTCGATCGTGGTGTCGACCCAGCATCTGGACGCCAGCGACCGTCAGCGCCGACGTGCGCGCCATCGTCGAGCCCTATATCCGCGAGGTTCTGCCCGAGGGCTGGATCACCGACGAGACCGAGTGGCACGTCAACCCGACCGGCAAGTTCGTCATCGGCGGACCGGACGGCGACGCCGGCCTGACCGGGCGCAAGATCATCGTCGACACCTATGGCGGCGCGGCGCCGCATGGCGGCGGCGCGTTCTCGGGCAAGGACCCGACCAAGGTCGACCGCTCGGCGGCCTATGCCGCGCGCTACCTGGCCAAGAACGTCGTCGCCGCCGGCCTGGCGCATCGCTGCACGATCCAGCTGGCCTATGCCATCGGCGTGTCGCAAGCCGCTGTCGATCTATGTCGACACGCACGGCACCGGCGAGGTGCGCGACGTCGCGCATCGAGAAGGCCGTGGCCAAGGTGCATGGACCTGAGCCCGCGCGGTATCCGCGAGCATCTGCAGCTGAACAAGCCGATCTACCAGCGCACCGCGGCCTATGGCCATTTCGGCCGCGCGCCGGATGCCGACGGCGGCTTCACCTGGGAACAGACCGACCTGGTCGAGGCGCTGAAAAAGGAAGTCTGAGGGCCGGGGCGCGCAACAACGGCCCCGCCGCGGCGGGGCCATTGCGGTTTCACCGCGTGTGGGTTCAGGCGGCGGTCGGGGCGGCGGTGCCGTTGCGGTTGTCCAGCGCATAGGCGCCGGAGCCGAGCGCGGTGACCACCAGAAGACCGCCGGCGATCGCCAGATTCTTCATGAATCCGATCATCTCTGCCTGGGCCTGAAGCCCTTCCAGGCCGAAGGACGGCACCAGGTGGAAAAGCGCACCGGACAGCACGCTGAAGCCCGCCAGCAGGAAAGCGGCGGTCCGCGCCTGCCATCCGAGCAGCAGCGCAATGCCCGCGCCGATTTCTACGGCGATCACCAGCGGCAGCAGCGCGCCGGGGACGCCCATGAATTCCATGTAGCCCTGGGTGGCGGCGTATCCGCCGATTTTCTGGAAGCCTGAAAGGATGAAGATCAGGGACAGCAGCACGCGTCCGGCAGGTGCTGCGAGGGTGGTCAGTCGATCGGTCATGGTCGTTTTTCCTTTGTTTGGGGTGGCCCGGCAATGGGCTTGCGATTGACATAGAGCGATTTGCAAATTCGCACCATATCATGAATTCAAACATTAAATGTGCGCATGCAAACATAAAAGGCCGCGCCGCACGGAGATGTCGAGGTTCAGGCAAGTTCTTCTGCCGGGCCCCGCAGTCTGCGACGACCGCGGCGCCTGAAACCGCGCCAATCGCCGCAAGTCGAAGCACAGGCGCCAGGGCCACACCGATGTTGCGCCTGGGGGTGCGATTGGCTAGCACCGCGCCATGACCGAAAAGATCCACCCGACAGGCGCGCCGTGGCGCAATTTCTACGGTCGCCGCCACGGCAAGGGGCTGCGCGACGGCCAGAAGCGGGCGCTGGAAGAGGATCTGGGCGCCATCGAATTGACCGGCGTCGACTGGGAGCGAAAACCCCGACCGAGCGCCGCTGGACTTGCGCGCGGTGTTCGGCGACTGCCCGGTCTGGCTGGAGATCGGCTTTGGCGGCGGCGAACACCTTGTGCACCTTGCGGGCCAGCACCCCGAGGTCGGCCTTATCGGCTGCGAACCCTATATCAACGGTGTCGCCATGCTGCTGCGCAAGATCGCCGAGGCCGGGGCCGACAACATCCGCATTTACCCCGACGACGCCCGCCACCTTTTCGACGTGCTACCGCCGGCGAGCATCGGTCGGGTCTACCTGCTCTATCCCGACCCCTGGCCCAAGGCCCGGCATCACCGCCGCCGCTTCGTGACGCCGGAGCATCTGGAGCCGCTTATCCGCGTCATGGCCCCCGGTGCCGAACTGCGGATCGCCACGGATATCGAGGATTACGTGCGCCAGGCGCTTGAAGAAGTGCCGAAGGCCGGGTTCGAACCGGTCACGGACGCCACCCCCGGGCTTCATGCGCCCTGGGACGGCTGGCTGCCCACGCGCTATGAACGCAAGGCGATCCGGGCGGGACGCCCGCCGCATTACCTGGTGTTCCACAAACCTTGAACTGCCCAAGGCCGACGTCTCTGCTATACTGACCGGGTATTTGCACGCAGAGAGGTTCGATGTCCGATTTTCGTATCACGAATTGTCACACGCACATGTTCACCGATGCCCATGTGCCGAAATATTATCCCAGCATGTGGCTGTGGATCTTCAAGCGCGTGCCGGGTCTGGTGCCGTTGCTGGGGCGTCTGCTGCGGCTGGTGGGCCAGACCGAGTTGGCCGAGACCCTGTTTCGCCTGCACCAGTTCCAGACCGAGGCGAACCACCCCGCTCAGGCTGATATTCTGCGCAACATGCGCAAGCAGTATCCCGGGAACACCCGCTTCGTAGTGCTGCCGATGGATATGGCGCCGGCCGGCCACGGGCCGGTGCGCAAGGGGCTTGCGGCCCAGCATGACGAGTTATCGGCGATGGCGCGCAGCGACGAGTTCCTCGGCCACGTCATTCCCTTTGCCACCATCCATCCCGACGCGCCGGGCGCGGTGGCCGAGTTCCGGCGCGCCATCGACAGCCTGAAGTTCCGCGGGCTGAAGCTCTATCCCCGGCTGGGCTTTGCCCCGGATCATCCGGTGCTGATGAAAGAGGTCTATCCCCTGATGCAGGACCGCGGCCTGCCGGTGATGACCCATTGCTCGCGCGGCGGGGTGCAGGGCAAGGCGGTGTCATGGCACATGGCCAACCGCTATACCGAACCCGCCGCCTTCATCCCGGTGATGTCTGAATTCCCCGATCTGCGGGTCTGCCTGGCGCATTTCGGCGGGCCCGAGGACTGGCGGCGCTATGTCGAGGACGGCATCGACCCGGACGATCCCGACGCGCGGCGCAATAACTGGCAGGTGGCGATCCGCGACATGATCGGCTGCGGCGCCTGGCCGGGCCTGTGGACCGATATCTCCTACACCCTCTTTCATTTCGACGACAATCTGCCGTTCCTGCGCCTCTTTCTGCAGGGCGAAGCGGGCGACGAGAGGGTCGCGCGGCTGCGTTCGCGGGTGCTGTTCGGGTCGGATTTCTACATGACGCGCCGCGAGCGGCTGAGTGAACGCGCGGTCTGCTTCCGGCTGCGCAACGCGCTGGGTGAGGACCTGTTCCGACAACTGGCGACGATCAACCCCGAGGTCTGGCTGGGCGAACGCCCCGATCCCCTGGTGGGCTGAAAACCCGGTGGACCGGGGGCGGCAGTTTGGCTAAGCGTGGCGCTGATCCGACCTGCACAGGAATGCCCCATGTCCGGCCACGGCACCCCGATCCCGATGACCGCCCGCCGGTCCGGCCCGCTGCGCGGCACCGCAGAGGTGCCCGGCGACAAGTCGATCAGTCACCGGTCGCTGATCCTGGGCGCGCTGGCGGTTGGCGAGACCCGGATATCCGGGCTGCTGGAAGGCCAGGACGTGCTGGACACCGCCCGGGCGATGCGTGCCTTCGGGGCCGAGGTGCAGGAGCACGGGCGACGGTGAATGGTCGGTGCACGGCGTCGGCGTGGGCGGTTTCGCCGAACCCGAGGACGTGATCGACTGCGGCAATTCCGGCACCGGTGTGCGGCTGATCATGGGCGCGATGGCGACCTCGCCGATCACTGCGACCTTCACCGGCGATGCCAGCCTGCGCTCGCGCCCGATGGGCCGCGTCACCGATCCGCTGGCGCTGTTCGGCGCGCGTGCCTTCGGGCGTCATGGCGGCCGGCTGCCGATGACGGTCGTGGGCGCCGCCGATCCGGTGCCGGTCCGCTATGCCTCGCCGATGGCGTCGGCGCAGGTCAAGTCGGCGGTGCTGCTGGCCGGGCTGAACGCGCCTGGGCCAGACCGTGGTGATCGAACGGGAGGCCACCCGCGATCATACCGAGCGGATGCTGACGGGCTTCGGGGCCGAGGTGGTCACCGAGGATACCGACGAGGGCCGGGTCATCACCCTGACCGGCCAGCCGGAACTGACCCCGCAGACCATCGCCGTGCCGCGCGATCCGTCGTCCGCCGCCTTTCCGGTTTGCGCCGCGCTGATCGTCGAGGGCTCTGACGTGCTGGTGCCCGGCATCGGGCTGAACCCGACGCGGGCGGGGCTGTTCGCCACGCTGCGTCGAGATGGGCGCCGACCTGACGTATCGAGAACGAGCGCGATCGAAGGCGGCGAGCCGGTGGCCGATCTGCGGGCGCGATTTTCGCCCGACATGAAGGGCATCGAGGTGCCGCCGGACCGCGCGCCCTCGATGATCGACGAATACCCGATCCTGTCGGTGGTCGCGGCCTTCGCGACGGGGCGCACCGTGATGCGCGGCGTCAAGGAATTGCGGGTCAAGGAAAGCGACCGGATCGACGCCATGGCGCGCGGGCTGGAGGCTTGCGGCGTGACGGTCGAGGAGGACCCCGACATGCTGTGTGTCACGGGGATGGGGCCGGGCGGGGTGCCCGGCGGCGCGACCTGCGCCACGCATCTCGACCACCGCATCGCGATGTCTTTCCTGATCTGCGGCATGGCGGCAAAGGCGGCGGTCAGCATCGACAACGGTGGACCGATCGCCACTTCGTTCCCGATCTTCGAGGCCCTGATGGCGGGCCTGGGCGCGTCGCTGGCGCGCGACGAGCCGTGACGCGGGGCGGCTGCCTGTGCGGGGCGGTCACGTATCGCGTCACTGGGCCGCTGCGCCCGGTCATCGCCTGCCACTGCGTCCAGTGCCGCAAGACCAGCGGACATTTCGTCGCTGCCACCTCGGCGGCGCGAGAGGCGGTGACGGTGACGGGCGAGGTCAGCTGGTACCAAAGCTCTGCCACCGCGCGGCGCGGTTTCTGCGGCACCTGCGGGTCGAGCCTGTTCTGGGACGGGCCCGGCGCGAATCTGTCGATCCACGCAGGGTCGCTCGACGCGCCTACCGGCCTGCGTCTGGCGGGCCATATTTACTGCGCCAACAAGGGCGACTACTACGAGATCGCCGATCCTCTGCCTTGCGCCGATCAGGATGATCCGGCGCTGACGACGCAGGTGCGGGGATGAGCGGGCGCGGTTTTTTCTGGCTGCTGGTGGCGGTGACGCTGGCGATTTATCTGGCGATGGTGCTGTGGACCCTGCCGGGCATCGCCGCCGACGCGGGCGGGCTTCTGCCGTTCGATTTGCGCCCGCTGGGCTATGCGCCCTCCGAGGCCCGGGCGTTCCTAGAGGCGCTGGGCGCGGATGGGCGGGCGCTTTATCTTGGACCGCAAAAATGGCTGGACACGGTTTATCCGGCGCTTCTGGCGACCGTTCTGGCGCTGGCGCTGCGGCATTTTTTGGCCTCCGACAGGCCGGGGCTGCGTGCCGCTCTGACCGCGCTGCCGGTGGTGGCATCGGGGTTCGATTACCTTGAAAACGTCCGCGTCCGGCAACTGCTTCTGGCCGATGCGCCGGGCGATGCCATGATCGAGGCGGCAAGCTTTGCCACCCAGGCCAAGTCGCTGCTGGCGACGTTGGCGATGCTGGCGCTGGTCGCGTTGCTGGCGCGGGCCGGGTGGCGCAGATGGCGGTAGCCGGGCGATTCACGGTCGCCATCGATGGCCCCGCGGCTGCGGGCAAGGGCACCATTTCCAAGGCGGTGGCGGCGCATTTCGGCTTTTCACATCTCGACACCGGGCTGCTTTACCGGGCGACCGGGCGGCGTGTGCTGGACGGTCAGGACCCGCTGGCGGCGGCGCGGGCGCTGGTGCCGGGCGATCTTGACCGCGACGACCTGCGCACGCCCGAGGTGGCGCAGGCGGCAAGCCGGGTCGCCGCGCTGCCCGAGGTTCGGGAGGCGTTGGTGGCGTTTCAGCGCGACTTCGCGCGCGCCGAGGGCGGCGCGGTGCTGGACGGGCGCGATATCGGGACGGTGATCTGCCCGGCGGCAGAGGCCAAGATCTTCGTCACCGCCTCGAACGAGGTGCGGGCGCGGCGGCGGCTGGCGGAACTGGCACCGCGGTTTCCCGACCTGACTTTTGAGCAAGTGCTGACGGACCTGCGCGCCCGTGACGCGCGCGACAGCGACCGGGCCGCCGCCCCGCTGGCAAAAGCCGACGACGCGGTGTTGATCGACACAAGCGAGATGGACATCGCGGCGGCGGTGGCTGCCGCTGTCGCAGCAGTGTCGGAGAGGCTGGACCGGGCGCGGCGCTGACCGCGCGGTGCCGGTCAGGCAGGCAGGACCGTCGGCATCCGCTCTCCCAGAATGTACCGGATCATGTCGACATAGTCGAAGACCAGCGAGACCAACAGGATCGCGATGACGCAGCCCAGCAGGATGCGGGGCAATCGCGGCATCTCCTTGCCTCGGAATTCACCGATCAGGTAGATCACCAACGGCGTCCACAGCAGCACGTGCGGTAGGCCCAGCAACTTGACATACCCCATACCCGAATAAAGCCAGGTGACGGCGAATCCGGCTGTGGCGCTGACGATCAAGGTCACGATCCCGGCGACGCGCGTCTGCCGCCAGATCAGAAGTACGGCGGGCAGGACGAATGCGCCGACCAGAAGTACGTTGAGCCAGAGCTGGACCCATTGCGGCTGTTGGGCGATGGCTTCCTCGAAGGACATGTTAGCCTCGTGAATTGGGCGTCACAAAGTGCATGACGCGGAGCAGAGTTAACAATAGCACGACCGTGGTGCTTCAGTGTACGCGCAGTCGTGCCCGATATGGGCGGGATATCCAACCCACATTCCAGGCACGCAGCGGTCTGCCGGATGTCCGGTTCAAGCCCGTTTGCGATCTCCGAGTTCGTCGTGCCTGGGACCGGCTCGTCGGAAGGAGGGTTGCGAGCGGTCGCGCCCGGGCCCTTGCTACAGGCCCAAAATGGGCATGAAGTTTCGGTGGTTCCGCGACAAAGTGACGAAGTAATGATCGTTGGACGGTTCGTCCGGTGAGCAGACAAATCCCGCTACAATTGCAGAATATCCAACGCGACTTTGCACCCGGCAGTCGCCTGCGTGGTTGGCGGTTAACGCATTCTCAAGCTCGCCATGAAACGCTAGCACGTCAGAACGAACACGAGATTGGGTAGATGGGCGACTACCGGTATGTCATCCTTATAATTGCGATCTGTTTAATCTTGACACTGCCTGCAGCGGGAGTGGGAGTTCTCTATTATTACACCAACGATCCGTCACTTCGGCCGCTTGCCATCACTCGAGAAAAATTAGCTGATATCGACGGGCAGACGGAATATACCTTGATCTTTGTCCATGTGGACTGGGGCCAAGAACGCGAAGGCGGGATGACAAAGGCGGAATTTCGCGCGATGATTTCCGACACTTTGTTCTTCCGCACTGACGACTATATTTTTAAGTTCAAAGATGTTCCGGGCGATGAGGTCAGCGTTACATTCGTCGTCGGTCCAAACCGCTACGGCCCCTATCCTCCCGCCCGGGCGATCGATGGAATCGTCAATGCACTGGTCGCACTGGACATGACCAGGAACGCCAGACGCTGAGCGTAATCCTGGTTTGTGCACCCGCGGATGGTCACGCCGAGCGGTGGTACCGCCAAATGCGCCACAGGTCCGACGCATTCTCGGCCGCTCACCAAGGATTGGGTGCAGCGAGCGACCAATGTGCCCGCGTTGCGGGCTTTCCCAATTCCGCGGCGGATGGCCGAGCGGTCTGATTGGAAGAAATTCCGCCGGCAACTGGCGCTTGTCCGCACATCACGTCGGGGGCTTGCCCTTTGGGGCGGTACGATGTAGTGACCGCCCGTCGACAAGGCGGAAAACCGTCGCATACCATTGAGAGAGCAGGGTCGGAACCGTCCGGCCCTCTTTGTTTTGCGACACCGTCCGACCAACGAAACCCCAAGACCGGCGGAGACAACCGCGCGGCCAGCAATAAACGTAAAAGGAAACTGAAACACTTGGCTGAACGCAACGATGGAGGAATTCGAAGCCCTCCTTGAACGAAAGCTTCGAAATCGACACGCCCGCCGAGGGCTCTGTTGTCAAAGGCAAGGTCATCGCGATCGAAGCGGGACAGGCCATCATCGACGTCGGCTACAAGATGGAAGGCCGCGTCGATCTGAAGGAATTCGCAAATCCCGGCGAAGCGCCCGACATCAAGGTCGGCGACGAGGTCGAGGTGTTCCTGCGACCGCGTCGAGAACGCCCGTGGCGAAGCCGTCATCAGCCGTGACAAGGCCCGCCGCGAAGAAGCCTGGGACCGTCTGGAAAAGGCCTATGCCGACGAGGACCGCGTCGAAGGCGCGATCTTCGGCCGGGTCAAGGGCGGCTTCACCGTCGATCTGGGCGGCGCCGTGGCCTTCCTGCCCGGCAGCCAGGTCGATGTGCGCCCGGTGCGCGACGTCGGCCCGCTGATGGGTCTGCAAGCAGCCGTTCCAGATCCTCAAGATGGACCGCCGCCGCGGCAACATCGTCGTGTCGCGCCGCGCCGTCCTGGAAGAAAGCCGCGCCGAGCAGCGCGCCGAGGTCATCGGCAACCTGACCGAAGGTCAGGTGGTCGACGGCGTGGTCAAGAACATCACCGAATACGGTGCGTTCGTCGATCTGGGCGGTGTCGACGGCCTGCTGCACGTCACCGACATGGCCTGGCGCCGCGTCAACCACCCGTCCGAGATCCTGTCGATCGGCGAGACCGTCAAGGTCCAGGTCATCAAGATCAACAAGGAAACCCACCGCATCAGCCTCGGCATGAAGCAGCTGCAGGACGATCCGTGGGATGGCGTCGAGGCGAAGTATCCGCTCGGACACGCGTGCACACCGGCCGCGTCACCAACATCACCGACTACGGCGCCTTCGTCGAGCTGGAGCCGGGCGTCGAGGGTCTGGTCCACGTCTCCGAAATGAGCTGGACCAAGAAGAACGTCCATCCCGGCAAGATCGTCTCGACCTCCCAGGAAGTCGAGGTCATGGTGCTGGAGATCGACAGCGCCAAGCGCCGCATGTCGCCTTGGTCTGAAGCAGACCATGCGCAACCCGTGGGAAGTCTTCGCCGAGACCCATCCGGTCGGCACCGAGGTCGAGGGCGAGGTCAAGAACATCACCGAATTCGGTCTGTTCATCGGTCTCGACGGCGACATCGACGGCATGGTCCACCTGTCCGACCTCGACTGGGACGAGCGCGGCGAGGAGGCGATCCAGAACTACCGCAAGGGCGATATGGTCAAGGCGCATGGTGCCCGAAGTCGACGTCGAGAAGGAGCGCATCTGCCTCGGCGATCAAGGCGCTGGGCGGCGACCCGTTCGCCGAGGCCGTCGACGGCGTCAAGCGCGGCTCGATCATCACCGTCGACGGTGACGAAGATCGAGGATGGCGGCATCGAGGTCGAGTACGAGGGCATGAAGTCCTTCATCCGCCGCTCCGACCTGTCCGCGACCGTGCCGAACAGCGCCCCGAGCGCTTCGGTGTCGGCGACAAGGTCGACGTCCGCGTCACCAACGTCGACAGCAAGACGCGCCGTCTGGGCCTGTCGATCAAGGCGCGCGAGATCGCCGAAGAGAAGGAAGCGGTCGAGCAGTACGGCTCGTCCGACTCGCGGCGCCTCGCTGGGCGACATCCTCGGTGCGGCGCTGAAAGGCGACGAGAAGGACGAAAAGTAACGACGCCCCCAGGCGTCGACCCGAAGGCCCCGCACCCAAAGGTGCGGGGCCTTTTTCGATGCCGGTGGGACACCGCGTCTAAGGCGTGCTGATCAATCGCCGCTGGGCAGGGTTGTGACGACACGCCATCAGGCACCGGTGGCGCTCATGCGAAGGTCTGCCGGGGCGTCCGGCACTTGCGCCACCTTGAGGCAGGTCACCTATGGCGGGAATTCGCCGGGGCTGCCGCGAATCAGCTATTCCAGGACATCGCGAAACCGTGATCTTGTCGGCAACGCGACAGGCAATGTGCCAAAAGCGCCTCGTTATTCAGCGTATTAGCGCGGGAATTTGTCATTTCATGTCGCCTTCCTGTTTTGCGAAAAACCAAATGCCTCTATAGTCGATCCGCCGAACCAGACGTCTTATTTGGCCAAAATGCGCGAGTAGGGGAGCTCAGCCATGATCCGATCGGAACTGATCCAGAAGATCGCCGACGAAAATCCACACCTGTTCCAGCGCGATGTCGAGCGGATCGTGAATACCATTTTTGAACAGATCGTCGAGGCCATGGCGCGGGGCGACCGGGTCGAGCTGCGCGGATTTGGGGCCTTTTCCGTCAAGCAGCGGGATGCCAGAGTGGGACGGAACCCACGCACCGGCGAATCCGTTGAGGTCGAGGAAAAGCACGTGCCCTTCTTCAAGACCGGAAAGTTGCTGCGTGACCGCCTGAACGGAAACTAGGACGTCTGACCCATGCGCTACATCCGCTACGCGATCCTTGCGGCGATCGCGATCTGCCTTGTCACCGTGGCCCTGGCAAATCGAGAGACCGTGACGCTGAACCTGCTGCCCACCGGGCTGGCCGAGTTGATCAGCTATCCGGCAGAGGCGAACACCCTTGCCCTGCCGCTTTTTGTCGTGATCTTCGGCGGCATCATCGCGGGGCTATTTCTTGGCTTCGTGTGGGAATGGCTGCGCGAGCACAAGCACCGCGCCGAAGCCGCGAACCAGCGCCGCGAGAAGGAACGCCTGGCGCGAGAGGTTGCCCGCATGAAGACCGAGAAGGCCAAGGACGGCGACGACGTGCTGGCGATGCTTGAAAGCGGTCCGGCGCGCTAGGCCATGCCATGCAGGACATCCGGGTCAAGATCTGCGGTCTGACGCAGGCGGCGCACGTCAGCGCCGCAATCGAGGCAGGCGCGGCCTATGTCGGTTTCGTGTTCTTCGAGAAATCGCCCCGGCACCTGTCGGCGGCCCGCGCGCGGGAACTGGCCATCGACGTGCCGCCCGGCATCTGCAAGGTGGCGCTGACCGTCGATGCCCCGGATGCGGCGCTGGACGCCGTGCTGGCGCAGGTTCCCATCGACATGTTGCAGCTTCACGGTCAGGAAAGCCCGGATCGCGTGGCCGATATTCGCCAGCGCTTCGGACTGCCGGTGATGAAGGCGGTCGGAGTGGCCGACGAGGGCGATCTTGCCGCGCTGGACAGTTATTCCGGTGTCGCCGACCAGATCCTTGTCGATGCCAAGCCGCCCAGGGGTGCGGTGCTGCCGGGCGGTAACGGGCTGGCCTTCGACTGGCGGCTTGTCGCCGGTCGCCGCTGGGCGCGTCCCTGGATGCTTGCCGGCGGGCTGACACCGCAGAACGTCGCCGAGGCGATCCGCCTGACCGGCACGCGCCAGGTCGACGTGTCGTCGGGGGTGGAAAGTGCGCCGGGGATCAAGGACGTGGGCAGGATCGCCGCCTTCGTCGATGCGGCGACGCGGGGATGACCGTTCGGTTCCGGCTTGCTCGGCGCGAAGACGTTATGGCGGTCGTCGACCTCCTGCGCGACGACGCGCTGGGGGCCGTGCGTGAAGCGGCAGGGCGCGCCCGCTACGAGGCCGCATTCGACGCGATCCAGGCCGAGGGCGGCAACAGCCTGATCGTGGGCGAGGCGGGCGGTCGCATCGTCGCCACCTACCAACTGACGTTGATCACGGGTCTCTCGCTGCGCGCCACGCGGCGGGCGCAGCTTGAAAGCGTACGGGTGGCGAGCGATCTGCGCGGCCAGGGCATCGGCGGGGCTTTGATAAGGGATGCCGAGGCCCGCGCCCGGGCGGCGGGGTGCGGTCTGATGCAACTGACGATGCACGCCAGCCGCATCGAAAGCCGCAGGTTCTATGAACGCCTTTGCTTTGTCGCCAGCCATGTCGGGTTCAAGCGTGCCCTGCGCTGAGCGCCCCGGGGGCCTATTCCTCGGACCGCCAGATCAGGACGTCATGGCTCCACTGGCACTGGAATCCCTCGGGGTGCACGTAGCTGGACGAGGCCGAGCCGCTGCCCTGGGCGGGCGAAGAAAAGAACATCTGGATCGCGTTGGTGGCGGTGCCACCTTCTTCATCCACAGTGTCGGTGTTGGACACCAGCAGGTATTCGCCGGTCAGCCCGCCGCCGAACATGCACATTGACGCCGGATCGCAGGTCGCGCCGGACATGATCATCAGGCCGGCCTCGGCGCCCTCGCGGGTGATCGCCAGCGTGCCGTTCATCGGCGACCCGTTCGGGCAATCGCCGCTGACCTTGTGGTTCGCGGTCGAGTAGTTCCAGGTTCCGGTGATGTCGATCGTCGCGGGGTCCAGCGGAATTGGCACCGGGGCAATGTCGCCCTGCGCGGCGGCTGACGCGGAATATCCGACCACGGCGGTCACGGTCGCAAGGATCAGGGTCAATCGGTTCATGCCTGTACGCCTTTCGTTGTTTTCGCCGCGCCGGTCCCGCGGGGCCTTGCGTGACACGGCGGGGCTATCGTCGCGCAGCGTAACGGACCCATCGCCGGCCTGTCATTGATGCCCGTCAATTGGCCTGTCGCGCTTTACCCGCAGGCTCATTGCGATTAAACGCAGTCTGTCCCGAGAGGTGGAGCCCGCCATGCCAGACGACCTGATCAATTCCTACAAGACCGGTCCGGACGAAAACGGCCGGTTCGGCCAATTCGGCGGGCGGTTCGTCTCCGAGACGCTGATGCCGCTGATCCTCGATCTCGAGGCGCAGCTACGAACATGCCAAGACCGACGACAGCTTCTGGGCCGAGATGGAATTCCTGTGGAAGCATTATGTCGGCCGCCCCAGCCCGCTGTACCATGCCGAACGCCTGACCGAGCATCTGGGCGGCGCGAAGATCTACCTCAAGCGCGACGAGCTGAACCACACCGGCGCGCACAAGATCAACAACGTGCTGGGCCAGATCATCCTGGCCCGCCGCATGGGCAAGACCCGCATCATCGCCGAAACCGGCGCCGGCCAGCACGGCGTGGCCACCGCGACGGTCTGCGCCAAGTTCGGCCTGAAATGCGTGGTCTACATGGGCGCGCACGATGTCGAGCGGCAGGCGCCCAACGTGTTCCGCATGAAGCTGCTGGGCGCCGAGGTGATCCCGGTGACCAGCGGTCGCGGCACGCTGAAGGACGCGATGAACGACGCGCTGCGCGACTGGGTGACCAACGTGCGCGACACCTTCTACTGCATCGGCACGGTCGCCGGCCCGCATCCCTATCCGGCCATGGTGCGCGACTTTCAGTCGATCATCGGCAAGGAGGCCAAGGCGCAGATGCACGGAGGCCGAGGGCCGTCTGCCCGACACGCTCATCGCCGCCATCGGCGGCGGGTCGAACGCCATGGGGCTGTTCTTTCCGTTCCTCGACGACACCGATGTGCGCATCATCGGCGTCGAGGCCGGCGGCAAGGGCGTGAACGAGAAGATGGAGCATTGCGCGTCGCTGACCGGCGGGCGTCCGGGCGTGCTGCACGGCAACCGCACCTATCTGCTGCAGGACGACGACGGCCAGATCCTCGAAGGCTTTTCGATCTCGGCGCGGGCCTCGACTATCCCGGCATCGGGCCGGAGCATTCCTGGCTGCACGACATCGGGCGCGCCGAATACGTCTCGATCACCGACACCGAGGCGCTGCGAGGCGTTCCAGCTCTGCTGCGAGCTGGAGGGGATCATCCCGGCGCTGGAACCGTCGCACGCGCTGGCGCATGTGATGAAGATCGCGCCGGACCTGCCGAAGGATCATCTGATCTGCATGAACATGTGCGGGCGCGGCGACAAGGACATCTTCACCGTGGCGCGTGCGCTTCGGGTTCGAGATGGGCGGCCACTGACCGGCAAAGCCCAGTCTTATCCCTCGACCAGCGCGTGCTGCTTCAACGTCGCCAGCGGGACTATTCGCAGCGCCCGCTGATGTGTCGCGGCAAGGTTCACCTTCGGCGCACAGCCTTCGTCATGGGCCTGCAGGAACCGCGCGGCGCAAAGGCACCATTGGTCGCCGGGCCTGAGGCCCGGAAAGCCGTAGGCGGGCATCGGCGTCGAGAGATCGTTGCCGACGTATTTCGAATAGGCCAGGAACTCCGCCGTCATCACCGCGCAGACGGTGTGGCTGCCGGTATCCTGGTCGCAGGTATCGCAGCAACCGTTGCGGAAGAACCCGGTCATCGGGTCCTCGCTGCAAGATCGCAGCGGATCGCCCAGGACGTTCAGGGACGGGTCCATCTTTGTCGGCATCGGCACCTCCCCGGCTATCTGAAGTGGTCGATCAGGCGTTGCAGCGGGCCGCGGCCATCGTCCGGGGCAGGCGGCGGCTCGGCGGACTTCGGCGGCTGTGTCGCAGGCGCGGCAGACTTGCTGTCTCGCGCAGGGGCCACCCGTAGCGCCACCGCGTTCATGAACCGCCCCGCCTCGCCCCGGGCGAGGTCCGGCGCGCCGTCGACGATGCCGCGCAGCACATCGTCCAGCCAGTCCGCGTCGGCCTTGGCGAAATCGCTCAGCACGTAGCCCGAGACGCGGTCCTTGTGGCCGGGATGGCCGATGCCGATGCGCACGCGATCATAGCCGTCGCCGATATGCGAATGCAGCGACCGCAGCCCATTGTGGCCGGCATGGCCGCCACCCGATTTCACCCGCACCTTGCCGGGGGCCAGGTCAAGCTCGTCCTGGAATACGATGATATCCGGTGCTTCCAGCTTGTAGAAGGACGCCGCCGCTTGCACCGACTGGCCCGAGCGGTTCATGAAGGTGCCCGGCTTCAGCAGCAGCACCTTGGTTCCGCCCAGCGTCCCCTCGCACACTTCGCCCTGGAATTTTGCGCGCCAGGGTCCGAAGCCGTGATCCGATGCGACCCGGTCCACCGCCATGAAGCCGACATTATGCCGGTTCTGCGCGTACTTCGCGCCTGGATTGCCGAGACCGACGAAGAGTTTCATGGCTTGTCTGCTGCCCATCACCCTGGGAACGGGGCTATTGTCGCGCCCAGGGGCAGGGTAGGATGCCGCAGGCCCGGTTGCAACGGGCGTAAAGGCAGCATGAGGGCGAGCAGACGTGGCGAAGTTCGAACTTGACGGAATAACCCTGCGCATTCCCGGCAAATGCCTGTCGCCGGAACTGGAAAAGGCGCTGCAAAGCGGACGCTACGAATCCTCGGAAAGCGGGGCGCTGAAAAGACATGCGCGAACCGGCGACCGGCTGCTCGATCTGGGTGCCGGGGCCGGTTACGTTTCGGCGCAGGGCGCACGGATCATGGGCGCCGGCAATGTCGTTTCGGTCGAGGCCTCGACCGACATGCTGGACCACCTGCGCCACAACCTCGATGCCAACGGTGCGCGCGAGGCGACGGTGCTGAACGGGGCGGTCGTGGCAGACGACTTCCACGGCGATACCGTCGAGTTCGCCATGCGCCCGGCGTTCTGGGCCTCGTCGATCGCCACCCCGGACGTCTGCGCCGACCTGGTGCAGTCCGTGCCCGCCCTGCGGCTGTCGGACCTGCTTGCAGACCACCGCCCCAGCATCGTGACGATGGATGTCGAGGGGGCGGAACTGGATCTTTGCCAGCAGGTTTGGCCCGACCACGTGCGCCTGCTGGTCATGGAAATCCACACCAAGCGCTACGGTGCGATCGGCGTGAAGGCGATCTTCGACGGGCTATCGCGCAGCGACATGGCCTACATGCCCTGGGGCTCGCGCGGCGAGGTGCTGGTGTTTCAGCGGGTCGTGTCCGACCCCTAGCCGCCCGCTTGCCGGAAACCAGAACGGGGCCCGAAGGCCCCGTTCCGCGTCTCGTATGCGCAAGGCATCAATCCTCGGCGGCTTCCTCGCCGTCGGGCGGGCCCATCTCGGTGGTGGGCACCTCGTCGGCGGCCACTTCGTCCTCGTCCTCTTCGTCGTCCTGCGAGGCCAGGCCGCTGGGCGGCTGGATCGAGGCAATCACGAAGTCGCGGTCGATCGTGGGCTTGGCGCCTTCCGGCAGCGTCACGTCCGAGATCGTCACCGAGTCGCCGATATCAAGCGCCGAGACGTCGACCGTCACGTGGTCCGGGATCTCGCCCGCGGTCACGATCAGTTCAACCTCGGGGCGGACCATGGTCAGCACGCCGCCGCGCTTCAGGCCGACCGACGCGTCCTCGCCGATGACTTCGACCGGGATGAACAGGTTGATCTTGGTGCTCCGGCGCAGGCGCATGAAGTCGAAATGCGTCGGCAGGTCCTTGACCACGTCACGCTGCACGCTGCGGCAGATCACGCGGACGTCGTCGTGGCCTTCGACCTTGAGGTTGAAGAGCGTGGACAGGAACCGGCCCGCCTTGAGGCGCGTCAGCAGGACGTTGAACGGGATCGACACCGGCAGCGGATCGACGCCGCCGCCGTAGACCACTCCGGGTACAAAATTATCGCGGCGTGCTTGACGGGCGGCCCCCTTGCCTGTCCCCGTGCGCACCGCGGCTTCAAGATCTGGAATCTCGCCAGCCATGTTGGTGTCTCCTGGTAAAGTTGGGGCATCCTCCAAGGGTGTATGCCCGGTGAAGCCGCGCGTATAGGCGAGGTTGCGGCAAATGGGAAGAGCGGATTTCGAGGTCCGATCGGCGCGCGAGGGTCGGTCCGGTCGACCGATTTCCGTTGCGCCGCGCGCCACCGGACCGCGCGGGCGCGTCACGCAAACTCAACCACTCGTCGCTATACCTCGTCCCCGATGCATCGGCGCGGGGGTGGCACCCCGTGCGACCAGACAGGTCCGATCCCCTTGCGGGGAAGGTTCGAGACCGGGAATGAACCGAAGATAAAGGGGCGAAAGCCCCCGGATATGTCGATCGGCGGCGCCGCCATCCTTTATGGAAGCCTCTGAAATCACGTTACAGAGACCCGCGCATTCGCCCCGCTCACCCGGTCGGCGACACTTCAGCCTGCCTGGAAGGCGGCAGCCAGCGGTTCCGGAAGCTCGAATTCGTCCAGCACCCGTGTGCGGCCCTCTGCCGACATCTTGCGCGCCGTCTTGTCGACGATGCCCTGCACCTTGTCCTCGGGATGCCTGGCGGCGAATGGCGCGAAATACCATTTCAGGAACACGAAACAGATCACGTCCTCCAGCGCCTGCACGTCCGCATTGCGCTTCAACCCCTCCTTGCGCAGCATCGCGCCCGCCGCCGCGATCGCCTCGGCGCCGTAGCCGGCCTGCGCCATGATGTCGCCGACCCGCGTCGCGTGGTGACGCGCAAGATCGCGCCGCCAGGTCAGATAGCCGGTGCGGCCCTCGGGATAGTCGGTGCGCGCCAGCACCCAGCGTTCGATGTGCTGGCCGCGCGCGGCGATGCGCAGCGGGTCGGACGCCTGCGGAAACAGCCGCTCCAGTTCGGCGCTCATCCGCTGACCGTAGAGCAGCGCCTCGGGCTGGCCATCGTCGCGCCGCGGATCGGAGGCATTGGCCGCGTTGATCGCGGCGAGTGCGTCGTCGAGCCGGCTCATAGCGCCTTGTTCCAGGCCGCCGCCGGGTCTTCGCGGCAATAGCGGCGCAATCGTTCGATATCCTCGATGGCGGCGTGGTTCTTCTGAACAGTGACCCCGGCGCCGCGCAACTTGGTGAAGGCGCGCGACAGGCTTTCGGGCTTCATGCCAAGGCGTCCGGCGATCAGCACCTTGTCGTAGGGCAGGTTCACGACGCAACTGCCCGAGGGGCATTCGCACAGTTCCAGCAAGAACTCTGCGACCCGCTGCGCCCCGGTCTGCGCCTTCATCTGCTCAAGCTGGCCAACCAGCGAATGCAGATGCTGGAAGGTCGCCGCAAGAACCGAGACCGCGACCTCCGGGTCGTGCCGGATCAGGTGGACCAGGGTCGATGCGGGAACGCACATGACCTCGCATTGGGTCACCGCCTCGGCCGAGACCGGGTAGGGCGCGCCGCGTAGCGCCACCGCCTCGCCGAAACTGCCGCCGCGGGTGAAGACGTTGACGACGGCCTCGCTGCCGTTTGTGGCGATGCGGTAAAGCTTGATCCAGCCACCGATCACGATGTGGATCGCTTCGGCCTTTTCGCCCTGCAGGAACAGAGTGGCACCCCGGTCGTATGTCCGGAACGACGAGTTCGAGATCAGCGCGTCGACTTCGCGGGCGGGCAGGTTGCACAGCAGTACGGATTTACGCGCGATCGCGGCGCGGTCAGCAGGTATCATCGCAGTCCTTCCTTGCCCTCGCACTATACGGCACCCGGTGGCGTTGTCGCGCATTTCCGTGCACGGTCGCGTGAAAGCCGCGCCGACACCGCCGCAGTCCGGGCCAGGCAATCGTCATGAAGCCTTAACGCGCCGTCCGTCCGGGAACAATCGGAGCGACGCCGGCCGCTCTGCAATGCGTTGACCTAAGTCAAGGCGCGCCGGGGTGCGGCGGCTTTAGGCTGGCACCTCAACAGGACCGAATTGTCCGGCAGGGAGGTCGGCGCATGATCCGTTCGCTCAACCGCCGCCGGTTTATGGCTATCGCCGCCGCAGGGGCGATCGCGCCGCGCGGCGCGCCTGCCGCGACGACAGCGTGGCGCGGGCGGGCGTTGGGCGCAGAGGCGTCGATCAGGCTGGGCGGGATCGGTCACGCCAGGGCCGCCGATACCTTCGCCGCGATCACCGCGGAACTGGCGCGGCTTGAAGAGGTGTTCAGCCTCTACCGCGACACCTCGGCCCTGTCGCGGCTGAACCGCCAGGGCCATCTCGATGCGCCGCCCGCCGACCTGGTGGCGGTGCTGCGGCTGTGCGACGACCTGCACGCCGCCAGCGCCGGGGCGTTCGATCCGACGATCCAGCCGCTTTGGCGGCAAATGGCGGCCCCGGACTGCGGTAATCCGCAACAGCGCGCGGTGGCGCGGAAACTCATCGGGTGGGACGGCGTTGGGATCGACACGGGCCGCATCACCTTCGCGCGACCGGGAATGGAGATGACTTTGAACGGCGTCGCCCAGGGCTATATCACCGACAGGGTGGCGGACTTGCTGCGGCAACACGGCTACGTCAACGTGCTGGTCGATATCGGCGAGATATCCGCCCTGGGCCGCAACGACGGCGCGCCGTGGCAGGCGCAGGTTGCGCTGCCGGGCGGGCGGGCCGTGAACCGGCTGACGCTGGCCGACCGCTGTCTGGCGGTGTCGTCGCCCGGCGGCACGACGCTTTGCGCTGCGGGGCATATCCTGGACCCGCGTGGCGACGCGGCGAAGCGCAGGCTTGCGGCGGTCTCGGCCCGAACGGCGGCA
The DNA here is from genome assembly GCA_963768205.1 of uncultured Alphaproteobacteria bacterium. Lineage (GTDB taxonomy): Bacteria > Pseudomonadota > Alphaproteobacteria > Rhodobacterales > Rhodobacteraceae > JAHELH01. The sequence goes on along the minus strand of CAVYHB010000001.1, from coordinate 343,125 downwards.
GTCGCGGACGGCCTTTCGACTGCCTGTTGCCTGCTGTCCGATCACAATGCGAAAGCGGCGGTTGCGAAGTTCCCCGGCGCTCATCTAGAAACCATCATCTGAACCAACCAAAGGAGTCTCCCCATGTCTTCCAAACCGTTTCTGATCGCCGCGATGTTCGGCATCCTGACCGCTCCGGCCTTTGCCGAGGGCGATGTCGAGGACGGCGAGAAGGTGTTTCGCAAGTGCAAGTCGTGCCACATGGTTGGCGACGACGCCCAGAACCGGACCGGCCCGCACCTGAATAATGTCCTGGGTGCCCCGGCGGCGCAGAATCCCGATTTCAAGTATTCCGACGCGATGACCGAGGCGGCGGCGGCAGGGCTGGTGTGGGACGAGGAATCGCTGACCGCCTACCTGACCAAGCCGAAGGATTTCATGCCCGGCAACAAGATGACCTTCGCGGGCCTGCGCAAGGACGAGGATATCGAAAACGTGCTGGCCTACCTGGCGCAGTTCAGCCCCGAAATGGAAGAGTCCGAGGAAGCCGAAGAGGCGGAAGAAGCCGAAGAGGCGCCCGCCTCGAACTGACCGCTCTTTGCGATCACCGCAAGCCTTGGGTTCGGACACCCTGCCGGCACCGCCCGGCAGGGTGTTGTCGTGCGCGCATGAATGCGGCGCCCGACCCGGCACACCGGTGTGGAAGACTTTCTGCCCGCACGCTAGGCTGGCAGCCATGCGCCCCGAACGCCGGGCGCGGAGCGGTGGAGGGGACGGATGCGAATTGCAACGATGGCAACCGGCGGGATCGGCGGGTTTCTGGCCGTCAAGCTGGGCAACAGCGGGCACCAGTTGGCCACCATCGCCCGTGGCGCGCATCTGGCCGCGATCACCCGAAACGGGCTGACGCTGCAGGCTGCCGCGGGCACCGAGACGATGCGCCCCTGGATCGCCACCGACGACCCGTCGAGCGTCGGCGAGGTCGATGCCATCATCTTCGGCGTCAAGGGCGACGCGCTGGAGGACGCGGCGCGGGCCTGCCGTCCGATGCTTGGCCCCGACACGGTCGTCGTGCCGTTCCTGAACGGCGTCGAGGCGTCGGACCGGCTGGTCGGAATTCTGCCCGAGCGCAATGTCGCGAACGGCGTCGCGCGGGTGTCGACGACGATTGCCGAGCCGGGGGTCATCAGCCAGACCGGCGATCTTCAACTCCTTCATATTCGCCGAACGCGACAGCCGCCCGTCGGCCCGCATCGACGCCCTGCGACGGGCCATCGACGCCGCAGGATCCTCGGCCCCGCCGACCGATGACATCGACGCCGAGCTTTGGTCCAAGTTCGTGCTGTTCGCGGCGCTGTCCGGGGTGACGGCGGCGGGACGCTGCACGATGCATGAGATCGTGACGATCCCGCAACTGACCGAATTGTTCCGCGCGGTCGTCGCGGAAACAGCCGCCATCGGGCGTGCCCTGGGTGTCGCGCTGAACCCGGGGCTCGAAGACAGTATCTGGCAGTCCACGCAGGCGTTCCCGCCCACCGGCAGGGCCTCGACCGCGATCGACCTGGAAAACGGCCGCCCGCTTGAGATCGAGTGGATTTCCGGTGCCGCCGTCAGGCTTGCGAATAAGGCGGGCGTCGAAGCCCCGATCAACGCGGCGCTTTACGCGCTGCTGCTGCCGCACAAGGCCGGGCGGTAAGCATTGCCGGTTCTTGCAGGAACATCATCCCCCGACTTGATCTGCTTGACTTTGATCAAGGTCTTGCGGTCCGCCGCACCCTAGGTGTGGTTGTGAGGAAACTCGTGGCATTTCGGCTTGGGGGCTGCGGCGTGTAAGGTCTGGACGCGGGCGCGAAGATCGCGGCTTTCCGTCCACGGTGCACCGGCGCGATATCACCCTCCTCTCCGCAAATCCCCGAGTCAGATCCTCGACACCGACGCAAGGCAACGCCGTGTTGCGCCCGGTGTCCGTCATCGAACTGGGAGAGCGTGGCAATGGCCAAATCCGATACTCCGACAACACCCCCCGACGCCGCACAACCGGCCGGACCGATCCCGGCGATGCAGAAGGTTCTCGATAACCCGTTCCTGCTGCTGTTCCTCGGCGTCACGATCCCGGCGGTGCTCTACATCATCTGGGGCGTGATGGAAGTGGCCTCGGTCCCGATTTCGGGCTGATCCCAGACATTATCAAAGCGAGGCGACACCCATGGCAATCACCCCTCCGTCCAACCGGCTCTGGTGGAAAGAGCCGATCCAGTCCATCGAACTGGGCTGGGTCATCATCGCCTTCCTGTGGGGCCTGTTCATGTTCTTCTTCATGATCGCCTGGCACTTCATCGGCGATCAGAACCTGTCGAACGAGACCTACCGGATCAAGCCCGAAGCCTTCGAGGCGCTGGTCGAAGATTTCGCCGACGAGTTCCAGAAACTGGACGCCAACGGCGAGCCGGTCGAGGAAGAGGGCGTGCCGGTTGTCGTTCCGCCCGAGGGCGGCGATGTCTACATGCTGGCGCGGCTGTGGGAATTCTGGCCGGTGCTGGAACTGAAGAAGGGCGTGCCCTACCGGTTCCACCTGTCGTCGACCGACTGGCAGCACGGTTTTTCGCTGCAACCCACCAACATCAACATCTCGGTGCATCCGGGATACGAGCATGTCTTTACCCTGACGCCGACCGGCACGGGGGATTTCGGCATCGTCTGCAATGAATTCTGCGGGATCGGCCATCACAACATGACCGGTCGCATCCGCGTCGTCGAATAAGGGAAACAGGGCAATGACAAGCATAGATCATGGCGCGATGCCCGTCGGGGCGGTGCAGGCCGAATACCGCACCTGCCGGTTCAGCGGTCTGCGGATCGAGAAGAACGCCGAGAACGCTGATCAAGGTCAACGCCGTGACGGCGGTGGTGTTCCTGATGCTGGGCGGCCTGATGGGGCTGATGGTGGCGCTGACGCGCTGGCCGGCGGTGCAGCTGCTGCCCGCCGAATGGTTCTACCTGATGCTGACCGGGCACGGCGCCAACGTGCTGCTGTTCTGGATCCTGTTCTTCGAGATCGCGATTCTCTATTTCGCCTCCGCCGTGCTTCTGGGCGCGCGGCTGGCGGCCCCGAAATTCGCCTGGCTGGCGTTCATCCTGATGATCGTCGGCGCGCTGATGGCGAACTACGCGGTGCTGCGCGGCGACAGTTCGGTGATGTTCACCAGCTACCCGCCGATGATGGCTTCGCACTGGTTCTACCTGTCGCTGATCATCTTCGCGGTCGGGGCCTTGCTGGCGGTGATCATATTCTTCGCCACGCTGGTCGTGGCCAAGGCGGAAAAGACCTATGACGGGTCGGTGCCGCTGGTCACCTTCGGCGCGATCACCGCGGCGATCATCGCGGTCTTCACCCTGGCCTCGGGCGCGATCATCCTGATCCCGACCTGGCTGTGGTCGCTTGGCCTGATCTCGGGCATCGATACGCTGATGTACAAGGTCGATCTGGTGGGGCATGGGCCATTCCAGCCAGCAGATCAACGTCTCGGCCCACGTGGCGATCTGGTACGCCATCGCGGCGATGGTACTGGGCGCCAAGCCGCTGAGCGAAAAGGTCAGCCGGATGGCGTTCTTCATGTACATCCTGTTCCTGCAGCTGGCCTCGGCGCACCACCTGCTGGCCGAGCCGGGTCTGAGCTCGACCTGGAAGATCGTCAACACCATCGTACATGATGTACCTCGCCGTGCATGGGCTCGATGATCCACGGGCTGACCGTGCCGGGCGCGATCGAAGCCGCGCAGCGGCGCAACGGCTATAACAAGGGCTGGTTCGAATGGCTGACCAAGGCGCCCTGGGGCAACCCGGCGTTCTCGGGCATGTTCATGAGCCTGGTGATGTTCGGCTTCATCGGCGGCATCTCCGGCGTGATCCTGGGCACCGAGCAGTTGAACGTGCTGATGCACAACACGATCTACGTGCCCGGCCACTTCCACGGCACCGTCGTCGCGGGCACCACGCTGGCCTTCATGGCCGGAACCTACCTGCTGGTGCCGCTGCTCTTCCAGCGCGACATCATCTGGCCGACCATCGCCACGCTGGCAGCCCTATTTCTTCGGGCTTGGGGCCGGCGGCATCTCGATGTTCATGATGGGCGCGGGGACGCTGGGTGTGCCGCGGCGCAGTTGGGACATCTCGCTGACCGACGCGCCGCATATCTTCGAGTTCCCGTCGGCGCGCCTATCTGATGATGGGGCTGAACGGCCTGTCGGCGATCTTCGCGGCGATCGGCGGGGTGATGTTCATCCTGGTGATCGTGGCCACGATCCTGGCCGGACCGAAGCTGACCAGGCCGGACGCCAAGCTGGTCTTCCCGCTGCATGACAAGGGCCGCGAGGCGGTGTCGACCTACGGTCGCGAAGCCCATGCCAAGCTGCCGGGGACGATCGTCCTGGTGACGATCTTCTTCGCCTGCTTCGTGCTCTACTACTTCGTGAACTGGAAGTACCTGTCCGAGCTTTGGCTGTTCAACTGATCGCCAGAACTCCCCGGCCGGCAGGTCCTGGCCGGGGATATCCATTTGCAGGAAAGTCGCGACCGATGACCACTGCCATGCCCACCGCGCCCCAACCTCGCCCGCCGTCGCCCTTGCGATGACCGCCTCGATCCTGAAACTTCGGATCGGGTCGTTCGTGGCGTTGGCGGCGCTGGTCGGCATCCTGACCTCGGGCGGCCACATGGGCTTGGCCGAGACGATCGTCTTCGTCGTCGCCGTGCTGGGCGCCTCGGGCGCGGCGGGGGCCTACAACCACTATTACGAGCGGCACACCGACGGGCAGATGGCCCGCACCCGCAACCGGCCCTTCGTCAACGGCACGCTGAAGGCAGGGCCGATCTGGCCGCTGACCTTCCTGGCGCTGCTGGCAGGATCGCTGTTCATGGCCTGGTCGGTGGGCGGCACGCTGGCCGCCGGCGCTGGTCGGGCTGGGGGCGGTGACCTATGCCTTCGTCTATACCGTCTGGCTGAAGCGCCGCAGTCGGTCTGGAACGTGGTGATCGGCGGTGCCTCGGGCAGCTTCGCGATGCTGGCCGGGGCCGCCGCGGCGTCGGAACCCTACGGCCCGGTGATCGGCCCGGTGCCGATCCTGCTGGCCGCGTCCCTCTTCCTGTGGACGCCACCGCATTTCTGGGCGCTGGCGGCGGCCAAGGGCGACGACTACCGCCGCGCCGGCATCCCGATGCTGCCCGTCGTGACCGAGCACGCCGTCTGGGGCCCGGTGATCTTCAGCCACGTACTGGTGCTTGGTGCTGCTGTCGCTGGCGCCGATGCTGTACGGGATGGGGCCGATCTATGGCACCTGCGCGGTGATCGGCGGCGGCAACTTCATCGTGAAAAGCTGGCGGCTGGTGCGGGTGAATGACCGGCCAGACCGCGATGGGCGCGTTCCGTGCGTCGCTTGTTGCAATTCGCACTGCTGGGCGGCGGCGTGATTGCGGACAGGGCGTTGGTATGGGCGTTCTGACCAGAATTGCACTGGCGCTTGCCCTGATTGTCGCGGACCTGCCATCGGTGCCGAAAAACTCGACAGCGAGATCGCGTTCGAGGAAAGCCAGGCCGCCATCGGCACCCTGACCGGCAGCCATGTGCTGCGCGACCACCGGGGCCGGGACGCTGGCGCTTGGAGGACCTGCGCGGCAAGCCGCTGGTGATCTCGCTGATCTACACCAGCTGCGCCACCGTCTGCCCGATCGTCACCGACCATCTGCGCGACAGTGTGATCGAGGCGCGCCGGATCGTGGGCGACGGGCGCTTCAATGTGCTGACCTTCGGCTTCGATGCCAGCGGCGACCGGCCGGGGCAGTTGGCCGGCTTTGCGGGCACCCACAACCTGCTGAAACTCGACGACTGGTACATCGCCAGCGCCGACGAGGCGACGACCGCGGCGCTGCTGAAAGACCTCGGCTTTGCCTATCGCGAAGCGGCGGGCGGGTTCGCCCATGTGACGCAAACCAGCATCCTCGACGCGCAGGGCCGCGTCTATCGCCAGCTTTACGGCGAGGCGTTCCCGCTGCCGATGCTGCTGGAACCGCTGAAGGACCTGACGCTTGGCCGCACCACGCGGGGCATTGCCCCCGCCGACCTGCTGGACCGGCTGACCTTCCTCTGCACCGTCTACAATCCGCTGACCGGGGCTTATCGGTTCGACTATTCGATCGTCTTCGGGATCTTCTTCGGTGGTCTGTCTTTGATCCTCTGCGCCTGGGTAATCCTGCGGCTGTGGCTGGAACGCCGCCGGGCGCTGAAGGCCGCGCGACCTGTTTCCGATACCGGGGGTGTGTAATGAGTGCCGCGCGTGCCGCGCTTCGGCGGGGCTTTGACCGGGTCGAGCGGGGGCTCGACATGGCCTTCGGGCCAGACTGGAACCCGATGGCCAACCTTGGCACGCTGGGCTGGTTCCTGTTCTGGATCGTGGCGCTGACCGGCGTCTACCTGTTCATCTTCTTCGACACCGGCGTGACGGCGGCCTATGGCTCGGTCGAGTGGCTAAGCAGCGATCACTGGTGGCACGCCGGCGTGGCCCGCAGTCTGCACCGCTATGCCAGCGACCTGATGGTGCTGGTGATGTTCACCCACCTGGTCCGCGAATTCGTCATGGACCGCTACCGCGGCGCGCGCTGGTTCTCGTGGTTCACCGGCATCCCGGTGATCTGGTTCGTCTACATGTCGGGCATCACCGGCTTCTGGCTGGTCTGGGACAAGGCGGCGCAATATGTCGCGATCACCACGACCGAACTCCTGGACAGCCTGGGCATCTTCGGCGAACCCATCGCCCGCAACTTCCTGTCGCCGCAGATGCTGTCGGACCGGTTCTTCACGCTGATGGTGTTCCTGCACATCGCCATCCCGCTGCTTCTGCTGCTGCTGATGTGGATCCACATCCAGCGGATATCCGAGGCGCGCACCAAGCCGCCGCGCGGGCTGGCGGTTCCTCACGCTGGGCGCTCTGATCGTCGGATCGCTGCTGTTCCCGGCGCCGCTGCAAGGCCCCGCCGACCTGGCCGTGGTGCCGCAGGCGGTGGCGCTCGACTGGTTCTTTCTTGGCCTCTACCCGGTGATCGAGGCGGTGCCGCCGGGGGTGATCTGGGCCGGGGCAGTGCTGTTCACGGTGCTGCTGGCGGGTCTGCCCTGGCTGCCGTCGAAGCCGGACGCGCCGGCGGCCGAGGTGTTTCTCGACTATTGCAACGGCTGCGCGCGCTGCGTCTCCGACTGTCCCTACAACGCCATCACGCTGGAGCCGCGCAGCGACGGCGCGCCGTTCAAGTTCGAGGTCGCGGTGCACGAGGACCGCTGCGTCGCCTGCGGCATCTGCATGGGATCATGCCCGTCCTCGTCGCCGTTCCGGCGCTCGGGCGACCTGATCACCGGGATCGACCTGCCGGATTATCCGCTGGCCGAATTGCGGGCCGAGGTGATCGACGCCGCCGACGGGCTCAGCGGCACTGGCCGGGTGCTGACGCTGGCCTGCGGCCACGGCGCGGGCGAGGGGCAGGCGACGGGGCGCGTGGCGCTGCCCTGCGTCGCCATGGTGCCGCCCTCGCTGATCGACTTCATCATCAGTCGCGGCCTCGCCGACGGCGTCTGCATCGCCGGTTGCGCCGAGCGCGACTGCCAGAACCGGGTCGGCGTCAAGTGGACCAAGGACCGCTTCGCGCGTGTACGCGACCCGTTCCTGAGAGAGCGCGTGCCGCGCGAGCGTATCCTGACCGTCTGGGCCGGTCCGACCGAAACGACGACGCTGGAGGACGCGCTGGGCGCGTTCTCGGCCCGGCTGAAGGCGCTGCCGGAATACGGCAAGATCCGTCCCATCGCGGCCGAGGAAAAGCAGGAGGCGCGGCAGAAGGCCCGGCGCCGGAGTGCGGCATGATGGCGGGGCGCTGGCACCACCTGGCGATGGGCGGTCTGATCAGCCTGGCTGTCGTGCTGGGCACCGCATTGTTTTCGGCCTGGCCCGCCTGGCAAAGCATGGCCGAGGACCACGGGCTGGTGCGGCTGTCGTTCACGCACAGCGGCGCGCGCAACTGCCGCGACCGCACCGAAGAAGAACTGGCCGCGTTACCGCGCAACATGCGCCAGGCCCAGGTCTGCGACAGCCGGCGCCTGCCAGTCTATGTCGAGATGGACCTGAACGGCGCGACCGTGTTCGCCCGGGACCTCGCCCCGACCGGGCTGTCGGGCACCGGGCCGTCGCGCATCTATGCCAAGTTCGAACTGCCCGCAGGACCCTATGACATCGACCTGCGCCTCCGAGACGACCCGACGCTGGAGGGCTATACCAACACCGCCACCCGCCAAGTGCAGATCGGGCCGGGCCAAAGCCTTGCCATCGACTACAACGCCGAAGCCGGCGGGTTCATCTTTCACTGATCAAACGAGGTACGCACACATGGCCCTGCTGGAATGGAGACCGGAATTCAGTGTCGGCGACCCCGCCGTCGACCACGAACACCAGGAACTGATCGACCTGGTGAACGCTACTGCGGGCGCGATCCAGACCGATGCCTCGGAGGCCGAGATCGACCACGCCTTCGGCGACCTGTTGCGCGGCATCTCGGCGCATTTCGCCCATGAAGAGAGGCAGATGCAGGCGGCGGGCTATGACCAGTTGTCCCAGCACAAGGCTGACCACGAACGCCTGATCGACAGCCTGCGCGACATCATGGATGCCGAGGCGCGCGATCCGGACCGCTCGGCCGCCGCGCTGGTGAAGGTTCTGGGCGACTGGTTCACGATCCACTTCTCCAGCCACGACGCGCGGCTGCATCACAAGCTTGGCCCGCACGACCACGACTGAAAATGGCCTCCGCCCCGCCCGGGTCGGTGCATTTGCAAGGCTGGCGCGTCGGGGCGAAAGGGGAAAAACGCTTCACCATCAAGTGCCCTGTTCACCCGTTGCGGCGCCACGCCACGGGCCGCCGCTGGGCCGGCTCCCGGTTCGCGCCCCGTCGCGGACGCACATCGGCCTGTCGCCTTCCTGTTGCCTACGCGGTCGCGGATCGCTTATGGTCCGGGAATTGCCTGACACGTGATCCCGATACCCATCGACAGGACCCCCGCGCCGCATGTCCCGTGACTACCTCAAGCAAGCCACGCGGACCCCGGCATCGGACGCCGGCGATGTCAGCCAGGTCGTGCGCGGCATCCTCGACGAGATCAGGGCGGGGGGCGAGCAGGCGGCGCTTGACCATGCCGCCCGGTTCGACCGCTACGACGGCAACATCCGGCTGACGCCCGAAGAGATCGCGGCGGCCTCGGACGCGGTGCCCGACCAGCTGAAACGGGATATCCAGTTCGCCCATGACAACGTGCGCCGCTTTGCCGAGGCGCAGAAGGCGACGGTGCGGGATTTCGAATTCGAGGTGGTGCCCGGATTCATCGCAGGACAGAAGGCGATCCCGGTAGAGGCGGCGGGCTGCTACGTGCCGGGCGGGCGCTACAGCCATATCGCCAGCGCCATCATGACGGTCACCACCGCCAAGGTCGCGGGCTGCCGCCACATCACCGCCTGTTCGCCGCCCCGGCCCGGGCAGGGCGTGGCCCCGGCGATCATCCACGCCGCGCATATCTGCGGCGCCGACACGATCCTGGCGATGGGCGGCGTGCAGGGGGTGGCGGCGATGACCTTCGGCCTGTTCGGGCTGCCGCGCGCGCAGATCCTCGTCGGCCCCGGCAATCAATACGTGGCCGAGGCCAAGCGGATGCTGTTCGGCCAGGTCGGCATCGACATGATTGCCGGCCCGACCGACAGCCTGATCCTGGCCGACGCCACCGCCGATCCGATCATCGTGGCTACCGACCTGGTCAGCCAAGCCGAGCATGGCTACAACTCGCCGGTCTGGCTGGTGACCGACGACCGCCCGCTGGCGGTCGAGGTGATGCGGCTGGTGCCTGCGCTGATCGACGATCTGCCCGCGCTGAACCGCGACAACGCCGCCGCCGCCTGGCGCGACTATGCCGAGGTAATCGTCTGCGACGGACGCGAGGAGATGGCCGCCACTTCGGATGCCTACGCGCCCGAGCACCTGACGGTGCAGGCTGCCGATCCCGACTGGTGGCTCGACCGGCTGACCTGCTACGGGTCGCTGTTCCTGGGCGAAGAGACTACGGTATCCTTCGGCGACAAGGCCAGCGGCACGAACCATGTTCTGCCGACCTCCGGGGCGGCCAGCTATACCGGCGGGCTGAGCGTGCACAAGTACATGAAGCTGGTCACCTGGCAGCGCGCCACGCGCGAAGGCGCGCGCCCGGTGGCGGAAGCCACGGCGCGGATCTCGCGGCTGGAGGGGATGGAGGGCCATGCCCGCAGCGCCGATGTCCGGCTTCGAAAGTACTTCCCCGACCAGACGTTCGACCTGGGCACCGGGGACTGAAACGAGAGACAGAAGGAGCCGACCTGCCGTGGACATCAATGCCAGGATTGCCGACGACCTGATCGCGAACGACATCGCGTTCGTCACCACCGTACCCTGCAAACAGCTTGCCGGGGTGATCGACGAGGTCGAGCGCCGGCCCGAGATCCACCACGTCCCCGCGAACAAGGAGGACGAGGGCATGGGCCTTTGTGCGGGTGCCTTCATGGGCGGCAGGCGGCCCTGCATCATCATGCAGAACACCGCCATCGGCGTGACGATCAACACGCTGGCCACGCTGATCCAGTATTACCGGATGCCGCTGCCGATGCTGATTTCCTATCGCGGCGAGCTGCGCGAGCCGGTCGCCTGCCAGGTCGAGATGGCGGTGCATACCAAGGCGCTGCTGGCGCAGTTGAACATCCCGACCTACCACTTCCACTGGCAGCGCGATGTCGAGGAATTCGACAACATCCTGAAGTACACGTTCATGTGCTCGAAGCCGGTCGCGATCCTGACCGATGCCAATTTCTGGGGAGGCTACGGCGACCAATGATCCGTTCCGACATTCTGAAAGAAATTGCCCCGATCCTGCGCGACCACCTGGTGGTCTGCAACATCGGCATCCCCAGCCAGGAACTGTACGCCATCGACGACCAGCCGACAAATTTCTACATGCTGGGCACGATGGGACTGTGTTCCTCGATTGGCCTCGGTCTGGCACTGGCCCAGCCCAAGACAGTGATCGCCATCGACGGCGACGGCTCGGTGCTGACCAACCTCGGCACCCTGCCGACCATCGCCAACAACGTCGCCGACAACTACATCCTGCTGATCATCGACAACGGCAGCTACGGCTCGACCGGCGACCAGCCGACCTATGCCGGTGCCAAGACCTCGCTGGCGAAGGTGGCCGAGGCCTGCGGTTGCGACAGAGTGGTCGAATGCCGCGCCGAAGACACCGGTCGCGTGCTGCAAGAGGCGCTGGAGGCTGGCCGGATGACGGTGATCGTCTGCAAATGCGACAGCGGCAACGCCAAGATGCCGGTGATCACCATGGACCCGGTGGTGATCCGCGACCGGTTCATGACGGCAGTGCGGGAGTAGGGCTGCGAACCCTTGCCGCCTGCGCCAGCCGTCGGCGGTCTGATCAGGGCCGGTCCATCGGTTTGCAGGAAACCCGCGCCAGGCGGCCAGGTTCGCCGGACTGGCCGGATCCGAAAACAGAAGGGCCGCCCGAAGGCGGCCCTGTCTGGTCGTGGGTCTCGTCCAAACTGGAGCGGGCGATGAGATTCGAACTCACGACCCTAACCTTGGCAAGGTTATGCTCTACCCCTGAGCTACGCCCGCATCCGTTGGTGACGCGTCAGATATAAAGAAGTGCCGCGCGCTGCAAGGGGAAATGTCGGTCTCTTTTGTGGCCTCGCGGAATTATGCTGCGACAGGCGGACGCCCCGCCGGCGCCGACATTCGTTTGGCAAGGTCCTTGTCGCCACCAAAGCCGATCGCAGCCCGGACGCGGAATCGCGCCTGCGCGACGCATAAGTCAAGCCAGAGCAGCAGCACGCCCGCACAAAGGGCGGAGTGGCTTCTTGGATGTGTGGTCTCACTGAAGGGAAGGGCGTCCGATCCACAGCACAAGGACGCCGCGCTATTGGACACGCTGTGCTGTCAGACGAAAATCGCGGGTCCGAACAGCCGGTCGACAATGGCGTCAATATCCAGCAGCAGGTCGAACCGGCCTTTGGGAAGCACCCTGATGTTGGGACGGTGCGCCTTGTGCCCGGTGGCGTTTCCCTTGGTGTGTCGCGCCATGCGGTCGCCAAGGTCGGGCAGGCGTGCTCCCGGCGCGCCTCCGAACCAGGCGAAGGGTCCGATGTGCATCGTGTCCGGGTCGAAGCTCATCCAGACAACGCAGGGCGAGGGGTGCTGCGCGAGCGCCACGTTGACCTTCTGGCTGGCGGCGCGGGCGCCCAGAGTGCTGGATTTCAGTTGAACGTGCCGCATCACCCCGCCTGTGGCGAGGACCACATCATAGCCTGCGGCGTCCGTCACCGGCCGTAGCACTTCGAAGTCGCGCAGCCCGCGGGACCAAAGTTTCCGCATCACCTCGCCCACAAACAGATGTTCCAGCACACCCTCGCGCAGGCTTGAATGCAAGTAGAGGTCGGGATCGGACACCGGGGCTATTCCAGCTCCACCAGCAGGTCCTTGGCATCGATCTGCGCGCCCGGCGTGACGTGCACCGCCTTCACCGTCGCGTCGCGTTCGGCGTGCAGGCCGGTCTCCATCTTCATCGCCTCGATGGTCAGCAGCAGATCGCCCTTCTTGACCTGCGCGCCCGCTTTCGCGGCCACCGTCGCCACCACGCCCGGCATCGGCGCGCCGACGTGGTCGGGGTTGCCGGCGGTCGGCCTTGGGCCGGGCCGGAGCGTCGGCGCGTGGCCTTGCGGTCGGCGATCGCGGATCACGCGGGGCTGGCCGTTCAGTTCGAAGAACACCTTGACCTCGCCCTGGTCGTTGGTGTCGCCGATGGCCTGGCAGCGGATTTCCAGCGTCTTGCCGGGGTCGATCTCGGCGCTGATCTCCTCGCCCGGCTTCATGCCGTAGAAGAACGTCGCGCGTCGGCAGGGTGCGGACCGGCCCGTAGACCGCGTGGCGTTCCATGTAATCGGTGAACACCTTTGGATACATCAGTAGCCGATCAGATCCTCGTCGTCGATCTCGATCCCCAGCTTGTCGGCCAGCGCCGCGCGATCGGCCTCCAGATCGGCAGGCGTCCAGCAGCGAGCCGGGGCGCACGGTGATCGGCTTCTCGCCCTTCAGCACCTTGGTCTGGATGTCCTTGGGGAAGCCCGCCATGCGGCTGGCCGACCTGGCCCTTCATCAGCGTGATCACGCTTTCGGGGAAGCTGACCTCGGTCTCGGGGTCCAGCACGTCCTCGCAGGTCAGCCCCTGCGACACCATCATCAGCGCCATGTCGCCGACGATCTTGGCGATCGGCGTGACCTTGATGACGTCGCCGAACATCCGGTTCACGTCGGCATAGGTGCGTGGCGACCTCGTGCCAGCGATCCTCCAGCCCCATGGAACGCGCCTGCGCCTTGAGGTTGGTGAACTGCCCGCCGGGCATCTCGTGCAGGTAGACCTCGGACGAGGGCGCCTGCATGTCCGGATTCGAACGCCGCGTAATGGTCGCGCACCGCTTCCCAGTAGTTGCTGATCCGCCGGATCGCCGGCGATATCGAGGCCGGTGGCGCGGTCGGAATGCTTCAGCGCCTCGACGATCGTGCCCAGCGTTGCCTGGCTGGTGTTGCCGGACAGCGAATCCATCGCGCAATCGACCGCGTCGACGCCGGCCTCCGACGCGGCGAGGATCGTGGCGCAGGCGATGCCCGCGGTGTCATGGGTATGGAAGTGGATCGGCAGGCCGGTCTCTTCCTTCAGCGCCTTGACCAGCACGCGCGCGGCGGCCGGTTTCAGCAGCCCGCCCATGTCCTTGATGCACCAGAATATGCGTGCCGGCCGCTCTTCAGTTCCTTGGCCATGTCGACATAGTACTTCAGGTCGTACTTGGCGCGCTCCGGGTCCAGCACGTCGCCGGTGTAGCAGATCGACGCCTTCCAGCACGCTTGTCCGCCTCCAGCACCGCATCCATCGACACGCGCATGTTCTCGACCCAGTTCAGCGGGTCGAAGACGCGGAACAGGTCGATGCCGGTCTCGGCCGCCTGCGCGACGAAGGCTTGCACGACGTTGTCGGGATAATTGGTGTAGCCGACGCCGTTGCGACCCCGCAGCAGCATCTGGGTCATCAGGTTGGGCATCGCCGCGCGCAGGTCGCGCAGCCGCTGCCACGGGCATTCCTGCAGGAAGCGGTAGGCGACGTCGAACGTCGCGCCGCCCCAGCATTCGACGCTGAACAGCTGCGGCAGGTCGGCGGCATAGTTCGGCGCGATCGCGGATCATGTCGATGCGAGCGCATCCGCGTCGCCAGCAGCGACTGGTGGCGCGTCGCGCATCGTGGTGTCGGTGATCAACAGCTCTTTCTGGTCCGCCATCCAGTCGGCGACCGCCTGCGGGCCGAACTGGTCGAGGATCTGCTTGGTGCCCGGCTGGTGCCTGGCGCGATCGGGCTTCAGGGCGGTGCTTGCGGCAACTTCGGCCCATGCTGGCGGCTTCGGCGCGGCCTTCGGTCTCGGGGTGGCCGTTGACCGTGACGTCGGCGATGTAGGTCAGGATGCGCGTGGCGCGGTCGCGGCGCGCCTGGCGAACTCGAACAGCTCGGGCGTCTGGTCGATGAACTTGGTGTGGTATTCGTTGTTCAGGAACGTCGGATGCCGCAGCAGGTTTTCGACGAAGGCGATGTTGGTCGACACGCCGCGGATGCGGAACTCGCGCAGCGCGCGGTCCATCCGCGCGATCGCGGCTTCGGGCGTCGGCGCCCAGGCGGTGACCTTTTCCAGCAGCGAGTCGTAGTAGCGGGTGATGACGGCGCCGGAATAGGCGGTGCCGCCGTCCAGCCGGATCCCCATGCCGGTGGCCCCGCGATAGGCGGTGATGCGGCCATAATCCGGGATGAAGTTGTTGGCCGGGTCTTCGGTGGTGATCCGGCACTGGATCGCGTGGCCGTCGAGTTTCACATCGTACTGGCTGGCGGTTCCCGTCGCCTCCATCAGCGACTTGCCCTCGGCGATCAGGATCTGGGCGCGGACGATGTCGATGCCGGTGACTTCCTCGGTCACGGTATGTTCGACCTGGACGCGCGGGTTCACCTCGATGAAATAGAACTCGCCGGTGTCCATGTCCATCAGGAACTCGATGGTGCCGGCGCATTCGTAATTCACCGCCTGCGCCAGCTTCTTGCCCAGGTTGCACAGCTTTTCGCGTTGCGTGCCGGAAAGATACGGGGCCGGCGCGCGTTCGACGACCTTCTGATTGCGGCGCTGGACCGAGCAGTCGCGCTCCCAGAGGTGATAGATATTGCCCTGATTGTCGCCGAGGATCTGGACCTCGACGTGGCGGGCCTTGAGGATCATCTTTTCCAGATAGCCCTCGCCATTGCCGAACGCCGCCTCGGCCTCGCGGCGGCCTTCCTTGACCTTGTCCTCCAGTTCGTCCTCGGACTGGATCGGGCGCATCCCCCTGCCGCCGCCGCCCCATGACGCCTTGAGCATCAGCGGATAGCCGATCTCTGCGGCCTGTTTGCGGATCTTCGCCATGTCGTCGCCCAGCACATCCGTCGCCGGGATCACCGGCACGTCGGCCTTGATGGCGACCTGCCGGGCGCTGGCCTTGTCGCCCAACGCGCGCATGGTCTCGGCCTTGGGTCCGATGAAGGTGATGCCGTTCTTCGCGCAGGCTTCCACGAAGTCGGGGTTCTCCGACAGCAGGCCGTATCCGGGATGGATCGCGTCCGCGCCGCATTTCAGCGCCACGCGGATCACCTCGTCGATGCTCAGATAGGCCGCGACGGGCCCCAGGCCTTCGCCGATCTGATAGGCTTCGTCGGCCTTGAAGCGGTGCAGGCACAGCTTGTCCTCGGCGGCATAGACCGCCACCGTGCGCTTGCCCAGTTCGTTGGCGGCGCGCATCACCCTGATGGCGATCTCGCCACGGTTGGCGATCAGGATCTTCTGGAACTCGGCCATGCGCGCGCCCTCATTGTGCAGGTGCAGCAATTGGTAGGGCGAAACCGCTGCCACGTAAACCTCGGAAAACGGCGCAGGTTCGCGCCTAGAACCTCTCGCGGTCCAGCAGCACCGTCCCGTCGACGATCTGGGAGATGAAGTTGCAAGGGTCGTCGTGCCGCGACAGATGGCTCCAGACCTTGCGCGCAAACTCATGCGGCGAAAGATGAAGCAGGACCGCGCTGAGGTCGTCGCGCGACGTCGGGCTGTCGGACTTGGCGGATGCAGCAAATTCCGCCCGCGCGGCCTTTGGCAACGACTGCACCTGCATGGCATAGGCCACGTATTCGTCTGCCACCAGACAGGCGTCGAAGGGACAGGGAGCGCCGTCAAGGGCGGCATGAGCCAGTTCATGCACGATGGCACTTTCGAAATAGGCATCGAGCGACAGAAACGCGAAGGCACCTTCGGGATCGCGGACCTGCTGCATGGTCGAGGGATCCAGAACCTCGATCACGCCCTCGCCGCAATGGTAGACCGCGACGCAGCCCTGCAATAACTCCTCGACGACCCTGACTTCTACGGGGTCCGAGAGCGCCGGCAAGTTACAGGCCGAGAACAACGTACCGGCGCGATCGGCTGAACGGCAAACCATTTCGGCGACTGCCGCCTGTTGCGTGTCGACGCGAATATCGGCACCGGCGCAGTCGAAGGTGTCGGCCACGGAGGCGCCTGTCAGTGCGATCGTGGCGACGGTTCCTTGGATGATCTTTCGCATCGTGTCATGGCGCCTTCAACGTCTGGCTCCCGAAATCGCAGCCCTTGCGCAGACGGCGCGGAGCGTAGCGGTGTCGGGGCACGCCCGGAAGATGTCACCGGCAGCCGCGCGGTGCATTGTCATAGGTCAAGACATGCAATCCGGGGACCGGCGCCGCAACTCCGCCGTCAGCGCTCGTTCATCCCCTTGCCCGCCAGAATGCACGGCACGGCCTTTTCGATCCGCGCGGTCCGTGTCTTCGATTGCCTGGCGCCCGAGAAATGCAGGTTGTAGCCGCGTTTGCGCCCCGGCGTCAGCGCCTCGAAGGCGGCTTTGAGGGCCGGGTCCGCGTCCAGCCTGGCCTGCAACTCCTCCGGATAGACAAGCTGATGCTTCTCCTTGAAATCGACGGACAGCCCGGCGCGTTCGACCGCCATCGCCTCGCGGATATAGGCCTTTGTCACATCCGCCCGGACCGCGATCTCGGCGGCATCCTTGTATCGCAACAGCCGTGTCGCCTGGGAATGCTCGCCCTGCCGGTGCAGCAGGCCCTGCGGGTCCTGCATCAGCGAGCCCTTGAAGAAGCCGATCCCGCAATAGTCCTTGAGGCAGAAGATGATCGCCACGTTCTTCCCATCGAGCGTGTAGCAAAGCTTGTTCCACTTCACCGCCTCCTCCAGCCCGCAACTCAGCAGCAGAGCCCGCAGCGCCTTGCGTTCGTCGTGCCAGTTGGCCTTGGTCAGCAGGGCTGCGATTTTCGGAGGCTCGTCGGACATTGCGCGGTCCTTTATTCGGGGTTGCGGTTAACCGGGCGCCTGCCGCAGGCGGCCCGCCAGCCCCTCGTATGACGACAGGCCCAACTGGCCCAGATTGGCCTTCAGGTCTTCGCGCAGGATATGCACCACGTGGGCGGCGCCCTCGTCGCCGAACGCCGCCAGGCCGTAATGCCAGGCCCGCCCCAGCATGACGAAATCCGCCCCAAGCGCCAGGGCGCGCAGGATATCGAGGCCACCGGCGATGCCGCCATCGAAGATCAGCGGATAGTCCGGGCCGACGGCCTCGCGTATGCCCGGCAGGCATTCGATCGACCCCGGTGAGCCGTCGAACTGCCGTCCGGCGTGGTTCGACACCCAGATGGCGTCGATGCCTTCCTTGACCAGCCGCGCGGCGTCCTCGCCCCTCAGCACACCCTTGACCACCACCGGCCCGTGCCACATCTCGCGCAGGGTCCGCAGATAGTCCCAGTCGGGCGAGGTGCGCAGCAGGTAGCCGACATGCTGGTTCGAGGGCAGCGGGCCCTTGATGTCGGAATAGCTTTCCATGAACCGCAGCCGCGGCATCCCGACCCGGGCCATGCCCAGCGCCCAGGCGGGGCGCATCGCAGTTTGCAGCATCAGCCGCGGTGTCAGCCGGGGCGGTGTTGTGAGCCCGCCTTTCCTTTGGCGTTCGCGGCGGCTGGCCACCGGCACGTCCGCGGTCAGCACCAGCGTATGAAAGCCCGCGTCGCGGACCCGTTCCAGCATGTCCTCGCGAATCTTCGGATCCCGCGGCGGATAAAGCTGGAACCAGCCCTGGTCGCCGACATGCGGCCCCACCGTCTCGGGCGTCTGGGCCGCGACCGTCGATAGCGTATAGGGCATGCCGCTGTCGCGCCCCAGCCGCGCCAGGCTTCGCTCGGCATCGGCCCAGACCACGCCCGACATGCCCACGGGCGCGATGCCGAAGGGCAGGGGATAGTCGCGACCCATCAGGCGGGTCGCGAGGTCGATCTTGAACTCGCCCGACAGGATCGCCGTGTCGAACAGCACCCGGTCCAGCGTGGCGCGGTTGCGCGCCTGGGTCGCGCCGGTGCCGGTGCCGCTGTCGAGGTATTCCCAGACAAAGCCGGGCACCCGCCGCCGGGCGCGCGCGGCAAGGTCCGCGATCGAGGGATAGGTCTGGTCCAGGTCCATGCCTGCAATTTCTACGCGATAGGGGGCGCGACGCAAGCGTGGCACGGCGGGCCTTCACCAAACCTTAAATCTTGGGTCCTAGTCTGCCCGCAACCGGGAATTTCCAGAAAGGAATGGACGAGATGCAGGTTCTTATCGTCGACGACGACATCACGCGGCAGACCGACCTGTCGCTGGCCTTCATGGAGGCCGGGTTGCACACCAGCGGCACCGGCAGCCATGCGGTGGCCGAACGCTGCATCCGCAAGGGCTGGATCGATCTCGTGGTGATGGCCGAACGCGTCTCGGGGCGGCTGACCCATCCCCTGGCGCTGCTGGCCGAATGGCGCAATCCGCTGGTCGCGACGATCCTGCTGACGCCGCGCCACGGTCAGGACATGGAAGAATTGTTCCTGCTGCTGCCCTCGCTGCATTGCCTGCTGGCGCCCGAAACGGAACCCGAACTTGTCACCAAGCTGTCGCTGGCCTCGGTGATCAGCACAGCGCGGCGGATGCCGCCGATGGTGCTGACGCCCGACCAGATGGTCGCCGATGCGCAGGACGTGCGGCCGGTCTTCGCCTCGCGCCGCGCGCCGATGCGCGCCGTGACGCCGGTGCATGTGGCACCCGTGCCGCCCGCCGCGGCGCCGATGTTGTGCTCGGCGTGACACCGGCGGGCGGACAGCCCTTGCGCGGGCGACGGTAGCAGTCGGAACAGAAAGCGAACACCTCTTCCCCAAAGCCGTGCTTCGGGCTAGATTGCCGGGCATGAGCAGTTTCGATGAAAGCGACGCCTTCGATGGCGCGGCCAACTTGTCGCTGTCGGCGCAGGCGATGGCGGCGCGACCGGCACCCTATCTCGACGGCTTGAACCCGGCGCAGCGCGCTGCGGTCGAGGCGCTGGACGGGCCTGTGCTGATGCTGGCCGGGGCCGGCACCGGCAAGACCCGCGCCCTGACGGCGCGGATCGCGCATCTGCTGATGACCGGGCGGGCGCGGCCCAACGAGATCCTGGCCGTGACCTTCACCAACAAGGCCGCGCGCGAGATGAAGAACCGGGTCGGGCCAATTGATGGGCCAGACGGTTGAGGGGATGCCCTGGCTCGGCACCTTCCACGCGATCTGCGTCAAGCTTCTGCGGCGTCATGCCGAACTGGTCGGGCTGAAGTCGAACTTCACCATTCTCGACACCGACGACCAGGTGCGCCTGTTGAAGCAATTGATCGTCGCCGCGAACATCGACGACAAGCGCTGGCCCGCCCGGATGCTGGCGGGGATCATCGACACCTGGAAGAACCGTGCCTGGACGCCCGACAAGGTGCCCGCGGCAGAGGCCAGCGCCTATCAACCAGCGCGGGGTCGAGCTTTACGCCGCGTACCAGACGCGCCTGAAGGAACTGAACGCCACCGATTTCGGCGATCTGCTGCTGCACATGGTCACGATCTTCCAGACCCACGAGGACGTTCTTCAGCAATATCAGCGCTGGTTCAAATACATCCTCGTCGACGAATACCAGGACACCAACGTCGCCCAGTACCTCTGGCTGCGCCTGCTGGCCGCCAGCCACAAGAACATCTGCTGCGTCGGTGACGACGACCAGTCGATCTATGGCTGGCGCGGCGCAGAGGTCGGTAATATCCTGCGGTTCGAGAAGGACTTTCCCGGGCGCGCACGTGGTGCGGCTGGAACAGAACTACCGCTCCACACCCCATATTCTGGCGGCCGCCAGCGGTGTGATCGACGCCAACAAGGGGCGGCTGGGCAAGACCCTGTTCACCGATCTGACCGAGGGCGAAAAGGTGCGCCTGATCGGCCATTGGGACGGCGAGGAAGAGGCGCGCTGGATCGGCGACGAGTTGGAGGCGATGCAGGGCGGCACGCGCGGCCTGCGACCCTACGACCTTGAAGAATGTGCCATCCTGGTGCGCGCCAGTCACCAGATGCGCGCATTCGAGGATCGCTTCCTGACCATCGGCCTGCCTTACCGCGTCATCGGCGGGCCGCGGTTCTACGAACGCATGGAAATCCGCGATGCCATGGCCTATTTCCGCGTCGCCGTCAGCCCCGACGACGATCTGGCGTTCGAGCGCATCGTCAACACGCCGAAACGCGGCGCCGGCGACAAGGCGATGCAGACCATGCAGCGGGCGGCGCGCGCCAACGGCATCAGCCTGCTGGAAGGCGCGCGGCTGGCGGTGTCGAGCGGCGATCTGACCGGCAAAGCCAAGGGCCAGGTTGGCCATCTGGTGCAGCAATTCGACCTTTGGCACGACCGCGTGCGCGATCCCAAGCAGAACCACATCGAACTGGCCGAGCAGATCCTCGACGAATCCGGTTACACGGAAATGTGGCAAAACGACAAGACGCCCGAAGCGCCGGGGCGCCTGGAGAACCTCAAGGAACTTGTCAAAGCCCTTGAACAGTTTGAGAATTTGCAGGGTTTCCTGGAACATGTCGCGTTGATCATGGACAACGAAACTGATGACGCAGGTTCGAAAGTGTCAATCATGACGCTGCACGCGGCCAAGGGGCTGGAGTTTCCCGCCGTGTTCCTGCCGGGCTGGGAGGATGGGCTCTTTCCCAGCCAGCGCAGCATGGATGAAAGCGGCCTGAAAGGGCTGGAGGAGGAGCGGCGGCTGGCCTATGTCGGCATCACCCGTGCCGAGGAATTGTGCACGATCAGCTTCGCCGCCAACCGGCTGGTCTATGGCCAATGGCAATCGGCGCTGCCCAGCCGCTTTGTCGACGAACTGCCGGCCGAGCCACGTCGACGTGCTGACCCCGCCCGGGCTTTATGGCGGCGGTTATGGCGCAGCGGGCATGGCCAGCACCATCGACCAGCGCGCGTCGCAGGCAAATGTCTACAACTCGCCCGGCTGGAAGCGGCTTCAGGCGCGGTCGGCCCAGCGCGGGATGAGCCAGCCGAGCGAAAGCCGCCACACGGTGATCGACCTCGACGCGGTGTCGTCGTTCACGCAGGGCGACCGGGTGTTTCACAGCAAGTTCGGCTACGGCTACGTGATGGGGATCGAGGGCGACAAGCTGGATATCGAGTTCGAGAAGGCCGGTTCGAAGAAGGTGGTGGCGAAGTTCGTGGTCGCGGCGGAACGCGCGGACGACGTGCCGTTCTGACGGCGGCCCGCAGCCGTCGAATCAGACAAGGAAATCCTCGTCGTGATAGATCTTTGACAGTTTCGAGCGGCGGAAACTGACGTTCACGATGCGGCGGGTCTGGTTCTGTTTCGCCACGCGGCGGAAATAGAAGCTGTGATCGGTGAAATTCCCCGGCGTCATGATGAACTTGGCGATCCCCCCGGCCATTCCCCGGTAGGGCGCGATTACGTCGACGATCCACAAATCGTCGCCAGACCGCCAGTCCTCGGGCGCCAGCGGCTCGCCCCGGATCATCTTGGCGGCGGTGTCGCGGTTCAGCCAGGCCCAAGTGTACATGCCGCGCGGCACACCATCGAAGCGGAAGACACGGAACTGACCGAATTCGACGGGCGGTTCCAGCCAGACCCGCAAGGTGCCGGTGGTCATCCGGCGGTGGCGGTCGGATCGGAACGCCAGGAACAGAAGGTCGCCCATCACCCGCAGTTTCTCGTCAGAGGGCACCTCGAGCGGCGGCAGGGTCTGGCCCCGGCTGTCGACCATCTGGTTCACCGCGCGAGCCCCATCGCCAGTTCCGCGCCGTGGGCCGAGACGACCTGCGCTTCCCACGGGCGCAGCGACAGGCGGGCGGTGTCGCTGTAGCCGCCTGGCTCGAACAGTTCCGGGAACAGCTTGTGCAGTTCCACCCGCGCGGCGTCACCCAGTTCGCGCAACGCGTAATCGGCGGGATGGAAGCTTTCGGTCGGACAGCCTTCGGTGAACATCACTTCGTGCCGGTCGAAGAGCAGGTGGAAATATTCGACCGGCTGCTGGCTGTGGTCGACGCGAACCGTGCTGCCGTTGACCAGCGCCTTGGCGGGCACCAGCACCTCGGCCTCGCCGAAATGCAGCTCTGCCTTCCAGTCCGAGATCAGCATCCGGTGCTGCGGCGACACGCCGAGTTCGCGACGGGGCAGGTCAGGCCCAAGCGCGCCCGGGGCAAAGCGGATCGGGCGCAACGAGGGATCCTGGGCGACGTCGTCCGCCGATATCCGGCGGGATCCGGCCCAGCGCACGGTCTGCGCGCCATTGTCCTTGGTCAGCACGAGATCGCCCGGCGCCAGCTCCTCGACCGGGACCGGGCCCTGGGGCGTGTCGATCAGGGTGCCGCGCAGGACGCAGATCAGGATCGTGATGAACACCGTATCGACGTCGGAATTGCCGCCGCTGGTTCCGGTGACGGTGAAGCTGATGACCTGGTCCGTGCCCGATGCGATCACCGCTGCGCGGTTCACCGTGAAAGTGTATTCGCCGGTCGTGGTGTTGTAACTCAGTGTGCCGAATTCATTCGTGCTGAGCGCCGAAAAAGTGTAGCCGTCGGTGGCTTCGCCCAGGTCGTTGCCGTTGAGCAGCGAGACGACGTTGAAATCGCCGCTGATCGTCGTGACCGACGGATCGGTGAGATCGATGGTGAAGGTCCACTGATCCACGCCACCCGACGCGTTGCCGCTGACATCGCTGATATTGTAGCCCATAGCACCTGCCCGATGCGCTTTTCGCGCTTGTCGTTGGGCCGAACCTACCTGAAAGAATCCCGGCGATTCAAGCCTGTCGTTGCTTATCCACAGGATAGCGGGGCCGGGCGGGGACAACTGTGACATGAAAACGGCGATGCCTCGCAGAGAGACACCGCCGTTCAGGTTCGGACGCTAAGCCTGGGGAGGAAGGAGCGCCCGAAGGTCGCCTGGCCTTTAGCCAAAGCTTGGAAAAAGAGGCGACGACATCAGGGAGGAGGTCGATGCCGCCGCCAGAACAGACAACCCAGGGAGGAGGAGAGGGCGCCTGTATTCGGTTGCGTTACTTGCCGTAGGCCGCCTCGTAGGCCATCGATTCGATGTTCGAGGGGTCGATGCCGATGTCGGCCATGTCGCGCGCCGACAGGCTGCGCAGTTCGCGCAGGGTTTCGTTGTAGACGCGCTGCTTGGCCAGCCGGTCCGCACGGTTCGCGCGGTAGGTGTTGATCGCTGCGCTGACGCGCTCGATAAGGCTGCCGTGGGCGCCCATGATGTCTTGTGCAAAAGTCATGCTCTTGACCTTTCTCTCAGTTGGGCAGGACGGCGCGGGGTTCGGTTGATAGCGCTACCGCCTGCTGTTGACCCCAATCTAACCTTATGCTGCAGAGTGCACAATAGGTCGCCTTGGAAATGCTGCTATGCAGCAATTGCATGGGTTACGTTGCGCCACCCCGGGGAACTTTGCCGCGAAAACGGGCGGTTCCGGTTCGGGGGGTTGTCCTTTGCGCGAAAGCTGACACCTATTGCTGAAAGAATAAGCGGGAATGGAACGCATGGCGCTGGATATCGAGAAAATTCGTCAAGTCCTGAAAGAGGTTACGCTGCCGGATGGTGGCGATCCGGTCACAGCGGACATGGTGCGGGCGCTGACCGTCGAGGGCGGAAACGTGCGATTCGTGCTCGAGGCCCCTAGTCCCGAAGCCGCCCGCGCGCTGGAGAAGGTGCGTGCCGAGGCCGAAAATCGCGTGGCCGCGTTACCCGGCGTCACCGGTGTTTCGGTGATCCTGACAGCGCATGGTCCCGCCGCGGCGCAGCAAAAAGCCCCGGCGCCGGACCTCAAGATCGGGCGCCACCCGACGCCGCAACAGGGTCCCGAGCGCGTGGCCGGGGTCGATCGCATCCTGGCCATTGCCAGCGGCAAGGGCGGCGTCGGCAAATCGACCGTCGCCTCGAACCTCGCCGTGGCGCTGGCCCGGCAGGGTCGCCGCGTCGGTTTGCTGGATGCCGATATCTACGGCCCCAGCCAGCCGCGCATGATGGGCGTGTCGAAACGTCCCGCCAGTCCCGACGGCAAGACAATCATCCCGCTGACCGCGCATGGCGTCACGATCATGTCGATCGGCCTGATGGTGGACCCGGCCAAGGCCGTCGTCTGGCGCGGTCCGATGCTGATGGGGGCGTTGCAGCAGATGCTGGGGCAGGTGCAATGGGGCAAGCTTGATGTGTTGATCGTCGATTTGCCGCCCGGCACCGGCGACGTGCAGCTGACGCTGTGCCAGAAGACGGCGATGACCGGCGCGCTTGTGGTTTCGACCCCGCAGGACGTTGCGCTGCTGGATGCGCGCAAGGCGATCGACATGTTCGCGACGCTGAAGACGCCGGTGCTGGGTCTGATCGAGAACATGTCGACATATGTATGTCCCAACTGCGGGCACGAAGAGCATATCTTCGGCCATGGCGGGGTGCGGGCCGAGGCGGAAAAGCTGGGCTTGCCGTTCCTGGGAGAACTGCCGCTCGATCTGTCGGTCCGGCTGGCGGGCGATGCCGGGACGCCGGTGGCGGCGGGCCAGGGGCCGGCGGCCGAAGCCTATTCGGCGCTGGCACGGGGGCTGGTCGCGGGCGGCATGGCCTGACGCGGGCGCGAAAGCATAGTATAGTCGTGTCGTTCCAAGTCGAGAGGATGCCATGTCCCGGATACGTACCTGCCTCTGGATGGACAATCGGGGCGAGGACGCCGCGCGGTTCTATGTCGCCTTGTTCCCGAATTCGGCCATCGAAAGCCTGTTCGCACCTGACCCTGCCGCGCCGCCGTTGGTGGTCAATTTCCACTTGGACGGCGTTCCTTACCAGATCCTGAACGGCGGCCCGACATTCAAGCTGTCGGAAGCCGCGTCGATCTCGGTCCTGACCGCGGATCAGGCGGAAACCGACCGGCTGTGGCAGGCGTTGACGGCGGATGGCGGCCGGGAAAGCCAGTGCGGCTGGTGCGTCGACCGGTTCGGGCTGAGCTGGCAGATATGTCCCGCGGAGTTGTCCGATCTGCTGGCCGGGCCGGACCGCGCAGGCGCGAAACGAGCGATGGATGCGATGCTGGCGATGCGCAAGCTCGACATCGCGGCGCTGAAGGCGGCCTACGAAGGCTAGTCGCGGACCTGCCCCCAAGCTTTGGGAAATCGTGGCACCGGCGTGCAACACGCCTGGTCGTGGACGAGTTTGGCGTGATTCGAAGTGGATTGGCGCGAGTTCCTGAAATAATTCGAAATATTCTGGGAAAAAATGGTACTTTTCTGAAAGGCGCCGGATTTCACTATATATTGTGATGATATTCGAAGTAGCCACTAGCTACGGTGTCGAGAGTCGCTCGATTGGCACAAAGTCTTGTGCTGAAAGGGTCTCCGAAACAACATCATGTGCATTCCGGGCAAACATTTCTATTGATTTCCATGAATTCCCATGCGATCCCTAATCCCACGATGAGGACGGGAACAACGGGGCAGCTAAAGACCCCACTCTCCCAAAAATAGTCAGGTTTCATACAGGCACCCGCTTTCATCGAAACGAAGAGATCCGGCGCGCGGGCGAGCAGACATCCCCCCAGGTGGCGCGCGCAGTCGGACATATCCCGGAGACGGGACGAGGGCGGCGGTTGATCAGTGGCAGCAGATCAATCCGCCGTTTCCGTTTCAGACCGACCGGAAACAGGAATACGAAGGAGCCGCGGGACAGTGGCGCGCAGGTTCAGAGGCGAATTCCACCAGAAGGTGGACGACAAGGGCAGGATGTCGATTCCGGCCCAGTTTCGCCGTGTGCTCGAGGCCGGCGATCCCGACTGGACCGACGGCAAGCGCCCCGAATTCGTGATCGTCTACGGCGATCATCGCCAAGCAGAAGTACCTCGAATGCTACACGATGGAGGCGATCGACGAGGTCGACGACAAGATCGCCGCCATGCCGCGCGGCTCGATGGAGCGGCGGATGCTGGAGCGGCTGTTCAACGGCCAGTCGCAGCAGACCAACGTCGACGAGACCGGGCGCATCGTGCTGCCGGCCAAGCTGCGCGACAAGATCGGGCTGGAGGCGGAGGCCTTCTTTATCGCCACCGGCGACACCTTCCAGATCTGGAAGCCCGAGACCTTCGAAACCGAAGAGGGTGCCAAGGCCGAGGCCTGGCTGGAGGACTACCCCGAGGATTTCGATCCGCTCACCCTGCTGGACAACCCGAAGGGGGCGTAAGCCATGGCCGCGACTGCCCGCGCCGCGCCCGCCGATCCCCATGTTCCCGTCCTTCTCGAGCCGTTGCTGGCTGCCGTGGCCCCGGTCACCGGCACCTGGCTCGACGGCACCTTCGGGGCGGGCGGCTATGCGCGCGGGCTGCTGGAGGCCGGGGCCGACAAGGTCATCGGTGTCGACCGCGATCCCAGCGTGTTCGAGATGGCGCGGGCCTGGGCCGGGGACTATGGCGACCGGCTGCAGCTGGTCGAAGGCACGTTCGGCGCAGCTTGACGAGCTACGCCGGCCGAGCCGCTTGACGGCGTCGTGCTGGATCTCGGCGTCTCGTCGATGCAGCTCGACCAGCCGGAGCGCGGGTTCTCGTTCATGCGCGACGGGCCGCTCGACATGCGGATGGGCGCCGAGGGCACGACGGCGGCGCGACCTCGTGAACGACCTGCCCGAGGCGGCGCTTGCCGACATCCTGTACCACTACGGCGAAGAACGCGCCTCGCGCCGGATCGCGCGCGCCATCGTGCGCGCGCGCGCGAGGCGCCGATCGACCACCACCGGCCAGCTGGCCGAGATCGTCGCAATCCGTGCCTGCCGCGCCCCAAGCCCGGCCAGACCCATCCCGCGACCCGCAGTTTCCAGGCGATCCGCATCGCGGTGAACGACGAATACGGCCAGCTGTGCCAGGGCTTGCAGGCCGCCGAACGGGCGCTGAAGCCCGGCGGCAGGCTGGCGGTCGTCACCTTCCATTCGATCGAGGACCGCATGGTCAAGCGGTTCCTGCAGCAGCGCAGCGGCGCGGGCGGGCAGGGCAGCCGCCATGCGCCGCGAGCAGCGAAACGATCGCGCCGCGGTTCGAGATCGTGACGCGCCGCGCCGTCGACGGCCGGATGCCGACGAGCTCGCGCGCAAACCCGCGCGCCCGGTCGGCCAAACTGCGCGTCGCGCGGCCGCACGGCAGAGCCCGCCGGGCCGGTCGATCCGGCAGCGCTGGGCATGCCGATACTTGACACAAGGGATGTAAAGCGTTGAAATGCGTTTCTTTTCATACTCTCGCGATTCTGGCCGTCATGGGGCTTGGCCTTCTGGGCCTACCACGAGAACTACAAGACCCAGGCGCGCGCTGGACGAGGTCGAAAGCCTGCAACGCGAGATCGGCGGTCTGCGGAGAACCCGGCCGTGCTGCGCGCCGAATGGGCCTATCTCAACCGCCCCGACCGGCTGCGCGACCTGGCCGAGATCAACTTCGACCGGCTGGGGCTGGTGCCGCTGGCGCCCGAGCAATTCGGCCTGGTCGACCAGATCGCCTATCCGCCCGATCCGCTGCTGGACATCGAAGGCGTGCCGACGTGTCGGCGCGCTGCCCGAGGCCGCCGATCGGACCTGAACTGCAGAACCGTCGACCGCGCCGCAGGAGCAATCCATGACCCGCATTCCGCTGCGCCCGCTGGCGCGCATCCTCGAGGCCCGCGCGAAGGGCGAGAACCCCGACGCCGATCGAGCGCGAGAACCTGCGCCTGCGCCACGAGGAGATGCGCGACCGCGCCCGCGCAGCGCGCCGAGGGGCGGCTGCTGGTGCTCGGCGTGTTCTTCTTCTGCGCCTTCACGCGTCGTGGGCGTGCGGATGGGGCTGATGGCCGCGTCCGAGCCGGTCGAGCCGCGCGCCGCCGCGTCCGCAGTCGCGCATCGTCGCGCAGCGCGCCGATATCGTCGACCGGCACGGGCCGCATCCTGGCCGACCAACCTCGTCACCCATTCGCTCTACGCCCAGCCGCCGATCATGGTCGACCCGGCGCGCGCGGCGCGCGAACTGGCGGCGATCTTCCCCGATCTCGACGAGGACAGACGCTGCTGACGCGACTTCACCGGCGACGCGCAAGTTCCTCTGGATCAGCAAGAAACTGTCGCCCGAGCAGCAGCAGCGGTGCATGACATCGGCGAGCCCGGCCTGCTGTTCGGCCCGCGCGAGATGCGGCTTTATCCCAACGGCGCCGCTCGCCGCGCATATCCTTGGCGGCGACGGCTTCGGCCGCGAGGGCGTCAACGCGGCCGAGGTGATCGGCATCGCCGGGGTCGAGAAGGCTTTCGACGACTGTCTGCGCGATCCGGCCGAACGCGGCGCGTCCGCTGGAGCTGTCGCATCGACCTGACGGTGCAGGCGGCGGTCGAACGGGTGCTGGCAGGCGGCATGCAGCTGATGAACGCCAAGGGCGCGGCCGGCGATCCTGATGGATGTGCACACCGGCGAGATCGTCGCGCATGGCGAGCCTGCCCGATTTCGACCCGAACGACCGGCCCGCGCCGCTGATCGAAGGGCGACGCCGGCGACAGCCCGCTGTTCAACCGGGCGGTGCAGGGGGTCTACGAACTGGGCTCGACCTTCAAGATCTTCGCCGCCGCGCAGGCGATGGAACTGGGGCTGGTCAACGCCGAACACGCATGATCGACACCAACGGCGCCGATGCACTGGGGCCGGTTCCGGATCCGCGAATTCCAGCACGAACTACGGACCGCGACCTGTCGGTGACCGACGTGATCGTGAAAGTCCTCCAACGTCGGCACCGCGCGGATCGCGCTGATGATCGGGCCGGAGCGGCAGCAGGACTTCCTCGGCCAGCTCGGCTTCTTCGAGCCGACTGCCGGTCGAACTGGTCGAGGCGCCGCCGGGCCAAGCCGCTGGTGCCGGCGCGCTGGTCCGAGCTCGTCGACGATGACGATCTCCTACGGCCACGGCATGTCGGTCTCGCCCGCTGCATCTGGCGCGCGGCCTATGCCAGCCTGCTCAATGGCGGCACCAAGGTCACGCCGACGCTGATGCGGCGCGACGCGGTCGCAGCCGGGCCGCGCGGGTGATCTGCCCGAGGCCTCGGCCGAGGCCTGCGGTCGATGCTGCGCCAGGTGGTGGCGCGCGGGCACCGCGAGCTTCGGCGAGGTGCCGGGCTATGCGGTCGGCGGCAAGACCGGCACCGCCGACAAGCCGCGCCCAAGGGCGGCTATTACGACGACAGGGTCATCGCCACCTTCGCCAGCGTCTTCCCGGCGAACGATCCGAAATACGTGCTGGTCGTCACGCTGGACGAGCCGGTCGAGACCTCCGGGCCAGAGCCGCGCCGCACGGCGGGCTGGACGGCGGTGCCGGTCGGCCGCGGAGATCATCCGCCGCACCGCGCCGCTGCTGGGGCTGCAGCCCGGCGATTGAACAGCCGGGCCGCGACGGGTGTAACACTGACCGCGAACTGAGCGGACGGCGGACATCGATCGCGTGCGCGCTCGAGATCGGGCAAGGCCATGGCCGATCGGCGAATCACTGGCGGCTTGGGCCTGACCGCGCAGGGCGGGCGGCGATGCGCGGGTCACCGGGCTGTCGGTCGACAGCCGCGCGGTCCGCGCCCGGGCACCTGTTCGCGGCGCTGCCCGGCAGCCGGGTTCACGGCGGCGAATTCATCCAGTATCGCGCTGCGCATGGGCGCGGGCGCGATCCTGACCGACCGCGAGGGCGCGCGCGATCGCCCGCGACGAGCTGGCGGACGCTCGGACGTCGCCGCTGGTGGTGGCCGAAGATCCGCGCGCAGGCGCTGGCCTATGCCGCGGCGCTGTGGTTCGGCGCCCAGCCCGAGATGATGGTCGCGGTGACCGGCACCAACGGCAAGACCTCGGTCGCCAGCTTCACCCGGCAGATCTGGGATGGCGCTGGGCCTGCCGGCGGTCAATATCGGCACCACCGGGGTCGAGGGCGCGCTTGCCGGCGCCGCTGGCCCACACCACGCCCGAACCGATCACCCTGCACGAGTTGCTGGCCGACATGGCCGCGGCCGGGGTCGACCATGCCGCGATGGAGGCCTCGTCGCCACGGGCTGGCGCAGCGCCGGCTCGACGGGGTGCGCCTGGCGGCGGCGGCGTTCACCAACTTCACCCAGGATCACCTGGATTATCATGCGCACTTTCGAGGACTACTTCGCCGCCAAGGCGGGGCTCTTCACCCGGGTGCTGCCGGATGACGGCGTGGCGGTGATCAATCTCGACGACCGCGCGACGGGCCGGAGATCGCGCGGACGCGGCGCAGGCGCGCGGCCAGGAGGTGCTGACCGTCGGCGCACGCCGAGGCGCAACCTGCGCATCCGGGCGCAGCGCTTCGACGCCACCGGGCAGGAGCTGCGGTTTGACTGGAAGGCAAAGCCGCACCAGGTGCGGCTGGACCTGATCGGCGGGTTCCAGGCGGAGAACGTGCTGGTCGCCGCCGGGCTCGTCATCGCCAGCGGCTGCGAGCCGGCACGCGGTGTTCGACACGCTGCCCGAACTGACCACGGTGCGCGGCCGGATGCAGCTGGCGGCGCCGCGCGCGCAACGGCGCGGCGGTGTTCGTCGATTATGCCCATACGCCCGACGCGCTGGCGACCGCGCTGAAGGCGCTGCGCCCGCATGTGATGGGCCGGCTGATCGTGGTGTTCGGCGCCGGCGGCGACCGCGACACCGCCAAGCGTCCGCTGATGGGGGCGGCGGCGGCGGCGCATGCCGACGTGGTGATTCGTCACCGACGACAACCCGCGCTCCGAGGACCCGGCCGACGATCCGCGCCGCGATCATGGCGGGCTGCCCCGAGGCGACCGAGGTCGGCGACCGGGCCGAGGCGATCCTGCGCGGCGTCGATGCGCTGCGACCCGGGCGATGCGCTGCTGATCGCGGGCAAGGGGCACGAGACCGGGCAGATCGTCGGCGACGACGTCTTTCCGTTCGACGACGTCGAACAGGCCAGCGTCGCCGTGGCCGCGCTGGACGGGCGGCTGGCGTGACCGCCGCTCTGGACCGCCGCCGAGGCCGCCGCCGCCACCGGGGGCTCGCGCATCGGCGCGACTGGGCGGCGACGCGGCGTCTCGATCGACACCCGCACGTCTGCAGCCGGGCGATCTGTTCGTGGCGCTGCAAGGACGTCGCGCGACGGGCATGATTTCGTCGCCCAGGCGCTGGCGAAGGGCGCCGCGGCGGCGCTGGTGTCGCGCATTCCCGAAGGCGTGGCCCGCGATGCGCCGCTGCTGGTCGTCGACGACGTGCTGCGCGGCGCTGAAGCGCTGGGCCGGGCCGGGCGGGCGCGGACGCGGGGCGCAGGTGATCGGCGATCACCGGCTCGGTCGGCAAGACCTCGACCAAGGAGATGCTGCGCGCGGTGCTGGCGCGGCAGGGCCGGGTCCATGCCGCCGAAAAAAGCTTCAACAACCACTGGGGCGTGCCGCTGACGCTGGCGCGGATGCCGCGCGACGCCGATTTCGCGGTGATCGAGATCGGCATGAACCACCCCGGAGAGATCGCGCCGCTGGCGCGGCTGGCCCGGCCCGCATGTGGCGATGATCACCACGGTCGCGGCCGCGCATCTGGAGGCGTTCGACGAGCCTCGACGGGCATCGCGCGCGAGAAGGCGACGATTTTCGACGGGCTGGAGCCGCGGCGGCATCGCGCGTGGTCAACGGCGATCTGCCGACACCGACCGTCGCTGATGGTCGCGGCGGCGCGTGCCGACGCAGCGACGGTCGCAGACCGTTCGGCGCAGGGCGAGGGTGCCACGTACCGGCTCGACCGCGGTCGACGCTGAGCCGCAGACATGACCGTCGTGCTCGCGCCGAATCGGCGATGTCCCGGTGCTGTTCAAGCTGGCGACGCCGGGCCGGCATTTCGCCGTCAACGCGGTCGGCGGTGCTGGCCGTCGGCGGCGGCGCTCGGCGCGCGACCTGGCGCTGGCGGCGCATGCGATGTCGGGCGCTGGCAGCCGCCGGCGGGGCGCGGCACGCGGAGCGGATCGTGCTCGATCCGGTCGACCGCGACCTGTCGCTCGACCTGATCGACGATGCCTTCAACGCCAACCCGACCTCGATGGCCGCGGCGCTTGAGGTGCTGGCCGCGCTGCAGCCGGTCGACGGCGTCGGGCGCATCGTCCAGGGCCGCCGGATCGCGGTGCTGGGCGACATGCTGGAACTGGGCGGCGACGAGAGCCGCGCTGCACGCGGGCCTGGCCGACCTTGCGGCCATGCACGCGCCGTCGACCTGGTGCATTGCGTCGGCCCGCGGATGCGCGCGCCTGCACGAGCGCCCTGCCGAGCCGAACGGCAGGGCGCTCTGGACCGAGACGGCGGCCGAGATGGCCGGCCGTCGGGCGCACACGCTGATCGACGCCGGCGACGTCGTGCTGGTCAAAGGGTCGAAGGGCAGCAAGGTCAGTCCTTGTTGTTGACGCGATCCGCAAACTGGGCCATCCGCTGCCAACCGAGACCGAGGAGATTGCCTGAAATGCTCTATTGGCTGACCGAGTTGTCCGACGGCGGCGACATCTTCAACCTGTTCCGCTACATCACCTTCCGCGCCGGGCGGCGCGTTCTTCACGGCGCTGATCTTCGGGTTCATCTTCGGCCGGCCGCTGATCAACCTGCTGCGGCGACGCCAGAAAACCGGCCAGCCGATCCGCGACGACGGCCCCGAAGGCCATCTGCGTGACCAAGGCGGGCACGCCGACGATGGGCGGCGCTGCTGATCCTGTCGGCGCTGCACCGTGTCGACCCTGCTGTGGGCGCGGCTCGACAACCCCTATGTCTGGATGGTGCTGGTCGTGACCGTCGGCTTCGGGCTGATCGGCTTTGCCGACGACTATCGCCAAGGTGTCGAAGAACAACATCAAGGGCGTGTCGGGCAAGCTGCGGCTGGTGATCGGCATCGCTGATCGCCGGCGTCGCGGCCTGGTGCGGCGGCGACGGTGCACCCCGACGGCGCTGGCCTATCCAGCTGGCGCTGCCGGTCTTCAAGGACGTGCTGCTCAACCTGGGCTGGTTCTTCATCCCCTTCGGGATGATCGTCATCGTCGGCGCGGCCAACGCGGTGAACCTGACCGACGGGCTCGACGGGCTGGCGATCATGCCGGTGATGATCGCCGCCGGCACGCTGGGGGTCATCGCCTATGCCGTGGGCCGGGTCGACTTCACCGAGTATCTCGACGTGCACTACGTGCCCGGCACCGGCGAAATCCTGGTCTTCGCCGCCGGGCTGATCGGCGGCGGGCTCGGCTTCCTGTGGTACAACGCGCCGCCCGCGGCGGTGTTCATGGGCGACACCGGATCGCTGGCGCTGGGCGGCGCGCTGGGCGCCATCGCGGTGGCGACCAAGCACGAGATCGTGCTGGCCATCGTCGGCGGGCTGTTCGTGGTCGAGGCGCTGTCGGTGATCATCCAGGTGCTCTATTTCAAGCGCACCGGCAAGCGGGTGTTCCTGATGGCGCCGATCCATCATCACTTCGAAAAGCAGGGCTGGGCCGAGCCGCAGATCGTGATCCGGTTCTGGATCATCTCGCCTGATCCTGGCGCTGATCGGGCTGGCGACGCTGAAACTGCGCTGAGACCCATGTAGAAACGCGGTCGGCGTTCCGGTCTCTTGACCTGGATCATTCCGTTTCGGTGGGCCGAAGCCCAGGCTGACCGCCAATCCGAAACGGCAGCCCGGCGGGAACGATGTCGCCCTTGAATTCGCAGCCGACAGCATGACCTTGCGGCGCTGGATTGCGCTTGCTGCGCTGGGCGTTGCCGCGGGGCTCTCGCTTTTGACCTGGCAAAGCTACGTGCGCGACGTTTCGACCGTCACCCGAAGCTTGGCGGCGGGGTCACAGGTCATCGCGCTGGAGGGTGGAGACATGGAATACGCGCTAACCGGCGCGGGACCGGCGGTTCTGGCCCTGCACGGCGCCGGTGGCGGGTATGATCAGGGCCAACTGATGGCGGCGGCCTTCGGCGGCGACGGGTTTCGCTGGATCGCCGTCTCGCGCTTCGGTTATCTGCGGTCCGACCTGCCGCCGGATGCCTCGACCGCGGCGCAGGCGGACGCGCTTGCCGACCTGCTGGACGGCCTCAGGATCGACAGGGTCGCGGTGCTGGCGATGTCGGGCGGCGTGCCACCGGCGCTGCAATTCGCCGAACTGTACCCCGACAGGACGCGGGCGCTGGTGCTGTTGTCCTCGGCCCCCTACACGCCGCTTCCGACGCAGGCGCAGGACCTGCCGGTGCCGATCTGGGTCTACAACCTGCTGTTCGGGTCGGATTTTCCGTTCTGGGCGATTCAGAAGGCCGCACGCCGAGTCATGTGGCCGATGTTCGACGTGACGCCTGGGTTGGCCGCGCGGATGACGTCGCAGGAGGCCGATTTCCTGGACGGCATGATTTACGGTTTCGCGCCGGTGACCGCGCGGCTGGCGGGCCTGCGCAACGAGGGCGCGGCGCTTGATCCTGCGGCGCGGCATGCATTGGGCGCCATCGCCGCGCCGACGCTGGTGATCCATGCCCGCGACGACGGGCTGAACCCGGCCGCCATCGCGGAATACACTGCCCGGCATATCCCGAACGCCGACCTGACGCTGTTCGACGAGGGCGGTCATCTGTTGCTGACCCATCACGCCGAGGCGCGTGCGGCGGTGGCGGACTTCCTGCGCGCGCACGCAACCGAATAAACCCGCGCCATGCGGCTTGCAGCCGCCACTCTGACCCTTCATTCTTGGCGGCAAATCCAGGCAGGGAGCCCAGGCATGATTCCAGTTCGCGGCTACGAGGGCCGACGCGTGGCCGTGCTGGGGCTGGGACGCTCGGGCCTGGCCGCCGCTGCCGCGTTGCAGGCGGGCGGGGCGCAGGCGCTGGCGTGGGATGACAGCGCCGAGGCTCGGGACAAGGCCGATGCGGGTGGGTTGACGGTGCATGATCTGACCAAGGCGGGCGCGTTCGAGGAGGTCGCGGCGTTGATCGTGTCACCGGGCATTCCGCACCTATACCCAAGCCCGAACCCGGTGATCGCGGCGGCGCAGGCCGCGGGTGTGCCGGTCGACAACGACATCGGGCTTTTCTTCCGCAGCTTTGCCACCGGAGACTGGGACCAGTTCGACACCAGCCCGCGCGTGATCGCGGTGACCGGGTCGAACGGCAAGTCCACGACCGCGGCACTGATCCATCACATTCTGGAGGTGGCGGGCAAGCCGTGCCAGTTGGCGGGCAACATCGGGCGCGGGGTGCTGGACCTCGACCCGGCGATCGACGGCGAGGTGATCGTGCTGGAGTTGTCGTCGTACCAGACCGACCTGGCGCGCGCGCTGACGCCGGACGTGGCGGTGTTCACCAACCTCACGCCCGATCACCTTGACCGGCACGGCGGCATCGGCGGCTATTTCGCCGCCAAGCGCAGGCTGTTCGCCGAAGGCGGGCCGGACCGCGCGGTCATCGGGGTCGACGAGGCCGAAGGGCGGTTCCTTGCCAACCAGATGGCCGGTGCGCCCGAGGATGACCGGGTGATCCGGGTCTCTTCGGGGCAGAAGCTGGACGGGCCAGGCTGGTCGGTCTTCGCGCGCAAGGGGTTCTTGTCGGAATACCGTAAGGGGCGTCAGGTGGGCAGCATCGACCTGCGCGCCATCAAGGGGCTGCCGGGCGCGCATAACCACCAGAATGCCTGCGCGGCCTATGCCGCCGTACGGTCGCTGGGACTGTCGCCGAAACTTATCGAACAGGCGTTCAATTCCTTCCACGGCCTGCCGCATCGCAGCCAACTGGTGGCCGAGCGCGACGGCGTCGCCTTTGTCAACGACAGCAAGGCGACCAATGCCGATAGTGCGGCGCAGGCGCTGAAGGCGTTTGCGCGCATTCGCTGGATCGCGGGCGGGCTGGGCAAGGAGGGTGGCATCGCGGGCCTCGATTTCGCTCACGTGGCCAAGGCCTACCTGATCGGCCACTCGGCGCGCGAGTTCGCACTGCAATTGGGGCAGGTTCCGCACGAGGTTTGCGAGACGATGGAGCGCGCCGTGGCCCGCGCGGCGGAAGAGGCCGGGCCGGGCGACACCGTGCTGCTGGCCCCGGCGGCCGCCTCGTTCGACCAGTACCCGGATTTCGAGAAGCGCGGCGAGGATTTCATCGCCCGGGTGCGGGCGCTGATCTGATTGCGCGCCTGCGGCGCACGCCATTGTTCGGTCGCCTGTGGCAAGGGTTGCGGGCCGTGCCGGTGGCGCGCTTCTGGCGGTGTCGGGATGCCTCCGGCGGGGATATTTGGAAACCGAAGAAGGTAGACCGCTCAAGACGCCAACGCCTATGGCCAACACGCAGTTACGTGGCGACGGTAATGTCGCTCTGGAGGGCGGTCCTTGGACGGATCAATCGGTGACAGGCCGGGTCTGCCGGAGATGAGCGCAACGCTATTGTATCCGGCATCCCCGAAGCCGTCGCATTTTCGCGGGCCGACCCGGTTTGCCGCCGCTGGATGTCTGGGTGGTCCGACGACGCACCGGTACCTCACTCCCCGTCTGTGAGGCAACGCGCCGTCGGGGGGGGGCCCGGCGGTGCGGTCGGTTGTCGGGCCGACACGTTAGGCGCGATCGGATCGGCTGGGTAGATCGGCGGAACGCGAGGCGGTATCGGCAAGCAAATTTTGGCCGAATGAGCCCTCGCCACCGGCGGGACGTCGCTGATCGGCGGCGCGGTGTGCGCGCGGGATTCACAGAAAGCACAATGTCGTCCAAGCGTTGCACCAAGGTGTTCGCAAGCAGGAGACATATCGATGCGTTACCCATTCATTGCGGCGGCTCTCGCCGTCGGCATTCCGACAATCGGCGCGGCCCAGGGCTGGGAGTTGCGCGCCGGGCTGGAGGCGGCTTCGGCCAGTGTCTGCACCGAGGCGGGCGCCTGCTTCGGCATCAGCTGTACCGCGGAAGGCGACTGGAACCCGGACTGGATCGCCGAATTCCAGCCTTTGGGCGGTGGCGCCGCGGCGGATCCGATCCTGGCCATCCGGATGAACGGGTCGCGCTATGCGCTGACCAGTCTCAGCGGCAATGGATCGACGGGCGGGTATCGAGCGCCGATCCTGGAACCGGACGCGCCGCTGCTTGCCGCCTTGCAGCGCGGCGATACCATCACGATCGACCCGGGGCGCGAATACGCGGTCGCCGATCTCAGTCTGCGGGGATCGAGCTGGGCCATCGGCACGGTCCTGGCATTGTGCGATTCCGGCGGACCCGAAGTGAACCGGACCGATGAAGTTACTTCTGAAGTGACCCCGGCGGCGGAATAGTCGGAAATTCGCCGGGGCCGGTTCGCATTCCGCACCGCCGGCAACCCGATCTCGGCCGGTCCGTCCGTGGGTTTCAGCGGCTTCCCGCCGCTGGACCTTGGTGTGCTCCAAGATCGAGAACGCCCCCCTTGGCGTGAAAGGGGGGCGTTGCCTGGTCCCGCAGCTTAGTCCTGCGGCAGCGTTGCGACATAGGTCAGCACGTCGCCCGAGACTGTCTCGCCGATGGCGCGCAGGTTGATCATCTCGACCCCCGGATGGGCGTTGAGGATTTTGTTCATCACCTCGTCCGGGGCCGCTACGGCCTCGGTCCCGACATAGGCCGGGCTGTCGGAATCGCCCCAATTCAGCATGCGTCCGTCAAAGCCGTGACAGGCGGCACAGGTAGTCTGAAAGACCGCGCGACCGTTGTCGATATCGCCGGGGATCACGGCGCGGGTTACCAGGTCGACATATTTCGACATGTCGACCTGGCCGCGCGACACGAAGGCCGCGATGCGCCCCAACTCTTCGTCGCTGATCATCTCGGTGGTAAATCCGTGTGGCACGGCGCGCAGCATGGCGGCGATGGCACCGGTATCCATGCCGATCGCGCCGGTGATCCCCTTGATTCCGCTGAAATGGCTGCCCTCGCGATAGATGCCGTCCACGCCGCGATAATCCCAGCCGTGGCATTCTTTGCAGCGCCAGGTGGTTTCGCCCTCCTGCTGTCCCGCGGCAGGATAGGCAGGGTGGGTGCCCTCTGGTTCCTCGCGGTCCAGAGCCTCCATCCAATTGTCGTAGATGCGCCCGCCCGCGGCGAGCAGCCAGGCTTCGGACGGACTGGACGGCGCGCCGTGGACGAAGATCGCAGCCTCGTCGCTATGTTCATAGTCATGGTCGTCATCGTCGGCATAGGACTGGCCGACAGCCAGAACTCCGATGGCAACAGCAGTCATTGCAGCTGAAAAGATGCGCATAGTTTCTTCCCCCTCAGAAGAAGGCGCCTCGTAGGCGCCGGGTGCGCGTCTCCACCTAAATTGTTGGGCTTCGCCGGTCTCGATGTCAATTGGAATGCCCAAGGTCCGCGCTTGATGCGACGAAGGGTCCCGGGTTCGCGGTGGGGCCGAAGACCCTAGCGTGAAGTGGTGAAATCGGCTAGCATTGCGCACGAGACCCGGAAAACGGGCAGGGCAGTGGCAGTTTCAGGCGGCGTATCATGACGGAAATGGTGTTTGGCACGGTCCCGATGCGGGATGGCGAGCCTATTCTGCCCCGGTGGTGGCGGACGATCGACAAGTGGTCGATGTCCTGCGTGCTGCTTCTCTTCGGCATCGGCATCCTGCTGGGACTGGCCGCATCGCCGCCGCTGGCCGAGCGCAACGGCTTTGAGCGCGTTCCATTACGTGCAGCGGCAGGCGTTCTTCGGCGGGCTGGCGATGACGGCGATGATCCTGACCTCGATGATGTCGCCGCAGCTGGTGCGGCGGCTGGCGGTGCTGGGGTTCTTCGCGGCCTTCGTCGCGCTGGCGCTGCTGCCGCTTTTCGGCACCGATTTCGGCAAGGGCGCGATGCGCTGGTATCTCGCTTGGGCTTTGCCAGCGTGCAGCCGTCGGAGTTCCTGAAGCCCGGGCTTATCGTGATGTCGGCCTGGCTGATGGCCGCGAGCCAGGAAATCAACGGCCCGCCGGGCAAGGCGTTCTCGTTCGCCATCACGCTGATCGTGGTGGCATTTCTGGCGATGCAGCCCGATTTCGGCCAGGCCTGCCTGGTGCTGTTCGGCTGGGGCGTGATGTATTTCGTGGCCGGCGCGCCGTTTGTCCTGCTGATCGGGATGGCGGCCTCGGTGGTGCTGGTGGGCACGTTCGCCTACAACAATTCCGAACATTTCGCCCGCCGCATCGACGGGTTCCTGAACCCCGAGGTCGATCCGACGACGCAGCTTGGCTATGCCACCGAACGCGATCCGGAGGGCGGGTTCTTCGGCGTCGGCGTCGGCGAGGGCCAGGTGAAATGGTCGCTGCCCGATGCGCATACCGATTTCATCATCGCCGTCGCGGCCGAGGAATACGGGCTGATCCTGGTTCTGGTCATCATCCTGCTTTACATGGCGATCATCGTGCGGTCGCTGCTGCGGCTGATCCGCGAACGCGATCCGTTCATCCGGCTGGCGGGCACCGGGCTGGCCTGCATGCTTCGGCGTGCAGGCGATGATCAACATGGGTGTGGCGGTGCGGCTGCTGCCGGCCAAGGGCATGACGCTGCCGTTCGTCAGCTACGGCGGCTCGTCGCTGATCGCGGGCGGCATCGCGGTGGGCATGCTGCTGGCCTTTACCCGGACGCGGCCGCAGGGCGAAATCGGCGATATCCTGATCAAGCGGGGGCGTAGGCGATGCAGAGTCCAAACGCTGCCAGAGTCCGCAACTGGCGCGCGATGGCCAGCCGCTTCTCGTCATCGCCGCGGGCGGCACCGGCGGGCACATGTTCCCCGCGCAGGCGCTGGCCGAGCGCATGCTGGCGCGCGGCTGGCGGGTCAAGCTGACGCACCGATGCGCGCGGCGCGCGTTATACCGGCGGCTTTCCCGACGCGGTCGAGATCGAAGAGGTCGCCGTCGGCCACCTTCGCGCGCGGCGGCGTGCT
The DNA here is from genome assembly GCA_963768205.1 of uncultured Alphaproteobacteria bacterium. Classification (GTDB taxonomy): domain Bacteria; phylum Pseudomonadota; class Alphaproteobacteria; order Rhodobacterales; family Rhodobacteraceae; genus JAHELH01. The sequence goes on along the minus strand of CAVYHB010000001.1, from coordinate 302,654 downwards.
GGCGAAAGCCGCGGTGTCCCGTTCCGCATCGCGGGCGGCGTCGCACGTGCCTGGTCGGCGTTCCGCCGCGACCGGCCGACGGTTGTCGTGGGCTTTGGCGGCTATCCGTCGATCCCGGCGCTGGCGGCGGCGACGCTGGCTGAAACTGCCGCGCATGATCCACGAACAGAACGGCGTGCTGGGCCGGGTCAACCCGCATGTTCGCGCGGCGCGTCGACGCGGTGGCCTGCGGCACCTGGCCCACCGACTCTGCCCGAGGGCGTCGAGGGCGTTCCACACCGGCAACCCGGTGCGCGCCGCGATCATGGCCCGCGCCGGCGGCGCCCTATATCCCGCCCGGCGACTATCCGATGCAGGTTCTGGTGATCGGCGGCAGCCAGGGCGCGCGCATCCTGTCGGACGTCGTGCCCCCCGCCATCGCCGCCCTGCCGATGCACCGGCTGCGCCACATCTGCGTGTCAGCCATCAGGCGCGCGCCGAGGACATGGACCGGGTCGCCGCCTATTACGCCGAACACGGCATCGACGCCGAGGTCGCAGCCGTTCTTCCACGACGTGCCCGAGCGGATGGCCGAGGCGCAGCTGGTCATCGCCCGGGCCGGGGCCTCGACGGTGGCCGACCTTCAGCGTCATCGGCCGGCCCGTCGATCCTGATCCCCTATGCCGCGCGCCGACCGGCGATCACCAGACCGCCAATGCGCGCGGGCTGGTCGAGGCCGACGCCGCCATCCTGATCCCGGAATCGAAGCTTGACGTCGACGCGCTCTGACAGAGCACATCGCGGCGGTCCTCGACGACGGCCAGCGCGGCCATAGGTATGGCGCAGGCGGCATTGACGGCAGGCCGACCCGACGCGACAGACCGTCTGGCGGACATGGTAGAGGCACTGGCAGAGGGACGCGCGCGGGACATGAGACATGAGACGGGAAAGATTCCGGACCTGCGGCATGAACGCCGCCACGAAACTGCCGATGGAGATGGGCCCGATCCATTTCGTCGGCATCGGCGGCATCGGCATGTCCGGCATCGCCGAAGTGCTGCTGAACCACGGCTACACCGTGCAGGGCTCCGACCTGAAGGCCTCGCACGATCACCGAGCGGCTTGCCGCAGATGGGCGCGCGGATCTTCATCGGCCAGAAGGCCGAGAACCTGGAGGATGCCGAGGTCGTGGTGATCTCCTCGGCGATCAAGCCGGGCAACCCGGAACTGGACGCGGCGCGCGCGCGGGGCCTGCCGGTCGTGCGCCGGGCCGAGATGCTGGCCGAACTGATGCGCCTCAAATCCAACGTCGCCGTCGCCGGCACCCACGGCAAGACCACGACGACGACGATGGTCGCCGACGCTGCTGGACGCCGGCGGGCTCGACCCGACGGTGATCAACGGCGGCATCATCCACGCCTATGGCTCGAACGCGCGGATGGGGCAGGGCGAGTGGATGGTGGTCGAGGCCGACGAGAGCGACGGCACCTTCAACCGGCTGCCCGCGACCATCGCCATCGTCACCAACATCGACCCCGAGCACATGGAGCACTGGGGCACCGACGAGAACCTGCACAAGGGCTTCCTCGATTTCGTCTCGAACATCCCGTTCTACGGCCTGGCGGTCTGCTGCACCGACCATCCCGAGGTGCAGACGCTGGTCGGCAAGATCACCGACCGCCGGGTCGTGACCTTCGGCTTCAACGCGCAGGCCGACGTGCGCGCGGTGAACCTGACGCTACGAAGGCGGCGTCGCGCATTTCGACATCGCGCTGCAGGCCGAGGGCATGATGATCGAAGGCTGCACCCTGCCGATGCCGGGCGATCACAACGTCTCGAACGCGCTGGCAGCGGTCGCCGTCGCGCGGCACCTCGGCATGAAGACGCGATGAGATCCGCGCGGCGCTGGCCAGTTTCGAGGCGTCAACCGCCGCTTCACCAAGGTCGGCGAAGTGGACGGCGTCACCATCATCGACGACTACGGCCACCACCCGGTCGAGATCGCCGCCGTGCTGAAGGCCGCGCGCCAGGCGACGCGAGGGCCGGGTCATCGCGGTGCACCAGCCGCACCGCTACACGCGGCTGTCGCACCTGTTCGAGGATTTCTGCGCCTGCTTCAACGACGCCGACGTGGTCGCCATCGCCGATGTCTATGCCGCGGGCGAAGACCCGATCGAGGGCGCCTCGCCGCGACGATCTGGTCGCCGGGCTGATCCGCCACGGCCACCGCCACGCCCGCGCGATCGCCGACGAGGACGACCTCGTCGCGCCTGGTGCGCGACCGAGGCGCGCCCGGGCGACATGGTCGTCTGCCTTGGCGCCGGCACGATCAGCGGCTGGGCCAACGGATTGCCCGAAAGGCTGGCGTCGCATGGCTGACGCGCTGACATTCCCCGTCCGTGACGCGGTGTGCACATGTCGCTGTCGCTGATCCTCGCCTGCCTCTGGGCGGTGGCCGCCAACGTCATCGGAATGTTCCCCAGCAAGCGCAACCACTGGCCCGCGGCCTATGTGCTGATCGCCCTCGGCATCCCGCTGCTGGGCTTCATCACCTTGCAACACGGCCCCTGGATCGGCGCTGATGATCCTGGCGGCGGGGGCGTCCATCCTGCGCTGGCCGGTGCTTTACCTGTTCCGGTGGCTGCGCCAGCGCGAAGTGCGCTGAATTGGAAGAGTTCCTGATCCCCGGCTGCCATCGCCCTTGGTGCGGGGCTTGTGGGTGGGCTGATCTGCTACGTCCTGACTCGTCGCGGCAAGGGCATCGCCAGCGCGGTCCTGCTTGCGTTTCTCGCCGCGCTGCTGCTCTGGCTCTGGCTTCAGGCCCGCGCCGCCATCGGCTGGGACGCCCTTGGCTATGCGATCTTCGCCATGTTCCTCGTCGCCCCGGCGCTTGTTGGCGGCGCCCTTGGCAGCCTGATCGGGCGCAAACGGTGCAACCGGCACCAGAACCGCTCCTCGGACTGAAGCCGACACGGGGCTGGCACCAAGAGGCGTCGCTTGCCCTTGTGCGAAACCCCCGCTAGCACCGCGGGACTGGCTAGACCGACGCAAATCCGAACGTGGCACCCAAGTGATACCGATCGAGACCCTCCCCGGCGTGCGCGGCGCGCTGACGCCGGACCGCAGCCTTGCCGATCTGACCTGGCTGCGGGTCGGCGGACCGGCCGACTGGCTGTTCCAGCCCGCCGATGTGGACGATCTTGCCGGCTTTCCTGCGCGACCTCGACCCGGCGATCCCGGTGTTTCCGATGGGTGTCGGCTCGCAACCTGATCGTGCGCGACGGCGGCATCCGCGCCGTGGTGATCCGGCTGGGGCGCGGCTTCAACGGGATCGAGATCGACGGCGACACGGTCACCGCGGGCGCCGCGGCGCTTGACGCGCATGTGGCGCGACGAGGCGGCGCGAGGCCGGGCTGGACCTGACCTTCCTGCGCACCATCCCGGGCGCAATCGGCGGCGCGGTGCGGATGAACGCGGGCTGCTACGGCACCTATGTGGCGGATCGTCTTCGAGTCCGCGCAGGCGGTTACGCGGACGGGCGAGACGGTCACGCTGACGGCCGCGCGACCTGAATTTCCGCTATCGCCAGACCGATCTGCCCGAGGACACGGTCATCACCGCGGCCACCTTCGAGGCCCCGAAGGGCGACCCCGCAGCGCTTGCAGGCCAGGATGGCAGAGCAGCTGGCCAAGCGCGACGAGACCCAGCCGACGAAGGACCGCACGGCGGGGTCGACGTTCCGCAATCCGGCCGGGTTTTCCAGCACCGGGCGGCCGGATGACAGCCACGACCTGAAGGCCTGGAAGGTGATCGACGACGCCGGCATGCGCGGCGCGCGGCTGGGCGGCGCGCAGATGTCCGAGAAGCATCCCAATTTCCTGACCAACACCGGCGGCGCGACCGCCGCGGATCTGGAAGGTCTGGGCGAAGAGGTGCGAAAAAAAGTGTTCCAAAACAGCGGAATTCAGCTAGAGTGGGAAATCATGCGGGTCGGAGAACCGACGATCCGCGATGACAGGCAAAGCTAACGCAAACAGGGCCGGCAAAGCGGTCCGCACAAGGACCGGGCAAAGGACATTCGTGGGTATGTCGAGCAGGACATCCCCGAAAGTGGCGGTATTGATGGGCGGCCCCTCGGCAGAGCGCGAGGTGTCGCTGTCGTCGGGGCGTGAATGCGCCGCAGCGCTGCGGGGCGAAGGATTTGACGTGGTCGAGCTCGATGCCGGCCCCGACCTTTGCGCGCGTCTTGCCGAGATCGACACCGGATGTCGTCTTCAACGCGCTGCATGGCCGCTGGGGCGAGGATGGCTGCGTCCAGGGCCTGCTGGAATGGCTGCGCATTCCCTACACGCATTCCGGCGTGCTGGCCTCGGCCCTGGCGATGGACAAGGAAAAGCACCAAGGCACGCCTACCGCGCCGCGGGTCTGCCGGTGGTCGCACAGCCTGCTGGCCAGCGCCGACGAGGTGCGCGCCGGGCACGTCATGGCGCCGCCCTACGTGGTCAAGCCCAACAACGAAGGCTCGTCGGTCGGCGTCTACATCGTCGCACGAGGATGCCAACGGGCCGCCGCAGCTTGGCCGACGACATGCCCGAGACGGTGATGGTCGAGGCCTATGCGCCGGGCCGCGAACTGACCACCACGGTGGTCGGCGACAGGGCGCTGACGGTGACCGATATCCTGACCGACGGCTGGTACGACTACGACGCCAAGTACAAGCCCGGCGGATCGCGCCACGTGGTGCCCGCCGATATCCCGGCCGATATCCTCGATGCCTGCCTGGATTATGCGCTGCGCGCGCATGAGGCGCTGGGCTGCCGCGGGCGTCAGCCGCACCGATTTCCGCTGGGACGAGGAGCAGGGGCTTGCCGGGCTGATCCTGCTGGAAACCAACACCCAGCCGGGCATGACGCCGACCTCGCTGGCGCCCGAACAGGCGACAGCCCATGGGGATCAGCTTTGGCCAGCTTGTGCCGCTGGATGGTGGAGGACGCGTCATGCATGCAGATCAGCCGATGGACGACACTCCGCGCCGCCGCGATCCGGCGCCGTCGCGCTGGGCTACCGGTTGCAGCGGCTGTGGCTGACGCCGGGCTTCCGCGCGCGCTGCGCATTCGGCGTGCCGGTCTTTGCCGTGCTGTTCGCTCGGCGGCTGGTTCTTGTCCGACCCCGACAACCGCGCCGCGATCGCTGGACGAACAGATCGCCGAGATGCGCCGCTCGGTGGCCGAGACCGCCCGGAATTCATGGTCAAGCTGATGGCGATCGACGGCGCGTCGGCCGATGCTGGCGGGCGATATCCGCGAAGTCCTGCCGGTCGATTTCCCGATCTGCTCCTTCGATCTGGACCTCGACGCAGATGCAGGAGCGTGATCGCCGAGCTCGACGCCGGTGCGCGCGGCCCGACTGCGCGATCCGGCCCGGCGGCATCCTGCAGGTCGACGTGACCGAGCGCGTGCCGGCGCGTGGTCTGGCGCGCTGGACCGGCGCGCTCGAACTGCTGGACGCGACCGGCCGCCGGGTCGCCGCGCTGGTGCAACGGCGCGAGCGGCCCGACCTGCCGCTGATCGCCGGCGAGGGCGCCGACAGCGGCGGTGGCGGAGGCGCTGGCGCTGATCGCGGCCGCGGCCCCGGTGGCGCGACCGGCTGCGCGGGCTGGTGCGCGTGGGCGAGCGGCGCTGGGACGTGGTGCTGGACCGCGACCAGCGCATCCTGCTGCCCGAAACCGGCGCCGGTCGACGGCGCTGGAACAGGTGATCGCGCTGGACCAGGCGCAGGATCTGCTGGCCCGCGACCTGTCCGCGTGTCGACATGCGCAACGCGCACCGTCCGACCCTGCGGATGGCGCGCGCAGGCGGTCGACGAATTGCGCCGGATCAAGGCTTTGGAAGCTTGGAGAGACCGATCGATGACCGATCTTTACCAGACCCAGCGGGCGATGCGGCACATGCGCAAGGCCGCGATGCAGCGCGGCGTGATCGCCATTCTCGACATCGGCACGTCGAAGATCGCCTGTCTGGTGCTGCGCTTCGACGGCACCGGACCGATTCCGCGAGCGCCGACGGCGTCGGCTCGCTGGCCGGGCAATCGGCGTTCCGGGTGATCGGCGCGGCGACCACGCGGTCGCGCGGCGTGCGGTTTGGCGAGATCGACGCGATGCACGAGACCGAACGCGCGATCCGCACCGCGGTGCAGGCGGCGCAGAAGATGGCCAGCATCCGCGTCGATCACGTCATCGCCTGCTTTCTCGGGCGCGCGATCCGCGCAGCTACGGGCTGGCCGGCGCAGATCGAACTGCACGACGAGCCGTGGTCACCGAACAGGACGTCGCCCGCGTGCTGGCCGCCTGCGACGTGCCCGATTTCGGCGACGGGCGCGAGGTGCTGCATGCGCAGCCGGTCAACTTCGCGCTCGATCACCGCTCCGGGCCTGGCCGATCCGCGCGGCCAGATCGGCAACCGGCTGGCCGTGCGACATGCACCTGCTGACCGTCGATGCCGACGGTGGTCGCAGAACCTGCTCTACTGCATCAAGCGCTGCGACCTGGAACTCGCGGGCATCGCGTCGTCGGCCTATGTCGCGGGCATCTCCAGCCTGGTCGAGGACGAACAGGAACTGGGCGCGGCCTGCATCGACATGGGCGGCGGCGCGACCGGGCTGTCGATCTTCATCAAGAAGCACATGATCTATGCCGACAGCGGTGCGGCTGGGCGGCGATCACGTCACCCAGGACATCTCGAAGGGGCTGCAGGTGCCGCTGGACGATCGCCGAGCGGATCAAGACCTTCTACGGCGGCGTCGTCGCCACCGGCATGGACGACCGCGAGATGATCGAGATCGGCGGCGATACCGGCGACTGGGAACATGACCGGCGCACCGTCAGCCGCGCCGGAGCTGATCGGCATCATGCGGCCCGCGGGTCGAGGAAATCCTCGAAGAGGTGCGCGCGCGGCTGGACGCGGCCGGGTTCGAACATCTGCCCAGCCAGCAGATCGTGCTGACCGGCGGCGCCAGCCAGATCCCGGGCCTCGACGGGCTGGCGCCGAAGATCCTGGGCCAACAGGTGCGGCTCGGCCGGCCGTTGCGGGTGCAGGGCCTGCCGCAGGCGGCCACCGGCCCGGCCTTTGCCGTCTGCCGTCGGTCTGTGCCTGTTTGCGGCGCATCCGCAGGACGAATGGTGGGACTTCGAAATGCCGGTCGACCGCTACCCGGCGCGGTCGCTGCGACGGGCGGTGAAATGGTTCAAGGACAACTGGTGACCGCAATATGTGGGCAAATCGGCGACATGCCGGCCGAAATGCGCCAGAACTAGGCCCATATTTTGTGGCAAAACTGCGTGTTTTTTGCGTGACGTGTGGCGCGATGAAGCCGGTAAGATTTGACGATTCAACGAGGCAGAATGCGGCCGCAGAAGGCGCGAAGCAAAAAAGCAGGCGGACAGACACATGACATTGAATCTGACGATGCCCGAGCGGGAAGACCTGAAGCCGCGGATCACCGTGTTCGGCGTCGGTGGCGCCGGCGGCAACGCGGTCAACAACATGATCGAGAAGGAGCTGGACGGGGTCGAGTTCGTCGTCGCCAACACCGACGCGCAGGCGCTGCAGCAATCGCACGGCGCCGAGCCGCGCATCCAGATGGGTGTGAAGGTGACCGAAGGTCTGGGCGCCGGTGCGCGCGCCCGCGTCGGCGCCGCCGCGGCCGAGGAAAGCATCGAGCAGATCGTCGATCACCTGGCCGGCGCGCACATGTGCTTCATCACCGCCGGCATGGGCGGCGGCACCGGCACCGGCGCCGCGCCGATCATCGCGCAGGCCGCGCGCGAGCTGGGCGTTCTGACCGTCGGCGTCGTGACCAAGCCGTTCCAGTTCGAAGGCGCCAAGCGGATGCGCCAGGCCGAGGACGGCGTCGAGGCGCTGCAGAAGGTCGTCGACACGCTGATCATCATTCCGAACCAGAACCTGTTCCGGCTGGCCAACGAAAAGACCACCTTCACCGAGGCCTTCGCGATGGCCGACGACGTGCTGTACCAGGGCGTCAAGGGCGTCACCGACCTGATGGTGCGGCCCGGCCTGATCAACCTCGACTTCGCCGACGTGCGCGCCGTGATGGACGAGATGGGCAAGGCGATGATGGGCACCGGCGAGGCCGAGGGCGAAGATCGCGCCATCCAGGCCGCCGAAAAGGCCATCGCCAACCCGCTGCTGGACGAGATCACGCCTGCGCGGCGCCAAGGGCGTGCTGATCAACATCACCGGCGGCCACGACCTGACCCTGTTCGAACTGGACGAGGCCGCCAACCGCATCCGCGAAGAGGTCGACCCGGATGCCAACATCATCGTCGGCTCGACGCTGGACGACCGACATGGAAGGCGTGATGCGCGTCAGCGTCGTGGCCACCGGCATCGACGCCGTCGAGGTCGGTCGCGGACGTGCCGGTGCCGCGCCGCCGCCTGGCCGAGCCGCTGCAACCGGTCAGAAGGTCGAGGAAAGGCTCGAGGCCGCGTATCCGGCGGATGCCGCCCGGCGGCCGAGGAGCAGCACGTGCCCGTCGCCGCGCAAGTGCGGACCAGCCGGAGCCGATGCTGTTCGAAGAGCTGCGACCGCAGTGGCCGCAGCCGCCGAGGAACAGGCCGAGGACGATCTTCGACGACGACGACGACGACGACGATCTGCCGGCCGCCGGCCTATCGCCCGCAGGCAGCCGCGTTCGAGCCGCGCCAGAGCGACGCCATGATGACGATGCCGACGCGGCGCATTTCGTGGCGCCGCCGAGCGCCGGGCACGCCGTCGCCCGAGGCGCTGGCGCGCCTGCAGGCCGCGGTCGACAAGGCGCCGCGCCGCCGCGCGGCCGCACCGCGGCATCCGCGCACGCGAGCGCGCCGAACCGGCAGGCGCGAGAAGCACGCGTTTCGGGATCAACTCGCTGATCAACCGGATGACCGGCCATGGCGCGGAAGCCCGCGGGCGCCGCGCCCAGCCGCCGCAAGCCGCGCAGCGCCAGCAGCCGCCGATGCGCGCGGTCGACGACGATGCACGAGGTCGACGCCGATCAGGAACGCATCGAAATCCCGGCCTTCCTGCGCCGTCAGGCGAACTGAACCGCGTCACAATTCAGACCGCGGAAAGGCCGGAGCGATCCGGCCTTTTCCTTTTGAAATCAATGCTATTGACCGGCAGGTGCGCGCGACTTGGCAAGATTTCGCGCATACTGATTCGCGATGTTTCAGAGCGTTGCAAAGATTGAATTGAGGTAAACGGTTCTGACCTGTTAACCGATCCGCTAACGGGCCTAGACTTGTCCGGCACAAAGGTACGAGGAACCCCGTGCAGACAACGATCAAATCAGCGATCAGCTTTGCCGGCGTCGGACTGCATTCCGGGCGCCCGGCGCGCATGACGGTTCGTCCGGCCTCTGCCGAATATGGCATCTGGTTCCGCCGCACCGACATCGCAGGGCGCCGACCCGATGATCCCGGCGCGCTGGGACGCCGTCGAGACCGTCGCCGCTTTGCACCCGGCTGGTCAATGGCGTCGGGCGTGTCGGTGTCGACCGTCGAACATCTGATGGCCGCGCTTGCCGGGCTGCGGCATCCACAACGCGCTGATCGAGATCGACGGCCCCGAAGTTCCGATCCTCGACGGCAGTCGCCGCGCCCTTCGTGCGCGGGCTTCGTGGCGCGCGGCATCCGGCGTCTGCGCGCGCCGATCCGTGCGATCGCAGTGCTGGAACCGGTCGAGGTGCGCGACGGCGACGCCGTTGCGCGGCTGGACCCGGCCGACGGCGCTGGAGATCGACTTCCACATCGACTTCGCCGATGCCGCGATCGGCCGCCAGGCCAAGCATCTGCACATGGCCAACGGCGCCTTCGTGCGCGAACTGTGCGACAGCCGCACCTTCTGCCGCCAGTGCCGACGTCGACGCGATGCACGCCAATGGCCTGGCGCTGGGCGGCACGCTGGAAAACGCCGTCGTCGTCGATGGCGACAGGGTGCTGTCAGCCCTGGCGGGCTGCGCCACGCCGACGAGGCGGTGCGCCACAAGATGCTGGACGCGCTGGGCGATCTGGCGCTGGCCGGCGGCGCCGATCCTGGGCCGCTACACCGGCGTCCGCGCCGGTCACGCGCTGACCAACCGCTGCTGCGCGCGCTGTTCGCGCGGCCGCAGGCCTACCGGATGACTGTTGTGCGACGCCCGGACCACGGCGCTGCTTGCCCGGCATCGGCGTCGGCCGCGCCGATCTGGTCGGATTGCCGCACGCGGCCTAGGCTAGTCAACCGCACCGGTATGGCTCCGTTGCCGATCCGCGCAATCCTCTGGAATTGCGGCGCAATGGGCGTTTTGCCCGGAAAATTAATGTGCTAGAAGAGGCGCAGAAACCGGGCCCAAGGGCACCGGGTCGCCGGAAGCTTGGGGTAAACGCTTGATGATACGGGCCAAGTCGAGACTTAGCGGCGCGCGTGCTCTGCGCGGCGATCCTCGGCCTGGCGGCCTGCGGCAGCGGGCGGCAACGACACGCCGATCGAGGATCAGAGCGCCGAGACAGATCTTCACCCGCGGCGAATACCAGCTGGAAGTGCAACCGGGCCGACGACGCCGCCGAGCTTTTCGGCGAGGTCGAGCGGCTTTATCCCTATTCCGAACTGGGCCAAGCGCGCGCTGATCATGCAGGCCTTTGCCTATCACAAGGACAAGGACTATCCGACAACAGCCGCGCCGCCGCGCAGCGCTACATCGACTTCTACCCGGCCGACGAAGATGCGGCCTATGCGCAGTATCTGCTGGCGCTGTCAGCTATTACGACCAGATCGACGAGGTCGGCCGCGATCAGGGCCTGACCTTTCAGGCGCTGCAGGCGCTGCGCACGGTGATCGAACGCTATCCCGACAGCGAATACGCCCGCTCGTCGATCCTGAAGTTCGATCTGGCCTTCGACCATCTCGCCGCCAAGGAGATGGAGATCGGGCGCTATTACCTCAAGCGCAAGCATTATCACCGCCGCGATCAACCGGTTCCGCGTCGTGGTCGAGGAATTCCAGACCACGACCCACACGCCGAGGCGCTGTACCGGCTGGTCGAGGCCTACCTGTCGCTGGGCCTGACCGAACGAGGCGCAGACCGCGGGGGCGATCCTGGGCTACAACTTCCAGTGCGACCGAGTGGTACGAGGACGGCTACGCGCTGCTGACCGGGCGCGGGCTGCGCGCCGAGGTGGCGGGCGACAGCTGGCTGCGCGCGATCTACCGGCAGATGATCACGGGGCGAATGGCTCTGATGCACGGTGCGTGCAAGCACGCACCCTACGGTTGAGCCGACATGCTGCGCGGGCTCGACATCCGCGACATGCTGATCATCGACCGGCTGGAACTGGAGTTCCAGCCCGGTCTTAACGTGCTGACCGGCGAAACCGGGGCCGGCAAGTCGATCCTGCTGGATTCGCTGGGCTTCGTGCTGGGCTGGCGCGGACGCGCCGAACTGGTGCGCGCGGGCGCCGAACAGGGCGAGGTGACGGCGGTGTTCGACCTGGCCCCGGGCCACGCCGCGCGTGCCGTGCTGCGCGAGGCGGGCTTGCCCGAGGCCGACGAGCTGATCCTGCGCCGGATCAACACGCCCGACGGGCGCAAGACCGCCTGGGTCAACGACCGCCGCGCCTCGGGCGAGGTGCTGCGCGCGCTGTCGGACACGCTGGTCGAACTGCACGGCCAGCACGACGACCGCGGCCTGCTGAACCCGCGCGGCCACCGCGACTTGCTGGATGCCTTCGCCGGGCGATGACGGCCTGGTGCAGGACACCCGCGACCGCCTGGCGCGCGCTGGCGGCGGCGAAACGCGCGCTTGCGAAGGCCGAGGCGGCGCTGGCCGAGGTGCGGGCCGAAGAGGATTTCCTGCGCCACGCGGTCGGCGAACTGGACGCAGCTTGACCCGCAGCCGGGCGAGGAGGCCGAGCTCGACGCGGCGCCGCCGGCTGATGCAGGCCGCCGAGCGGATCCGCGACGACATCGTCCAAGCGCGCATGGCGCAATCGGGCTATGACGGCGCCGAGGGCGCAGCTGGGCGATGCGCTGCGCTGGCTCGAAGATGTGCGCCGACCGGGCCGAGGGTCGGCTTGACGCCGCCGATCGCGGCGCTGGGCCGGGCGCTGGCCGAACTGGGCGAGGCCGAGCAGGGCGTCGCCGACTGCCTTGACGCGCTGGACTTCGACCCGGCCGAGCTGGAAGCGGCCGAGGAGCGGCTGTTCGCGATCCGCGGCGCTGGCGCGCAAGCATGCGGTGCCGCCCGACGATCTGGCCGCCTTCGCCGAGACTCTGCGCGGCAGGCTGGCGGCGCTCGACGGCGGCGCGGCAGACATCGCTGGCGCTTGAAGACGGCGGTGACGGCGGCCGCAGGCGCCTATGACGCGGCCGCGGCGGCGCTGAGCGCGGCGCGGCGCGACGGCGGCAGCGCGGCTGGACCAGGCGATGGCGGCGGAACTGGCGCCGCTGAAGATGGAGCGGGCGGTGTTCGCGACCGAGATCGCCGAGGCCACGCCGGGCCCCGAGGGCCGCGACGACGGTGGCCTTCACCGTGGCCACCAACCCCGGCGCGCCGGCGGGGCCGCTGAACAAGATCGCCTCGGGCGGCGAACTGAGCCGGTTCCTGCTGGCGCTGAAGGTCTGCCTGACCACGGACAGCGGCGGGCTGACGATGATCTTCGACGAGATCGACCGCGGCGTCGGCGGCGCCACGGCGGATGCGGTGGGCCGCCGGCTGGCGGCGCTGGCCGAGGGCGCGCAGGTGCTGGTGGTGACCCATTCGCCGCAGGTGGCGGCGCGCGGCGCGGCATCACTGGCGGGTGGACAAAGCGGATCGCGGATGACGATGACGCTGTCCGAGGTGACGCCGCTGGACCCGCCGGCACGGGTCGACGAGATCGCCCGGATGCTGGCCGGCGATACCGTCACCGACGAGGCCCGCGGCGCGGCGCGCGCCCTGCTGGCCGGATAGGGGCTAGGGCAGCGAAACCTCGCGGACATAGACCGGCACGATTATCACCGCTTTCAACTCCTCGCTGCCGTCAAATGCCGGCATGTCGGGCAAATCCGCGCTGAAAGAGATCTCACCGTCCAGCGGTATTCCCAAAGCTGCGCTCATCGCCAGATCGGCAAGCTGATCGTAGCGATAGATCCGGTGAAACCCGGCTTTCGCCGCGGAGTAGGGCAGCATCTCGGACGTCGACCAACCCGGTTGCCCGGACTTGTACTCGATGCTCATCGTCATTCTCCCGCCTGCCTCTGGCGCGACGGTCCAGCGTTCCTCGTGCTCGCGCGTTCCGCGTTCGTCCTCCAACGAGACCCTGCGGCTGATCGTGGCGGCAACACCATTGCCGTAGCTGTCTGCAACCGGAGGTGTCTCGTAGACCCGTGTGACGAACGTGCGCGGGCCTTCGAAATCCGGATTCACGCCGTAGGCCACAATCGCGACGGACCGGCTGGCATGGGGCGTCGCGGGCTTGCCCTCGGCGTCCATCTGCAGGTGCCTGTCGATGAACACCACCAGCTGATTTGCGCCCGCGAGCGGGCCCTGCGGCAGTGTCAGAAGACGCCAGCCCTCGGGCAGTTGCGCCTGGGCCCGGTCGTCCGGGACCTTGAACGCAAGGATTACGCGACTGTCGATATTCGAGCCGACCAGCGTTTCGGCCTGCGCTGCCGCGCAGGACAGCACCAGCAGAATGACTGCTAAAGCGCCCTGAATCTTCAGGTATCCGTATCCCATGACCGACGTCCTTTTGCTGCTATTGCATCAGTCTGGGCCTGCTGGGTTCAGATGGATGTGACTTATGTCAAACCCGGAGAGGTTTGTCGCCAGGCGCCGGGGGCTTAGCTGCCGTCGCCACGGCGGCGGTTTGGCGCGCCCTTCCAGCGTCGCCACAAAGGCCGCACATCCAGCGCCGCGATGCTGACCCCCAGCGGAATCATCCAGAAGCCCAGAACGGGTAGAAACCCCAGGATACCACCGATGATCAGCAACACCCCCACCACTAGCCGTGTGCCGGGCGGCAACCGGCTGCGAGCATAGGCGCGGCCCCGGTCGTGGACCCGCTTAAGCTTGCCGCGTTGTTTGCTGCCACCGTTTCCCATGCCGCTAAACCCGTAACCCGGTGCCCGCGTTCCTTGCAGGCGATTAATTCACCCGCACCACCTTGCCTGGATTCAGGATGTTCTTCGGATCGAGGGTCCGCTTGATATCCGCCATCACCGACCAGCCGTGCCCGTGCTCTGCTGCCATGTAGTCCAGCTTGCCGACGCCGATGCCGTGTTCTCCGGTCGCGGTGCCGCCGAGGCGCAGCGCGCGGTCGACCATCCGTGCCGCCAGCCCTTCGGCCTCGGCGCGTTCGGCGGCATTGGTGTCGTCGAACAGCAGGATCGAGTGGAAGTTGCCGTCGCCGACATGGCCGACGATCGGTCCGGGGATCGAGGCGCTTGCGATATCGGCGCGAGTTTCTTCGACCGCCTCGGCCAGCCGCGAGATCGGCACGCAGAGGTCCGTCACCACCGCCCGGCAGCCCGGGCGCGAGGCCAGGCAGGCATAATGCGCATTGTGCCGCATGGTCCAAAGCGCGGTGCGGTCCTCGGGCCGTGTCGCCCAGTCGAAGCCGGTGGCGCTGAAGTCCTGCGCGATCTCGCGGAACCGCTCGGCATCCTGCGCGGCACTGGCATCCGAGCCGTGAAACTCGACCATCAGATGCGGCACCAGCGGCAGGTCGGAGCCGGCATAGGCGTTGAACGCCGCCGCCACGCCGGCGTCGACGAATTCGATCCGCGCCATCGGAATGCCCATCTGGATCGTCGCGATCACCGCGTTCACCGCGCTTTCCATGTCGGCGAATGCACAGACCGCCGCCGAAATCGCCTCTGGCTGGCCGTGCAGTTTCAACGTCAGTTCCGTCACCAGCCCCAGCGTGCCCTCGCTGCCCACCATCAGCCCGGTCAGGTCATAGCCCGAGGAAGATTTGCGCGCCCGGCTGCCGGTGCGGATCACCCGGCCATCGGCCAGCACCACCTCCAGCGCGCGGCACGTTGTCGCGCATCGTGCCGTAGCGCACCGCCGTCGTGCCGCTGGCGCGGGTCATCGCCATGCCGCCGAGCGTGGCATTGGCGCCGGGATCGACGCGGAAGAACAGGCCGGTCGCGCGCAATTCGAGGTTCAGCGCCTCGCGGGTCACGCCGGGCTGCACCACCACGTCCATATCCGCCTCGTTGACCTGCAACACCGGTTCATGCGGGCGAAATCGACGCAAAGCCCGCCCTGGAACGCCAGGGCGTGGCCTTCCAGCGACGTGCCCACGCCCCAGGGCACCACCGGGCAGCCCGCATCGGCGCAGATGCGCACGATCTGCGGCCACCTCCTGCGTCGTCTCGGGATAGGCGACCGCATCGGGCGGGGTCAGGGGAAAGTGCTCTCGGACCGGCCGTGCAGGTCGAGATCGGACTTGGATCGGGTCAGCCGATTGCCTAAGACTTGGGACACTCGGGTTAATGCGGCGTCGATGGTCATCCTCGTCTCTCCCTGGAAACCCGAACGGGAGCCTAGGCCAAGCGGGCGGTCGGGGAAAGCCCGTGCACCGTCACCCGGCCCGCCACTGGATGCTGCATGAGCCAGCGGACCCGGTCGCTGATCGCGGCACAGATCGAGGACGCGCGCGCCGGCCTGGCGTCGGCCTGGGACGTGATGCGCCGGCAGGGGCCGGGCAGGATCCAGTTCTGGTTCATCGCGCTGGTCATCGGCATCGCGGCGGGTTTCGCGGCGCTGCTTTTCCGCAAGGGCATCGAGGCGTTGCAGGCCACGCTCTACGGCACCGACGACGTGCTGCGGCTGCACAGCTTCGCCGAGACGCTGGCCTGGTACTGGATCGTGGTGATCCCGGTCGCTGGGCGGGCTTGCGGTCGGGCTGATCACCGCATCGGTTCACCCGCGACGGCCGGGTGCACGCGGTGGCCGAGGTGATCGAGGGGGCAGCGCTGCAGGACGGTCGGGTCGAGATCAAGCCGGGCCTGGCCTCGGCCTTGCGTTCGCTGATCACCCTGTCGTCGGGCGGGTCCACGGGCCGCGAGGGGCCGGTGGTGCACCTCGCCGGGATGATCGCGACCTGGGTGTCGAACCGGATCACCGCCGACGGCATCACCGGGCGCGACCTTCTGGGCTGCGCCGTCGCCGCCGCGGTTTCGGCCAGCTTCAACGCGCCGATCGCCGGGCGCGATCTTCGCGCTCGAGGTGATCCTGCGGCATTTCGCGGTGCACGCCTTCGCCCCCATCGTCATCGCCAGCGTCGCCGGAACCGTCATCAACCGGCTGGAATTCGGCGACGTGACCGAGTTCACCCTGCCCGACGCACGTCGGTGCTGGAATTCTACGTCGAACTGCCCGCCTTACCTGCTGCTGGGGCTGGTCTGCGGCATCGTTGCGGTGATGCTGATGCGCGCGATCTTCTGGGCCGACGATATGGGCAGCCATCTGCAGGCCCGCACCGGCCTGCCGCGCTGGTCTGCGGCCCGCCGTGGCCGGGCTGCTGCTGGGCGGCATGGCGATCTAGTTTCCGCATATCATCGGCGTCGGCTACGAAACCACGTCGCACGCGCTGACCGGCGAGCTGCTGCTGCACGAGGCGATCGTGTTCGCCGTGCTCAAGACCGTCGCCGTGGCGATCACCATGGGCGGGCGCATGGGCGGCGGCATGTTCTCGCCCTCGCTGATGATGGGGGCGCTGACCGGGCTGGCCTTCGGCATGATCGCCACCGGCATCTTCCCCGACGTGTCGGGGTCCGAGACGCTTTATGCGCTGGCGGGCATGGGCGCGGTGGCGGCGGCGGTGCTGGGCGCGCCGATCTCGACCACGCTGATCGTGTTCGAACTGACCGGCGACTGGCAGACCGGCCTTGCGGTGATGGTGGCGGTGTCGCTCTCGACGGCGCTTTCCTCGCGGCTGGTCGACCGGTCGTTCTTCCTGACCCAGCTGGAGCGGCGCAACGTGCACCTGGCCGCGGGGCCGCAGGCCTACCTGCTGTCGATGGTGCGGGTGTCGCGGCTGCTGAAACCGGCGGAGGAACCCGGCGGGCCATCCGAAAAGGCCTGCTGGGAACTGGTCGAGCAGGGCGCCTATATCGACGGCAGCGCAACGCTGGAGAACGCGATGCCGGTGTTCGACAAGTCCGGCGCCGCATTCCTGCCGGTGGTGACGCTGTGGGGCGACGGTCGCCCGCCGGAACTGCTGGGCGTGCTGACCCATGTCGACGCACTGCGGGCCTACAACCGGGCCTTGGCGGCAACGGCGAAGGAGGAGCATTCGTAGGGCGGAAAGTGTGCAAGACACCTTGTGCCCGTGCCGCCAAAGGCTAGTTTGCCGGACAAGCGAGGACGACCTCCCCCGACACCGGGTTTGATCGTTCGGGACGGCCCGAACCACTGGACGGCTACCGATGCGCACGACATCCGACCGCATCCGCCACGCCATCAGCTTCGAGGCGATCGCGCTGGCCATCATCACGCCGTTGGGTGCCTGGTTCTTCGACAAGGCGATGGCCGACATGGGTGTCGTCACGGTCGTGTCTTCACTGATCGCAATGGGCTGGAACTATGCCTACAATCTGGGCTTCGACCACGCGCTGCTGCGGCTGCGCGGCGATCTGCGCAAGACAGTGCCGATCCGGGTTGGCCATGCGGTGCTGTTCGAGGCCGGGTTGCTGCTCGCCCTGGTGCCGTTCATCGCGCTTTACCTCGATATCGACTGGGTCGAGGCCTTCGTGATCGACATCTCGTTCTCGGCCTTCTTCCTGGTCTATGCCTTCGTCTTCAACTGGGCCTATGACGTAGTCTTTCCGATCCCCGATCCGACCGGCAAGGGATGAGGCCGGCGCATCAGACCTGTTCGACCGTCGCCTTGTCGGGATCGAAGGCCAGGTGGCGCGCGATCTGCTCCATGCCTTCGTTCGGTGTTTCGTAGGACCAGGCGGCATCGGCAATCAGGGTGCTTTTGGTCTGGATCGAAAAATAGCTGGCCTCGCCCTTGTGCGGGCAATGGCTGGTCTTGGCGGACGGCTCCAGCAGCGCCATGGCGATGTCGTCGCGCGGGAAGATAGATCACCGGGGGATAGTCGCCTTCGCTCAATTCAAGCGCGTGTTCGGTCTCGCCCAGCACGGCGCCACCGGCGCGGACGACCCAGGTGCCCGAGGCTTCGCGTATCCTGATGTGATTGGCCATGCCGTCAATTCCTTTCCACACGGTTCCCTGGTTGCCTATCAGGTATCGGGACGGCGCGCGAAGTCAAACCGGGCGCGTCGCCCTTTCCAGCCAGTCCTGCGCCGACGTACTCAGCTTGCCGTTCAGTTTTTGCGCGATTTCCGCGTGATAGGCGTTCAGCCAGTCGCGTTCGGGCGTGTCCAGCAGCGCGGGGTCGACCAGGGTGCGGTCGATGGGCACCCAGGTCAGCGTCTCGAAATCCAGCATTTCGCGGTCGTCGCCGCCGGGGAGCGCGGCGGCCCCGCGCACCACGACCAGGTTCTCGACACGGATGCCGAAGGCTCCCTCGCGGTAGTATCCCGGTTCGTTCGACAGGATCATGCCTGGCTGCAGCTTGACGTCCGAGGCGCGGCTGATCCGCTGCGGTCCTTCGTGCACGGACAGATAGACCCCAACGCCGTGGCCGGTGCCGTGATCGTAATCCTGTCCGGCCTGCCACAGGTGGAACCGGGCCAGCGCGTCCAGATCGCGCCCGGTGATCCCGACCGGCCAGCGCACCCGGCTGATCGCGATCATCCCCTTGAGAACACGGGTGAAACAGCCGCGCTGCTCGTCGGTCGCCGGGCCAACGGCGACGGTCCGCGTGATATCGGTCGTGCCATCGAGATACTGCCCGCCGCTGTCCACCAGCAACAGCTCGCCCGGTTTCACGGGCCGGTTCGTCGCCTCCGTCACCCGGTAATGCACGATCGCCCCGTTCGGCCCCGCGCCGCAGATCGTGTCAAAGCTGATGTCCTGCAAGGCATTGGTTGCGCGACGAAACCCCTCTAGCTTGCGCACCACGTCGATCTCGGTGAGCCGGTGGGTGGGGTCGCGGGAAACGGTCTGGGCCTCGGCATCGAGCCAGGCCAGGAACTCGCACATCGCCGCCGCGTCGCGCAGATGCGCCGCGGTCGTCGCGGCGATCTCGGCATCGGTCTTGCAGGCCTTCGGCAGAATGCAGGGGTCTTCGGCGTGCGCGACTTCGATGCCAGCGCCGCGAAGGATATCGGTGACCGCCAGCGGCGCGGTTTTCTTGTCGACCCGGACCGGGCCGGTAAGTCCTTTCAGGACATCGGGAAATGCGCTCCATTCGTGCAAGATGATCGCGGCATCGGGGCCCAGCCCCGCGAACTTGGCCGGGTCCGAGACAAGATCGACGCGCCCGTCCTCGTGCAGCACCGCGAAGGCCTGCGCGACGGGCACGCGGGGCAGGTCGGCACCACGGATGTTGAGCAGCCAGCAGATCGAATCGGGCAGCGTCAGAACCGCCGCCTTGTGGCCTGCCTTTCGCAGAGATTCGGCAATCTCGGCGCGCTTGGTCTCGTCGCCCTTGCCGGCAAGCTCTTTGGGGTACTTGCGGACCGGTTCCGAAGGGCGCTGCGGCTGGTCGGTCCAGATGCGGTCAACCAGGTTCCCGGTCTTGACCAGTTCGATACCGGTTTTTTTCAGCATGGCTTGCAGTTTTTCGATCTCTTCCAGCGTGTGCAGCCAGGAATCGAAACCGACCCGCGCGCCATTGGGCAGATGCTGGGCCAACCAGTCGCCAAGCTTGACCTCCGGCCAGTTCACCGGCGTGAACACATCCGTCACCTGGGCGCGGACCTGCACCCGGTAGCGGCCGTCGACAAAGACCCCGGCGCGATCCGCCAGCACCGCCGCAAAGCCGGCGGACCCGGTGAACCCGGTCAGCCACTCCAGCCGCGCGTCGCGGCGGGGCGACGTATTCGCCCTGATGTGCGTCGGCGCGTGGCACGAGAAACCCGTCCAGCCCCTCGCGCGCCATTTCGGCACGCAGGGCGGCCAACCGGGGCGGGCCCTGCTCGGGAGAACTGCTGGCGTCGAAGCTTTGGAACATGGCGCGCTTTCGCTTTGCGGTGCGCGGAACAAACCCCGAAGCGCGCGGCGATGCAAGGCGGCGCGTATCGTGGTAAGTTGCGTCATCAGGCCGGAGGGACCCGATGACCAGCAATGTACACGCCGGGCCGGATTTCGCGGCATTGGAGAAATCCGGATGGGCCGAAGTGGACACCGCGTCGGAATATGCGCAGGTTTTCGCACGCGCCTCGGATTTTGCGGTCCCGATACTGGTTGCCGCATGCGGTGCGGCGGCGGGCGTGCGGGCTTTGGACATCTGTTGCGGCCAGGGGAACGTCACGCAGGGGCTGGCCCGTGCCGGAGCGGCGGTCACGGGCCTCGACTTTTCGCCCGCGATGCTGGCGATGGCCACGCAACGCTGCCCGAAGTAGCACTTCGTCGAGGGCGACGCGGGCGACCTGCCGTTCGAGACCGGAGCATTCGATGCCGTCACCTGCGGTTTCGGCATACCGCATGTGCCCGATCCCGCCCGTGTCCTGTCCGAGGCGCGCCGGGTGCTGCGACCTGGCGGCGTACTGGCCTATTCGGTGTGGCTGGGCGACGGCTCGGCCTCGGCGCTGAGCTATGTGTTCGATGCGATCGCGGCGCATGGTGACCCGCGGATCGCGCTGCCTCCGGCGCCCGGCGCGCATGATTATGCGATCCCGGAAATCGCCGAACCGGCGCTGCGGACCGCCGGTTTCGCGCGCCGTCCTATACCAGGGTCGACAGCGAATGGCACGTCGACCAGGCCGACGCGCCCTATGACATCTTCGAGAAGGGCACGGTGCGGGGCGGCGCGCTGCTGCGCGGTCAGGGACAAGAATCATGCCGCCGCAATCCGGGAGGCGGTGCGGCGCAAGGTGCTTTCGGACCACGGGACCACCGGCCCGTGGCCGCTGCCGATCCCGTCGGTGGTGGTGCGCGCCGAAGCCGCCTAGCTTGCCCGCTTGATCCCCATCACCCGCGCCCGCGCGCGCGGGTCGCTGTCGAACAGGGTCGCGAGCTGTTCGGTCATCGCACCGGCCAGCTGTTCGACATCGGTGATCGTCACGGCGCGGTCGTAGTAGCGGGTCACGTCATGGCCGATGCCGATGGCGATCAGTTCCACCGCGCGGCGGCGTTCGACCATGCGCGATCACGTCGCGCAGGTGTTTTTCCAGGTAGTTCGCCGGGTTCACCGACAGGGTGGAGTCGTCCACCGGCGCGCCGTCGGAGATCACCATCAGGATCTTGCGCGCCTCGGGGCGGCCGACCATGCGGCGGTGCGCCCATTCCAGCGCCTCGCCGTCGATGTTTTCCTTCAGCAGCCCTTCTTTCATCATCAGGCCCAGGTTGTCGCGGGCCCGCCGCCACGGCGCGTCGGCGGACTTGTAGATGATGTGGCGCAGGTCGTTCAGACGCCCGGGCGTCTGCGGTCGCTCGTCGTTCAGCCAGGCTTCGCGCGCCTGGCCGCCCTTCCAGGCGCGGGTGGTGAAGCCGAGGATCTCGACCTTGACCTGGCAGCGCTCCAGCGTGCGCGCCAGCACGTCGGCGCAGATCGCGGCGATGGAGATCGGGCGGCCGCGCATCGAGCCGGAATTGTCGAGCAGCAGCGTCACGCACGGTGTCGCGGAACTCGGTGTCCTTCTCGACCTTGAACGACAGCGGCGTCGTCGGGTTGGCGACGACACGCGCCAGGCGTCCGGCGTCGAGAATGCCTTCTTCGCGGTCGAACTCCCAACTGCGGTTCTGCTGCGCCTGCAGGCGGCGTTGCAGCTTGTTGGCGAGCCGCGAGACCGCGCCCTTCAGCGGCTCGAGCTGCTGGTCGAGATAGGCGCGCAGGCGTTCGAGTTCCTGCGGTTCGGCCAGGTCCTCGGCGTTGATTTCCTCGTCGAATTCGGTCGTCGATAGACGGCGTAGTTCGGGTCGGCCTCGGAATGGGGCGGCGGGGCGGGCGGCTCCATCGGCATGTCGCCGTCGGGCATCTCGGCCTCGTCGGCCATCTCGACATCGGCCAGCTCGTCCATCGAGACCTGGGCCTGGGCGCTGTCCTGCTGCTGGTCCTGGGACTGCTCGGGGCTGGCCTCGGCCTCGTCCTCGCTGTCCTCGTCGTCGCCGGTGCTGTCGGGCTTCTCGCTGGTCCTCGTCCTCGCTCGGCCTCGTCGTCCTGCTCGTCGTCCGCGTCGTCGGGGTCGTCGCCCAACTGGTCGCCGTAGCCGAGGTCGTCGATCATCTGGCGGGCGAACTGGGCGAAGGCGGTCTGGTCGGCGAGCGTCGTCGTCGAGATTTTCGAAGGTGTCGCCGGCCTGGCCCTCGATGAAGTCGCGCCACAGGTCCATGCACGTTGCCGGCGCCCGGGGGCAGCGGCGCGGCCGGTGGCAGGTGGCGGATCAATAGCCCGCCGCGGCTCGGCCAGCGGCGCCTCGGCGGCTTGGTGATCTGGAGATAGCCCTTGCGTGTCGGCTTCGCTCGGCGATCTTGGCGTCGATGTTGCCGGCGGTGCCGGGCATCGCGCGTGGCGCCCACCGCCTCGCAGCGCGCGATTTCCATCGCCTCGTAGAGTGTCGCGCGCCATCTGGCCCTGCGGCGCGTAGCGAGTGCGCGGTGGCGTCGTCGTGGTACTTGCAGCTGCAGCGCAAGGCATCGGCGGTGCCGCGCGCCAGCAGCACCTCGTGCCTTGTCATCCGGCGGCTGACCTGCGGCAGGCGCATGGTCTCGCCCGACACGCCCGGCGGGTCGACCGTGAAGCTGACGTTCAGCTCGGCGGTCGTCGGCCAGCACCTTGGTGGCCTCGGCCAGCGCCTTCTTGAACGGATCGGCGGGGTTGTCGGTGGGTTTCATCGCGGCAGTCCTTCCAGGCCGCCGTTATCCCGCGACGCGGGGCGAAAATCCAGCCTCAACAGTTGCACATTCCACTTCATCGCGCGCGGTCCTTCGGATCGAGCGGGTGGCCCCGGATTTGCGTGACAAGCGCCCCGACCCAGCGTGCCGGAGGCCATTTCCTGGGATAAGCCCGTTGATCCAGCCCGGCCATCAGCCGAGCGGCGTGGTTCAGCGATTCGGAATGTCCCCGTGCCGGGTCCGGCAGTTTGCCGATGGGAACGACACGGTAGTCCGCAGCGGCCGGGGCGGAAGTCGAAAGGGAGATGTGGCCGAAAGCCCTTTCCTGAAAAGGCGGACGGACATGGACCCCCACTACGCCGATGTGGGTAGACCGCGCCGCCACCGGCTGCACGACCTTGAGGGCCGGATCCTGCAGAACCTCGGACCAGACCGCCCAATCCCACCCCTCGCGAAGCAGATGGCGCCGCCCGGTTCTTGTCCATCTGGCGACGTCATAATTCCGTGCCACGCGCGGGTCGGGCCCGAGCCAGGCGTCGCGGACGCGCGCCCAGGCGTCCGGGGTGATCACCAAGCCATAGGAATTGAAGCAATCGGTCTCGAAAAACAGATCGGGATGCGCGACATGCGACATGTGGCCGGGATTGCCGCAGGCACCGGCGAGAAGGTTGAGGCAGAGCCAGTGCGGCTGGCGGTTGGCGACGAACCAGTCCGCCAGCGTTGTCACATCGGGGGCGAGAAGAAGGTCCTCTTCAAGATAGAGGTTGACCTCCGCTCCCTGGTCGAATGCGCGGCGCACGACATGGTAGAGATTGGCGCGCAGGCCCAGCCGTCGCGGATTGATCGTGACCGTGTAGCCGCCATCCGGCAGATGCCGCGAACAGATTTCGGCGAAGGCGTCCTGGTGGTCGCCGGGCTCGACCGCGACGAACATGTGCCAGCCGTTCAGGTCGTTCATCGCCAGCGACGCCAGCATCATCTCGAACAGATCGGGCCGGTTCATCACCGGGCAGGTAATGGTTTTGCGAAACGGGCCTTGCGCGGGGTCTGGCCTAGCCATCGAACCAATCCGGTTCGGCATTGCCACCGCAGAGCAGGACGCCGATGCGCTCGTCCTTTTTCGGAGTATAGATGCCGGCGGTCAGGGCGGCCAAGGCGGTTACCCCGCCGGGCTCGCAGACCAGCCGGGCGGCGGACCAAAGACGGCGCTGCGCCTCGATCACGTCCTCGTCGGTAACGACGATGTTCTCGGCCACATGCGCCCTGATGATCTCGAGCGGCAGGTCGCCGATGCTGGAGGCTCCAAGCCCGCTGGCCGAGATACCCGAGACCGCGAAATCGGCGGGCAGAGTGCCTTTCAGCGTCTTGTCGAGGCTCGAGGTGCCGGTGGTTTCGACAGCGATCACCTTGACGCGCCCCGCGTACCATGCCGCGATGCCGCCGATAAGTCCGCCGCCGCCGACCGAGACGAAGAGGGTGTCGAGGTCCGGCGCCTGCCGTTCCAGTTCCAGGCCGACGGTGCCTTGCCCTGCCAGCGTCGCCGGCGTGCCGTAGGGATGCACCGGCAACGCCCCGGATTCATTGGCGAAATCATCGCATGCATGGAACGCCTGGTCGACGCTGCCCTCGGCGATCACCACCTCGGCGCCGAAGCCGCGCATCCGGGCGATCTTGACCTCGTTTGCGATCATGCCGGGGACGAAGACGGTGGATTTCACACCCAGTTGGGTGGCCGCACGGGCCACCGCCGCCCCGTGGTTGCCGCCGGATATGGCGACGACACCGGCCTCGGTCAGGTCGGCCCCGAGGAGGTTGTTGAACGCGCCGCGCACCTTGAAACTGCCGGTCAGCTGCAGGTGTTCGAGCTTCAGCGTCAGCCGGTGGCCGACCCCCACAGCACCCGGCTCCAGATCAAGGATCGGGGAGCGTCGGATATGCGGGGCGATCCGCTCGTAGGCGGCGCTTATGTCGCCGTGCCCGATCACCCCAGCGCGACGCTGGCGGCACTTTCCGGCAGTTCCTCGTCAAAGCAGCGCTGGTAGAACTCGGCCACGGTCTCGCGCTCCAGCTCGTCGCATTTGTTGAGGAACGTCACGCCGGAAGGCATAGCCGATGTTGCGGAAGATCTCGGCGTTCTGCGCCCAGTTGATCACCGTGCGCGGGCTCATCACCGTCGACAGGTCGCCGTTCATGAAGGCGGTGCGGGTCAGGTCGGCGACGGTGACCATCTGGCTGATGTGCTTGCGGCCCTTGTCGGTATTGTAATGCGGGTTCTTGGCCAGCACGATGGCGCTTTCGGCGTCGTGGGACAGGTAGTTCAGCGTCGCCACCATCGACCAGCGGTCCATCTGCGCCTGGTTGATCTGCTGCACGCCGTGATAGAGCCCGGTGGTGTCGCCCAGGCCCACCGTGTTGGCGGTGGCGAACAGGCGGAAGTACGTGTGCGGCGTGATGATCTCGTTCTGGTCCAGCAGGGTCAGCTTGCCGTCGTGCTCCAGCACCCGCTGGATCACGAACATCACGTCGGCGCGGCCGGCGTCGTATTCGTCGAACACGATGGCGACCGGGTTGCGCAGGGCCCAGGGCAGGATGCCCTCGTGGAACTCGGTCACCTGCTTGCCGTCGCGCAGCTTGATCGCGTCCTTGCCGATCAGGTCGATCCGGCTGATGTGGCTGTCGAGGTTGACCCGCACCGCAGGGCCAGTTCAGCCGCGCGGCGACCTGTTCGATATGGGTCGACTTGCCGGTGCCGTGGTAGCCCTGGATCATCAGGCGGCGGTTGTGGGAGAAGCCCGCGAGGATCGCCAGCGTCGTGTCGGGGTCGAACTTGTAGGTCGGGTCGATGTCGGGCACCCGCTCGGTCCGCTCGGCGAAGCCCTTGACGTGCATGTCGCTGTCGATGCCGAAGACATCGCGGACCGAAATATCTTCGGTGGGTTTCGCCGTCATTTCCATCGTTCCGTCCGCCATGTTCGACCTCAGATCGTTTGCGGCGACAGGCTGTCCCCGCACCGCGCGTACATGAAAGATAATCCCGCGAAGGTCAACGTCACGCGGATCGCGCGGACGGGCATTTTCGCGGGCGGTGCTAGGGACTGGACGCGAACCGGTTTATCGGTACGATCCAGCGACCAGGGAAAAACGCCCGCATGACCACGCGCTCCGATATCGAGACCATGATCGCCCGCACCGCGCTGGGCGACCGTTCGGCGTTTTCCGCGCTTTACGATGCGACCAGCGCGAAACTTTTCGGTATCTGCCTGCGTGTGTTGAACAACCGGGCAGAAGCAGAGGACGCGCTGCAGGACGTCTACGTGCGGATATGGCAGAAGGCCGGGCGGTACACGGCGGGCACCTACAGCCCGATGACCTGGCTGATCACGCTGGCCCGCAACCTTGCCATAGACCGGCTGAGGGCGCGCAAGGCGCCGACGCGCGACATCGACGAGATGTACGATTTGCGCGACGAAACGCCGGGGCCGGAAGCGGCGGCGGTGGCCCGGTCCGAGATGGGCAGGATCGCCCGGTGCCTGGACGAATTGGAGCCGGACCGGGCGCAGGCCGTCAAGGGCGCCTATCTTGACGGAGAGACCTACCAGGACCTGGCCGCGCGCCATGACGTCCCGGTCAACACGATGCGAACCTGGCTGCGCCGCAGCCTGATGAAACTGAAGGACTGCCTGAGCCGATGACGACGCCTGACGCCCCTGAGCGCGACGACGCAGCTCTCGCTGCCGAGTTTGCGCTGCATCTGCTCGATGCGGCCGAGCGCGCCGCTTTCGAGCAGCGGCTGGCGGTCGAGCCGGATTTACAGGCGCTGGTGCGCGACTGGGACGAACATTTCGCCAGTCTGGCCGTCGAGGTTGCCGCGGTCACGCCGCCCAGGCGGCTGAAGAAGGCGATCGAGACGCGGCTGCACGGGTCTGCAACCGCGAGCGGGGATGTGCCGCTCTGGATGCGCTGGCGCCTGGCCATCGGCGGCGCGGTTCTGGCCGCGTTGATCGGTCTGGCGGTGATATTCGGCAATCTTTTCGTGCCAGAACCGGCCGGCCCCGGGTACAGCGTCGAGATTGCCGCCGAGGACCGGTCGCTGGTGGTGCTGGCGCGGTTGCTGCCGGAAACCGGCGACCTCGTCGTCGAACATGTGCAGGGCGCACCGCCCGAAGGCCGGGTGCTGGAGCTTTGGCTGATCGCCAAGGACGCCACCGCCCCGGTCTCTCTCGGCGTCTTCGCCGCGGATGGCAGCACCGAACTGGCGGTGCCCACGGTGCTGCGCGACCGGTTCGCCGACGGCGTGCTGGCGATCAGCGACGAACCGCCCGGCGGTTCGCCCACCGGGACCCCCACCGGATCGGTGCTGGCGACGGGGGCCGTCACGCTGCTGTGACCGTTTCGGCGCGGAAATTGAACGCCACGGTGAAACTTAGGCTTTATCTTCAGGGTAAGTTCTGGTGATCCGGGGAAGATCCGCTGCCCCGACCGATCCGCGCGAGACCGCGCGTGACAAAGGAGACCGACATGAAACGCCGCGCTTTTCTGAGCCTTGCCACAGCCTTGACCGGCACGCTTGCCCTGGCGCCCCGCGCGATGCGGGCCGCCACCGAAGCCCCCTACGTGACAATCGAACGCACCGAGGCCGAGTGGCGTGCGCTGCTGAGTGACGAGGAATACGCGGTGCTGCGCGAAGAGGCGACCGAGCGCCGCTTTACCAGCCCGCTGCTGGATGAAAAGCGTGACGGCACCTATGACTGCAAGGGCTGCAGCCTGCCGGTCTATCCTTCCGAAACGAAGTATGACAGCAAGACCGGCTGGCCGAGCTTCTGGGATGCGATCCCGGACGCGGTGCGGACCAAGCCGGACAACACCCTGTTCTCCACCCGGACCGAAGTGCATTGCCGCCGCTGCGGCAGCCATTTCGGCCACATCTTCGATGACGGACCGGCCCCCACGGGCAAGCGGCATTGCCTGAACGGGCTGGCGCTGACCTTTACCGCCGCCGCCTGATCTTCGCCGCAAGGTGCGGGGTCAACGCACCGCCGGTCCTATGAAAGCACGCCAAGCTTCCGAAGCAGGCTCTCCGCCACGTCGCGGGGGGCGGTCAGCTTGCCGCGATCCTCGCCGGGGAAGAACCGGGCCCGGGTGGCGGTGGGCATTGGATCAGGCGTGACGATGTCGACCTGCGGGCCGTTGCGCGCGGTCTCGGCAGCCCAGGCACGGGCCAGTGCCATCTGCGCGGCTTTCGAGGCAGCGTAGGCGCCGAAGAACTTCTCTCCGACATGCGGGTCGTCGAAGAACACCGCCCGGCTACCGGGCTTGTTCAGCAGCGGGGCCAACATCGGGATCAAGCCCGCCATCGCGGTGACGTTGATCTTTTGCGACTTGTCCCAATCCTTGCGGTCGATGTGGTCGGCAGGGCTCAGCGGCGGGGCGTGGACGGCGCTGTGCAGCCACAGGTCGAGCCCGCCCCAGCGGTCGAAGATCGACCGGCAGAGATGCGCCATCGCCCCGGAATCGGTGATATCCATCGGCGCCAGCGTGGCGCTGCCGCCCTGCGCCTGGACCCGGTCGTCAAGCTCTTCCAGGGCGCCCACGGTGCGGGCCACCGCGATGATGTGATGGGTGGGCGCAAGTGCTTCGGCCAGAGCGGCGCCGAGGCCGCGCGAGGCGCCGGTGATCAGGGCTGCGGGCGTGTCTTTGTCGGTCTCGGGCATGGGATAGGATGTCTCATTGCCTGGGACCGGACGCAAGCGGATGTTGACAGCACGCGGGCAATCGGGGAACTGTCCGGGCAACCGTATTTACCGAAGGAACGGCAGATGACCCTCACCCATGCAGTGTTTCCGGCCATGTCGCGCTGGGCCCAGGTGGCCATGGTGCTGGCGGGCACCGTCTTCATCGCGCTTGCCGCGCAGATCAGCGTGCCGATGTTCCCGGTGCCGATGACATTGCAGACGCTGGCGATCCTGATCGTCGGTCTGACCTTCGGATCGCGGCTGGGGCTGGCGACGCTGCTGGCCTACCTGGGCGAGGGCGCGATGGGACTGCCGGTCTTTGCGGGTGGGGCCGGGTCGCTGGCCTACATGATGGGGCCGACGGGCGGTTTCCTGATCGGGTTCGTCGGCATGGCATGGCTTGCCGGGCTGGCCGTCGAGAACGGGCTGGCGCGCGGCTTTGTCCCGACCGCGCTGGTCGCCATCGCGATTTCGGCGCTGCTGTATGTTCCCGGCCTGATCTGGCCCGCGGCGATGCTGGGCAAGTCGGCGGCGGCGTTGTGGTCAGGCTGGATGATGCCGTTCCTGGCGGGCGACGCGGTCAAGGCCGTGCTGGCGGCACTGGTCGTCACCGGCGCCTGGAAGGTCCTGCGCAAAAGCTAAGCGCAACCGGAGCGAAATGAAACGCCGCCCCAATCGGGCGGCGTTTTTCATTGCAGGTCCGGTTTTCGGACTAGCCCCGGGGCAGTTGCAGCACGGTGACCTTGCCGGATTTCTGAAGCCGCACCGACGTTTCGTCGATGCCGATCACGGTTCCGGCGTTGGTCTTGTCGCCGCGCGCCACCCGGGTGATCGAGCCGTCGCGGTTGCGCAGCAACGCCTCGGGCGCGTCGGTCTTGCCGACGATGCCGATCAACATGGTGGAATTCAGGTCAAGCGCGACCTCGACTGTCGCGGCGGCCACGGCCTTGGCCATCACCGCGGCTTCGGCGGTCTGGTTCGACATGCGGGTAATCCTCTGGG
The DNA here is from genome assembly GCA_963768205.1 of uncultured Alphaproteobacteria bacterium. GTDB lineage: Bacteria > Pseudomonadota > Alphaproteobacteria > Rhodobacterales > Rhodobacteraceae > JAHELH01. The sequence goes on along the minus strand of CAVYHB010000001.1, from coordinate 273,007 downwards.
TGATTGCGGCAGGCTCGCTGCCAACGTCGGTCGTCACCTAGGGATCGTGCCGCGAAAAGGGAAGATGCTGCATTGCAGCATCGGCAGATTCCCGCCGTGTTACTCGGCAGCCTTCAGCGCGAAACCCTTCTCGATCATGTCGGCAGGGGCAACCGGGTACTCGCCCGAGAAGCAGGCGTCGCAATACTGTGGCTGCGCGGCATCCCGGCCCTGGGCCTCGCCCACGGCGCGGTAAAGGCCGTCGAGCGAGATGAAGCGCAGCGAATCCACGGCCAGATGCTCTCGCATCTCGTCCTCGGACATGGTCGCGGCCAGCAGCTTTTCGCGTTGTGGCGTGTCGACCCCGTAAAAGCACGGCCAGGCAGTGGGCGGCGAGGCGATGCGGAAATGTACCTCTGCCGCGCCCGCGTCGAGGATCATTTCCTTGATCTTGCGCGACGTGGTGCCGCGCACCACCGAATCGTCGACCAGGATCACCCGCTTGCCCTTGATCAGCGCGCGGTTGACGTTCAGCTTTAGCCGCACGCCCATGTTGCGGATCTGCTCGGTCGGCTCGATGAAGGTGCGGCCCATGTACTGGTTGCGGATGATCCCCATCGCGTAGGGAATGCCCGATTCCTGGCTGAAGCCGATGGCCGCCGGCGTCCCCGAATCGGGTACCGGGCAGACAAGATCGGCGTCGACCGGGGCCTCGCGCGCCAGTTCCACGCCGATCTGGCGGCGTGTCTCGTAGACCGACCGGCCGCCCAGGATCGAATCGGGGCGGCTGAAATAGACATGCTCGAAAATGCAAAAGCGCGGCTTGCAGGGGCGGAAGGGCTGGTGGCTGGTCACTTCGCCATTCTCGATGACCACAAGTTCGCCGGGTTCCACCTCGCGAACGAATTCGGCCCCGATGATGTCCAGCGCGCAGGTCTCGGACGACAGCGCCCAGGCGCCCTCGGCCAGCCGGCCCAGCACCAGCGGCCGCACACCCAAAGGGTCGCGCACGCCGATCAGCTTGGTCCGGGTCATCGCGACGATGGAAAACGCGCCCTCGACCCGGCGCAGCGCATCCATCATCCGCTCTGGCACTTTGCGTTGCAGCGAGCGTGCCATCAGGTGGATGATACATTCGCTGTCGGATGCGCTTTGAAAGATCGAGCCGCGCTCGATCAGTTCGCGCCGCAGGGCATCGGCATTGGTGATGTTGCCGTTATGGGCAATCGCCGCGCCGCCCATGGAAAACTCGCCGAAGAACGGCTGCACGTCACGGATCTGGGTGTTGCCCTTGGCGCCGCTGGTGGAATAGCGCACATGGCCGATGGCAAGCGTGCCGGGCAGATGGTCCATCAGGCTTTGCTTGGTGAAGTTGTCGCGCACGTAACCGAAGCGGCGCGCCGAGTTGAAGCCGGTGACGGGATCGTGGCTGACGATGCCGCCCGCTTCCTGCCCACGGTGTTGCAGGGCGTGCAGTCCAAGAGCCACGAAATTCGCGGCTTCGGCAATGCCGGTCACCCCGAATACGCCGCATTCCTCGTGTAACTTGTCGTCGTCGAAAGGGTGGGCCGGTGGCATTTCACGCATTTCAGCGCAGCTCCGATTCCGTCATGTGGCAGCAGGTGGCCCTGACATAGTGCCTTCGACGTGCAGAGTCACCCAACGATGAAGAAATTTCGGTTGCGTGGATTGCCTGTGGCAGTTCGACCGCAGGCAAGGGCGCGGCGGCACCTTGCCTGACGCCGCGCGGCCCGGTTTCAAGCCTTGGCGGGCGCGGAAGATGCGGTGATCTCTGCCACGGCCTCGCGCAGCTGTGCCAGCTTTTTCGTCGAGGTGGCGCGCGTGGCGCGGCCAAGGCGATATGCCTCGTTGCTGCGGGCCTGGCGACCGAGTTTCATGTAATGGGCGGTGTCGATCGATCCGTTGGCGTGGCGCTTGATGGTGTCGGTCATTGTTTCGGTCTCCCTTTGCAATGACTTCACAGTGGCACGGGCCCGATCACCGCGCTTGAAGAGCGCCTTGAGATATCCTTTAGGACTCCCGGATTTGTCATGCAGAACGGCGTGGACTCATTGAGAAGCCCGTCGAGAATCCGACGCCGGTCCATGCCGCGACAATGTGGTGCAAGCGCCGGCGCAAAGTCAGATGATGGCGGGGCTGATCCCGACTGCCGAACTGGTGGTTCTGGACAGCGCCGACATGTTCTGCTGCTGACCGGCCTGGCCTGGGTCGTGCTGACGGCCGCGATCGAGCGGTTTCCGGCGCAAGGCGCTGCTACGCGCCGCAGTCACCCACAAGCTGCTCGTACCGCTCGACGATCCAGCCGGGCGCATCCTCGGGGATCTGCTCGTTGATGCTGTCCTGCGCGCGGGCGAAGATCTTTGCGGTGCGCGAGTTGTCGACCATCGGGATCGTGTCGTTGACGACAACGCGGTCGTAGACCACCAGCGCCACAGCGACCAGAAGGATGCCGCGCAGGACGCCGAAGAAGAAGCCAAGCCCCTGGTCGATACCGCCCAGCGCGGACCTTTGCACGATGCTGGAAAAAAGCGGCGTGAAGATCGAGACCACCACAAGTGCCACGGCGAAGACCGCGGCGAATGCGGCGATGATCGACAGTTCGCAGCTGTCCTTCAGGTAGTCGCCCACGACCGGCAGTTCCTTGACCAGCGGTTCCGCCTTGGGGGCGAAGATGAAGGCGACGATCGCGGCCACGATCCAGCCGATGATCGCCATCGCCTCGCGCACGAAACCGCGGGAATAGGCCAGCACCGCCGAAATGACGATGACAAGCGCGACCACGCCGTCGATGATCGTAAAGCCTTCCATGTCCGCTCCTGCCGCGTGCCTCAGCCCGCTCCGAAAATCTCGCCCACCACCTGCGTCAGGTCGCCCATTTCGCGGATCGTCAGACCCGCGCCGCCACCCGTCTTGCTGCGCACCGGCGCAATTGCGGTCGTGAAACCAAGTTTACCGGCTTCTTTCAACCTGTTTTCGGTCTGTCCGACCGGCCTCAATGCCCCTGATAGGCTAATCTCGCCGAAAACGACAGTATCGGCGGGCAGTGCTGCATCTTCGCGGGCGGAAAGTAGCGCCGTGGCCACAGCCAGATCGGCGGCCGGTTCGCCGATCTTGATGCCGCCGGCCACGTTCAGATAGACATCGAGCCCCGCGAAAGGGATGCCGCAGCGCGATTCCAGTACTGCGAGAATCATCGCCAGCCTGCCACCGTCCCAGCCCACGACCGTGCGCCGGGGCTGGCTGTGCGGCGTGGGCGCGACGAGAGCCTGGAATTCGACCAGCACCGGCCGGGTGCCCTCGATGCCCGCGAAGACCACGCTTCCGGGAGCGGGCGTGTCGCGTTCGGAAAGGAACAGCGCCGAGGGGTTGGTCACCTCGGCCAGGCCCGCGCCGGTCATCTCGAAGACGCCGATCTCGTCGGCGGGGCCGAAGCGGTTCTTGACGGCGCGCAGTATGCGGAACTGGTGGCCGCGCTCGCCCTCGAAATAGAGCACCGTGTCGACCATATGCTCGACCACCCGCGGGCCCGCGATCTGGCCCTCCTTGGTGACGTGGCCGACCAGCACGACAGCGGTGCCCTTGCGCTTGGCGAAACTGACAAGTTCGTGCGCGGCGGCGCGGACCTGACTGACCGAGCCGGGGGCGCTGCCGACGGTATCGGCCCACATGGTCTGGATCGAATCGATGATCGCAAGGTCGGGTTTCTCGGCCTCCAGCGTCGTCAGGATGTCGCGCAGGTTGGTCTCGGTCGCCAGTCTCACCGGCGCGTCCGCAAGGCCAAGCCGCTGGGCACGCATCTGCACCTGAGCGGTGGCTTCTTCGCCCGAGATATAGAGGCATTTCAACCCGTTGCGGGCAAAACTTGCGGCGGCCTGCAACAGCAGCGTCGACTTGCCGATGCCCGGATCGCCGCCCACCAGGATCGCACTGGCGGGCACCAGTCCGCCGCCGAGAACACGGTCCAGTTCCTCCAGCCCCGAGCCGGTGCGCGGTGGCGGTGCGTCCTGCGTCGCCAGGTCGGTCAGGCGCACTGCGGCTCCACGCTGGGCACCCAACGAATTTGCCGCAGGCCCGGTCGACAGCGGCACCTCTTCCGAGATCGTGTTCCACCCGCCGCAAGCGTCGCACTGGCCCGACCACTTCTTGTGGGCCGCCCCGCAGGCATTGCAGACAAAGGTGGATTGCTTGACCATGCGCCCTTGTTGCCTATCGACCAGTGAACGGCAAGCCAAGCAGCAGCGCCACCCCGAACGCCACCCCCACAAGCGGCAGCAGGCGCGACCAGCCATGTTCGATCGCGGCGACCCATGACGCGGCGACGAGCAGTGCCGCGCCGATGACGCGGGCGGGCAGCGGCCATTCCAACGAGATCAGCGCCATGCCTGCAAGGATCAGCCCGACATGCGCGATGTGAACGCCCCGCGCGCGGCCTGTTACCTGAAACGCCCGCGCCGCCGACCAGCCGAGGGCGGCGAAGATGCCCATCGCGATCAGCACCCCGATCAGTAGGACGGGGATGGTCATTGCCGACGCTCTGTCAGCGCCGATATTGCCAGCGATGCGAGGATGCAGCCGGTGAACACATAGAGGCCCCAGGCGGTTTCGATCGTGGCGAGGCCTACGCCTTTCACCACGACGACGTAGATCGCGATCAGGAAGATATCGGCCATCGCCAGCTTGCCCAGGATGTGCAGGGCGGGCATCAGCCGGGACGAGGCGAGGTCGAAATGAAGGAGCATCAGGCCGATGGTTTTCAGATACGGCGCGAAGATCGCGAAGAAGGTGACCAGAAGGGCGAGATAGACATCCGATGCCCAGAGCGATTGCAGACCGGAGATGACGGAGATCTCCGACAGGCCGAAGAGCGGCAGCAGCCCGGCCCGCATCAGCGGAGCGAACCAGGCGAGCGGGAAGAGGATCAGCAGGGAAAGGTTGGCATATCGGAACAGGTTCATTCCGCGTTTGTGGGGTCAATTCACGCGACATCCAAGTCCATAAATCGGTAGGAAGTCAGGCGGGGCGAACGACCGTTATGAGCGCACACCGGAAGTGTTGAACCTTACTGCGAGCGCTCGCAGAATTTGCCTCACCGCGACGCTGCGAAAGTCTGCGCTAAATCGCGGAGAGAGAGAAGCAGCTAGTCAGGCGAGGTGCAGCGAGGTCTTCACTGGCAAAGTCTAAATCGCGGGACCGGGCTGCCGCGGGAGCACACCTCCGCAACAGTCAAGGACAAACCATGAAGAACATTCAAACCAGATTTAGCGAGGGTTGGCTTCAAGCGCGTGAGCACAACGTATTCATGGATATTCGCTCTGTCGGCGGCCTATTTGGCTGCCTCGGGCGCGTGTGAAACCGAGAAACCAGCTTGGCACCCGGAAGCAAGCTCCCGGGTGCCGTGGAGCCCTAACTCAGGTGATGAACCTCCTGAAGGCCGTAGACAGGTGTTTCGATGCCTTCCATCCGGGCCTTGAGTTGAAGGGCAAGGAATTGCGAGTAGTGACGGGACTGGTGCAGATTGCCGCCGTGCATCCACAGGGCCGGAACCTGGGTCGGCTTCCACATGTTGCGCTGTTCGCCTTCCCATGGGCCGGGGTCCTTGGTGGTGTCAGAGCCAAGCCCCCAGACCTTGCCGAGTTTGTCAGCCGTCTCCTGCCCCATGAGGTCGGCCACCCAGCCGTTCATCGAATTGTAGCCGGTGGCATAGACCACTAGGTCAGCGTCGAGGTGCGTCCCGTCGTCGAGGATCACTCCGGTCTCGTCCAACTCGGTCACTTGTCCACGCTTGAGCTTGACCTTGCCATCGATGATGAGCTGGCTTGCGCCGACGTCGATGTAGTAGCCAGAGCCGCGGCGAAGATACTTCATGAAGAGCCCCGAGCCGTCATCGCCCCAGTCGAGCCAGAACCCGGCACCTTCGAGCCCCTTGTAGAAATCGGCATCCCGGCGCTTCATTTCCTCATAGGCGGGGATCTGGAACTCATGCAGGATACTGTAGGGCAACGAGGCAAAGATCAGGTCGGCTTTTTCGGTGGTCACACCGTTGCGCACTGCTTCTTCGGAGTAGAGCGCCCCCAGCCCCACATCCATCAGCGTGTCCGAGCGCACGATATGGGTTGAGGAGCGCTGTACCATGGTGACGTCGGCGTCGTGTTCCCAAAGGGCGGCGCAGATGTCATGGGCCGAGTTGTTGGACCCCACCACAACCACCTTCTTGCCTGCCCAAGCGTCCGGCCCGTCATGCTCCGAGGAATGCTGCTGCACCCCCTTGAATTTATCCATACCTGGAAAGTCGGGCATCCGCTTCTTGCCGGACATGCCGGTGGCCATCACCAACTGTTTGGGGCGCAGAACCACCTCGTCGCCGTCGCGGTCCACCACCACGGTCCATTCGCCCTTGTCCTCGTCGTAATTGGCGGATTTCGCGGTGGTGAGGGTCCAGTAATTCAGCTCCATGACCTTTGTGTACATCTCGAGCCAGTCGCCGATCTTGTCCTTAGGCGAAAAGACCGGCCAGTTTTCCGGGAACTTGATGTAGGGCAGATGATCGTACCAGACCGGGTCGTGCAGGCAGAGCGACTTGTAGCGCCGCCGCCAGCTGTCGCCGGGCTTTTCGTTTTTCTCGACGATAATCGTTGGCACACCCAACTGGCGCAACCGCGCGCCCAAGGCGATGCCGCCCTGACCGCCGCCGATGATCAGACAGTAGGGCTGTTCCTGGTAACCCAAAGTGGCGAGTTCGTGCTCCCGCTCTTCTTTCCAGGTGGTTTGATCCTTGGATGCGCCGTGCTTGGCGCCCAGCGGGCGGTCAAACCCTCTGGATTCTTCATGGCCCTTGAGCTCCACCATAGTGGTTAACAGGGTCCAGATCTTGCCGTCCTTGAGGCGCATCAGGCCATAGCCGCGGGCGACCGCCGTCTCAAACTGAATCCATGCGGTCGTGACGCCGTCCTCCGTCGTCGGCACTTCACCTTCCGCCAGCGACCATCCAGAGGGTTGGGTCGTGGCGAGTTGATGCTTGAGCATGTCCTCGACCTGATCCTTGCCCTCGACGGTCTTGAAGTTCCACGTGAACGTCACCAGGTCGCGCCAGTAGCAATCGTCAAGGAACATGTCGCGCGCTTTGCCGATATCGCCGTCCTGAAGGGCCGCGCCGAATTCATCCAGAAAATCCTGGGTCTCTGGCGACAGTGATGTATCGAGCATATTTTCCTCCCATGGGTGTTGACGATTCACTCTCAAGGCGAAAACCAATAGAGGTTACGCAGGGTAAATTCAAATATTGGAGGGCCTGGAACAGCCTTAGCCCGGGCGAAACATCCAGACACAGATCACAAAGGCCTGCTTCGGGAAACAGCGCTTCAGCGGGTGGGTCTCACGGCATCATCGTTGACGTGGACGCCTGTCGCCCGAACAAGTCCGCCGAACTGGGCGCAATGCGCAAGATGATTGACCGGACTAAAGAGCGTTTCGGCTTGAAACCGGATTGGGTGGCTGCTGACACGGCGTATGGGTCTTCCGAGAACCTCGCGTGGCTGACGCTGAAGCGGCAGATTCTCCCGTTCATCCCGGTTGGTCGACGAATCGGAGCGCAAGGACGGCACCTGGTCTCGATCCGACTTTGTCTGGGACCAGGACAACGACCGTTATATCTGCCCGGAAGGCAAAGAGCTTTGTCACACGAGGCGAGCCTCTTCCGATCCCGCCCGAACAGCACCAGAACCGAAAGCGCGCAAATACCGAGCGGTGAAAGCCGATTGCCAGAATTGCCCTTCGAAAGGAAAATTCTGCTCGAACACGGATGTGCGCATCATCAGCCGGGAAAAGTACGAAATCGTCGGGGACTTTGCACGGCTCTGCGCGGATTCCGAGTTCAATCCCCCCGCTCAGAATCGACGTAAGAAAGTCTAGATGCTGTGCGCGCATCTCAAACGTATCCTCGGGTTGGGGCGGCTCCGATTACGTTGCCCATGTGGCGTCCAAGACGAACTTACCCTCGCAGCAGCAGCCCAAAACCTCCGCAAACTGGCAAAACTCAAACCGATAGTGCCCGCCGCCGGATAAAGATTGATTATTCCAATCAACTCGGCAATTCGATCCAAGGTGTTAAATCCAAAGACTTTTTCAACCCAATCAGCCCAAACAGGTCTCACATTTTTCCTGCTGCGCGGGCTCGCAGATTTGGTTTCGCTGCAACGCCGTTTAGACCGTGCTGCCGCGCAGCGAGAAAATCGGCTATTCATGCAATCTGCATCGATACCGTCAGCGGTAAGGGTCAAACTTAGTCAAACAGCCGCTGACCTTTTGTGGAAAGCGAGCATTTTGTCGGCCCTGGTTTGGCGGTGGATTAGACGCGCTGCTCAGCTGGGCTCAGGCCAGACGAAATCTGGGCGCAAGCTGTCGTAGACCGGTCGGCCATCGGAAGGTTCAGGGTAGCCTTTCGATGTGTCGTAGAACGCGTTTCAGGTGGCCTCGGGGAACGACGCGTCAATGAAGCCCATGACGTTCGGCACCGCCAGGCGGATGCGTTTCTGTTTGTCGTCAAGCATCAGGGCGGCGCCGCAGTCAGTACAGGTGCAGAGCTCAAGCGGGCCGTCCGGGTTGTCCTTGTTGAACGGCTGCCGGATCATCTTTTCGGGGTGATTGACCAACAGGTCTCCGTGTTTGAAGAATGCGAGGTGTGTGGTCTGCTGGCCGGTCACGGCCTTGCAGACATTGCAATGACAGACATGATTGTCGATGGGCTCCGCCTTGGCATTTATGTGCACGTGGTCGCACCCACCGGCATAAGGACTGGACATGATGTATCCTCCCGTCGTGCGTGTCTTATTGGAACGCAGGCTATTTCGACGACAATTCGGCGCACTAAGCGACTCTAACTTCCGGGACAGCGCCCCTGGGCCTCAGAGGCAGATGGAAGGTTCAGTCCACCGTTGTTCTGAGCCGCAAAACAAGTGCGAGCTCGTATCATAAGCAGGCTTTCCCAGATTCCGTTGCAGGTGCAACTTTCTCAATCTTACACTCCGACGCATGGTGAATCCGGCGAAACGCAAGTGGTCCGTAGTCAGAAGGCGTGGAAACACATTATTGGCCCACATTTTTTTTGAACGCTCGTTGATACGTCAAGAATGGTTTAGGCCGTATAGGTTCGGTTTGAGTTTAATGCGTGACGTGGCAGAGTTCCCGCGCGAATTCGTGGACGGAACTTGGCGAAGGCCCACTGGGGCGGTTAGGGTTCCGGCATGGATGAAAATCATGTTCCGAAATTCGCGGCCCGCCTCAATGCGTTCAAGATCGGTGCGGCGGATTATTGGCCGGGCAGGAACAGGATTAGCACAGCTGATCTGCTGGCCCGCGCCGCGACCGCGGGGCTGACTGCGGCCGATCTTAACTACCCCGATCATTTTATCGAGGATAGTCCTGCTGACTTGGTGCGGGTTCTGTCGGATTGTGGGATGAGCCTCAACGGCTTGGCCATGCGCTATTACACGGATCCGGGTTACAAGCTGGGGGCCTTCACACATCCGGACGCCAAGATTCGGCGCGCTGCTATTGACGAGTCAAAACGTGGTCTGGACGCGCTTGCCGAGATGGGCGGCACTCTGATGACGCTCTGGATGGGGCAGGACGGGTTCGATTATTCGTTCCAGTTGGATTATGGGCGCGCTTGGGTCGACACCATCGACGCCATGGCCGAGGTGGCCGACCACAATCCTTCCATCGACATTGCAATCGAGTACAAACCCAATGAGCCACGCGCTTTCGCGTTGATGCCGGATGCCGCCACAACCCTGTTGGCACTCAAGGAAATAGCGCGGGACAATACCGGGGTTACGCTGGATTTTGCCCACATGCTTTACGCCGATGAGATGCCTGCCTTTGCCGCAGCATTGGTCGCCCGGCATTCCCGCATCCTTGGCGTGCATCTGAACGACGGCTACGGAAAATGGGACAATGGGTTGATGGTGGGGTCGGTTCACCCGATCCAGACGGTGGAGCTTTTGGTAGAGCTGGAGCGCACAGGCTATAAAGGGGCCATCTATTTCGATACCTTTCCCGATCATTCTGGCCTTGATCCAGTCGAGGAAACCCGCACGAATATTGAGGTTGTGACCCGTCTGAGAGCGATTGCGACCCGGTTGGTTTCCGACAATTCACTTCAGGCGGCCATTGCCCTGCAGGATGCCCCAACGTCTATGCGCCTTGTGCAAGCCGCGATGCTGGCATGAGGCTGTTCGTCGTGGGCTCCCTGCATCTTGATGTGGTGGTTCATGCGCCCCATCTGCCCGCCCTCGATGAAACATTGACCGGTTCCAGGGTCGAGTATCTGTTTGGCGGGAAGGGTGGCAATCAGGCGGTGGCCGCCGCACGGATGGGGGCAACGGTCAGTTTCGCCGGGCGGGCGGGCAGTGACGGATTTGGCGATATCCTGCGCGCGGAGTTGCAATCGAACGGCGTCGATTGCGTTCAACTACAGCGCGACAAGGGGCCGAGCGGCATGAGTGCCGCAATTATTGACGCGAATGGCGACTACGGCGCGGTCATCGTCTCGGCGGCCAATCTTTTGATTGACGCGGCGCAGATTGAGATACCCACCGGAACCTCCTTGGTTCTTCTGCAAAACGAGGTGCCAGAGGCCGTGAATCTGAAGGTGGCGCGCAAGGCGCGGCTGGCGGAAGCAAAGGTCTGGCTGAATGCGGCGCCGGCCAGAGGGCTATCGGATGATCTTCTCGCCTTAGTGGATTTGATGATCGTCAACCGTGTCGAGGCAGAGTTCTATGGAGCGTTGGACAAGGTGCCGACGCTGAAAACGCTCGGCGCTGAGGGCGTGGTCTACAACGGCGAGAGGTTCCAGGCACATGACGTCGAGATGACCTCGACCCATGGCGCAGGAGATATGTTTGCGGGCGCCTTGGCGGCGCAAGTGGTCGGGGGCGCGACGATGACCCAGGCAATCGAATTCGCGCAGGCAGCGGCGGGGTTGTACGTGTCCTTACCAACTGAAAAGCGAGGGAAATTGACGGCGGACAGGGTCGCGAGATTCCGTTCCACTTAGTCCAGCCGATGAAAACGAAGCCCGGAGGCGGAGTGTACTGCAAGGTCAGCCCGTCATTGGCTCCAGACCCATCGCGCCGACGTCAAGACTTTCCTCCACCTCACCCAGCGCGCAAGCTGATGCCAGTTTCCCTTTGCAGAAATGAACGGCAGACTTAATACTCGTCGAGGAGGTGGGCCATGACCGCAAATTTCAGGCGCGTATTCGGCGACACGAAACCGATCATCGGCATGGTGCATATCGGTGCATTGCCCGGTGCCCCGCTGTTTGCCCCATCACTTGATCTGCTTGCCGCCGCGCGGGCCGATTTGCACGCGCTTCAGGATGCGGGATTTGATGCGGTGATGTTTGGCAATGAAAACGACCGACCCTATGAGTTTCAAGTCGACCCGGCCTCGACCGCGACGATGGCGGTCCTGATAGGCCAATTGAAATCCGAGATCACCGTGCCCTTTGGGGTCAACGTGCTGTGGGACCCGATGTCTACCATTGCTCTGGGAGTAGCCACAGGCGCCGCCTTCGTGCGCGAGATTTTCACCGGCACATATGCCTCCGACATGGGCCCCTGGACGCCGGATGCGGGCAAGGCGATGCGCTATCGCAACCGGCTTGGACGCTCGGACATGGCGATGCTTTACAATGTCTCGGCCGAATTCGCCCATTCGATGGATCAGCGTCCATTGCCGGACCGCGCGCGCAGCGCGGTGTTCTCCTCGATCCCGGATGCTGTTCTGGTGTCGGGTCAGATCACTGGCGAAGCGGCGGCTTTGCCGGACCTGGAAGCGGTGAAAGCGGCGCTTCCGGATATGGCGGTGATGGCCAATACCGGGGTGAAACACGAGACTGTGGCGGATGTTCTGAGGATTTCGGACGGTTGCATTGTGGGCTCGTCCCTGAAGGTCGACGGGCACACATGGAACGCAATCGATCCGCAGCGGGCCAGTGATTTCATGGATCGCGCAAGGGCGGCGCGGGCGTGAAGGGCCGCATCAAGCAGGACCTGATGGAGCTTATGCTGGTTCCGGGTCTGTCCGGGCATGAGGACCGCGTACGGCGCAGCTTGCGGCAAACTTTGGAAAACATGGGTGTCGAAAGCACTTCCGACCGGCTGGGCAATCTGGTTGCGCATTTTCCGGGGGATGGCCCGAGCGTGATGCTGTTCACCCATATGGATCAGCTTGGCTTCGTCGTGCGTTCAGTCGAGGCGAACGGGTTGCTGCGGCTGGTGCGCCTGGGCGGCGTGCCGGAACGGGCCCTAGCGGCGCAGGAGGTGTTGATCTGTGTGGGCGAAGGACGGGATGTTCCCGGGGTCATTGCCAACAAAAGCCACCATGCGACGGCTCCGGAGGAAAAGTACCGGGTGACGCCGTTTGATGAGCTTATTGTCGATACCGGACTGTCCTCGGCGGATGACGTGGAACGGGCCGGTATCCACATCGGCAAGCCCGTAGTCTACGCGCCTAAGGCAACCCTGCTGGCAAACGACAGAGTCACTGGAACCAGTGTCGATGACCGGGCAGGCTGTGCGGTTCTGCTGGAATTGGCGCGGTTGTTGAAAAAGCGCAAAGGTGGCCCCTCCGTGCATCTGGCGTTCACGGTTCAGGAGGAGTTCAACCTGCGCGGTGCCCTTCCGCTGGCCCAGAAACTGCAGCCGGACATTGCCATTCAACTGGATCTGGTGCTGGCCACCGACACACCGGACATGACGACGCGCGGGGATGTGGCATTGGGCGGTGGACCTGCCATGAGCCTTTATTCCTTCCATGGGCGGGGTACGTTAAACGGCGTTATTCCGCACCCAGCAATGGTTCACCTGTTCGAGACCACTGCCGAAGCCGAAAAAATCGCTCTGCAAAGAAGTGCGCATATCGGAGTGCTGACGGACCTGTCCTATGTGCAGCATGTGGGGCAGGGCGTGGCCTCGATCGATATGGGCTTTCCCATGCGGTACTCGCATTCTGCCCGTGAGTTGTGCGATCTGAACGATCTTGTAGCGCTGACCAGACTGCTTGACGCAAGCCTTGCCCGGATTGGCCCGGAGTTTTCGCTCGACCGGGATGACTACACCTGATGGCCTATACGATCGGCATCGACATCGGCACTTTTGAGTCCAAGGGCGTTCTGACCGACGAGACCGGTGTGATCCATGCCCAGGCCGCGCGCGGACACAAGATGCTTGTGCCGCGCCCGGGCTGGGCCGAGCACCGGCCAGAAGAGGACTGGTGGGCCGATTTTGTCTTCGTGTGCAAGGCACTTTTGGACAAAAGCGGCGTTGACCCCAGGAAGGTCGCCGCCGTCGCCTGCAGCGCCATCGGACCGTGCATGCTGCCGGTCGATGGCGACGGACAGCCCTTGATGAACGGGGTGCTTTACGGCGTCGATGGGCGGGCCGAGGCTGAGGTTCGTGAACTGACACAGCGCATTGGCGAGGACACGATCATCGCGCGCTGCTGCAATGCGCTGACCTCGCAATCGGTGGGCCCGAAAATCCTTTGGCTCAAACGCCAGCGCCCCGAGATCCATGCTCGTTGTGCGCATATCCTGACGTCCACAAGCTTCCTCGTGCAACGTCTCACCGGCGAGGTTGTGATCGACCACTACACCGCTGCCAACTTCTCGCCGCTCTATGACGTGGCCACCCTGTCCTGGGTGGACGATCTGGCGGACGACATCGTCCCGTTGAACAAACTGCCCCGGCTTATGTGGTCGAACGAGATCGCGGGGCATGTCACAGAAGCTGCGGCCAAAACTACCGGGCTGGCCCAGGGCACCCCTGTGACGGTCGGCACGATTGACGCGGCGGCCGAGGCGTTGTCTGTCGGTGTCGATCAGCCCGGCGACATGATGATGATGTACGGCTCGACCATTTTCATCATCCTGCGGGCGCAATCCCGGGTGGCCGACGCGCGGCTTTGGTATGCACCTTGGCTGTTTGAGGGCGAGCATGCCACGATGGCCGGGCTCGCCACATCCGGCACTCTGACCCATTGGTTTCGCGACCAGTTCGCCCGCGACCTGAACCTGGATGAAGCCTTCCCGCTGCTGGCGGCAGAGGCCGCCGCGTCGCCACCGGGTGCCAATGGCCTTTTGATGCTGCCCTATTTCTCGGGCGAGCGGACGCCAATCCATGACGTGAACGCCAAGGGCGTCCTGTTCGGCCTGAATCTGACCCACACACGCGGTGACATCTACCGCGCACTGATCGAAGGCATCGCGCACGGAACGCGGCATGTGACCGACACCTTCTCGGAACTTGGCCAATCGCCCACCCGTCTGCTGGCAGTGGGGGGCGGAACCCAGAACCCGCTTTGGCTGCAGGCGACCTCTGACATCACCGGGATCGACCAGGTTCTGTGCGAAAAGACGACCGGGGCCAGTTTCGGCGACGCATTTCTTGCCGCGCTTGCCGTCGGGCTGGTCGAGAGGCAGGATATCAGGCGCTGGAACCCGGTTGATAAGGTGATCCCGGCACAATCAAACGACACTTATGATAAGGCACATGGCCTGTTTCGCCGTCTGTACCAGCAGACCAAGGACATCGCAAAGGAGCTTGGCGTTGGTGGGTAGGCACAAAATGGCGCTGGCCGAGCTTGACAGCGTTCTGGACGCTGTGTCCGACGCCGGTTTCAACGCCGCCTGCAAGATGATCGCCGAAGCGCGCAACATCTTGCTCTATGGCTGCGGTCGGGAAGGACTGCAGATGCGGGGCCTGGCCATGCGTCTTTATCACCTTGGTTTGAATGCCGGGATGGTTGGCGACATGAACGCACCGCCCCTGAAAGAGGGCGATCTGTTCGTCGTCTCCGCAGGGCCGGGCGAACTTTCGACGGTTTCCGCTTTGATCGGGGTTGCGCAGCGGGACGGCGCGAAGGTGGTGTTTCTGACAGCGAATTCGAATGCTTCGGCTGCCAGGATCGCGGATCATGTGTTGCACGTTCCTGCCCAGACGATGGTCGACGATCAGGGCAATCGGGCGCAATCGATCCTGCCGATGGGATCGATCTATGAAGGCGCTCTATTCGTGCTGTTCGAGATGATGGTGCTTCGCCTGCGCGATATTCTGACAGCGGCGCCGGACGAGATGCGCGCACGTCATACCAACATGGAATAAGCTATTTGACCGCGCCGGCGGCCATTCCCTTGATGATGTATTTCTCAAGGAACACCGCCACAACCACCAGCGGCAGGATCGCCGCCGACGACAAAGCCGCCATCGACCACCAATTGATCCCTTGCGATCCGGTCTGTGAGGCGACCATGACGGGCAATGTCTTGGCATCGGTCGATGTCAGAAGGGCCGCAAAGAAATATTCGTTCCAGCACAGGACCAGCGACAGGATGAACGCTGCCACCATCCCGGGCAGGGCAATGGGCAACACGATCTGCAGGAAGGCGCCCCAAATGCCAAGGCCGTCCACAAGAGCCGCCTCTTCCAGTTCGATCGGAATGCCCTGAAACTGGTCGCGCATGATCCAGATCACAATGGGCAGAACCATGAGCGTATAGAGCAGGATCAACCCGATGCGACTGTCAAGCAACGCGAGCGATTTATAGAGCACGAGGAAGGGCAGAGCCAACACCACCGGCGGCAGGATCATCTGGCTCAGAAAAAAGAAGGAGATATCAGAGTTTCGCATGAACCCGAACTGATAGTTGAAACGCGACAACCCGTATGCGGCCAATGATCCAAGCACGACTGCCAGGGTCGAGGACGAAATCGAAACGATGGTGCTGTTCAGGAACCGTTTCATAAACTCTTCACGCACCGTCGAAACTTCGCCGATCAGGCTGGGCGACAGGCCAATCGAACTCCCAGCCCTTCCATCTTGGCGTGAAGTCCCACCAGGGAATCATGTTCCCCTTCATCACGTCCGGCGCCAGTTTGAAGGACGTTGTAATCGTCCAGAAGATCGGGAACAGGCAGATGACGGCCCAGGTCAGCAAGGCGGCATAGATCGCAATGCGGCTGGCCCACCATTTTGTCTTGCGACGACGGTCGCCCTCGTGATCCTTGAAAACCGCGCTCATGCCGGGCGCTCCATCCAGCGGCTGACGAACTTCAATAGCAGCGTTACGAAGATGACGATCAGCACCAGATAGACCATTGCCAGCAGGGTTCCGTAGCCGACATTCGAGCGATCCCGATATTCCCGGAATATGAAACTGGTAACCGAGTCCGTCGCGCCTCCGGGACCGCCCGAGGTGACGTTGATGATGATGTCCGCCAGCTTTAGTTTGAAGATGATCCGGATGACAATGGCCGTGACCGAGACGGGCAACATCAGAGGGAAGATCACTTCCTTGAAGCTTTGCCATCCGGTGGCGCCATCCACCTTGGACGCTTCGATCACCTCGCGTGGAAGCGCCTGCAGGCCCGCCAACAGCATGATCATCATGAAGGGAATGAAGGTCCAGGCGTCCATCGCCATGATCATGAATCGCGCAATCTCGGGCGACCCGAAAAAGCTCGGCTCGAACCCAAGTTCCCGGACAAGTCGCGAGATCGGGCCAAATCGGACCTCCAGCATCGACTTTCCGATCATCCATGACACGGCCACGGGGCTCAGCATCAGCGGAAGCAGGAAGACGACGCGGAAAAATTTTCGGGCACGGATTTGGGCGTTGAGCAGCAGAGCCAAGCCGAAGGCGATCACGTATTCCACGCTGACCGCCAGCACGTAATAAACCATGTTTTTCAGCGCGTTCCAGTAGAACCCGTCATTCCACATCTCAACCAAGTTGTCCCAGCCATTGGCTTGCGGGCCAGAGGCAGACGCCAGGTTCCAGTCGGTGAAAGAGATGTAGAGCGCGAAGAGCAGCGGAAACACCACAAGGCTGATGACAAAAAGAGCGGCGGGCAGAACGAACAGGGTGCGTTTGCCCTTCTCGCCATTCACGATCACCTGCGCGGCGCAAAGCGCGGTGGCCCATAGCATGTAGGCGTAAAGAACCGGGCGCCATGTATCGAAGCCAGGGGAAACGCGACCCATCGCGTGCGCCATCTGCCAGAGCGCCAGCGCGACGCATAAAAGGGCGGTCCCCCATACCATCAGCTTGCCCAGACGCCTTCGGGCGTCCGAGATATTGTCGGCTGTGACGGTGTGAAGAAGATCGCCCTCGACGTTCATGAAGCGAGGTTAGCGAGGCGACCAAGCGGTGTTAAGCGCGAAAATGGAAAGTACGGCATCCCAGGCTGAGAACCCTTTCTGACCCTGCCTACGCGCATGCGGTTTGTCCTTCCGCCAGGGACGGCGGCAAATCCGTCGACCGAGGCGAACCTGCCCATCGCCTATTCTTCGTCCGGGGGTACGACGCCCTTGCGAAATGCAAAGCAGCCGTAGAAGCGTCGTTCACCGGTCTGGATGACCGCATAGGCCTGTTTCGCGCGGTCATAGAACGCGAACCGTTCGATGCTCATCAATTCGGGGCCACCGACGGCACGACACTTCGGCCTGAACTTCCTTCATGACGGGCAGAATTGTATCGGGTTCGTCCACCACTTCCATTCGTGCCGCTGCATCATCCACGAATGTGTCAATCGGATAGACCGACAGAACGGCCCGCACGACGTCCGACGCCGGTCGGTCGATCCGCAGAACCTCGCCCAAAACCGTTTCTCGCGCGACGCTGTCTGAGGGAAAGTTCGTGTCGGCAATGATCAGGTCATCGCCGTGCCCCATGGCGCGCAGCGCAAATAGCACGTCGGCGTTCAGAATTGGGTCAATTCCTTTCAGCACCGCAGCCTCCCATTGGTCAGATATTAAAGCCGAATCCCGGAAGTGGCATCGAAAACATGCAGGTGGTTGGGATCGGGTTGCAGATGGATCACTTCGCCGGGTTTGAACGCGTGGCGTTCCCGGAACACGGCCGTGATATCCTGCCCATCAACCCGTAGAAAGACCATGGTCTCTGACCCCGTTGGCTCCACTACCTTCACCTCCATCGCAAGTCCGTCTTCCGACAGGATCAGATGCTCCGGGCGCACCCCGAGCATGACCTTGCCAGTCCCGTCGGGACCGCCGAACTTCCGCCCGCCGACCGTGACCTCGCGTCCTGCCAAATCGCCTGGCAACAGGTTCATCGACGGAGACCCGATGAACGTCGCGACAAATGCATTGGCAGGATTATCATAGAGATCGAGCGGCGTTCCCACCTGTTCAATTCGTCCGCCCTGCATCACGACGATCCGGTCAGCCAGGGTCATTGCTTCGATCTGGTCATGGGTCACGAACACGGTCGTGGTCTTGAGCCGTTGGTGCAGCTCCTTGATCTCGGTGCGCATCTGGATCCGCAGCTTTGCATCGAGGTTCGACAGCGGCTCGTCGAACAGAAAGACCTTCGGATTGCGCACGATTGCCCGGCCCATGGCGACGCGCTGACGCTGCCCGCCGGACAGATGCCGAGGCTTTCGGTCAAGATACTCGGTAAGGCTCAGGATTCCCGCCGCCTCGTTGACCCGGCGCGCGATCTCGGCCCTGTCGGCCTTCGCGACTTTCAGGGCGAAGCCCATGTTCTCGGCGACAGATTTGTGCGGGTATAGCGCGTAGGTCTGGAATACCATCGCGATATCGCGCTGCGCCGGCGGCAGGTTGTTCACGACCCTGTCCCCGATAGAGATCGTGCCGCCATTGATTGGCTCTAGTCCCGCGATCATCCGCAACAAGGTGGATTTCCCGCAACCGGAAGGGCCAACAAGGGCCACGAATTCACCATCGGCAATGTCGATGTTTACACCGTGGATGACTTCAACAGCTCCATAGGATTTTCGGATATCCTGGATTCTGACGTCTGCCATGCACGCGATCCTTCGCTTCAAAGCAGGATGCTAGACAAAGCTATTGCACCTGTCCACGGGCGCCTGCGGCTTTTGTTGACTTGGCGTCAATCTCGATCATACTCAATCCTCAGTGGGGGATCATCCGGCGCAGCCAGGCATAAAAACAAAATAAATCCGTGCGCTTGTCATCTTTTCACCTCTGATAATTTGATGCTTTTCCTGGGAGGATGCACATGAAGGTCGAACTCTATAATTACATTCTGGCGGCGCAGAAAATGAACCGCAGGCAGATGCTGAAAGGCTCCGCTGCGCTTGGCGCCGTGGCGATGATGCCGAATGGGTCAAAGGCCGCCAGTCATGGTAACGTTCGCGCCGAAATCCTGAAAATTCCGGGCGTGGGGGCAGGGTCGCCGACCGATAGCGATTGGCAGAAAGTGGGCGAGATGTGCCTGGGGGCGACAAAGGAAAACGTCGCCGAGGGAGAGTTCGCCGGGGTCGAGCTGACTTTTATGGGGCTGAACAACCAGAACCTGCACAACTTCCTGTTCCGCGGTTTCCTGAAACCATGGGAGGCCTATACCGGTGCCAAGATCAACTGGATCGACCTCGCGCAAGCCGACTACAACGCGCGCCTGCAGCAATCGATTGCGACCGGCACTGTGGATTTCGACATCATCGAGATGGGTGCCCCGTTCGAGGGCGACGTTCTTGGCAAGGGGCTGGCCTCGGAAATGCCCGACTGGGTCAAAGAACAGATCGATATGGACGACTATGTCGACTATCTGAAGGCGCCCGTGGGCACCTGGGATGGCAAGACCTATCGGATTTCCATCGATGGCGATTGCCACACGTTTGCCTATCGCAAGGACTACTTTGGACCCGAAGGCATCGGTGGCGCCGAGGTGCCGACCACATGGCAAGAGGTGAACCAGGTCTCCAAGGATCTGATCGGCAAGGAAGATCCGCTCACCGGATTGCCGGCGCATGGCTATCTCGATCCGCTCAAAGGCTGGGGCGGCTTTGGCTTCTACTTCCTGGAAAATCGCGCGGCCGCCTATGCCAAGCACCCGGGGAGCCCGGCCTGGCTGTTCGATCCCGAGACCATGAAGCCAATGGTCAACAACCCGGCTTGGGTCCAGGCGATCCAGGACGTAATGGACCTGATCGAGGCGGGTGCCTATCCGGCCGACCAGATCAACGCTGACCCCGGCACCACTGCGTTCCAACAGTTCCTGGCCGGCACGGGCTCGATGCTGATGTGGTGGGGCGATGTGGGCTCCAGCGCGCGCACCTCGGACACCTCCGTTGTGGGCGATGTGGTCGGCTTCGGGATCAACCCCGCCT
Organism: uncultured Alphaproteobacteria bacterium; assembly: GCA_963768205.1. GTDB lineage: Bacteria > Pseudomonadota > Alphaproteobacteria > Rhodobacterales > Rhodobacteraceae > JAHELH01. The sequence goes on along the minus strand of CAVYHB010000001.1, from coordinate 252,833 downwards.
CAGACAGGGTCTACAACGCCTTGGACGGCGCCTGGGAAGAGACCCGCAACGAGGCGCCCAACATGGCCTATATCGGCTGGGGCGTTTATGTCATGGCCACAGTCGACAGTGACGAGAAAAAGAAGAAAGCCGCGTGGTCTGCGGCCGCCCATCTTGGGGGCAAGGACCTGTCGCTTTGGGCGTCGGCCTATCCGTCAGGCTTCCAGCCGTATAGGAACTCGCACTTCCAGTACGAAGAATGGGAAGAAGCGGGCTATGACCGGGCCTATGTCGAGGATTACCTCGGGTCTAACGCCGACAGCTACAATCACCCGAACGCGGCGATCGAGCCGCGAATACCCGGCATCTTCCAGTACTATTCGGTCGCCGAAGACGAACTGGCGAAGGGCTACGCCGGTCAGTACGGCTCGGCTCAGGAAACCGCCGACGCCATCGCCGCGGCGTGGGAGAAGATCACAGATCAGATCGGACGTGACAGCCAGATTGCGGTCTATAAGGCGTCGCTTGGTATGTAAGGGCGGTTCGAGATTGATTCAGAAAGGCGCGGCCCGTGGCTGCGCCTTTTTTTTCTGCCCGAACAGCGGGATTGCCTTTCTTTTCGACCTACCTGATCCTGCTCAATGTGGCCGTACATGTGCTTGATCTGCAAAGGTCACTGTGATGCACGGGGGCGACGTGGTGCGCAGCACGTTATTCTCGTTCAGCTTCAATGCAACAGCTTCATGCCCACATACTTTGAACCGACGTTAAGCACAGCAATTAGATGACAGTGAAGATTGGCACGAACCAGATGTTGAAAAGAAGAAATAGGGGGAGTTGCTACGTGGCTTGCATATAGATGATCCAGGGATGACGATTTGCGCCACGACAGCGGCCGACCGATCCGCCAATGCGAATGCCAAATTAGTCCTGCGTCTCGATCATTGAACTCAGCCGCAGCGAACGGGCGGTTTGAATTCTGCCGAGATCGACACGGCTGAATGTCCGGAACGGGGAAATCCGCTACGCTTCGAAATCTCCAGTGCTGCAGGCGCAAACGCCACTTTCATATTTCTGCAATTGCATTCGCTGCGGCTGCACGAGTCCGGTAAGTCCGCAGTGCCGTCATGCCGCAATACGACAAGCGCCGGGCTCTTTTGCTACCGCACCGCCTCGATCGGTCCCTCGGCCAGCCCCTTGACGAACTGGTGGAGATAGGGGTCGCCGCAATCGTCCATCTGCCCCACAGGCCCGGTCCACTGGATCACTCCGTCATGCAGCATCGCCACTTTGTCGGCGATGGCGCGCACGGACCGCATGTCATGGGTGATGGTCATCGCTGTCGCGCCCATCTCGACCACGATCTCGCGGATCAGTTCGTTGATGACGCCGGACATGATCGGGTCTAGGCCGGTCGTGGGCTCGTCGAAAAAGATGATTTCGGGCTCCGCCGCAATCGCCCGGGCCAGCCCGACGCGCTTCTGCATGCCGCCCGACAGTTCGGCGGGGTAGAGGTCGGCGACCTCGGGTTTCATCCCGACGCGGCGAAGCTTTTCTACCGCGATGGCGCGCGCCTCGTCCTTGGGGCGCTTCAGCGATCCGCGCAGCAGGCGGAAGGCGACGTTCTGCCAGACGGGCAGCGAATCGAACAGCGCGCCGCCCTGGAACAGCATCCCGAACCGCGCCAGGAACGCGTCGCGTTCGGCCCGGGCCACGTCCTCGCCGTCCAGAAGGATCGTGCCGCTGTCGGGCGCGATCAGCCCGAGGATGCATTTCAGCGCCACCGACTTGCCGGTTCCCGACCCGCCGATGATCACCATGCTTTCGCCCTTCGCGATCGTCAGGTCGACGCCGCGCAGCACCCGGTTGGCCCCGAAGGCCTTTCTGACATCGCGCAGCTCGATCATGCCGAGAAGAACAGGTTGGTGAGCAGGAAATTCGCCGCCAGGATCAGGATCGCCGCCGCCTCGACCGCGCCCTTGGTGGCCTGGCCCACGCCCATCGCGCCGCGGCCCGAGTTCATGCCGAAATAGCAGCCCATCAGCGCCGCGATGCCGCCGAAAGCCGCACCTTTGACGAGGCTCGACACGACGTCCCAGTTTTCCAGAAAATCGACGGTGTTCTTGAGATAGGCGGGCGAGTTGAAGCCCAGCGACTGGGTCGAGACAAGCCAGCCGCCCAAGATGCCGATCACGTCGCCCAGCCCCACCAGCGCGGGCACGATCAGCACGGCGGCCAGCACGCGCGGCAGGGTCAGGTATTTCATCGGATGCGTCGACAGGGTCACCAGCGCGTCGATCTGTTCGGTCACCTTCATCGTGGCGATCTCGGCGGCGATGGACGAGGTCACGCGGGCCGCGATCATCAGCCCGACCAGCACCGGCCCCAGTTCGCGCACCATGCCGATGGCGACGATCTGCGGCACCACGGCTTCGGCGTTGAACCGCGCGCCGCCCGAATAGATCTGCAATGCCAGCGCGCCACCGGTGAAAAACGCGGTCAGCCCGACGACCGGCAGGCTGAAATAGCCGATGCTCATCAGCGCGTGAAGGAATTCGCGGACGTAGAAGGGCGGGCGCAGCAGGTGGCTGAGCGTCGACAGCAGGTAGAGGGTGACGCGACCGATGCCGGCAACCAACGCCAGGAAGGACCGGCCCACGGCCGCCAGCGGGCTGAGCAGGATCATGCCCCGGTGCCGGCGTAGCGCCGACTGTAGCGGGCACCCAGCGATGTCAGGATTTCATAGCCGATGGTCCCCGCCGCCGCCGCCAGGTCATCGACGGTCTGGTGCTGGCAGAGGATGTCCAGCTTTCCGGGGCTGTGGTCAAGGTGGCTGACATCCACGGTGATCAGATCCATCGACACCCGGCCCACCAGCGGGCAGGGCTCGTCGCCCGCGAACAGCACCGCCTGGTTCGACATCGCCCGGATCAGCCCGTCAGCATAGCCGCAGGACAGGGTGGCGATCCGGGTCGCTTTCTCGGCGATCCAGGCGTTGCCGTAGCCCACGGGCTCTCCGGGTTCCAGTTCACGGGTCTGGATCACCGGCAGCGACAGCCGCGCCACGGGTCGTGCCGCATCGAAGGGCAGGCCGCCGTAAAGCCCCACCCCGGGACGCGTCATGTCGAAATGATAGTCCTTGCCCAGCATCACGCCGCCGGTGGCGGCGAGCGAACAGCGGCACGCCTGTCGCTTCGGACATTTCGACGAACTGCTGTAGCTGTTGGTCATTCATCGGGTGATCCGGCTCGTCGGCGCAGGCCAGGTGGCTCATGATCAGCACCGGATTGAGGCGCAGCGCTATCTCGCGCACCGCGGCCCATTCCTCTGGCTCCATGCCCAGCCGGTTCATGCCCGAATCAAGCTGGATGCCGAAAGGGTGGCCCGGCAGCGCCTCGACGTGGCGCGTCACCTGTTCGATCGAGTTCAGCATCGGAGTCAGGCCCAGGTCGCCGATCATGTCGGTGTCGCCGGCCATGTGCCCGGCATAGACCATGATCGCGGGACCGGGGCCAAGCGCGTCGCGCAGCGCTGCGCCTTCCTCGGCGAAGGCCACTGCGAAGGTCCGCGCACCCGCCTGGGCCAGCGCCCGCGCGACCGGCCCGGCGCCCAGGCCGTAGGCGTCGGCCTTGATCGTCGCCGCGGTCTCGCAGGTGGCGGCGGACAGTGCGTCGAGCGCCCGCCAGTTGGCGGCCACGGCGTCCAGGTCGACGGTCAGGGTTCCGGTGCTCATGGGATCGTGTTTTGACCTTGGCCCAGCCCGAGAGCAAGCGGAAAGCTGGGGTCAGCCGGCGTTATGGTTCGTCATAGTAGCGCCGGTTGCGTTCCCAGATCTTTTCACCGATCAGGCAGTCGTAGGATGGGACTGCACCGTACTGGGCCGGGATCGGCGCAAGCCCCCTGCGGTCGGCGATCTCCAGAACCAGTTTGCGGCGGACGGCATCGGCAAACCCGGTCCAGTCCAGCACCGGAATGACGAAGGCGCCGGGACCGCCGATGACACAGCCGCGGTAATAGGCGTCGAGGTCGTCGAGGTGCCACTGCCCCCCCATGCCGTCGCGGGTCATCAGCGGCAGGCCATTGATCGTGATGCCCTGCGCCAGCGCCGCATCGCGGGCCTGCACGACGGGCGCGCCGTTGTTGTTCGGCCCGTCGCCCGAGACGTCGATCACCCGCCGCCAGCCGTCATAGACGTTGTGATTCAGACTGTCGGCCGCCGAACCGGATCGCGCCCGAGATCGAGGTGCGGCGCAGGTCTGTGTTGAAATCATTGGCCAGTATACCGGCGAAGCGGTCCAGATCGGCGCGGGTTTCCAGCAGTTTCCAATCGACGATGACGCGCTGGCTGTTGGTGCCGGCCCATTCGACGTAGCTCATCGCCACGCGCTGCAACGGGCCGCTTCGGATCGCGGCGAAAACCGCGTCGCCGCGCAACGCCTCGACATAGCCGCGACGCTGGATTTCCAGCTCGTAGGGCGACATCGACCGCGACACGTCGACCATCAGCAGCAGTTCCAGATCAACCTCGACGCCGTCTGCCCGCGCCGGGTGCGGCAGGAGCAGGGTCAGGACCAGGCAAAACTCGAGGATGCGCGACATGCCCAAGACTACCGCCTTGGCAGGCCGTTGCAATTCACAGTTGCGCCAATGGGCTTTCGGATGCGTGGTGCGCGCAGGACCCAGCCGGGTCGGTCGCAATCTTAGCTGAAGCCTTCGGACCCGCCGTCCTGCTGCCACGGCTTGACCAAGTTGCCGAACCGGGTGAAGCGGCCCTCGAAGCTCAGTTCCACGTGGCCGATGGGCCCGTGCCGCTGCTTGCCGATGATCACCTCGGCCTTGCCGTGCAGCGCCTCCATCTCTTCCTGCCACTTGGCCATCTTTTCCATCTCGTGATCGCCCGGCTTCTCGCGTTCCTTGTAGTATTCCTCGCGGAACACGAACATCACCACGTCGGCGTCCTGCTCGATCGAGCCCGATTCGCGCAGGTCGGACAGCTGCGGCCGCTTGTCCTCGCGCTGCTCGACCTGGCGCGAAAGCTGGGACAGCGCCATCACCGGGATATCCAGTTCCTTGGCGATGGCCTTCAGGCCCTGGGTGATCTCGCTGACCTCGTTGACCCGGTTCTCGCTGCGCCCGGCGCCGCGCACCAGTTGCAGGTAGTCGACGATCAGCACGTCCAGCCCGTGCGTCCGCTTCAGTCGCCGGGCGCGCGCGGCCAATTGGCTGATCGGCAGGGCCGGCGTGTCGTCGATATAAAGCGGGCAGGCTTCCAGCGCCTTCGCCGCCTCGACGAACCGCCGGAATTCGGCCTCGGTCATGTCGCCGCGCCGGATCTGTTCGCTGGGCACTTCGGATGCCTCTGACAGAATCCGGGCGGCGAGCTGCTCGGCACTCATCTCGAGTGAAAAGAACCCCACGACGCCGCCGTTGACCGCGCCCTCGCTGCCGTCGTGCAGCTTGCCGCGCTTGTAGGCCTTGGCGATGTTGAAGGCGATATTGGTGGCCAGCGAGGTCTTGCCCATCGATGGACGCCCCGCGAGGATCAGCAGGTCCGACCGGTGCAACCCGCCCAGTTTCTTGTCGAGATCGGTCAGCGCCGTCGACACCCCCGCCAGCCCGCCGTCGCGCTGGTAGGCGGCATTGGCGACGTTTACCGCATCGGTCACCGCGCGCAGGAACGACTGGAAGCCGGTGTCGGACTTGCCGGCCTCGCCCAGCTGGTAGAGCGCCTGTTCCGCCTCGACGATCTGGTCGGCGGGCTCGCTGGACACGTCCATCTGCTGCGCCTTGGCCGAGATGTCCTGGCCCAGCCGGATCAGTTCGCGCCGGATCGCCAGGTCATAGATCATCTGGGCATAGTCGCGGGCCGCGAAGCTCGAAATCGCCGCCGCCGCCAGCCGCGCCAGGTAGGCCGGGCCGCCCAGTTCCTTCAGGCCCTCGTCGTCCTCCAGGAACGCCTTCAGCGTCACCGGCGAAGCCAGCGCGTTCTTGGCGATGCGGGAGGCCGCGACCTCGAAGATGCGGGCATGGACGGGGTCGTAGAAATGTTCCGGGCTGACGATCGCCGCGACCCGGTCGTAGATGTCGTTGTTGGTCAGGATCGCGCCCAGCAGCTGCTGCTCGGCCTCGATGTTGTGCGGCAAGGCACCGTCCTCGGCAGGCCGCCGCCCCCGGCTTGATGGTCGTGATCTCGTTCATGCTGCCCCCCGGCCCTCGTGGAGCGTGCATAGTGCGAGAAACGCCATGGCGGAAACCTCCAATATCTCGGGGGATAAGCGGTGGTATAACCCCCACCACCCGCCCTTCTGCCCGCTGCCTATACCACATCTAGCCGTCTGCGGGCAATTGCCATCGACCCCTTGGGTGGGGCCGATCCCGCGGTACCGAGTTGTTCACAAAGCACCCACAGCCGGGCGAAGAATTATTTCCGCGCCTCCTGCCAGGCGCGCGGATTGGTCAGAAAGGCCTCGACCTCGGCTCAGCGTGGCGGCGTCGAACGTGCCTTGCGCCCGCGCCTCGGCCAGCACATCCCACCAGGTGCAGAGGTAGTGCAGCGCGACGCCGTGATCGCCCAGCGTCTTTTCGGTCTCGGGGAAGATGCCGTAGTAGAAGATCACCGCCGTGTGGCCGCAGGTGGCCCCGGTCTCGCGGATCGCATCGACGAAGCTCAGCTTGGTGCCGCCGTCGGTGGTCAGGTCCTCGACCAGCAGCACGCGCTGTCCCTCGGTCATCTCGCCCTCGATCCGGGCGTTGCGGCCATAGCCCTTGGGCTTCTTGCGCACATAGGTCATCGGCAGGGCCAGCCGTTCGGCCACCAGGGCGGCAAAGGGAATGCCCGCCGTCTCGCCGCCGGCGATGTTGTCGAACGCCTCGAACCCGGCGTCGCGCATCACGGTGACGGCCATGAAATCCATCAGCGTCGAGCGGATGCGCGGAAACGAGATCAGCTTGCGGCAGTCGATATAGGTCGGGCCGGGCAGGCCGGAGGCGTAGCTGATAGGGCTCGCGCGCGTTGAAATGCACCGCCTCGATCTCCAGCAGCATGCGCGCCGTGAGCCGGGCCATCTCGTCCTTTGCAGGGAAAGCGGAAGGGATCATCGGGCACCTTTTCGTCTTTGGTCTGTTGAAGTATCCCCGCCGGAGGCATTGCGATCTCTTTGGCGACACGTTCAATCCACGACCCGCCAATGCAGCGGAAAACCGGGATCGAAGACCGTCACCGGGCCGTCGCCGGTGTCGATCCTTGCCGGGTAGGCGACGGGATCGCCCTTCGTCAGCGTGATCCGGTCGTCGTTCACCGGCAAGCCGTAGAAGGCGGGCCCGTTGAGCGAGGTGAAGGCCTCCAGCCGGTCCAGCGCGCCGTCCTGTCTCGAAGACCTCGGCCAGAATCGACAGGGTGTTGGTGGCGGTGAAGCAGCCCGCGCAGCCGCAGGCCTGCTCCTTCAGCGCATCGACGTGCGGCGCGCTGTCGGTGCCGAGGAAGAACCGCCGCGTCGCCGGAGGTGGCGGCGGCGCGCAGCGCCAGGCGGTGTTCCTCGCGTTTGGCCACCGGCAGGCAGTAGTAATGCGGCTTGATGCCGCCGACCAGAATATGGTTGCGGTTGATGACCAGGTGATGCGTGGTGATCGTGCGCGCCCAGGTCGTCGCCGCCCGGCGCGGACATAATCGACGCCGTCTCGGGTGGTGATATGCTCCATCACCACGCGCAGGCCGGGTGTGGCGCGGCGGATCGGGTCGAGCACGCGGTCGATGAACACCGCCTCGCGGTCGAAGATGTCGACCTCCGGGTCGGTCACCTCGCCATGCACGCACAGCGGCAGGCCGATCTCGGCCATGCGCTCCAGCACGCCGCGCACCTGGTCGAAGTCGCGCACGCCCGGAGGCGGAATTGGTGGTGGCCCCGGCCGGATACAGCTTGACGGCCGCTGATCAGGCCCGACCGGCGTGGGCCGCCGCGACATCGTCGCGGGTCGGTGCCCTCGGTCAGGTAGAGCGTCATCAGCGGCGTGAACGCGCGGCCCTCGGGCAGGCGCCGCCAGGATCCGGTCGCGATAGGCCGCGGCCTCGTCGCCGGTGACCACCGGCGGCACCAGGTTGGGCATGACGATGGCGCGGGCGAAATGGCGCGCGGTCTCGGGCAGCACCGCCCGCAGCATCGCGCCATCGCGCAGGTGCAGGTGCCAGTCGTCGGGGCGGCGGATCGTCAGGGTCGTCGTCATCGGCCCCGTCCTACACGCTTCGCCGAAACCCTGCCAGCGGCAAAACCCCCGATCTGACAAAGCAAATGACGCCTGGCCCCGTCATCCGCTAGGCTACTCCTGTCGGGGCCAGCGAGTTGCGCCATTCCCGCGATGCGAGGCCCTTGGCGCGGGGCGCGGCCAGACGTCGATTTGAACAAGCCCAGAACCCGGGAAAGGATTGAAACATGTGCGATATCTGCGTGATGAAAGCCGTGAAGGAGCGGATGCTGATCGCGCCGCGATTTCTTTCGGGCCAGCGCCGCGACGGCGGCGGCGGCCGCCGTCGGCGGTGCTCTGCGCCGCGCCGCCCGCGATGGCGGCGGGCGCATGGCGGCGTGGTCGACATGACCCATGCCTATGACGGCGAGCTTCCCGACCTATTTCGGCGCTCCGGGGTTTTCGGCGGAACAGGTGTTCAATTTCGCCGAACACGGCTTCAACCTCTTCAACCTGACGATCAACGAGCACACCGGCACCCATATCGACGCGCCGCTGCATTTCTCGGCCGACGGCCAGTCGGTCGACGAGATCCCGGTCGGCAACCTGGTGGTGCCGCTGTGCGTCGTCGATATCGCGGCACGGGCGGCCGAGGAGCCCGATGCGCAGGTCACGCCGGACGACCTGACGGCCTGGATCGCCGCCAATGGCGACATCCCCGACAAGGCCTGTGTCGCGATGCATTCGGGCTGGGCCGGCAAGGTCGGCGGGCGACGGGTTTCCGCAATGCCGACGGCGACGGCGTGATGCATTTCCCAGGCTTCCATGTGGAGGCGATGCAGATGCTGATGGAAGCCACCGGCGCGGTCGCGATCGCGGTCGACACGCTGTCGCTCGATCACGGGCCAAGCGCCGACTTCGCCGCGCATTATGCCTGGCTGCCGACCAACCGCTACGGCATCGAGTGCCTTGCAGGACTCGACCAGGTGCCCGCTGCCGGGGCGACGCTGGTGGTCGGCGCGCCGACCCATCGGGGCGGCTCGGGCGGTCCGGCCCGCATCTTCGCGATGGTCTGATGGCGACGGTGCCTTTGTTGAGCGACGAGGAGGCCAGCGCCGAGGCGTTGGCCGTCTTCGACGACATCCGTGCGGTGCGCGGCACCGATTACGTCAACAACTTCTGGCGCGCGCTGGCGCATGACCCGGCGTTACTGCGGGCAACCTGGGAGCGGTTGAAGGTGGTCATGGCGCCCGGAGCGCTGGACCCGCTGGTCAAGGAGATGCTCTATATCGCGGTCTCGGTCACCAATGGCTGCGCATATTGCATCCATTCGCACACGGCGGCGGCGCGCGCCAAGGGCATGACGCCGGAACAGCACGGCGAGTTGCTGGCGGTGATCGGCATGGCAAGCACGACGAACGCGCTGGTCACCGGGTTGCAGACGCCGGTTGACGCGGCCTTTCGGGCCGACGCGCCATGACCCGGATCGCCAAGGCCCGCAGCGACGACGACATCGCCGCGGTGACTGGCCTGGCCTGGGATTTCGTCGGCTTCCTGCTGGACCGCTTTCCCGAGCGCGCCGACCAGGTCCGGCAATACCTGGCGGAACAGCGATTCGAAGAAATGCTGGCTGACTTCCGCGCCCATTTCAATCCGCCGAAGGGCGAGTGCATGCTGGACGGCGACCCGGCCGGGATCGTGATGCTGAAGCCGGTCGCGGGCAGGGTCTGCGAGATGAACCGCATGTTCGTCGCGCCGCGCGCCCGCGGTCACGGCATCGGCCGCGCGCTGTGCCATGCGCTGATCGCCGAGGCGCGGGCGCTGGGCTATGGCGAAATGCGGCTTGGCGCGCTCAACCGCCACATCGAGGCGCTGCCGCTTTACCGGTCGCTGGGGTTCGAGGACGACCCGCCGCCTCCGACCTACCTGGCCGACGACGCGTCCGTGATCCGGCTGCGGTTGCTGCTGGACTGACGCGCCGGCGGGCAGGTCGGATCACCCCTTGTCGGGCAGCGGCGGCAGACTGCGCAAGTAGAGAATGATGGCGGAAAGGTCGTCCCCGGTCATTTGCGCCAGGTAACCATAGGGCATCGGCGGCATCATCGGCTTGCCGTCGGGCTGGACGCCCTGCGTGATCATCTGCCGCAATTCGTCGTCGCTGTGGCCCGCCAGCCCATCTTCGTGCGAGGTCAGGTTGGCCGCGACGCTGACGCCCCAGGGTCCATGAAACTCGAACCCGCCGCGGCCCAGGTCGGTCTCCAGCATTGGGCCTTCCGGCCCGAAGGGTGTGTGACATTCCAGGCAGTGCGCCACCGGACCCGCAAGGTATTGGCCGTATTCCACGGTGACGCCTTGCACGGGCGCAGTGACGCTTTCGACCGGCGGGCCGTAGGCGGGCGGCAGGGGCTTGTTGTAGGTTGAGGTGCCGGGATCGTGGTCGACCGCGGGCAGGGTGCGCAGGAACATCACGATCGAGGCCAGGTCGTCGTCGCCCAGGCCGCGGTACATCGGGAACGGCATCGGCGGGCCGATCAGCGAGCCGTCGGGCCGGATGCCTTCGCGGATCGCCCGGGCAAGCTCTGCGTCCGACCATTCGGCGACGCTGCCGCTGGGGGTGATGTTGGGAGCGATGGCGGTGAACATCTCGTTCTGTTCGACCAGCCGCCCGCCCAGTTCCTGTTCCATGACGAAGCCGTCAGGACCCAGTGGCGTGTGGCAATTGCCGCATCCGGCGATGCCACGCACAAGGTATTCGCCGCGCTCGATGCTCGGTTCGGCATGTGCGGCACCGGCGGCAATACCGGCCGCCACAAATAATGTCAGGATTTTCATGATACCCCCGTCGGTTCAGTTGAGTTTTCCACTACAGGTTGCAAGCGAAACCAGTAAAAAATGTTTTATGTCATGATCTTACATCTGGGTGCGACAATATGTCAATTTCCTTCGCTGAGCCCGTTGATGAGGCGGACGGCGAACCGCACCCAAGCTATGCGCGGTGTGCATCGCGGGTTTGCCGAAATGGCCATTCTCGTAAGGCCGCCCGGAGCGCACATAGAGTTCAAGCGCGGTTGCCGCGTATGTTCGACTATCTGGAGACTGACGATGTCCATCCTGATCCAAGCCGCCGCCCGGCTGCGGGCCTTCGCGTCCAAGTTTGGCCATGCCACGCGCCACCAGCACGTGTTGTCAATGTCGAATGCGGAACTGTCTGCGCGCGGCTTCGATCGCGAGAACCTGGTGCGCGGTTTCATTACCGGCGTTGCGCACCGCTGACGAACTGACGGTGTGCCAATGACCCTGGCGACCGCGCAATACCGGTAGAGATCGCGGTCGGCTTGGCGCGCGTTGCCCGGTCGGGTGCTAGCACGAAACTGGTCGCGTCGCGGGTGGTGCCGCTGGCGGCCTGCACCTGGGCGCTTTGGCGCAATGCTTTACGTGCTGGCAATCGCCCGCGGGCAAGCCCGACCCGTTTACCTTGTCGACGCTCTCTGGTTGGATGCGTGGTCCGCGCGCTCGGAAAATTCCTGGAATTCTGGAAAACACGAGGTCGTCGAAGCCGCTCATGTGGCATAGAACGGCCGTTTTCAGGAAATACGGGCTTTCGCTTTTGGCGGGAGAGACCGCAGTAGGGGTTCTTTCCTGTGTCGACCTTGCCGGATGGCGGCACTCAAGGGATCGCAACCGGGCAACGGTGCGAAACCGATCCACAAGTCACCTTGTTTTTTTGAAGCATATCCATCAAGATTTCGACGAAATAACGGTGGGTTTCTGCAGGCGTTTACGAATTAACCCGAAATGCCACCGACAATAAGACGACCAAGCCGCCACCCAAGAGCGGCATCAAGCAGGAAAAGAGAGTAGTCGTTCATGCCCCTACCGATTGTCGCTTCGCTTTGGATCGGCGGCTCGCTGAGCTTTCTGGAACAGCTTTGCCTCAAGTCCTTCGTCGACCATGGCCACCGCACAATCCTTTACACCTATGGCGAAGTCACCGGCGTGCCGCAGGGCGTCGAGGTGCTGGACGCCAACACGATCTTTCCCAACGATAACTATATCCGCCACGCCAAGTCGGGCAGCCCGGCGGTTCATGCCGATGCGTTCCGCTACCGGATGATCGAGTTGCAGAACGTGATTTGGGTCGATGCCGACGTGCTGTGCATGCAGCCATGGGACTTCCAGGACCAGTGGGTGTTCGGCTGGGAAAAGCCTGACAAGCTGGTGTGCAACGCGGTGCTGGGCCTGCCGCGGTTCTCAAAGACGCTGGCCAAGCTGAACGATCTTTGCTCAACCGAATACCCGGTCCCGCCCTGGGCCGGGCCGGAAGAGAAAGAGCGGCTGGAAAAGGCGCATAACGACGGTGCGCCGGTTCATGTCTCGGAATTGGAATGGGGTGTGTGGGGACCCGCCGCATTAACCCATTTTCTCAATGAAACCGGCGAGATGGCGCATGTCATGCCGCAACAGGCGTTCTTTCCAATCTCGTTCAAGGACCGCCGTGACCTGCTGACCCCCGGCAACCATATCGACGATCAGCTCGGGCAGGGCTGCTACGGCGTGCACCTTTGGAACCGCCGCCTGCGCCGCCGTCTTGTCACCCACGAGAACGGCATTCCGGGCCCCGAAAGTTTCCTGGGGCGCGCCGTCACGCGGCACGGCATCGACGTGAAGGCGGCGATGATCCCCGACGAGCCGCCGGCAAGCATCCTCAAGGAACGCGCGGCGGAACAGAAGCAGGCCGAGCAGGCCGAGAAGAGCCAAGCGGGCGCCCGCGCGCGAGACGACGATGATGACGATAGCGGGCCCGACGCTGTCTCGACCAACGCCAACGTCACCATGGTGCCGCCGCGGGCGTTGCGCGAGATGCCGGTCATGGGTCTGAAGCAAAGCCCCGAATACCAGGAGATGATCGACAACCTGGAAAACCGCACCGGCGCGATCACCGGCTATCTGAAGGATCCCGAGACGCCGATCCGCAACGACAAAATCCTGGTCGTCACCTCGATGAAGAACGAGGCGCCGTTCATCCTGGAATGGATCGCCTATCACAAGTCGATCGGCGTCGATCACTTCCTGGTCTACACCAACGACTGCACCGACAATACCAACAAGATGCTGGACCGGCTGGCCGACCTGGGCCACGTCACCCGGCGCGACAACCCCTGGGATCCGGCAAGCGGCAAGAAACCGCAGCAGGTGGCGCTGAAGGACGCGTTGAAACAGCCCGAATACGATGCGGCGGACTGGGTGCTGACCATCGACGTGGACGAGTTCGTCAATATCCACGTCGGCGACGGCACGTTCACCGACCTCTTCCGCGCGTCGAACTATCCAAATGTCATCTCGTTCACCTGGAAGTTCTTCGGCAACAAGGACATCCACGCCTACGAAGACCGCCCCGTGACCGAGCAGTTCACCGCCTGCGCGCCGGAATTCATCCCCAAGCCGCGGCTTGGCTGGGGGTTCAAGTCGATGTTCAACAAGGCCTCGCCCTATCGGCGGATCGGCGTTCACCGTCCGCTGGGACTCGAAGAGAATGAGACCGATCAGGTACGCTGGGTCAACGGTTCCGGGCGGGCGATGCCGGACATGCTGCTGACAAACAACGGCTGGCGCTCGACCAAGCGCTCGCTGGGTTATCGGCTGGCGACGCTGAACCACTATATCCTGCGATCCGCCGACAGCTTCCTGGTCAAGCGCGACCGCGGCCGGATCAACCACACCGAGCACGACCAGGGCATCGACTACTGGATGCGCCGCAACTACGCGACCGAGACCGACGACCGGATCATCGCGCGGCTGCCGGGAATGCGGGATATCCTGGACGAGTTGCGCGGCGACAAGAAACTCGACAAGCTGCATGAAGAGGCGGTCGTCTGGCACAAGACGCGCGTGGCGCATCTTCTGCAACAGCCTGACTACAAACAGCTTTACGACGATCTGACAAAGGTCGGGCGGCCCGACGCGCTGGATATCTCGAAAGAGGTCGAGGCGGCCAAGCTGGCCGAAATGGAAGCCAAGGCCCCCGCCGAGCCTGTGGCGAAATCGGTGCCGAAAGTGCCGGACGCCGTCCGCGCGACCGCCCCGAAGAAAGGCGTTCCGGGCCTTGCGCCCGCGCGCGCTTTGGCAGCTCTGCGCCTAGTGTCGGCGCCCGACAGCGCGTCGGCCATGCCGGTGCACGAACGGTTCGACGAGGCCCGCACCCATGCCGCCGCATCCGGCGGGTTCTTCTGGGAGGGCCCCGAGAATGCCGTCCTTTTCGAGCCGCGCAGCAAGCGGCTGATCGTCAGCTTCGACAACATCTCGAGCGTCCGCGAAGAGGGCCAGCGCTGGCCTTGGGGTTTCAAGGTGATGAGCCGTGACATGAACTGCTCGGTCCTCGGCGTGATGGGCACCCAGCGCAACTGGTTCCGGCAGGAGTTCGTGCACGACGCCTTCGAGTCGCTGCGCGACCAGGGCTTTTTCCAGCAGTTCGACGAGATCCTGTTCTACGGCGCCTCGATGGGCGGCTTTGCGGCGCTGGCCTATTCGGGCTGCGCGCCGGGGGCCAACGTGCTGGCCATCGCGCCGCAGTCGACGCTCGACCGCGACATCCTGCCCGACGACAACCGCTGGGGCTGGACTGCGCGGCTGGACTGGAAGGGCCGGTTCAACGATGCCGCCGACTGCGTCGGTGCGGCCCGCGATGTCACGATCATTTCCGACCCCTATTTCGGGCCTGACGTGGCGCAGGTCAGCCGGATCAGGGGCGACAACATCACCCGCCTGAAGGCACCCTTCATGGGCCACCAACTGCCCAATGCCTTCCACCTGATGGGGATGCTCAAACCGCTGCTCTATGCCGGGGCAGGCGGAACGCTGACGCCGCAGCTTTACTACAAGCTCTTTCGCGCCCGCCGCGACCTGCCGCGCTATCAGCATGATATCCTGATGCATGCCGAGGAACGCGGCAAGCTGCGTTCAGCCATAAGGGTCTGCGAATACACGCTGAAAAAGCGCGACGCGAAGAACATCGCGCGCTCTCTGGAACGGTTGCAGGCCGAACTTTCCGACAGGATGAAGACAGCGGCGGAGTAGCACGGAGCAGCACATGGCCGAGAAACGCCTGATCGTCACCTGCATGAAGAACGAGGCCCCGTTCATCCTGGAATGGGTTGCCTATCACCGGTCCATCGGGTTCACCGATTTCCTGGTCTTCACCAACGATTGCGACGACGGCACCGTCGAGATGCTGGATACGCTGGCAGGCCACGGCATCCTGACGCGGATGGACAACCCCTACCTTGAAATGGATGGCGACCATAATCCGCAGAAGGGCGCCCTGCGATATGCCGAGGATTTGCCGCAGGTGCACGAGGCCGACTGGGTGATGATCTCGGATGTCGATGAATTCGTGAACATCCACGTGGGCGACGGCTCGCTCGATGCGCTCTTCGACGCGGCGGGAGGGTTCGACGTGCTCTCGATGCAGTGGCGGTTATTCGGGAATTCCGACGTCCACGCCTACAAGGACGCCTTCGTCATCGAACAGTTCACCGGCTGCGCGCCGGAGTTCTGCCCGAACCCTGTGCAGGCCTGGGCGGTGAAGTCGCTGTTCTCGACCAGCGGTCCGCATGTGGCGGGCAAGCTGACCCGGATCGGCGTGCACCGGCCAAACAACGCCGACAAGGACGCAGGTGCAATCACCTGGGTTGACGGCTGCGGCAGGCCGGTTCTGGACAAGTTCATCCGGGACGGCTGGCGGTTCGGCACGCATTCGGCAGGCTACGGGATGGTGACGCTGAACCATTACGCGGTGCGGTCTGCCGAAAGCTTCATCGTCAAGCGCGATCGCGGCCGGGTGAACCACGTCGACCGCGACCAGGGGCTGGCCTACTGGCTGCGGATGAACTTCAACATGGAACGCGACGACCGCATCCAGGCGCATCTGCCGCGGGCGCGGAAGGAATACGACCGGCTGCTGGGCCTGCGCGGGATGAAATCGCGGGTTGCGGCGGCGGTGAAGGCGCATCGCGCCAAGATCAGGGACCTGCTGGCGCGCGAGGATGCGGCGGAGTTCTATGCCGAGATCACCAGCCCGCGGATGCAGTTGATTTCCCGCCACCTGAACCTGCTCAACCGCAAAATCCTTTCCGAGGGTCCGTCGCGCATCCCCGAGCATATCTTCGCCAAGATCGAGCGCGTCCCCGATCTGATGGCAAGCTGAGGTCGGGAATGGTTTCCGAGGTCTGGCTGCATATCGGCACCCCGAAATCGGGAACGTCCAGCTTGCAGAAATACTTTGACCGGCACAAGGATATTCTGTCGAAACAAGGGCTTGCCTATCTGTGTCCCGAGGGTCGCAGCAGTGCCAACGACCTGGCTGTGGCCTGGAACCGCAACCGAACCGACCAGATCGCCGCGCAGGCCGGCGCGCTGAACCGCGAGATCGAGACGCGGCCCGAAGGGCGTGCCCTGATCTCGAGCGAGATGTTCTATGTACTGGATCCGGATGATATCCTGTCGATGCTGCCTGCCCTGACCGAGAGGCCGCTGAAGGTGCTGGTCTACCTGCGGCGGCAGGACCGCTACATCGAGGCGAAATTCCTGCAAAAGTCCAAGAACGCCCGATTCAAGGGCTCGATTCACGACTTCATCGAGAAATTCGACGGCAGCGGCTCGGACTTCACGGGCCAACTGGCCCCCTGGCAGGCGCGGGGCGACGACTGCACCCTGGTTCCACGCGTTCTGGAACGGGACAGGCTGGTGGGCGGCGACGTGGTCAAGGACGCATTGGCGCAGATCGGGCTGGGCGGGGCGCCCGAACCCGACGCCGCCGATGTGAACGTCACGCCGGGATTGCACCGGGTGCAACTGTTGCAGGCCGCCTCGCGCGCCAATCTCGTGCCTGCGCGCAGGTTGCAGCGGCTGATGTCGGTTCACTACCCGCCGGACCCATCAGATCGCGGGCCGATCCTGGATCAGGCCGAACGCAAGGCGTTCCTCGCCCGCTACGAGGCAGGCAACGAGGCGCTGCGCGCGCAGTACTTCGCGGACTGGCCAACGCTATTCGACATGTCGGACCTGGACCAACCCGACCCGCCGGCGGGCGTGCCACCCTTCACCGAGGCGCAGCTTCATGAGATCACCGGAATGCTGAAGGTGATGAAGCAGCTGATCAAGCAATAGGCTCTCGGTTGGGCCGGGTCGGTGCGATCCGCCGCCCGTCTCAGGGATCGTGCGGTTGGAAACTCAACAGCCACTCGGGGGCCGTGCCCCTCGCCGCCAGCGTCTCGCGCGCTTCGGCCAGCTTGCGCCGGAACGTCGGTCCGTTGATCCGCTGCAACACATGGGCGCAGACGACCGCGGTACGCAGCGTGTGGTTTTCGCGGTCGACGTGGAACATGAAACTGCGCAGGTATCGCGAATCGTCCCGGCGCACCCGCATCAGGCTGTAGAAGGTTTCCGAGGTCAGTTCACCCTTGGCTGTCAGTTCGATGCATCGGTGCAGCAGGTCCATCTGCTTGAGCGACAGGTCGATGGTGTCGCGCATGTAGCGGCATTTCAGCAGCATCACGTTGCTGCCCTGGAACAGGCTGGCGTGCACGGCGTCCAGATGCTCGACCGGGTCGTAAAGCACGACAGCCATCCCGGCCCCATCCAGCATGTCGGGCGCATAGCCGTAGCGGTCGTCGAATCTCAGACGGCGGGCTTCGGGGAAACGATGATCCCAGCCGGCCTTTTCGGTATCCAGCGTCGCCTGTGGGCGGATCACAATGACGTTGGCCCCCGGTGCGACGACCGAGAACGCCGCCGCGGCGTAGCCGGCGGTGCCGACGCCGTAGAACGTGACCCGGTCGAAATCCTCGAAAAAACAATCGTCGACCAGTTCGTCGAGGAACGTGTAGATCGCAGGGCTACGGAACCAGCTTTCCGTCCGGGCCGAAAAATGCAGCAGGGACCAGTCCTTGTCCTCGACGAAATCCATGCCCAGCGGCATCCCGCCCTCGTCCGAGGCGCGGGTGTTTTCCAGTGTCTCGAAGGTGACCAGCAGGGTGGCGCCGCGCCCGAGGAACGTGACCCAGTGGTCATCGTCCAGGCGCCGTTGAAAGCCGTCGCTGCCGATCTCGGCCTTCAGACTATCCAGCACGTCCCCTGCGGTGCGCGCCGCATTCAGCACGGGCGTGTCGTTGCTCATCGTGAACCCTTCGACGTGGTCTCTATCGTTTGTGGACCACCAGCATCTGATCGCGCCGTCCCTTGAGGAACTTCGCGGGAAACAGGAAACACCCCGAGATATCGGCGCGGCAGTCGTTCAACTCCGCCTTGGTCTCTTCGTCGGAATGTTCGAATATTCCGGTTTCCATGTAGCCGTTGAATAGCGGTGCGGTTTTGACAACACCTTGGCTTTCCAGTGACGCGGCCTGGGTGCGCAGATCTTCGATGATGTAAAGCCCGGCCGCAGAGAGCTTTGGAAACAGGGCGCAAAAGGCGTTCTGCTGGTGATGCGACGCATGGGTGGCGTCGTCGATCACGATATCCGGGGTCGTGGCGACGGCCTCGGCGATCTCGGCGGCATCTTCCAGATCGCATTGAACATAGGCAAGGCGCGGATCGTCAAACGGGGCCTTTTTCGGCAGGTCGAGCGCGGTGAATTCGGCCTTGGGAAGAAATTCCAGCCACATTTCAAGGGTGTGGCGCGCGGTATCCTTCCATTCTTTCGGTTTCTCGACCGCGATGCCGCCGTCGAGGCCGATCAGGACGACCTGCATCTTTCGCTGCCGGAACGGCTGCAACAGCATGTTGTAAAGCTGCATGTAGTCATGGCGCAGGGAGCCGCGATCCGAACCATGGGCATCGGCCAGATCGGTCAGATTCAGCGTGCCGCGTCCGCGCCGATCCTCGGGGGTCAGACGCTCCAGTTTGGGTGGTGGCGGCGGCAGCGGGGCGTCGCTGGGTGTGATGTCGTGCTTCTTCAGAAGCTGTCCGATCAGCGAGTTCGGGTGCGGCTCGCCGCCCTCGGCGTCGATGATCCGGCGGCGCATCCGGCGGCCGTAAAAATGCACCGAGAAGGTGTCGGGGGTGATGTAGCGTTCTGCGCCCGCGTCCGGCTTCACCATCACCCGGCGATCCTTGAACGAGATCGGATACAGCGCCTCGCGAGGCAGGGCGAACCGGATCTCGCCGGTCTTGTGCAGGAAATGGGTGATCGCGCGCGGCCCCCAGATGCCCCATTCCTGGTCGCCGGCATGGACCGGCGTCCCGGCATCGCGTGCCGCCTTCATCTCGTCCTGCTGGCGCTGCGGCAGCCAGGCGGGGATGGCGTATTCGTCGCCAGTGAAGTCCATCAGTTCGCGCAGAGTTTCGCTATCCTGCGGCAGGCCCAGCACGCCGCCGTTGACGCTGTGCGGCGATTCCCAGCCATAGAAGTGGCCGTTCGGCGTCTGAAACGCGCGCACGCAATAGGCGTCGGTGTCGGCCCAGATCATCCGGTCCTTCTTGGACAGCAGATGATAGCGGAAGAGATCGGATTGCAGCGCCGGGCTTCCGGTGCGGCGATGCACCAGCGCGGTGTCCATCGGCAGGATCTCGTTGCCATCGCCGATCTCGATGCCGTCTGGCACCCGTTCGACGCCGTCATAAGTATAAAGCGTGACGTGATGGCCCGCATCGACAAAAGATTTCAGGCAAAGCTGTTCCAGGAAGCTCAGGCTGCCGCCGATCCACAGCGCACCGATCTGGTAGTCCTGCGGCATCTGGCGAGCACCCTTATCATTCAGGGGGTCTTGTGCGATAAAACCCGGTATCGGGCAATGAATCGCAAATGCGAAAACGAAACGCAATGAAAGACAGCACAGGCAGCGGTCGCCAGCGGCGGCAGGCAGCGGCGTGAGGGTGCTTCTGGTGTCCACGCTGCGGGACGAGGGTCCGCATCTTCTGGAATGGATCGCGCATCACAAGGCCATCGGGGTCGACGATTTCCTGCTGTTCTCGAACGACTGCTCGGATGGCACCGACGCCATGCTCGAAGCGCTGGCGCCGTTCGGCGTGGTGCATCTGCGCAACGAACCCGGCCCCGGGAAATCGTTGCAGTGGACCGCGTTCAAGACCGCCTGGGACCATCCCCTGCGCAAGTCTGCCAGTCATATCCTTGGCATCGACAGCGATGAGTTCGTCAACCTGCGCGCGCCGCTGACCGCGTTGCCGGGGCTGATCGCGGCCGCGGACGATCCGGACGCGATCGCTCTGCCGTGGCGGCTTTTCGGCCATAACGGCCATGCCCGGACCCAGCCGGGCCTGACGACAGAGCAATTCACCCGTGCTGCGCCACGCCGGCTGCGCCTTTCCGGTGACCAGTCTTCAGTTCAAGACACTGTTCCGTGCGGGCGGCCCGTTCCGCCAGATCGGCGTGCACCGCCCGCGCCTGAAGGGAAGGGCAAACGGGGCGCGGTGGGCCGATGGATCGGGCAATGCATTGCCGGAGGCGTTCGCGACGATCGAGCAGCGCATCAACCTTTTCGGTCTGCCAGAGGCCAGCGCGCTGGTGCAGCTGAACCATTACTCGGTGCGCTCTGCCGAAAGCTTCATGGTCAAGCGCGCGCGCGGCCTGCCGAACCGCAAGGGCAAGGCGATCGACCTGACCTACTGGGTCGAGCGCAATTTCAACACGGTCGAGGATACCAGCATTGCGCATCTGGGCGCGGGCACGCGGGCCGTGCTTGACGGGATGCTTGCATTGCCCGGCATGGCCGATCTGCACCGCGATGCGCTGGCCTGGCATCGCGCGAAGTTCGCCGAACTGATGCGCGACCCGGTCGAGGTCAAGCTTTTTGGGCGGATGCTGCTGGCCGCGGGCAGCGCGGCCTTGCCGGATGCGACGGTGCGCGATCTTGTCGGCTATTACAGGGCCAGCCATGGCGACGGTTGAGGTGCTGCGCCGCTCATTGTGCAGCGCCCGTCTGGGCCCGATGCTGTGTCTGGAGGCGCTGCGCTGGGAGACGCCTTTGGGCGCGGGCATGCGGATCTATTTCGGGCGCGGCGGCGTGCCGGACGATCTGGGCGCGGACAAGGGCAGCACGGTTCGATTCACCCAGATCGCGCCGGTGGCCGGGTCGCTGGTGGCCAGCGGCACGGTCGCCTCGCCGCAAGCGCCTTTCCGGTTGGCGATTGCCGGGGACGTTCACGAGGTCGCGGCGGCTGTGCCGGAAGCCACCCTGTTCGACGACCTCAACGTGCTGCTGGCGCAACGTCACCTTGAGACGCCGGGCCAGGTTGCCGACTGGCTGGACTATCACGTCAGGGACAACGGCGCGAATGCCGCGCTGCTGGTGAACCGCGCTGAACCCGGCCCTGGCAATGACGCCTTCGCCGCCGAACTGGCCGAGGCGGTGCAAGGGATCGGCGGGTTGGTGCGCGTTCTGCTGGTCGAAGCACCGCTGCCGCTGGGTCGTGAAGGGCAGCCCGCGCTGGGCGATCCTGGAACTGCGCCACGGGCGTCCGGTCATGACCCGAAACCCGATCCGTGGCTGGCCCCGCTGGCCGAACCGCTGCTTTACGATGCGCTGAAGTGGCGCTTTCTGAGCCGGGCCGGCGCGGTGCTGGCGTTGGAGCCCTGCGATCTGCTGGACGGCTCCGGCGATGGTGTCAGCGTGTTCGAGAAATGTCGGCAATCGCAGAACGGCCTGATCGTGCTGGAGGGCGAGCAGGTGTTCGCCTGGCGCATCAGGAAGGGCCGCGCCCCCGCGCATGGCGATCATATCTGCCGAGCAATACCCAAAGTTCGCGCGCCGGACCGCTGGTGCGTGGCCCCCAAGCGCACCGGTCCGGAAACGCTTTGGCTGCCCGGAAAGATCGCCGGGATCGAGACCGTCCCGGAAGAACCAGAGCACTATAGCCGCGCGGCCTCGGTCTGCTTTCCCGCTTCGGCCCCTGCCGAGTTGATCGACAAGGCGCGGCTGGTCGAGCATGCGCGGCTGCTCAAGCGGGCGACCGACCGCCTAGGCCACGACCCCGTGCGCCCGCCCGAGCGGGCCGGTGCAATGGCCAAGACGCCGAAGCCGATGCCCTCGGGGCGCACCGTCATCGTCACCTGCATGAAGAACGAGGGGCCGTTCATCCTGGAATGGCTGGCCTATCACCGGATGATCGGCGTCGACGATTTCCTGGTCTACACCAACGATTGCGACGACGGCACCGACACCATGCTGGACGTGTTGCAGGCGCGCGGTCTGGTACAGCGCCGCGACAACCCGTTCCGCGACAGTCAAGACCAAGCCGCAGTCGGCGGCGCTTGCAGGCGGCGCAGTCCGAACCGCTGGTGCAAAACGCGGGCTGGATCATCTCGATGGATGTCGACGAGTTTCTCAACATCCATGCCGGCAAGGGACGGCTGGACGACCTTTATGCGGCGATCCCCGAGGCCAGCGCTGATCTCGATCACCTGGCGGCTGTTCGGCAATTCCGACATCGACCGGTTCGAGGACCGGCTGGTCACCGAGCAGTTCACCCGCTGCGCGCCGCAACTGATCCGCCGCCCGCATCAGGCCTGGGGCTTCAAGACGCTGTTTCGCAACAATGGCCTGTTCGACAGCTTTCGGGGTGCACCGGCCCAAGGGGTTCAGGGGGCAGGGCGCGGTGTGGGTCAACGGGTCGGGCCAGCCGATGCCGCCGGCGATTTTCAGGGCTGGGTGGCGCAGCGCCATCGACAGCTACGGCTACGATCTGGTGACGCTGAACCACTATTCGGTGCGCAATGCCGAAAGCTTCCTGGTCAAGCGCGACCGGGGCCGGGTCAACCATGTCACGCGCGATCAGGGCCCGGCCTACTGGTTGCGGATGAACAACAACGACGAGCAGGACCTGTCGATCCAGCGGCACGTGCGCGGCGCTGCAGGCGGAACTGGACGGGCTGATGGCCGATCCGGATATCGCGGCGCCCATGCCGCTTCGCGTCGCGGCGCACCGGGCGAAGATCGCCGAATTGCACGGCCTGCCCGAATTTGCCGAGCTTTATGCCGAATTGACCAGCGACCGGATGAAGCGGCTGTCGCGGATGCACCGTCACTTCGGGCATGAACGTGTTCCTGCACGGGCCGGGCGTCATTCCCGACCGGATCCTCGAGCGCCGATCTGCCGTCCGGCTTCTTCTTCAATGTCGACCCGCCAAAGGGCGGCGCGGCGGACTGAGCGCCGAGCGTCTCGCCCCACGCCGGTTGCGTCTTGCGGCACGGGTTGCTAACTGGTTTCTATCGAAAAACCGCTATTCCGGCCGCCAGGGACAGGACGGCCAATTTCCCCGACGGCAGGAAAAGACTGACGCGCGAATGAAATTCGGTAGCCCGGCCATCACCTTCGTCTATCACCTCGGCGTGCATTGCACAGACGAGAACATGCTGGTCAGGTCGCTGCTGAAAAACGGCGACGATCTGACAGGCCCACAAGATCATCGTGCCGCGCCCACGGCGCTATCGGACCATGATCAGCGATGTCACCGCGCAGTACCGTGGCGACCCGATGCCCGAGGACGAGCAGCACGAACTTTTCGACACGATCCTGATGGGCTATCCGGCGGAACGGGTGATCCTGAGCCATGAGAATTTCCTGTGCATGCCGCAGAAGGTCTTCGAGTACAAAAAGCTCTATTCCAAGACCTATTTCCGCAGCACCTGGCTGCGCTACCTGTTCCCGGAAAACCCGTGCGAGTTCTTCATCGCGATCCGCAACCCGGCCTCGTTCGTGCCCGCGATGCTGCAACTGCCCAATATGCCGACCTACGAGAAATTCACCGACGGCTGCGACCCGCGCGACATGCGCTGGTCCGAGGTGATCGCAAGCCTGCAGGACAATAATCCCGGCTGTCCGATCACCGTCTGGTGCAACGAGGATACGCCGCTGATCTGGCCGATGCTCCTGCACGAGATCACCGATGTCGACCCCGAGATGACGTTCGACGGCGAACTGGATGTGTTGCAGACGATCATGCGCGACGACGGCTTTGCGCGGATGAAGAGCTATCTGGACCTGCACAAGCCGCAGAACGAAATCCAGCGTCGCCGGGTCTTCGCGGCCTTCCTGGACAAATTCGCCATCGACGACGCGCTGGAGGAAGATGTCGACCTGCCGGGCTGGACGCCGGAACTGGTCGACGAGATCACCGCCCGCTACGAAGACGACGTCTACCAGATCGAACGCATGTCGGGCGTGAACTTCATCGCGACCTGAGACCTGTGCCCCGGTCAGGCCGGTTGAAGCGCCGCCGTCGCGCGCCGTCCCTGCGACGAAGCCTTCCTGCGCGACGCTGTGCCGGTCGGGCCCTGGCCGCGATAGGGTCCGTTGGCGACCGGTCGGCACCGCCCGCAGGTCGGTCCGGAACCGAGCAGCACCTGCGTGCCTTGCAGCGGGTGGAGCCCGCCGCGCCAGCACGGTCGCGACCGCCATGGCCACCTGTCCCGGGTTCCGCAAATCCCGGACTATATGGTCACACCGCGCGGCGCGATGTGGCAGCGGACAATCAAGCGCCTCGGGATCGACATTGCCAAGGATCAGGTCGACCGCCTGTGCGTCGAACGCCAGAAGCGGCAGGAACCGCCCGAGGTCGTCTGCGGTGTCGAAGGCATCTGCATCCAGAATGCACGCTATCCAGCCACCCGGGTCCTCGATCAGCGCTGCGAGGGCGTCGTAGGGTTCTACGATCACATGGGGGTCGAGGCCAAGCCCGGAAAGCTGGGCCGACACCCGTGCGCCAACGGCATGGTCGGCGCCGATCACCAGAACCTGACGCCTGTGCCGTCGACCCGTCGGCGCTGTTGCGGGGCGCCAGGGATGTTCGCTTGGGGAGGCCGACTGCATGGTGTTTACCTTTCACGGAAATGAACGCTCGATGCCTTGGGTATCGCCCGCAATTCCGGCGCAATGCGGGGCTCTTCGCGGCATTTTTCGTGAAATATGATTAAAAAAATAGTTAACGTTTACAATTCGTTAACCTTAAGGTCTCGCCCCCGTCGCGCGCGGCGCAACAAGTGAAAAAAGGGAGAAGCTGTCCATTGCATCGGCCCGCGAAGCGTTGCCGGATCAGGTTTCGCTCTTAAGCTGAATGGCGGAATTGTGCCGGGACGTGTCTTGCGGGCTTAAAAAAACCCCGGCTCAGAAAAACGCCTGCAGGCCGGTCTGCGCCCGCCCGAGGATCAGCGCATGAACGTCATGCGTGCCCTCGTAGGTGTTCACCGTCTCCAGGTTCACCATGTGCCGCATCACCTGGTAGTCCTCCTGGATGCCGTTGCCGCCATGCATGTCGCGGGCCATCCGCGCGATGTCCAGCGCCTTGCCGCAGTTGTTGCGCTTCATGATGCTGATCATCTCGGGCGCGGCGCGGCCCTCGTCCATCAGACGGCCGACGCGCAGGCTGCCTTGCAGGCCCAGCGAGATCTCGGTCTGCATGTCGGCCAGTTTCTTCTGGAACAGCTGGGTCTGCGCCAGCGGCCGGTTGAACTGCTTGCGGTCCAGCCCGTATTGGCGCGCGGCGTGCCAGCAGAATTCGGCCGCCCCCATCACGCCCCAGGAAATGCCATAGCGCGCCCGGTTCAGGCAGCCGAACGGCCCCTTCAGCCCCTCGACATTGGGCAGCAGCGCGTCCTCGCCCACCGCCACATCCTTCATCACGATCTCGCCGGTGACCGAGGCGCGCAGGCGACAGCTTGCCGCCGATCTTCGGGGCGCTGAGGCCCGTCATGCCCTTGTCCAGCACGAAGCCGCGGATCTTGCCGCCATGCGCCTCGGACTTGGCCCAGACCACGAAGACATCGGCGATGGGGGCGTTCGAGATCCACATCTTCGAGCCGTTCAGCACGTAGCCGTCGCCGGATCTTCTTCGCGACGCGTCTTCATCCCCGCCGGGTCGGTGCCGGCGTCGGGTTCGGTCAGGCCGAAGCAGCCGATCAGCGATCCCGCCGGCCAGGCCCGGCAGGTATTTCTGGCGCTGCGTCTTCGGAGCCGTAGGCGTAGATCGGATACATCACCAGGCTGACGACTGCACCGACATCATCGAGCGATAGCCCGAATCGACCCGCTCGATCTCGCGCGCGACCAGGCCGTAGGTGACGTAGCCCGCGCCCAGCCCGCCGTATTCCTCGGGCACCGTCGATGCCCAGCAGCCCGGCCTCGCCCATCTCGGGAAGACCTCGGGTGCCACGACCTCGTCGCGGTAGGCGTCGATCACGCGGGGCTGCAAGCGTGTCCTGGGCAAAGTCGCGGGCCGCGTCGCGCAGCATCCGTTCGTCCTCGGTCAGCTGGTCCTCCAGCCGGAACGCGTCCTCCCAGTCGAAACGGGCCAGATCGGGGGCATCCTTGGCTTTCAGCGGGGCGGGGTGGTTCATGGCTCATGTCTCCTTCCGGCTGGTTTCGTCATAAGCCCTTCGCGCCTAGCGGTCCAGCCAGCGGGCGAAGACCGGGGCCAACATGATGACCAGCAGCACCCGCAGCAGGTGGTGCGCCACGACAAAGGCGATATCGGCCCCGGCGACCAGCGCGATGATCGCCATCTCGGCCTGGCCGCCGGGCAGGAACGAGAGGATCACGTCCAGCGTGTCGGCGGGGCTGAAAAGTAGCACCAGTTCGATGAAAGCGATGCTGACAATCGCCAGCACCACGCTATGGACCAGTCCGGCGCCGACATCGATGCGCAACTCGCGCCCGGTGATGCCGGAATAGTTCGCGCCGACCGCGATGCCGATGAAGAATTGCGCGGCCCAGATCATCTCGGCCGGCGGGCGCACCTGAACGATGCCCGCCAGCGACAGGGCGGCGGTCAGGAACATCGGCCCCATGATCGAGGCCCCGAAAAGGCCGACGCGCTCGGCCAGTTTCCATCCCGCAAGACCGGCGGCGCACAGGATCAGAACCTGGGCAAACGGCAGGTCGGCGGCCGGGACGCCCGGGGCGGCAGTCAGATCGAGGTCATAGACCAGCGTCAGCACGAAGGGTGCGGCGCTGACGATGACCAGCACGCGGGTGGCATGGATCAGCGACATCGCCCGCACATCGCCGCCCGCCTCCTGCCCGAAGATCAGCATGTCCTGCAATCCGCCCGGCATCGCCGAGTAGAACGCCGTCGGGTGGCTGAATCCCATGACGCGGCGGAAGAACAGGTAGCCCGCAGCCCCGATGGTTGCGATGAAGAACGGTATCAGCAGCAGACTGGGCCCGTATTTCGGCAGTTCCTGTACGAATTCCGGGGTGACGCTGGCCCCGATGGCCACGCCCAGCACCGTGCGCATCAGGGTGCCCAGCAGCCCCATGCCCTGCAATCGCGCACCCGCCAGCGCGAAGGCCAGGCTGCCCGCCATCGGCCCCAGCAAAAGCGGGATCGGCAACCCGAGATACACGAAAACCACCGCGCCAATGAGGGCAGCGAGCAGGGCGGTCAATCGTGGTCTGGTGATGAACTGCATACCATTGCATACACTGATGCGAAACCAGTTTACAAGCAGCCCTTGACCCCCGGCCAGCCCCGTGCAGCATACCTGCCATAACAGGAGCATATAGTGACCGACCCCATCTCCTCGATCGACGATGTCCAGACGTTGCTGGCGCGCCAGAACTATGTCTGCGACCGGGCGCTGGCGACGGTGGTGTTCCTGGCGCTGAGGCTGGGCCGGCCGCTGTTTCTGGAAGGCGAGGCCGGCGTCGGCAAGACCGAGATCGCCAAGGCGCTGGCCGCGGCGCTGGGCCGACGCCTGATCCGGCTGCAATGCTACGAGGGGCTCGATGCCGCGTCGGCGGTCTATGAATGGAACTTCGCCGAGCAGATGATCGCGATCCGCACCGCCGAGGCGGCGGGCGGGGCCGACCGCGACGCGCTGAAAGCCGAGCTTTTCACCGAGGATTACCTGATCGAACGCCCGCTGCTGCAGGCGATGCGCCCGCAGCCGGGCGGCGCGCCGGTGCTGCTGATCGACGAGCTGGACCGCACCGACGAGCCGTTCGAGGCCTTCCTGCTGGAGGCGCTGTCGGATTTCCAGGTCACGATCCCGGAGCTGGGCACGATCAAGGGCGCCCGAGCCGCCGATCGTCATCCTGACCTCGAACCGCACGCGCGAAGTCCACGACGCGCTGAAGCGCCGCTGCCTCTATCACTGGGTCGACTACCCGTCATTCGACCGCGAGATCGAGATCCTGTACGCCCGCGCGCCCGAGGCCGCCGCAGGCTCTGAGCCGCGAGGTCGTGGCCTTCGTGCAGGCGCTGCGCACCGAGGACCTGTTCAAGAAACCCGGCGTCGCCGAAACCATCGACTGGGCGAAATGCCTGCTGGCGCTCGACGTGATCGCCCTGTCGCCCGAGGTCATCGCCGACACGCTGGGCGCGATCCTGAAGTACCAGGACGACATCCAGAAGCATCCAGGGCTCCGAAGCCAAGCGCATCCTCGACGAGGTCCGCGCCGAACTGGCCCCGGCCTGATGCTTCTTCGGTTCGCGAAATATCCCGGGGGTGCGGGGGCTGGCCCCCGCGTGGTCGCCTATGCCTGAATACGCCCCCCTCGACCTGCCCGAAGACGGCAAGCTGACCCATAACATCACCTGGTTCGCCCGCGCCCTGCGCAAGGCGGGCCTGCCGGTGGGGCCGGGCCGGGTGATCGACGCGATCCGCGCGGTCGAGGCGGCGGGGTTCACCTCGCGGACCGATTTCTACTGGACGCTGCACGCCTGTTTCGTCTGCCGCCCCGAGCATCGCGCGGTCTTCGCCCAGATGTTCCGGCTCTACTGGCGCGATCCGCGGTACCTGGAACACATGATGTCGCTGATGCTGCCCGCGATCCGCGGCGTGCAGGAGGAGCACAAAGCACGACCGGCCGAGAAGCGCGCCGCCGAGGCGCTGCTGGACGGTGTCGACCGCGACCTGCCGCGAACGCCGGAGGCTGGCGAGACGAGGTGAAGATCGAGATCGACGCCTCGCGCACCGCCTCGGCCGAGGAACGCCTGCGCACACTCGATTTCGAGCAGATGAGCACCGACGAGATGGCCGCAGGCGCGGCGTATGCTGGCGCGGCTGACGCTGCCGGTCAAGCCGCTGAAATCGCGCCGTTTCTCTGCCGATCCGCACGGCCGGCGCGCCGACTGGCGCGCCACCATGCGGGCTGCGATGCGGCGCGGCGGCGAAGTGCGCGCAGATCTCGATGAAGGCCAACCGCCAGCGCTGGCCGCGTCTCGTCGCGCTGTGCGACATCTCCGGCTCGATGTCGCAATACTCGCGGGCCGTCCTGCATTTCCTGCACGCGGTGTCGAATCGGCAAGGCGCGGGCTGGGCCAGTGTTCATGCCTTCACCTTCGGCACCCGGCTGACCAACATCACCCGCCACCTGGCGACCCGCGACGTCGATGCCGCGCTGGCGGCGGCCGGGACGGAGGCGCAGGACTGGGAGGGCGGCACCCGCATCGGCCACTGCCTGCACGCTATTCAACCGCGACTGGTCGCGCCGGGTTCTGGGGCAGGGCGCCGTGGTGCTGCTGATCACCGACGGCCTGGACCGTGACGACGACGCCCGGTTGGCACGCGAGATGGAGCGTCTGCACCTGTCGGCGCGGCACGTGATCTGGCTGAACCCGCTGCTGCGCTGGGACGGTTTTGCGCCAAGGGCCCGTGGCATCCGGGCGATGCTGCCGCATGTCGACAGCTTTCGTGCGGGCCACAACATCGCTTCGCTGGAGGCGCTGGCCGAGGCGATCAGCCGCCCTGACGATGCGGGCGAAAAGGCCCGGATGATCCGGCTTCTGGGCACGGACACGGTGGCGGCCATCTGAAACAGGCTGGTTATCGCCGAGATCTGCCAATCGACGGATCGGCAGGGAACCCTTGCCCTGCGAACGGCGTTATCCTGCGAACGAATATGCAATCTCCGTTGAAAGGAGCCGACATGACACTCAGCAAACGAGCTGTGACCGGGCTCGCCCTGGCGCTATCGCTTATCGCCACCACCGCACTGACGCAGCCCTATGACGCGCTCTCGGGCGTGACCATCCCTGGATGTGGCGGTGAGGCGCAGCCGGTGGACGGAGGTACACTGGGTCCCGATGCATTCGGCGAGGTTCAGATCACCCCTGACGAACTGGTCGGCGCGCTCTTCCGGCAGGAGGCCTGCGTCGATGCAGACAATAAGCTGAAGTTTGAAGGCGAAACCGCCGCGCAATTCGGGCCTGGACCGGGGGCGGACGCCGTAGAGACCGCCGCGGAGGAAACTGCCCCGGTCGAGGAGGCGGCGCCCGTCGAGAACACCGTCATAGGGGAAGCCGCCCCTGCCACGGAAGTCGCCCCTGCCCAGGAAACCACGGCGGCAGAGCCGACCGGCGAGCCTGCCAGTCCAAGCGCCACGGTCGAATCGCTGGCGAACGACTTGCTGAACCGGAACGGTAACCAGAGCGGAAACGCCGACGGCCCAATCATGCCAGCGCAACCAGCCGCGCCCGCGCCCGCGGCAGAGGAAGCCCCGGCCCCTGAAACCCAGGAAACGGTCGAGGCGTCAGAGCCGGCACCGGAAACGGAACCCGAGCCCCCGATCGCCGCTGCCGAGGCCAATGGCAGGAATGCGGAACCGGCCCAGGTCGACGAGACGGTCGTGACCGAAGAGAATTCCCGGTCCAGTTCCGAGGAATTCCAGACCCAGGAGAACGCCACGGCCCCGTCGGGCGAGAAGAAGGGCCTGTCGAACTTCGAGAAGTTCGCAATCGGTGCCGCCGGAATTGTGGCGCTCGACGCGATCCTCGGCAATGACCGCGAGGTGGTGTCGAACTCTGGCGACCGGGTGGTTGTGCGCGACCGAAACGGCGAGCTTGAGGTGCTGCGCGACGACGATACGCTGCTGCGCCGGCCCGGCTCGGAGGTGAAAACCGAGACATTCTCTGACGGGTCGACCCGCACGACGGTGACCCGGCGGAACGGGTCCAAAATCGTGACCATCGCCGATGCTTCCGGGCGCGTGATCAAGCGCTCAAGGATCACCGCCGACGGTCGCGAGGTGCTGCTGATCGACGACACCGAGGAAACGACGCCGGTGGACGTGTCCCGCCTGCCGCCGCCCGCACCGCGACGTGATTACGTCGAGACGACCGATCGCAATGCGCTTCAGGCGGCCCTGCGGGCGGAAAGCCGGGCGCGCGTCGACCGCAGCTTTACGCTGCGACAGGTGCGGCAGTACCGTCAGGTCCGCGACCTGATGCCCGAAATCAACATCGACGCCATCAACTTCCGCACCGGATCCGCGGCCATCGAGCCCGAGGAGGCCGAGGAACTGCTGGATCTGGGGCAGGCGATGAGCGACTACATCCGCGAGAATCCGGATGAGTTGTTCCTGGTCGAAGGCCATACCGATGCCGTCGGCCCGGCTGCCAACAACCTTGCCCTGTCCGACCGGCGCGCGGAATCGGTGGCGCTGGCGCTGACCGAATACTTCGAGGTGCCTCCCGAGAACATGATCATCCAGGGCTATGGCGAATCCGAGTTGCTGATCTCCACCGAAGGCGCCGAACGCGCCAACCGGCGCGCCGTGGTGCGCCGTGTGACACCGCTCTTGCGCTAGGCCCCGCCGGCGCGAGTTTGGTCCGGCCCCGCTGTTCCCTCGGCGGGGCCATTCTCATGTCCGCTGGCCTTTCGGGGGCGGCGACTATGCCGTATGCTTGGGCGGATACAGGAACCGGACAAAGTGCCGCCCATGACCCCGTCCTTCGACGACATTCCCGAGGCTGCCCTGGCCTGGCATCGCGCGGGCGTCGGCGCGGCGCTTGCCACGGTAGTGCAGACCTGGGGCTCGGCCCCGCGGCCGGTGGGCAGCCAGTTGGCGATCAGCGGCAAGGGAGAAATCGCGGGCTCGGTCTCCGGCGGCTGCGTCGAGGGCGCGGTCGTGGTCGAGGCGATGGAGGCGCTGGAGGACGGCAAGCCGCGCATCCTGGAATACGGCGTCTCGCGATGACGAGGCCTTCGCCGTCGGTCTGGCCTGCGGCGGCACGATCCGGGTCATGGTCGAGCCAGTTGGCCAGGCCATGTCCGAGGCGCTGCTGGCAGAGCTTGTTGCGTCCCGCGCCGCGCGCGGCCAGGTGGCCTACGTGGTCGATACCGGCGACTGGACGCGGCGACTGGCGGGCCCTGGGGACGAAGTGGCGGGCGTTGCTCTGACGGACCGCTTTCGCGGCGACCGGTCGGGATTTGAAGAGGACGTGTTTATCGCGATCCACAACCCGCCCCTGCGGATGGCGGTGATCGGCGCGGTACATATCGCCCAGCCGCTGATGCAGATGGCGCGGCTGGCGGGCTATGACGCGGTGCTGATCGACCCGCGCGAGGCGTTCGGGTCGGCGGCGCGGTTTCCCGGCGAGACCATCGTGCACGACTGGCCGGACGCGGCGCTGGCGGCGCACGGCCTCGATGCGCGGACGGCTGTGGTGACGCTGACCCATGACCCGAAGCTGGACGACCCGGCGATCATGGCCGCGCTGCGTTCGGACGTATTCTACCTTGGCTGCCTGGGTTCCACGCGGACCCACGCCAAGCGCGTCGTTCGCCTGACCGAGGCAGGTTTCACCGAAGCCGACATCGCCCGCATTCATGCGCCCGTGGGCCTGGATATCGGTGCCCGGTCGCCAGCCGAGATCGCGGTGGCGGTGATGGCCGAGATCACCCAAGACCTGCGGCGCAGTTGATGCGCTTTGGTCCGCGTCGCACTGGACGATGCGCTGGGCGCGGTGCTGGCGCATTCGCACGAGGTGCCGGACGGGCGGCTGCGCAAGGGCCGCGTGCTGGAGTCCGTCGACATCGACCGGCTGCGCGCGGCAGGCGTGCAAGAGGTGATCGTCGCGCGATTGGACCCCGGCGACGTGGGCGAGGACGAGGCCGCGGCGCGAATCGGTGCGTCGTTGGTGCCGGACCCGAATGCGGCGCGCTTGCGACTTAGCAAGGCCAGCACCGGGCGGGTCAACGTCTATGCCACTTGTCCGGGCGTCCTGGACTTGGATGTCACACGGATCGAGTCGGCCAATCGAATCGACCCGTCGATTACGCTGGCCACGCTGGCCCCGTTCGCCCGCACCCGGGACCGCGGCATGGTGGCGACGGTGAAGATCATCGCCTACGGCGTGGCGGGCAGTAGCCTGGAGCGGGTCTGCGAAGCGGTGGCCGGGGCGGTGCGGGTGCGCCCTGTGCGGTTGCGTACGGCAACGCTGATCCAGACGGATATCGGGTCGGGCCCGGGCAAAGGCGAGGACGCGATGCGCGAACGACTCGATGCATTGGGCATGACCTTGTTTGAGACGGTCGTGGTGGCGCATCGATCGGATCGACTGGCCGACGCGATCGCGGCGGCGGTCGGCGATATGATCCTAATACTGACTGCCTCTGCCACGTCGGACCCCGAGGACGTGGGCCCCGAGGCTTTGCGACGCGCGGGTGGCGTGGTGACCCGTTTCGGAATGCCCGTCGATCCGGGCAACCTGTTGTTCCTGGGGCGGGTGGGCGAGCGCCCGGTAATCGGCCTGCCGGGCTGCGCCCGGTCGCCTGCGCTGAACGGCGCTGACTGGGTGTTGGAGCGGGTGGCCTGCGGGCTGGAGGTCAGCGACGATGACATCGCGGGCATGGGGGTCGGCGGGTTGCTGAAGGAAAGCCCGGCGCGTCCGCATCCACGCGAAAAGCCGTGATTGGCTGCGCGAATTGCGCCATGCCTCAGTTCCCGTATTGATCGCGCCGTTTCAGCCAGGCCATGCCATAGGGCAGGGCGTCCTCGTCGCGGCCCTTGGGTGCGAGATCGAGCAGCTGGTAGGCCCCGTTGAACCCGTCGAGTCCGCGACCGTAGGTGGCGTAGGTCAGGTAGATGTCGTCGCCTTCCCGCAGGAACGCGGTCAGGCCGGGGGCTTCGGTCGCCGGGAAGCCCTTGTCGGCGAAGTTGTAATGCGCGGTGCCGCTGTCGATCTCCTGCTGGCTGAAACTGACGTGCATGTCGCGGTTGAAGTCGGTGTCCGCGCAGCTGACCCATTTGAAGGACCAGCCCATGCGCTTGCGATAGGCCTCGAGGGTTTCGAATGGGGCCGTGGAGACGAAGACGAGGCTCACGTCACGATGGGCAAGGTGGATGTCGATGCCGTCGAGGTTGTCGGCCCAGAAGGAACAGCTTGGGCAGCCCTCGTCCCAGTCGGCGCCGTACATGAAATGGTAGATCAGCAGCTGGCTTTTGCCGTCGAACAGGTCGGCAAAACTTTCGCGCCCGTTGGGACCCTGAAACGTGTAGCTCGTGTCGATCTTCATGGCGGGCAGCGCGCGGCGGGCTTCGGCAAGCGCGTCCCGCTCGCGCGTGTGGGCTTTCTCACGTTGAAGCAGGGCGATTCGCGCGGCGGTCCAGTCGTCTTTCGAGGCGATTTGCCGGGGCATGGGCGGATCCTCTTATTACCAATTCATGTTAATTAACATGAAACGAAAATAAAGAAAAGCGTTAGGGTGGATTTGGTATGGGGACCGGCCAGTCGGCGTCACGTCTTGCGTAGAATCAGCAACCGGTTGTTGGCGGGCATCGCCTGCAATGCGGCGAAACCAAGTCCGGCGGCTTCGGCCAGCGCCTCGACGGCAACCGTGTCGCGCAGCCCCCATTCCGGGTTCTCGGCGCGCAGGCCTGCGTCGAAAGCGGCGTTGCCGTCGCCTATGTACGTGTCGTTCACCTTGAAGGGGCCGTAAAAGATCAGCAGCCCACCGGGATCCAGCACTTTGCCCGCCCCGGCGACGATGCCTTCGGTGACTGCGAAAGGCGCGATGTGGGCCACGTTCAGCGCAACCACCGCCGAAAGCGGGGCGAGTGCTGCAGTATCGCGCCTGGCCGCCCAGTCCGTCGCGGCGTCAAGGTCGAGGGCCGGGCGGTCCGGCAGGCGCAGAAACTGCCGCCACGCCAGGATCGAGGCGCGGTGACCGGGGTCGGGATCCGAAGGCCACCAATCGAGCCCCGGAAACGCCAGCGCGAAGGCGCCGGCGTGTTGACCGGTGCCCGCGCCGATTTCCAGCACCCGCCCGCTGCGCGCTGCCAGCCACGGCGTCAGTGCCGCGGTGATCGGCGGACAGTTGCGCTCGAATACGGCGGAGCGCAGGCGACCGTCGGCCTCGAGCGGAACGTTGCCGGCATGGTAGCGGGCGATATGCTGGCTGGTGGGCGCGCGGGTCACGCCCTATTTGGCCGGCCCGATCATCATGACCATCTGGCGGCCTTCCATCTTGGGCATGTTCTCGACCTTGCCGACTTCTTCGGTATCGGCGGCGACGCGTTCCAGCAGTTGCCGCCCCAGGTCCAGGTGCGCCATCTCGCGGCCCCGGAAACGCAGCGTCACCTTGACCTTGTCGCCGTTCTCAAGAAACCGGAACACGTTGCGCATCTTGACGTCGTAGTCGTGCACGTCGGTGTTGGGCCGGAACTTGACCTCCTTGATCTCGATGATCTTCTGCTTCTTGCGGGCCTCGGCCTCTTTCTTCTGGGTCTCGTACTTGAACTTGCCGAAATCCATGATCTTGACGACCGGAGGCGTCGCGTTCGGCGAAATCTCGACGAGATCCAGCCCGGCCTCCTCGGCCAGTTCCAGGCCACGGCGGGGGGTCACCACGCCGACGTTTTCGCCATCCGCCCCGATCAGTCTGATTTCTGGCGAGGTGATGCGGTCGTTGACGCGGGGACCGGTATCACGGGTCGGCGGGGCGTTGTGAGGTCTACGGGCTATGGCTGATATCCTTAGGTTGTTACAGCGAAACGTGGCCTGTAAGATACGGGCGCTAAAGTGCCGTTTCAACCGGATTATCGCGCGGTGGCACGATCGGGCGCAGAGTTTTCGCTTGAAAACACAGTGCGCTTGCCGCAAGAGCCGCAAAACATGCATCCCGCCGGAGAACCGGCGCGAGTGGAAGAGGAAAATCCAATGAACAAGACCTGGATCATCGCGCTGGTCGTGCTTGTCGCCGCAGGCGGCGGTTACGTGTACTACCAGCAGCAGCAGAAAGCCGCCGAGGAAATGGCAATGAAGGTGGCCGAGGAAGAGGCCGCCGCCGCCAAGGCTGCCGAGGAAGCGGCCGCGAAAGCCGCCGAAGAGGAAGCCGCCCGCGTGGCCGCCGAGGCCGAAGCCGCCGCCAAGGCCGCAGAGGAAGAGGCCGCCAAGGCCGCCGAAGAGGAAGCCGCCCGGGTTGCCGCCGAAGCCGAAGCGGCTGCCGCCGCCGCCGAGGAAGAAGCCGCCGCCGCCGAGGAAGAAGCCGCCGCCCCTGCCGAGGAAGCCGCGGACGCGGTGACCGAGATGGCCGACGAAGCCGCAGATGCTGTCGAGGAAGTGGCCGAGGAAGCAGTCGAGGCCGTCACCGAGACCACCGAAAGCGTAACCGATATGGTCACCGAAACCGCCCCCGCGGCGGATACCGCTGCCAGCGCTGAGATGGCGGTCGAGCCGGAAACCCTGTTCACCGCCGAGGGTTTCGACCTCGAAAAGGCGATTGCCTATATCGACGAATCGGACCTTGGCGCGCTGCAGAAAACCGCCGTCACCGCGGCGCTGCAACAGGCCCAGGACAACCCCGAGCTTCTGAAGGTCGCGTTGGAGCAGGCCCGCGACGCCTTGGGGCTGGAGCCCGCCGCGAACTGATCGCGTCCCCAGAATGAGAAAAGGGCGGGTCCATCGGACCCGCCCTTTTTCGTTTCGAATTGACCGAGCTCAGATGCCGTCGCCGACGAATGCCTTTTCGATGACGTATTCCGCGGGCTCGGAATTGGCGCCTTCGCGCAGCCCGTAGCCTTCAAGGATTTCCTTCATGTCGGTGTTCAGCCCCATCGAGCCGCAGACCATGGCGCGGTCGTCCTCGGCGGTGATCGGGGTCAGCCCGAGGTCTTCGAAAATCTTGCCTGACCGCAGGTTGTCGGTCACGCGGCCCATCTTTGCGCTCTTCTCGCGGGTCGTGGTGGGGTAGTAAAGCAGCTTGGCCTGGCGCTTCTTCGCCGACCAGCGGGTCGTCGAGGGTCTTGGCTACCAGGTCCTCGCCATATTTCAGTTCGGCCACGTCGCGGCAGGTATGGGCAAGGATGACCTTGTCGTACTTCTCGTAGGTCTCGGGCTCGCGCAGCAGGCTGGCGAAGGGCGCGATGCCGGTGCCGGTGGCGAAGAACCAGATGCGCTTGCCGGGCAGCAGAGCGTCATGCACCAGCGTGCCCACGGGTTTCGGTCGCAGGATGATCTGGTCGCCGACCTTGATATGCTGCAGCTTGCTGGTCAGCGGCCCGTCCGGCACCTTGATCGAGTAGAATTCCAGCTCCTCGTCCCACGACGGCGAGGCGATGGAATAGGCGCGCAGCAGCGGGCGGGATTTCCCATTCGCATCCGGGTCGCCCATCAGGCCGATCATCACGAATTCGCCCGAGCGGAAGCGCAAGCTGCGCGGGCGCGTCACGCGGAACCGAAAGCAGGCGATCGGTATAGTGCTGCACCTCGGTGACTTCCTGCGCGTCGGGCAGGGTGTGGACGGCCTTGGCCGGCTGGTCGGCGATGTTCATCTCTACAGTCATTTCTGCGTCTTCCGGGTCAAACCGCCCGGTCCCTTGGTCTTCTAACGATGGATTTAGTTCTGCGAAACCCTCAGCCCCGCAACCGCGACTGGTAGTCATGCGCGGTCCAGTCGGCGCGGGCGCGCCACTGGTCTTGCGGTTGCCGCGCGGCAAGGTCGTCGTCGATCTCGACCTCGTCGAAACCGGACCGCCGCGCCATGGCGTACTGATCGGCGATCACATGGCCCTTCGCGCGCAGTCGGCCGGTGTAGCCCATGCCGCGCAATAGCCGCGCAAGGGTGAAGCCGCGACCATCGGCGAAACTGGGAAAATCTATGCGGATCAGGGCGATACGGTCCAGTGATCCGCGCAGAGCCT
Source organism: uncultured Alphaproteobacteria bacterium (assembly GCA_963768205.1). Classification (GTDB taxonomy): domain Bacteria; phylum Pseudomonadota; class Alphaproteobacteria; order Rhodobacterales; family Rhodobacteraceae; genus JAHELH01. The sequence goes on along the minus strand of CAVYHB010000001.1, from coordinate 214,799 downwards.
CGACGTCGGCATCCGCGGCAAGGTCGAAACCGCAGGCGGGCCCGTTGGCAGCAAGGCAATCCGCGCCGCGATAGCCGCCCTGCCAGTCGTCGGCCGCAAATCCGCTGTCTGTTACAATCACACTCATCGCATCGCTCCATCTGCGGGCCGTTCCGACCTGCACCTTCTTCTCTTCAGGAAAACCCAGATCCACCTCTACCGCGGCAATTCACCGCGTCGGATCGACGCCCGGCCCCCGGATCAGGCGGCCGTCGCCGAAATGAATGCCGCATTCAGTACTTCTCGATGTTACGCCAGCGGCCTGCCCGTTCGTCCTCGTCGCGCGCCACGCGGCTGGTGCAGGGCGCGCAGCCCAGCGACGGATAGCCGCGCGCGACCAACGGATGCCGCGGCAGGCGGTTGTTAACGATGTATTCCTGCACATCGTCGCGTTCCCAATGGGCCAGCGGATTGACCTTGATCCGGCCGAGATCTGCCGAATTCGAAGAACTGCATCTCGGCGCGCGCGCCGCCCTGGAAACGCTTGCGCCCGGTGATCCAGGCGTCGAAAGGTTCGAGCGCCCGGTCCAGCGGTTCGGTCTTGCGCAGGATGCAGCACGCGTCGGGGTCGCTGCCGTGCAGGGCGCCATCGGGATCGCGCAGGAAAACCTGGGTCCGGTCGGGGCGGATCACGCGCACCTCCATCAGGCCAAGGTCGTCGGCGACCTGGCGCTGATAGCTCAACGTTTCCTCGAACAGCATCTCGGTGTCCAGGAACAGAACCGGCGTCGTACGGTCCATGACCGAGATCATGTGCAGCAGCACAACCAATTCCGCGCCGAAGGAAGATACCAGGGCGATCCGCCCCACCTGCGCGTCACGAAGCGCGTGTTCCAGCACCGATGTGGCGCCGTGATGCCGGTACCGTTCGTTCAGCTCGCGAACGCGGTCGGCGACGGGGGCAAGAGGGGCTTCAAGCGGCATCGGCTTTTTCCTCGGCGGGGTACAGCGCGTCCTTGAACGGGGAAAGCCCCAGACGGCGATAGGTTTGCAGGAAAGTTTCTGTGGGGCTAACGCGTGCGGCCAGATAAGCCGCGATCAGGCGCTCGATGGCGGGCACGATTTCGTCATAGGCAAATCCGGGGCCAGCCCGTTCGCCGATCACGGTGGCCTCGGTGCCGTCGCCGCCCAGGGTGATCTGGTAGTTTTCCACACCGGCACGGTCGAGGCCAAGGATGCCGATATGGCCGACGTGGTGATGGCCACAGGCGTTGATGCAGCCCGAGATCTTGATCTTCAGCGGGCCGATATCGTGTTCCATCTTCAGTTCGTCAAACCGCGTGGCGATCTTCTGGGCAACGGGGATCGAACGGGCGGTGGCCAGCGCGCAGTAGTCCATGCCGGGGCAAGCGATGATGTCGCTGATCAGGCCGATGTTGGCGGTGGCGAGGTCGGCGGCGCGCAGGGCGGCATAGACCGCAGGCAGGTCGGATTTCGCGACATGCGGCAGGATCACGTTCTGCTCGTGGCTGATGCGCAGTTCGTCGTGGCCATAGGTTTCGGCAAGATCGGCCAGCACGCGCATCTGGTCGGCGCTGGCGTCGCCCGGCGTGGCACCCTGCTTTTTCAGCGAGACCGAGACGATGGCGTAGCCGTCGGCGCGGTGTTCGGAAAGGTTGGTGTCGGTCCAGGAGCGGAAGGCGGGGTTCGCCAGACGCGCGGCATCATATCCGCCCGGCGATACCGCACGGAACGGCGGTGGCGCGAACTGGGCCTCGATGCCCGCCAGCATGTCCTGATCGACGCCGGTGAACTGTGGTTTCAGTTCGGCGAACCGCGCCTCGACAAGCTCTTGAATTCTCTCCAGCCCGTTCTCGTGCAGGGTGATCTTGATGCGCGCCTTGTACTTGTTGTCGCGCCGTCCCAGCAGGTTGTAGACGCTGACGATGGCCTCTGCATAGGGCAGCAGATCGGCGCGCGGCAGGAAGTCGCGGATCACCTTGCCGACCATCGGCGTGCGGCCCAGCCCGCCGCCGACGATCATCCGGTAACCGATCTCGCCCGCGTCGTTTCGTCACGATCTGGATGCCGATATCATGGGCGCGGATCACCGCGCGGTCGGCCTCGGCCCCCGTCACGGCGATCTTGAACTTGCGCGGCAGGAACTGGAATTCCGGGTGGTCGGTCGACCACTGCCGCAGCAATTCGGCCACGGGACGCGGGTCGGCGATCTCGTCCGCGGCAGCCCCGGCGAAGTGATCGGCGGTGACGTTGCGGATCGTGTTGCCCGAGGTCTGGATCGCATGCATGCCGACATCGGCCAGCGCGGCCAGGATGTCGGGCACGTCGCGCAGGTCGGGCCAGTTGAACTGGATGTTCTGCCGCGTGGTGAAATGGCCATAGCCCTTGTCCCAACGCTCGGCGATCATCGCCAACTGCCGCATCTGGGCCGAATTCAGCGTGCCGTAGGGAATCGCCACGCGCAGCATGTAGGCGTGCAGTTGCAGATAAAGCCCGTTCATCAGGCGCAGCGGGCGTGAATTCATCCTCGGTCAGCGATCCGTCGAGGCGGCGCTCGACCTGGGCGCGGAACTGCGCGACGCGCTTGCGGACAAAGGCTTCGTCGAAATCGGTGTAGGTGTACATCTTTCGGTCTCTTTCTTGCTGCCGAGGTTCCGGATCAGGTCCGGGACCGCGTCAGTTCGGATTGCTTGCCGTGGGCATAGTTCGACGGACCCTTGGCGCGAAACGCCTCGCGGAAATGGACGGCTTCGGGACCGTCCGGCCCGCTTGACCGCATCGGCCAGGTAGGCGCCGACGATGGTCGCCTGCTGCGCCTGTGCGTCCAGCAGCCGAATCTGGGCATGGGCCTCGTCCTCGATCAACTCGGCCTCGCTCAGCACGCGCGACCAGCGGTCGTCGGCGGTCAGGTAGACGACGTCGCCTTCCAGCAAGCGCGTTGGCGGTGACGATCTTGGGGGTGAACTGGCGGGGCATCACGCGAACTCCTGTTGGTCGATGTGCTCGGCTTCGGTCGTCGCATCCCGAGGTGACAGGCCGATGAAGGTCAACGCAGGACCGGTCAGGCCCGAAATTGCCGCCGCCATGTCGGTCAAGCGTCGTTGCATGGATCGACGCTGGTCGGCACGGCTGGCGTTGACGATCGCGGTCACCGGGGTCTCGGGCGCGGCCCCGTGCATCAGCAGGCGGCCTTGCACGAAGCGGGCCGAGGCCTTGCCCATGTAGACCGCGGCGACCGCGCCGGGCCGGGCCAGCGCGCGCCAGTCGTGCTCGGCGAAGCCTTCCATGTCGTGCCCGGTGACGATGCGTAGATCGCCGTTGCGCCCGCGCCGTGTCAGGCTTTGGCCGATTGCGGCGGCGCTGGCCGAGGCCGCGGTGATGCCCGGAACGATGCGCCAATTGAGCCCCGCCGCCGTGACCGCCTCGATTTCTTCGTCAAGCCGGCCGAACACCGTCGGATCGCCGGATTTCAGCCGCACGACATGGGCGCCCCGGCTGCCGTGGGTCACGATCAGGTCGTTGATGTCCGCCTGCGGCATCGACGGGCCGAAGCCGGTTTTTCCGGCCTCGATGATCACCGCCTCGCGGCGGACCAGTTCCAGGATTTCGGGCGCCACCAGCCGGTCGTGGATCACCACGTCGGCCGCATCCAGCGCCTTGCGCGCCTTCATCGTCAGCAGGTCCGGATCGCCCGGTCCGGCGCCGACGAAATCGACGAAGCCTGACGGCTTTTGCGCGGCGAGGTGCCGGTTCAGCAGCGCGTCGAGCGCCTCTTCGGCTTGCGTTTCGGTCTCGATCCGGGGGCCTTCGCGCAGGTAGTAGTCCGCCCAGAAGTCACGCCGCGCCCGGCCCGTCGGCAACTTTTCCGCCACCGGGCGGAACGCCTTGCCGATTCGCGCCAGCAGGCCCAGTTTCGGCGGCAGCGCCGCTTCCAGGTCGCGCTTGATCGCGCGGGCCAGGACCGGGGCCGCGCCCTCGGTGCCGATGGCGACCGTCACCGGGTCGCGGTCGACGATGGCGGGGGTGATGAAGACGCTGTCGTCGAGATTGTCGACGATATTGACCAAAGCGCCCTCGGCGTGGGCGATCGTGGCGGCGCGGCTATCCTCGGCGGCATTCTCGTTCGCGGCATAGAACAGCGCCGCCTCGCTTGCGTCACCGGTTTGCAGGGGCGCGCGGGGTCAGGGTGATCCTGCCGGCCTCGGCCAGGGCGTGCAGGTCGGGCAGGGCCTTTGCCGCGAAGACGGTGATCCGGGCTTCGGTTTTCAGCAATAGCCGCAGCTTGGCCAGCGCCGCCTCGCCGCCGCCCGAGACGACGATGCGGCGGCCTGCGACAGCAAGAAAGATCGGAAAGTGCTTCATGGCGCGGCGTAGTTCCTAGTGTTTCTTGACCCAATATAGAATATTTTTCTAATAAGTTGCCATGAGGGCGGTTGAATAAGGACGCTTGTTCTGTTCTATCGGACGAGCGGAATGCCTGTTCCGGCTATCGAAGGAAATTGGAATGGATGTCCGGCTGGACGCGATGGATCGGAAAATCCTTGGCAGCCTGCAACGCGATGCGGGCCAGTCGCTGGACGATATCGCCCGCGAGGTGGGCTCGTCCAAGACGCCGGTGTGGAACCGTATCCGCAAGATGCGCGAGGCAGGAGTGATCGGTCAGCAGACCGTGATCCTGGACCCCGAAACGTTGGGGCTGGAGGCCTGTTTCTTCGTGCTGATCCGCACCTCGGAACATGAGGCCGACTGGCAGGAGAAGTTCCTCGCCACGCTGAAGGCGCGACCCGAAGTGATGGAGGCGCACCGGCTGGCGGGTGACATCGACTATATCCTGAAGGTGCGCGTCGCCAATGCGCGGGCCTATGACGTGTTTTACCAGGCGCTGATTTCCGAGGTGAAGATCTACAACGTCACGGCGCTGCTGAGCATGGAAGAGATCAAGTCGACGACGATGCTGCCTTTGTAAGGCCGCGCCCCCGGCGGTCGGCCCAATCGTCGCCTGGATCACTGGCGCAGCCAAGCGGCAATCTCACCGAGCGGGACTCCGTGAGCCATCGTGATTATTGCCTGCGTCAGAACCAGATGTCGGCGACGCAGCGCCCGTCGGCTGGCATCCCCTTGAAGGTACCCAGACCGTCGAAACGCCGCAGCGGCACGTCCGCAACGAACCGAGGCTCTGCAAGCCGCAGATTGACGGCGATCCGGCGGCGCCCGTCCGCGCCTGGTTCACAACCCCGCCAATAAGCCATGCAGCCGCAATCGGGGCAGAAATGGAATCCTATGTCACCCGGATCGCGCAGATATGCGTTGGTCGGGCCAGTGACGGTGACAGTTTCGCCCTCGTGCCCGTAGGCCCAAAGCGTGCCTAAACGGCGGCAGACGGTGCAGTTACAGGCGGTGGCGCGTTCTGGAACATGGTTCAGGGTCCAGCGAACGGCACCGCAGTGGCAGGTTCCTTCGATCATGCATTTCTTCCTTCAGGTCGCGGACGTTTCGACCATTAACCGCTCCAACCCATGAAAATGATAGAGGTCGCCGTAACGGGGCGGTTCGGCCAGACCCAGAAGCGGCAGGCGATCGAACAGGGATTTCAGCGCGATTTGCAGTTCCAGGCGGGCCAGCGGCGCGCCGACGCAGAAATGCAGGCCTGCGCCGAACGCCAAATGCGCGACCGCCTTGCGATCAGGCTTGAAGGTGCCGGGTTCCGCGTAGGCCGCAGGATCCCGTCCCGCGGCCCCCAGCAGCAGGGCCACCTTGTCGCCGCGTCGGAAGTGGTGGCCGAAGACGTCCAGGTTTTCATAGGCATAGCGCGTGAACATGTGCAGCGGTGGGTCGTAGCGCAGGATTTCCTCGACCGTTTCGGCGATACAGTCGGAGGCCAGGGCGGTTCCGGTGACGCCCGCTTCAAGCACCGACTTCACGCCGTTGCCGAGGGTGTGAACCGTGGCCTCGTGGCCCGCGTTCAGAAGCAGGATGCAGGTGGCAATCAACTCGTCCGTGCTCAGCCTCTCTCCGTCTTCTTTGGCGGCGATCAGATGGGTGATCAGGTCGTCCGCCGGGCGTGTCCGCCGTTCCTCGACATAGCCGCGCAGGAATCCGGCGAAATCGGCCGCCGCGCGCGCGGCGGCGGCCTCGATGCTTGGGGTGCGGCGGGCCTGGTACATGGCGACCATCGCGTTCGACCAGGCCAGCAGGTCGGGCGCAAGACATTCCGGCACACCCAGCAGGCGGGCGATGACGATCACCGGGACCGGGGTCGCATAGGCGGTCAACAAATCGAAGGTGCCGGACGGGAAATCGTCGATCAGCGCATTGCACAGTGCTTCGATCTCTGGCCCCAGCGCCGCGATGCGCCGCGAGGTAAAAGCGCGCAGGACCAGGCCGCGCAGCCGGGTGTGGCGCGGTGGCTCAAGCTCCAGCATCGAATGCGCCTCGATCTCGTAGAAGGGTTGCAGCACCGCGGGAACCGGGGCGGCCAGTTCAGGTGGACATTCGCGCCCGAAGCGGCGGTCACGCAGCAAGCTGCCGACCGCCTCGTGGCTGCTGGCCACCGGCATTGCGTAGTCCTCCCAAACGACCAGCGGGCCACGGGCGCGAAGGCGATCGTAGAACGGATAGGGGTTCTGGACGAAGGCCGGATCGGTGGGCGATTGTGAAAGGCGTGGCTGCGGCATGGCCGCGACACTGGGCCAAATGCTCTGGTCAAGGCAAGCGGGGCTTTCTAAGACTGAATGCCATGACAGGCCTGTCGACACGCAGGGCGCTTGCCCTTGCCGGTTTCCTGCTGGCAGTCACCGGCTTTGCCGCCGGTGTCTGGTGGTTTGCCTTCACCTCGGCGCTGGGCCAGGTGGAGGAACGCGGACGCGCCGACCTGGCGCTGGCCGCCGACCGCCTGACCGGCCAGTTGCAACGGTTCCGCGAATTGGCGGTCTTCCTGGCCGATCATCCGGGGCTGGCGGCGCTGGTACTTGGGGGGGATGCCGACCGGGATGCAGCGGACGTCCTGTTGCAGGCGATGGCGGACAAGACCGGAACGCTGTCGCTGCTGCTGGCCGATGCAAGGGGCAACGTCATCGCCGCATCGCGCCCCGACGATGTCCCGCATTTGCGCGGCGAGCCCTATTTCCAGCGCGCGATGAATGGCGCCCTGGGGGCGTCGCACGGCATCGGTGGCCCGGACGGGCAGCGCATCTACTCCTACGCGGCGCCGATCTTCAGTCCGCGCGGGCCGGTGGCCGGGGCGATCGTTTCGCGGGTCGGCATCGCGGCGCTGGAGTGGAACTGGCCGTCCGACCCCTCGGCGGTGTTCTTCAGCGACGACGCCGGCGTCGTCTTCGTGTCCAACCGGTCCGACCTGATCCTGACTGCGCGCGGCCCCCGGGCCGGCTCGACGGCGCTGCGCAGCCTGTCGGGCGTGCCGCTGGTCGCTTTCCCCGTTTACCTGGCGCGCGATGTGGATGGCCATGACATCTGGACGCTGGACGGTGGCCGTTACCTGCCACGCCGGGCGCTGCACATGACGCTGGCGTTGCCGGTGATCGGCATGACCGGAGAGATACTGCTCGACCTGACCCCGGCGCTGAACCTGGCCAATCTGCAAGCCGCGGTGGCCGCCGCTCTGTGCCTGGCCTTCGGGGCGATGCTGTTCCTGGCGACCGAACGGCGTCGGGTCCTGGCCGAACAGCTGAAGGCCGAGGCCGCCGCCAATGCCCTGCTCGAGGCTCGCGTGGCACAGCGCACCAGGGAACTGTCGGTGGCCAATGCCGACCTGATCCGCGAAGTGGGCGAACGCAAGGAGGCCGAAGCGGCGCTGACCCGGGCGCAGGCCGACCTGGTACAGGCGGGCAAGCTGAGCGCGCTGGGCCAGATGTCGGCGGGCATCAGCCACGAGTTGAACCAGCCGCTGATGGCGATCCAGTCGTTTGCCGAGAACGCCGGCCTGCTACTGGAGCGCGGCAAGACGGACGAGACGGCGAAGAACCTTGGCCGCATCGGCGACATGGCGCGGCGCATGGGGCGGATCATCAAGAACCTGCGGGCCTTTGCGCGGCAGGAAACGGCAGAGTTGCACGATGTCGATCTGGTGGCGGTGATCGAGGCGGCGCTGGAAATCGCCGATCCGAAGATTGAACGTGCGAATGTGACCGTTGCACTGGCAGCGACCGCCGGGCATCGGTCATGGTGCGCGGCGGCGAGGTGCGGTTGCAGCAGGTCGTGATGAACCTGCTGGCCAATGCCGTCGATGCGATCGGCGACCGGCCGGAACGGCGCATCGAAATCACGCTGGATGCGGGCGACCCCGTGGTGCTGGGCATCCGCGATACCGGGCCGGGCATCGAAGAGCCCGGAAAGATCTTCGATCCGTTCTATACGACGAAAGAGGTCGGGCGGTCCGAGGGCATGGGGCTTGGATCTGTCGATCTCCTACGGGCTGGTCCAAAGCTTTGGCGGCGCGATCCGGGGCCGCAACGTGACCGGCGGCGGGGCGATTTTCACGGTTGAGCTGAACGCCCGCCCGGCTTGAGGCAGTGGCGTGACGGGGCGGGTGCTTCTGGTCGACGACGATCGCGCGGTGCGCGAGGCGCTGGGGCAGACGCTGGAACTGGCCGATCTGCGTTCCGGTCCTCGCAGGTTCGTTCATCGAGGCCAAGGACCACATCGCCGGGGATTTCGACGGGGATCGTGGTTCGGACATTCGAATGCCCGGACGCGACGGCTTTGCGCTGCTGGAACATGCGCAGAAGATCGACCCGGATCTGCCGGTGATCCTGCTGACCGGCGAGGGCGATATTCCGATGGCGGTCAAGGGCATGAACGCCGGGGCGTTCGATTTCCTCGAAAAGCCCTGTGCGCCGCAGGACCTGCTGGCGGTGGTGGCCAAGGCGCTGAAGACCCGTGACGCTGGTGCTGGAGAACCGGCGCCTGAAGCTGCAACTGACGTCGGGCGATGCCGCGGCGCGGATGCTGTTTGGCACCTCGGCCAGGGCCGAGGCGCTGCGCGGCCGAGTGCCGCGCGGTGGCGCGGACCAGCGCCGAAGTGCTGATCACCGGCGAGCCGGGCACGGGCACGTCGAAGGTGGCCGAGGTCATCCACCTGTTGTCGGCGTGCCGCGATGCGGCCGTTTCAGAAATGCGCCGCCGTCGCGGCTGACGCCCGATAGTCTGGGCGCAGCGTTCGATGCGGCCGCGCGGCGGCACGCTTGTTCTTGACGAGGTGGCGGCGCCTGCCGCCGGCGGCGCAAATGGCGGCTGCTCGACCTGCTGGACGGCGAGCCGGGCGTGCGCCTGATCGCCGGCGACCTACCGCGACCTGGCAGACGAGGCGCGGCAGGGCCGGTTCAATGCCGATCTCTACTACAAGCTCGACGTGATGCGCGTGCGCATCCCGGCCCTGCGCGAACGGCCCGAGGATATTCCGGTGCTGTTTCGGCACTACGTGGCGACCGGCCTGCGAACAGGCGGCCCTGCCGAAGCCCGAGATCGCGCCCGATGTCATCGCCCGGCTGATGGCGCAGGACTGGCCCGGCAATGCGCGCGCGCTGATGAACGCGGCGATGCGGTTTGCGATGGGTTTGGGCGAGGCCGACAGATACGCGCCGGGCAGGGGCTGACCGAGCAGATGGCGCAGGTCGAGCGCTCGCTGCTGGTCGCCGCCTTGCAGCGCGCACGGCGGCAATGCGACCGAGGCCGCGCAGGCGCTGAAACTGCCGCGCAAGACGTTCTACGACAAGCTGGCGCGGCATGGGCTGAAGGCTGATGACTATCGGGCGTGAACTGTGCGGATTTCCGCACAGTTTGCGGTAACAGATGTGTGAGCATGCCGCACGGCGATTATGGACGATTGAAGAATCTACATGAAGAACGACACGTAGCCTATTGTTGTATAGGTATTTTAAAGATTCATTAACTTCACTGTTCGATTTCACTTGAGCATGCGCGAATAGGTGGTGTTTGATCCGCCGCGAGGCCAAAAATGGCCCACCAAGATTGTGTCATCCATGGGAGGAAACACACATGAAATTCCTGACAACCGCTGCCACCGCTGTTGCCCTTGTTCTGGGCAGCCAGGCCGCCTTTGCGGCGGGCACTGAAGGCTGCGACGACGGCGAAATCGTCATCAAGTTCAGCCACGTCACCAACACCGACAAGCACCCCAAGGGCATCGCCGCCTCGCTGCTGCAGAGCGCGTCAACGCCGAGATGAACGGCAAGATGTGCATGGAGGTGTTCCCGAACTCGACGCTCTACAACGACGACCAGGTGCTCGAGGCGATGCTGCAGGGCGACGTGCAGATGGCCGCGCCGTCGCTGTCGAAGTTCGAAGCCTTCACCAAGCAATTCCAGATTTTCGACCTGCCGTTCATGTTCAAGAACATCGCCGCCGTCGACGCCTTCCAGAACTCCGAAACCGGCGCAGGCGATGAAGGACTCGATGGCAGCGCCGCGGCCTGCTGGGCCTGGAGTTCTGGCACAACGGCATGAAGCAGATGTCGGCCAACAAGCCGCTGATGCTGCCCGGCGGATGCCGAGGGCCTGAAGTTCCGCGTCCAGCCGTCGGACGTGCTGGTCGCGCAGATGGAAGCGCTGGGCGCTTCGCCGCAGCCGATGGCCTTCTCCGAAGTCTACGGCGCGCTGCAGACCGGCGTTGTCGACGGGCAGGAAAACACCTGGTCGAACATCTATGGCCAGAAGTTCTTTGAAGTGCAGGACGGCATCACCGAGACCAACCACGGCATCATCGACTATCTGGTCGTGACCTCGGTCGACTGGCTGGACAGCCTGGACGCGGACGTGCGCGACCAGTTGCTGACCATCCTGAGCGAAGTCACCGTCGAGCGTAACGCCGACGTTGAGCAGGTCGATCAGCGAAGCGCGCGCAGGCGATCCTGGACGCCGGTGGCGTGATCGCGCGAACTGACGCCGAGCAGCGCCAGGCCTGGGTTGATGCGATGAAGCCGGTCTGGGGCCAGTTCGAAGGCGACGTCGGCGCCGAAAACATCGACGCCGCGCAGGCAATCAACAGTCGATGTAAGTCGACGTGTTAGAGACAGACATGGCCCGGTCTGTCAGCCGGGCCAGTGTCTGCAGGCACAGGCGGCATCGGGGAGACGGCAATGAGCGCACATCACTACGAGCCGAAAACGGCGCTTGGGCCGATTCGTCAATGAGTTCGAAGAGACGGTCGATCGCGCTGTCTGCTGGGGCTGATGACCCTGATCACCTTCGTCAACGTGGTGCTGCGCTATGGCTTCAACTCCAGCCTGATCTGGGGGCTGGAAGTGACGCTGATCCTGTTTGCCTGGCTGGTGCTGTTCGGCATCAGCTATGGCGTCAAGGTCACCGCGCATCTGGGTGTCGATGCGGTCATCAACCTGTTGCCGCCCAGGGCGCAGCGGGTGCTGGCGCTGATCTCTGCGGCGTCTGTCTGTCTGGTCTATGCGTTCCTGCTGATGAAGGCGCCTGGGACTACTGGGCGCCGTTCGCCGGGCTTGCAGCAGACCACGGGCCGCTGGTTTCCCGACCGGCTTTGACGAAAGGACGCCGCGATCAGGCCTGGTACGATCACCGAACAGATCCCGATGCTGGACTGGCTGCGGTTGATCGAGCCCTGGCATGAACGAGGGCGAGCGCTACGAAAAGCTGCCCGCGCGTCATTCCCTATGCGATCCTGCCGTTCGGCTGTCGCGCTGATGCTGTTCCGGTTCGGCCAGGTCGACGCTGCGCATCATGCCGCGGCGAGCAGAACAGCCTGATCGTCAGCCACGAGGCCGAAGACGCGGTCGAAGAGGCCGCAGCCACTGAATCGGGGAAGCCTAAGCCATGGAAGTCGTCACTTCTCTTCGTCATGGTCATCGGCCTGATGCTGATCGGCGTGCCGATCGCGGTCTCGCTTGGCCTGTCGCTCGATGATGTTCCTGCTGGTGTTCTCGGACACCTCGCTCGCCTCGATCGCGCAGACGCTGTATCAGGCGATGGCGGGGCACTACACGCTGCTGGCGATCCCGTTCTTCATCCTGGCCTCGACGCTTCATGTCGACCGGCGGCGTGGCGCAAGCGGATCATCCGCTTTTCCATCGCCTGCGTCGGGCATCTGCCCGGCGGTCTGGCGATTGCGGGCGTCTTTGCCTGCATGATGTTCGCCGCGCTGTCGGGCTCGTCGCCCGCGACGGTGGTGGCCATCGGCTCGATCGTCATCGCGGCGATGCGGCAGGTCGGCTACTCCAAGGAATTCGCCGCCGGCGTGATCTGCAACGCCGGCACGCTGGGCATCCTGATCCCGCCGTCGATCGTGATGGTGGTCTATGCCTCGGCCACCGACGTGTCGGTGGGCCGGATGTTCCTGGCCGGCGTCATTCCGGGCCTGCTGGCCGGGTTCATGCTGATGGTGACGATCTACGTCATCGCCGAGGTCAAGAACCTGCCCAAGGGCGAATGGCAGGGCTGGGGCGAGGTTTGCGACAGCTTTCCGCGACGCGGTCTGGGGCCTGTTGCTGATCGTCATCATCCTGGGCGGCATCTACGGCTCGGCATCACCGGGCGATCTTCACCCCGACCGAGGCTGCCGCGGTCGCGGCGGTCTATGCGTTCTTCGTCGCCTGTTTCGTCTACCGCGACATGGGGCCGCTGGCGGGCAAGGACGGCGAGCGCAACCGCAGCATGCTGCGAACGAGCCGCTGTGCGCTGCGTCACGGCGTTCTTCCACCGCGACGTGCGCAACACGTTGTTCGAGGCCGGCAAGCTGACCATCATGCTGATGTTCATCATCGCCAACGCGCTGATCCTGAAGCATGTGCTGACCGACGAGCAGATCCCGCAGCAGATCGCCGGGGCGATGCTGGATGCGGGCTTCGGCCCGATCATGTTCCTGATCGTGGTCAACGTGATCCTGCTGATCGGCGGGCAGTTCATGGAGCCGTCGGGCCTGATCGTGATCGTCGCGCCGCTGGTGTTCCCGATCGCCATCGAGCTGGGCATCGACCCGATCCACCTGGGCATCATCATGGTGGTCAACATGGAGATCGGGATGATCACGCCGCCGGTGGGTCTGAACCTGTTCGTCACCTCGGGCGTGGCGGGCATGCCGATGATGGCGGTTGTGCGCGCGGCGCTGCCGTTCCTGGCCGTGCTGTTCGTGTTCCTGATCATGGTCACCTACATCCCGTTCATCTCGACCTGGCTGCCGACGCTGATGATGGGACCGGAAGATCATCAGGTAAAGCTGGTCTAAAGGAGCGCTACCGCGCTTTTCTTCCTTTAATAACTGAAAGGCGACGCACCTGTGAGAGGGCGTCGCCTTTTGCTTTTGTCGGAATTGCGTGTTTGAGGTAGAGAAGAAGTCAGGACCGTTTACGTTTTTCGAAGCGCGGCAGCATGGCCGAGAAGTCGCGGCCCCTGCCGTCTTCGATGTCAACGAAGGTTGCGTAGAGGTCGGTGGCGGCCTGGCCCAGGGGCGTGTCGGCGTCGACCGCTTCAGCGGCTTGCTGGGACAGGCGCAGATCTTTCAGCATCAGGTCGGCGGCGAAGCCGGGTTTGTAGCCGTTGTCGCTGGGCGATTTCGGGCCGACGCCGGGGGCCGGGCAGTAGGTGTTCATGCTCCAGGACTGGCCCGACGATGTCGAGACAACGTCGAACATGGCCTGCCGGTCGAGGCCCAGCTTGTCGGCCAGGGCGAAGGCCTCGCAGGTGGCGATCATGGTGACGCCGAGGATCATGTTGTTGCAGATCTTGGCGGCCTGACCGTTGCCGGAGGGGCCGCAATGGACCGCCTTTTGTCCCATGATGTCGAAAAGCTCGCGCGCCTTTTCAAAGGCCGGCGAGGAGCCGCCGACCATGAAAGTCAGCGTGCCGGCCTGGGCGCCGCCGATGCCGCCCGAGACCGGCGCGTCGAGCGGCAGAAGACCCGCGGCCTCGGCCTCGGCGGCGACGTCGCGGGCGCTTTCGACATCGACGGTCGAACAGTCGAGGAAAATCGTGCCCTTTGCCATCAGCGGGATCATCTGGGCGGCTACGTCGCGCAGGATCGCGCCGTTGGGCAGCATGGTGATGACCGCATCCGCCCCGGAAACGCAGGTCGGCAAGGCGTCAGTAGTGGTTATGTTATCGCTCGACACCTTGGCAATATCGTAACCGGTGACGTCGTGGCCCGCCTTGCCAAGGTTTTCTGCCATGGGCAGGCCCATATTGCCCAGGCCGACAAAACCGATCTTCATGTCGCGAACTCCTTTTGCAGCGGTGCCAGCATGGCCGAGACTTCGTCCGCTGTCACCTCGTCAAGGCGGTGCTTCCAGCGCGGCGCGCGGTCCTTGTCGATGATTGCGGCGCGGATGCCATCAAGGAAGTCGCCCTGCTCCATGGCCCGCGCAGTGAAGCGGTATTCGAGGGCGAGGGCGTCCCGGATATCTGCGTCCCGGTCACGCAGGCGGCGCAGCATCTCGACGGTGCAGGCCATCGACAGGGGGGAATTCCGACGGAGCCTCGTGAGGGCGTCCTCGACAAAGGCCTTGGCGTCAGGATCGGTGCCGGTGACGGCGCGCAGGCTCGCGAGGATATCGGCCAGCGTTGCATGGCCGAAATGCCGGTCGATCCATTTGCGCTTCGTCCGAATGATGTTTTGGCCCGTCGCAAAATCGCGGGCGGCTTCGGCGACCGATCCGGGATCGCCTTTCGAGACGAGACCCTGTTTCAGCGCCTCCCATCGGCCTGCCTCGACTAGGTAGTCGGCAAACCCGGCATAGATCGCATCCGACCCGGCAAGCCGTGCCGTGGTAATGCCGAGGTAACAGCCCAGATGCCCCGGCGCGCGTGCCAGGATCAGCGAACCGCCGACATCGGGCACCAGTCCGATGCTGCATTCCGGCATGGCAATCACGGAATTGCCGTTCACGACGCGGTGGCTGGCGTGACAGCCGATGCCGACGCCGCCGCCCATGGTGAAGCCTTGCAGGAAGCTGACGATGGCCTTGGGGTAGGCGGCGATTTTGGCGTTAAGGCGGTATTCGTCGCGCCAGAACTGCTGGCCATAGGCGAAATCGCCCGCGGTTCCGGTGCGGTAGAGTTCGGCGATGTCACCGCCCGCGCAAAACGCCTTTTCGCCTTCCGCGTCGATGATCAGCAGGGCGACCGCATCGTCGTCGCGCCATGTGTCGACCGCGGTCTCGATGGCGCGGATCATGTCGTAGGTCAGCGCGTTCAGCGCGTCGGGGCGGTTTAGGGTGATCCGGCCCGCGCGGCCCTGAACTCGGATGTCGATGTCGCTCATCGGCCGGACAGCAACTGCCGCGCGACGATCAGGCGCATGATCTCGTTGGTGCCTTCGAGGATTCTGGTGGACCCGAAGATCACGAACGATCTTCTCGATGCCGTAGTCGGCAAGGTAACCGTAGCCACCATGAAGTTGCAGGCAGCGATCAGCGACGCTTGATCCAGTTTCGGTGACGAACTTCTTCGCCATGGCACAGAACTTGGTGGCGTCGGGCGCTTTCGTGTCAAGCTTCCACGCGGCCTGGCGCAAGAAGGTGCGGGCGGCTTGCAGTTCGATTTCCATCTCTGCAAGCCGGAACTGCAGCGCCTGAAACTGGTCGATGTTCTTGCCGAAGGCCTTGCGTTCGGCCATGTACGTCAGCGTCAGTTCCAGCGCCGACTGTGCCGCACCCAGCGAGCAGGCAGAAATGTTCAGACGGCCACCATCCAGCCCGGACATTGCATATGTGAAACCTTTGCCCTCGTCTCCCAATAAATTTTCTGCTGGAATGTTGCAATTGTCCAATTGAACCTGGCGGGTCGGTTGGCTGCGCCACCCCATCTTGTCCTCCAGCCCGCCAAAACTGAGGCCGGGCGTGCCGCTTTCGATCACGACCGTCGAGATGCCTTTCGGCCCGTCCTCGCCTGTGCGGACCATCGTGACGTAGGCATCCGAATAGCCGCCGCCGGAGATGAACGCCTTGGTGCCGTTCAAACTGTAGCCTTCGTTGGTGCGCTCGGCGCGGGTTCTCAGCGCCGCGGCGTCAGAGCCGGAGCCGGGTTCGGTCAGGCAATAGGAATAGATCGTTTCCATGGTCAGGGCCGAGGGCAGCAGCCGCGCCTTCATCTCGGTGCTAGCGAAGCGGTCGATCATCGCCAGGCACATGTTGTGTATCGACAGGAACCCGGCAACCGAGGCGCAGGACCGGCTGAGCGCCTCAAAGACCAGCGTGGCGTCAAGCCGCGTCAGGCCGGATCCGCCCTGTTCCTCGGACACGTAAAGCCCACCGAAGCCCAGTTCGGCCAGTCTTGGCCACAGATCCCTGGGGATGGTGCCCTCGGCCTCCCACTTGCGGGCGTGCGGGGCGATGTGTTCTTCGCCGAAGGCGCGGGCCATGTCGAAGATCGCGGTCTGTTCTTCACTGAGGGCGAAATCCATGGGCGAGCCTCCGGTTTCGAATTGAACGGGTGTTTTATTATTGCGGGCCGTACACCCTTGCAAGTGCACCACCGGGTCGCGGAAATGGCAAGGGCGGACCGCATGGCCCGCCCTTCACCGAATATACATTTCCGACTGCTCAGATAAGACGGACCTGCGTGCCGATCGGCGTGATCTCGTATAGTTCTGCGATCTTCTCGTTGTAGAGCCCGATGCAGCCCGAGGACGAGCGGCGACCGATCTTGCGGGTGTCGTGCGTGCCGTGGATCAGGTAGGCGGGCCAGTCGAGGTACATGGCGTGGGTGCCCAGCGGATTGTCGGGCCCCGGTTCCAGGAATTCGGGCAGGGTGGGGTCGCGTTCGCGCATCGAGGCGGTCGGCGTCCAGGTCGGGCCGACCTTCTTGCGCACGATCTCGGAATAGCCGCGGCGCGTCAGTTCCTCGGTCAGCGGCACCGACGTGGGATAAAGCCGGTAATCGCTGCCATCGGCGTTCCAGTAGTGCAGCGCGCGGCTGGTGGTGTCGGCCACGATGGCGCCAACGCCCAGGCTTTCGAAATGATCCTGCCAGTATTGCGGGCGGAACGACGAGATGTTGTGCATCTCGCCGTTGTTGGGCGTGCGAACGGCGGGCACGGCATCTTGCGCCCGCAGGACCGCGGGCATGAACAGCGTGGCGGTGCCTGCCAGCGAGAGCTGGATCAGATGGCGGCGGGTGAAACTCTGCTGCGACATCGAAGGCCTCGTGAAGTGATGTTCCGTGCCATATCGCATTGATTGAATATTTAGGCTACAGGTATCGGCCCCTAGGACCATCACATCGGGGTGAATGGGCGCCGGGCCGCCGATCGATCAAAGATCGGCGCTGAACTCGTCGATCAGCGAATTGATTACCGCTCGCATCGCCTTTTCGTCGCTGCCGCTGGCGTCCATCTCGGCGGCGTAGACGCGGCGCTGCCGGTCCGAACTGTTGCCGGATTCAAGGATGCTCCGGGCGTTTTCTAACTCGGCGACACAATCCAGCGCCTCGGCATCCTCGGCCAGCAATTCGATAAGCTCATCAAGAAGATAGGCGAAGGGCACCACCTTGCCGATACCGAAGTCGATCAACCCTTCGGACATGCCATAGCGCTGGGCGCGCCAGCGGTTTTCGCCGACCAGGAAGTTTTCGTAGACCCGCCAGCGCTGGTTCTTCTTGCGCAGACGCCAGAGCATTCGGGTGAGGCACTGGATGATCGCGGCCAGCGTCAGCGTGTGTTCCATGCGCGGAGAATTGTCGCAGATCCGGGTTTCCAGCGTCGGGAAGCGGGACGAGGGGCGCAGGTCCCACCAGATCTTGCTGCTGTCCTGGATTGCGCCGGTGTCGATGATCGCCTGGACCGAGCGCTCGTATTCCGACCAGCTGGAAAGGTTCGGCGGCAGGCCGGTGCGCGGCAGGTTGTCGAAGACGGTCAGCCGGTAGCTGGCAAGCCCGGTATCCTGGCCCTGCCAGAACGGCGACGAGCAGGACATCGCCAGCAGGTGCGGCAGGAAATAGGCAAACTGACCCATCAGGTCGATGCGCATGTCCTTGGGCTCGATGCCGACATGGACATGCATCCCCGAGATCAGCATACGCCGCGCCACCCCGCCCAGATCGTGGCGCAGGGTGTGTAGCGTTCCTTGTCGGTGTGGTGCTGGTCTTTCCAATCGGCGGTCGGGTGGCACGAGACCGCAAGCGGCGCCAGGCCGTAGCGTTGCGAGACTTCCGCGACGCAGGTGCGCAGACGCCGCAGGTCCTCGCGCGCCTCGCCGATGTTGGCGCAGATGCCGGTGCCGATCTCGACCTGGCATTTCAGGAATTCGGGGCTGACCTGGCCACCGATCTCGGCCGCGCAATCGTCCATCAACCCCTGGGGGGCCTCGACCAGTTGCAGGCTTTCGCGATTGACGAGGAGATACTCTTCCTCGATGCCCATGGTGAAGCTCGGATCGGTCGCCATGTTGTCGCCCCCTGGTTTTCAGCCATGAAAGCAGGAAGACCGCTGACCGGCAAGCGGGCTGTGATCGGGCCCGATCTGCAACGACTGTGGCGCGCGTGTCAGGCGGAACAAATTCTCCTCTAAATTGCAGGTATTTTGGCGCAGTCCCGCCACGATTGCCGCACATCCTAAGCGGGAGAACAGGCAAGGAAACAGGCCATGACCGCCATTTCAGAGCACCCGATCTTCAGGACTGCGCTTTGGCGCACGATCTCGGCGATCGAGACCGGGCAGGGCTATTCGGTCTACGAGGCGCCGGACCGGTTCTGGCGCGAGCGTATGGCCGAGGCCGTGCTGCGGGTTGCGGGCGTAAGCCTGATATTTGCCAGCTCGGCGCCGTGGTTTGTGCCCGACGCCATGCTTCGCGGCGATCCGGTGCTGGCCCGTACGGCATTGGCGGTGGTCTTCACCCTCACCGGCATCGCGCTTTACTTCTTCGCCTCGCGGGGGTTTCGCAAGGAGGTCCGGTTCGATGCCGACGCGCGGCAGATCGGTCTCTGTCGTCTGAACGCCAATGACCGCTGCCTTGTCAGCCGCCAGGTCCCGCTCGACCGGATCGAAAGCCTGATCGTCGCTCGGGCGACGGCCGGCAGGCCACTTGCCGCGCTTAATCTGCGTCAGAAGGGCTCTCCGCACAGCATCTGCATCATGCGCGGCGCCCAGTCCGAGATCGGGGAGTTGCACCGACAGCTTTGCCGCGACATCCAGGTTGCCCTGACGCTGTCCGCGCCGCTGCCGCGCGCTTCCGGGACCGGTCAAGTGGCGGCTGCGGTCCGCCGGGTCTCGGCCCTGCGGGCAGAATCACCGGTGCGTCGCGGCATGGCGACCGCGCGCCGGTACGCCGCTCGCTGAGGCGGGACCGTCGGGAAAGAAAACCGGCGGGGACCAGCGCGGCCCCGGCCCGAAGGCGTTCGCCTCATGGTGTCAGTCCATCGCCTTGAAATGGAACTCGCCGCCTTCCTTCAGGCCCGAGGGCCAGCGCGCCGTGACGGTCTTGGTCCGGGTGTAGAACTTGAACGCTGTCCGGCCCGTGCTGGTTCAGGTCGCCGAAGCCGGATTTCTTCCAGCCGCCGAAGGTGTGATAGGCCAGCGGCACCGGGATCGGCACGTTGATGCCGACCATGCCGATGTTGATCCGGTTGGCGAAATCGCGCGCCGTGTCGCCGTCGCGGGTGAAGATCGCGGTGCCGTTGCCGTATTCGTGGTCCATGGCATGGCCGATCGCCTCTTCGTAGGTCTTGGCGCGGACCGTGGACAGGACCGGGCCGAAGATCTCCTGCTTGTAGATGTCCATGTCGGTGGTGACCTGGTCGAACAGGTGCGGGCCGACGAAGAAGCCGTCCTCGTAGCCCTGCAGGTTGAAGTCGCGGCCGTCGACGACCAGTTCGGCGCCCTGGTCGATGCCGGACTGCACCAGCCCCAGAACCCGCTCTTTCGCGGCGCCGGTGACCAGCGGGCCCGTAATCGACGTCGTTGCCGGCGGTGTAGGGGCCGACCTTCAGCTTCTCGATGCGCGGCACCAGCTTTTCGATCAGCGCGATCGGCGGTCTCCTCGCCCACCGGCACGGCGACCGAGATCGCCATGCAGCGTTCGCCCGCAGCGCCGTAGCCGGCGCCGATCAGCGCATCGGCGGCCTGGTCCATGTCGGCGTCGGGCATGACGATCATGTGGTTCTTGGCGCCGCCGAAGCACTGCACGCGCTTGCCGTTGGCACAGCCGCGGCGCATAGATGTATTCGGCAATCGGCGGTCGAGCCGACGAAACCGATGCCTGGATCGTCGGATTGTCGAGGATCGCGTCGACCGCTTCCTTGTCGCCGTTGACGACCTGCAGGATGCCGTCGGGCAGCCCGGCCTCGGTCATCAGTTCGGCCAGCATCAGCGGCACCGAGGGGTCGCGCTCGGACGGCTTCAGGATGAAGGCGTTGCCGCAGGCGATGGCAGGGGCGAATTTCCACATCGGGATCATCGCCGGAAAGTTGAACGGCGTGATGCCTGCGACGACGCCCAGCGGCTGCCGCATCGAGTACATGTCGATGCCGGGTCCCGCGCTGTCGGTGTACTCGCCCTTCAGCAGGTGCGGCGCGCCGATGCAGAATTCGACGACCTCAAGACCGCGCTGCACGTCGCCCTTGGCGTCGGGAATGGTCTTGCCATGCTCGCGGCTAGAGCGCCTCGGCCAGCTTGTCCATGTCGCGGTTGATCAGGCGCACCAATCTCCATCAGCACGCGCCCGCGCTTCTGCGGGTTGGTGGCGCCCCAGGCGACTTGCGCCTCGGCGGCCTTTGCCACGGCGGCGTCCAGTTCGTCCTTACTGGCCAGCGGCACCCGCGCCTGCACCTCGCCGGTGGCAGGGTTGAAGACATCGGCGAACCGGCCAGAGCCGCCCTTGACGTGGGTTCCGTTGATATAATGGCTAAGCTCTTGCATGGCATCCCTCCAGATCATTTTGCCGCGACAGTAGTCCGCGCGTGTGGGTGGGAAAAGGCCTTGCGAGCCGAAAATGCGGGCATTGTCGAAAGTTGAGGGACAAATCGCCGGTGCGACTTGACAGGTCGCGGGTCTGGGGTGACGTTGCCTTGAACGCTGAGCACGAAACCGGGAGGCCCGCGATGCTGGTGCATCAGATACTCAAGGCGAAGTCCGACGATGGTGTCTTTACGATCAAACCGGGCACGACGGTGGCCGCCGCGGCGCAAGAGCTGTCGTCTCGCCGCATCGGCGCGGTGATCGTGTCGAAGGACGGAAAAGCGGCCGAGGGCATCCTGTCGGAGCGCGATATCGTGCGCGAACTGGGCAAGCGCGGCCCGAGCTGCCTGTCGGAGAACGTCGACGACATGATGACCCGCGACCTGGTCGGCTGTTCGCGTGAGGACGATGCGGTACACGTGCTCGAGCAGATGACGCAAGGCCGATTCCGCCACATGCCGGTGATGGACGGTGACCATATGATCGGGCTGATTTCCATCGGTGACGTAGTCAAGGCGCGCCTTTCCGAGCTTGCGATGGAAAAAGAGGCGCTGGAAGGCATGATCATGGGGCACTAGCCCCCGCCAGGCGCGGCCTTCCAACCCATCAAGGACTTGCCATGCGCATCGGACTTTATCCCGGCACGTTCGACCCGTTGACGCTGGGCCACCTGGACATCATCGAGCGCGCGACCCAGTTGGTCGACAGGCTGGTGATCGGCGTGGCGATCAACAACAGCAAGGTGCCGATGTTCGACCTAGACGAGCGCGTGGCGATGGTGGAAAGCGAGTGCAATCTTCTGGCGCAGGCTTCCGGCGTAGAAATCGTGGCGCATCCCTTCGACAACCTGCTGATCGACTGCGCCCGCGATGTGGGCGCGGGAGTGATCATCCGCGGCCTGCGGGCGGTGGCGGATTTCGAGTATGAATATCAGATGGTTGGCATGAACCGGGCAATGGACGCCAGCATCGAGACCGTGTTTCTGATGGCCGAGGCACGGTATCAGGCGATCGCGTCGAAACTGGTCAAGGAGATCGCCAAGCTGGGGGGCGACGTGTCGAAATTCGTACCCGACGCAGTGAGGGCGGAGCTCTACAAGAAACTGGGCCGCTGAGCTCTCTTCACCGGCGCGGCGGGCGTCTGGCGAAAGGAACTCCCGTTTCGAAGCTTTTCGTGTTAACATCTTCGGACATTCCTAAGTTCATTGTACGCGTAGGGTTCCAGATGTGAATATTGAGCGGTACGAGTTGTCGGATATCGACCTGGGAAGGCTGAAACCTGTCAAGGTCGTACAGCGATACTATGGCGTTCAGGATCATTCGCGGTGGATAATGAGGGATCGGCGTCCCGGTCGTTCGGGTTCGACTCTCTTTTACAAGATCTGGAACCCGACCTATGTCCGGCGTGCCGGTCTTTCGTTGGGCATTGCGGCCGGGTTCTACGACCGGCAGACCGTTCCGGCGCTCAGGGGGCTTATCTACTCGGACAACCTATGCCGCGGCTACGTTATGGAGCGTTGCGAGCGGCAAAAGGTGCTCGACCCCGACTTTTTCGCGCTCATTCGCAAGCGCACGTCGGAGACCGGGGTCTTCGCGGTGCAATTCAGCCCCACGCACACGATGAACTTTGGCGGCACGCGCAGTCTTGTTGATCTTGAAGGGGTCTATCCGACCGCCGATCTGCGCCTGGTCGCGGACCATCACAGCGCCTTCGCCTATGCACCCTATGCCGACTTTGTTGCCGGCCTGTTCCGGGAAGAGCACGGCGAACTGGACGTCGCGATGCCGCCAATTCCGGTCGAGGACGTTCCGTGCTGGGGCCAGACCCCGGTGCCCAAGGCCCTGGCTGTCATGCGCAGCCGTGCCTTGCGGCTGCGCGTCGCGAGAGCGCCCAACCTGAGCGCAATCATTATTTAGAGAGGCCCTTTTCATGACCATCAGATCCTCGCTTCGCAAAGCGCTTGCACCCTATTACCGCCGCCACCCGCACCTGAAGGCGGCCTTGAAGCAGGCCGACGCGGCCATCGACCTGGCGCGCCACACTGCGGCCTCTGCATTTCCTGGGCTGATCCGGCCGATGCCGCGATATCTTTATTTAAGCCTTACCGCTGACTGCAATTTGCGCTGCAAGGCCTGCAGTTATGGCCGGGACTTCATGCCAGGGCACCAGTTGTCGCTGCCGATGGTCAAGGACTTGGTCGACGACGCGAAAGCGGCGGGTTTCGAGCGTATCCGGCTTTATGGGGGCGAGCCGCTGATTCACAAAGATCTGGTCGAAATGGTCCGCCATATCGCCGCGCGCGATATCGACATGTGGATGACCACCAATGCGGTCCTTCTCAAGCAGCGTGCCGATCCGCTGATAGATGCCGGTCTTCGGCACATTTCCATCGGACTGTACGGCACCGGCACGAGTTATGACGACTATGTGCAGCGGCCCAAGCGTTTCGGCAAGGTCGAGGATGGCGTGGCGCATGTGCGGGAGCGCTATGGCAAGGATGTCTCGATGCATCTGGACTGGCTGCTCATGCGGCCGACCAGCAGTGAGCGGTCACTGCAGGCGACCTGGGAATTCGCCAAACGGTACGATCTGCCGATCCACGTCAATCTGATCCACTATTCATTGCCGTATTTCCTGAAGGGCCATGAGTCGCCGCTGCAGTTCCGACCCGAGGATCGGCCACTCTTGCAAGACGCGGTCGACATGCTGCTGGAGTTCAAAGCCGATCGGCCCGACCTGATTGTCAATTCAGCGCCCGGATTGCGGTCGATTCCCGATTGGCTGATTAAAGGGCCGAAGATGCGTGTGCCCTGCACCGAGTACCAGTTGATCTGGGTGGGCCCGGACGGCACGGTGCAGATGTGCTACGTGACCTTCAAGCTGGGCAATCTGCACGAAAAGCGGCTGTCGGAGCTCCTGTTCTCGCGTGCGCATGCGGCGGCGGCGCGCGACGCCTATTCGCTGAACTGCCCCAACTGCCACTGCAACTACGATAAGCGGGTTCTGGCGCACCCCCGGACGCGCGCCCATTACAGCGCCGGCCGGGCGTGAGTGCACGCCCTGAAAAACAACGGGCCGGCGAAGGTGCCGGCCCGTCAGGCGTATTTTGGCGTATCTGGCCCCTGTGCTGGGGTGTCCGCCGGCACCTCAGGACCCGTAGACGGCCTGGCGCGCAATGCGCTCGGCGTCGCCGGGGTGGATGTCGAGGTCGAGCGCCACGTCGAGCGGCATCGTCTCGATCTCGAATTTGGTGCGCTGGTAAAGCGCGCGCTTGTGCGCGGCGGTGCGGAGTTTGGTCAGGATGGAAGAAGTCATGTCAGTCAGTCCTTGAGTTGCGTGTGTACCGTTTCCGGTGGCCTACACATGACATTTCGCAGGCGCGGAACAACTGCCAAAAGGAGAAGGCGGGCATGCAATTGCTGCAATGCAGCATAACCTTCGGAAAATGATGCAACAGAATGATCTGAAACGTAAAAAGGCGCCGGACCCCGGCGCCTTTGTAACAGTTTCGTGACGGGGACTAGATCAACTTGCCCATGGCGACGGCGGTGTCGCTCATCCGGTTCGAGAAGCCCCATTCGTTGTCGTACCAGGTCAGGATGCGGCACATCGTGCCCTCCATCACCTTGGTCTGGTCCATGTGGAAGATCGAGGAATGCGGATCGTGGTTGAAGTCCGACGACACCAGCGGCTCGTCGGTGTAGCCGAGAATGCCCTTCAGCGGGCCGTCGGCGGCGGCGTCGTGATCGCGTCGTTGATCTCCTCGACCGTCGGTTTCGCGCGACGCCTCGAAGGTCAGGTCGACGACCGAGACGTTCGGGCGTCGGCACCCGGATCGCCACGCCGTCGAGCTTGCCGTTCGAGTTCCGGCAGCACCAGGCCCACGGCCTTGGCCGCGCCGGTCGAGGTCGGGATCATCGACAGGGCGGCGGCGCGGGCGCGGTAGAGATCCTTGTGCATCGTGTCCAGCGTCGGCTGGTCGCCGGTGTAGCTGTGGATCGTGGTCATGAAGCCCTTGGTGATGCCGATCGCGTCGTTCAGCACCTTGGCCACGGGCGAGAGGCAGTTGGTGGTGCAGGAGGCGTTCGAGACGATGATGTCGTCGCTGGTCAGCATGTCGTGGTTGACGCCGTAGACGATGGTCTTGTCGGCATCCGTGCCGGGGGCCGAGATCAGCACGCGGCTGACGAGCCGTTGTCGAGATGCGCCTGGCACTTTTCCTTCGAGGTGAAGATGCCGGTGCATTCCATGCACGATGTCGACGTCGGACCAGGGCAGGTCGGCGGGATTGCGGATCGCGGTGACGCGCATCGGGCCGCGGCCGACGTCGATGCTGTCCTCGGTCGTCGTGACAGTGGCCGGGAAACGGCCGTGGACGCTGTCGTAGCGCAGCAGGTGGGCATTGGTTTCCACCGGGCCCAGATCGTTGATCGCAACGACCTCGATATCGGTGCGGCCCGATTCGATGATCGCGCGCAGCACGTTGCGACCGATGCGGCCAAATCCGTTGATTGCGACTTTCACAGCCATGGGAGTGTCTCCTTGAGGATGCGGGCAGAAGGCCCTGCGGTTGCCGCCTTGAAACGCAATATTTGACGAAAGGTCAACCGGACCCGATGGCCCTTATCGCCAGAACGCCAGGTATTCGATCAGTTCCAGCATTTTGCGCCCCAGATGGACCGTGTAGGTCCAGTCATAGAGGAAAAAGTCGGCACCAAGCGCCGCGACGATCAGAAGGCCGAGCCAGATCGAAATGGTATTGGTCATAGACAGGCCTTCGGGTTGGGCTGGCGGGCGGACACTAGACCAGTGCCGCGCGGGATTGAAGCGTGGTTGCGCGGGCGCATTCGGGCGCAAGGTTTCGATGTGGTTTTTGGAGAGCGACATGGCCGATTGGGCGAGATTGCTGGCGCGCGTCCTGATCGCGACGCTGTTCCTGGGCGGGGCGGTTCAGAAGGCGGTCAGCCCGGGCGGCGCGATGGAATTGCTGGCGATGCGGGGCCTGCCGGACTGGCTGGTCTGGCCCGCGCTCGTCTATGACGGCGGTGGCCGGGCTGGCGGTGATCGTCGGCGTCTGGCTGGGCCCCGTTGCGGCGTCCTTGGCGCTTCATGGCATGGTCACCAGCGGGTTTCATCTTCAGCCCGACGATGCCTGGCAGATGTCGATTTTCGTGAAGAACTGGGCAATCGCGGGCGGATGCCTGGTGCTGGCGGCGGACGGTTCCGGCTGGGCGGCGTTTCCTGAATGAGCGCCTGCGGCGCACGCCATATGCCCGTGCGGGCGGATGGGCGCATGCTTTGAAGGATGTGCCGGAATTGCAATGGCGCGCCCGGTATTCCGCGGCGCGCCATGCGTATTTGAAAAGAGAAGAAGGACCCCGGATCAGGTAAGTCCGAGAAGGGATTTCACTTTATCCACAGTGGCTTGGGCCGTGATGCCGAACTTTTCGAACAGGGTTTCGGCGGGAGCGGAGGCGCCGAAGCCCGTCATGCCAATGAAGCCTGCCTTGGCCTCTTTGCCGCGTTCACCCAGAAGCCAGCGGTCCCAGCCCTGGCGTACGCCTGCCTCGATGGCGACGCGGACCGGGCCGCCGGGCAGGACGCGGCGGCGGTAGGTGTCGTCCTGTTCGGCGAAAAGCTCCATGCTGGGCATCGAGACGACGCGGGTGCCGATACCGTCGGCCTGCAACATCTCGCGCGCCTCGAGTGCCAGCGAAACTTCCGAGCCGGTGGCGATCAGGACCGCCTGGCGTTTGCCGTCGGCTTCGGCCAGCACGTAAGCGCCCTGGGCCGTCAGATTCTTGGTCTTGTGCTCCAGCCGGACGGTGGGAACGCCCTGGCGGGTCAGCGACAGCACCGAGGGCGTCTTCGCCGTCGAGAGCGCCAGTTCCCAGGCCTCTGCGGTTTCCACCGCATCCGCTGGGCGGAAAACGCGCATGTTCGGCGTGGCCCGCAACATGGCAAGGTGTTCGACCGGCTGGTGCGTCGGGCCGTCCTCGCCCAGGCCGATGCTGTCGTGGGTAAAGACGTAGACCGGGGCGATCCCCATCAGCGCCGACAGCCGCATCGCGGGGCGGGCATAGTCGGTGAAGCACATGAAGGTGCCGCCATAGGGCTTGACGCCGCCATGCAGCGCCATGCCGTTCATCGCCGCCGCCATGCCGTGTTCGCGGATGCCGTAGTGGATGTAGCGGCCCTTGCGGTTTTCCGGATCGTGCACGCCCATGTCGGGGGTCTTGGTGTTGTTCGATCCGGTCAGGTCGGCCGAGCCGCCAACGGTTTCCGGCATGATCGGGTTGATAACGCCAAGGGCTTTCTCGGACGCGGACCGGGTGGCCATCTTCGGCGCGCTTTCGGTTATTTCCTTCTTGAACCGCTTGACCGCGGAGCTGAGCTTTTTCGGCGCCTCGCCGGCCATTTCGCGCGTGAACTGTTCCTGGCGCGAGGACGACAGGTTGTCGAACCGTTCCGACCACGCGACGCGGGCGGCGGCCCCCTTCAGGCCAATCTCTTCCCAGGCGGCCTTGATGTCGGCCGGGATGGTGAAGGCAGGGTGATCCCAGCCGTAAAGCTCTTTCGCCGCTGCGATCACCTTGGGGTCGGTGATGGCGCCGTGGCCCTTGGCGGTGTCCTGCGCCGCAGTGCCAAGCGCGATATGCGTGCGGCAGGCGATCATCGCGGGCTTGTGGGTAGCTTTCGCCTCGGTGATGGCGCGGTCGATGTCCTCGGGATCGTGGCCATCGCATTCATGGGTGGACCAACCCGCGGCACTGAACCGTTTCACCTGGTCGGTGATGTCGGCCAGATCGACCTTGCCGTCGATGGTGATGCTGTTGTTGTCCCAGAAGACGATCAGCCTTTCCAGCTTCTGCCGGCCGGCCAGCCCGATGGCCTCGTGGCTGACGCCCTCCATCAGGCAGCCGTCACCGGCGAATACATAAGTGTGGTGATCGACGACCTTCTTGCCGTAGCGCGCGCGCAGCACCTCTTCGGCCAGCGCGAAGCCGACGGCATTGGCGATGCCCTGGCCCAGCGGGCCGGTGGTGGTCTCGATACCCTTGGCGTGGCCGTATTCCGGGTGCCCGGCGGTGATCGAGCCCCACTGCCGGAAATCCTTGATCTGCTGCAGCGTCATGTCCTCGTACCCGGTGAGATGCAGCAGCGCGTAGAGCAGCATCGACCCGTGGCCGTTCGACAGGATGAACCGGTCGCGGTCCGGCCAGTCGGGATCCGAGGCGTCGAATTTCAGGTGGTTCTCGAACAGCACCGTGGCGATGTCGGCCATGCCCACCGGCGCGCCGGTATGGCCGGAGTTGGCCGCGGCCACCGCGTCGAGCGCCAGTGTACGGATCGCGGCGGCTTTCATCCAATGCTCGGGATGCTTGGATTTCAGGTCTGAAATTTCCACGGTGGGCCGTCCTTCGCGGTTAGGGGCATGTTGCGGGCGTGATACCAGTGTGGCAGGGAAGATCAAGCGCGCGGGCGCGGCAATCGGGGGCGCATTCCGTGCGGGCCTTGGCTAAACTCCGCGAAATGCCGCGTTCGGTTTGATTCGCCGACGCGGATCGGGGCAGGACAAAGACCTGAGAGGATGAGCGATGAGCGAACTGGCAGACCTGGAGCGGCGGATCACCGATGCCCTGGACAGGATCGGTACCGGGCTGGAAAAGCTGGAGCCACCCGCCCCGGCGGCTGAACCGGTGGTGGACAATGCCGAGGTCGAGCGGCTGACCGAGGCTCTGGAGGCGGAAAAGACCGCCAACGCGCAGCTGGAAGAGCGCCTGAAGACCCTGCGCCGGAAGACCGAGGCGCGGATCAAGGAACTGGAGGACGAGGCCGCCGATCTCAAGGCTGCGGCGGCGGAGGCGGGCGAGCAGTTGCGCCAGGCCCGGCACGATGTGCAGGCTGCCCAGGCGGCAGGCGCGAACGGCACGGAAGTGAAGGCGCTGGAGGAAGAACTGCAGGGCCTGCGCAGGGTGCGCGACGAGGACCGGGCCGAGCTTGATGACATACTGGCCAGCCTCAAGCCGCTGATGGAGGACCGTGACAATGCCTGAAGTGACCGTGAAGATCGGTGGGCGCGATTTCACCGTGGCCTGCCAGGCGGGCGAGGAACACTACCTGAATTCTGCCGCGGCGTTGCTGGATGCCGAAGCGTCGGTCCTGTCGGCGCAGATCGGGCGGCTGCCCGAGGCGCGGATGCTGCTGATGGCGGGGCTGATGCTGGCCGACAAGTCGGCGGGCATGGAAGAACAGTTGCGCGCGTCCGAAGAGCGGCTGGCCTCTCAGGAGGCCGAACTGGAGACGCTTAAAAACGCGCCGCGCTCGCAGGCGGAGCGCGTCGAGGTGGCGGTGATCCCCGATATCGTGACCGACAGCATGGCCGAGATCGCGGCCCGTGCAGAGGCGCTGGCCGCATCTGTCGAGGACAAGATCGGCGCCGCGACCGCGGGCTAGGACCGGGAGGTCCCGGACGTTGTCCGGGACAGCCTGATGCCTCAGCCGTTGGCTTCGCGGATCTTGTCGGCGGCGTCCTTGTCGTAGGTCACGCCCTGCTTGTCGAACAGCTGATCCAGCTCGCCAGACAGGGTCATCTCGGTGACGATGTCGCAGCCGCCGACGAATTCGCCCTTGACGTAAAGCTGCGGCACGGTGGGCCAGTCGGAATAGTCCTTGATGCCCTGGCGCAGGGCCTCGTCGGCCAGCACGTTCACATCGGCAAACTCGACGCCCATGAAGTTCAGCACGCCGGCGACACGGCTGGAAAAGCCGCATTGCGGCATCGCCTTGGTGCCCTTCATGAACAGCACGACATCATTGCTGGTGACGGTTTCCTTGATCTGATCCTGTGCAGTCATCTTGATATCCTTTCCCGGCCCCGGACCGATCCCTAGGGCGTTCATTGCGTCGGCGGCCAGTTGGCCGATCTCGTTCATTCCGGAGCCTTGGTCGTCAGCGCCAAAGCGTGTAGTTCGCCCGACGCGCCGTCCATCTTGCCCTTCAGCGCGGCATAGACCGCACGTTGCTGCTGGACCCGGTTCTGGCCCCGAAAGCTTTCGTCGACCACTTCCGCCGCATAGTGGTTCCCGTCGCCCGCCAGGTCGGTGATTTTGATTTGCGCGTCCGGAAAGCTGGCGCGGATCAGGTCTTCGATTTCTCGGGCTTCCATCGCCATGGGGTCGTCGTCCTTGGTTGCTTGGGCAAGATGTAGGACGCGGCGTCGGCGGGTGCAAGGCGGCGGACCGCGGGATCAGCCCCGCATTTTCGCGTCCACCATCGCCTCTTCGGCAATCATCGCCTCCAGTTGCCGCCGGAACCGCAGTTGCCCGCCGTCGATGGGCAGGTCGATGTGGTCGGTGTCTTTCTCGGCCATGCCGATCTGCACCGCGTTCAGAACCGCGCGGTCTTCCTCGAAGGCGTGGCGCACGTCCTCGGACATCATCTTTGAAAGCGCCGCGTCGCCGGGCCGGATATTGCGCAGCTGGAACCAGTAATAGCGTGTTTGCGCGGCGGTCGTCGGCGTCATGAAGTTGTAGCTGTCCATGACGAACGCCTTGTCGTGCGGCGGTTTGTCGGGGCCGCCGGTGCCTGCCGGGGTAAAGATCGCGCGGATCAGGGCGTGGCTGGGATAGCGGACCTCGTAATGCTGCAGGCGGTCGCAATTGCCGTCGAACTCCACGATTTTGGCGTAAAACGGGGCCGGTTCGACATCCATCATCCAGCGATGCACGATGATGCCGTTTTCGGCCTTGCTGATGCGAAGCGGCGTGTCGCGGGTGGCGGCCTGGCCGAAAGAGCCCTGGTGCACCCAGGCGACATGGGTCGGATCAAGCAGGTTGTCGCACATCAGAAGGTAGTTGCAGTCAAGCTCCATCGCCGCGCCACGGTTCATGCCCCATGCGGGATCGCCGAAATTCGGAATATCGAAGATGTCGGAGGGATCGGCCAGCGCCGGATTGCCCATCCAGATCCAGACCAGCCCGTATTTTTCATGCACCGGATAGGCGTGGACGCGCGCATTCGACGGGATGCGCCCGGTGCCCGGCGCCCAGACGCAGCGCCCGGCACAGTCGAAGGTCAGCCCGTGATAGCCGCATTCAAGCGTGTCGCCCTTGATGCGTCCCATCGACAGCGGCAGTTTGCGGTGCGGGCAGGCGTCTTCAAGCGCGATGACGTCGTTTTCGGAGGTGCGGAACATGCAGATCTTTTTGCCCAGAACGATGATCTGCTGCAGGTCCTGAGTGATCTCGTGATCCCAGGCGGCAACGTACCAGGCGTTCTTCAGGAACATCTTCAAACCCCTTCAACGGTGTCCATTCCCCTTCAAGTAAATCGGAGGGTTGAAAGGCGCAAGGCGCGTGATCGGGCAGGCCCGGAGACCCGATTATCCGAGCAGAGCCTCGAAGCTGGTTCGATAGATCCTGGCCAGGTCTGTCAGCGGAGCGGATGAGTTGCCGAAAGTCACAGACTTGCCGTGGAACTTTCCAGCATTCGCAAGGGACACCCCGGCCTTGCCTGCGGCGATCATCAGCGCCTCTGCCTGGTCGAAATTGCAGGCGATCAGATAGCGCGCCTGGTCCTCGCCGAACAATTGCGCGGTGTCGTCGGTGTCGAGGGTGACGCCGCTGCCTGCCGCCTCGGCCATCTCGAACGCGGCCAAAGCTAGGCCGCCGTCCGAAAGATCGGTGCAGGCGGTTATCAGGGCGCTGTTTGCGCGAATGAAATCGCCGTGGCGCTTTTCGGCGGCAAGGTCGACAGCGGGGGCGTCGCCGTCGCTGCGCCCGAAGGCTTCGGCCAGCAGTGCGGACTGGCCAAGGTGGCCATGGGTTTCACCCAGCAATAGCGCGACGTGGCCTTCGCGGGCCGTGCGGGCGATAAGCTGGTCGGAATGCGCGATGATGCCGACCGCGCCGATGGTGGGTGTGGGCAGGATGCCGGTGCCGTCGGTTTCGTTGTAAAGCGAGACGTTGCCGGAAACGATTGGCATATCAAGGGCTTCGCATGCCGCCCCGATCCCCTTGATGGCCCCGACCAGTTGACCCATGATCGCCGGTTTTTCGGGGTTTCCGAAGTTGAGATTGTCGGTCGAGGCCAGTGGTTTCGCCCCCATGGCGGTCAGGTTGCGATAGGCTTCCGCCACCGCCTGCTTGCCGCCTTCTTCTGGGTTTGCCATGACATAGCGGGGGGTTACGTCGCTGGTGAAGGCCAGCAACTTGTCGGTGCCATGAACCCGGATCACGCCAGCGCCAAGACCCGGGGCGACGACGGTGTCGGCCATGACCTGGGTGTCATATTGCTGAAAGACCCATTGCTTCGCGGCGTGGTTCGGCGACGAGATCAGGGCCTTCAGGCCGTCGATCGGGTCGATCGCGATGGCAGCGCCGTCGCGCAGCGGTTCAGCCGGCGGCGTCAAGTCGTATGGCCGGTCATATTCCGGTGCGGTCGAGGAGAGTTTCGACAGCGGCAGGTCGGCCTTCACATCATTGCCATGCAGGATCAGGAAGCGGTCCTCGGCAATCGTCTCGCCGACGATGGCAAAGTCGAGGTCCCACTTGTCGAACACCGCGCGGGCCTCTGCCTCGAGTTTCGGGTTCAGCACCATGAGCATCCGCTCCTGGCTTTCGGACAGCATCATCTCGTAGGCGGTCATCGCGTCTTCGCGCTGCGGCACGTCGTCGAGTTGCAGCTGGATGCCAAGCCCGCCCTTGTCGCCCATCTCGACTGCCGAGCAGGTCAGGCCTGCCGCGCCCATATCCTGGATCGAGATGACCGCACCGGTGGCCATCAGCTCCAGGCAGGCCTCCATCAGGCGCTTTTCGGTGAACGGGTCGCCGACCTGAACGGTGGGGCGCTTTTCCTCTATGGTGTCGTCGAATTCGGCGGATGCCATGGTCGCGCCGCCGACGCCGTCGCGCCCGGTCTTGGCGCCAAGATAGACGACGGGCATTCCTACGCCAGAGGCGGCCGAATAGAAGATCTTGTCGGCATCGGCCAGCCCGGCGGCGAAGGCGTTGACCAGGCAATTGCCGTTGTAGGCGGGGTCGAACCGGACCTCGCCGCCGACGGTGGGCACTCCGAAACAGTTCCCGTAACCGCCGATGCCCTCGACCACGCCATGCACAAGCTGGCGGGTCTTGGGGTGGCCGACCTCGCCGAACGACAGCGAGTTCATCGCGGCAATGGGCCGCGCGCCCATGGTGAAGACGTCGCGCAGTATGCCGCCTACGCCGGTGGCCGCGCCCTGGTAGGGTTCGATGTAGGACGGGTGGTTGTGGCTTTCCATCTTGAAGACCACGGCCTGACCATCGCCGATATCGACGACACCGGCATTCTCGCCGGGGCCGCAAATCACTTGCGGGCCGCTGGTGGGCAGGGTGCGCAGCCATTTCTTCGACGACTTGTAGGAACAATGCTCGTTCCACATCGCCGAAAAGATGCCCAGTTCGGTAAAGCTGGGTTCGCGCCCGATGATCTCGAGGATGCGCGCGTATTCGTCGGGTTTCAGGCCGTGGGCGGCGATCAGGTCGTCGGTGATCTGTGGCTCTTGCATGTCTTTTCCCCGGTCCTGCTCGGGCGTTCTTCTAGTGCAGGTTGGCGGGATGCGGAAGGCGGAAGGCGGTTCCGACGCTTGCGGCGTCGATCCGGTCCGGTTGTGCGGGACCTGTTCTTGTTTTAAAGACGATCCACCGACTCAGCGCGGCATTGTCTACCCCGCTTCAACAGTGGCTTGCCCGTCGCCGGACACTGCTCCATTACCGCCCGTCCAGGAAAAAAAGGGCCGAGCGCAAGGCCCGGCCCAGTCCAACAGGGAGGTAACACTCATGACGAGTTGCCTCATCGATAAGCGTTATGTGAAAATTAGAAGCAGGTGGCGTACCGATCAAGCCATAATACCTAAGCGGTCGTGCAATGCTGCTATGCAGCAACAGCATGACGGGTGGCGAATCAGCCCGCGGCCTCCTCTTTCTGCTTCTTGCGCCATGCGAATGATCTCTTCCATCACGAAGTCGCGGAAGACCTCTATCCTCTTGGAATTGCGCAATTCTTCTGGGTAGGCAAGGAACACCGGCACCTCGTTGGATTCCACGTCCGGAAGCACCCGCACGATGTTGGGGAAGTCCTCTGTCAGGTAATCGGGCAACACCCCGATCCCGAGATTATTGAGGACTGCCTGCAACACTCCGAAGTAGTTATTCACCGTCAGGAGCGACGAAACGTCATACTCCAGCAGTTCCTGAACCAGAGTCGCGCCTGCGGCGACCTGGAAACTTGTCGGACTTTGGCAAATCAGCCGGTGCTGCGCGATATCGCCCATCCGATCCAGGCCGCCATTCTCGGCCAGATAGCGGGGCGACGCGTAAAGCCGCATCCGCACGCTCATAAGGCGGCGGCGGATCAGGTCGGCCTGGCTGGGTTCCTTCATTCGAATCGCCACATCGGCCTCGCGCATCGGCAGATCGAGAACGCGTTCCTCCAGCATCAGGTCGATTTTCAGATCGGGATGCTTGGCGTAGAGTGCGGGCAGGCGCGGGGCCAGCCAGAGGGTGCCGAAACCGGTGGTGGTGGTGACGCGCAGCTCGCCGAAGGTTTCGTCCTTGCTGTCGCGAATCCGCGCTTCGGCGGTATCCAGACGGCGCGCCATCGACGAGGTCGCGTCGAACAGCAATTCGCCCTGTTCGGTGAGAATCAGCCCGCGCGCATGGCGATGGAAGAGGGTCGCGTTCAGCGATTCCTCCAGCGCCCGAATCTGACGCGAGACAGCCGATTGCGATAGGTGCAGCGTATCGCCCGCATGGGTCAGCGACCCCGCGTCGGCCACGGCGTGAAATATTCTGAGTTTGTCCCAGTCCATGTTGGCGCTACCCTTACCCGAAAATACCCCGCTGGGTACAGAAATAACCGAGCGTTCAATTCTTCGCTCGCCGGCCCGATATATCGCGAAAGGGATTGGTAGGTCATACATTTTGACCTATACTGCCCGCATCGCCTAGAACTCACTGGGAGGGGTTTCTCAATGCGCCAGGACGTCACGCTGCACGACCGGTTCGACCTGGCGAAATCGCCGGTTCTGATGAACGGAACCCAGGCGCTTGTCCGGCTTCTGCTGATGCAGAAGGCGCGGGATGTCGCCGCCGGCCTGAACACCGCCGGGCTGGTGTCCGGCTATCGCGGCTCTCCCTTGGGGGCGGTCGACCTGACCATGGCGCGGGCGAAAAACGATCTGGACGCGGCGGATATCAAATTCCAGCTCGGGCTGAACGAGGATCTGGCGGCGACGGCGCTGTGGGGCAGCCAGCAGGCCGAATTGCGCGGCGAGGGCAAGTACGACGGCGTTTTCGGGTTGTGGTACGGCAAGGGGCCAGGGGTGGACCGCTCGGGAGACGTCATGCGGCACGCCAACATGGCGGGATCGTCAATGCACGGCGGCGTGCTGATGGCGATGGGCGACGATCACACCGGCGAAAGCTCGACCACCTTGCACCAATCCGACTGGGCGATGGTCGATGCGTACATGCCGGTGCTGTCGCCGGCGGGCGTGCAGGAGATCCTGGATCTCGGGCTCTACGGCTACGCGCTCAGCCGGTTTTCCGGCATGTGGGTCGGTCTGAAGCTGATGAAGGACACGGTCGAGGCGACCAGCGTCGTCGATGGCCGCGCCGACCGGATGAGCTTTGTCACGCCGGACTTCGAAATGCCCGAGGGCGGGCTGAATATCCGGCTTGTTGATGACCGCGTGCAGCAGGAAACGCGGATGATTGACCACAAGAGGTTCGCCGCGGAAGCCTTTGCGCGTGCCAACAAAATCGACCGCCGGGTCTGGGGCAGGGCGGGCGCGAAGATCGGTTTCGTCGCCGCTGGAAAGAACTGGCTGGATCTGGAACACAGCCTGGCGCTGCTGGGCGTCGACGAGGCCGAGGCAGAGCGTCTGGGCCTGACGACCTACAAGGTGGCGCAGCCCTGGCCGCTGGACATGGACAGCTTCCACGAATGGGCCGACGGGCTGGACCTGATCATCTGCGTCGAGGAAAAGCGCAAGCTGATCGAGGTGCAGGTCAAGGAAGCGATCTTCGAGGATCGCGGCGGGCGGCGCGTCTACGGCTGGCACAAGGGCGACACCTGGGAGCACGGGCGGCGCTTGGAGCTGTTCCCGACGCGGTTCGCGCTAGACCCGATCATGATCGCCGAGAAGATCGGCGATATCCTGATCGAGGAAGGACGCGGCACCGACCGGATCAAGGCGGGACTTGCGATGCTGGGAGAGGCCCGCAAGGCCGACAACGCCAAGGAGATCGCCGCGCGGTTGCCGTATTTCTGCTCCGGCTGTCCGCATAACACCTCGACCAAGCTGCCCGAGGGCGCGCGCGCCTATGCGGGCATCGGCTGTCACTTCATGGTGCAGTGGATGGACCGCGAGACGGTGGGCTTCACCCACATGGGCGGCGAAGGCGCGAACTGGGTCGGCGAGGCGCCGTTCTCGACCCGCGACCATGTGTTCCAGAACCTCGGCGACGGCACCTACAACCATTCCGGCGTGCAGGCGATCCGTTTCGCGCTGATGTCGAAGGCGAACATCACCTACAAGATCCTCTACAATGACGCCGTGGCCATGACCGGCGGCCAGCACAATGACGGCGACCTGACCGCGCATCAGATCGCCCATGAGCTGACGGCGATGGGGGTGCGCAACATCGCTTTGGTCTATGACGAGAAAGAGGATGTGGACCTCACGCTGTTCCCCAAGGGCCTGCCGCATCACGAGCGGGACGAGATGCCGGAGGTGCAGGAAAGATTCAGCAAATACAAGGGCGTGTCGGCGATAATTTATGTCCAGACCTGCGCCGCCGAAAAGCGTCGCCGCCGCAAGCGCGGCCTTTTCCCGGACCCCGACAAACGGGTGTTCATCAACACCGACGTCTGCGAGGGCTGCGGCGATTGCGGGGTGCAGTCGAACTGCGTGTCGATCGTGCCGTTGGAAACCGAACTGGGCCGCAAGCGGGCGATCGACCAGTCGTCCTGCAACAAGGACTTTTCCTGTCTCAAGGGATTCTGCCCGTCCTTCGTGACCGTCGAGGGGGCCAAGATTCGCAAGGCGGCGACCACCACCGTCGAGGTGGGCGACCTGCCGATGCCGGATCTGCCCGCAATCGACGGCACCCATAACGTGGTGATTACCGGGGTCGGGGGCACCGGTGTCGTGACCATCGGCGCGGTTCTGGCGATGGCGGCGCATCTGGACGAGAAGGGCGCCGGCATGATGGAGATGGCGGGTCTTGCGCAAAAGGGTGGTGCCGTGCACATCCATTGCCGGCTGGCCAACACGCCAGGCGATATCACTGCGATTCGAGTGGCCACCGGCGAATGCGACACGCTGATCGGCGGCGACCTGGTGGTTTCGGCTGGGGCCAAGACACTGGGCTTGATGAAGACCGGGCGCACCGGCGGCGTGGTCAACAGCCACGAGATCATCACCGGCGATTTCACCCGCAACACGGAATTTACCATTCCCACCGACAGGTTGGAGCTTGCTCTTCAGGCAAGACTTAAAGACGGGCTGCTGATGCTGGACGCCTCGGAGCTGGCGAAGGCCCTGATGGGCGACACGATCTACTCCAACATGATTATTTTCGGCGCCGCCTGGCAGCGCGGGCTGATCCCGCTGAACCTCGACGCGATCCTTAAGGCCATCGAGTTGAACGGGGCCGGACCGGAACAGAACCTGAAAGCCTTCGACTACGGACGCTGGGCGGCGGTTCATCCCGAGCAGGCGGCATCGGTCTTGACCTCGAACCTGGTGGAAAAGCCGAAGTCGCTGGAGGAAAAGATCGCCTTCCGCGCCGATCAGCTGAAAGCCTACCAATCGTCGCGGCTGGCGAAACGGTATCGCAAGCTGTTGGAGGGTATCCAGGACCCGCGCCTGAAAGAAGCGGTGGCGAAGGGCTATCACAAGCTGCTGTCCTACAAGGACGAATACGAGGTGGCGCGGTTGCTGAAGGACAGCAAAGAAAAGGCGCGGGCCGAGTTCGACGGCGATCTGAAGCTGACCTATCACCTGGCCCCGCCGGTGTTTCAGCAGGACCGGTGCCGACGGTCGGCCGGTGAAGAAGGCGTTTGGCGAAGGGTTCGCCCGCCTGTTCCCGCTGCTTGCGAAGATGAAGCGGCTACGCGGCACGCCGTTCGACCCGTTCGGCTACTCCACTGAGCGCAGGATGGAGCGGGCGCTGATCCGTCAGTACGAGACGGACATGGGCCGCGTGCTGAAGGACCTGAAACCCGAGCAGCTGGACGCCGCCGTCGCATTGGCGGAATTGCCATTGCAGATCAGGGGGTTCGGCCCGGTCAAACAGGCCAACGAGGCAAAAGCGTCGAAGCGGCGCGAGGAATTGCTCGCGGCGTTGCGCGACGGGTCGAATAAGCTGAAGACCGCCGCCGAATAGCATGCTTTCCGAGGTGGAACTTCGCCAGCGGGCGGCGTATTGACGGCCAATCTTCATGGGCGAGAGTTGCGACATGGCCGTTGGCATTTTCGATTCGGGTCTGGGCGGTCTGACGGTTCTGGACGCGGTGCAGAAGGCGCTGCCACAGGTGCCGATAGCCTACTACGGCGACAACGCGCACACGCCCTACGGCGTGCGCGATGCCGATGACATCTACGAGTTGACGGTGAAGGGCACACAGCGGCTCTTCGATGCGGGCTGTGACCTCGTGATCCTGGCCTGCAACACCGCAAGTGCCGCCGCGCTGCGCCGGATGCAGGAAAACTGGGTGCCGAAGGACAAGCGCGTGCTGGGCGTCTTCGTGCCGCTGATCGAGGCGCTGACGGAACGCCAGTGGGGCGACAATTCGCCGCCCCGCGAAGTGGCGGTGCAGCATGTCGCGCTGTTCGCGACGCCCGCCACTGTCAGCAGCCGTGCCTTCCAGCGCGAACTGGCGTTCCGCGCCGTCGGCGTCGATGTCGAGGCGCAGGCCTGCGGCGGCGTGGTGGATGCCATCGAAGAGGGCGACCTGATCCTGGCCGAGGCATTGGTTCGGTCCCATGTCGAGGCCCTGAAACGCAAGATGCCCAAGCCCGAGGCGGCGGTTCTGGGCTGCACCCATTACCCGATCATGGAACAGGCGTTCCGCGAGGCGCTGGGGCCGGAGGTGGCGGTCTACAGCCAGCCCGACCTGGTGGCGGCAAGCCTTGGCGACTACCTCAAGCGGCATCCGGCGATGATCGGCAAGGGCGAGGTTTCGCAGTTCCTGACCACGGGTTCTCCGCGAAAGGTGTCGGACCAGGCGACGCGGTTCCTGCGACGGAAGATCGAGTTTCAGCCTGCGTGATTGCGGGCGTTCCCGTTTGCCCCTATCTCTTGCCCGATGTTCAAGGAGGGTCCGATGACCCATAAGATCGCGATTCTGGGTGCTTCTGGCTATACCGGCGCCGAACTCGTCCGCCTGATCGCCACCCATCCGGGGCTGCAGATCGTCGCGCTGTCCGCCGACCGCAAGGCGGGGATGAGCATGGCCGAGGTGTTTCCGCACCTGCGCCACCTTGCCCTGCCGCGGCTGGTGACGATCGAGGAGATCGACTTTGGCGGAGTTGACCTGGCGTTCTGCGCGCTGCCCCACGCGATGACCCAGAGCGTGGTCAAGGATCTTGCCGCGCGACCTGAAGATCGTCGATCTGAGTGCGGATTTCCGGCTGCGTGATCCGGCGGAATACGAAAAATGGTACGGCAAGCCGCATGACGCGCCCGAGTTGCAGAAAGAGGCGGTTTACGGGCTGACCGAGTTCTACCGTGACGAAATCAAGGGTGCGCGGCTGGTGGCGGGCACCGGATGCAATGCCGCGACCGGGCAGTTCGCCGTGCGTCCCCTGATTTCGGCCGGCGTGATCGACCTCGACGAGATCGCCATCGACCTGAAGGCGGCGGCCAGTGGCGCAGGGCGGTCGCTGAAGGAACACCTGATTCTGGCCGAGCTTTACGAGAACGTGCTGGGCTATTCGCTGGGCGGCAAGCACCGGCACCTGGGCGAATTTGACCAGGAATTCTCCAACATCGCCGGACGCAAGGTGGAAATCCAGTTCACCCCGCACCTGATCCCGGCAACACGGGGCATTCTGGCGACGGTCTATGTGCGCGGAGAGGCGGGGCAGATCCATGAGACGCTGACCACCGCCTATGCCGACGAGCCCTTTGTGGAGGTGCTGCCGTTCGGTACGGCCCCGGCGATGAAAGAAGTGCGCGGCAGCAATTTCGTGCATCTCGGCGTCGTGGGCGACCGCCGCAAGGGCCGCGCCATCGTCATCGCGACGCTCGACAATCTTTGCAAGGGTTCGTCCGGTCAGGCGTTGCAGAACGCCAATCTGATGCTGGGCGAACCGGAAACCGCGGGGCTGATGGGGGTCCCGCTTTATCCGTGAGGCTGTCATGAAGGGTCTGAAGAAACGCCGCCGCATCCAGGTCATCCTTGTCGCCGCCGTGGCGCTTGTGCTGGCCACGGGGCTGATCGGCTATGCGATGCGCGACGGCATCAACTTTTTCCGCGCACCCAGCCAGATCATCGCCGAACCGCCAGGCCCGGCGGAGGTGTTCCGCATCGGCGGGCTGGTCGAAGAGGGCACGCTGATGCGCGGCCAGGGCGAGACGATCACGTTTCAGCGTGACCGACGGCGGCGCCAGCGTACCGGTCAGCTATACCGGCGTGTTGCCCGACCTCTTTGAGGAGGGCCAGGGCATGGTCGGGCACCGGAAGGTACGTCGAAGGCGTCTTCCAAGCCACGGAAATCCTTGCCAAACATGACGAGACCTACATGCCGAAGGAAGTCATCGACGCACTGAAGGACCAAGGCGTCTATCAGGAACCGAACGGTTAGGTTCGCAAAAATTAACTGATTTCCCGCACCCTTCCCCGGCATTTTTCCGCTGGGGGAAGACAGGTTATGAAATCAGTAGAGGCAATTGCAGACGAGATCGTCGCCCGCGAGGGCGGCTTCGTGAACGACCCGGACGATCCCGGCGGCGCCACGAACCACGGGGTCACGATTCACACCATGCGGCGGCTGGGGCTGGACCTCGACCGCGACGGCGACGTCGACGTCGCAGGACGTGCGGCGCCTGACCAAAGCCCAGGCGCGGAAGATCTTCGTCGATCACTACTTTCATCGTCCCGGCATCGGCGAATCTGCCCGAGCCGCTGCACGCCACGGTGTTCGACATGTACGTCAACGCCGGCGCGAACGCGGTGCGCGTGCTGCAACGGCTGCTGCGTCGAGATGGGCCAGCGCATCGACGTTGACGGCGCCATCGGGCCGCAGACCGTCGAGGCGGCGAAGATCGCCCATGCCAGCGCCCCGAACCACCTGGCCGATGCCTATGGCATCGCGCGGCGCAATTATTACTACCGGCTGGCCGACCAGCGGCCCGCCTCGCGCAAGTATGCCCGGCGGCGGGATGGCGGCAAGGGCGGCTGGATCACCCGGGCCGAAACCTTCATCAGCGATCGCTATCACCTGACGGACGCCGAGCACGCGGCGCGGGTGTCGGCATGGGGGTGATCGACGGCATACTGGCGCTGATCTTCGGCGGCGGACGCAACGTGATCCGCGAAACGGCGGAGGTGTTCCGTGAGAATGCCGAAAGCCGGGGCCGTGCGCGACCACACGCTGCAAACGGCGGTGCTGCGGCAGTTCGCGGCCGAATTCGCGCATCCGCGCAAGGGCTGGTTCGACCGGTTCATGGACGCGCTCAACCGGGTGCCGCGCCCGGCGCTGGCGCTGGGCACGCTGGGGCTGTTCGTGGCGGCGATGTACGATCCGATCTGGTTTGCCAGCCGGATGCAGGGCATCGCGCTGGTGCCCGAACCGCTGTGGTGGCTGCTGGGGGCCATCGTGTCGTTCTATTTCGGCGCGCGGCACCAGGCCAAGGGCCAGGACTTCCAGCGCTCGATCGCCGAGACCATGGCGCGCGCGCCGGGCGTGCGTGACAACATCCGGTCGCTGGAGGCGCTGAACGCCGGGGCCGAGGTGGCCCCCGACAACGGCGCGGTTTCGGACAACCCGGCGCTCAACGATTGGCGGCGCGCGGGGTGATGGACGTGTCCGAGGAATGGCGCAGGTCGATCGAGAAGCGGTTGCAAAGCCTGGAGCTGCGCAGCGCCGTGGACGAGGTGCACCGAAGCAATGTCGAAAACCGGCTGGGCGGGATCGAGGAGGCGTTGAAGTGGCTGGTCAGGCTGATCATCGGTGCGTTGCTGATGGGTTTGATTGCCTATGCCCTGAAGGGGGGATTGAGCCTAGTCTAGGATATTCATGGCGTTGTTGGCGGGATTGACGGCTGTATTCATTCACAGTTTCGGCGGCACCATCGAGGGCCGGTTTTTTCCGGTCATGTGGCCGCTGACCATCCTGGAA
Source organism: uncultured Alphaproteobacteria bacterium (assembly GCA_963768205.1). Taxonomy (GTDB): domain Bacteria; phylum Pseudomonadota; class Alphaproteobacteria; order Rhodobacterales; family Rhodobacteraceae; genus JAHELH01. The sequence goes on along the minus strand of CAVYHB010000001.1, from coordinate 172,519 downwards.
CCGCAGCCGTTTCCACCACGCCGATTTCCGGACCCTCCGGCGCGGCCACGCGTGCAAGCTGCGCGGCTGCAGTTTCGTACGCGTCGAATGGTTCTACGGGGCACGCGGTCACAGAGCCGCGACATCCGCGCACATCCCATTGGCGGCGCTGACGATCCCGCATATGGTCGCGGTCATGATTACAGAACTTGGCCATTTCGCCCTGATCCTCGCCTTCGCCGTCGCCATCGTGCAGACGGTCGTGCCGCTGATCGGCGCCCACAGGGGCTGGCGCGGCTGGATGGCGGTGGCCGAACCTGCGGCCAGCGCGCAGTTCCTGCTGACGGCGGTCGGCCTTCGGCGCGCTGACCTATGCCTTCGTCACCTCCGATTTCTCGCTGCGTCTGGTGGTGCTGAATTCGCATACCGCCAAGCCGATGCTCTACAAGATCAGCGGCGTCTGGGGAAACCACGAAGGCTCGATGCTGCTGTGGGTGCTGATCCTGACGCTGTTCGGCGCCTGTGCGGCCTGGTTCGGCGGCGGCCTGCCGCCCGGGCTGCGGGCGCGGGTGCTGGCGGTGCAGTCGGCCGATCGCGGTGGCCTTCTTCGCCTTCATCCTCTTTACCTCGAACCCGTTCCTGCGGCTCGCGATTCCGCCGTTGAACGGGCAGGACCTGAACCCGCTGCTGCAGGACCCCGGTCTCGCCTTCCATCCGCCGTTTCTCTACCTCGGCTATGTCGGGCTTTCGATGAGCTTCTCCTTTGCCGTCGCCGCGCTGATCGAGGGCCGGGTCGATGCCGCCTGGGGCGCGCTGGGTGCGGCCCTGGACGCTGGCGGCCTGGATGTTCCTGACCATCGGCATCGCGCTGGGCTCCTGGTGGGCCTATTACGAGCTTGGCTGGGGCGGCTTCTGGTTCTGGGACCCGGTCGAGAACGCCAGCTTCATGCCCTGGCTGATCGCCGCGGCGCTGCTGCATTCGGCCATCGTGGTGGAAAAGCGCGAGGCGCTGAAAACCTGGACGATCCTGCTGGCGATCCTGGCCTTCGGCTTCTCGCTGATCGGCACGTTCATCGTGCGCTCGGGCGTGCTGACATCGGTCCATGCCTTCGCCAACGACCCCGAGCGCGGCGTGTTCATCCTGATGATCCTCGCCGTCTTCATGGGCGGCGCGCTGATGCTCTACGCGGCCGCGCGCCGGTGCGATGGAGGCGAAGGGCGTCTTCGGCCTGGTCAGCCGCGAAAGCGCGCTGGTGGCCAACAACATCCTGCTGGCGGTGTCGTCTTTCGTGGTCTTCATCGGCACGATCTGGCCGCTGGTGGCCGAGATGTTCTTTGACCGCAAGCTCAGTCGGTCGGCGCCGCCGTTCTTCGACGCGGCCTTCACGCCCTTCATGGTGGCGCTGGCGGTGATCCTGCCGCTCGGGCGCGATGCTGCCGTGGAAGCGCGCGCAGCCTGGGGCGCGCGATGCAGCCGCTCTGGTGGCGTGCTGGCGCTGGCGCTGGCCGCGGGCGCGCTGGTCTGGGCGATGCAGACCGGCGCGCTCGATGCTGGCGCCGGTCGGGCGTGGTCCTGGGCGTCTGGCTCGTGTCGGGCGGCGCGTTGTCGACATCTCTGGACGCGGACCGGGCGCGGCGGCGTTGCCGGCGAGGCTGCGCCGTCTGACCCGCCTGCCGCGCGCCGACTGGGGCAAGTCGGTGGCGCATGCCGGGCTTGGGCATCACGATCTTCGGCATCGCCGCGCTGACGGCCTGGCAGATCGAGGATATCCGCGTGGCCAAGATCGGCGAGACGCTTCAGTGTCGGCGGCTATGAGCGTGACGCTGGACGACGTGACGCAGGTCGCAAGGGCCGAACTACATCTCGACCATGGCGGATATGACGTGGTCGTCGAAGCGGGCGCGAGGTGGCGCGGCTGTTCCCCGAAAAGCGCATCTATCCGGTGGCGCAGATGCCGACGACCGAGGCGGCGATCGACAACGGCATCTCGCGCGACCTCTATCTGGTGATCGGCGATCCGCAGGACGACGGCGGCTGGGCGGTGCGGACCTATATCAAGCCCTTCGCCAACTGGATCTGGGCCGGCTGCGATCATCATGGCGCTGGGCGGCTTTCTGAGCCTGATCGGACCGGCGCTACCGGGTGGCGGCGGGCGCGCGCAAGGCGGCCGCGCGCGGTCCGGCGGAATGCCCGCCGGAATGAGACGGGCTGACTCGTCCTGCGATCCTCGCGTCTGCTCTTGGCCGGCGCCGGCGTTTGCCGTGCAGCCCGACGAGATCCTGGACGATCCGGTGCTGGAGGCGCGTGCGCGCGAGCTGTCGCAAGGGCCTGCGCTGCCTGGTCTGCCGCAACGAGAGCATCGACGAATAGCAACGCCGACCTGGCCCGCGACCTGCGCCTGCTGGTGCGCGAGCGGCTGGTGGCCGGGCGACAGCGACGCACGAAGTGATCGCCTTCATCGTCGACCGCTACGGCGAATACGTGCTGCTGAAGCCCACCGCGACCGGCGCGAACCTGGTGCTGTGGGTCGCCGGGCCGGTGATGCTGCTCTGCGGCGCTGGGCATCGCGCTGCGTCTATCGTGCGCGCGGCGCGGGCCGCAGCCGCGAGCCCGACAGCCTGCTCAGCGATGCCGAAACAGGCGCGGCTGCAGCGAAATTCTGCGACGACTGACGCGGCGTTTGCGCTTTTCCGCGGCCGCGCGCGTCGCTATGCTGCGCCGAGACACCGAGAGGAGTGATCGCCATGGACTACCAGACCATCCGCCTGAGCCTGCGCTGACGGCTGTCGCGATCATCACGCTGAACCGCCCCGACGTGATGAACGCGCTCAACACCCAGATGCGGGCCGAGATTGCTGCATGCGGTCAAGCGCCGCCGGCAACGCAGGCGCGGGTCGCTGGTGCTGACCGGCGCAGGGCGCGCCTTCTGCTCGGGCCAGGATCTGGGCGACCGGGCGAAGGCGGCGAACGATCGACCTGGAACGCACGCTGCGCGACGAATACGAGCCGATGCTGCGGGCGATCTTCGACTGCCCGATGCCGACGATCGCGGCCGTCAACGGCGCGGCGGCGGGGGCGGGGGCGAACCTGGCGCTGGCCGCCGACGTGGTGATCGCCACGCGAAAGCGCCGTTTTCCTGCAGGCCTTCACCCGGATCGGCCTGATCCCGGACGCCGGCGGCACCTACTGGCTGCCGCGGCAGATGGGCTTGGCCAAGGCGATGGGCGCGGCGCTGTTCGCCGAGAAGATCACCGCGCGACAGGCCGCCGACTGGGGCATGATCTGGGAAGCGGTGCCCGACGACGAGTTCGAGGCTCACTGGCACGCGCCGCGCGGCGCAATCTGGCCACGGGTCCGACGGCGGCCTATCGCGCGCGTCAAGCAGGCGATGCGCGCGAGCTTTGGCAACGACGCTGGACGACGCAACTGGCGCTCGAGGCGCAGCTTGCAGGGCGAGTGCGGCAAGACCCGCGATTTCCAGGAAGGCGTGGTGGCGTTTCTGGAAAAGCGGCCGCCGCAGTTCGAGGGCCGGTAACGGATTCGATTGACGCGCCTGCAGCGCGGCACCATGTGCGCTGCGGGAGGTGGCGCCGGCCTTGACGCTGGTGTGCGACCTGCGGAGCAGCGAAGGGCCACTGCGCCGGAATTTGCGCATTCGCAAAGAGAAGAAGGCTGGACTCTGGGGCCTTTACCGACGGCAGTGCGCACGTGCCTTGTTCCGCCGCCGGGTCAGGGTTGCCGGATCAGCGGTCTTCGACGTCGACGTAATCGCGCAAGGTCTCGCCGGGGTAAAGCTGGCGCGGGCGGCCGATCTTCTAGCTGCGGATCGCCGATCATTTCCTTCCACTGCGAGATCCAGCCGACGGTGCGCGCCAGCGCGAAGATCGGCGTGAACATCGCGGTCGGGAAGCCCATCGCCTCGAGGATGATGCCCGAGTAGAAATCGACGTTCGGGATACAGCTTCTTGTCGACGAAATACGGGTCCTCGAGCGCGATCTTCTCCAGCTCCTTGGCGACCTGCAGCAGTCGGGTTGTTCTCGACGCCCAGCAGCGTCCAGCACCTCGTCGGCGGTTTCGCTTCATCACCTTCGCGCGCGGGTCGAAGTTCTTGTAGACGCGGTGGCCGAAGCCCATCAGGCGGAACGGATCGTTCTTGTCCTTGGCGCGGGCGATGAACTCGGGGATGCGGTCGACGGTGCCGATCTCGCTTGCAGCATCTCCAGGCAGGCCTCGTTGGCGCCGCCATGCGCCGGGCCCCACAGGCAGGCGATGCCGGCGGCGATGCAGGCGAACGGGTTGGCGCCCGAGGACGCCGGCCAGGCGCACCGTCGAGGTCGAGGCGTTCTGCTCGTGGTCGGCGTGCAGGATGAAGATGCGGTCCATCGCGCGCGCGAGGATCGGGTTGACCTCGTACTCCTCGGCCGGGACGCGCGAAGCACATGTGCAGGAAGTTCGCCGCGTAGTCGAGGTCGTTGCTGCGGATAGACGAAGGGCTGGCCGATGGAGTACTTGTAGGCCATCGCCGCGATGGTCGGCATCTTGGCGATCAGGCGGAGCGAGGCGACCTCGCGCTGCCGCGGGTCGGTGATGTCGGTGCTGTCGTGGTAGAAGGCCGACAGCGCGCCGACGACGCCGACCATGATCGCCATCGGGTGCGCGTCGCGGCGGAAGCCGCGGAAGAAGTTGTGCATCTGCTCGTGGACCATGGTGTGGTGGGTCACGCGTGCCTCGAAATCCTCCAGCTGCGTCGGCGGTCGGCAGCTCGCCGTAGAGCAGCAGGTAGCAGACCTCGAGGTAATGCGATTGCTCGGCCAGCTGGTCGATCGGGTAGCCGCGGTACAGCAGCTCGCCCTTGTCGCCGTCGATGTAGGTGATCGTCGACTGTCGCAGGCCGCGGTCGAGGTGAAGCCGGGGTCGTAGGTGAACATGCCGGCCTGGGCGTAGAGCTTGCGGATGTCGATGACGTCGGGGCCCACGGTCGGGCGAATACATCGGCAGCTCGAGCTCCTTGCCGTCGATACGTCAGTGTCGCGGTCTTGTTCGTGTCGGCCATGAGGCGTCCCTTTCATCGAGGAGCCGGGCCGCACGGCGGGCAGGTCGCGGTCATTTCTCGGGAAACTCAGTCCCGTTGCCGTCGGCCAGTCCGCGCGAGCGTTTCGTCGCGGCCCAGAACCAGCATCATGTCGAAGACGCTGGGGCGTGACGGCTCGTCCGGCGAGAGCGGCGCGCAGCGGGCCGGCCAGCTTGCCGAGACTTCGTGTCCGTGGGCCTCGGCGACACGCGGTCACGACCTGCTTCCAGCGTGTCGCGGTTCCAGCTAGCATTTTGCAGGTGCGGCGTCAATTCGGTCAGTATACCACGGGATACGTCATCGAGGCGATTTCGCGGCCTTCTCGTCCGGCTCGATCGGCCGGTCGGCCAGGACGAAATGCGCTTTTTCAAGAAGTTCCGGAAAGGTCTTGCGCGCGATCCTTGAGGCAGTACATGGCGCGCAGCAGCCCGTCGGTCTGACGTTGCGGTCAGCGCGGGCAGGTCCGGTCGCGGCAAGATAAGCCTCGATCTCGGCCACCAGGGCGGCATCGTCGGTGACGGCGATGTGCTGGCCGCGACAGGTTTTCCAGTTTCTTGAAGTCGAACCGCGCGGGCGACTTGCCGATGCCGTCCAGATCGAACCAGTCCGCGCGCCTGCTCGTCGGTGAAGAACTCGTCGTCGCCGTGGCTCCAGCCGAGCCGCGCGAGGTAGTTGCGCATCGCCGCCGCCGGGTAGCCCATGGCCTGATATTCCTCGACCCCGAGCGCGCCGTGGCGTTTCGACAGCTTCTTGCCGTCGGGGCCGTGGATCAGCGGGATATGCGCCCAGACCGGCACGTCCCAGCCCATCGCCGTCGTAGATCATGCATCTGGCGCGCGGCGTTGTTCAGGTGGTCGTCGCCGCGGATCACGTGGGTGACGCCCATGTCGTGATCGTCGACGACGACGGCCAGCATGTAGATCGGCGTGCCGTCGGAGCGCAGCAGCACCATGTCGTCGAGCTGGTCGTTGCGGATGCGTCACGTCGCCCTGCACCTCGTCGTGGATCACCGTCGCGCCGTCGCGCGGCGCCTTGAGGCGGATCGCGTAAGGCGCGTCGGGGTGCGTCGCCGGGTCGGCGTCGCGCCAGGGCGACTGGAACAGGGTCGAGCGGCCCTCGGCCCTGGCCGCGTCGCGGAAGGCGGCGATTTCGTCCTGGCGTCGCAGAAGCACTTGTAGGCCTTGCCCGCGGCCAGCAGCTGCCTGCGCCACCTCGGCATGGCGGGCGGCGCCGGTCGAACTGGCTGACCGCCTCGCCGTCCCAGTCGAGGCCGAGCCAGTCAGCCCGCGAGGATCGCCTGCGGTCGCCTCGGGGGTCGAGCGGGCGCGGTCGGTGTCCTCGATCCGCAGCAGGAACTTGCCGCCGCGGCCGCGGGCATAGAGCCAGTTGAACAGCGCCGTGCGCGCGCCGCCGATATGCAGATAGCCGGTGGGCGAGGGGGCGAAGCGGGTGACGACGGGGGCGTCGGGCATGCGGCGGTTAACCTTTTGGAAACCAGTGGCAGGCATAGCGTTGGCGACGGTCTATTGCAATCGCGGTCTTCGGGAGGGCAAGGCTGTGGCACCCTGGCGCGGGTCGCGGCGAGCGTGCGTGAACTGGGCACAGCGCGGGCAGCTGTTTCGCGTGGGTGCCGGTGTTGCTGGCGCCTCGGCATCGGCGCTCTATTTCGCGCTGCGGTGCGAGCCGGGCCGCTGGCGGTCTATGCTGCGCTGGCGCTGGCGGCTGCTGGCCTTGGCGCCGTGCGCATGGCGCCTGGGCCGCGTAAGCGGCTGCCAGTGCTGCTGGTCGCGATGCTGGTGGCGACGGGCTTCTGCCTGGCGGGTCTGCGCGCGCCACCTGGTGGCCGAGCCGGTGCTGGGGTTTCGCTATTACGGGCCGGTCGAGGGCCGGATCGTCAACATCGACCGTTCGGTCTCCGACGCGATGCGGCTGACGCTGGACGCGTGGTGCTGTCGACGCGTGGCCCCGGCCCGCACGCCCGCGCGGGTGCGGGTCTCGCTGCACGGCGACTCAGGGCTTTGTCGTGCCCGAACCGGGTCAGACGGTGATGCTGACCGGCGTATCTGTCGCCGCCGCAGGGCCCGGTGGAACCGGGCGGCTTCGATTTCCGCCGCATGGCCTGGTTCGACCGGCTGGGCGCGGTCGGCTACACCCGCAGCGCCGGTGCTGGCGGTCGCCCGGGCCGAGCAGGGCGGCAGCCGGGCTGCGCATCCACCGGCTGCGGATGCGCATCTCGGCCGGCGGTCCAGGCGGCGCTGCCGGGCGAGGCGGGCGCCTTTGCCGCCGCGATCATGACCGGCGACCGGTCGGGCGATGGGCCGGGACACGCTGACCGACCTGCGCGTCCTCGAACCTCGCGCACCTGCTGGCGATCTCGGGCCTGCACATGGGGCTGCTGACCGGCTTTGTCTTTGCCGCGCTGCGCTATGCGCTGGCGCGGTGCCGGGGCTGGCGACTGCGCTGCCGATCAAGAAGATCGCCGCCTCGGCGGCGCTGGCCGCGGGGGCGTTCTATCTACGCGCTGTCGGGCGGCAACGTCGCCACCGAACGGGCCTTCATCATGGTCGCGGTGATGCTGACGGCGGTGCTCTTCGACCGGCGCGCGCTGACGCTGCGCGCCGTCGCGATCGCCGCGGTCATCGTGCTGATCCTGCGGCCCGAAACGCTGACCGAGCCCGGGTTCCAGATGTCGTTCGCCGCGACCACGGCGCTGGTCGCGGTTTTCGGCGTGATCCGCGACTCGACTTGCCGCGCCTGCCGCGCTGGATGCGCCCGGTGCTGGCAGTGGTGATCTCGTCGGCCGTCGCCGGGGCCGCGACCGCGCCGGTGGCGGCGGCGCATTTCAACCGGATCGCGGACTACGGGCTGATCGCCAACCTCCTGTCGGTGCCGGTGATGGGCGCCGTGGTGATGCCCGCGGCGGTGCTGACGGCGCTGCCTGCGCCGTTCGGGCTGGCGCTGGATCGGCCTGGGCTGATGCGACCGGCGATCGGCTGGATCCTCGGGGTTGCGCATTGCGTCGCGGGCTGGAGGGGGCGGTGACCCCGGTCGTGTCGCCGCCGGCCGATGGTGCTGCCGTTGCTGGCGCTGGGGTTTGCTCTGGCTGATCCTGTGGCGCGGCGCGGGCGGCGTTCCGCCGGGCTGGCGCCGATGGTGGCGTGCTTCGTGCTCTGGAGCCAGGCAGAACGTCCGCCGCTGCTGATCTCGTCCACCGGCGGGCTGGTCGGCGTGATGACCGCGAGGGCCGCGCCCTGTCGAAGCCGCGCGGCGACGGTTTCTCGGCGCTGAGCTGGCTGGAGAACGACGGCGATGCCGCCTGCAGGACGCGGCCTTCGCCCGGCTGGGGGCGGCGGCGATCGGGGGACGACCGCTGGTTCGATCTTTCGGGGCAGGGCGTCGCGCACCTGGCCGGGCGCGGCGCGGCGGATCGCATCGGCGCGGCGTGCCAGACTGCAAGTCTTGTTGTGATCGCGCGCGAGGTAACCGGCGCGCCGTGCCCGGTGATCGACACGCTCAGCGCTGCGGCGGACCGGATCGCTGGCCATTTATCCGGAAGACGGCAAGTTGCGCCTGGTCAGCGCCAACGAGCGCAGCGGCTCGCGATCTGTGGTCACCCTAGTAAGTCCGGATCAGCCCCACCAGGCGGCCCTGCACCTCGACCTGGTCGTCGCGTAAAGCCGCGTCTCGTAGGCCGGGTTCGCCGCCTCCAGCGCGATGGTGGTGCCATTGCGGCGGAACCGCTTGAGCGTCGCCTCGTGGCCTTCGACCAGCGCCACGACGATATCGCCGTTGTCGGCGGTCGAGGTTTCGCGGATCACCACGACGTCGCCATCGTTGATCCCGGCGTCGATCATGGAATCGCCTTTGACTTCAAGCGCATAGTGACTGGCCCGTCCGGTGACCATGGCTGCCGGGCACCGCGACGTTGCTTGTCGGCATCGGCTGATCGCCTCGATCGGGACACCGGCGGCGATCCGTCCCATCAGCGGCAGTTCGACCGCATGCGCCGCCTCGACCGGCATCGCGCCGCGCGGGGCCGGGCGGGCGGTCGCCGTCGATGACCCGGGGGTGAAGCCGGCGCGGCTGCCTGCCCAGCGCTTCGGGCAGTTTGACGATCTCGATGGCGCGGGCGCGGTGGGCGAGACGGCGGATGAAGCCGCGCTCTTCCAGCGCGGTGATCAGCCGGTGGATGCCGGATTTCGAGCGCAGGTCCAGCGCCTCTTTCATCTCGTCGAACGAGGGCGGAACGCCGTCGCGGTGCATTCGCTTGTTGATGAAATCCAGCAAATCCAGTTGCTTCTTGGTCAGCATGTGATCTGATCCCCTGTATCCCGGTTCCATGTCGCGCAACGGCGTTCAGGGTCTGTTCTACGCACGTTCCCGTTTTGTGTCAACGATTTGGTAACGATATCGGGACATACTCGACGGTTTCGCCGCTGCGGCGCGGCCCGTCGCCCGTGGGGCGTATCAACAGCGCGTCGGCCTCGGCCAACACCGAAAGCAGCGCGCTGTCCTGGCGGTCGAACGGGACGATGCCGTCCCCGGTCAGGCGGGCGCGCATGTAATGCTCGCGTGGGCCATTGGCGGCGATATCGCGGGCCAGCAATGCCGTGCCGCGTGGCGCAGGACACGGGCCAAAACCCAGCATCGCCCGCAGCATCGGCAGCACGAAGATATGACCGCAAACCATTGACGAAACCGGGTTTCCAGGCAAGTCCGATCATCGGCGTGGCGCCCAAACGCCCGGCCATCAGCGGCTTTCCTGGGCGCATCGCGATCTTGTAGAAGGCGCGGTCCATGCCAAGGCTCTCGGCCACCGATCCCACCAGGTCGTGATCGCCGACCGAGGCACCGCCGATGGTCACGATCAGGTCGGCATCCCGCGCCAGACCGAACACGGTCGTCAGCGAGGCGGCATTGTCGCGCGCGACGGGCAGTACCCGCGCCCGCGCACCCGCCGCCTCGATCATCGCTTTCAACCCAAAGGTGTTCGAGGCGATGATCTGGTCGGGGCCGGGGGTCTCCCCCGGCATCACCAGCTCGTCGCCAGTGGCGATCAGAGCCACCACCGGACGGCGGGCGACCGGCAACCTGCGCGATGTTCATCGCGGCCAGAAGCGCCAGGTGGTTGGGGCCCAGCACCAGCGGGCCGGTGAGTTCGGCCCCGGCGGCAAAGTCGGCCCCGGCGGCGCGAATGTGCGTGGCGCTGTCCAGCTTCCCGCCCAGCGTAATCTGCTCGCCGTCGCGCGTCACGTCCTCCTGGATCACCACGTGGTCGGCTCCCGCGGGCACCGGCGCGCCAGTGAAGATGCGCACCGTGGTTCCCTGTGCCACCGTACCTGCAAAGCTGCGCCCCGCCGCCGCCTCTCCGATCACGCGAAAGCGTGCGCCGGGCCGCACCTCGTCGCCGCGAAGAGCGTAGCCATCCATCGCCGAGGCGGCAAACGGCGGCTGGGCGCGGCGGGCGGTGACGGTTCCGGCAAGCACCCGGCCTGCGGCCTGGCCCAGCGCCACGGTTTCGGCGGGCATCGGCACCACCAGGTCGAAGACGCGCGCCAGGGCCTCGTCGACGGAAATCATCACTCCGCCTCGTAGCGCCCGGACTTGCCGCCGTCCTTGAAGGTCAGGTGGATATCGCCGATCACCATGGCTTTCTCGACCGCCTTGACCATGTCGTAGATCGTCAGGCAGGCGACCGAGACGGCGGTCAGCGCCTCCATCTCGACGCCGGTCTGGCCGGTTGTCTTGACGGTGGCCGCGACGCGGATGCCGGGCAGGGTATCGTCGGACACCAGATCGAGCGACACCTTGGTTACGGGAAGCGGGTGGCACAGTGGGATCAGCTCGGCGGTCCGCTTCGCGCCCATGATTCCGGCCAGCCGTGCCACGCCCAGAACGTCGCCCTTCTTTGCACGATTATCCTTCACGATATCAAGAGTTTGCGATGACATCTTAACAAATCCCACCGCGGTGGCGGTGCGCGCGGTGACGTCCTTGCCGGACACGTCGACCATGTGGGCGTCGCCCTTGCCGTCGAAATGCGTCAGCCCGCTCATGCCGGGACCGGGTCGGTCAGCAGCCTGCGGGTGGCCGCGGCCACGTTTGTCTGCCGCATGAGGCTTTCTCCGATCAGGAAGACGCGCGCCCCGTGACGCGCCATGTCGGCAAGGTCGGCCGGGCTGTTCAGACCGGACTCCGAGATTAGCAGCCGATCCGCCGGAACCAGGCGGGACAGATGTCGAGTTGTCTCAAGATCGGTTTCGAAGGTCTTGAGATTGCGATTGTTTATCCCGATCAGCGACGATCTCAGCCGCAACCCGCGGTCCAGTTCCGCGGCGTCGTGAATCTCGACCAGGACATCCATGCCCCACCCGAAGGCCGCATCTTCCAGTTCGGCGGCCTGGGCGTCCGACACGCTGGCCATGATGATCAAGATGCAGTCGCCATGCAGGGCACGGGCCTCGGCGACCTGGTAGGTGTCGTACATGAAATCCTTGCGCAGGGCAGGCAAGTCGACGGCGGCGCGGGCGGCGGTCAGGTAGCTGTCGTCGCCCTGAAAGGACGGCGTGTCGGTCAACACCGAAAGGCAGGTCGCGCCGCCGTCGGCATAAGCGCGGGCCAGCGCGGGCGGGTCGAAATCGGCGCGGATCAGGCCCTTGGAGGGGCTGGCCTTCTTGATCTCCGCGATCAGGCCATAGCCGCTTTTCGCCGCCGTCATCAGACGGTTCGCAAAACCGCGCACGGGCGGTGCGGCCCTTGCGTCTGCCTCGACGGTTGCCAGCGGGCGCAGTGCCTTCCGGGCGGCGACCTCTTCCAGCTTGTAGGCCTTGATCCGGTCGAGAACGGTGTCGATCATTCCGCGGCCTGCGTCAGTTTCGCCAGCGCCTCGATCTTCGCCTTGGCGGCACCTGTGTCGATGCTTTCCTCTGCCTTTGCAACGCCTTCCGGCAGGGTCTTCACGCGACCTGCAACCAGCAGGGCGGCGGCGGCGTTCAGCAGGACGGCGTCGCGATAGGCGCCCTGCGCGCCGTCAAGCAGCGCCCGGAAGGCCACGCCGTTCTCCTCGGGCGTGCCGCCGAGAATTGCCTCGAAGGGGTGCACCGGCAGGCCCGCATCCTCGGGGCCGATCTCGAATTCGCGCACCGTGCCGTTCTCCAGCGCGGCGACCCAGCTTGGCCCGGCGATGGACAGCTCATCGGTGCCATCCGCGCCGTGGACCAGCCAGGCGGCTTCGGACCCAAGCGCCAGCAGAGTTTCGGCCATCGGGCGGATCAGCGCGCGCGAGAACGCTCCGGTCAACTGCCGTTTCACGCCCGCCGGGTTGGTCAGCGGCCCGAGGATGTTGAAGATCGTGCGGGTGCCCAGCTCGGCCCGTGTCGGCATGACATGGGCGATGGCGGGGTGGTGCATCGGGGCCATCATGAAGCCGATGCCTATCTCGGCCAGGGCTTTCTCGACCGTGTCGGCATGGACCATCACCTTGACGCCCATCTGCGCCAGCGCATCCGCCGCACCCGACTTCGACGACAGATTGCGGTTGCCGTGCTTGGCCACGGGCACGCCCGCGCCTGCCACAACGAAGGCGGTGGCGGTCGAGATGTTCAGCGTGCCACGCCCGTCGCCTCCCGTACCGACGATGTCGATTGCGCCCTCGGGGGCCTTCACCGGATGGCACTTGGCGCGCATCACCGCGGCGGCGGCGGCATATTCTTCGACCGTTTCGCCGCGGGTGCGCAGCGCCATCAGGAAGCCGCCGATCTGGCTGGGCGTGGCTTCGCCCTCGAACAGGATCCCGAAGGCCTCCTCGGCCTCGGGCCTCGTCAGCGGGCGCTCGGCGGCAGCGCCGATCAACGGTTTCAGCGCGTCGCTCATGCTGGGACCGGGACGGTGTCGAGGAAATTCTTCAAAAGCGCGTGCCCATTTTCGGTGGCGATGGACTCGGGGTGGAATTGCACCCCATGGATCGGCAGATCGCGGTGCTGAAGGCCCATGATCGTGCCATCCTCAAGCCATGCGGTCACATCCAGGCAGTCGGGCAGGCTTTCGCGCTCGACGATCAGCGAATGATAGCGCGTGGCCGGAAACGGCGAGGGCAGGCCCGCGAAAAGGCCGGTGCCGCCATGCTGCATCGTGCCCAGCTTGCCATGGACAATGTCGCGCGCCCGCACGACCCGGCCACCAAAGGCCTGACCGATGGCCTGGTGTCCCAGGCAGACGCCCAGCAGCGGGGTGCGGGATTCGGCGGCGGAAGCGGTCAGCGCCAGGCAGATGCCGGCCTGGTCGGGATCGCAGGGCCCGGGCGATAGCACGATTGCGTCCGGCCGCAGCGCCATCGCCGCCTGCACGTCCAGCGCGTCGTTGCGACGCACTGTGACCTCGGCCCCCAACTCGCCCAGGTAGTGCGCGAGGTTCCAGGTGAAGCTGTCGTAGTTGTCGATCAGCAGCAGCATCTTTCCGGTCTCGTTTTCATTTGGGGGTGCCCCGGGGTTTGTCTCGCGCTATACATGCGCCCAGGCGGTGCGCAGGGTCAAGGCATCAGCCGGTTCGAGCAGACGACCTTTGGCAAACAAGGGAGCAGGCAGGCGATGAAGGGTATTTTGGCGGGCTTTGTAACGGGCGCGGTGATCTCGGGTCTCGGGCTCGCGCTGGGCGAGCGATATCTGCCGGTGGTCGATCTTCAACCGGCCCCGCCAGAGGCCGGCGAAGTGGCGGTGCCCGCGGGGTCCGAATTCAACGCCGAACGGCCCGATGCGCCGCCGGTCCTGCCCGGCACCGAGGCGGCGCCCGAAAGCGCGCCCGCGCCGGAAGTGGCGGTCCCGGGACCGGCCAGCGACGCGCTGCCCGACACCACGCCGCTGGACACGCCGCAGGCGGAACCCCTTGCCGAGACCGCCCTGACCCCACCGCCCGAGGCGCCGACGCCGGTCATCGTCTCAAGCGACGAGGCCGGTGTTCTGTCCAAGCCCGAGCTTGCTCAACCCGATGCCCCCGAGGTCGACGCCGGCCCGGTGCCCGAGGAAACCGCGTCGCTGCCGGTCACCGGCGCGGTGCCGGCATCGCCGACCGAGCCGGTGCAGGGCACGGTCGCCGACACCGAAAACGCACCGGCGAACCTGCCCGACGGAGTTGCGGAGGCCCCGGATCTTTCCGATGTCGCGCAGCCAGCCGCACCCGACGTCGATGCCGCGGCCACGCCCGGGGAAACCGCCGATCTGCCGCAGGCGGGCGCGGCGCCGGGCACGCCCGCCGAGCCGGTCACGGAACCCGACGCGTCGGTCGAACCGAGCCAGATCACGGCTTTGCCGCAAGTGGTTCCGGCCCCCGCAGCGCCCGAGGCCGCGGAGGCAGAGGCCGATATCCCGCCGGTCGCCGTGCCCGATGCGCCGCAGGGCCTGCGGCTGCCGGTGCCGCAGATCGAGGACATGGCGCCCGGCGTCACCACCGACCGACTGCCCCGGATCGGGTCCGAGACGGTGGCAGAGGAGGTCCCCGTCGAAGCGCCGGTCGCGGCACTGGAGGCATATGCGATCCCCTTCGAGCGGCCTGCGAATAGCCCGCTGATCGCGATCGTCATGGTCGATGTCGGACAGGTGCGCCCGGACGCCTCGGTCCTGACCGAGTTCCCGCTGCCCCTGACGGTCGCGCTGGACCCCACGGTGCCGGACGCGGGGGCACTGATGCAGGCTTATCGCGCGGCGGGGCTGGAGGTCGCGATCCTGACGCCCTTGCCGGAAGGCGCGGCCCCGGCAGATGTCGAGGTCGCGTTCCAAAGCTTCGTCGCCGCGTTGCCCGAGGCGGTCGCGGTGATGGACCTGCCCGAGGGGCTCTTGCAGGAAAGCCGCCCGCGTGCCGCGCAGGTGGTCGAGATCCTGGCCGAGACCGGGCACGGGTTGATCACCTATGACCGGGGCCTCAATCCCGGCATCCAGATCGCCGGGCAAATGAACATTCCGGCGGCAACGGTGTTCCGCGACATCGATCCCGGCGGCCATGATGTCGCTGCGATGAAGCGGTTTCTCGATCAGGCGGCGTTCCGGGCCGGGCAAGGGGGCCGCGTGATCCTGAAGGCGGAGGCTCGGCCCGAAACGTTGACCGCGCTGGCAGAGTGGATACTGGGCACGCGCGCGGCAACGGTGGCCTTCGCGCCGGTGTCGGCGGTATTGCTGCCATAGGGCGGAATCGGTTCGGTTTGTGCAACTTCGTCGCTCGTTTTGCGGCGCTGCGTTGCAAAAAAGTTTAAGAAGTGAAATTCAAGCCAGCGTGGGCGTAGAGAAAACCCAGCTTTCTGGGTAATCAGGCGTTGCCTTTTTGCATGAATCGCCCCGCGTCGCGGGCGGCGGCGCGGATGGCGCGCGACTTGTTCACCGTTTCCTGGAACTCGGCCTCGGGGTCGCTGTCATAGACCACGCCACCACCGGCCTGGATATAGAGCATGCCGGTCCTTCAGCACCGCCGTGCGCAGCGCGATGCACATGTCCATGTCGCCGCCGGCGCTGAAATAGCCGACACCGCCGCCGTAGACGCCGCGCTTTTCCGGCTCCAGCTCGTCGATGATCTGCATCGCCCGCACCTTGGGCGCGCCCGAAACGGTGCCGGCGGGCAGACCCGCCAGCAGCGCCGACAGCGCGTCGTGGTCTTCGGACAGTTCGCCGACCACGTTCGACACGATGTGCATGACGTGGCTGTAGCGCTCGACGATGAATTGCTCGGTCGGACGCACGGTGCCGATCTTCGCTGACCCGGCCAGTGTCGTTGCGGCCCAGGTCCAGCAGCATCAGGTGCTCGGCGCGTTCCTTTTCGTCGGCCAGCAGGTCCGCCTCGTAGGCGCGGTCCTCCTCGGGTGTGGCGCCGCGGGGCGGGTGCCGGCGATGGGCCGGATCGTGACCTCGCCGCCGAAGACGCGCACCAGGATCTCCGGGCTGGCGCCGATCACCTGGAAGTCGCCGAAGTTGAAGAAGAACATGAAAGGCGACGGGTTGGTGCGCCGCAGCGATGCGGTAGAGCGCGAAGGGCGGCAGCGTGAATTCCTGCGTCCAGCGCTGCGACGGCACCACCTGGAAGATGTCGCCGGCGCGGATGTACTCCTTGGCCTTTTCCACCGCCGCCAGATAGCCGGCATGGGAGAAATTCGACACCGGGTCGGGCGATTTCGGCGATTTCGCCCAGGTCGCGGGTGGTGTCGGCGGGGTTGCGTTCAAGATCGCGCACCGCGTCCATGACCCGCTCGGCGGCCTGCGCATAGGCGGCGCGCGCCGACTGGCCGCTGGAGACCCAGGCGGGCGACACCACCGTCACCTCGCCCTTCACGCCGTCCAGCACCGCGATCACCGACGGGCGCAGCATCACCGCGTCGGGCAGGCCCAGCGGGTCGGGGTTGA
Source organism: uncultured Alphaproteobacteria bacterium (assembly GCA_963768205.1). Taxonomy (GTDB): domain Bacteria; phylum Pseudomonadota; class Alphaproteobacteria; order Rhodobacterales; family Rhodobacteraceae; genus JAHELH01. The sequence continues at coordinate 156,089 of CAVYHB010000001.1, read as the reverse complement.
CGTCGGGCAGATGCTCGACCAGCCGGATCATGTCATAGCCGAGATAGCCGAACAGCCCGGCACTGGCGGCAGGCAGGTCGTCGGGCAGGTCGATGCGGCTTTCCGCGATCAGCGCGCGCAGGGTGGCCAGCGGGTCGCCGTCGAGAGGCTCGAAGGCGTCCGCGTCGAACCGCGCCGACCGGTTGAGGCGCGATCCGGTGCCCCGGCAATCCCAGATCAGGTCGGGCTTCATGCCGATGATCGAATAGCGCCCGCGCACCTCGCCGCCGGTCACCGATTCCAGCATGAAGCTGTCCTTGCGCGCCGCGCTCAGCTTCAGCATCAGCGACACCGGCGTGTCGAGATCGGCGGCCAGCCGGGTATAGACCACCTGGTTGCGGCCCGCCGCATAGCCGGCCTCGAAGGCCTCGAAAGTGGGGGTCAGCGCCATGCTAGGGAAAGTTGGCGTGAACGGCGTTGATCGCCGCCTGGTTCAGCGAGATGCCGGCCTGCGCCTCGATGGCCTGCGTATAGGCCTGCAGGATGTCGGCGCCGATGCCCTGCGCGGTGCTATCCTCGAACGCCGCCTTGCGGGCGGCGATGTCGGCGTCGTCCGGGTCGGGCGGGTTGATCGCGTTCAGGCGCACCAGGTAGGCGGCGGTCGGGCCCTCGATCACGCGTACCTCGCCCGCCGTCATGGTGAACACCTGTTCAATAAAGTCCTCGGGCGTGTCGGGAACGAAGCTTTCGCGGGTGATCTCGGTTTCCGATTTCAGCGTCAGGCCCAGTTCTTCGGGGGCTGCACCTGCGCGCACCTCGTCGGCCAGCGCACGGGCCTGTTCGGCCAACGCCCGGGCCGTGGTCTGCGCGCGCCAGCCGCCTTCCACCTGGCCGCGGCGCGTCCTCGAACGGTTCCAGCCGCGGCGCGATGACCTCGTCGACGCGCAGGGCGAAGATGCCGCCGTCATCCAGTTCGATCGACTTCCGGGAAATCGCCCTCGGCGGCGGTGCTGGCGGCATCGCGGAAGGCGTCATAGGCGGCGATGTCCTGGTTGGTGGTGGCGGTCCAGTCGATCTGGCCAAGCTGCATCTCGGTCTCGCTCGCCAGTTCTTCCAGCGTGGCGCCGCCGGCCAGCAGATCGTCGACGCTGTCGATGCGATCCGCGATGATCCCGGCGGGCGCGGTCGAGCGCGAATTCGTCCAGCAGCTGCGGCCGCGCCTCCTCGAAGGTGGTTTCCTGCGCGGCAAGGATGCCGTTCATCCGGAAAAGCGCGGGGCCAAGATCGGTTTCGACCGGCCCGGCGACGTCGGGCCCTTCCAGCGCAAACACGGCCTCGCCCGCGGCGCCCAGTTCTGCCTTGGTCACGTCGCCGAGGTCGATATCGGCCAGCGACAGCTCGCGCTCTTCGACGAGGTCGTCGAATTCCCTGGTCGCCGGCGTCGAGCGCCGCCTTCGCCGCTTCCGCCGCGGCCTCGTCGCGGAACACCAGCCGCTCGACCAGCCGCCGCTCGGGCGTCACGAAATCGGCGATCCGGTCGTCGTAGAGCTTTTGCAGGGCCTCCTCGTTGACCTCGATGCTGTCGACGATCATGTCCGGGGTCAGCCAGGCATAGGTGATCGCCTTGGTCTCGGGCAGCATGAAATCGTCGGGATTGGCCTCGTAATAGGCCTGCAGTTCGGCCTCGGTCGGGTCGGCCACCGGTTCGGCCAGAGCGTCGACGCCCAGCACCGCCCAGTCGAAATCGCGCCGTTCGGCCACGTATGTCCAGGATGGTGTCAGTAAAGGCGGGTGGCACGGCGACGCCGGCGGTGACCGCGCCTTGCAGCATGGTGCGGGCGATCTCGGCGCGCAGGTTGGTCTCGAACTGCGCCTCGGACAGGCCCGCGTTGTCCAGCGCGAAGCGATAGCCCTCGCGGTCGAAACTGCCGTCGAGGCCCTGGAACGCCGGGATCTGGAGGATCTGCTCGCGCACCGTCTCGTCGCCGACCGACAGGCCGAGTTCGCTGGCCTCGTTTTCCAGCGCCACCGTCGAGACGATGCGTTGCAGCACGGCGCGGTCGATGCCGAACTGCTGGGCCTGCGCCAGCGTCATGTTGGTGCCGATCTGCGCCGAGAAGGCGTTGATTTCCTGCTGCAATTCGCGGGCATAACGGTTCACGTCGATGGGCGTGTCGCCGACGGTGCCGACGTTGCGCACGGTGCCGCCGAAGTTGGTCGCGCCAAAGCCCGCGAGGCCGACGATCAGCAGGATCACGATCACCCAGACCGCCGTCTTCGAGGTCACGCCCTTGGTTCTTGCCATGTCGTCGCTCCGCGCGCTGGAATTCCTCGCGCGGGTTTACGCGCAGGCGCGCAGGGGAGCAAGGTCAGAGGTCGAGGTTTTGCAGGCGGTCGAAGAGCGTCGCGATGCCGGTGCGGTCGAGATTGGCAAAGGCGATCCGCATGGCGCGTTCGCCGCCTTCGTCGCCCTGCGGCGTGAACATCGTCGCCGGCAGCATCAGGATGCCGTGATCCTGCACCAGCCGCTTCGCCGCCTGGTCCGACGGCAGGTCCCAGGGATGTTCGGCATAGGCGAAATAGGCCCCCAGCCCGCGCAGCCGCCAGCCGCTGCGAAGTCGAACCCCTCGGCCATCGGCGTCGCGGCGGGCAAGGATCTCGGCGCGTTCGCCGGCCAGCCATTGCTGCAGGTTCCGCATTCCCCATAGCGCGGCGCGCTGGCCAAGCTGGTTGGCGCAGATCGTGGTGGTGTCGAGGTATTTCTCGACCTCGCGCCAGCCGTTCGGCGGTGCTGACCATCGCGCCGACCCGGTGGCCGGTCAGCCGGTAGGCCTTCGAGAACGAGTAAAGGTGGATCAGCGTGTCGGCCCAGTCGGGATCGGTGAACAGGTCATGCGGCGCGCCGTCGCGGGCGTCGAAATCGCGGTAGGTCTCGTCGACGATCAGCGCGATGCCGCGCGCGCGCGCCAGATCGTGGAACGTGCGCAGCGTCTCGGCGGGGTACTCGACGCCGCCAGGGTTGTTCGGCGTTACCAGCACGATGGCGCGGGTGCGGTCGGTGATCAGGGCGGCGGCACGTTCGGGGTCGGGGATCAGGTCGTCGCCGGTGGCCAGCGGCACGGTCGTTATGCCGTTCATGTCGAGCCACATCTTGTGATTGAAGTACCACGGCACCGGCAGAATCACCGCGTCGCCGGGTCCGGCAAGGGTGGCGATGGCGGCGGTGAAGGCCTGGTTGCAGCCCGCGGTGATGGCGACCTGCGCGGCCTTGACCGTGCCGCCGTAGCGCCCGGATATCTGCGCGCGCAAGTTCGTCGCGCAACTCCGGAAAGCCCAGGTCCGGGCCGTAGAGATGCACGCTTGGATCGTTCATGATCAGGTTGGCCAGGGCGCGGCGCAGGCCCTCGGGCGGCGGTGCGGTTGGCGCGGCCTGGCTGATGTTGATCAGCGGTCTGTCAGGATGCGGTATGACATCGGCGAGCCAGCGAAAGGCTTCCGCGACGGCAGGAGGGTCGGTGGCGGCGATCGCGGGGTTCAGCGGCAGTGCCACGACGCGCCTCAGTCCTTGCCGCGATAGGGCTCGACGTATTGCAGGGCCATGTCCCAGGGAAAGAAGATCCAGGTGTCCTGGCTGACCTCGGTGACGAAGGTGTCGACCTGGGGACGGCCCATCGGCTTGGCATAGACCGTGGCGACATGGGCCTTCGGCATCACGCTGCGCACAACCTCCAGCGTCTTGCCGGTATCGACCAGGTCGTCGACGATCAGCACGCCGGTGCCATCGCCCACGACATTCGCGTCCGGCGACTTGATGATCTGCGGCTCTGACTGGCTTTGGTGATCATAGGACTTGATGCTGATCGTGTCCACGGTGCGGATGTCCAGCTCGCGCGCCACGATCATCGCAGGCGCCATGCCGCCGCGGGTGATCGCCACCACGGCTTTCCAGCCGTCCGGCGCGGGCCCATGGCCCTGCAACCGCCAGGCCAGCGCGCGCGCATCGCGGTGCAACTGGTCCCAGCTGACGTGAAAGCCCTTTTCGTGCGGCAGCCGGTCGGTCATGGCGTCAGCCTTTCGTGATATCGGGCGCGTCAACGGCCTTCATGCCGACGATGTGATAGCCCGCATCGACATGATGCGTTTCGCCGGTCACGCCGGCGCCCAGATCGGACAGCAGGTACAGCGCCGAACCGCCGACATCGTCGATGGTCACGTTGCGGCGCAGGGGCGAATTGTACTCGTTCCACTTCATGATGTAGCGGAAATCGCCGATGCCCGACGCCGCCAGCGTCTTGATCGGCCCGGCGCTGATCGAGTTGACGCGGATGCCGTCCTTGCCAAGATCCTCGGCCAGATAGCGTACGCTGGCCTCCAGCGCGGCCTTGGCGACGCCCATGACGTTGTAATGCGGCATCACCCGCTCGGCGCCGTAGTAGGTCAGCGTCAGCATTGCGCCGCCATCGGGCATCAGCTTCGCGGCGCGCTGCGCCACGGCGGTGAAGGAAAAGACCGAGATGTCCATCGTCATCCGGAAATTCGCGGCGCTGGTGTCGACATAGCGGCCGCGCAATTCGATCTTGTCCGAAAAACCGATGGCATGAACGACGAAGTCAATCTTGCCCCAGGTCTGCTCCAGCTGCTCGAACAACCGCGTCGAGGCTGCCCTCGTCGGCGACGTCGCATTCCAGCACCAGGGTCGAGCCCAGCTGCTGCGGCCAGCGGATCGACGCGCTTCTTCAGCGCTCACCCTGGTAGGAAAACGCCAGTTCGGCGCCGGCATCGGCCAGGGCGCGCGCGATGCCCCAGGCAATCGACTTGTCATTGGCCAGCCCCATGATCAGCCCACGCTTGCCCGCCATCAGATCCGTTGCCATGCGCTGTCCTTCGCTCGCCCGTCAATCCGGATCGTTTAGGCTATTCAGTGCCCTGCATCAAGGGCGGCGGCGGGGCGGGGGTTGTGTCACAGGACGTTCCTGATTAACGCTGGCGCCGGGAAAGCAAGGGAGGGGCCCGCGTGGCCAGGCGCAGCGGAATATTCGCAGGCGACGATCCGTTCGCGCTGGCGCGGGACTGGTTGCAGGCCGCCGCCCCGGAAGAGCTGTCCGATCCCAATGCCATGGCGCTAGCCACCGTGGACGCCTCGGGCCTGCCTAACGTGCGCATCGTGCTGCTGAAGGATATCGAGGACGACGCCTTCGTGTTCTATACGAACTACGACAGCGCCAAGGGCCGCGAATTGACCGACACCGGCAAGGCCGCCTTCGTGCTGCACTGGAAGTCGTTGAAGCGTCAGGTGCGCGTGCGCGGTCTGGTCGAGAAGGAAGATGGCGTCAGCGCCGACGCCTATTACGCCTCGCGCCCCCTGGGCAGCCGGCTCGGTGCCTGGGCATCGAAGCAATCTCAACCGCTTGACAGCAAGGCCTCACTTGTGGCTGCTGTAACACGGGCCGGTGTCACATATGGGACAAATCCGCCGCGCCCTTCATTCTGGGGCGGATTTCGCATTCGCCCGCTCGAGTTCGAGTTCTGGGCCGATGGCGAGTTCCGGCTGCACGACCGGTTCCGATGGCGGCGCGAGTCCGTGACCGCGCCTTGGGACATCCAGCGGTTGAACCCGTAGGGCTACCGTCCCGGCTTTGGTGCAAGTGTCGGTAAAATAGTGATATTTTCCTTGGCAAGTAGCGTTACGTCTGTGACAACACGTTAACAAAAGAAGCGCGAATGCGCGACGAAACGGAATCTGATGACAGATATCGCCGAAATCACAGGGCCGGTGGAAGGATTGGTGAAGTGGTTCGACCCGACCAAGGGGTTCGGGTTCGTGATCCCGGATCAGGAAGGTCCGGATATCCTGCTTCATGCCAACGTGCTGCGGAACTTCGGGCAAAGCTCGGTCGCCGACGGCTCGCGCATCGCGTTGATGGTGCAGCAGACAGCCCGCGGCGTGCAGGCGGTCGAGGTCCTGTCGATCGAACCGCCCGAGGACGACGGCAGCCCGGTGCTGGCCGATATCCCGCATGAAGCCGCCGATTTCTCGCTGGAAGACGTGCCGTTCGAGCCTGCGCGCGTGAAATGGTTCGACAAGTCCAAGGGCTTCGGCTTTGCCAATGTCTTCGGCCGGTCCGAGGACATCTTCGTGCACATCGAGGTGCTGCGGCGGTCGGGCCTGGCCGATCTGCAACCGGGCGAGGCGGTGGCCCTGCGCGTGGTCGACGGCTCTCGCGGGCGGATGGCGGCCCATGTCGCCGCATGGGATTCCGTGCTAAAGGCGAAACCCTAGATTCGTCAGCCAAGGACCGCATCCCGTGATTTCAAGACTAGTACTGGCCCTCTGCCTGGCGCTCGGCACGACGGCGGCCCAGGCCAAATGCTCCGACATCCGCGTCGACCTGCGTGGTGACTGGGGGGCCGCCCGTTTCACCGTCGAGGTGGCCGACGACGAACAGGAACGCGCGGTCGGCCTGATGAACCGCGAAGAGATGCCTGCCAGTAGCGGGATGCTGTTTCTCTACGACACCCCGCAACGCGTCGGCTTCTGGATGGAAAACACGCTGATCCCGCTCGACATGATCTTCATGGGGGCGGACGGCGTCGTGCGGAAGGTGCACGAGAACGCGGTGCCGCGCGACCGGTCGATCATCATGGGGGGCGACGATATTCTGGCCGTGCTTGAGATCAACGGCGGCATGGCCCGGGCGCTGGGCATCGCCGAGGGATCGGAACTGCGCCACCCTGCGCTGGATCAGGCGATCGCCGCCTGGCCCTGCGAGGGCGATGCGCCCGCCAACTGACCGAAACCGCGATTAAGGCTTTCCAAGGCATCCGCGCTTGCGCTAAGAGGCCCGCGTCGGGGCGTAGCGCAGTCTGGTAGCGCATCTGTTTTGGGAACAGAGGGTCGGGAGTTCGAATCTCTCCGCCCCGACCATCCACCAGATCTCATTTCGTGGCCCGATCAAGGCAGTGGGTCGTGGCGCGACGGACGGCCCAGGATCTCATGGCGGCGCCGTTCAATTGCCTTGAGCATACCACATGTTGCGTTGGGGCCGCAGGTCGAGCGCAATTGATGGATGCGATTCGGCAATCGGTTGAGTCGTGGCATCCCGGACACGGTGCTGGTCGGCCAGGATGAATCCGCGCCAGCCCCGTCGGCGGCGCGGCCACCGGTTCAGATCGCCTGGCAACTTTCCGCCCTAAACCGCTATGCAGAAAACCAAATCCGCTCCCGCGTGATCCCCAACAGTGTTCCCGGCGCCCGCCCCGTGACCGGCACGAGTCGATGTCTTAACGCGGCGATGCAAATCAGGCGCCATCCGTCAACGGAAAATAGCCGTGGAAAACTCAAACTTTTCCGTTGACCGAAGCCCGTTACCTACGTCAGTTTGTGTGGGCTGGCGCAGGGACCACAAGATTTAGTGGTTGGGGTGACGGCAGGGGAGCAAACATCGAAATTTCACCGCTGGTCTTTCGCCGGTGGGTGGGCTGTGCCTCGGCATTGCCTCGTGGAAGATGCGCGCCCCTGCCCGCCCGGATGCCCCGGCAAGGGAAGGGTCGGACAGTTCGGCAAAAGACCGGGCGGGCTGGCAGGACATGACGCAAGAAACGATGGGGCATCAATCAGATGAAAATCGAACGTAAATTCACCAAGCGGGCAGGACGCCTATGCCGATCTGGACTTCACCACGACGATCTCGGAGATCCGCAACCCGGACGGCACCGTCGTGTTCAAGCTCGACGACGTCGAAGTGCCCGACCAGCTGGAGCCAGGTCGCCTGCGACGTGATCGCGCAGAAGTATTTCCGCAAGGCCGGCGTTCCGGCGCGGCTGAAGAAGGTCAAGGAAAAGGGCGTGCCCGAATTCCTGTGGCGCTCGGTCCCCGACGAGGCGGCGCTGGCCGACCTGCCCGAGGACGAGCGCTACGGCGGCGAAACCTGCGCCAAGCAGGTGTTCGACCGGCTGGCCGGCGCCTGGGCCTACTGGGGCTGGAAGGGCGGCTACTTCACCACCGAGGAAGACGCCCGCGCCTATTTCGACGAAATGCGCTACATGCTGGCCACCCAGCGCGCCGCGCCGAACAGCCCGCAGTGGTTCAACACCGGCCTGCACTGGGCCTACGGCATCGACGGCCCGGCGCAGGGCCATTACTATGTCGACTACAAGACCGGCAAGCTGACCAAGTCGAAATCCAGCCTACGAACACCCGCAGCCGCACGCCTGCTTCATCCAGTCGGTCGCGCGACGATCTGGTCGAACGACGGCGGCATCATGGACCTCTGGGTCCGCGAGGCGCGGCTGTTCAAGTACGGCTCCGGCACCGGCACCAACTTCTCCGTCGCTGCGCGGCGAAGGCGAGACGCTGTCGGGCGGCGGCAAGTCGTCCGGCCTGATGGGCTTCCTGCAAGATCGGCGACCGCGCGGCGGGCGCGATCAAGTCGGGCGGCACCACGCGTCGCGCGGCCAAGATGGTGATCTGTCGACGCCGATCACCCCGATATCGAGGAATTCATCAACTGGAAGGTCATGGAAGAGCAGAAGGTCGCCAGCCATCGTCGCCGGCTCGAAGATGCACGAGCAGAAGCTGAACGACATCTTCGCCGCGATCCGGCACCTGGGACGGCGACCGCAGACGACGCCACCGACCCGGCCAGGAACGACGGCCCTGAAGAGCGCGCGATCCGCGGCCGCGAAAAAGGTCGCGATCCCAGAGACCTACGTCAAGCGCGTGCTGGATTATGCGCAGCCAGGGCTATACCAGCATCGAATTCCCGACCTACGACACCGACTGGGACAGCGAGGCCTACAGCTCGGTCTCGGGCCAGAACTCCAACAACTCGGTCCGCGTCACCGACGCCTTCCTGCAAGGCGGTCGAGAACGACGCCGACTGGGAGCTGATCCGCCGCACCGACGGCAAGGTCGCCAAGACCGTCAAGGCGCGCGACCTGTGGGAACAGATCGGCCACGCCGCCTGGGCCTGCGCCGATCCCGGCATCCAGTACCACGACACCGTCAACGCCTGGCACACCTGCCCGGAAGACGGCGCGATCCGCGGCTCGCAACCCGTGTTCGGAGTACATGTTCCTCGACGACACCGCCTGCAACCTTGCGTCGATGAACCTGCTGACCTTCTACAAGGACGGCGAGTTCCAGGCCGCCGACTACATGCACGCCACGCGGCTCTGGACGCTGACGCTGGAAATCAGCGTGATGATGGCGCAGTTCCCGTCGAAGGAAATTGCGCAGCTGTCGCTACGACTTCCGCACGCTGGGCCTGGGCTATGCCAACATCGGCGGTCTCCTGATGAACATGGGGCTTGGCTATGACAGCGACGAGGGCCGCGCGATGTGCGGCGCGCTGACCGCGATCATGACCGGCGTGGCCTATGCCACCTCCGCCGAGATCGCCGGTGAACTGGGCGCCTTCCCCGGCTACGAGCGCAACGCCGAGCACATGCTGCGGGTCATCCGCAACCACCGCAACGCGGCCTACGGCAAGACCGACGGCTACGAACAACTGGCGATCAAGCCGGTGCCGCTGGATCATGCAACATTGCCCCGACGCCAGCCTGGTCGATCTGGCCAAGGCGGCCTGGGACGAGGCGCTGCGGCTGGGCGAGAAGCACGGCTACCGCAACGCGCAGACGTCGGTCATCGCGCCCACCGGCACCATCGGGCTGGTGATGGATTGCGACACCACCGGGATCGAACCCGATTTCGCACTGGTCAAGTTCAAGAAGCTCGCGGGCGGCGGGTACTTCAAGATCATCAACCGCTCGGTGCCGGCGGCGCTGGAGACGCTCGGATATTCCTCCTCCCAGATTGAAGAGATCGTCTCCTACGCCGTCGGACACGGCACGCTGGGCAACGCGCCCGGCATCAACCACACCTCGCTGATCGGCCACGGCTTCGGCCCGGCGGAACTCGACAAGATCGAGGCGGCGCTGCCCTCGGCCTTCGACATCCGCTTCGTGTTCAACCAGTGGACCCTGGGCGAGGAATTCTGCACCAAGACGCTTGGCATCCCGGCCGAGAAGCTGGCCGATCCGACCTTCGATCTGCTGCGGCACCTGGGCTTTTCAAAGGCCGAGATCGACGCCGCCAACGACCATGTCTGCGGAACGATGACGCTGGAAGGCGCGCCGCACCTGAAAAAGCTGCACTATTCGATCTTCGACTGCGCCAATGCCTGCGGCAAGAAGGGCAAGCGGTTCCTTTCCGTCGACAGCCACATCCACATGATGGCCGCCGCGCAATCGTTCATCTCGGGCGCGATCTCCAAGACGATCAACATGCCCAACGACGCCACGATCGAGGACTGCCAGGACGCCTATGAACTTAGTCCTGGTCGCTGGGGGTCAAGGCCAACGCGCTTTACCGCGACGGCTCGAAACTCAGCCAGCCGCTGGCATCGTCCCTGGTCGAGGATGACGACGAGGCCGAGGAAATCCTCGCATCCGGCTCGGCCCAGGAAAAGGCCATCGTGCTGGCCGAAAAGATCGTCGAGAAGGTGATCGTCAAGGAATACATCAAGTCGCACCGCGAGAAACTGCCCGAACGGCGGCGCGGCTACACCCAGAAGGCCATCGTCGGCGGGCACAAGGTCTACCTGCGCACCGGCGAATACAAGGACGGCCAACTGGGCGAGATCTTCATCGACATGCACAAGGAAGGCGCCGGTTTCCGGGCGATGATGAACAACTTCGCCATCGCCGTCAGCGTCGGCCTGCAATACGGCGTTCCGCTGGAGGAATTCGTCGAGGCCTTCACCTTCACCCGGTTCGAGCCGGCGGGCATGGTGCAGGGCAACGAGACGATCAAGAACGCCACCTCGATCCTCGACTACATCTTCCGGGAACTCGCCGTCAGCTATCTCGACCGCACGGATCTGGCGCATGTGAAGCCCGAGGGTGTCACCTTCGACGAATTGGGCCGTGGCGACGAAGAGGGCAAGCGCAACTTCGAGGAAGTGCCGAACTCCGGCGGCAACAGCCCGATCGACGTGCTGCGCCAGGTGGCCTCGGCCGGGTTCACCCGGCAGCGGATGCCGCAGGGCTTCACCGTGCTGAACGGCGGCCAGTCCGGGGCCCCGACAATGAGCGGCGCGGGCGAAGCAGTGGTGCTGACGACGCTGTCGACGGAGGTGGGAACAACCACCGCGCTGGCCACGGGCACCGTGCAGATCGACCAGCGCGCCAAGGCCAAGATGCAGGGCTACGAGGGCGACCCCTGCGGCGATTGCGGCAACTACACGCTGGTGCGCAACGGCACTTGCATGAAGTGCAACACCTGCGGCGGGACAAGCGGGTGTAGCTGAAAGTTTACGCGGCGGGCCACATCCCCCGGCCCTCCGCACCACCGCAGGCCAAGCGGTTCACCAAACGGCACGAACGAAGGGTGAGGAAAGGGTAATTCCTCAGAACTACCGGGCGGGACTCCGCAGATGGCTTTGCCATCCGCTCTGTCCCGCTCGTTGAAATCGCCATAGGCGATTTCACGTGGACACGGGGAGGGTGCGCTTTCCCCTGACGCAGATCGGGCCGCAGGCAGAAACCGGGCGGTCAAGATAAGAGCCTGATCAGCGAGACTGGGGTCCCTTCGGGGACCCCTTCTTCTTTGCCGGGGCGCTAACGATAAAGCCCGAATTTTCCCTTCCGGGCCTTTTCCTTTTCGATCACCAGCCGACGAAGCGTATGCTCGAAATTCTCGGCCTCCACCGGCACATGCTCCACCGCTGGCGCGGCTGGCGCCTTGGATGCGGGCGCGGATTTCCGGGGCCTTCCTGACGTTGCCTTGGTTTCGTTCTGGGACATGCCGAACCTCTATGAATGCGGACATTCGATTAGACCCTTCGTATAGCACATGGATCGCGCCGGCTCGATATGTCTTGCGCGCGGCGCGGCGCCGACGGATAGAGTGCCGGACCGGACCCGCCCGAAAACAGAGGCCCTCTTGCAACCCCAGTCCCAACCCGACAGCCCGCGCGGTTTCGCCTTCGCCATGTCCGCCTATGTGTTCTGGGGTTTCCTGCCGCTTTACATGAAGCTGCTGGCGCATCTGCCGCCCATCGAGGTGCTGGCGCACCGGGTGCTCTGGTCGGTGCCCATCGCCGCCGTCATCCTGTGGATGCTGGGGCGTACCGCCGACCTGATGGCGGCCCTGCGATCGCCCCGCACGCTGGCGATGGCGGCGATCACCGCGGCGCTGGTCTCGGTCAACTGGGGCATCTACATCTACGCGATCTTCACCGACCGCGCGCTTGAGGCGGCGCTTGGCTATTACATAAACCCGCTGTTCAGCATCTTCCTGGGCTTCGTGCTGCTGGGCGAGCGTCTCAGCCCCGCGAAATGGCTGGCGGTGGCGCTGGCCGGGGCGGCGGTCGTTGTGCTGACGGTCGAGGCCGGCGGCCTGCCGCTGATTGCGCTCAGCCTGACGCTGTCCTGGGGGTTCTATGCCTATTTCAAGAAATCCCTGCCGATCGGCCCGAACCAGGGCTTCCTGCTGGAGGTGATTCTGCTGGCACCGATTGCGCTGGGTTACGCGATCTACGTCGCCGCGACCGGGCAGGGGCATTTCCTGGCCGGGAACCTGCCCGATACCTGGCTGCTGCTGGGCTGCGGCGCGGTCACGGCGGTGCCCTTGATGCTTTACGCCAACGGTGCCAAGCTCTTGCGGCTGTCGACCATCGGCATCCTGCAATACACCGCGCCGACGATGATCTTCCTGATCGCCGTCTTCGTCTTCGACGAGGAATTCGGCACCGCCCGGATGATCGCCTTCCCGATGATCTGGGCCGCGCTGGTGATCTATTCGACCGCGCTGCTGCGCGACGCGCGCCGGGCCACGTCGATGGCGAAGGCGGCCATGGTCAACCGCCCCTGATTGCGCCATTCTGGGGATCGAACCAGCACGCGAGCGCCACTATGACTCCCGCCTTCGAGACCCACTTGCGCGACACCCTAGCCGAGATCGACGCGGCTGGCCTGATGAAGCGCGAACGCCCCATCGCCTCGGCCCAGCGTGCCCATATCCAGGTGCAGGGGCGCGACATGCTGAACCTCTGCGCCAACAACTACCTCGGTCTCGCCGATCACCCGAACCTGATCCGTGCGGCGCAGAACGCGCTGGCGCTGGACGGCTACGGCATGGCCTCGGTCCGATTCATCTGCGGCACCAACAACGTGCACCGCGAGCTGGAACAGCGGCTGGCGGGTTTCCTGGAAAAGGACGACGCGATCCTCTTCGCCGCCTGCTTCGACGCCAACGGCGGGCTGTTCGAGCCGCTGCTGGGGCCGGAGGACGCCATCATCTCCGACGCGCTGAACCATGCCTCGATCATCGACGGCATCCGGCTGTGCAAGGCGAAACGCTATCGCTACGCCAATTCCGACATGGACGATCTCGAGACGCAGCTGAAGGCGGCGCGCGAGGACGGCGCGCGACACATCATGATCGCCACCGACGGCGTGTTCTCGATGGACGGCTACCTGGCGAAACTGCCCGAGATCACCGCTTTGGCCGAGAAACACGACGCGCTGGTCATGGTCGACGACTGCCACGCCACCGGCTTCATGGGGCCGAAGGGGCAGGGGCACGCCGCACCACCTGGGCGTTTCGGGCAAGGTCGATATCCTGACCGGCACGCTCGGCAAGGCGCTGGGCGGTGCCATCGGCGGCTATATCGCCGGGCCGCAACCGGTCATCGACCTGCTGCGCCAGCGCGCGCGGCCCTACCTGTTCTCGAACTCACTGCCGCCCGCCATCGCCGCCGCCAGCATCGAGGCGATCCGGCTGGTGGAAGAGGGCGACGACTTGCGGCGGCAGCTGTTCGACAACGCGAAATACTGGCGCAAGGGGCTGGGCGACCTCGGCTTTGACCTGCTGGACGGCGAGCATCCGATCATCCCGGTGATGCTGGGCGATGCGGCGCTTGGCCAGAAGATGGCAGCGCGGCTGTTCGAGCTATGGCGTCTATGTCGCCGGGTTCTTCTTTCCGGTGGTGCCGCAAGGGCACGGCCCGGATCCGCACCCAGATGAACGCCGCACTGACCCGCGACGACCTCGACGCCGCCCTTGCCGCCTTCGGACAAGCCGGTCGCGACACCGGCGTACTTTAGAAAAAACGCCCCGGATCAGGTCCGGGACAGGGAGAGCCAATGGCTACGAACCAGATGAAGGCGCTGGAGAAATCGAAACCCGAGGTTGGCCTGTGGATGGTCGATGCCCCGGTGCCCGAGATCGGCCCCGACGACGTGCTGATCCAGATCAGCAAGACCGGCATCTGCGGCACCGATATCCACATCTGGAACTGGGACGAATGGGCGGCGAAAACCGTGCCGGTGCCGCTGATCACCGGCCACGAATTCGCCGGCGAGATCGTCGAACTGGGCCGCGACGTCGAGCGACCTGGAACTCGGCCAGCGCTGCTCCGGCGAGGGCCACCTGATCGGCAAGACCTCGCGCCAGAGCCGCGCCGGCAAGTTCCACCTCGATCCCGAAACCCGCGGCATCGGCGTCAACGAACAGGGCGCCTTCGCCGAATACCTGCGCCTGCCCGCCTTCAACGTGGTGCCGCTGCCCGACGCGGTCAGCGACGATATCGGCGCGATCCTCGATCCGCTGGGCAACGCGGTGCACACCGCGCTGTCGCTTCGATCTGGTGGGCGAGGACGTGCTGATCACCGGCGCCGGGCCCATCGGCATCATGGCCGCCGCCGTCGCGCGGCATGTCGGCGCGCGCCACGTGGTGATCACCGACGTCAACCAGGACCGGCTGGAGCTGGCGCGCGAAGGTGGCCGACGTGCGTCCCGGTCAATGTCGGCAGGGAAGACCTGAAATCAGTGATTTCGCGAGCTGAAGATGAAGCAGGGCTTCGACGTCGGCCTGGAAATGTCGGGCAACCAGCGCGCGCTCGACCAGATGGTCGAGGCGATGACCATGGGCGGCCGCATCGCCCTGCTGGGCATCCCGCCGGGCAAATCGCCCGTCGACTGGAGCCGCATCGTGTTCAAGGCGATCACCATCAAGGGCGTCTACGGGCGCGAGATATTCGAGACCTGGTACAAGATGATGGCCATGCTGGAAAACGGCCTCGACGTCAGCCGGGTCATCACCCACCGCTTCAAGGTCGACGACTACCGGAAAGGCTTCGAGGCGATGCTAAGCGGCAAGTCGGGCAAGGTCGTGCTGGACTGGACCTGACGCCAGCGCGTCGACCGGAAACGGCGTATCGCCGGGACCGTGATCGCGGGTTGGCAGACGCGCGGGCCCCTCGCCGAAATGCGCGCCGGTCTACCGAACAGCCGCTATTCCGATCCCCGGCTCAACGCCGCCACGCCTGTCCGTGCCAGTTCGATCAGCCCCAGCGGCCGCATCAGCTCGGCGAAGGCGTCGATCTTTTCGGACGTGCCGGTCATCTCGAAGATGAAGCTGTAAAGCGTCGAATCGACCACGTTGGCGCGGAAGATCTCGGCCAGCCGCAGCGCCTCGATCCGGTGTTCGCCGGTGCCCGCCACCTTGAACATCGCCAGTTCGCGCTCGACCGCCGTGCCCTCGACCGTCAGGTCGTGCACGTCATGGACCGGCACGATGCGGCCAAGCTGCGCCTCGATCTGGTCGATGATCGACGGGGTGCCGGTGGTGACGATGGTGATCCGGCTGCAGGTGACCGGTGTGATCGACCTCGGCCACCGTCAGGCTTTCGATGTTGTAGCCGCGCCCGGCAAACAGCCCGATGACCCGCGCCAGCACGCCCGGCCTCGTTGTCGACGACGAATGGCCAGCGTGTGCCGCTCTTCCACCTCGGAATGCGGGTCGCGCAGGTCATAGGCGGAATGACTGGAGGTGCCCTTCTTGATTTTCAGTGCGGACATGTCAGTTTCCTCGTTGCGTGGTGTGACGGGCAGGAAATGCCAGGAAAATTCTCCTCGAAGAATTTTCGCCGCTACACCATGACCGCGCCCTTCGATCCGATCGCATCCTTGGTCGACGGCATTCTCGCCCAGCAGCATCTTGTTGTGCGGCTCGCCGCGACGGGATCATCGGGAAGCAGTTCTCGTGCTTTTCCACCAGGCAGTCGAAGATCACCGGGCCGTCGTAGTTCAGCATTTCCATGATCGCGTCGTCCAGGTCGGCGGGGTCCTTGCACAGGATGCCCTTGGCGCCGAACGCCTCGGCCAGCTTGACGAAATCGGGCAGCGCCTCGGACCAGGAGTGCGAATAGCGCTCGCCGTGCAGCAGTTCCTGCCACTGGCGCACCATGCCAAGGCGCTCGTTGTTCAGGATGAACTGCTTGACCGGCAGCCGGTACTGCACCGCGGTGCCCATCTCCTGCATGTTCATCAGCCACGACGCCTCGCCCGCGACGTTGATCACCAGCGCGTCGGGATGCGCCACCTGCACGCCGATCGACGCCGGAAAGCCGTAGCCCATGGTGCCCAGCCCGCCGGAGGTCATCCAGCGGTTCGGATCCTCGAAGCCCAGGTATTGCGCCGCCCACATCTGGTGCTGGCCAACCTCGGTGCAGATGTAGCGGTCGGGATGGTCCTTGGTCAGCGCCTCCAGCCGGGTCAGCGCGTGCTGCGGCTTGATCGTCTTTTCCGATGGCGTGAAGTTCAGGCAGTTGACGTGCCGCCAGTCGTCGATCTTGCGCCCACCACTTGTCCAGCCCGGCCTTGTTGGTCTTGCGCCCGCCGGCCTTCCACAGCTTCAGCAGTGTCTTCCAGCACATGCGCCACGTCGCCGATGATCGGCACGTCGGTATGGATCACCTTGTTGATCGACGACGGGTCGATGTCGATATGCGCCTTCTTGGAATGCGGGCTGAAATCGGGGACGCGGCCGGTGATCCGGTCGTCGAACCGCGCGCCGACGTTGATCATCAGGTCGCAGCCGTGCATCGCCAGGTTGGCCTCGTAAAGCCCGTGCATCCCCAGCATGCCCAGCCAGTTCTTGCCCGACGCCGGGATAGGCGCCCAGACCCATCAGGGTCGAGGTGATCGGAAAGCCGGTCGCCTCGACCAGTTCGCGCAGAAGCTGGCTGGCGGCGGGGCCCGAGTTGATCACGCCGCCGCCGGTATAGAACACCGGGCGCTCGGCCGTCTCGATCAGCGCGACCAGTTCGCTTGATCCGGTCGAGATCGCCCTTGACCTTGCGGCTGGTAATGCGACACCCGCGCCTTGGCGGCGGCGACATAGGTGCCGTTGGCGAACTGCACGTCCTTGGGGATGTCGACCAGCACCGGGCCGGGGCGGCCCGTGGTGGCGACGTGGAACGCCTGGTGGATGACGTCTCGGCCAGCTTGTCGGTCTCCTTGACCAGCCAGTTATGCTTGGTGCAGGGGCGGGTGATGCCGACGGTGTCGGCCTCCTGGAAGGCGTCGTTGCCGATCATGAAGGTCGGCACCTGGCCGGTCAGCACGACGATCGGGATCGAATCCATCAGCGCGTCGGTCAGCCCGGTCACGGCGTTGGTCGCGCCGGGGCCGGAGGTCACCAGCACCACGCCGGGCTTGCCGGTCGAGCGCGCATAGCCCTCGGCGGCATGGACCGCGCCCTGTTCGTGGCGCACCAGGATAGTGCCGGATATCGTTCTGCTGGAAGATCTCGTCATAGATCGGAAGCACGGCGCCGCCGGGATAGCCGAATACCGTGTCCACACCCTGATCCTTCAGGGCCTGAACCACCATTTTCGCTCCGGTCATCTGACGTGTCATTGTCGCTTCCTTGGCTGACGTCGTTGTCGTTTCGCATAAAAAAGCCCCCGAGGGTCAATCCGGGGGCGCATGGGGTCCTTGTCAGGGTCTTCCGTTACCGGCCCATGCGCCTTGATCCTACCACCACTAGAATGAGGGACATGTCCCTCCGGCTCCTTCTTCACGTGCGCGCGACACTAGGCGGGGGGCGGGGGGCGTCAAGCGGTGGAGGTGGAGAAAATGTCGCGCCGGGTGCGATATTTGGAATTTTCTTTCGGGCTTCGGCGGCGCGGCGTCAAGCGGCCATTTGTATGAGATCCCAGCGATTGCCGAACGGATCGCGCCAAACGGCGACGGTGCCGTAGGGTTCGTGCCGGGGCGCCTCCTCGAATTCGACGCCAGCGGCCAGCATCGCGGCATGATCGCGGGCGAAATCGTCGGTTTGCAGGAAGAAGCCCACGCGGCCGCCGGTCTGGTTGCCGATGGCGGCGGTTTGCTGCGGACCATCGGCTTTGGCCAGGACCAGCGCGGCTCCACCGGGCTCTGGCGCCACCTGCACGAACCGTTTGCCGCCGCCATGGTCGTCGTCCGAGATCAGGTGGAAGCGCAACTTGCCGACGTAGAAATCCAGACCTGCCTGGTAGTCGGGCACCAATAACGCGATGGCGGATATGGTCCGGTTCACCCCTTGATCGGGCGACTGTCGGGCAGGTTGATCCGCGCCACCTGTTCGGCGATCGGATCGGTCGACAGCGGATGCGTGACGGAGGAATGATCGGCGGGGTCGCCGATGTCCTGCCATTCGCCGTTCTTGTAGACCTCCAGCGCCGAAAAGTTCGCCTTGTAGCCCATCTTGGGCGAGCCCGGCACCCAGTAGCCCAGGTAGACATACGGAAGCCCCGCCTCGCGCGCGATACGGATATGGTCGAGGATCACGTAAGTGCCCAGGCTGGTGCGCGCCCGGTCGGGATCGTAGAACGAGTAGACCATGCTCAACCCGTCATCGAGCACGTCGGTCAGGCTCACGGCGGCCAGTTCGCGCCGGCCTTTGCCGTCCGACGCGGTATATTCGATGACACGGCTGCGGATCGGGGTCTCCTCGATCATCGCGGCGAACTCGAAGATGTCCATGTCGGCCATGCCGCCATCGGCGTGGCGGCTGTCGAGGTAGTCGCGGAACAGCGCGTACTGGTCCTCGGTCGCCCAGGGGCTGGTCGCCTCGCGTTTCAGATCGGCATTGCGGCGTTCCACCCGGCGCTGGCTGCGCGACGGCGCAAAGTCGGCGACCCGCACGCGGGCCGAAAGGCAGGCCGCGCATTCGGCGCAGGAAGGCCGGTACAGCACGTTCTGAGACCGGCGAAAGCCCTGCTTGGACAGCGAATCGTTCAGCTTTTCCGAGTAGTCCCCCTGCAACGCGGTGAACAGCTTCCGCTCCATCCGCCCCTCCAGATAGGGGCAGGGTTGCGGGGCCGTCACGTAGAATTGCGGCGCAATGGGAAGCGTGTGGCGCATGGGTGGCTCGGTTGGCTGCCCGGGCAGGTTAGCAACAGCCGATCCATCCGCCAACCCCCCGGTTCGAACGA
This sequence comes from uncultured Alphaproteobacteria bacterium, assembly GCA_963768205.1. GTDB lineage: Bacteria > Pseudomonadota > Alphaproteobacteria > Rhodobacterales > Rhodobacteraceae > JAHELH01. The sequence continues at coordinate 136,841 of CAVYHB010000001.1, read as the reverse complement.
GGCCGTTCGGGTCAGTATCCCGCCGCGCGGTTCATCGCGGCGGTGCCCAGAACCATGTCGGTCAGACCCTGCGCGCGCGGCGTGGTCAGCATCAGCAGGATCGAGATCACCTGCGGCAGCACCATCGACACGGACACGGTGTAGGCCACGGTGTGCACCAGCGCGTGACCAAAGCCGAAGCGCCGGCCGTCATGGGTGCGGAACTCGATGGCGACCAGCCGCATTCCCGGCGTCGCCGACCGGCCCGCCAGCGACAGCGTCGCGGTAGGCAAGGCCCACGGTCATGTACAGCACCGGCAGGAAGAACAGCGCGGTGAAGGCGGTGAAGGGCACGATGATCGCGGTGATCAGCGCGATCAGCAGGGTGTCAAAGACCCAGGCGATGGCCCGCTTGGTGGGCACATCGGCGTAGAATTCCGGCTTGGCGGCGGGGTCGGGCAGTCCCCAGAGCGGGTTCGCGGTGGTCATGGTGTCCTCGTTCTCAACGACTGATCGCGGCCCCTGCAGGACAGGGGCCGCGTGATGGCGCCTCCGGGGAGGTCAGGCGCCGACCGGTTCGCCGTCCTCGGACCCGTTGTCGCGGGCCGACTTGGCGCGGTCGTCCATGAAGGCGTCGAATTCCTGCTTGTCCTTGGCTTCGCGCAGACGTTGGAGGAAGGATTCGAAAGCTTCCTGTTCCTCTTCAAGCCGGCGAAGAGTCTCGGCCTTGTAGGCTGTCGAAGGCAGAGTTGCCGGAGGTCTTGAACCGGTGGCGGACGGGGGCGTGGCTGCGGCGTGCAGCGCAGGAACCGTTGAACATGCGTTTGCTCCAGATCAGGTAGGCAAGAAGGGCCAGGCCGACGGGCCAGAAAAAGATGAAGGCCAGGACGGTGGCGGCGATCCAGGCGCCTTTCCCGCGCTCATCGAGCCAGGTTTCGGCGGTAGAGGGCCAGGTCATGACAGAACTCATTGCGGTGTCTCCTTGTCGCGTTGCTGTTGTTATGTGAATGCCTTTCACATCACATAGATCGGAAACTTTGCCCCCGCCTTCAAGGGACTATGTGAAAGTTTTTTACATTAATTTTGTTTGCTAAGTGAAAACAGCGACTTGCGCGTCTGTTATTCGGTGCAGGTCGGATGGATCGACCGGAAAGATGTGCCGTGGCGTGCCCGCTGCGGCCCAGATCTCGCCGAATTCCAGCAGCCGGGGGTCGATCCAGGCGCGGATCGAGTTCAGATGTCCCACCGGGGCCACGCCGCCGATGGCAAACCCGGTCTGCGCCCGGATCAGTGCCGCGTCGGCCTTGCCCAAGGGCTCTTCGGCGAGGGTCGGCGGCGCGTGCGGCGTCGACCTGATTGCCGCCCGCCGTCAGGAACAACAGCGCCGAGCCGCTCACCTCGCCGCGGAAGATGATCGACTTGGCGATCTGGTCAAGGAGACAGCCCGCCGCCGCTGCCGCCTGGGCGGCGGTCCGGGTCTCGGACGGCATTTCCAGGATCTGCGTTTCGATCCCCGCCTCGGTCAGCGCGCGCCGCACCCGTGCCAGGCTCTTACTCATCGTCCACCTCCCGCCGCTGCTGCGCCGGTTGAAAGATACCTGCAAGAAACTTGCCAAGCGTTCTCGAAAACGCTTGCCCCTACCGGTGCCGCGCGCCCAGTCTTCGGCCATGAGTTTCGCCGCCCGCATGACCCGCTGCCCTCTGCCCTACGAGCCAGAGCGCGGCGCGGAAGCTGCCGACCGTTTCGGCGATCACCCGCGCGAGATACGCGAGTTGATCGCGGGCGCGGGCGGGTGCAGCCCCTATCTCAAGTCGCTGATCGACAAGGAAACCGACTGGCTGGCGCAGACGCTGGACGGTGCGCCCGAGGCGGCGCTGACCGGCGTACTGGACGACATGCGTGCGCTGCAAGCCGCTGATCTGAAACCCGGCCTGCGCCGCGCCAAGCGTCGGGCGGCCTTGCTGATCGCCTTGGCTGACCTCGGCGGCGTCTGGCCGCTGGAGCAGGTGACGGGCGGGCTGACGGATGTCGCCGACCTAGCCACCGACCGGGCGCTGAAGGCGATGGTCGCGGCGGAACTGGCGCGCGGCAAGCTGCCGGCGATGACCAGCGACGATGCCGCCGGGGCCGGGGGCATGGTGGCGCTGGCCATGGGCAAGATGGGCGCGCACGAGCTGAATTATTCCTCCGACATCGACCTGATCATGCTGTTCGACGGCGATCACTACGACGCGGACGACTACCACGACGCCCGCGCCGCCCTGGTGCGCGCCACCCGGCACATGGCCGCGCTGCTGTCCGAGATGACCGGCGACGGCTATGTCTTCCGCACCGATCTGCGGCTGCGTCCCGACGCCGCCGTCACGCCGGTCTGCCTGTCGATGGACGCCGCCGAAAGCTATTACGAAAGCGTAGGCCGCACCTGGGAGCGCGCGGCCTACATCAAGGCACGGCCCGCGGCGGGCGATCTTGCGGCGGGCGACCGGTTCCTTGAGCGGCTGCGCCCCTTCATCTGGCGCAAGCACCTGGATTTCGCCGCCATCCAGGACGCCCACGACATGCGGCTGCGGATCCGCGAGCACAAGGGTTTCGGTGCCCGGCTGGTGCTCGAGGGCCATAACATGAAGCTGGGGCGCGGGCGGCATCCGAGAGATCGAGTTCTTCACCCAGACCCGCCAGATCATCGCCGGCGGCCGCGACCCGTCGCTGCGGGTGCGCGGCACGCTCGACGGGCTGGCGCGGCTGGCCGAAAAGGGCTGGGTCGAGCCGGAGACGGCCGAAGACCCTCGCCGCCGCCTACCGCGACCACCGCGAGGTCGAGCACCGCCTGCAGATGATCGCCGACGCCCAGACCCACGACCTGCCGAGCGACCCGCAAGGCTTCGACCGGCTGGCCGCCTTCATGGGCACCGAGGCCGAAGCCCTGCGCCAGGCGCTTGCCGATCGGCTGGCCGAGGTGCACGGGCTGACCGAAGGCTTCTTTGCCCCCGACGCCGCCCGCCCGGCACCGGAAATGACGCCCGAGACCCGGGCCATCGTCGAACGCTGGCACGGCTATCCAGCCCTGCGCACGGCGCGCGCGGTGCAGATCTTCAAGCGCCTGCGCCCCGAGATCCTGGCCCGCCTGCAAAAGGCCGCCAAACCGCAGGAGGCGCTGGAACAGTTCGACGCCTTCCTTGCCGGCCTGCCCGCGGGCGTGCAGGTGTTCTCGCTGTTCAGCGCCAATCCGCAGCTCATCGACCTGATCGTCGACATCGCCGCCACCGCGCCGGCGCTGTCGCAATACCTGGGACGCAATGCGCAGGTGTTCGACGCGGTGATCGGCGGCAGTTTCTTCGAGCCGTGGCCGGGGCTGGAAGCGCTGCGCGCGCGGCTTGCGGCGCTCCTGGCCGGGACGCCGGATTACGAGGCGCAAGCTCGACGCGGCCCGGCGCTGGATGAAGGAATGGCACTTCCGCATCGGCGTGCATCACCTGCGCGGACTGATCGACGCCGCAAGCGGCCGGTCGCGCCTATGCCGATCTTGCCGACGCGGTGCTTGGCGCGCTCTGGCCGGCCGTCGTGGCGGAATTCGCCGTCAAGCACGGGCCCGCCGCCGGGGCGCGGCGCGGTGGCGCTGGGCATGGGCTCGCTCGGGCGCGGCGCAGCTGACCGCGACCTCGGATCTCGACCTGATCGTGATCTACGACGCGGACGGGGTCGAAGGCCTCGGATGGCCGCCGCCCGCTGGCCGCCCGCGACCTATTACGCGCGGCTGACGCAGGCCTTCGTGACCGCGCTGACCGCGCCGATGGCAGAGGGACGGCTTTACGAGGTCGACATGCGGCTGCGGCCCTCGGGGCGGCAGGGGCCGGTGGCGACCTCGCTGACCGCGTTCCGCGACTACCAGACCGACCGAGGCCTGGACCTGGGAGCATCTGGCCCTGACCCGCGCCCGCGCCGGTCGCCGGATCAGAAGCGCTGGGCGAAGAGGTCGAGGCGTTCCGCCGCGATCTGCTGGCCGGGCCGCGCGACGCGGCGAAGATCCTGGCCGATGTCGTCGACATGCGCGCCCGCATCGCCGAGGCCAAGCCCGAGACGGGCGGGCCGGAGGCCAAGGTCGGGCCGGGACGAATGCAGGATATCGAACTGCTGGCCCAGGCGGCGGCGCTTCTGGCCGGCACCGCCGACCGCGACGTCGGCGCGCAGCTTGACGCGGGCCAGCGCATCGGATGGCTTTCGGATGACGACACCGCGACGCTGAAGGACACCTACGCCATGCTGCGGTCTTTCCAGTCCGCCGCGCGGCTGCTGACCGGGACGGCGCTGGATTTCAGCGCGGTAGGCGAGGGCGGGCGCGGCTTTCTTCTGCGCCAGATGGATATCGAAAGCGTCGAGGACCTGGACCGCGCGCTGACCCGTCGCGCCGCCCGCGCGGCAGTGATCATCGAGGCCGCGCTGGCACGCACCCCGGAAGACTGACGCGAAGAATTCGATTTGCGCCGCCTGCGCGCCGGTGTAGGTCGGGGAACGGACAGGCAAGGGACCAGGGCGATGACGCTGAAAGAGATCGACAAAAGCGGACTGATCCGCGAGGCCTATGCCATCGAGGGCATCACCGGCCCCGAATGCCGCTCGATCTTCGTGGACTGGGCGCTGAAGCTGCCCACCGAGATCGCGCCGCGCGACGCCATCGGGCATCTGCTGGACCAGTACCAGGCTGGACGCGAGGATCACCCGATGACGCAGGTACTGCGCGAAGGGCTGCACGAGGGCGCGGCGCCGCGACGACGGGGCGGGCGCGGCGCGCGGCTTGGCGGCTCTTGACGGGCGCTTCCTGCCGCTTCGGGATCAGTTGACGAAGGTCACCGGATCGACGCTGTCCAAACCCTCGCGCACTTCGAAATGCAGGAAGCTGGGGCTGCCGTCGCGCACCCGCGCGACGGTCTGGCCGCGGCTGACCTTGGCGCCCTTCTCGAACGCGATGCCCTCGATATTGGCATAGACCGTCAGCAGGTTTCCGGCGTGTCGCAGCACCAGGATCGGCACCTGGTCGGTGTCGCGGGTGATCGCGGCGACGGTGCCGTCGGCGGCCGCTTTCACCGGCGTTCCGGCTGCGGCGGCGATGTCTATGCCGTCGTTCTTGCGCTTCTGGTAGGGCCGGATGATCTTGCCCTGAACCGGCAACAGCAGCCGCGCCGAGCCCGAGGCCGAGGTCCGGTCGCCGGCAAGGTTCGGCGATGGCGGCGTCGCGGTGTTGGCCGCGACTTCGGTTTCTTCGGGCAGCGGTTGCGAGGCGCTGGGCGGCGTCGGCGTCGGGCTACCGCGGCCCGGGTTCGTCGTCGGTTCCTCGGCGCGCGCAGTCCGCGCCACCGGCGTGACGACCGGCACCAGCAGGTACTGCCCTTCGCGCACCGTCAGGTCGGGCCCCAAGCCGTTCCAGTCCGCCAGCGCCCGCACCGAAATGCCGTAAAGCCGCGAGATCGAATAGGCGGTCTCGCCGCGCGCCACCTTGTGCCGGACCGGCTCTGTGCCCGATTGCGCGGGCGCCGGTTTCGTCTGGAACGGGGCGGGCGGTTTCGTCGCGTCGGCGCGGTCGATGGCGCCCTCGGCCAGGGTGGTTATGTCGATGGTCTCGGCCGGGCGGATCGGCCCGAAGCTGTCGGCCCCGGTGGCGGGCGAGGGTTCGGCCACGCGGCGGGGCAGGGCGATCACTTCGCCGCGCCGCAGGGACGCGTCGAGCCCGATGCCGTTATAGCGCGCCAATTCGTTCGCATCGACGCCGACGCGGCCCGCCACATCGGCGATGGTGTCGCCGCGCTGCGGCGACGGCGACCTGGAAGTTCGGGTACGAGATGACGCCGCGGTTGTCCGGGTTCGGGCGGTCCTCGACCACGCCGCGCGCAGCCCCCGAGGTGTCCGCTCCGAAAGCCGGGTTGCGCAGGTCGAAATCCAGCGGCTCACCGCCACAGGCGGCCAGCGTCAGAAGGCTTGCGCCCAGCACCAGGGCACGCGATTTGCGTCGGCGGAATTCTGCCATTGCTCGTCCTCAATCCAAGGGCACGGTTGTTCCGCACCTCTTTCGTCATGTCAGGACGGCCCGCGGGCCGTCCCTATCCGTCCTGTCCCAGCCCCTCGATCAGGGGCACGAAACGCACCGGGCGCAACTCGTCATAATTCAACCCTGTCTCGGTCCTGGTGACCTTGATCAGGCTTTGAACGGTGTCCGACTGCCCCACGGGCACAACCATGATACCGCCAATCCGCAGTTGCGCCAAGAGCGGACCCGGCGGGTCCTCGGCCGCCGCCGTCACCAGGATACGGTCGAACGGCGCCTGGTCGGGCAGCCCGTGGCTGCCGTCGGCGGTGAAGGCGGTGATGTTGACCAGGTTCAGCGCCTCGAAAACCTCTTTCGCCTCGCGCACCAGCCGGCGGTGCCGGTCGACCGTGTAGACCCGGCGCGCCAGCTTCGACAGGATCGCGGCCTGGTAGCCGGAACCGGTGCCGACCTCCAGCACCTTGTTGCGCGGCTGCACGTTCAGCGCCTGGGTCATCAGCCCGACCACCGAGGGCTGGCTGATGGTCTGGCCGCAGGGGATCGGCAGCGGCATGTCCTCGTAGACCCGTGCCGCGAAAAGGCCGCGCACGAAGGCGCCGCGGTCGATGCTTTCCATCGCGGTCAGCACGCGCGGATCGGTGACGCCCTTCGACCGCAGGGCATAGAGGAACTGCATCTTCTGTTCCCGGTCCATGCCTCAGGTCCCCGGACCGGCTGCGCGCGCCACCGTCACCCCATCCGCCCCCGCAGATCTTCGATGATGTCATGCGCCGTCAGGTCGCAGCGCATCGGCGTGATCGAGGTGTAGCCCTGCAGATTGGCATGGACGTCGGTATCCGGTGCGGTGGGCACGTCCTGCGGACCGCCCTTGATCCAGAGGAACTTGCGCCCCGAGGGCGACAGGTGCGGCTCGACGCCGAAGAAGGTGTCGGTCCGGTAGCCCTGCGCCACGATCCGGGCGCCTTTTACCTCCGCCGCCGGGACCGGCGGGAAGTTGATGTTGTAGAAGACGCCGTAATCGCCGCCGCCCCAGACGCCCTTGTCCAGCAGATCGCGCACCAGGCCTGCGCCGGTCGCGGCAGCGGCCTCGAACGGGTTTTCCAGATCGCGGTTGCCGGGCCCGTAGAACTGGCTGAGCGCGATCGCCCGCAGCCCCTGCAAGGCCGCCTCCATCGCGCCGCCGATGGTGCCCGAATAAAGCGCGTTCTCGGCGGCGTTGTTGCCGCGGTTGACGCCCGACAGCACCAGGTCGGGCCGCAGGTCGACCATCGCGTCGTAAAGCGCGGCCAGCACGCAATCGGCGGGCGAGCCTTCGGTGGCGAAGCGGCGCTCGCCCAGTTCGGCGATCATCATCGGGTGGGTGTAGCTGATGCAGTGTCCGACGCCCGACTGCTCGAAGGCCGGCGCCACGGTCCAGACCTCGCCACCGGGGCCCGCGACCTCGGTCGCGATGGCGTGCAGCACGTTCAGGCCGGGGGCGTTGATGCCGTCGTCGTTGGTGATGAGGATGCGCATGAGACCTGCCCCGTTTTGCCCTTCCTAGAGCGAACCGGCGGGACAGTGAATCGCGAATTGCGTCTGCCGCCCCGAAAAGCGGCGCGATTGATGCGGGATTGCGTCAGGCAGGGCAAAACCGCGTTCCGGACCCGATCCGCGACCGTCTACAGCCGCCCCAGATAATAGCGGTATTCCACCGGCGATATCTCTCCGGTCAGCGTCTCGATCTCGTCATAGCGGATCGAGGAATAGATCGACTGCCATTCGGCGCCGAAAAGATCGGTGATGAACGGGCTTTCCGAGAACTCGTCGACAGAGGTGCGCCAGTCGTGCCCCAGGGGCTCGGTTTCCTCGGCCTTCGGATCGTCGATCGGCAGCGGCAGGTCGGGCTGCGTCTCCAGCCCGTGCAGGATGCCGCCCAGGATCGCGGCCAGCGCCAGGTAGGGGTTCACATCGGCGCCGCAGATGCGGTGCTCCAGCCGCGCGGCAGACCCTTTGGTTTCCGGCAGCCGCACCCCGGCGCCGCGGTGATCGAAACCCCAGTTCGGGCTCGACGGCGAGAAATCCCCGGGCTGGAACCGGCGATAGGAATTCATGTGCGGCGCGAATATCGCCTGGGCGTCGTCCATCGTTTCCAGCACGCCGGCGACGGCGTTGGCCAGGGTCTCGGACACGCCCTCGTCGGCGCTGAAGATGTTCTCGCCCTTGTCGTTCAACACGCTGATATGGACGTGGAAACCGTTGCCGGGATAATCGGAATAGGGCTTGGCCATGAACGTGGCCTCCAGCCCGTGCCGCCGCACCACGCCGCGCACCAGGCGCCGGAACAGCATCGCGGTATCGGCGGCGACCAGCACGTCATCGGTATGATGGAAATTGATCTCGAACTGGCCGGGGCCGTATTCGGCGATCAGCGTGTCGGTCGGCAGGCCCTGCTTGCGGCAGGCATTCAGGATGTCGGTCAGCACCGCCTCGGTGCGGCTGAGCACGTCGAGGTCGTAATTCTGCGCCTTGGGCAGCCGGTACGGCGGGCGCGGGGCGGTGGTGTTGGTCTTGCGGGCCTGGATCAGGTAGAATTCCAGTTCAGTCGCCAGAACCGGTTTCAGCCCCTTCTCGGCATAGCGCCGCAGCACACCCGCCAGCTGCTGCCGCGCCGACAGAAAGCTGATCTGGCCGTCCTTGTCCTGCATTTCGACCTGGACCTGGGCGACGTGGCCCTCGGCCCAGGGCACCGGTCGCAAGGTCCCGTCGATCGGCACGATGCGTCCGTCCGGATCGCCCTGCACCGCGCCAAGCCCGGTCGCCTCGACCTCCTGGCCCATGATGTTGGGCGCATAGGTCGACATCGGCAGCCGCACCTGGCCCTTGGTCAGCTTTGCCGCATCGTCGCCCGCCAGCCACTTGCCGCGCTGGATTGCGTTGATGTCGCTCAAGAGCAGTTCCATCCGGTCGGGTACACCGTAGGCGGCGCAATAGGCGTCGTATTCTTGCAGGAATGTCATACGTGTACGGCCGCCTGTTCATCGCGCTGGCGCTTCACCACGGCGCGTTTCGAGATCAGCGACGCGGTGATGACGCCGACCGTGACGATGCCGATCATGATCGTCGACAGCGCGTTGATCTCGGGGCTGACGCCCAGCCGCACGGCCGAGAAGATCTTGATCGGCAGGGTGGTCGAGGACGGGCCCGGAGGTGAAGCGACGCGATCACCAGATCGTCGAGCGACAGGGTGAAGGCCAGCAGCCAGCCCGAGATCACGGCCGGCGCGATGATCGGCAGGGTCACAAGGCGGAAGGCGTCGAACGGGCGGCAGCCGAGATCCAGCGCCGCCTCTTCGAGCGACTGCGGTCGAAGGTCACCAGCCGCGACGACACCACGACCGAGACGTAGCACATCGAGAAGGTGGTATGCGCCAGCACGATGGTCAGCACGCCGCGGTCCAGCCCGATGCCGATGAACAGCAGCAGCAGCGACAGGCCGGTGATCACCTCGGGCATCACCAGCGGCGCGTAGATCATGCCGGAAAACAGCGTGCGCCCCAGGAACCGCCCGCCGCGCACCAGCACATAGGCCGCCATGGTGCCGAGCACCGTGGCGATGGTCGACGAGATGACCGCGACCTTCAGCGTGACCCAGGCGGCATCGAGGAACGCGTCGTTCTGCAACAGCTCGCCGTACCACTTGGTCGAGAACCCGGCCCAGACCGTCACCAGCTTGCTATTCGTTGAAGCTGTAGATGACCAGGATGATCATCGGCAGGTAGAGGAAGGCGAAGCCGAGCGTCAGCGACGTGGCGTTGAACCAGGAGAACCGTCTCATGCTGCCCCGACCATGGCGCCTGCGGGAAGCTGTTCGCGCGGTCGCCTCCCCCGAGTATTTCGGCAGATGAAGAGCCGTGCTCATGCCTCGGCCTCGCGCTGTTTCTGCTCGTTGCGCTGGAACAGGATGATCGGGATGATCAGGATCAGCAGCAGGATCACCGCCACGGCGCTGGCGACCGGCCAGTCGCGGTTGGAGAAGAACTCCTCCCACAGCACCTTGCCGATCATCAGCGTGCCGCGAGCCGCCCAGCAGCGACGGGATCACGAACTCGCCGATGCGTCGGGATGAAGACCAGGAAACAGCCCGCGATGATGCCGGGCTTCGACAGCGGCACGGTGACCAGCCAGAACGCCTGACAGCCGCGAACAGCCCAGATCCTCGGCCGCCTCGAGCAGCGATGTCGTCCATCTTTTCCAGCGCGGCATAGATCGGCAGGATCATGAACGGCAGGTAGGTGTAGACGATGCCGATATAGACGGCGGTGTTGGTGTTCAGGATCGTCAGCGGCTCGCCGATCATGCCCGATGCCACATCAGGAACTGGTTCAGGAAGCCCTCGTTCGACAGGATGCCGATCCAGGCGTAGACGCGGATCAGGAAGCTGGTCCAGAACGGCAGGATCACCAGCATCAGCAGCGTCGGGCGCCAGTTCCGTCGGCGCGTGCGCCATGCCGTAGGCGATCGGATAGCCGACGCAGCAGCGTCAGCAAGGTCGAAAGCGCGGCGATCTTCAGGCTGCGACAGGTAGGCCTTCCAGTAGAGGTCGTCCTCGGTCAGGAAGACGAAATTCTCGAAGTCGAGCTCGGCCAAGAAGCGCCGTGATCCCGTCCCAGCCTGCCGACAGATCCAGCGTCGGCGTGTAGGGCGGGATCGCCAGTGCGATGTCCGACAGCGAGATCTTCAGCACGATCAGGAACGGCACCAGGAACAGCGCCAGCAGCCACAGATAGGGAACGGCGATCAGGATCAGCGTCGGCGCAGGTCCATGCCGGCGCCTACCGCAGTCAGGACGACGCCGGCGGTGTCGGTCCAGCGACAGCCAGACCTCGTCCTCCCAGGTGATGTCGCGCCGCGCGATGCGGCGGGTGTTGGCGGTCTGCGCCTTGATCGATCATGCCGCTCGGCCAGTTCGACGTGGTAGGTCGACAGGTTGCCGAGATAGGCGATGTCCAGAACCTTGCCGTGCAACCGCGTTGGCGCGGCCGGCGGGCTTCTCGGTCGAGATCGCGATCTTCTCCGGGCGGATCGCGAAGTGACAGCCTTGGCGCCGTCGTCGAACGGCGTCTTCGGTGGTGCCGATCAGCGGGCGGCTGCCTTCGGCCCAGTGGATCGAATAGCGGTTGTCGCCTTCGGGACGTGGCGGCGCCCTCGATGATGTTCACGTCGCCGATGAAATCGGCGACGTAGCGGAATTCGGCGTCTCGTAGATCGCTCGCGGCGTGGCGACCTGCACCAGCCGGCCGTGGTCCATCACCGCGACGCGGCTGGCCACGGTCATCGCCTCTTCCTGGTCGTGGGTCACGATGACGAAGGTGATGCCGGTCTTTTCCTGGATGTCCATCAGCTCGAACTGGGTCTCCTGGCGCAGCTTCTTGTCCAGCGCGCCCAGCGGTTCGTCGAGCAGCAGCAGCTTCGGCGCCTTGGCCAGCGACCGGGCCAGCGCCACGCGCTGCCGCTGGCCGCCCGAGATCTGGTGCGGCTTGCGCGCTGGCGAAGGGCTCAGCTGCACCAGCTTCAGCATCTCGTCGACGCGGGCGTCGATCTGCGTCCTTGGGCATCTTGCGCGCGCTTCAGGCCGAAGGCGATGTTGTCGGCGACGGTCAGGTGCGGGAACAGCGCGTAGGACTGGAACATCATGTTCATCGGCCGCTTGTTCGGCGGCACATTGGCCATGTCCTGGCCGTCCAGCAGGATCGTGCCTTCGGTCGGCGTCTCGAACCCGGCCAGCATCCGCATCAGCGTGGTCTTGCCGCAGCCCGACGGGCCCAGCAGCGCGAAGAACTCCTGGGCGTAGATGTCGAGCGCTGATGTCGTCGATCGCGGTGAAGTCGCCGAACCGCTTGGTCACGCCCTTGAACTGGATCAGCGGGCTGGCCTCTGGATCCTGCCACGGCGCGAAGACTTCGGTCTTTGCCTTCTGCGGTTTCGTCGCTTGCGCCATCGTGTCCCCCGGGCCAAGGCAAGAGCCCCGCGCCGGATCATCGGCGCGGGGCGTCGATGGGTGCGGTTCAGGTGCCGGACTTCACCTTGGTCCAAAGCCGGGTGACCACCCGCTGCACCTTGGCGTCGTAGGGCGTCGTGGTATAGAGGTTCTCCAGCGTCGCCTCGTCCGGATAGATCGCCGGATCGCCGATCACGTCCTCGACCAGGTAGTCCTGCGATGCCTTGTTGCCGTTGGCGTAATAGACGTAGTTCGACGCCGCCGCCATGTTCTCGGCATCCATGATGAAGTTCAGGAACTTGTGCGCGCCATCGGGGTTCGGCGCGTCGATCGGGATCGCCATCTGGTCGAACCACATCAGCGCACCTTCCTTGGGCGCGTTGTAGACGATCTCGACGCCGTTGTCGGCCTCTGCCGCGCGGTCGCGGGCCTGCAGGATGTCACCCGACCAGCCGAAGGCCACGCAGATGTCGCCATTGGCCAGCGCGTTGATGTATTCCGAGCTGTGGAACTTCTGGATGTAGGGCCGCACCGCCATCAGCACTTCCTCGGCCTTGGCGATCACGTCGGGATCGTGGCTGTCGGGATCCTCGCCGATATACTTCAGCGCCGCCGGGATCATCTCGACCGGGGCATCCAGGAAATGCACGCCGCAGCTTGCCAGCTTTTCCATGTATTTCGGGTTGAAGATCAAGCTCCAGCGAGTTCAGCGGGCCTTCCTCGCCCAGGGCTTCCTGCACCTTGCCGACGTTCGCGCCGATGCCGGTGGTGCCCCACATGTAGTTGATCGAGTACTCGTTGCCCGGATCGTACTGGTCGGTGCGCGCCTTGATCGTGTCCCACAGGTTGTCTGCATTGGACAGCTTGGAAAAATCGAGCGGCTGGAACGCGCCGGCGCTGATCTGGCGTTGCAGGAAGGTGCCCGACGGCACCACGACATCGTAGCCCGAACCACCGGCAAGCATCTTGGTTTCAAGCACTTCGTTGCTGTCGAAGACGTCGTAGATCAGGTCGATCCCGGTCTCTTCCTCGAACTTGGTCAGCAGGTCCTCGTCGATATAGTCCGACCAGTTGTAGACCTTGACCTCTTCGGCAAAGGCCGTACTCGCGGTGACCGCAAGCGCGGCCAGCGTGGCGGGTATGGTTTTCATGATGTGCTCCCGTTGCAAGACGAGGGCTTTCTCGCCCTCTTGCGCGGCATTTGAACGAATATTTCGCCGGCCCGCAACTAGGATCGTCGCCAGGCGGGCCGGGGGCGCATCTTTTCAGGCGTCATGACCCGCCCGGCGAATGCGCCAGCATCTCTGCCAGAAGATCGAAGACCAGCCGCACCCGACGGCTGGTGTTGAGTTCGCGATGCGCGGTGAGCCAGATCGGAAACTCCAGCGCGGCCAGGTCGGGCAGGGCGCGGCGCAGCCCCGGCTCGGCATCGCCGATCGCTTCGGGAAAGACACCGATGCCGACGCCGGTTATTGCCAGGTGCCACTGCACCAGATGGTTCTGGGTCATCACCGGGAAGTTCGCGCGGGTCAGCGACAGCCCCAACGCGTTCAGCCCGTCCATCAGAACCGGCGTGGTGTCAAAGGCGATGAAATCCGCCGCGCTCAGATCCTGCGGCGTGGCGGGCGATCCAAGGCGATCAAGGTAGCCGGGACTGGCATAAAGCCGCGCCCGGTCGTCGCGCACCTTGCGCGCGATCAGGTCGGGCTGCGTTGGCCGAAAGCTGCGGATCGCGATATCGGCCTCGCGGCGGCGCAGGTCGACGGTTTCGTTCGACGCCACGATCTCGACCTCGATACGCGGGGCCTCGCGCCGCAACCGGGCCACCGCGGGCGGCAACAGGAAGGCCGAGTAGATCTCGCTTGCCGTGATGCAGATCGACCCTTCGATGCTTTGCGCCTGGCCGCCCGCCGCCAGCGACACCCGGTTCGCCGCATCGCCCATCTGCGCGCACGTGGTCCAGCAGATCGAGCCCGCTGGGCGTCAGCACCAGCCCGCGCCCGGCAGCGGTCGAAAAGCGTCACGCCAAGTTCCTCCTCCAGCGCCGCCACCTGTCGCCCCAGTGTCGGCTGCGCCATGCCCAGGGCACGCGCGGCGGCCGACAACGATCCTTCCTCGGCCGTCACAAGAAACGCCCGCGCCCGGTTCCAGTCGAATTTCACCGCCCGCCAATCCATGCATTTTTGCATAGCACGATGGTCGGATTTAGTCAATTCATATACAGTATACGCATGGGTATGTTGGGTTTCAGACAGAGCATCCGCCTTGGAGGAACACCGCCATGAAAGCCGCATATCAAACCCAGCTACGGTTCGCCGCCGATACCGTCGGGATCCGTGACCTGCCGCGTCCCGAGACTCGGCGCACTAACGACATTCTGGTCCAGGTCCACGCCAGCACCGTCACCACCGCCGACTGGCGCATCCGCGCCTCGGCCTTCCCGGCGTTCTCTTGGCTGCCGGGTCGCCTGATGTTCGGCCTGTTCCGCCCGAGGCACCAACCGGCGGGCATGGAATTCTCGGGCCGCGTCGTGGCGAAGGGCGCCGACGTGACACGGTTTCAAGGGCGGCGACGCCGTCTTCGGATTTGCCGCCTCGGGCGCCCATGCCGAGTACATCGCGGTCGGGGCCGACACGCCCGTGGTCGCGAAACCGCACAACCTCGACCACGCACGAGGCCGCCGCCGTGCCGTTCGGCGCGCTGTCGGCGCTGGTCTTCCTGCGCGACTTCGCCAAGGTCCGGCCGGGGCAAAAGGTGCTGATCCACGGCGCCTCGGGCGGCGTCGGCGTCTTCGCGGTGCAGCTTGCGAAGCATTTCGGCGCAGAGGTGACCGCCGTGGCCAGCGCCGACAACCGCGACCTGCTGCGCGATCTCGGCGCCGATCACGTCATCGACTACCGCACGCAGGATTTCACGAAAGGAACCGAGACCTACGATCTTGTCTTCGACACCGTCGGCAAGACCAGCTTTGCCCGCGTCAAGCCGGTGCTGACCGAGACGGGCCGCTTCCTGCCGCTCGAATTCGGCCTGCGCGAGATCGCGCAATCGCTGCTGACCGCCAAATCCAGGGGCAAGCGCGTGCTCATCGGCGTCTGCGGTGACACGCAAGGACGACCTGGCCACCATCGCCGATCTGCTGGCCGCGGCATCGTGCGCCCGGTGATCGACAGCCGCTACCCGCTGGACCGGCATCGCGCAGGCCCATGCCCGGGTCGAAACCCGCCACAAGCGCGGCAGTGTCGTGGTCGAGGTCCGGCCCGGCGCCGCCGACCATGCCGATGCGGCATGAGGGCGAACCGGGATTGACCGCGGCGCGCGCAAACCATACTGTGCGCCGCGGCGCCGCCGTGCGTCCGGACCGACAGAAAGCCAGCCCATGAACATCATCACCAATCACCTGCCCACCGCCGAGCTTCAGGCGCTGGACGCCGCGCATCACATGCATCCCTTCACCGCATGGCGGCGAACTGGCGCGAAAAGGGCGTGCGCGTCATCACCCGCGCCGAGGGCGTCTACGCTGACCGACAGCGAGGGCGCCGAGATGCTCGACGGCATGGCCGGCCTGTGGTGCGTCAACGTCGGCTACGGCCGCGAGGAACTGGTCGAGGCGGCGGCCGCGCCAGATGCGGGAGCTGCCGTTCTACAACACCTTCTTCCAGACCAGCCACGTCGCCGGCCATCGAGCTGGCCGACCAGCTGGCCGAGCTGGCGCCGGCGCGATCTGAACCACGTGTTCTTCGCCGGCTCCGGGTCGGAGGCCAACGACACCATCGTCCGCATGGTGCGGCACTACTGGGCCGACCAGGGCAAGCCGGAACAAGCAGATCATCATCAGCCGCAAGAACGCCTATCACGGCTCGACCATGGGCGGCGGCGTCGCTGGGCGGCATGAAGCCGATGCACGAACAGGGCGGCCTGCCGATCCCCGGCATCGCACCACATCGACCAGCCGTACTGGTACGGCGAGGGCGGCGACATGTCGCCCGAGGACTTCGGCCTGGCCGCGCGCCCGCGAGCTGGAGGACGAAGATCCTGGAGCTGGGCGCCGACAAGGTCGCCGCCTTCATCGCCGAGCCGATCCAGGGCGCCGGCGGCGTCATCGTCCCGCCGGACACCTACTGGCCCGAGATCCAGCGCATCTGCGACGCAGCACGACATCCTGCTGATCGCCGACGAGGTGATCTGCGGCTTCGGGCGCACCGGCAACTGGTTCGGCAGCCAGACGCTGGGCATCAAGCCCGACATCATGACCATCGCCAAGGGCCTGACCTCCGGCTACCTGCCGCTCGGCGGCGTCGATCGGTCGGCGACCGCGTGGCCGAGGTGATCGACGCGAGCGGCGAGTTCAACCACGGCTACACCTATTCCGGCCACCCGGTGGCCTGCGCCGTGGCGCTGGAGAACCTGCGCATCATGCGAGGACGAGAGCATCGTCGACACGCGTGCGCGACGAGACCGCGCCGTACCTGGCGGCAAAGTGGGGCGGCGCTGGCCGATCACCCGCTGGTCGGCGAGGCGCGCAGCATCGGGCTGATGGGCGGCGCTGGCGATGACGCCGACAAGGCCAGCCGGCGCCAGTTCGCCGCCGAGGCCGGCACCGTCGGGCTGATCTGCCGCGAGCTCTGCTTTGCCAACGGGCTGGTGATGCGCCACGTCGGCGACCGCATGATCATCTCGCCGCCGCTGGTGATCACCGAAGACGAAATCGACACTGCTGGTCGAACGGGCCTGGACCGCGCTGGACCTGACCCATGCGAAACTTAAGAAAGAAGGGCTGTTGAAGGCCGCCTAGTTCCCGGTCAGTTCATTCAGAAGGTCGAGCAGTTCCTCGACCTTTTCCTTGCCGACCTCAGCCTCCAATTCGGCGAAGATGCGGTTGGTCTGGGGATAGTTCGCCTCGATCAGCCGGACGCCATCCTGGGTGATCTCGATGATCATGCGCCGGCGGTCGGTCTCGTGCCCGCGCCGGGTGATGTAGCCTTTCGCATCCAGCACCTTCAGGATGCGCGTCAGACTAGGCATCAGCAGGCACGAGGCCCCGGCGATCTCTGTCGGGTCCATCGGCCCCTGTTCGGCCAGCACCCGCAGCACCCGCCATTGCTGTTCGGTCACCCCGGCATCGGCAAGCATCGCGCGGATCGGCGCCATTACCTTTTCGCGCGCCCTGAGCAGCGCAATGGGCAGCGACCGCGAGGTTGACCGCATGTCGGGCCGCTGTCGGGGGGCGCCAGGCTCGCTCATGCCATGACTATGGGCGATTGCCTCCGGCGCGGCAAGCACGTCAAATCCGCGCGACGGACCTGTCCGGCGATGAACAGGGCCGCGATATGCCACCTTGGCATTGCCGCGACACAACCGCTAGGGTGGGGGCAATCCACCTTTGCGCGGCGTTCCATGCGAGCCGAGGAAACTTTAACACTTTGTAAACGCTAAATGTTTCGCGCGCGAAACATACTGCACTGCAGAAACCCGAGGCCCGATGCCGCGCCGCCCAACATCCTTTTCGTCATGTACGACCAGTTGCGGTTCGACTACCTGTCCTGCGCCGGGCATCCGCACCTGCATACGCCGAACTTCGACCGTGTCGCGGCGATGGGCGTCCGGTTCACACGCGCCTACGTGCAGTCGCCGATCTGCGGGTCATCCCGCATGTGTTTCTACACCGGGCGCTACGCGCAAAGCCACGGCGCCGAATGGAACGGCTTTCCGCTGCGGGTCGGCGAAAAGACCCTGGGCGACCACCTGCGCGCGGCGGGCATGGGGTGCTGGCTGATCGGCAAGACCCACATGCGCGCCGATACCGAAGGCATGGCAACGGCTCGGCATCCCGCCCGACAGCATCATCGGCGTGCGCACCGCCGAATGCGGCTTCGACCTCTGGGTGCGCGACGACGGCATGGTGCCCGAAGGCCCCGACGGCAGCTATGACGGGCGCGTGTCGCCCTACAACGAGTGGCTGAAGGCAGCAGGGCTATCCCGGCGACAACCCCTGGTCGCACTACGCCAATTCCGGCATCGACGAGGCTGGCCAGATCGCGCCCGCCTGGCTGATGAAGAACGCCGATCTTCAGGCCAATATCCGCGAAGAGGACAGCGAGACCCCCTGGCTGACCGACCGCGCGCTGGACTTCCTCGACGCGCAGGACGGCCCGTGGTGCGCGCACCTGAGCTATATCAAACCGCACTGGCCCTATATCGCGCCGGCGCCCTATCACGCACATGTACGGCCCCAATCACGTGCCCGCACCGCGGCGCCACGCTGGCGAACTGGCCGACCCGCACCCGGTCTTCGGCGCAGTTCCGCAACGGCAAGGATCGGCAAGAGCTTTCAGCGCGACGAGGCACGGGCCAAGGTAATCCCGGCCTATATGGGCCTGATCAAGCAATGCGACGACCAGCTTGGCCGCATGCTCGACCGGCTGGAGGAAACCGGAGCAGATCGCCAACACGATGATCGTGCTGACCAGCGATCACGGCGACTATCTGGGCGATCACTGGATGGGCGAGAAGATGTTCATGCACGAGGCGTCGGTGAAGGTGCCGATGATCGTCTATGACCCGTCGGCCGCAGGCCGACGCGACGCGCGGCACGGCCTGCGGCGAACTGGTGGAAAGCATCGACCTTGCCGCGACATTCGTCGAGGTGGCGGGAGCGGAAGTGCCGGACCACTGGATCGAGGGCCGCTCGCTGGTGCCGTTCCTGCATGGCGACGCCGCCGGACGACTGGCGCGAATCTGCGATCAGCGAGTACAACTATTCGCTGTCGCCCGCCGCCGCGCCAGCTGGGCGTCTCGGACGCCGACGCGCGCCTTTTCATGGTGGCCGACGAGCGCTGGAAGTTGATCCATTTCGAAGGCGGCTTCCGCCCGATGCTGTTCGATCTGCAGGAACGACCCGGACGAATTTCACCGACCTCGGCGACAGCCCCGCCCACGCCGACATCATCGCGCTGATGTACGAGCGGCTGGGGCGCTGGGGCCGCCGCCAGTCGCAGCGGGTGACGCGCACGGCGGCGGATCTCGCGGCGATGCGCAGCGCCTCGGGGCGGCGCGGGGTCGTGCTGGGCGCCTATGACGAGGGCGACGTCGAGGCCGAGCTGATCTCGAAATACGTCGGTCCCGCGAAGGGCGACTTCCGCTCCTGACCGGACCCGCCCAGGGCTTTTCGACAAGCCCTGCATGTGCCTTGTAGGGCGCTTGGCCCCCCTTTGCATTTGCGCCGCAAATGACCACTATGAACGTGGCTCGGCTAAGGGCCGCGGACGGAGCCCAGATGGCCAAACTCATTCTCTACTACGCGCACCCCGGGCAACGGTTTTCCCACGTGAACGCCGAGATGTTTCGCGCCGCGCGGCGCATCGGCGGCATCACCGCGATTGACCTTTATGCCGAATACCCGCGCTTCGACATCGACATCGACCGCGAGCAGCAGCGCCTGCTGGACCACGACATCATCGTCTTCCAGTTCCCGCTGTTCTGGTATTCGACGCCGTCGCTGATCAAGGAATGGCAGGACCTGGTGCTGGAGCACGGCTTTGCCTACGGCAAGGGCGGCACCCGGCTGGAAGGCAAGCGGATGCAGCTTGCGATCACCGCCGCCGGGCCGGAAGGCGCCTATGCGCCCGACGGCTACCAGCATCACCACCTGCGCACCTTCCTGCGCCCGCTGGAACAGACCGCGGCGCTTGTGCGGCATGGAATTCCTGGTGCCTTACGTGCTTTACGCGGCACTCAGTGCGCCGGGCGACGACCGCGTGGCGCCGCATGTCGCGGGCTACCGTCACCTGCTGGAGGGGCTGCGCGACGACCGGTTCGCGGGGCTGACCGCCGCCGCCAACGACGTGCAGACCTGCGACACCCTTCCCGCCCTGACGGAGCATTGAGCGATGGACGGTATCCTGCTGCTGGCCTTCATCTTCCTGATCGCGGGCGTCGTCGCGGTGCCGATCGCCTCGAAGCTGGGGCTGGGCTCGGTGCTGGGCTACCTGATCGCGGGCATCGCCATCAGCCCGCTGCTGGCGGCGCTGCATGTCGACGTGATCAGCCTGCAGCATTTCGCCGAATTCGGCGTGGTGATGATGCTGTTCCTCGTCGGGCTGGAGCTGGAGCCGCGGATGCTGTGGGCGATGAAGGCCAAGCTGCTGGGCCTGGGCGGCTTGCAGGTCGGGCTGACCACGCTGGCGGTGATGGGCGTGGCGATGATGTTGGGCCAGCCCTGGACGATCGCGCTGGCGATCGGGTTGATATTTGCATTAAGTTCGACCGCCATCGTGCTGCAAACGCTTGGACGAAAAGGGTTTATTGAAAAGCGATGGCGGGCAGTCGAGTTTTCAGGTTCTGTTGTTCCAGGACATTGCGGTGATCCCGATGCTGGCGCTGATCCCGCTGCTGGCGATGCCGGAGCTGATGGACGTGGCAGGGCCACGGCGCGGACGCGGCACACGGGGCCGCCGAGGCCGATCATGGATCCGGCCCCGGCTTCATCGACACGATGGCGGGCTGGCAACGGGCGCTGGTCACGGTGGCGGCGATAGCCGCCGTGGTCGTCGGCGGCTCTTACCTGACGCGGCCCGTGTTCCGGTTCATCGCCATGGCGCGGCTGCGCGAGCTTTTCACCGCCACGGCGCTGATGATGGTGATCGGGATCGCGCTGCTGATGACGCTGGTCGGCCTGTCGCCCGCGCTCGGTACCTTCCTGGCCGGCGTGGTGCTGGCCAATAGCGAATACCGGCACGAGTTGGAATCCGACATCGACCCGTTCAAGGGCCTTTTGCTGGGTCTTTTCTTCATGACCGTGGGGGCGGGGATCGACTTTGGCCTGCTCTACGACAACATCTTCGGCATCCTGGCGCTGACAATAGGGCTGATCGCGCTGAAGGCGGCGGTCCTGCTGGTGCTGTCCTTCGTGTTTCGCGTGCAGGGCGCCGACCGGTGGCTTTTCGCCCTGGGGCTGGCGCAGGCCGGCGAGTTCGGCTTCGTCCTGCTCAGCTTTACCGTTGCCAGCCAGGTGGTGCCGGCCGGCGTCGCCGACCAGTTGCTGCTGATTGTGGCGCTGTCGATGCTGCTGACGCCGGCGCTTTTCATCGCCTACGAACGGCTGGTGCTGCCGCGCCATGCGGCGGGGGCCGACCGCGGGGCCGACGAGATCGACGAGGAGGGCGAGATCATCATCGCCGGGCACGGGCGTTGGGGCGGCATCGTCAACCGGATGCTGCGCAGCGCGGGCTACCGGCCTGTGGTGGTGGACTACAACTCGGCGCAGCTCGAGATGATCCGCGCCTTCGGGATCAAGGTGTTCTACGGCGACGCCTCGCGGCCCGACCTGCTGCACGCGGCGGGGATCGAGCGCGCGAAGATGCTTATCGTCGCCATCGATGGCAAGGATCAGGTCACCGAGATCGTCCGCCACGTGGTGCAGCACTATCCGCATGTGCACGTGATCGCCCGCGCCTTCGACCGCAACCATGTCTATGAGCTTTATGCCGCCGGGTGCCGCGATATCATCCGAGAGGTCTTCGACAGCGGCGTGCGGGCCGGGCGGTCGGCGATGGAGGCGCTGGGCCATCATCCGTTCGAGGCCGACCGCATGGCGCGCGGCTTTGTCCGCCAGGACCAGCGGTCGATCGCTGAACTGGCGCAGCTTCACGACCCGGAGGTGCCGATCCACCATAACACCGCCTATGTCGAACGCGCCAAAGAGTTGATGGCCGAGCAGGAGGGCGTGATGCGCGGCAGCGTCAATGCCTTTGGCGCGCGGATCGACCGCGGCTGGGTGCCGCCTGTGGGCCGCGAGGACGAGGCCGAGGGCGCGGTGGCACGGGACGAGTGAACGATGCCTGTGTCGCTGGGTGATACAGGCGCTTTCACCCCGGGCGTTCATGTTCTAGACCGCGCGTCATGGCCCTGACCTTCCCCAGCCTCGCCGCCTTGCGCGATCACGGGTTCGACGCGCTGATCGACGTGCGCTCGCCCGCCGAATTCGCCGAAGATCACGTGCCCGGCGCGATCTCCCTGCCGGTGCTGTCGAACGAGGAACGGGCGCGGGTCGGCACGATCTATACGCAGGAGGCCCCGTTTACGGCGCGCAAGATCGGCGCGGCACTGGTGGCGCGCAATGCGGCGGCGCATATCGAGGGGCCGCTGGCGGACAAGGACGGCGGCTGGCGGCCGCTGGTCTATTGCTGGCGCGGCGGCCAGCGGTCGGGGTCGTTCGCCTCGATCCTGCAACAGATCGGCTGGCGGGCAGAGGTGATCGAGGGCGGCTATCGCAGCTATCGCCGCCTGGTCGTGGCCGCGATGCACGACACCGTCCTGCCGCACCGGCTGGTGCTGATCGACGGCAATACCGGCACCGCCAAGACCGAGATCCTGCACCGGCTGGCGCGGCGCGGGGTTCAGGTGGTCGATCTGGAAGGGCTGGCGGCGCATCGCGGGTCGGTGTTCGGCCCGGTGGCCAAGCCGCAGCCGTCGCAGAAGGCGTTCGAGGGGGCGCTGGCCGCGGCCTTCGACGGGCTTGATCCGGCGCCGTGTCGTCGTGGTCGAGGCCGAATCCAGCAAGATCGGCAATGTCGCCGTGCCACCCTCGGTCTGGGCGGCGATGCGCGCGGCCCCGCGGCTGCGCCTGTCCGCCCCGCTGGACGCCCGGGCGGCGTACCTGGTGCGGGCCTATGCCGATATCATCGCCGATGCGGACGGCTTGCAGGCGACGCTTGATCTGCTGGTGCCGTTGCAGGGGCGCGAGCGGATCGCGGAATGGTCGGCGCTGGCGCGCGAGGGCGCGCACGAGCGACTGGCGGCAGAGCTGATGCGCGAACACTACGATCCGCGCTACGCCAAGGCGCGCGGAACGCAGGACGGCGCGATTCTGGACGAGATCGCGCTGGACGGGCTGGGCGAGGCCGCTTTGGAGGATGCGGCGGAGCGGATCGAGAAGGCTGTGGCCGGGATGTGAGGCATCGGACCTTTTTCCTTGCTTTCACCGCACCGTGATGAAGGGCTTGCCCGCGACGATCCTGCCGATCCGCGCCGCCGGGTAGCCCGCCTGCCGCAACGCCTTCAGCGCGCTGTCCGCGTCGACTTCTGCCACCGCGGCCAGCAGCCCGCCGGCAGTCTGCGGATCGAACAGCAGGTCGGCGCGCGGTTCCATGGGGATCGACATGCGGTCCGCCACAGCACGGTTCTGCGGGTAGAGCGTCGAGCGGATGCCCTGAGCCGCCAGCGCCTCGGTCCCGTCAAGAAGCGGAACCGCGGCAAGGTCGATCTCGGCGGCAACGTGCGAGGCCTTGCATATTCCCATCAGATGCCCGGCCAGCCCGAAGCCGGTCACATCGGTCATCGCATGGGCGCCAAGCAGGACTTCCGGCGGCCGCGCCCTGGGGCTGCGCCATCGCCGCCAGCGCGGCCGTCGACCCAGCCGCCGCGGGCGGCCAGCGCCATCTCGGCGGCCAGAATCGTGCCCGAACCGATGGGCTTGGTCAGCATCAGCGCGTCGCCGGGTTTCGCACCGGCCAGCGTGATCGGATCGCGCGCGCAGAGGCCGGTGACCGATGAAGCCGATGGTCAGTTCCGACCCCAGCGAGGTGTGGCCGCCGACGATCTCGGCCCCGGCGTCTGCCAACACAACGCCCGCAGCCGCCATGATCTCGGCCAGCCAGTCGCCCTGCATCGCGTCCGTCATGCGCGGCAGGATCACCGTCGCCAGCGCCGCCTGCGGTGTCGCCCCCATCGCCCAGATGTCGCCCAGCGCATGGACGGCGGCGATGCCGCGCCATGGTCCAGGGGTCTAGCGTGAAAGCGCGCAGGTGGTCGGTGGTCAGCACCTGCCGGGTGTCGCCGACGCGTAGCACCGCCGCGTCGTCGCCGGGGCGGCTTCAGGATGTCGGCGCGGCTGATCTTCGGCAGTCCGGCCAGCACCCGGGCCAGCGTGTCACCGCCCACCTTGGCGCCGCAACCGCCGCACATCGGCTTGTCGCCGAGCGCTTCTGCCATGTCCAAGGTGGTCTGGCGCGGCAGGTCCGGCGCGGCCATGGTCGGCAGGTCGATGAACTTCGTCCATGAACTTGCCGTCGATCCGGTCCTTCCAGCGCCAGAGCCACCGGCCCTGCACCGCCAGCCCGAACTTGTCGGCGACGGCGGATCTTGCCGCCCAGCGAGATCAGTTTCAGATAGTCGCGCTGCGGGTTGTAGCGGCGCTGGCTGCCGCCGGTCAGGCCGGCGCGCAGGTTGTGATGCAGCACTGGGGCCTCGCGCACGGCGAAGACCCCGGCCTTGGGGCGCGGGGCGTGCGACAGGTGGGCGCAGTCGCCGGCGGCATAGATCGCCGGGTCGCTGGTGCGCAGGGTGGTGTCGACACTGACGAAGCCGTCGGCGAGGTCCAGCCCGGTCTCCGCCAGCCAGCCCTGTGGCCGCGCCCCTGCCGCGCCGACCGTGAAGCGGGCCGGAACTGCGGGTGCCGTCCTCAAGCGTGACGCCCTCGGCATCGACGGCTTTGGGCATGGCACCTTCCAGCAGCGTGACGCCGAGCCGGTCCATGTGGGCCAGCAGCGCCGGCGCGCCGCGTCGCCCATGCCG
The DNA here is from genome assembly GCA_963768205.1 of uncultured Alphaproteobacteria bacterium. Classification (GTDB taxonomy): domain Bacteria; phylum Pseudomonadota; class Alphaproteobacteria; order Rhodobacterales; family Rhodobacteraceae; genus JAHELH01. The sequence continues at coordinate 112,275 of CAVYHB010000001.1, read as the reverse complement.
GGCAGGGCGCGGTGCTTCTCGATGACGGTGATGGTGGCGTTGTCCGCGCCGTCCTGGCGCAGGGCGTGGGCCATCGCCATCGACAGCTCGACGCCACCGACGCCGGCGCCGATCACCGCGATGCGGGGGGCGACGTCGCCGGTTTTTACTGCCGCGCGAAATGCGCGCCATGCACGGGCGTAGGGTCCGAGCGGTTTCGCTCCGACGCCGTGCGCGGCAAAGCCCGCAAGCGACGGAAGGTCCGAGGTGATGCCGACGTTGATCGAGGCGATGTCATAGGCCACCGGCGCGCGGCCCGTCACGTGGATGCGGCGGGCGGCGCGGTCGATGCAGGTGGCCGCGCCGAAGATCAGCCGGGCCCCGGCGAAACGGGCCAGCCGCACCAAATCGATCAGCAGTTCGTCGCGGCTGTAATGGCCCGCCACGTGGCCCGGCAGCATTCCGGTATAGGGCGCGGTGGGTCCGGGGTTGATCAGCGTCAGGCGGGCACCGGGCAGAGGGTGCATCCCCCACTTGCGCAGCACCAGCGCATGGGTATGGCCGCCGCCGATCAGGACGAGATCGCGGGTCAGGGGAAGCGGGGCCGGGGTCATCGGACCGGCACGATGTGCGGTTTGGCGCGCATCTCAGGGGGCCAGCCATTGCCCGGCAAAGCCGTCGGCGCGGACATATCGCGTCCGCCTGTGATGCGGCTCGCCCAGGTGGACAAGGTCGATGCTGTCGATGGCCATGCGCAGGACGGCGAACCTGGCCCGGTCGGGCTGGCGGTCGAAGCCGCCCGCCTCGGCGATCGGCGTGCCCGGTGCGGGCACCACGCCGTAGTTGCCGCGCGAGACAAGCGGGCACCTCGGCCCAGTCGGCCCCGACCGCGTCTCCGGTCAGGATCGTCACGCGGCCCTGCAGCCTGATCTGCAGCACGATGTCGGGCAGCCAGAGATGCAGCGCCGCCAGGGTTGGCGCGCAATTCGGCGATCTTGGAGGTGGCGGCGTCGGTGTAGAGGTCGACCCCGCCCGCGGCCCGGTCGGCGCGGCGCAGCGCCAGCGTGCGGGCCCGTGCGCCGCCATCGGCGCCGACCGTCGCCAGCACCGGCAGGCGCGCCGCGGCATCGCCGTCCTCTGCCCCGCGCGCCAGTTCGCGCCAGGCTCGCTCCAGCAGCCCGTCGAGCGTCGCGAACCAGTCATTCATAGCCCGTCATCTCCAGATAGCCGCGCCCGTCGTGGCTGCCGCTGGCGCGTCACCGGCCCCTCCCAATAGGCCACCGAGGTCGCCATCCAGCTTTGCGGGTTCAGCGCCGTCACGGTGATGTCGAGGTCCCGCGTCGGGCAGTCGTCAACCGCCAGCGCACCGGTACGTCGCGGCCCGCGACGCGCGCGGTGTCCAGCGGCTCGGCTTGCAGGGTGCCGGCCGGGTAGGGGGTCGGGGTGCCGTCGGCGTGCGATCCAGGTGGCGACGGTGAAGGGGTCGCCGGTGGCGTCGCGCAGCCGGAAGCCCATCAGCTTGTCGCCGCTGTCGAAATGCAGGCTAGAACCAGTCCCAGCCGGTCTGTTCGGGTCCCAGCGGCTGCGACGGACCATTCGCGGTCGAGCCAGGCCGTGCCGGTGACCGCGACCTTGCCGTCGGGCAGGGTCAGGGTGCCGTCAAGCGGAATAGAAGGGCTGCGAATAGTAATGGCTGGCCTGGCCTGCCGCGGACTTCACGGAATAGCCGTTCTGCGCCTTGCGGCACGAGCGGGCCATCCGCGGTCAGCCTGACATCGTAAGCGAAATCAGTGCCTTGCGCGGTCAGGCATACTTCGTCGATATCCGGCCCCGCCATCTGCCACTCGTCGATCCAGGCCGCGAAAGGCTGCGCGGTGACACCGGCCTGCCCGATGCCGCCGCGCGCGAACCGTTCGGCAACGAAATGGGCGTCGGGCGTGGTCAGGGCGGCGTGGCCCATCCAGAGCTGCGGGCTGTGCCAGCCGTCGTTCGTGCCGGGCGCCAGCGCGGTGCGGAACAGCGTCCATTGCAGGCCATAGTCGCGCCCGTCGGCGCCGGTCAGGTTGGCGGTGACGTACCACCATTCGATGCGGAACGCGGGATGGGGCCCGTGGTCGCGGGGAAACTGGAAGCGGTATTCGGGGTCGGGCAGGGCGAAGCCCTCGGCAGTGGAGCCGAGGCCCGCGAAGCCCTGCGCCATGATCTGCGTCGCCAGGAAGCCCGAACAGACATCCGCACAAAGTGCCGAGGGCAGCCCGGCGGTGCCGCCGGGCGCAGCCGTCGGATCCGGCAAGCAACGGTTCATTGAACATGGGCTCAGCGCTCATTGGCGAACACCTTCAGCAGTCGGCGGGCGGCGTCGTCGCCAGCCTGCGAGCGGGCCAGAGCGCGGCCAGCACCGCGGCCAGCCAGCGACAGCGCCGCCAGCCGGAGCCAGTCCAGCGGGAAGAGGTACATCGGCAGCCGCCAGCCGAAGGCCTCGACGTTGATCACCGCCAGCAGCACCCAGGCCAGCACCAGCCCCACCGGGATCGCCGCAAGCACGGTGAGTGCCGCCAGCAGCAACGGCGCGCGCGACCTCAAGCCGCGCCAGCCGGGCGCGGGTCAGTCCCAGCGCCCAGACCGGGGCCAGTTGCGGCTGGCGGATCGCGGCGAGCGTCAGCAGGCTGGTCAGGATCGCGAAGCCCGCGACCGACAGCGTCAGCACGTTGAGCGCCGCCGTCACGGTGAACGTGCGTTCGAAGACCCCCAGCGAGAACGCCTTGAGCGCTGGCCTGATCGATCATGTTCTGCGGCGGCAGGCCGAAATCCTCGCGTCAGGGCGCGGGCCAGGGCGGGGGCCTTGTCGGGCGGCGACGCGGATGCCGAAGCGGCGTTTCTCGACATCGGGAAAGCGCTGTTCCAGTTCGGCGAGCGCCGATAAACACCTGGCCCGACGGGTTGCCGTAGTCGCTGTAGACGCCGACGATCTCGGGCGGTCCAGCCGCCGGGCAGAGTGACGGTCGTCGCCGGTGCCAGAGCGCCTCGCGCCGGGCCAGTTGCTCGTTGACCAGAACCCCCGATCCGTCGGCGACCCGGTCCCAGACGTCGGGCGCGGCCTGGAGCAGCGGCCAGTTGTCGCGGTAGGTGGGGTGATCGGCGACGCCGTAGATCTCGGCGGGCAGGCCGGCGACGCGGGCCTCGACGTTCCAGATCGGCAGGACGGCATCGGCGCGCGGTTTCCAGCCAGGCGCGCAGGGCGGGAGCCTGCGGCGTCGGTCTCGGCGGTGACGTAAAGCTCGGAGGCGAGGCGCTGGTCGAGCCAGCCGGTGAAGGTCAGCCGAAAGCTGGCGACCATGGTGCCGACGCCGATGTTGGCCGCCAGCGCCAGCAGCAGCGCCATCAGGGCCAGCGACAGGCCGGGAAGCTGCTGGCGGGTGTCGGCCCAGAACCACTGCGCCAGTGCGCCGCGCGCGCAGCGATTGCGCCGACACCAGCAGGCCGTGCAGCAGCAGCGGCAGCAGCAGCGCGGCGGCGATCAGCAAGGCACCCAGCAGGATGAAGCCCGCCACAAGCCCGGTGCCGAAAAGCCCGGCCAGCAGGGCAGCGAGGCAGAGCAGCCGCGGCGGCAGCGCCCAGCCGCCAGAGCCGCCGTTGCGAGGCCACGCGCCCAGGCGCGGGGCTGGGCGGCGGCCAGCATCGGCAGGCGGATCACCCGGGCAATCGCGCCCGCCCCGGCGACGGCGGTGCCCAGCACGGCGATGGCCATGCCCGCCAGCCACCATGACGGGCCGCAAGGTCAGCGCGCCGGCGACCTCGGCGCCGTAAAGCCCGCGCAGGGTGGCGGCCACGTCCGGCAGCAGCGCGGCGGCGATGGCATAGCCCAAGCGCCATGCCGACGGCGCCCGCCACCAGCGCGAGGATCAGCAGTTCGGCGGCAATCAGCGCCGACAAGCGTGCGCAGCGGCAGGCCGAGGGCGCGCAGGGTGCGGAACATCGCGCGGCGCTGCTCGAAGGCAAGGCCGATGGCGCCGTGCACGATGAACAGACCCACCGCGAAGCAGAGCAGGCCGAAGGCGGTGAGGTTGAGGTGGAAGCTGTCGGTCAGCCGCGCCAGGTCGGTGCCCTGCGACGGCGCGCGCAGGGTCAGGTCGGCGGCGATCCGGGCGAGATCGGCGGCGGGCAAGGGGCTGGTCCGGCAGGATCAGCAGGCGCGAGACCCGGCCCTGCAGGTCCAGCAGGCCCTGCGCGACGGCGATATCGGTCAGCAGCAGGTTGGGGGCGATGGCAGCGTCGCCGATCACCTCTGCGCTCGAACGCGCCCTTCAGCCGCGCGGCCACGGCGGGCGCGGCGAGGATCCGGCCGGGCGGGGACAGGAAACCGGCGATGTCGCCGCCATTGGTGCGGCCTTCGGCGGGCGATGTCCGGCGGTGCGGTCAGCGGATCGAACCCGATCAGGCGAACGCTTTCGCCCGCCACGGTCAGCCGCCCTTCGACGATCGGGCTGACCTGCCAGCCCGCCCGGCGCAGGGCCACGTAGGTCGCCTGGTCCAGCGTCTCGCCGCTGGTCGGGACCAACTGGCTGAACCGGGTTTCGCCCAGTGCGCGCGGCGGCCTGGTCATAGCTGGCGCGGGCCTCGGCATTGATCGCCTGAACCCCGGACCACAGCGCCGTGGCTAGCGCCAGGCCGCAGAGAAGCGTCAGCAATTGCAACGGTTTGCGCCGCCAGTGCGACAGCAGCGCGTGAAGGCCCGCGCGCCGCATCAGGTCAGCTTTCCGGCGGTCAGGTGCAGTCGCCGGTCAAGCCGGTCGGCCAGCCGCTGCGAATGCGTCACCATCAGCAGGCCCGCGCCGGTTTCGGCCACCAGTTCCAGCATCAGCGCCAGCACCGCGTCGCCGGTGGCCTCGTCAAGGTTGCCGGTGGGCTCGTCGGCCAGCACCAGCGCCGGGCGCGGGGCCAGCGCGCGACCGATGGCGACGCGCTGCTGCCTGGCCGCCGGACAGCTGCTCGGGGTATTTGAACGCCTGTTCGGTCAGCCCGAGGCGATCGGTGAGATCGGCGCACCGGTCGGCGTCGTGGCGGCCGGCAAGGCGGGCCTGGAAAGCGATGTTGGCGGCGACGGTCAGCGAAGGGATCAGGTTGAACTGCTGGAAAACGACGCCGATCCGTTCGCGCCTGATGGCAGCACGGGCGGTGTCGGACAGCGGTTCCAGGTCGGTGCCGTCGACAAGGACCTGGCCGGCGTCGGCGGTGTCGAGCCCGCCCGCGAGATGCAGCAGCGTGCTTTTTCCGCTACCGGATTCACCGGTCAGCGCGACGGTCTCGCCGCGCGACAGGTCGAACGAAACGCCGCTCAGGACCGCCACCGGGCCCCCGGCGGAAGGATAGGATTTCTTAAGGTCTCGGACCTGAAGCAGGGGCGTTTGGTGGCTCATGGCGCAGACTTAGCCTGTCGGGGCGCGGCGCACAGCCCCAATCAGCGCGGCGCGGCGTCGCGGAATGCGATACCGGTGCCCCGTGGCGCTACTCGATGTCGACCGGCAGGCCGCTGGGCACCGTGTCGGGCACGCCCATCGGCAGGCGCTCCGCCGTCTCGCCGGTCAGGGCGTGAAGGAAGGCCACGATATCGGCGACCTCTTCGTCGGTCATCTCGCGCGGCTCGATGTCGAGCGCGGCAAACTGGCGCTCCATTTCGAACGCGTCGTCCATGATGACAAAATCGCTTTGCTCCAGCCAGGCGACGCGCGGCAGGCCGGCCATGTCGCGGGTCCACGACGCCAGGCTGGCGCGCGGGTCGAGGTGGTGGCGCACCATCGCCTCAAGCGTCGGGATCGCGCCGTTATGGCCATAAGGCCCGGTCAGGGCGACGTTTCGCAGCGCGGGCGTGCGGAAGCGGTAGGCGTCCTCCAGCCGGTCGGATTCGCCCATCCGGCCCACGTCGCGGGGGATAGGATCGAAGAGGCGGGTGCGGCCGGGGCCGAACTGAGGGATGCAGAGCGCGTGGAAGTCCTGGTCGGTCATCAGTGGGCCACTGTGGCAGTCCGAACAGCCCGCCTTGCCGAAGAAGAGATCCACGCCGCGCGCCTGCGCCGGGTCAAGAGCATCCGTGTCGCCCGCGAGATAGTTGTCGAAGGGCGAGTCGATGCTGCGGAACTCGGTGCCGACGAAGGCCGCGATGGCGTTGCCGATCTCGACGATGGTGACATCCTCGGGCGTGTCGATGTGGTCGAAGGCTGCGACGAACATCGCGCCATAGGTCGGGTTGCTGCGCACCCTTTTGGCGATGATCGGCCAGCCCGCGTCGATGCGATCCCTGACAGCGCCCGCGATCTCGTTCTCGCCGGGATTTCCCGCCATTTCGTGCTCGGCCGTGATCGGGAACATGGCCTGCGCGGCGATGATCGTCTCCAGCCCTTGCGGCAGCCATTCGTTGGCGGGCGAGTTGAAGCCGTTGCCGTAAAGGTCTGAAATCTCTAACCTTCCGTCGTGGAACATATTGCGCACATCCTTGTGCGCGAGGTTCCAGAGCGCGGGGGCGTTGCGCGGGATGCGCTTGTGAATCCGGTTCTTGGGGTCTTCGAGGCTGACGCGGGCCGCGCCCAGCCCGCTGCCGCCCTCGCCGATGCCCAGCGACAGGCCGTCTGAGGAACCCAGGGTATGATGATGGCAGGTGCCGCAAGAGATGTTCTGGTTTCCCGACAGTATCCTGTCGTAGAACAGTAGCTGGCCAAGTTCGGCCTTGGCCGGATCGAACGGGATGAAATCGGCCGGCGTCAGCGGCGGTGGCAGGTCGCCGGCCCGGGCCGGAAGCGAAAGACAGAGACCAAGGAGAAGGCCATGCAAGGCGGCTTTGTAAAGTGCAGGTTTCACATCGCTCTCCTGTCGGTTTTCCTGGCGGCGGCCCCGGCGCGGGCCGAACTGGAACCGGCGCGCGACCTGATGGAAGCGGGCCGCTTTGCCGAGGCGATGGTGGCGCTGCGCCCGGCCGCGCGGTCCGGCAATGCCGAGGCCGAGGAACTGATCGGGGTGATGTACGCGCTGGGCCTGGGCGTCGATCGCGACGAGGTCCGGGCCTTCGAGTGGTACCTGCGCGCGGCGATGAAGGGGCATCCGGGCGCGCAGTCGGGCGTCGGTTGGTACTACGAGGTCGGTATCGGCCTGCCCGCGCCCGATCTTGTCCGCGCTTACATGTGGTATGTGCTGAGTGCCATCGGCGGCGATCCCGATGCGGCAATCAGCCAGGAGGAAGTGCGGAAAAAGATGACGGCGGCTGAAATCGGCCATGCACACGATCTTATAGATGATTACAAATCCTGGCTCTATCCATTCCGCTGATCACGAAAAGTTCAAGGGTTTTTCGCGCGACAGATTGTTTCGGCGGCCGTCAGCTTAATCGCCGTTTCCCCGGCGGCATCCGGTGCCAGACAAGTTGGCAAGTTGGCAGGGTCAATCTGTGGTAGGATGGTGCCACTGCATTTTCGCTTAACAATTTTTCAAGAGGGAATTCAGAAATGCGCTTTCATCTGACGGTATTCGCCGTGGTGTCGGTCCTTTCAGCCCTGCCAATCCATTCACAGACCTTGCGTTACGAAGGCATGTGCGAGGCATCGGCGGCGGTCGCATTGCCCGATGGCCGCTTTGCAGTGGCAAGCGATGAGCTTGACGAGCTGCGTATCTACGAGCCCGGCAATCCGATCCCTGTACTGTCCGAGGATCTTGGAAGGATCAGCGATCTGGAGGGTGCGGCCCAGATTGGAGGCACGGTTTTCTGGGTCACCTCGCATTCGCTGACGTCAACGCAGAAAGACAGGCCTAATCGCCGCAAACTGCTGGCAACGGTGATCGGGGCCAACGGGTTGCCGGTCGAAATTGGCAGGAAAAAGGACCTGCGCAGCGATCTTGCAGATATTCTGGCCGAGGTTCTGCCGGGCGAGGCGATTGATGACCCCGAAACGTCTGCCCTCAACATCGAAGGACTTGCGGCGACGTTTGGCGGCGGTCTGTTGTTGGGTTTGCGCGCGCCGCTGACGGCGGACCGAAAGGCGGTTGTGGTGCGGCTGTCCCGCCCGTTCGAGATGCTTGGCCTGCCGCAGCCAGACACCGAGCCGCTGCCGCCGCTGGTCTTCACGCTTGATCTTGGCAAACGTGGTATCCGCAGCATCGAAGCGGCTTCCGAAGGCGGATACCTGATCGTCGCGGGCGCCAGCCTTCAGGACCCCCCGGCGCAGGTTCCGTTTGCGCTGTATCGGTGGGACGGTACCGGGGCGCCGGTGCAGGTCGTTGATGCGGACCTGTCGGGGCTGAACCCGGAAGCGATGATCGTCTGGTCGGCAGACATGGTCCAGATCCTGAGCGACAATGGTGCCACTGAATGTTCGGACAGCGACGATGACACGCGCCCGCGCTGGTTTCCAAGCCGGATGGTGCCTTATTGAGGTATACTGGGAGGGTGCCGTCGCGCCAAGCAGCCTCCCCGTCCCTGAGCCAGGCCAATTGTAAAGCAATGCCGCGCCCCGCCTTATGGACCGGGCGCGGCAGATTGTTTACTGCATGTCCTTCATGCGGGCTTCATCAATGCTGGCTTCGGCCAGGGCCACGGCGTCGGTCAGCGCGGTGAAGATCGCCTCGCCGCCCTGCACGTTGGCCTTGAACCAGTCATAGACCGGGGCCGCGGCGTCCTTGAACGCCTGCTTTTCCTCGGGCGACGGCACATAAAGATCGCCGCCGCCGGCGACGAACTCCTCATAGGCCGCGATGGATTTGCGCTTGGGGCTTGCGAAAGTGGCCTGCTGCAGGGCCGAGAAACCGTCGAGCACGACGCGCTTCATCTCGTCGTCAAGCCCGGTGAACTTTTCGTTGTTCATCCACCAGAGCGCACCCATGTAGGCATGCCCGTCGAGCGTGACGTACTGCAGGCCGGCATCGGGGAATTTCATGCCCATGATGTCGGTGATACCGTTCTTGGAGCCCTCGACCACGCCAGTCTGGAAGCTGGTGAAGAGTTCCGGCCACGGGATCGGGGTCGGGGACGCGCCGAGCGCCTTGACCAGTTCCTGCGGCAGATCGGCGACCACGGTGCGGATCTTGAGGCCCTCCATGTCGGCGGGCATCGCCACGCGGCGCTTGGTGTTGGCAAAGTTGCGCCAGCCACCGGTGTTGCCGATGGTCATCAGCCGGATCGCGCCGCCGCGAGTCCTCCAGCGCCATGTCGCGCATGGTGCGGGTGAAGTCGGTGTCGGTCAGTACTTCCTCGGCGATGCGGTCGTCGGCCATAAGGTAGGGCAGGTCGAGCACCTGGACGTAAGGAAAGATGCCCGAGGCGCCGCCCGAGGTCGAAATGTAGATGTCGACCGTGCCGTCGGCCACGCCCTGCAGGCATTCCGCGCCGTTGGAGCAAAGCTGGGTGCCGATGAAAAGCTCGACCTCGATGCCGCCGTTGGAGGCCGCCTCGACGTAGTTCTTGAAGACGACGAGACCGTCGTAGTCTTCGTCATTCTCGTTCGAATTGGCGGTGGCGCGGATCTTGATCGGGTCGGCGTGGCTGGCCGCCCAGGTGGCCGCCGCCCCCCCGGCAAGGAACGCGGCGGTAACCGCCACGGTGGTGAGGTGTTTCAGCATGTCGTATCTCCCTGTGTTGCTTGTTTGCTGAGGCACTATTGCACGAACCCCGTGAGGCGGGGAATGGTCATGGAGATCGCCGGGACGTAGGTGATCAGGAAGATCACCACGACCTCGATGGCGAGGAACGGAAGGATCGCCTTGGCGATGGTTTCGACGCGTTCGCCGCTGACCGCGGAGGCGACGAAAAGCACAAGGCCCATCGGCGGGGTGGCAAGGCCGACCGTCAGGTTGACCGACATGATGATCGCGAAATGCACCGGGTGCACGCCGAGATCGACGAAGATCGGTCCGAGGATCGGCCCGAGGATGATGATCGCCGGGCCGGCGTCGAGGAACATGCCGACGACGAACAGCAAGAGGTTGATCAGGAACAGCAGGATCAGCGGGTTTTCCGATAGCGACAGGATGTAGTCCGCCATGATCTCGGGTGCATGGCTGAGCGACACCACCGTCTTGAACGCCATCGCCGAGCCGACCAGCAGCAGCACGACGGCGCTGGTGATGGCGGCGCGGGACAGAACCTCGGGCAGGTCGGCCAGCGTCATCGTGCGCAGGACGCCGAAGGCGACGATGACGGCATAGGCGACGGCGACGGCGGCGGCCTCGGTCGGGGTGAAGACGCCCGCGAGAATGCCGCCGAGGATCAGGATCGGGGTTTGCAGCGGCACCACGGCGCGTTTGCAGACGATGCGGAAGTCGGGGCTGACAAGGCGACGCAGGCCGAGCATCAGGCCATGCGCGACAAGCACGCCGCCCGCGAAGGCCAGCCATTTGGCGGTGCCGGTGGCCGCGTCGCCCAAAGGCACGAAGACCGACAGCAGCAAGCCGAGGTTGAGGCGCACCAGGAGGAACGAAAAGAAGCCTTCCAGCGGCGTGATCGTGGTGCCGGCCAGCACCACGCGCTTGGCCGGCGGCAGGTTGTAGCGGTCGGCGGTCAGGCGGACCATGATCATCAGGCCGACGCCGACCAGCACGCCCGGGCACGATGCCCGCGAGGAACAGCGCGGCGACGCTTTCGCCCATGACGTAGGCGTAGATGATCATGATGCCCGAGGGCGGGATGATCGGGCCGATGACGGACTGGACGCGGCGGTGATGGCGGCGGCGAAACGGCGGGTGTAGCCCTCTTTCTCCATCGCCGGGATCAGCATCGAGCCCAGCGCCGAGGTGTCGGCGACGGCAGAGCCGGAAAGGCCGGCGAACAGGATCGAGGACAGGATGTTGACCTGCGCCAGACCGCCGCGCAGATGGCCCATCAGCGCCTGGCTGAACTCGACCAGGCGGATGGTGATGCCGCCCTTGTTCATCATCTCGCCCGCCAGCATGAAGAACGGGATCGCCATCAGCGGGAAGCTGTCCATGCCGTTGTAGACGTTGCGGTAAAGCAGGGTGATGTCCTTTTCCTGGCCGTTCAGCCACAGCAGTATGCCGGGGGCGAAGAGCAGGCCGAAGAACACCGGCAGGCCGATCATCAGGAGGACACAGGAAGACGGGCAGGAACCAGATCAGCATCGTCTCATTCCGCCATGATCTCGTCCTCGGGCGGGGCCAGCGGCTTGAGCCGGTCGGAGCCCCCGAGAAGGGTGACAATTGAACGCAGGATCAGTTCCATGTTGACGATGAACAGCAGCACGACCCCGACCAGCAGCGAGGCCATCATCCAGCTGCGCGGCACGCGCAGGTAGCTGCTGAAATCGCAAGGATGTCGGCAGGTAAAGCGAGGCGGTGGCGAAGCGGCCGCCGAAGCCGGTGACCTCGGTCCAGCCGATCTGGATCGCCATGGCCAAAACGACGCCTGCGACGACCAGAAGCACGAGCGACAGCAGCGGCCGCGATGCGCAGCGGCAGCATCCGCAGCAACATGTCGATGGCGACAAAGCCGCCGCGCCGATAGGCCATCGGCGCCAGCAGGCCGGTCATCCAGAGCATGGCAAAACGCGCCGCCTCGTCGGGCCAGGGCAGGGCGTTGTTCAGCACGTAGCGAAAGAACACCTGGATCAGGATGGCGACAACCATCAGCGCGATGGCGACGATGCCGATGGCGCGTCCGATAGCGCAGCACCACGTCGTTGAAGACCTGGAACGGCAGCAAAAGCCCCGTCAGCAGCGCCATGGCGCGTCCTCCCTGGGCGGCCCGCTTTGCGGGTCCTGTTTTGTCCGAGGCTCAGCCCGGCCTCTTGAACATGCCGTAAGCGCCGCCGTGAAACAGCATCGGCGCGCCTTCGCGCCAGGCGGCGTGCAGGACCCGGCCCACGATGATCCGGTGATCGCCGCCGTCGTGATTGGCGTGGGTCTCGCATTCGAAACGCGCGATGCAGCCGTTCAGCACCGGGATGCCGGTGGCGCAGATGCGCCCAGTCGGCACCATCGAAATCCAGACCGTCGCGGGCGAAGCGGTGGCTGAGGTCTTCCTGATCGGTGCCGAGCACATGGATCGCGAAATGCTGGGCCTCGGCGAAGGCGGTCATAGCGCTTGCGAGAACTTTCGCCGGGCACCACAGGACCAGCGGCGGGTCGAGCGAGACCGCGGCAAAGCTGTTGGCGGTGATCCCCAGCGGGCCTTTGGTCGCTCATTGTGGTGACGACGGTGACCCCGGTGGCGAAACGGCCCAGCGCGGTGCGGAAATCGCGCGCGGTGTCCGGGCCGGGGTAAATTCATGCATCGCATCTGCCTCCGCCGTCCGGCATCACGCCACCTCGTGTCCTATTGCGGCGGTGTACAAGCTCGAACCACGTCTGGCGGTCCATGTCGACCTTGAAGGCGTCCGAAAAGCCTTCGATGCGGGCGAGCGTGTTGGTGCCCATCACCGGCAGGATGCCGCGCCGGATGCGCCAGCAGCCAGGCCACGGCGACGGCGGCGCGATCGATGCCGCTGCGCTTTGCCAGCGCCTCCAGTGCGGCGATCAGCCGGGTGTCGGCCGGCTCCGGCAACCAGGCGCCGCCGCCCAGCGGCGACCAGGCCATCGGCGGGATGTCGCAGTTCCTGCAGAATGCGCGATGTCGCCGTTGGTGAAAGGCTCGTGCGATTGCAGGCTAAGCTCGATCTGGTTGGTGGCCAGGCGGGTCTGCATGCCCGATTGCAGCAGCGCCCAGTCGTGCGGCTTGAAGTTCGACACGCCGACGGCGCGGACCTTGCCGCTGGCCACCGGCGCATCCAGCGCGCGGCCGGTCTCGCGGTGGTCCATGAACGGGTCGGGGCGGTGGATCAGCAGCAGGTCGATCCGGTCGATGCCCATCAGTTTCAGCGACGTGTCGATGGATTTCGAGATATGCTCGGCGCTGGTGTCGTAGTGCTTCACGCGCGCATCGGAATAGCGGCCGACCGGGGCGACGATATCGCATTTCGTCACGATCTCGATCTGGTCGCGCAGGTCGGAGGCGCCTTTCAGTGCGGCGCCCAGCAGGGCCTCGGCCTGGTAGCCGCCGTAGATGTCGGCCTGGTCCATCGTGGTGATACCCTGGGCAAGGCAGGCCTCGATCTTGGCCTGGATATGGGCGGGCGAGGTGTCGTCGTCGTCGCCCAGCCGCCACATGCCATAGACGATGCGGGAAAAGGCGAGGTCCTCGGTGATTTCGATGCGCTCCATCAGATGCGGGGTCCTGTTCCAAGCGGTGTGGCGGGGGCGGTCGGCGGGCACGCGGCCATATGCGTGCGGCAGTGAACAGGTCTTCAGCTGCGGCATGACGCGTTGCCGAAGGATCTGCATTCGTCGATATGCGGATAGCCCGAGAAGATGAAGGCGCGGATGCCCATCTTGTGGTAGTCCTCGATCTCGGTCAGGACCTGGTCGGTGGACCCGACCAGCGCCGCGCCGCAGCCCGAGCGCGCGCGGCCGACGCCGGTCCAGAGGTGCGGTTCGACATAGCCGAACTTGTCGGCCAGTTCGCGGGCCTTGGCCTGGTGCGCGACGCCGAGCGAGATCGAATCGTGCGCCCGGTCGCGGATCAGCTTGCCGTAGTCGTCGTCGAGCTTGGCGGTCAGATGCTCGGCGTATTCCTTGGCCTCGGCCTCGGTGTCGCGCACGATCATGTGGACGCGCAGGCCATAATCGAGGGTGCGGCCATAGTCGCTCGGCCCGCGCATGCACGTCTTGCATGCGTTCCGCGAGCTGCGTCTTTCGGTTCGGGCCACATCAGGTAGACGTCGCAGATGCTCGGCCGCAGAGCTCGAGCGCGTCGGGGGAATAGCCGCCGAAGTACAGCAGCGGGCCGCCGTTCTGCTGGTAGGGCTTGGCGGGGTCGGTCCAGATATCTTTGAAATCATAGACCTCGCCGTCGAAGTTGATCTCGTCCTGGGTCCAGGCCTGGCGCAGGATCTCGCACGACTTCGCGGGTGCGCTGGTAGCGGTACTTGCTGTCGGCGACTTCTCGCCGGGGAAATCGGACGAGATGATGTTGATCGTCAGCCGGCCCTTCGAGCATGTGGTCGAGCGTGGCGATGGTGCGGGCCAGCATGATCGGCTGCATCTCGCCGCAGCGCACGGCGGCCAGCATGTTGATCTTTGCGGTGATCGGCGCGCAGCCGGCGACGAAGGACAGCGTGTCCTGCCCGACCTGATAGGACGAGGGGCAGAGGATGTTGCGAAAGCCCTGCTTCTCGGCCTCCTGCACGATGCGCGAGCAATGCGCCCAGGATGAGCGCAGGTCGCCGTCGGGCACGCCCAGACTGGGCGTAGTCGTCGGAACAGAGGGCCGCGAACCAGGAGACCTCGGCGGCGTCGAGATCGGCGGAGGTGACTGGGACGACTGTCATCGAATTCTCTCCCTGCTGCGACATTTTGTCCTTGCGTAGCATCTGCGACAGAATGCATCAATAGTGTATCAATTTCCGGAGTGCCGATCGTCATGGCCCAGACCCCACTGCCCTGCCGCTTTATGTTCAGATCAGCGAGATGCTGATCCGCGAGATCGCCGCGGGCCGGCTGCTGGACGGCGAGCGCCTGCCGCCCGAGCGCGAGATGGCGGCAGAGATGGGTATTTCCGTGGGGACCCTGCGCAAGGCGCTGGCCGATCTGACCGGCAAGGGCCTTTTGGAGCGGCGGCAGGGGTCGGGCAATTATGTCAAGCAGGGAACCGGGGGCGAAAGCGTCTATGCGTTCTTCCGGCTGGAACTGGTCGAGGGCGGCGGGCTGCCGACGGCGGAACTGATCGCGGTCGAGAGCCGCACAAGCCCGCCGATCTGCCACGTTTCGGCCGCTCGGACCGGGCGCACCGCATCCGGCGCCTGCGACGGTTGAACGGGCAGGCCGGCGGCGCTGGAGGAAATCTGGCTGGATACCGGCTTTTGCGCAGCGGTTGCGGCGGCAGGACCTGTCGGAGTCGCTTGTACTTCTTCTACAGCAAGGCGCTTGGTTTGCGCATCCAGCGCGCCGAGGACCGGATCGGTCTGGGGCTTTGCCCGGACTGGGGCGCGGGGCTGCTGCCCGGGTCGAACCGATGGCTGGGCCGGGTGGACCGGACCAGTTGGGACCAGAACGGCGAAACGCCCGAGTATTCACGGACCTGGTTCGATACGGATAAAGTCAGATATGTTTCTAGGCTGAAATAGCAGGGAAATGTTGGAAATGTGCAAGTACGGATTGATCGGCGCCGGCATGATGGGGCAGGAGCACATCCGCAACATCGCACTGCTGGACGGGGCGGAAGTGGTGGCGATCTACGAACCCGACCCGAGTATGCGCGCCATTGCGGCGGCGCTGGCGCCGCTGGCGGTGCAGGAGGACAGCCTGGAGGCGCTCTCTGGCGCGAGGCGAGCTTGATTGCCTGCTGGTGGCCAGCCCGAACCACCTGCACGTGCCGCAACTGCGCCAGATCGCGGCGACGCGGCCGCTGCCGCTGCTGATAGAAAAGCCGCTTTATACCGATCCGGACGACGCCGGCTTCGTCGACAAGATGCTGCGCGACTATCCCGCCCCGGTCTGGGTGGCGATGGAGTACCGCTACATGCCGCCAATCGCGCGTCTGCTGGCGGAAGTCGACCACGCCACCGGCGGCGTAAAGATGCTGACGATCCGCGAACACCGCTTTCCGTTCCTGCCGAAGGTCGGCGACTGGAACCGCTTCAACCGCAATACCGGCGGCACGCTGGTCGAGAAATGCTGTCATTTCTTCGACCTGATGCGCCTGGTGATGCGGGCAGAGCCGGTGCGGGTGATGGCGTCGGCCGCGCAGATGCTGAACCACCTGGACGAAAGCTATGACGGGGCCACACCGGACATCTGGGACGCAGGCTATGTGATCGTCGATTTCGAGGGCGGCGCGCGGGCGATGCTGGAGCTGTGCATGTTCGCCGAAGGCGCGCGCTACCAGGAAGAGATCAGCGCCGTCGGGCCGTCGGGCAAGATCGAGGCCTTCGTGCCGGGTCCGGGCCGGTTCTGGGACAGCGACCAGCCAGCCCCGGTGCCGCAGATCGTCTTCAGCCCGCGCAAGCCCAAGGGGCCGCATGTGTCTGGAACTGCCCGTCGAGGCGGGCTTGCTGGCGGCGGGCGATCACAACGGCGCGACCTTCTACCAGCATCAGCGGTTCTGCGAGGTGGTGCGCGGCGGCGGCGCGCCCGAGGTGACGCATGCGCGACGGGGCCCGGGCGGTGGCGATTGGGCTGGCGGCACAGCAGTCGGCGCGGACCGGGCAGGCCGTTTCGCTTTAGCCGGGCTGCGCGGTGCGGCGAATGTCGCTGTGAGAAACGTCGATGTCGCGGGTGACACCGACGGCGATGCGCACGCGGTGCAGGTTGCCGAAAGCGCCCGCCAAGCCGGAGGTATCCCGATGAGCAACGCGTCCCTGTCCGATGTCCTGAACCCGGTCTCGACCGCAAAGGGCCTGCCCAACGATCACTACGTGTCGGATTCGGTCTTTGCCGAGGAACGGGAAAAGGTGCTCTTCGATACCTGGGCGGCGATCGGCTTTGCCAAGGATATCCCGGAGGGCGGCGATGCCATGCCCGTCGACTTCGTGGGCATGCCGCTGGTGGCCGTCCGCACCCGGACGGGCGAGGTGCGGGTGCATCAGAACACCTGCCGTCATCGCGGCATGATCCTGGTGTCCGAAAAGAAAAAGGTCGGCGGCGTGCTGCGCTGCCCCTACCATTCATGGTGCTACGCGTTGACCGGAGAACTGGTGACCACGCCGCATGTGGGCGGGCCGGGGCAGAACACGCACGAGGAAATCCGTCGAAAGGACCTGGGGCTGATCGAGATTCGCAGCCATGTCTGGCGCGACATCATCTTCGTGAACGTTTCGGGCACGGCCCCTGCTTTTGGGGATTACGCCGGGGCCGCGATTGCCCGCTGGGGCGAGTTCGAAGGGCAGCCGCTGGTGCCGGGCGGCGAGGAAAGCGGCTTCAGCTTCGATGTCGCCTGCAACTGGAAGCTGGCGGTCGAGAATTACTGCGAAAGCTATCACCTGCCGTGGATACATCCCGGGCTGAACAGCTATTCGCGGCTGGAGGATCACTATCACATCGAGGAACCGGGCCGCTTTTCGGGACAGGGAACGCTGGTTTACCGCCCGATGATCACCGATGACGGGCGGCGGTTTCCCGATTTCGAAGGGCTGTCGGACAAGTGGGACGCGGGCGCGGAATACGTGGCGCTCTATCCCAACGTGTTGCTGGGCGTGCACCGCGACCACGCCTTCGCGATCATCCTGCAGCCGATGGGGAAGGATCGCACCGTCGAGCATGTGTCGCTGTATTACGCGACGAACGAGGCGACCGGCACCGACTGGGAGCCGATGCGCAAGCGCAATGCCGAGATGTGGTACGCCGTGTTCGAAGAGGATCTCTTCGTCGTTGAGGGGATGCAGAAGGGTCGCGCGGGCATCTACTTCGACGGCGGCAAGTTCAGCCCGGCGATGGACGGACCGACGCATTGCTTCCATCACTGGGTGGCGTCGCGGATGAGCGGGCTGCGGGTGGCGGCGGAGTGATGGCGGCGCTGCCGGAACCGGAGTTCCCGGAAGGAATTCGCAAGGGTTTTTCGGAAAGTTTCGCTGGCGACCAGGTCGATCTGGACGTGCGGATGCTGGCGGCCCATGCGATGAAGGATCAGCTTGCGCTGGTCGTTCTCTATGCCGAGGCCGCAGAGCGCAGCGAGGCGGCGGGCGATGTGGAGGCGGCGTGTTTCTACCTGACCCATGCCTATGTGTTCGCGCTGGACGAAGGCGACGCGCGTGCGGTCGATCTGCACGCCAGGCTGAAGGCGCGGGGGCGCGAGGAATGACATGAGGATCGCCGCGCAAGTTGTTGTTATCGGAGGAGGAGTTGTCGGTTGCTCGGTGCTCTACCATTTGACCAAGATGGGTTGGAGCGATGTCATGCTGCTGGAGCGGTCGGAGCTGACCAGCGGCTCGACATGGCATGCGGCGGGCGGGTTTCACACGCTCAATTCCGATACCAACATGGCCGCGTTGCAGGGCTACACGATCCGGCTTTACCGCGAGTTGGAACAGATCACCGGCATGTCCTGCGGGCTGCATCATGTGGGCGGCGTGACGCTGGCGGCCGACCGTGACCGGCTGGACATGCTGAAAGCCGAGCGCGCCAAGCATCGCTATATGGGGCTGGAAACCGAGATTGTCTCGCCGGAAGAGATCGCGCGGCTGGCGCCGGTGACGAATGTCGAGGGCGTTCTGGGCGGGCTTTATGATCCGCTGGACGGGCATCTGGACCCGTCGGGGACGACCCACGCCTATGCCAAGGCGGCGCGGATGGCGGGGGCGTCGATCGAGACCCACTGCATGGTCGCGGCGACGACGCCGCGCGGCGATGGTACCTGGGATGTGGTGACCGACAAGGGCACCATTCATGCCGAGCACGTGGTTAACGCAGGCGGGCTTTGGGCGCGCGAGGTGGCGGCGATGGCGGGGCTTTACCTGCCGCTGCACCCGATGGAGCATCAGTACATCGTCACCGACGACGTGCCGGAGATTTACCAGCGCGACGCCGAGCATCCGCATGTGATGGACCCGGCGGGCGAGAGCTATCTGCGGCAAGAAGGTCGCGGGCTATGTATTGGATTTTACGAACAGAATTGCCGTCCGTGGGCGGTTGGTGGCACGCCGTGGTCGTTCGGGCATGAGCTGCTTCCGGACAATCTGGACAAGATCGAGGACTCGATCGCGTTCGCCTACCAACGGTTTCCGGTGCTGGAACGTGCGGGCGTCAAGTCGGTGATCCACGGGCCGTTCACCTTTGCGCCCGACGGCAACCCGCTGGTCGGCCCGGTGCCGGGGATGCGCGGTTACTGGTCTGCCTGCGCGGTGATGGCCGGGTTCAGCCAGGGCGGCGGCGTCGGTAAGGCGTTGGCGGAGTGGATGGTCGCGGGCGAGCCGGAGAACGACGTCTTTGCCATGGATGTGGCGCGGTTTGGCGGCTGGACCGGGCCGGACTGGACGCGGTTGAAGGTGACCGAGAATTATCAGCGCCGGTTCTCGATTTCCTATCCGAACGAGGAATTGCCGGTGGCACGGCCGTTGGAAACCACGCCCGCCTATGGATTGTGGGACGCGCACCGGGCCGTGTTCGGGTCGGGCTATGGCATGGAGCATGTCAACTATTTCGCGCCCGACGGCGAGCCGCGGTTCGAAGAGCCGACGTTCCGGCGCTCGAATGCGTTCGAGGCGGTGGGGGTGGAATGCCGGGCGGTGCGCGAGGCGGTGGGGATCAACGAGATCCATAACTTTGGCAAATATCTGGTGACGGGACCGAATGCGGTCGACTGGTTGGGCCGGATCATGGCCAACCGGGTGCCGGAGGTGGGGCGAATGGCGCTGACCGCGATGCTGTCGCCCAGGGGAAAGATCATCGGCGATTTCACCATGATGCGGTTGGGCGATGATAGTGTGCAGCTGACCGCCAGTTTTTCGGCGCAGGATTTCCACATGCGCTGGTTTCTGAAACATCAGGAACCCGGCATAACTATCCGGAATATATCGAAAGATCTTCTGGGCTTTCAGATCGCGGGGCCGAACGCGAGGGCGGTCCTGCAGGCCGTCACCGGGGCGGATGTGTCGCGCGATGCGCTGTCGTTTCTGTCGGTTCGGCAGTTCGCCGTGGGGCATATCCCGGTCACGGTGGCGCGGGTCAGTTACACTGGCGACCTGGGGTATGAGATCTATTGCGCCCGCGATCACCAGGTTGCGCTTTACCAGACGCTGGCCGCTGCGGGGCAGGACTTCGGGATGAAGCCCTTCGGGATGCGGGCGATGATGTCGCTGCGGCTGGAGAAATCGTTCGGGTCGTGGATGCGCGAATATCGCCCCGACTATACGGCTGCCGAGACCGGGTTGGACCGGTTCGTGTCCTTCAAAAAGAACGACTTTATCGGGCGCGATGCGGCGATGCGGCTGCGGGACGCTCCGCCTGACCGGCATCTGACGACATTCGTGGTCGATGCGAAAGACGCCGATGTCGTTGCCTATGAGCCGATCTTCGACGGCGAAGACGTTGTCGGGTTCTGCACCTCGGGCGGTTATGCGCACCACGCGGGCAAGTCGGTGGCGATCGGGTTCCTGCCGGTGGACCGCATCGAGGCGGGGGCGGAATTCCACATCGAGATACTGGGCGAACGGCGGCGCGCGGTGGTGACACCCACGCCCCTGTTCGATCCGGATGCATCAAGAATGAGAGGCTAGCCCATGAAAACCCAGGCAAAAGTCGTCGTCATCGGCGGCGGAGTGGTCGGCTGTTCGGTGCTGTATCACCTGGCCAAGCATGGCTGGAAGGACGCCCTGTTGCTGGAACGGTCGGAGCTGACTTCTGGGTCCACATGGCATGCGGCGGGCGGGATGCATACGATCAACGGCGATCCCAATGTCGCCAAGTTGCAGCAATATACCATTGATCTTTATAAGGAAATCGAGGAACTGAGCGGTCAGGCGACCGGCGTTCATCTGACCGGCGGGGTGATGCTGGCAGCCACGCAAGAGCGGCTGGACTGGATGAAGGGGATTGTCGCCAAGGGCCGCTATCTGGGCATCGAGGCGGAACTGATCAGTCCCGAGGAAGCCCATGACATCATGCCGCTGCTCGATCCGTCCTGCTTTGTCGGCGCGGTGAAGACGGTCGTCGACGGCCACCTCGACCCGTCCGGCGTGACCCATGCCTATGCCAAGGCGGCACGCAAGCTGGGAGCGACGGTGCAAACCCATTGCAAGGTCGAGGGGCTGGAGCGGCACCCCGACGGCTGGCGGGTCAGAACCAATCTGGGTGACGTGATCTGCGAGCACGTGGTCAATGCCGGCGGGCTTTGGGCCCGCGAGGTCGGGCGCATGGTGGGGCTGGAACTGCCGGTTCTGGCGATGGAGCACATGTACCTGATCACCGAGGACATGCCGGAAGTTGCCGAATGCAACGCGCGTACCGGCAAGGAGGTGATCCACGCAATCGACTTCGACGGCGAGTTGTACCTGCGCCAGGAACGCGGCGGGATGCTGATGGGCACCTACGAGAAGGCCGGCAGGCCGTGGTCGGAAAAGACCACGCCCTGGGACTTCGGCCACGAATTGCTCGCCCCCGACATCGACCGCATCGCGCCCTCGCTGGAGGTCGGTTTCGAGCACTTCCCGGCGTTCGAGAATGCCGGCATCAAGCAGATCATCAACGGTCCCTTCACTTTCGCTCCGGACGGCAACCCGCTGATCGGGCCGGTGAAAGGCCTGCCGGGCTTCTGGTGCGCCTGCGGCGTGATGGCCGGGTTCAGCCAGGGCGGCGGCGTCGGGCTGGCGCTGGCAAACTGGATGATCCAGGGCGATCCGGGCTTCGACGTCTGGGCAATGGACGTGGCGCGGTTCGGCGACTTCGCGAACCGGGACTACACCAACGCCAAGGTGCGCGAGAACTATTCGCGCCGCTTCTCGATCCGGTTCCCGAACGAGGAACTGCCCGCCGCGCGGCCGCTGAAGACGACGCCAATCTACGATCTGCTCAAGGCGCAGGGCGCGCAGTTCGGAGCGGCGCACGGGCTGGAGACCGCGCTGTGGTATGCGCCTGAAGGCGTGACGGACGACCTTCTCGTGGCACCGGTCTACCGATTTCGACCACGTCGGGGCCGAGGCGCGCGCGGTGCGCGACAGTGTCGGCATCATCGAGATCAGCGGCTTCGCCAAATATTCGGTGACCGGCCCGGGGGCCGAAGCCTGGCTCGATCGGCCTGCTGGCCTGCCGGATGCCCGGCGCTGGTCGCATGGCGCTGGCGCCGATGCTGAAGCATGACGGGCAAGCTGATCGGCGATTTCACGGTGGCGAAGCTGGATGAGGGCGATTTCTTCATCGCCGGTTCCGGCATTGCCGAGGATTATCACATGCGCTGGTTCGACCGGCATCTGCCCGAAAGCGGTGTCAAGATAACCGCTTATGGTGCCGGAATGGTTGGGCTTTCCATCGCCGGGCCGAATGCGCGAAAGGTTCTGGCCAGGCTGACCGACGAGGACGTGTCGGCAGAAGCGTTTCAATTCATGGACATCCGGCGCATGACGCTGGGGCTGGCCCCGGCTTTGGTCGGTCGGGTCTGGTTCACCGGCGATCTGGGCTATGAGATCTGGATGAAGCCCGAGTATCAGCGCCACATCTACACCGGCCTGTTGCAGGCGGGCGCCGAATTCGGCATCCGGCATTTCGGGCTGCGCGCACTGAACGCGCTGCGGCTCGAGAAGAATTTCGGTGGCTGGGCGCGGGAGTACCGGCCGATCTACACACCCTATGAGGCCGGGTTGGGACGGTTCGTGGCTCTATCGAAGGACGCCGATTTCATCGGCAAGGCGGCGGCGAAACGGCACAAGGAGGCGGGCGGAAAGATGCGGCTGCGCAGCTTCGTGCTCGACGCGAAGGACGCCGACGTGATCGGCGACGAGCCGATCTGGCAGAACGGCGCAGTGGTGGGCTGGGTCACGTCGGGCGGCTATGCCCATGCCAGCCGCGCCTCGGTCGCCATCGGCTACGTGCCGCGCGAGATGGCCGAACTGGACGATGGCTGGCAGATCGAGCTTCTGGGCGACAGGCTGACCGCCACGCTGCAACGGCAGCCGCTGTTCGACGCCAACGGCAGCCGGATGCGCGCCTGAGGCTGCTTCATCTTTTCGGAAATACCTCGGGGGGTCGCCATTGGATGCGCCATTGGTCCGATCGGCAATGGCGACGGGGCTGGCTCCCCGCCCATCGCGACGCGCGTAGCGCGGCGTAAACCCTTGCGTGCCCCGCAGGGGCTCATCTTGAAGGCACCTATTCGGCGGGCGCAAACCCTTCGATCAGTTGCCGCAGGCCCAGGGCCGCGCCCGCGAAGATCGCAAGCAACGTGACCGGCGCGCTGAACGCCAGCAGCGAGAAGGCGGATATGCCCTGGCCAATGGTGCAGCCCACCGCCATCACCGCGCCGACGCCCATCATCCCGGCCCCGAAGATCTGGCGGCGTAATTCGCGCGGGTCCTCGCAGGCCTCCCACCGGAAATGGCCCTTGATCAGCGAGCCGATCAGCGCCCCGGTCCAGACGCCTGTCACAGAGCCGATGCCGAAGCTCAAGGTGTTGCCCGAGGCGGTCATCGCGTAGAGCATCGTTTCGCCGACCGGGGCGGCGAAGGTGTGCGAGGCGACCTGTATCGCGTCGAAGCCATGCGCCGCGACAAGGGCAGTTCCGGCCCAGCCGCTGACCACGGCAAGGCCGACCACGACGCCCCAGATCGCCGGCCCCGGCGTTCGGAGAAAGGCGCGAGAGGCGAGGGCCGCGGCGAAAAGCGCGGCACCGATGGTCAGCCCGATGGCAACCGCGGGCAGGTGTGTCAGGTGCGATAGCGCCTCGGCGATGCCGGGAAGAGCTTGCTCGTCGGCCTGCGGCACCGGGAAGGCGCGGACCCGCAGCCAGGCCAGCGGGCCCGACAGGGTGACATAGGCGGCCATGCCCATCACCATGACGATGACGAAACTGCGCAGGTCGCCGCCGCCCAGCCGCGCCAGCGCGCCGAAACCGCAGTTGCCCGCCAACGCCATGCCATAGCCGAACAGCAGACCGCCGAGAACGCTGGCAAGCGGGTTCCAGGCGAAGCCCAAGTAAAGCGTGTCGGCGGGATCGAGAACACCCAACCCGATCAGGGTGAAGCTGCCCAGTATGGCCGTGCCGATGGCCAGCACCCACATCCGCATCCGGATGGCGGAACCCTGGTAAAGCAGGTCCTCGATGGCCCCAAGCGTGCAGAATCGACCGAGCCGCGCCGCAAGACCCAGAGCGATACCGCCGAACCCGCCGATCAGGGCGACGACGGTCGTGTCGCTGAGGCCCTCGAACATCGCCGCGCGTTCCTCAGGCGGTTTCGCGGCAGAAGAGGTCGTAGACCACTTCCAGCACCTTGCGCGGGCGGTCATCGGCCAGCGAATAGAAGATCGTCTTGCCCTCGCGCCGCGGCGTCACCAGCCCTTCCAGCCGCAGGCGGGCCAGTTGCTGCGAGACGGCGGCCTGGCGGGCCGACAGCAGTTCCTCCAGCTCGGTCACCGATTTCTCGCCGGTCACCAGGTGGCAGAGGATCATCAGGCGTCCCTCGTGGCTGATCGCCTTGAGGAAATTCGCCGCATCGCAGGCGCTTTGCGCAATACGGTCCATGTCATCCGGGGACATGTCGTTATTCAGAACGGGCAGGGCCATGGCATCAGTTTCCGGTGGTTTGATTTATCAGGCGGGTCATCCGGCGGGATCCAGCGGGACGGCGTGGTCGGTCAGCATTTTTTCCAGCAATCCCCAGAAGAAATCCTCTCCGGGATAGCCTTCCAGGCGGGCCAGTTCGCGCCCGTCCCGGATCAGCACGAAGGTCGGCGTGTAGAACGCGGTTCGCAATAGTATGACGTCGCCCGGCACCGGCGCATGGATGTCCAGGCGGCGCAGCGGGGCGGCCTGTCCTTCGGACGTCTTGGGGTAGATCGGCGCGATCTCGACATCCCAGCGTTCGCACCAGTGGCAGCCGGGTTGTTCGAACATCAGCAGTTCAGCCGCCGACGCAGTGCGCGGCGCCATCGCCAGCACAAGGGCGATCAGGACAAGGGCTAGGCGTCCGGTCATGCAAGGTCCGATTGACGGCACGTTCGTTCACAACATAATATGAATATGTGAATTGATCAAGGAACCGGCGGATGGGTTTTGACATCACCGTGATGGGGGCGCTGCTGGCCGGGCTTCTGTCGTTCCTCAGCCCCTGCATCCTGCCCATGGTGCCGTTCTACCTGAGCTACCTGGCGGGCGTCAGCATGGACCAGATCAGTGCGGGTGGCGGACTTACGCGCGCGGTGCGGCTGCGGGCTGTCCTGTCTGCGCTGTGCTTTGCGGCGGGCGTGATCACCATCTTCGTCGGGCTTGGCGCCGCGGCGTCGGGGTTCGGCCAATTGGTGCGCGAGTGGTTCGGCGTGTTGCGCTGGGTGGCGGCGGGGATCATCATCTTGATGGGCCTGCATTTTCTCGGCGTGATCCGGATCGGGTTGTTGTATCGCCAGTTCCGCGCCGAGGGCGGTTCGACGCAGGCCATGAGCCTGGTGAGCGCCTATGTCATCGGGCTGGCCTTCGCCTTTGGCTGGACGCCCTGCGTCGGGCCGGTGCTGGCGGCAATCCTGATGACGGCGGCGGGCAGCCAGTCGGCGGGCCAGGGGGCTTGGCTGCTGTTCGTCTACGGCGCCGGCATGACGTTGCCCTTCGTGCTGGCGGCGCTTTTTGTGGGCCCGTTCATGCGCTTCATGGCGCGGTTCCGGCGCCATCTGGGTACGGTCGAGAAAGTGATGGGCGTGCTGCTGATCGTGTTTGGAATCCTGATCGCCACGGATACAATAAACTACATTGCCAACTGGATGCTGCAATACTGGCCGCAGATCGGCTGAGAAAGGAGACACCATGAGACGTCTGATTGCCTGCCTGACCGCGATGTTCCTGGCCCTGCCAGCGCTGGCCGCCGAGATCGGCGACGACGGGTTGCACAAGGCCGACTGGCTGCGCGACACGTTCAAGGATTTGCAGGAGGATGCCGCCGAGGCCGCGTCCGAGGGCAAGCGCCTTGTGCTTCTGGTCGAGCAACGCGGCTGCCTTTACTGCCGCGACATGCACGAGAAGACCTTTACCGATGCGCGGGTGAAGGCGATGCTGGAGGATACCTACTTTCCGGTGCAGCTGAACCTGCACGGCGATATCGAGATCATCGACACCGATGGCGAGGCGCTGGCCGAAAAGGCGGCGGCGCGGAAATGGGGCATCCTGTTCACGCCGACGATGATCTTCCTGCCGCCCGCGGTCGATCCGGAGAAGTCCGCCGTCGAGCAGGCGGTGTCGGTGATGCCGGGCGCGTTCTCGGCCGGGACGACGCTGGACATGATGACCTGGGTTGCGGAAGACCGCTATCTCGACCAGTCGGAAGAGGATTTCCAGCGCTACCATGCCCGCCGCATTCAGGAACGCGACGACGGCGACACCCGCTGACAGGGCGCGGCGGTCTGTGCCGCATTCAAAGATGTGAATTTATAGTTGCGCCCAGGCCCGCCTCTGCGTAACGTGGTCGGAAACTAGGTCTAGGGAGGGCCCATGAAACGATATCTGATGCCGCTGGCGGCACTGCTGGTCGGGACGGGGGCGGTGCATGCGCAAACCGTTATGCCCGCCGAAGTGAAGTACATGGACGGCGCGGTCAACGCGTCGCTGTCGGGCGAATCGGGCGATGCCGAAGAGGGCCGCCTGATCATGGTGACGCGGGGCCTGGGCAATTGCATCGCCTGCCACGAGGTCACCAAGCTGAAGGAATTCCCGTTCCACGGCGAAGTCGGTCCGACGCTCGACGGCGTCGCCGACCGCTGGAGCCAGGAAGAGCTGCGCGGCATCGTGGCGGACGCCAAGATGATGTTCGAGGGCACGATGATGCCGTCCTTCTACAAGAGATCCGGCTACATCCGTCCCGGCAATGCCTACTCCGGCAAGGCGGCGACGCCCGAGGAACTGTCCCCGCTGCTGAGTGCGCAGCAGGTCGAGGATGTCGTCGCCTACCTGATGACGCTGAAAGAGAATTGAGCGCCCCCCGGGGCTGCTCGAGCAAGGAGAGATGAAATGAGACTGACACGACGTGAGGCCGTGACCGCCGGTTTCAGCAGCGCATTGCTGGCGCTTCTGCCGCTGCGTGCCTTCGCTGCCGCCGACGACGCCATCGCCGAGTTCACCGGTGGCGCCACTCCGACGATGGGCGGCGTGACCCTGACCGCGCCCGAGATTGCCGAGAACGGCAATACCGTGCCGATCGCGGTCGAAGCTCCCGGTGCCGTGGAAATCCGGGTTTACGCCGACGGCAATCCGACGCCCGCCGTCGCCGCCTTCACCTTCGGTCCGCTGGCGGCGACAGCAGTCCGCCTCGACGCGGATGCGGCTTGCGGGCACGCAGGACGTGGTCGCGGTTGCCAAGATGGCCGACGGCAGCTTTGCCGAGGCGCGGCAGACCGTGAAAGTCACAATCGGCGGCTGCGGCGGCTAGGCGCGGGGGTTCGCCCCTGATCATTATTCCAGGAGAGAAAACAATGGCATCCGATGTCAAACCCCGCGTGAAAGTCCCGAAATCGGCCACGGCCGGCGAGGCGATCACGATCAAGACCCTGATCAGCCACAAGATGGAATCGGGCCAGCGCAAGGACAGCGACGGCAACAAGATCCCGCGCTCGATCATCAACCGCTTCACCTGCGAGTTCAACGGCGAGATGGTGATCGACGTGACGCTGGAACCGGCGATCTCGACCAACCCGTATTTCGAGTTCGAGGCGACCGTGCCCGAGGCCGGCGACTTCAAGTTCACCTGGTATGACGACGACGGGTCGGTCTACGAGGAAACCAAGTCGATCAGCGTCAACTAGACCGCGCGTTCAGGGAGGAATGATAATGAAAAACAATATGTTGCGTGTCGTGTCGTCGTTGGCGGTCTGCGTGTCGTTCGGGGGCGCGGCGGTTGCCGATCCCGACGACGACCAGCTTGTCGTCAACGACGAGATCGAGATGATCACCGAGGCCGCCGCGCCCGCCCATCTGGAAGGCGTGATGAGCACGATCTATTCCGGCTGGCGCTTCCGGGCGGACGAGACCCAGGCGCTGGAGATGGACGATTTCGAGAACCCCGGCATGATCGGGGTCGAAAGCGCGATGGCCGCTTGGGAAACGGTCGACGGATCCGAAGGCAAGTCCTGCGCGTCGTGCCACGAGGACGTCGCGGAAAGCATGAAGGGCGTCCGCGCGGTCTATCCCAAGTGGAACGAGGCCGCGGGCGAGGTGCGCACGCTGGAGATGCAGATCAACGACTGCCGCACCACCCGCATGGGCGCTGAGGCGTGGAAATACGCCGGTGGCGAGATGGTCGACATGACGGCGCTGATCTCTTCCGTGTCGCGCGGCATGCCGGTCGAATGTGGCCATCGACGGCCCGGCCCAGTCGACCTGGGAGAAGGGCAAGGAGATCTACTATACCCGCTATGGCCAGCTGGAACTGGCCTGCGCCAATTGCCACGAGGACAACTAGGGCAACATGATCCGCGCCGATCACCTGAGCCAGGGCCAGATCAACGGCTTCCCGGTCTACCGCCTGAAGAACACCAAGCTGAACGCGGTGCATTCGCGGTTCAAGGGCTGCGTGCGCGACACCCGCGCCGAGACCTTCGCCGAAGGCTCGCCGGAATTCGTGGCGCTGGAGCTTTACGTCGCCTCGCGCGGCAATGGTCTGTCGGTCGAAGGACCGTCCGTCCGCAACTGATCTGAACGACCCGCGCCGGGCCACCGGCGCGGGTCTTCTTTACTCTGAAACATTCAATTTAGCGCATGTAACTTGCGCACACTGACCTGAAGGATGTCTGCGATGATCTCTCGCCGCGAGTTTCTGCAAGCCTCGATGGCCGCCTCGGCGATCGTCGGGGGCATCGGGGTTCGGCCAGTGGTCGCGCCTCGCGGCGCAGCAGGCGCTGACCCAGGATCAGTTGTTGCAGTTCGACACCTTCGGCAATGTCACGCCTGATCCATGTCACCGATATCCATGCGCAGCTGGTGCCGATCTATTTCCGCGAACCGTCGGTGAATATCGGCGTGGGCGACAACAAGGGTGCCGTGCCGCATGTCACCGGCACCGATTTCCGGCGGCTCTACGGGATCGAGGACGGATCGCCGTCGCATTATGCGCTGTCGTCCGGCGATTTCGAGGCCCTGGCGCGGGGCTATGGCCGGATGGGCGGGCTTGACCGTGTGGCGACGGTAGTCAACGCGATCCGCGCGGCGCGGCCCGAGGCGCTACTGCTTGATGGCGGCGACACCTGGCACGGCTCCTACACCTGTCTGAAGACCGCGGGGCAGGACATGGTCAACGCGATGAACGCGCTGAAGCCGGACGCGATGACGTTTCACTGGGAATTCACGCTTGGCAGCGACCGCGTGGCCGAGATCGTCGAGGAGCTGCCCTTCGCGGCCCTTGGCCAGAACATATTCGACGCCGAATGGGACGAACCGTCGGAACTGTTCCCGCCCTACAAGTTCTTTGAGCGCGGCGGCGTGAAGATCGCCGTGATCGGCCAGGCCTTCCCCTACATGCCGATCGCCAACCCGGGCTGGATGTTCCCCGAGTACTCGTTCGGCATCCGCGACGAGAATATGCAGGAGATGGTAGACGAGGTGCGCGGGCAGGGAGCCGAGTTGGTCGTCTGCCTGTCGCACAACGGCTTTGACGTCGACAAGAAGATGGCCGGGATCGTGACCGGCATCGACGTGATCCTGTCGGGCCACACCCATGACGCGCTGCCCGAGCCGGTGCTGGTCGGCGACACGATCATTGTGGCCAGCGGTTCGAACGGAAAGTTCGTCAGCCGCGTCGACCTCGACGTGCAGAATGGCCGGATGATGGGGTTCCGGCACAAGCTGATCCCGATCTTTTCGGACGTGATCGCGCCCGATGCTGCGATGACCGCCGTAATCGAGGAACAGCGCGCGCCCTTTGCCGCCGACCTGTCCGAGGTGATCGGCCGGACCGACACGCTGCTTTACCGGCGCGGCAATTTCAACGGCACGTGGGACGACCTGATCTGCAACGCGCTGCTGGAGGAACGCGAGGCCGAGATCGCGCTGTCGCCCCGGCGTGCGCTGGGGGCCGTCGCTGCTGCCCGGCCAGGACATCACGCGCGAGGATATCTTCAACGTCACCGCGATGACCTATCCCAACGCCTATCGCACGGAAATGACCGGCGAATTCCTGCAAGTCGTGCTGGAGGACGTGGCCGACAACCTGTTCAACCCCGATCCCTACTACCAGCAGGGTGGCGACATGGTGCGCACCGGGGGCCTGGGCTACCGGATCGACGTCAGCAAGCCGCAGGGCAGCCGGATCTCCGACATGACACTGTTGAAGACCGGCGAAGCGATCGACCCGGCGCGATCCTATGTCGTCGCGGGATGGGCATCGGTCAACGAGGGCACCGAGGGCCCGCCGATCTGGGATGTGGTGGAAAGCCACATACGCAAGGCGGGCAGCGTAGCGGTGCCCGACACGACGGCGGTGCAGGTCACCGGCATCTGAATTCAACACGACGGAGGTTCTATGTCACAGGCAGACATGAAAACGCGCCGGGCCTTTTTGAAAGCGGCGGCGGCGACCGGGGCGACGGTGACGGCGGGGGCAGCGGGCGCGGCCACGCCCGATCCGCTGATCGCGCAGGTGCAACCCTGGGCGCAGGGCTTCGGCGATCCGGTCGATGCATATCCCTACGGGCAACCGATCCGATTCGAGGATGACGTGATCCGGCGCAACGTCGAATGGCTGACCGCGGACACGATATCCTCGGTCAACTTCACTCCGATCCACGCGCTGGATGGCACGATCACGCCGCAGGGCTGCGCCTTCGAGCGCAACCATTCGGGCGCCATCGAACTGGCCAAGCAGGATTATCGCCTGATGATCAACGGCATGGTCGGCAAGCCGCTGGTCTTCACCTACGGCGACCTGGAACGCTTCCCGCGCGTGAACCGCACCTACCTGCTGGAATGCGCCGCCAACTCGGGCATGGAATGGGCCGGCGCGCAGTTGAACGGCGCCCAGTTCACCCATGGCATGATTCACAACATGGAATATTCCGGCATCCCGCTGAAGACGCTACTGGAAGAGTCCGGGTACGATACATCGGCCAAGTGGATTTACGTGGAAGGCGCCGATGCCTCGTCGAACGGGCGCTCGATCCCGATGGAAAAGGCGCTGGACGACGTGCTGGTCGCCTTCAAGGCCAATGGCGAGGCGCTGCGCAAGGAGCACGGCTATCCGGTGCGGCTGGTGGTGCCGGGCTGGGAAGGCAACATGTGGGTCAAGTGGCTGCGCCGGATCGAGGTGATGGACGCGCCGGTGGAAAGCCGCGAGGAAACGTCGAAATACACTGACGTGATGGCGGATGGTTCGGCCCGCAAGTGGACCTTCGAGATGGACGCCAAGTCGGTGATCACCTCGCCCAGCCCGCAAATGCCGATCACCCACGGGGCCGGGCCGCTGGTCATCACCGGGCTGGCCTGGTCGGGACGCGGGGCGATCGAACGGGTCGACGTGTCGCTGGATGGCGGGGCCAACTGGCAGACCGCGCGACTGGCCGCCCCCGGCCAGGACAAGGCGCTGTCGCGGTTCTACCTCGATATCGACTGGGACGGCTCCGAGATGCTGCTGCAAAGCCGCGCGGTCGACAGCACCGGCTACGTGCAGCCGACCAAGACCGCCCTGCGTGAAATCCGCGGGCTGAATTCGATCTATCACAACAACGCAATCCAGACCTGGTGGGTGCGCGAGACCGGGGAGGCGGAAAATGTCGAAGTTTCCTGAATGGATCACCGTCGCGGCGCTGACCGCGATGCTGCCGGCGCTGGCGCTGGCCGATGGCTTCGGGCTGGGCCGGGAAGCCTTGCCGGAAGAAATATCGGCTTGGGATCTGGATGTCAGTCCCGACGGAACAGGCTTGCCGGATGGCTCGGGCTCGGTGCTGGACGGCGAGATGCTGTTTGAGGAGAACTGCGCGGTCTGCCACGGCTCGTTCGCCGAGGGCGTCGATAACTGGCCGAAGCTGGCCGGCGGCATGGGCACGCTGGACGACAAGGACCCGCTGAAGACGGTGGGGTCGTACTGGCCGTACCTGTCGACCGTGTGGGACTACGTGCACCGGTCGATGCCGTTCGGCAATGCGCAAACGCTCAGCCCTGACGAGGTCTACGCGATCACCGCCTACATCCTTTATTCCAACGACCTGGTGGACGACGATTTCGTGCTGTCGCGCGAGACTTTCCACGACGTCGAAATGCCCAATGCGGACGGTTTTTTCCTCGATGACAGGGCCGAGGTGGAATTGCCGGAGTTCACCGGCGAGCCTTGCATGAGCGACTGCAAGGACACGGTCGAGATCACCATGCGCGCCCGCGTTCTGGACGTTACACCCGATACCGGTGCCGGGGTCGGCACGGCGGAACCGGAAGAGGCGGCAGCCGCCGAAGCCTCGCCTGAAGAGGCCGTTGTAGAAAAGGCCGCGCCAGATCCGGACCTGGTCGCGGCGGGCGAAGCCGTGTTCCGCAAGTGCAAGACCTGCCACATGGTCGGCGACGGCGCCAAGAACCGCAGCGGCCCGGTGCTGAACGGCATCGTGGGCAGCGTGGCGGGGCAGGCCGAAGGGTTCAGGTATTCCCGCACGTTCAAGGACATGGCGGAAGAGGGCGTGGTCTGGACGCCGGACGAACTGCACGCCTTTCTAGCCGATCCCAGGGGTTACGCCAAAGGCACGCGAATGACCTTCAAGGGGCTCGACGATCCGCAGGAACTGGACGCCATCGTCGCCTATCTGGCCAGTTTTCCGGAATAGTGGCGGTGAATTGCGCGGGATCAAGTCGCGCGCCCCGGGTGAATGATAGCTTTGCCTGCAAAATGAGAAAGGACCCATGCCATGCTCAGACCGCTTACGCTTTCCGTCCTGCTGGCCGCGACTCCGCTGCTGGCTGAAGAGGCCACGACCTATCCCTTCGAGGGCAGTTTCGAGGATGCCACCTTCGCGCTGGAGAACGCGATCATCGGGCAGGGGCTGGTGATCGACTGGGTCAGCCATGTCGGCGACATGCTGAACCGCACGGGCGAGGATGTCGGCAGCGAAATGACAATCTTCGATCAGGCCGACATTTTCATGTTCTGCTCGGCGGTGGTGTCGCGCAAGGTGATGGAGACCGACCCGATGAACATCGCCCATTGTCCCTATGGCATCTTTGTCACCGACAAGGACGGCGCGGTCGAGGTCGGCTATCGCAACCTGCCCGACGGTGCGATGCAGGAGGTGCAGGCGCTGCTGGACGGCATCGTGCGCGAGGCGGTGGAGCAGTAGCGCAGCGCACCACTTGAATTCAATAACATGAATGTGTAGCTGAGGCCAAGCCGTGGCCTGATCGGCGGGGCAGGCGCTCTGCCGCCCGGTCAGGTGCATGTTCATCTTTGCGTGACACCCGCCGTTCTTGCGGTTCCTCAGTGTCCTGCGCCAATCCGGAAAGCCATGCCATGCGAGCCGATGCGCTGTCCCGCTACCTGCCGATCCTCGACTGGGGCCGGCGCTATGACGCAGGAACCGCAGCCAGCGACCTGATGGCGGCTGTGATCGTCACGATCATGCTGATCCCGCAATCCCTGGCCTACGCCCTGCTGGCCGGATTGCCGCCCGAGATGGGACTTTACGCCTCGATCCTGCCGCTGGTCGCCTATGCCGTCTTCGGTTCCAGCCGGGTTCTGGCTGTCGGACCGGTGGCGGTGGTCTCGCTGATGACGGCGGCGGCGGTGGGCAACCTGGGGCTGGAAACCGCGGCCGACACCGCGCTGGCGGCGATCACCCTGGCGTTCCTGTCGGGTCTGGTGCTGCTGGCGATGGGGGCGTTCCGGCTGGGGTTCCTGGCGAATTTCCTCAGCCATCCGGTGATCGCCGGGTTCATCACCGCCTCGGGCATCCTGATCGCCACCAGCCAGTTGAAGCACATCCTTGGCATCCGTGCAGAGGGGCATACCCTGGTCGATCTTCTGGCCTCTCTGGTCGCGCATCTGCCCGACACCAGCCTGGCGACGCTGCTGATCGGCGGCGGATCGGTCGGGTTCCTGTTCTGGGTGCGCAAGGGGCTGAAACCGCTTCTAGTGCGCGCGGGACTGGGGCCGCGGCTGGCCGATGTGCTGACCAAGGCGGGACCGGTGGCCGCGGTGGCGGTGACCACGCTTTTGACCTTTGGATTTGGCCTGCAGGATCGCGGTGTCGCCATCGTCGGCGCGGTGCCCGGCGGGCTGCCGCCGTTGACAGCGCCGTCGTTTGATCTGGACATCTGGAGCAGCCTGATCGGTTCGGCGGTGCTGATTTCGATCATCGGGTTCGTGGAAATCGGTTTCGGTGGCGCAGACGCTGGCCGCGAAACGGCGCCAGCGGATCGACCCCAACCAGGAGCTGATCGGGCTGGGCGCGTCGAACGTCGCTGCCGCCGTGTCGGGCGGCTATCCGGTCACCGGCGGTTTCGCGCGGTCGGTAGTGAACTTCGACGCCGGGGCGGAAACCCCCGCCGCCGGCGCCTTCACAGCGGTCGGCATCGCCCTTGCCGCGCTGTTCCTGACGCCGCTTTTGTTCTTTCTGCCCAAGGCGACGCTGGCCGCCACGATTATCGTCGCGGTGCTGAGCCTGGTGGATTTCTCGATCCTGAAGCGCACATGGGGCTATTCGAAATCCGATTTCGCCGCCGTTTCGGCGACCATCCTGCTGACGCTGGGATTTGGGGTCGAGACCGGGGTTTCGGCTGGCGTGATCCTGTCGCTGGCGCTGCATCTCTACAAGACGTCGCGCCCGCACGTCGCCGAGGTCGGCCTGGTGCCGGGAACCCAGCATTTCCGCAATATCCATCGCCACGAGGTGCTGACCGATCGACAGGTCCTGACCCTGCGCATCGACCAGAGCCTCTATTTCGCCAACGCCCGGTTCCTGGAGGACTACATCCATGACCGGGTCGCGCGCGACAAGGCTTTGAAGCACGTGGTCCTGATGTGCTCGGCGGTCAACGAGATCGACTTCGAGCGCGCTGGAAAGCCTTGAGGCGATCAACCAGCGGCTAAGGGACATGGGGCTGTCGTTGCACCTGAGCGAGGTGAAGGGTCCGGTGATGGACCGGCTGCAACGGGCGCATTTCCTGACCGACCTGACGGGTCAGGTGTTCCTGTCGCAATATGACGCGATGCGGGCCCTGGGCCCGGTGGATGCCCCACAACCGTACTGATCGCGGCGCGGCCCGCCTAACCCGACACGGACCCGCGCTTGCGGACCTCGACGGCGACCGAGGCCGCGTCGGACTTTTCCAGCAGGGTCAGGCCGACAGTTTCGGCATCGCGGGCAACCAGGTAGGCATAGCCGTTCGGGCCCAGCGTCAGCCGATCACCGGCGAGCGCGGCGTTCTGGGTCGGGCCGGTCAGTACGGTGTTGCCCGTTGCCCGCAAGGCGATGTCGCCCGGCGACAGGTTGAACACGCAGGTCAGCCGGGTGTCGCCGGTGTCGCGGTGGAAGGCCAGAACCGGTTCGGCCAAGTCGAGGAACTCGGTGCGCCCGGTCAGCAGCGCGGCCTGGCTTTTGCGCCAGGCGATTACCGCGCGGTAATGATGCAGGACAGAGGCTTCGTCGGCCTCCTGCGCCGCGACATTGTGAGCCGCCTGCGCGTCCTTGACCGGCAGCCAGGGCGTGCCGTCGGAGAACCCGGCGTTGCGGCGCCTGCGCCTTCCCACACCATCGGGGTGCGGCAGCCGTCGCGGCCCTTGTTTTCGGGCCAGATGCGCAGGCCGACCGGGTCGGTCAGTTCGTCGTAGTCCAACTCGGTCTCGATCTGCCCGACCTCTTCGCCCTGGATAGATGCCGATCGTGCCTTCGAAGCTGGTCAGCAGTGCGATGGCCTGTTTTGCCAGTTCGGCCCGGTCGCGGCGCATAGGGCATCCAGCGCGCTGACGTGGCGCTGGACGTCATGGTTGGAGAAAGCTCCAGCATGGCCAGCCGTCCGGCGCGCCGTTGAAGAAGCCGGTGATGATCTTGCGGAAATGCGCGGCGGTGAATTCGGGGCCCAGCATGTCGAAGGAATAGGCCATGTGCAGCCGGTCGGTGCCGCGCGGTGTAGTCGGCCATGATCTCGACCGCGCGCGTCCGCTCGCCGACTTCGCCGACCATGCGTGCGGGCGTCATATTCGTCGGTCAGTGTGCGCAGGCGCGCGAGGAAGGCGAGGTTCTCGGGCCGCGATCTTGGAATGCAGGTGGTCCTGCATGTCGTAGGGGTTCATCGGCGGGCGCCCATCGGGTTCCGGCTTGGCCCGGGGATTGTCGCGCAGCTCCCTGTCGTGGAAATAGAAGTTCACCGTGTCGAGGCGGAAGCCGTCGACGCCGCGGTCGAGCCAGAAGCGCATCGTCTCGAGCAGCGCATCCTGGACGTCCGGGTTGTGGAAATTCAGGTCGGGCTGCACGTCGAGGAAGTTGTGCAGGTAGTACTGCCGGCGCGCGGGCTCCCATGTCCAGGCCGAGCCGCCGAAGACCGACAGCCAGTTGTTGGGCGGGCTGCCGTCGGGTTTGGGATCGGCCCAGACGTACCAGTCGGCCTTGCGGTCCGGTCTGTGCCTTGCGGCTCTCGGCGAACCAGGGGTGCTGGTCCGAGGTATGGCTGATGCACCTGGTCGATGATCACCTTCAGCCCCAGCTCGTGCGCCCGGGCGACCAGCGCGTCGAAATCGGCCGAGCGTGCCGAACAGCGGATCGACGTCGCAGTAGTCGGAGACGTCATAGCCCATGTCGGCCATCGGCGAGGTGAAGAACGGCGACAGCCAGATCGCATCGACGCCGAGCCCGGCGACATGATCCAGCCGCCGGGTGATGCCGGGCAGGTCGCCGATGCCGTCGCCGTTGTCGTCCTGAAAGCTGCGCGGGTAGATCTGATAGATCACCGCGCCGCGCCACCATTCCTGCATTCGCCTGCCTCACCGGATTCGTTCGGCGGACCATAGGCCGCTGAGGAGCCGCGCGAAAGCCGGCCTTTCAATCGGGGCTTGCACCCGCCGCGCGGGGCGGGATGATGGTGCCGGAAAAAAAGGACCGCCGATGCGTATCACCGACAAGACCATTGCCATCGTGACAGGCGGCGCCTCGGGCCTGGGGGCGGCGACGGCGCGGATGCTGGCGGGCGAGGGCGCGCGGGTGACGCTTTTCGATATGAACGTGCCACAGGGTATGGAACTGGCAGAAGCGATCGGTGGCGCGTTCCAGGCGGTCGATGTCGGCGATGCCGAAAGCGTCGCGAAGGGCATGGCGGCAGTGAAGCAGCGGCACGGCGGGCTGCACGTGCTGGTCAACTGCGCCGGGATCGGGCCAGCCGCCAAGACCGTGTCGCGCGGCGAGGCGCATGATCCGGGCGTGTTCGCCAAGACCATCGGCGTGAACCTGATCGGCAGTTTCAACTGCGCCTCGCCAGGCGGCGCTGATCATGTCCGCGAGCGATCCGCTGGGCGACAGACGGCGAGCGCGGCGTCATCGTCAACACCGCCTCGGTCGCGGCCTACGAGGGGCAGGTCGGGCAGGTGGCCTATGCCGCCTCGAAGGGCGGCATCGTCGGCATGACCCTGCCGATGGCGCGCGACCTGGCGCAGCATGGCATCCGGGTGATGAGCATCGCGCCGGGCCTCTTTCTGACGCCGATGCTGGAGGGTCTGCCCGAGGAGGTGCAGGACTCGCTGGGCGCGCAGGTGCCGTTCCCGTCGCGGCTGGGCGATCCGGCGGAATACGCCGCGCTGGTGCGGCATATCGTGGAGAATCCGATGCTGAACGGCGACGGTGATCCGGCTGGACGGCGCGATCCGGATGGCGCCGAGGTAAGGTGATCGAAAGGAGCGGGCTACGCCCGCACGCCATGTTGTGTCAGGTGCCTGCATGGTCGGGTGTGGTCTTCGGCGGCGTTGGGCCTTGGGTCTCTGGTCGGGATTTGCGTATTGAAGAAGAGAAGAAGCAGGGGGGGCGGGCTTGCCACGGGGGTCGGGATCTGGGGAGAGGGGTGTTCATGGAGTGCCATGGCTCTGTTCGCTGCATTTGCTACGCCTTGCCGGCATTCGAATCGGGAAGGAGTTTCTCGGCCGGATGAAGCGCGCGGTTTTTCTTTGCGCCGTCTTATGGAGTGGCGGGGTCGGGGCCGCGGATTTGCCGGGGCCGGTGACGGACGCCGACTATGTGGCGGTGAACGAGGCCGAGGCGCGGCTGGGTCACTTGCTGTTCTATGACAGGATATTGTCGGGCAACCGCAACATCGCCTGCGCCACCTGTCATCACCCCGAATTCGGCACTTCGGATGGCGTGTCTTTGGCGATCGGCGAGGGCGGCATCGGGCTGGGGCCGTTTCGTCGCGCCGATCCGCAGAACATGCCGGAAGAGCGGATACCGCGCAATGCGCCGGGCTTGTGGAACCTTGGCGCGAAGGAGTTCACCGTGCTGTTCCACGACGGGCGGATCGCGGCGGATGCGTCGCGGCCCGGGGGCATCAGGACGCCGCTCGACGAGGACATGACGCTGGGATTCTCGGGCGTGCTGTCGGCGCAGACCATGTTCCCGGTGCTGAGCCCGGACGAAATGGCGGGGCATTATTCCGAGAACGACGTCTCGAAGGCGGTACGGCAGGGCCGGTTGACCGGACCGGGCGGCGCCTGGGATATCATCGCGGAACGGGTCGCGGCGATCCCTGACTATGCGGCGATGTTCGCCGAAGTCTATCCGGAGATCGCGGCGGGCCGGGCCATTGCGTTCACCGATATCTCGAACGCGATCGCGGCGTTCATGGCGTTCGAGTGGCGGTCGGACGACAGCCTGTTCGATCGCTTTCTGCGCGGTGAGGCTCTCTATGACAAGGCGGCGCGGGGGATGGCGGTGTTTTACGGCCAGGGCGGCTGTTCGGTCTGTCATGCCGGGCCGTTCCAGACCGATCACCGGTTTCACGCGATGGGAGTTCCGCAGTTCGGGCCGGGCAAGGTGGCGCGATTTGAAAGCGATGCCCGCGACGAGGGTCGGATGGAGGTGACGGGGTGGCCGCAGGATGCCTTTGCGTTCCGGACGCCGAGCTTGCGGAATGTGACGCTGACCGCGCCTTACGGGCACAACGGGGCCTATCCGGACTTGGCGGGGTTTCTTAGGGCGCATGTCGATCCGGTGGCGGCGCTTGAGGGCTTCGACCGGGGCTGGGCGCGGCTGCCGGAACTGCCCGGGGCCGATGACTGGTGGGTGCTGGACGATCCGACGGAAGTGGCGGCGCTGCGTGCGGCGGCGGCGGGGAATGGTTCCGGGGCGAGTGGGGACGAACTTCACGACCTGCTGGCGTTCCTCGACGCGCTGACCGGTGCTGCGGCGCGAGAGGGGAGGTTGGGCGTGCCGAACTCCGTGCCAAGCGGGTTGCCGGTGGACCGGTGAGCCGCGCCTCAGGGCGTTTCGGCGCGGCTGATCGTCGTCACCTTATCCATAGCGACGGGTTGCCAGGGGCTTGCCGTGCCATCCGGCCAAAGGACGCGGGCCCTGGCTGACGGACTGTCGCCCAACCCGAAATGCAGCGGCACGGCGCTGCCGCTGGCATGGCCGCCGCCGACGGTGATTTCCTGTGTGCGCAGCCTGCCCGCGGCATCGCGCAGTTCGATCCAGGCGCCGACGGCGCGGGTGTTCGGACCGGGCTGGCGGGCGTCGATGGCGACCCAGTGGCCCGCACTGGGGGTCACGTTCTGCCAAAGCTCCAGCGGTGCCCGGCGGTTGACGACGACAAGGTCGAGCAGCCCGTCGGCATTGAGGTCGGCGAGCCCCGCACCGCGGCTGCGGGAGGTGGTGGCGATGCCAGCCGTCCCGGCAGCTTCGCGATAGGTGCCGTCGGGGCCTGCCATCAGAAGGTTGTTGGGATCGTGCATCGCCGAGCCGGGCATCTGGTCGACATTGCCCTTGGCGATGAAGATGTCGGCAAGGCCGTCGTTGTCGACATCGCCGAACGCCGCGTGCCAGCCCGTCGAGGGCCGGCCATCGTCGCCCAGATGCGGGCGGTGCGCCGTTGCGCCGACGTGGTAGGACGCGGTCTCGTATCCGTTCTCGCCTGCATATTGCAGCAATTGGTCGCCCATCGAGGTCAGCATCACCTCGGGGTGGCCATCGCCGGTCAGGTCCTGGCTGGCGATGCCCATGCCCCAGATCGAGACCTTGTTCCAGCCGTCCTCCGGGCCCAGGAATCCGGTCTCGGGCCGCCACATCTGTTCGTACCCGCCGCGGACGTAATAGTGGCGGTCATTGGAGATGCGCAGGTCGGCGCGGCCCCGGCGCGACCAGTCGGAGAACAGCATCGACAGGGCGCAGAAGCCGGGCTCCAGCAGTTGCGCGGGGCCATAGCGGGTGCTTGCCGGGCGATGCAACTCGTTGGCGTCGCAGGCCTCGAACGGGCCCTCGGGGTCGGCGCGGTCGACGTAGTTGCCGATCGCCAGCGTGGGCCAGTCCTGCCCCGGCTCCCACGTGGCGGAGAAGGCGGTGGACCAGCGGTCGCCGAAGGTGAAACCCCATTCGCTTGTGGTGTCGGTGAAGGCGCACTCGGGACCGCCCTTGAGCAATAGGTTCGGGCCGACACGCAGGACGGCGAGGTCGAGATGGCCGTCGCTGTCGATGTCGATCGGGTAGGCGCCGGTGGCGGCCTTGATCCCGGGAATGTCGCCAAGGGCGAAGGCGAGGTCGGCACCCGGGCCGGGCGTGGTGTTGAGCAACAGCCGCGCGGGGTTTTCGCCGCCTGCGACGAACAGTTCGGGATAGGCGTCGCCATTGCAGTCGAAGACAGCGACGCCGCCGCCGACGAAGTGTTCCCAGCCGCCGGAATAGACATGCGCGACGGGCAAGGACGGCGCACGGTCGAGGAAGAGCGGATCACCGGCCAGAGCGGCACCGGGCAGCAGGGCAAGCAGCAGCGGTCTCATGCCGCCGCCACCTCGGGGCCAAACGCGATGTTCGTCGTCGCTTCCAGCGCAAGCGCCGCGGCGCCGCGCGACCAGATCAGATCGTCCCAGGCGTGGATCTCGACGCGTGGAGCGGGGCGGCCGGTTTGCAGGGTAAGGGCCTGCATTTCGGCAAGGACCTCTTCGGCATAGAGGTAATCATAGCGCATCCGCGCACCGGACAGCAGGATCAGCGACGGATCGAAGAGGTTGACGACGTTGGCGAGGCCAAGCGCCAGGAAGCGCCCGGCGCGGCTGAAAATGGCGCGGGCGGACTGGTTGCCGGCCTTGGCGTGGTCATAGAGCGATTCGAGCAGGATTTGCGGGCTCTTGACGCCGCGATTGCCGAGGTTGAGCGCGGTGCGGGCCTCGCGCACCAGAGCGTAGTCGGCGACATAGGCCTCGAGACAGCCGCGCTGGCCGCAGCGGCAAAGCGCGCCGTCGAGTTGCACCTTGGTGTGGCCGATTTCCATGCCCAGCCCGTGGGCTCCGCGATAAAGCCGGTGGTCAAGCACCAGTCCCATGCCAAGGCCATGCTCGATGGTGACGACGGCGAAATCCGACAGCGCACGGCCCTCGCCGAACCATTGCTCGGCGCGGGTGACGAGATTGGCGTCGTTGTCGATGCGGACGGGCAGGCCGGTGCGGGTCTGAAGGTCCTGTTGCAGCGGTGCGTTGCGTTCGGTCAGCAGCGGCGACCACAGCGTCTGGCCGGAGGCGCTGTCGACCGTGCCTGGCAAGCCGATGCCGATGCAGGCGAGCGCGGAGCGCGGCATGGCGGCGGCGGCGAGCGCGGCGTCGAGCACGTCCTCGGCCTCGTCCAGCAGGGCGGCCAGGCTCAGTTGTTCGGCGTCGCGGGGTCGGCTGGCCTCGGCGATCTGGCCGCCGGCGAAATCGACGATCATCGCGGTGTTCTTGTGGTCGGACATCTTGATGCCGGCGACATAGTTGGCCTTCGCGCGCACCCCCAGCGCCACCGGGGGCCGGCCCCGGGCGCTGTCGCCGCGCGGCGTGGCGACTTCTTGCAGGAAACCGTTGTCGATCAGTTCCGAGACCAGGCCGGTGACCGAGGCCGGGCTGACGCCGAGGTCGCGCGCAACATCGACGCGCGGGATCAGTCCGGCGGCGCGCACCCGCTCAAAAACCTGCTGGCGCAGCGAGCCGCTGGCGGTGGCCAGGGGACCGCAGCCGGTCAGGGCGGGGGAGGTGATTTCTAGGGGTCATTAATTTCAAACACCGAATTAATTCGGCGGCATACTAGCAAGTCGCCACCGAAAAGATAGGGTAATTTGCCAAAACTCGGCCCAAATGGCCGCATTTCTCGGAAATAATGAAAATTTTATTTTGACAGATGAATTAATATGGGCAATATGCAGGGGTTCGGCACACGACCGGACCGTCCGCTTATGGGCGATAGGATTATTGGGAGGATACCTCATGCGCAAGGCGCTTGTACTTGCCACGGCCATGGCCGTTGGCGCTTCAACATCAGTATATGCTCAGACCGTCGGCGTCAGCTGGTCGAATTTCCAGGAAGAACGCTGGAAGACCGACGAGGCGGCGATGAAGGCGGCATTGGAGGCCGGCGGGGCCACCTACATTTCGACCGACGCGCAGTCGTCGGCCTCGAAGCAGCTGGCCGACATCGAAAGCCTGATGGCCCAGGGCGTGGATGCGCTGATCGTGCTGGCGCAGGACGCCGAGGCGATCATTCCGGCCGTTCAGGCCGCCGCCGACGAGGGCGTTCCGGTCATCGCCTATGACCGTCTGATCGAGGACCCGCGCGCCTATCTACCTGACCTTCGACAACGTCGAAGTGGGCCGGATGCAGGCGCGCGCGGTTCTCGCCGCGCAGCCGAGCGGCAACTACGTGATGATCAAGGGCTCGTCGGCCGACCCGAATGCGGACTTCCTGCGCGGCGGTCAGCAGGAAGTGCTGCAGGCGGCGCTGGATGCGGGCGACATCACCATCGTGGGCGAGGCCTATACCGATGGCTGGCTGCCGGCCAACGCACAGCGGAACATGGAGCAGATCCTGACCCAAAACGATAACAACGTCGATGCGGTCGTGGCCTCGAATGACGGCACCGCCGGTGGCGTCGTGGCCGCGCTGACGGCGCAGGGCATGGACGGCATTCCGGTCTCAGGTCAGGACGGCGACCATGCCGCGCTGAACCGCGTGGCGCTGGGAACGCAAACGGTGTCGGTCTGGAAAGACGCGCGGGCGCTGGGCAAGGCCGCGGGCGAGATCGCCGTGGCGCTGGCCGGCGGCACGATGATGGATGCCGTGGACGGTACGGTCAAGTTCACCACACCGGGCGGCAACGAGATGAACGCCACGTTCCTGGCGCCGGTTCCGATCACCAAGGACAACCTGGATGTGGTCGTGGATGCGGGCTGGATCGAAAAGGACGTCCTGTGCCAGGGCGTCTCGGGCGATATGGCCCCGTCGCCCTGTAACTAAGTCTCTGTTTCCAAGATGAAAGCCGGCGTCTCCACCACGAAGGTGGGGACGCCGAAGATGGATAATATCCAAAAATGAGACGCGCGATGTCCGACGAAACCACCCTGAGCGAACCGACACGCACGCGGAAAAACCTGCTTGCCCAGCTCGAGATCGACACCCGCCTGCTTGGCATGATCGGCGCTTTCATCGTGCTGTGCCTGGTCTTCAACGTGCTGACCGATGGCCGGTTTCTGACCGCGCGCAATATCTTCAACCTGACGATCCAGACCGTATCCGTGGCGATCATGGCCACGGGCATGGTTTTCGTGATCGTCACCCGAAATATCGACCTGAGCGTCGGCTCGCTGCTGGCCACCTGTTCGGCGATGATGGCGATGGTTCAGACCTTCGTCGCGCCGCAATGGCTGGGGCTGGAGCTGGGTCACGGGCTGGTCGCGCCGATCGCCATCCTGGTCGGCCTGCTGACGGGCGTCGTGATTGGCGCCTTTCATGGCTGGCTGATCGGCTATCTGACGATCCCCGCCTTCATCGTCACTCTGGGTGGTCTCTTTGTCTGGCGCAATGTCGCTTGGCACCTGACCGGCGGACAGACCATCGGCCCGCTCGACCAGAATTTCCAGCTTTTCGGCGGGATCGGAGGCACGCTTGGCGTGACCGGTAGCTGGATCTTCGGCCTGCTGGCGGTTGCTGCAGCACTATACGGGTTGATGAGCGCCCGGCGCGCCAAGGTGGCGCATGACTTCCCGGTCAAGCCGATGTGGGCCGAGGTCGTCATCGGGATCATCATCGTCGTCGCCATCCTGGGCTTCGTGGCGATCCTGAACGCCTACGAAATCCCGACCCGCCGCCTGGCCCGCATGTTCGAGGCGCGCGGCGAGGTGATGCCCGAGGGCTATACCACCGGCTACGGCATCCCCTATTCCGTGCTGATCCTGATCGCAGTCGCGGTGGTCATGACCGTCACGGCGCAGCGCACGCGGCTGGGGCGCTATATCTTCGCGACCGGTGGCAACCCGGAAGCGGCGGAGCTTTCCGGCATCCGCACCCGGGCGCTTATCGTCAAGATATTCATGATCGTCGGCGCGCTCTGCGCGATCTCTGCCATCGTCGCCTCGTCGCGGCAGACCTTCCATTCAAACGATATCGGCACGCTGGACGAGTTGCGGGTCATCGCCGCCGCGGTGATCGGCGGCACGGCCCTGTCGGGCGGAATCGGTACGATCTATGGCGCCATCCTGGGCGCGCTGATCATGCAGTCGCTGCAATCGGGCATGGCGATGGTCGGGGTCGATGCGCCCTATCAGAACATCGTCGTCGGCATCGTCCTGGTGCTGGCCGTCTACATCGACATCCTTTACCGCAAGCGCACGGGGAGCTGATCCATGGCCGATGAAATCGATCGCTCCGGCACGCCATTGGTGGAATTGCGCAACATGCGCAAGGCCTTCGGCGGCATCCGCGCCGTGGATGACGTCAGTATGGACCTTTATCCTGGCGAAGTGGTCGGCGTGCTGGGCCATAACGGCGCCGGCAAGTCAGTCCTGATGAAGATGGTCTCGGGTGCCCTGCAGCGCGACGGCGGCGAGATCTACATCAACGGCCAGAAGGCCGATATCAACAACCCCCGCGATGCGCGCAAGTACAATATCGAGACGATCTATCAGTACCTGGCGCTGGCGGACAATCTCGACGCCGCCTCGAACCTGTTTCTGGGCCGCGAGATGGTCACGCCG
The DNA here is from genome assembly GCA_963768205.1 of uncultured Alphaproteobacteria bacterium. Taxonomy (GTDB): domain Bacteria; phylum Pseudomonadota; class Alphaproteobacteria; order Rhodobacterales; family Rhodobacteraceae; genus JAHELH01. Next base: position 67,495 of record CAVYHB010000001.1, on the reverse strand, counting down.
GTTGGCCTGTTGGACGATGCGGCGATGGAGGCCGAGACGCGCAAGATCATGGGCCGTCTGACGCCGAACTTCCGCCGGTTCTCGACCCCCGTTGCGGGGCTTTCGGGCGGGCAGCGGCAATCGGTGGCGATCAGCCGCGCGGTCTATTTCAACGCCAAGATCCTGATCATGGACGAACCGACCGCCGCACTGGGCGTCGAAGAAACGGCGATGGTGGCCGAATTGATCGACGAGCTGAAAAAGCAGGGCATCGGCATCTTCCTGATCGACCACGACATCCATCAGGTCAAGAACCTGTGCGACCGGGCTTCAGTGATGAAGAACGGCAAGCTGGTGGGCACGGTCGAGGTCGACAAGGTAACCGAGGATGACATCCTTGGCATGATCATCCTTGGAAAGACCCCCGCGAAAGCCGCGTAGTGTTTATCGGGCTCGATCTTGGCACCTCGGGGCTGAAGGGCATCCTTATCGACGAGGATCAGGCGATCCTGGCCGAGGCGACAGCGCCATTGACGGTATCGCGGCCACGGGATGGCTGGTCGGAACAGGCCCCGGCGGACTGGATCGCGGCGGCCGAGACGGTTCTGGATGCGCTGGCGGGGCACGATCTGTCGGGGGTCGCCGGGATCGGGTTGTCGGGACAGATGCACGGGGCGACGCTGCTCGATGCATCGGACCAGGTGCTGTGGCCCTGCATCCTGTGGAACGACACGCGGTCGGCCGGACAGGCGTCGGCAATGGACGCCGAGGTTGGCTGGCGCGAGATTTCCGGCAATATCGTCTTTCCCGGCTTCACCGCGCCCAAGCTGCACTGGGTCCGCGACGAGGAACCCGAGGTCTTCGCCAAGGTCGCCAAGGTGCTGCTGCCGAAGGATTACCTGCGTCTGTGGCTGACCGGGGACCACGTGGCCGAGATGTCAGATGCCGCCGGAACCTCGTGGCTGGACACCGGTGCACGCGATTGGTCCGACGACCTGCTGGCGCGCTCTGGCCTCGACCGCGATGCGATGCCGCGGCTGGTCGAAGGGTCCGAGGTGTCGGGCACCCTGCGCGCCGAACTGGCGCAGCGCTGGGGGTTGTCGTCGGGCGTTGTTGTCGCCGGCGGCGGCGGCGACAATGCCGCCTCGGCCATCGGCGCGGGCGTGGTCAAGGCGGGACAAGCCTTCGTGTCGCTGGGCACGTCGGGGGTGCTTTTCGCCGCCAACGACGGCTACCGGCCCGACCCGGAAACGGCGGTTCACACGTTTTGCCACGCGCTACCCGGAACCTGGCACCAGATGGGGGTTATCCTGGCGGCCACGGATGCGTTGAACTGGTACGCGGGCCTTGTCGGGGCGGATGCGGGAAGCCTGACCAAGGGGCTGGGCGACCTGCACGCGCCCTCGAAGACTGTTTTCTTGCCCTATCTCGGTGGCGAACGCACGCCGCTTAACGATGCCGCCGTGCGCGGGGCTTTCGTCGGACTGGATCATGCCACGGACCGCGAGGCCGCGACGCGGGCGGTGTTGGAGGGCGTGACCTTCGCGATCCGCGACTGCCGCGACGCGCTGGCGGAAACCGGCACATCGTTCGACAGCCTGCTGGCGCTGGGCGGTGGCAGCCGGTCGGACTATTGGCTGGCGGCGATCGCGACGGCGCTGGACATGACCATCGACCTGCCCGAGGCGGGCGATTTCGGCGGCGCGTTCGGCGCGGCAAGGCTGGCGCAGATGGCGGCGACGGGCGGCGGGGCGGAATTGGCGCCAGCGCCGAAGATCGCGCGCAGCGATCGCGCCGGTGGCGGCGCTGATCGGGGCATTCGACGAGGGACATGCGCGGTACGCGGCGGCGCAGACGGCAATCAGAGGGCTGACATGAGCGATTTCTTCAAGGGTATTCCGAAGATCGGCTACGAAGGGCCGGACAGCGGCAACGAGTTCTCGTTTCGCCACTACAACGCCGACGAGATCGTCATGGGCAAGCGGATGGAGGACCATCTGCGCTTTGCCGTTGCCTACTGGCATTCCTTCGCTTGGCCCGGCGGCGATCCGTTCGGCGGGCAGACGTTCGACCGGCCCTGGTTCGGTGACACGATGGACCTTGCGCGGCTGAAGGCGGACGTGGCGTTCGAGATGTTCGATATCTTGGACGCGCCGTTCTTCTGCTTTCACGACGCCGATGTCCGGCCCGAGGGCGCGAATTTCGCCGAGACCACGCGGAATCTGGACGAGATCGTCGATTATTTCGCGCAGAAGATGGAGACGTCGAAGACAAAGCTGCTGTGGGGCACGGCGAACCTTTTCACGCATCGTCGTTTCATGGCCGGGGCGGCGACCAATCCGGACCCGGATGTGTTCGCCTGGTCGGCGGCGACGATCAAGACCTGCATGGATGCGACGCACAAGCTGGGCGGTGCAGAACTATGTGCTGTGGGGCGGGCGCGAGGGATATGAGACGCTGCTGAACACCGACCTGACCCGCGAGGCAGAGCAGGCCGGGCGAATGCTGCGGATGGTCGTCGAGTACAAACACAAGATCGGCTTCAAGGGCGCGATCCTGATCGAGCCGAAGCCGCAGGAGCCGTCAAAGCACCAGTACGATTTCGACGTTGCCACGGTCTACGGGTTCCTGAAGCGGTTCGGGCTGGAGGACGAGGTCAAGGTCAATATCGAGCAGGGCCATGCGATTCTGGCGGGGCATTCGTTCGAGCACGAACTGGCATTGGCGGCGTCGTTGGGCATTCTCGGGTCGATCGACATCAACCGGAACGACTATCAGTCGGGCTGGGATACCGACCAGTTTCCCAACAACGTGCCCGAGATGATGCTGGCTTTCTACGAGGTGCTGAAGATGGGCGGTTTCACCACCGGCGGCACCAACTTCGACGCCAAGCTGCGGCGGCAGTCGCTGGATCCCGAGGACCTGATCCTGGCCCATGTCGGCGGCATGGACGCCTGCGCGCGCGGGCTGAAGGCGGCGGCGGCGATGCTGGCAGACGGCAAGCTGGAAGCCGCAAGGTCCGAGCGCTATGCCGGCTGGGACAGCGACGAGGCCAGGAAGATGCTGGCGGGCGAGTATGGGCTGGAGGAGATCGAGGCCTATGTGCGGGATGCCGGCGATCAATCCGCAGCCTCGATCGGGGCGGCAGGAGCGCCTGGAGAACCTGGTGAATTCCTACCTGTGACGGCGGCTGTCTAAACGGAACAGGTGCGCCGGCTGAAAGGCCCACATTGCCCGCCGCGAAGGGGTTTCAGGGCCAAAGATGATCCGTGACGCTGTGGTATTGTTGTGTTACCGCTAACAAATCTGAGTAGGGGGCCTTTTCCCGGGCTACCTGACGGGCTAGGTGGCGGTAAATGACCACGAACATGGAACATACGATGCCGCTTGATGCTTTGACGCCGGACGCCCTGAAGGATGCCGTTCTGCGTCACCTGACCTTCACGCTGGGCAAGGATGCCGAGCACGCGAGCCTCTATGACTGGCGCATGGCGCTGTCGTTCAGCCTGCGAGACCGGATTGTGGGCCCTTGGTTCGCCTCGACCCGGACCACCTATGCCAAGGACGCGAAACGGGTTTACTACCTGTCCCTGGAATTCCTGATCGGCAGGATGCTGGAGGATGCCGCGATCAATCTCGGCGTTCGCGATCACGCCGAGGCGGCGATGGCGCAGCTGGGCGTGGATTTCCGCAGCATCGTCGAGGACGAGCCGGACGCGGCGTTGGGCAATGGCGGGCTGGGGCGGCTGGCGGCCTGCTTCATGGATTCGCTTGCCACCCTGGGCGTACCCGCCCACGGCCACGGCATCCGGTACGAGCACGGACTTTTCCGCCAGCGATTCGAGCAGGGGTATCAGATCGAGACGCCCGAAGACTGGCTGACCCAGAAACACGCCTGGGAATTCGAACGCCCGGAAGCGGCCTACGAGATCGGCTTCAAGGGTCAAGTTGACGGCGACCGCTGGACACCGGGCGAAAGCGTGGTGGCTTCGGCACATGACATGCCCATCGTCGGTTGGCAGGGGCATTGGGCCAATACGCTGCGGCTGTGGGGCGCGAAGCCGACGACGCTGTTCGATCTGGATCGGTTCAACCGGGGCGACTATGCCGCCGCCGCCGAGCCGGAGGCGCTGGCGCGCACGATCAGCCGCGTGCTTTATCCCGACGACACCAATTACGCGGGTAAGGAGTTGCGCCTGAAGCAGGAGTTTTTCCTGACCTCGGCGGCGTTGCAGGACATCCTGCGGCGCTATTTCGAGACCCACCGCAACCCGCGCGATTTGCCCAAACATGTGGCGATCCAGTTGAACGACACCCACCCGGCGATTGCCGGGCCGGAACTGATCCGGCTTCTGATGGACCGGGGGCTGGAATTCGGCGAGGCGGCGGATACCGCCCAGGCGACGCTGAACTACACCAACCACACGTTGCTGCCCGAAGCGCTGGAATCCTGGTCGACATGGCTGATGGGTGACGTGCTGCCGCGCCACATGGCGCTGATCGAGCGCATCGACGAACGTCACCGTCGGGCCAATCCCGAACGGCCCGCGCATGTGGGCATCGTCAAGGACAACTCGGTCCACATGGGGCCACTGGCCTTCATCATGGCGCGCCGGGTCAACGGCGTATCGGCGCTGCACACCGACCTGGTCAAAAAGACCGTGTTCGCCGACCTGCACCAGTTGCACCCCGACCGCATCATCAACCAGACCAACGGCATCACGCCGCGGCGCTGGCTGAAGCTGGCGAACCCGGCCCTGTCGGGGCTGATCACCGAGACCATCGGCGCCGGCTGGGAGGTCGATCTGGACCGGTTGGAGGGGCTGGAGCCGCATATCGAGGATGCCGGGTTCATCGAAAAATACGGTGCCGCCAAACGCGCCAACAAGCGGACCTTGGCGGCCTGGATAGTCGAAACCTGCGGTATCGAGGTCGATCCGGACGCGATGTTCGACGTGCAGATCAAGCGGATCCATGAATACAAGCGGCAGTTGCTGAACATCCTCGAGACTGTCAGCCTGTGGCAGCAGATCCACGACAACCCGAACGGCAACTGGGCTCCCCGCGTCAAGATCTTCGGCGGCAAGTCGGCGCCCGGTTACGCGGTGGCGAAAGAGATCATCCATTTCATCAACGACGTGGCCGCAACGATCAACGACGATCCGGTAACCCGCGGCCTGTTGAAAGTGGTCTATCCGCCGAACTACAACGTCTCGATGGCCGAAAAGTTGATCCCTGCGTCGGATCTCAGCGAACAGATCAGTACCGCGGGCAAAGAGGCCAGCGGCACCGGCAACATGAAATTCCAGCTGAACGGTGCGCCGACCATCGGTACGCTGGACGGGGCGAATGTGGAAATCCGCGAGCATGTCGGGGCCGAGAACTTCTTTCTGTTCGGAATGACCGCCGACGAGGCCGTTGCGCGCCGCCGTCTGCATGATCATGCCAAGCTGGCGATCAATGCCAGCCCGCGGCTGAAGTCCGTGCTGCAAACGATTGTCGAGGGGCAGTTTTCACCCGGCGATCCGGCGCGCTATCACGGCTTGGTTGAACGCGTCTGGCACCACGATTATTTTCTGGTGGCCTCGGATTTCGACAGTTACGCTGAAACCCAGCGCAAGGTCGATGCGGTCTGGTCGGATCGCGATGCCTGGAACAGGATGGCGGCACGGAACACGGCGCGCGCCGGGTTCTTTTCCTCGGACCGGACGATCCAGGGCTACATGAACGACATTTGGGGCGCCAAATCGGCGCTTTGATCGGGGAGATAGGCGAATGGCCCAGAAACTGGACAGCGACCTTGTCGATCTGAACGCGGCCCGCGCGATTGTCGAAGGCCGACACAACGATCCGTTCTCGGTTCTCGGGGTCCAGACGCGCGGCAAGGCGCATGTGCTGACGGTGTTTGCGCCCGGAGCCACGCATGTCACGGCGCTGTGCGGCAAGTCCACCCGGGTCGACCTGGATGCGGTGCCAGAAGTGCCCGGCATCTTCGTGGGCGAACTGGCGCGCGCCAAGGATTACCGGCTTGAGTGCCGCAATGGCGATGCGACGTGGGAGGTGGACGACCCCTACCGCTTCGGTCCCGTGCTGGGCGAGATGGACGAGTACCTGCTGGGCGAGGGCACGCATCGCCGCATCTGGGAGGCGCTGGGCGCCCATGTGATGACCCACGAGGGTGTCGTCGGGCGTGCATTTCGCGGTCTGGGCGCCGAATGCGCAGCGCGTTTCAGTCGTGGGCGATTTCAATTTCTGGGACGGACGTCGCAACCCGATGCGCAAGCGCGGCGCGACGGGCGTCTGGGAGATCTTCATTCCCGGTCTGGCCGAGGGCTGCACGTACAAGTACGACATCCTGGGACAGGGCGGCCGCCACTTGCCGTTGAAGGCCGATCCGGTCGGCTTCGGCTCGGAACATCCGCCGGCGAACGCCAGCGTCGTGCGGTCGATCGACGGTGCCAGGTGGGGCGACGGCAAGTGGATGAAGACGCGCGAGACAGCGCAGAACATCGACGCGCCGATCTCGATCTACGAGGTGCATCTGGGCAGCTGGAGGCGCGCAGACGACGGCAAGCGGCCGTTGTCCTACCTGGAGCTTGCCGGTGAGCTGATCGACTATGTGGCCGAGATGGGGTTCACCCATATCGAGCTGATGCCGATCAGCGAATACCCGTTCGACGGCTCCTGGGGCTATCAGCCGATCGGCCTGTTCGCGCCGACGATCCGCCTCGGCACCCCGACGGAGTTCCGCGCTTTCGTCGAGGCGGCGCACAAGAAGGGCATCGGCGTGCTGCTCGACTGGGTGCCGGGGCATTTCCCGACCGATGCGCACGGGCTGGGCCGGTTCGACGGCACGGCGCTCTACGAGCATGCGGACCCGCGCGAGGGGTTCCACCAGGACTGGAACACGCTGATCTACAACTACGGCCGGGTCGAGGTGTCCAACTTCCTGATCTCCAACGCGCTGTACTGGCTGGAGGAATATCACCTCGACGGGCTGCGCGTCGATGCGGTGGCCTCGATGCTGTACCGCGACTACAGCCGCGAAGAGGGCGAGTGGATGCCCAACGTGCATGGCGGGCGCGAGAACCTCGAGGCGATCGCGCTGCTGCAGAACATGAACGTCACGACCTATGGCGAGGTGCCCGGGATCATGACGGTGGCCGAGGAAAGCACCGCCTTCAGCGGCGTGTCGCGGCCCGTGGATGGCGGCGGGCTGGGCTTCGGGTTCAAGTGGAACATGGGCTGGATGAACGACACGCTGTCGTACATGGAAAAGACCCGGTGCACCGCAAGCACCACCATCACCAGATGACCTTCGGCCTGCACTACGCCTTCTCCGAGAATTTCATCCTGCCGATCAGCCATGACGAAGTGGTGCACGGCAAGGGCTGCATGATCGCCAAGATGCCGGGCGACGAATGGCGAGAAATTCGCCAACCTGCGCGCCTATTACGGCTTCATGTGGACGCATCCGGGCAAGAAGCTGCTGTTCATGGGCTGCGAATTCGCGCAAGCGGCGGAGTGGAACCACGACCAGAGCCTCGACTGGCATCTGCTGGAGCATGGCGGCCACAAGGGAATGCAGAACCTGGTGCGCGATCTGAACCACCTGATGCGCGACACGCCGGCGCTTTATCTCAACGACACAAGGCCCGAGGGCTTCGAATGGCTGGAGGCCAATGACGCCGACCGCTCGGTCTATGCCTATATCCGGCGCGGCGGCAAGACCGACCCGGACGTTGTGGTGGCGCTGAACATGACGCCGGTGGAGCGGCGCGATTACCGCCTGGGGCTGCCCGGTGCCGGACGCTGGCGCGAGGCGCTGAATACGGACGCGGATATCTATGGCGGCGCCAATCGCGGCAACATGGGCGGCGTCTCGGCGGAGGAAGAGCCGTGGATGGGTCAGACCCATTCAGCCGCGGTGACGCTGCCGCCGCTGTCGGCAGTCGTGTTCATTCACGACAAGAGCGCGAAGTCGACCAAAGCAAAGCCTGCGAAAAATACGGCAACAAAATCAGCGGCAAAGACAAACACAAAGACAAAGAATTAGGGAGGATATTATGGGACCTTCGGTGAACACCCGGCTATCGAACCGCGCCATGGCTTTTGTGCTGGCGGGGGGGCGCGGCAGCCGGTTGAAGGAACTGACCGACAGCCGCGCCAAGCCTGCCGTCTTCTTCGGCGGCAAGGCGCGGATCATCGACTTCGCCCTGTCGAACGCGCTGAATTCCGGGGTGCGCAAGATGGCGATCGCGACGCAATACAAGGCGCATTCTCTGATTCGGCACATGCAGCGGGGCTGGAACTTCTTCCGCGCCGAGCGCAACGAATACCTCGACATCCTGCCCGCATCGCAGCGCGTGGCGGAAAACAAGTGGTACCTGGGCACGGCGGATGCGGTGACGCAGAACATCGACATCATCGACAGCTACAAGGTCGATTACATCATCATCCTGGCGGGCGATCACATCTACAAGATGGATTACGAGCTGATGCTGCGCCAGCACGTCGAAACCAGTGCCGACGTCACGGTGGGCTGCCTGACAGTGCCGCGAATGGAGGCGACGGCCTTTGGCGTGATGCATGTGGACGACAACGGACCGGATCACCGATTTCCTCGAAAAGCCCGCCGATCCGCCCGGCATCCCCGGCGATCCAGACAATGCGCTGGCCTCGATGGGCATCTACGTCTTCGACTGGAAGTTCCTGCGCGAACTGCTGATCAAGGACGCCGAGGATCCGAATTCGAGCCCATGATTTCGGCAACGACCTGATCCCCGAGATCGTCAAGAACGGCAAGGCGATGGCGCATCTGTTCAGCGAAAGCTGCGTGATGATCGGGCATGAAACCGAGCCCTACTGGCGCGATGTCGGCACGGTCGACGCGTTCTGGCGGGCCAATATCGACCTGACCGATTTCGTGCCGGAGCTGGACCTCTACGACAATTCCTGGCCGATCTGGACCTATACCGAGGCCATGCCGCCCGCCAAGTTCATCCATGACGAGGACGGCGCGGCGCGGCTCGGCGGTGTCGTCGCTGGTCTCGGGCGGCTGCATCGTGTCGGGGGCCGAGGTGCGCAATTCGCTGCTGTTTACCGGGGTCAAGGCGCACAGCTATTCTCGGAGTTGGATCACGTGGTGGCGCTGCCTTATGTCGATGTGGGCGCAAGGCGCGGCTGAAGAACTGCGTGATCGACCGGGGTGTCAGCATCCCCGAGGGTCTGGTCGTCGGGACAGGACCCGGCCGAGGACGCCAAGTGGTTCCGCCGCACCGACAACGGCATCGTGCTGATCACCCAGGACATGCTCGACGCCCGCGCCATGAAAGTGTAAGCCGATGACCCGTCGCGTTCTCTCTGTCGCCTCGGAATGCGTGCCGCTGCTGAAGACCGGCGGGCTGGCCGATGTGGTGGGCGCTCTGCCCAAGGCGCTGGCCGGGCAGGGTTGGCAGATGCGCGTGCTGATGCCGGCCTATCCCGGGCTGATCGAAAAGCTGGGCAAGGCCCCTGACATCCTGTGGACCGATGCCGATCTTTTCGGCGGCACCGCGAACGTGCTGGCAGGCTCGGTCGACGGGCTCGACATGCTGCTTCTGAACGCGCCGCATCTCTATCGATCGCGATGGCGGCCCCTATGCCGGGCCGCAGGGCGACTACTGGGACAATGCCGAGCGTTTCGCGGCGCTGTCCTGGGTCGCGGCGGCGATTTGCGCCAAGGGGCTGAGCGACGGCTGGCAGCCCGAGATCTTGCACGCGCATGACTGGCAAGGCGGGTTCGCGCCAGCCTATCTGCGCTATATGAAGGCGAAGACGAAGTCGGTCATCACGGTGCACAACATCGCGTTCCAGGGTCATGCCGATCCGGCGAAGCTTGGCGTGCTGCGCCTGCCGCCCGAAGAATTCACTGCCGACCGGCTGGAATACTACGGCGCCCTCTCAAGCCTGAAGGCGGGCCTTGTGGCGGCAGATGCGATCACCACCGTCAGCCCGACCTATGCCAACGAGCTGATGCGGCCCGATTTCGGGATGGGGTTGCAGGGGGTCATCACCGCCCGCGCGGCTTCGGTCAGCGGCATCCTGAATGGCGTCGATACCGACGTCTGGTCGCCCGAGACCGATCCCGAGATCACCAGCTATTCGGCGGCCAAAATGGCTGGAAAGGCGAAGAACCGGGCCGCCCTGATCAAGGAATTCGGATTGGACGAGGTGCCGGGGCCGCTGGCCATCGTGGTGTCTCGGCTGACCGCGCAGAAGGGGATCGACCTGATCCCCGGCGTGCTGGACGAGTTTCTGGAACGCGGCGGCGGGCTGGTTGTGCTGGGCTCGGGTGCCGCGGCACTGGAGGGCGCGGTGGCGCAGGCGGCGCGCCGGCGACCGGACCGGATCGGTGTGAAGATCGGCTATGACGAGGCCCTGTCGCACCGGATGTTCGCGGGCGGCGACGCCGTGCTGGTGCCGTCGCGGTTCGAGCCGTGCGGGCTGACCCAGATGTACGGTCTGCGCTATGGCTGCGTGCCGCTGGTGGCCGCCACCGGCGGTCTGGCCGACACGGTGATCGACGCCAACCCGGCGGCTGTTGCGGCCGGGGTCGCCACCGGGCTGACCTTCCATCCCACCGACGGGCTGGCATTCGGCCAGGCGATGCGGCGGCTTGTGTTGCTTTACGAAGACCGCAAGACCTGGACGAAGATCCAGCGCAACGGCATGAAGCAGAAAGTCGACTGGGAGCAATCCTCGGCGGCCTATGCCGCGCTTTACGAAGGCTTGCTTGAGGCATGAACTTCGCGCCGCACAGGATACCCGGCAAGCTGGCGGGCCATGCGCTGTCGGCAGGCAGGCCCGGCCCGCTGGGGGCGACCTTCGACGGCGAGGGCGTCAACTTCGCGGTGTTTTCGGCCCATGCGACCCGCGTCGAACTGTGCCTGTTCACCGAGGACGGCACGACCGAGGTGGCGCGGGTGCCGCTGACCGAACGCGATGGCGATGTCTGGCATATCCATGTCGCCGGACTGGCGCCGGGGTCGCAATACGGGTTTCGCGTGCACGGGCCTTACGCGCCGGATCGAGGGCCACCGCTTCAACCCGCACAAGCTGCTGATCGACCCCTATGCCAAGCAGCTCAAGGGGCCGCTGAAATGGGCGGATGCGCTGATGGGCTACCGGATTGGATCGGACCGCGCCGACCTGAGCTTCGACAGCCGCGACAGCGCACCGTTCGTTCCGAAATCGGTGGTCGTGGACCCCAGTTTCAACTGGGCTGGCGACCGTCATCCGCGTGTTCCGCGCTCGGACACGGTGATCTACGAGGCGCATGTCAAGGGACTGACCCGGGGGCATCCCGGTATCGATCCGGCTCTGGCGGGCACGTTTCGCGCCGTGGCCAGCGATCCGATGCTGGAGCATCTGAACAGGCTGGGGGTAACCAGCGTCGAACTGCTGCCGGTGCATGCCTTCCTCGACGACCGGTTCCTGGTGCAGAAAGGCCTACGCAATTACTGGGGCTACCAGACCATCGGCTTTTTCGCGCCGGAACCGCGCTACATGGCGCAGGACGCGGTCTGGGAGTTCCAGACAATGGTACGCCGTCTGCACGCGGCGGGGATCGAGGTGATCCTGGACGTGGTCTACAACCACTCGGGCGAGGGCAACGAGATGGGGCCGACGCTGGCGTTCCGCGGCCTCGACAATGCCTCGCTACTACCGGCTGGCAGGACGACCCGCGCTATTACGTCAACGATACCGGCACCGGCAACACGCTGAACGTGGCGCATCCGATGGTGCTGCGCATGGTGATGGACAGCCTGCGCTACTGGGTCGAGGTCATGCATGTCGACGGCTTCCGCTTCGATCTTGCCACGACCCTGGCGCGCGAACCCGAAGGGCTTCGACCGCAGATGGCGGGTTCCTCGACGCGATCCGGCAGGACCCGGTGCTGTCCGGCGTCAAGCTGATCGCCGAACCCTGGGACATCGGGCCGGGCGGCTATCAGCTTGGCGACTGGCCGCATCCGTTCCTGGAATGGAACGACAAGTTCCGCGACGGCGTGCGGCGGTTCTGGCGCGGCGACGACCTGATGACAGCCGACCTGTCGAAGCGGCTGCTTGGCTCGGCGGACGAGTTCGACCATTCGGGCCGCGCCGCTACCTCGTCGGTCAATTTCCTGACCGCCCATGACGGGTTCACGCTGGACGATCTGGTCAGCTACACCGTCAAGCGCAACCTGGCCAATGGCGAGGGCGACCGCGACGGCAAGGATCGAGAATTACTCCGACAATCTTGGCGTCGAGGGCCAGACGCTCGACCCCGAGATCAAGGCCGCGCGCGACCTGCGCAAGCGCAACATGCTGGCCACGCTGATGCTGAGCCAGGGCACACCGATGCTGCTGGCGGGTGACGAGATCGGCAACGGTCAGGGCGGCAACAACAACGCCTATGCGCAGGACAATGCGACCGGCTGGGTCGACTGGTCCGATCCCGACGACGAATTGCTGGCCTTCGTGCGCAAGCTGACGAAGCTGCGGCGCACCCATCCGGTGCTTCGCCAGCGGCTGTTCCTGCATTCGCGTCCCCGCGCCAAGGACGGCCTGCCCGACCTTTTCTGGCGTCTGCCCGATGGTCGCGCCCCGGCCCGTGCCGACTGGCACGATCCCGACTGGAAAACCCTCTGCGTCGAAATCCGCACCTCGTCCTTCACGCCGGACTATGCTGCCTCGGACGACGTGATCTTCGCGGTGTTCAACGCGGGCGAGGCGGTGCGCGTGACGCTGCCCGACTGCCCCGGACACCTGGTCTGGGAGGCGATCCTGGACACCACCGAACCCGACGCGGGCCGCAACTGCGTGACCGGGCGACAGATCACGGCCCCGGCGAATTCCGTACTGGCATTCTGCCGCGCCCCGAACGGAAAGGAAGCGAAATGAGCATCACGACCGTCGAAACCCAGCCGATCCATGGCCAGAAGCCCGGCACCAGCGGGCTGCGCAAGAAGACCCAGGTGTTCATGCAGCGGCATTACCTGGAGAATTTCGTGCAATCGGTTTTCAACGCCATCGGCGGGGCAGAGGGCAAGACCCTCGTTCTGGGCGGCGACGGGCGCTATTTCAACGACCGCGCGGCGCAGGTGATCCTGCGGATGGCCGCCGCGAACGGGGCGGCGAAGGTGATCGTCGGCAAGGGCGCGTTGCTCTCGACGCCCGCCGCCAGCCACCTGATCCGGTTGCGGGAAACCGACGGCGGGCTGATCATGTCGGCCAGTCACAACCCCGGCGGTCCGGACGAGGATTTCGGCATCAAGTTCAACGCCGCCAATGGCGGCCCGGCGCCCGAGGCACTGACCGACAAGATATTCGCCGAGACGGAAAAGATCACCGCATACAAGATGATGGAGGCGCATGACGTCGATCTGGACACGCTTGGCACGGTCAATGTCGGCGAGATGTCCGTCGAGGTTGTCGACCCCGTGGCCGACTATGCCGCGCTGATGGAGAAGCTTTTCGATTTCGCCGCGATCAGGGCGATGATCGCCGGCGGCTTCCGCATCCGTTTCGACGCAATGTGCGCGATCACCGGGCCCTACGCGGTGGAGATCCTCGAGAACCGCCTGGGCGCGCCGCGCGGCACCGTGGTCAACCGCATCCCGCTTCCAGATTTCGGCGGCATGCATCCGGACCCGAACCCGGTCTGGGCCAAGGAGTTGATGGACGAGATGTGGGGCGCCGACGCGCCCGATTTCGGGGCCGCCAGCGACGGCGACGGCGACCGCAACATGATCGTGGGCCGTGAAACCTATGTCAGCCCCTCCGACAGCCTTGCGGTGCTGGCAGCGCATGCCGACTGCGCGCCGGGCTATCAGGGCGGGCTGAGCGGCGTGGCGCGGTCGATGCCGACAAGCCAGGCGGTGGACCGGGTGGCGGCGAAGAAGGGGCTCGATTGCTTCGAGACGCCGACGGGATGGAAATTCTTCGGCAACCTGATGGATGCGGGGCGCGTCGCACTTTGCGGCGAGGAAAGCTTCGGCACCGGTTCGGACCATGTACGCGAGAAGGACGGGCTTTGGGCGGTGCTGATGTGGTTGAACATCCTTGCCGCCAAGAAGACATCCGTGGCCGAGCTGCTGACCGGGCATTGGAAGGAATACGGGCGCAACTACTACTCGCGCCACGATTTCGAAGCGCTGGACACCGGTAAGGCCAGCGCCATGCTGGACGACCTGAAGGGGCGGCTGGCCGGGCTGAAAGGGACGGAGGTCGAGGGCATGACCATCGCCCATGCGGACGACTTCGCCTATACCGATCCGGTCGACGGTTCGCGCTCAGCACGGGGCAGGGCGTGCGCATCGTCTTCAAGGACGGCAGCCGCATCGTCATGCGGCTGTCGGGCACCGGTACCACGGGGGCGACGCTTCGGGTCTACCTGGAACGCTACGTGGCCGGACCCGAAGGCCTGGACCGCGACGCGCAGGACGCGCTGGCCCCGGTGATCCGCGCGGCGCACCAACTGGCCGGGATCGAGGCCCGTGTCGGGCGCGCCGAGCCGGACGTGATCACCTGACCGCCCACAATGACCTCTGACGCCCAGATATTCGATCTGCGCCTCCAGCGCAGCCATGGCGACCTGTTCGGCCAGCTAGAGCGGCTTTACGGCAAGCGCGGCGATTACGACAAGTTTGCCAAGGCGCTGCTGGCATCGCTGAAAAAGCATTGGGGCGAACGCCCGGACGACCTGAAGTTGCTCGATCTGAAGCGCGATCTGGAACCCGACTGGTTCCAGCGCCCGGACATGGGCGGGCTACGTATTCTATATCGACCGCTTCGCGGGCGACCTGAAAGGCGTGCTCGACAAGCTCGACTATCTGACCGACCTGGGCGTCACCTATGTGCACTTCATGCCCTGCCTGAAGCCGCGCCCAGGCGACAGCGACGGCGGCTATTCGGTGCATGGATTACCGCGCCATCAACCCGCGACTGGGGACGATGGCGGAGTTCGAGGAGGTCGCTACCGCGCTCGCGCGCGCGGGGATGTCAGCCTGTGCGTCGACCTTGTGCTGAACCACACCGCGAAGGAACACGCCTGGGCGCAGAAGGCGGCGAAGGGCGACGGCGAAGTATCAGGACTATTACCTGATGTTCGACGATGACACGCCTGCCAAAGCAGTACGAGAAGACCCTGGTCGAGGTGTTCCCCGACAACGCGCCGGGCAACTTCACCTATCACGACAAGATCGGCAAATGGGTCTGGACCACGTTCAACACCCACCAATGGGATCTGAACTGGGCCAACCCGCAGGTCTTTCTCGAGATCGTCGAGAGTGATGCTGTACCTCGCCAACAAGGGCGTCGATGTGCTGCGTCTGGATGCGGTGGCCTTCATGTGGAAGCGCATGGGCACGCGCTGCCAGTCCGAACCTGAGGTCCACATGATCCTGCACGCGCTGCGCGCGGTCATGCCGGATCGCCTGCCCGCCAGCCATCCACCTGGAGGAGGCCATCGTCGGCCCG
Organism: uncultured Alphaproteobacteria bacterium; assembly: GCA_963768205.1. GTDB lineage: Bacteria > Pseudomonadota > Alphaproteobacteria > Rhodobacterales > Rhodobacteraceae > JAHELH01. The sequence goes on along the minus strand of CAVYHB010000001.1, from coordinate 52,013 downwards.
GCCGAGATGCTGCCCTATCTCGGGCCGCGGCGAGCATGACGGCGCGGAAGGCAACCTGGCCTACCACAACACCCTGATGGTGCAGTTCTGGTCGGCGCTGGCCAGCGCGCGACACCCGGCTGATGACCCATGTGCTGCGCACGCATTTCCCGACCGTGCTGCCCAACGCGACCTATGCCACCTATATCCGCTGCCACGACGATATCGGCTGGGCGATCACCGACGAGGATGCCGCGCGCGATGGGCATGTCGGGGCCGGCCACCGCGCCTTCCTGTCGGATTTCTACGAGGGCGGCTTCCCCGGGATCGTTCGCGCGCGGGGCGCTGTTTCAGGTGAACGAGGCGACCGGCGACAAGCGGATGTCGGCAGCTTCGCCTCGCTTGCCGGGCTGGAAAGGGCGCTGGCAGAGGGCGACGCCGTGGCGGATCGACCGTGCCGGTCGACCGCATCCTGCTGGGCCATGCCCTGATCGCCGCTTACGGGGGCATTCCGCTGATCTACATGGGCGACGAGATCGCGCTGCTGAATGACTACGGCTATCTGCCGATGTCCCGAGCATGCCCATGACAGCCGCTGGATCCATCGCCCGCACATGGACTGGGACGCGGCCCAGTCCGCGCAGGCGGGCACCGACGAAGTTGCCGCCCGTGTCTAGCCGGCACCCGCCACATCCTGGCGCGGCGCGCCGCGATGCCGGGATTTCACGCGGCGTATCCGACGGTGATCGTCGAGACCGGGCAGGACGGGCTGTTCGCGTTTCAGCGCCAGTCGCCGGCCAGACCGTGCTGTGCCTGTACAATTTCACCGAAAGCTGGCGGTCGATCAGTACCGGCTGGGCGCTGGTCAATGGCGCGCAGCACATGCATGACGGGTTGTCGGATGCGCCGGTGGTGGATCGCACCGAGCGCATCGCCCTGCCGCCCTATGCGCGGATTTGGCTGCTTTAGCCCCGGTCCCCGATCAGGTCAGCGCCATCCAGATCGCCATTCCGATCATCATCAGGTTCTCGGTCAGCGAGACGAAGCCCAGCGGAACGTTGGAATTGCCGACCACGCAGGCGCATTTCAACTCTCGCTTGTCGATTTAGACGGCCTTGAACACCGAGACCGCGACCACCGTCCCGACGAACAGCGCGACCGGAACCGCCAGCGAGATCAGCGCGCCGGCCACCATCAGAACACCCGCCAGACCTTCGGCACAGGGATAGACGTAGCCATACCGCACCCAGCTCCGGGCCAGCAGGTCCTTCGATTTCAGGCCGTAGGGCAAAGGTGATCGGGCATCACCATGCGGCAAGGTGTGGCGGTTTTCGCGGTTCCGGTGGTGTCCTTCAACGGACCGTCCCTTTACTGGCCGTCGATTTCGGGCGTTGCGGGCGGACCGCCTTGCAGGTCCACGATCAGCGCCTTCATCTCGTCGATTTCCTTGCGCTGCGCCTCGATGATGTCATCGGCCAGCTTGCGAACTCGCGGATCGGAAATCTCGGCGCGCTCACTGGTCAGAATGGCGATCGAATGGTGCGGGATCATCGCCTTCATCCAGGAGATGTCCTGCACCGTGTCCTGGCTGCGCACCAGGTATAGCGAGACGGCGAAGACCGCGGCGGCACCAAGATAGATCGAGGCGTTGACGCCCTTGCTGGAGTACATCCCCAGCATGAACGACAGCATGATCACGGCCATGGCGCCTCCCATGTAAAGTGCCATCCAGGCGCGGGTCTGACTGAAGAAGACATGATCCACCGCGTAGATATTGAGATACATCAGCCCGTACATGACGAGCGTCGACGTGGCGACCATAGCGAAGAAACGGAAATACGACATTTGGCCTCCGAACTGGTTGCTGTTGAAGGCTCAACACCTTTCCAGCACTGGAGGGTTTCCGAATATCTTTAGATTATTGCCGGTTTTGCGAGGGTGTCGATGATCGGGCAGTCGGGACGGTGATCTCCGGCGCAGGCCTCGACCAGGTGGGCGAGGGCGGCGTGCATCGCCTGAAGGTCGGCGATCTTGGTCTCGATCCGCGCCAGGTGATCCTTGGCAATGGCGCGCACGTCGGCGCTGGCGCGATGCTGGTCCTCCCAAAGCGACAGCAGCGCGCGGCAATCCTCGATGCTGAAGCCCAGCGCGCGGGAGCGGGCCAGAAAGCGCAGTTTGTGCGCGTCGCTGTCGCTGAACACGCGGTAGCCGTTGGCCCCGCGGCGCGGTTTGATCAAGCCGATATCCTCGTAATACCGGATCGTCTTTGGCGGCAGGTCGGCGCGCTCGGCGACTTCGCTGATGTTCATGTCGGGTCCGCTTGGCTGGAGGTCAGGGGGACGGCGCGATGCCGGCGCAGACGCAGGGCGTTGCTGACAACGAAGACGCTCGATAGCGCCATCGCGCCTGCCGCCAGCGCGGGCGACAGCAGCAGGCCGGTGGCTGGGTAAAGCACGCCGGCGGCGACCGGGATCAGCAGGGCGTTGTAGCCGAAGGCCCAGCCGAGGTTCTGGCGGATGTTGCGCATCGTCGCACGGCTGATCGCCACGGCGTTGACCACGCCGCGCGGATCGCCCGACATCAACACGACGTCGGCGGCACTGATCGCGATGTCGGTGCCGGTGCCGATGGCGATGCCGACATCCGCCGACGCCAGGGCAGGCGCGTCGTTGATGCCGTCGCCGACGAAGGCGACCGCGCCCAGGGCACGCAGGGATGCGATGGCCTCGACCTTGCCCTTCGGCAGAACCTCGGCCACGACGCGGTCGATGCCCAGCCGGTCGGCGACCGCCTGGCCGGTGGCGTGGTTGTCGCCGGTGATCATCGCCACCCTCACACCCAGACCGTGCAGCGCGTCGACGGTGGCGCGCGCGCCCGGCCTGACCGGGTCGGCGACGGCAAGCGCCGCGGCGGCATGGCCGTCGATGGCCACGAACAGCGGTGTCTTGCCGGCCTGTCCGAAGCCGTGTGAACGGGCGTTCAATTCCCCGATGTCGATGCCGTCCTTCGTCAGCAGCCGGTCGGCGCCGATCAGCAAATCGTGTCCGCCCACGCGACCGCGCAGGCCATAGCCGGTCAGGGACGCGAAGTCGTCCACCTGGGCCAGGTCCAGCCCGCGCGCCTCGGCCCCGGCCACGATGGCGCGGGCGATGGGATGCTCCGACTGTGCCTCGAGGGCTGCGGCAAGCGCCAGCACCTCGTCCTCGGCAAAGCCGTCCGCCACCGCGATATCTGTCAGCGCGGGGCGTCCCTCGGTCAGCGTGCCGGTCTTGTCGAAAGCGACGACGCCCACGTCCTGCAACCGCTGCAACGCGTCGCCCTTGCGGAACAGAACACCCAGCTCCGCCGCCCGACCGGTGCCAACCATGATCGAGGTCGGCGTGGCCAGGCCCATGGCGCAGGGGCAGGCGATGATCAGCACGGCGACGCCGGCGACCAGCGCATGGCCAAGTGCCGGGTCGGGGCCGAGGGTCAGCCAGGCCGCGACCGTCAGGACCGCCACCACCAGCACGGCGGGCACGAACCAGGCGGTGATGCGATTGACCATCGTCTGGATCGGCAGGCGGGCGGATTGCGCCGTCTCGACCATCTCGATGATCTGCGCCAGCACTGTGTCGCGGCCCACGGCGGTCGCCCGGAAGACCAGCGCGCCGGTGCCGTTGATCGTGCCGCCGGTGACCGGCGCACCCTCGGCCTTCTCGACCGGGATCGGCTCGCCAGAGATCATGCTTTCGTCGACGAAAGAACGTCCTTGCGTGACCACGCCGTCGGTGGCCAGCCGCTCTCCGGGCCGGACGTGGATCAGGGCGCCGGTTTCGATCCGTTCGATCGGCATTTCGACCACCGCGCCGTCCTGTTCGACGCGCGCCGTCTTGACGCGCAGCCCGGCCAGCTTGCGGATCGCGGCCCCGGTCTTGCCCTTGGCCCGCGACTCCAGCCAGCGGCCCATCAGGATCAGGGTGACGATGACGCAGGCGGCCTCGAAATAGACCGCGCGGGCGCCGGCGGGCAGCAGGGACGGCGCGAACAGCGAGACCGCGGAAAACAGGTAGGCCGCACTGGCGCCCAGTACGACCAGCGCGTTCATGTCCGGCGCGCGGCGCAGCAGCGAGGGGATGCCCGCCGTGAAGAACCCGCGACCGGGCCAGGCGAGGACGATGGTGGTCAGCACGAATTGCAGCGTCCAGCTTGCCTGCATCCCGATGCTGCGGTGGACCAGGTCGTGCCAGGCGGGAAACAGGTGCCCGCCCATCTCGATCACGAAAACCGGCAGGGTCAGCGCGGCGGCGATGACGGTATTGCGGGCCAGCGCCGCGGCTTCGGCGGACTTTCGGTCGTCGGCATCGTCAGCGGCGGACTTTTGATCAGCGCCATAGCCCGTGTTGCGGACCGCATCGATCAGTGCCCCGGTGTCGGAACCCAGCATCGAGACATGCGCGGTGCCGTTGGCCAGGTTCACCCGGGCCTCGACGACCCCCGGAACCCCGGCAAGCGCCGCCTCGATGCGCGCGACGCAGGAGGCGCAGGTCATGCCCTCGATGACGAGATCGACCTCTGCCAGCCGCGCGGGCTTGCCGATGCCACGCAGGGCTGCGTCGAGCGCGCTTGCGGGGACCGTTCCGTCCATGGTGATGGTGGCGCTTTCACTGGCCAGGTTGACTTGTGCAGTGGCGACATGGGCCACCGTCGCCAAAGCGGATTCGGCGCGCGACACGCAAGAGGCGCAGTGCAGCCCGTCGATCGGGAAGGTCAGCGTCGATGTGACGGCCATGTTTGGCCCTTTCGTGGTGGCTACCCACGTCAGATAGGGGTTCCAGTCACGGGAAGGTCAAGGGTTATGGCAGCAGTTTCAGCAGGGACTTTCGTAACTGGTCGGCTTCAACATCGGTCAGGCTGGCGGCCAGCCGTGCCTCGTAGTCCTTTGCCGCCGTCTCGAGCGCCCTGAACACGGTCTTCCCGCTCGCCGTCAGCGACAGCAGCGCGTTGCGCCGGTCCGCCTCGACGGCGGTGCGCGAGAGGTATCGCTTGGCCTCCAGCGCCGCAACCGCGCGGCTGACCTTGGTCTTGTGCAGGTTGCCCATGTCGCAGATGCGCTTGGCCGTCATGTCACCGTAAAGCCCAAGATGGAACAGCACCCGCCATTCGGTGCGCAGCATTCCGTAGCGGTCCCGGTAGTAGCTTTCGAAATCGGCACTTGCCGCCTCGGCGGCCTGGTTCAGCAGGTAGGGCAGGAACTGCGGCAGGGAAAACGTGCTATCCTTCGACATGCGGTCTGAATGCCGCTTGTTAGTTACAAAAGCAACTGTTATCTCAGCGACATTCGCTGCCACGGAGGGTCCAATGAACACGCATTCCTTGCCCAAGCACATGATCCAGGCACCGTCGCTGCCCGGCCCGCACGAAGGCTACATGCCGGGCTTTGGCAACGACTTCGAGACCGAAGCGCTGCCCGGCGCGCTGCCGCAGGGCAGGAACAGTCCGCAGAAGTGCAACTACGGCCTGTACGGAGAGCAGCTTTCCGGCACCGCCTTCACCGCGCCAAGCCACCAGAACGAGCGGACCTGGTGCTATCGCATCCGCCCCTCGGTCAAGCACTCGCACCGCTACGAAAAGATCGACCTGCCGTACTGGAAGACCGCGCCGCACGTGGTCGCGGACGTCACCAGCCTGGGTCAGTATCGCTGGGATCCGGTGCCGCATGTCGATGCGCCGATGACCTGGCTGACCGGAATGCGCACGATGACCACGGCGGGCGATGTGAACACGCAGGTGGGCATGGCCAGCCATATCTACCTGGTCACCGACACCATGAAGGACGCCTATTTCTATAGTGCTGACAGTGAGTTGCTGGTGGTGCCGCAAGAGGGGCGGCTGCGGTTCTGCACCGAGTTGGGCATCATCGATCTGGACCCCAAGGAGATCGCGATCATTCCGCGCGGGCTGGTCTACCGGGTCGAGGTGCTGGAGGGGCCGTGCCGCGGGTTCGTCTGCGAGAATTACGGCCAGAAATTCGAATTGCCGGGGCGCGGGCCGATCGGGGCCAACTGCATGGCGAACCGACGCGACTTCAAGACGCCGGTGGCGGCGTTCGAGGATCGCGAGGTGCCTTCGCACTCTGACGATCAAGTGGTGCGGGCAATTCCACGAGACGAAGATCGCGCCAGTCACCGCTGGACGTTGTGGCCTGGCATGGCAACTACGCGCCGGTGAAATACGACCTGCGCACTTACTGCCCGATCGGTGCGATCCTGTTCGACCATCCCGACCCGTCGATCTTTACAGTTCTGACCGCCCCATCTGGGTGTCGAGGGCACCGCGAATATCGATTTTGTGCTATTTCGCGAGCGCTGGATGACCATGGAGGACACGTTCCGCCCGCCGTGGTACCACAAGAACGTCATGTCGGAACTGATGGGCAATATCTATGGCCAGTACGACGCCAAGCCGAAGGGCTTCGTGCCGGGCGGCATGAGCTTGCACAACATGATGCTGCCGCACGGGCCGGACCGGAACGCGTTCGAGGGGGCGTCGAACGCCGAGCTGAAACCCGAGAAGCTGGACAACACCATGTCCTTCATGTTCGAGACCCGGTTTCCGCAGCACCTGACCGCGTTCGCGGGCAAGGAGGCACCATTGCAGGACGACTACATCGACTGCTGGGACGAGCCTGGAGAAGAAGTTCGACGGCACGCCGGGGAAGAAGTGAGCGGCGCGCGGACCTTGGCGAAATGGGGCAACCAAGGAGACACGGTAACGGCGGGCGGCGGGGTATGTGTTTGCACCCACCGTGCCGGGGATGAAGGCGGCGTGAAGCTCTATTCGTATTGGCGCTCGACCACGTCGTTCCGGGTGCGGGCGGCGCTGAACCTGAAAAGGTTCGACTACGACATCGCGCCGGTGAACCTGGTCGAGGGGGCGCAGCGGTCGGCGGACTATCTGGCTCTAAACCCCGTCGGCGGGGTGCCGGCGCTGGTGCTGGACGATGGCACCGTGCTGACGCAATCGCTGGCGATCCTCGACTATCTCGACGCGACGCGGCCGAAGCCGCCGCTGCTGCCCGGTGATGCGGTGCCGCGCGCGCAGGTTCTGGCAGCCGCGCTGGCGATCGCGACGGATATTCATCCGGTGAACAACCTCAAGGTGGTCGGCTATCTCAAGGAAAACCTTGGCCATTCCCAGGACGACGCTGTGGTCTGGATGCGTCACTGGATGGCCGAGGGGCTTGCCGCGTTCCAGGCGTTGATCCGCGCGGATACGCGATATTGTTTTGGTAATGACACACCGGATATGGCCGACCTCTGCCTGGCCGGACAGATGATCAACGCCCGGCGATGGGAGCTGGACCTTGCGTCGTTCGCGCGGCTGGTCGAGATTGACGAAGAGCTTCGCGCCTTGCCCGCCATCGCCGCCGCCCTGCCGGAAAACCAGCCTGACGCCCTTTAGACAACGACAGGACATTTCATGCCGCTTCTGCAAAGCTGGGTCGCCAGCGCCAACGATCCCGAAGGGTCCTTCCCGCTGAACAACCTGCCCTACGGCGTGTTTTCGACGGACGGGAAACGGCGTTGCGGCGTGGCGATCGGCGACGATGATCCTCGACGTCACGGGGCTGGAAATGGACGGTGTGCTCGGCTTCGGTGGGGCCTTCGCGCAACCGTCGTGGAACGATTTCATGGCGCAGGGCCGTGATGACCTGGGCAGCGCTGCGCGCGCGCCTGACCGAGTTGCTGGCAGACGGCAGCGCCGACCGGCCGCGGGTCGAGCCGCATCTTGTGCCGCAGGCAGAGGCGCGGCTGCACATGCCCTTCGACGTCGCGGAATACACCGATTTCTACGCCGGCAGGCACCACGCCACCAATGTCGGCACCATGTTCCGCGGACGCCGAGAACGCGCTGCCGCCGAACTGGCTGCACATTCCCATCGGCTATAACGGGCGCGCCTCGTCGGTGGTGGTCAGCGGCACCGATGTCCGTCGTCCCTGGGGCCAGTTGAAGGGCCCGCATGACGACGCGCCGCGGCTTCGCGCCCTGCCGGCGGTTCGACCTCGAGCTGGAGATGGGCGCGATTGTCGGCGTCGCCTCGGACGGCGCCGATCACCGTGGATGCAGGCCTTCGACAACGATCTTCGGCTACGTCCTGCTGAACGACTGGTCGGCGCGCGATATTCAGGCCTGGGAATACCAGCCGCTGGGCCCGTTCCAGGCCAAGGCCACCGCCACCACGATCAGCCCCTGGATCGTCACCGCCGCCGCGCTGGAGCCGTTCCGCGTCGACACGCCTGCGCGCGAGGTGGAACTGCTGCGATCACCTGAGAGACACCGGCCCGATGCTCTACGACATCGACCTTGCCGTCAGCCTGGCGCCCGAGGGCAAGGACGCATCGGTGATCGCGCGCACCAACTACCGCCAGCTATACTATTCCGCCGCCCAGCAGCTTGCGCACCACACCACCAGCGGCTGCCCGATGCGGGTCGGCGACCTGCTGGGGTCGGGCACGATTTCCGGGCCGACCAAGCCCGAACGCGGCAGCCTGCTGGAGCTGAGCTGGGGCGGCAAAGAGCCGGTGGCACTGGACAGCGGCGAGACCCGCACGTTCCTGGAGGACGGCGACACGCTCCGCTTGCACGGCTCGGCGAAGGGCGACGGTTTCCAGATCGGGTTCGGCGACTGCGCGGGCAGAATCCTGCCCGCGATCCAATACCCCGGGCAGGGCTGATGTCAGCGACCCGCCTGCCAGTCGGCGATTGCCTCGACCGGCCAGATCAGCATCAGCACGTTCAGCGCCAGCCCGTCGCGGATCACCAGCGCCGTCACGGCCTCGAAGGCGATGATCAGCGCAACTGTCAGCCAGACCGGCAGCCGCGCGGCCAGGGCGAAGCCGATCCACATCGCCACGATATCGGCGACCGAATTCAGCACCGAGTCGCCGAAGTAATCCAGCGAAATGGTCACTTCGCGGTAGCGTTCGATCACCGCGTCGGAGTTCTCGACGATCTCCCACGCGGCCTCGACAGCCGTGGCGATGGCCAGCCGCCAGCCGACGCTCAGCCTTGGCGCCACGAGCCACAGCGTGCCGTAGAACAGGAGGCCGTGGATCAGGTGCGAGGGCGTGTACCAGTCGCTGAGATGCTGCGAATTCTCGGCGCTGACGACCTCGCCGTGCCACAGCTTGATCGCGCCGCAGCTGCAGATGGGCTCTCGCCCGATCATCAGCAGCCAGGCGGCGGCCAGGAACAGGATCAGGACCGAGACGGCATAAGGGTAGCGGGACGCAGCCATGCCGCGATAGGGATCACAGCGCGGCGCGCGGGTAAAGGAGCAATCTGACATGGCCAAGGCATTCGCATCCGCCGGAGACATGACCGAGAAAGACGATCAGCTTCACCGAAGTGGGCGAGGGCCTTTGGGCCTTCACCGCCGAGGGCGACCCGAATTCGGGCGTCATCATCGGCGACGACAGCGTGATGATCGTCGAGGCGCAGGCGACGCCGCGGCTGGCAGTCAAGGTGATCGAAAAGGTCCGCGAAGTCACCGACAAGCCGATCAGCCACGTGATGCTGACGCATTACCACGCGGTGCGGGTTCTGGGCGCCTCGGCCTTTGGGGCGGATCAGATCATCATGTCGGAAAAGGCCCGCGCCATGGTGGCCGAGCGCGGGCAGGAGGATTGGGACAGCGAATTCGCCCGCTTCCCGCGGCTTTTCGAGGGGCATGAAAGCATCCCCGGCCTGACCTGGCCGACGACGACCTTCAACGACCGGATGTCCGTCTACCTGGGCAACCGTCGCATCGACCTAATGCACCTGGGCCGGGCGCATACGGCGGGCGACGCGGTGGTCTTTGTGCCCGATCAGAACGTTATGTTTACCGGCGATATCGTCGAATACCACTCTGCGTGCTATTGCGGCGATGGACATTTCCATGACTGGCCCGGCACGCTGGAACGCATCCGCGCGTTCAATCTTGACGCCATCGCGCCGGGGCGTGGCGACGCGCTGGTCGGGCGCGACATGGTCAATGCCGCGATCGACAATACCGCCGATTTCGTCCGGTCCACCTATAGCCCCGCGGCCCGCGTCGCCCTGCGCGGCGGCACACTGAAAGAGGCCCGCGATGCTGTGCGGCAGACATGCGACCCCAAGTTCGGCGACTACGCGATCTACGAACATTGCCTGCCCTTCAACGTCGCCCGCGCCTATGACGAGGCCCGCGATATCGACACCCCGCGGATCTGGACTGCTGAACGGGACCGCGAGATGTGGGACGCGTTGCAGGGCTGACAGGGGAAGACCGCCATGGTTGGCGCGCACTACAAGCTTGCTTTCAGGCTTTACCCCTACCGGAAGGTCGCGGCACAGGACATGGCCCCGCGGCGGCATCCGGTAGTGATTGTCGGCGGCGGGCCGATCGGCATGGCCACGGCGCTGGACATGGGGCTCAAGGGCACACCGGTGCTGCTGCTCGATGATCACGAGGGCGTCGGGCAGGGCAGCCGGGCAATCTGTTTTTCCAAGCGCACACTGGAGATCGCCGACCGGCTAGGCGCGGGGCGAGCGATGGTCGAGAAAGGCGTCGTCTGGAACGTCGGCAAGGTGTTTCACGGGCCGGACAAGGTATTCGAATTCAACCTTTTGCCGGAAGAGGGCCACAAGTTTCCCGCCTTCATCAATCTCCAGCAGCCGTATTTCGAGAAGTTCCTGTTCGAAGCGATCAGCAAGGCCCAGACCAAGGGTGCCCCCATCGAAATACGCGGGCGCAATGTCGTGACGTCGCTGTCGGAGGAAGGCGATCACGTCCTGCTTGGCGTCGATACGCCGGACGGGCACTACAAGGTCGAGTCCGACTGGCTGATCGCTTGCGACGGCGCGCGATCGCCGGTGCGCGACATGATGGGGCTCGATTTCGAAGGCCGGGTGTTCGAGGACAACTTCCTGATCGCCGACGTGAAGATGACCGCCGATTTCCCGACAGAGCGCTGGTTCTGGTTCGAGCCGCCATTCAGGAACGCGGGCCAGTCGGCGCTGCTGCACAAGCAGCCCGACGACATCTGGCGCATCGACTTCCAGCTTGGATGGGACATCGACCGCGAGGCCGAGTTGCGGGACGACAGGGTCCGCGCGCGTGTCGATGCGATGCTTGGCGAGGGGGTAGAATACGAGCTGGAATGGACCTCGATCTACACCTTCCAGTGCCGTCGGATGAAGAAATTCCGGCACGGGAGGGTGCTGTTTGCCGGGGACGCCGCCCACCAGGTCTCGCCCTTCGGGGCGCGGGGGGCGAACTCAGGCGTTCAGGACGCCGACAACCTGGGCTGGAAGCTGGATCTTGTGATCAGGGGACTGGCGCCCGAGACGCTGCTTGACAGCTATTCCGAGGAACGGGTGCACGGCGCGGAGGAGAACATCCTCAATTCGACCCGCGCGACCGATTTCCTGACCCCGAAAAGCGCGATCAGCAAGGTCTTCCGCGATGCGGTGCTGCACCTGGCGCGGCGCTATGCCTTTGCCCGCCCGCTGGTCAACTCCGGCCGACTTTCGGTGCCGTGCGTCTATGACGGATTGTCGCTGAATGGCCCGGATCTGTTGGACGGTCCCGCGCGCAGCCGCGTCGGCGCGTCCTGTCCTGATGCGCCGCTGGACGAAGCGTTCCTGCTGGACCGGCTTGGGGAGCGCTTCACAGTGATGGCCATCGACACGCCCGCGCCGAATATCGACGAGGTGGACGGCATTCCCCTGAACATCCTGCAACTGGACACCGGGCGCGGCGACCCGACCGGTGCGTTGCGCGACCGTTATCTCGGTGCGTTACGCCATGCGGTCTACCTGATCCGCCCCGACCAGCACGTTGCGGCGCGCTGGCACGAAGTCGGACCTGACGAAATCCGCGCCGCCGTCCGCAAAGCCGCCGCGAAGGGAACCTGACCGATGGACCTGAACCTTGACCCCAACATTCCCGACCCGGACGGCTTTTACGACGAGTTGCTGGGGGCGCACACCGGTCTGTCCAAGGCCGACAGCGACGCGCTCAATGCGCGGCTGATCCTGATCCTGGCCAACCACGTCGGCGACCGCGCGGTGCTGCGGCAGGCGCTGGAGGCGGCGAAGGCAGCCACACAACCGAAGGGAAACCGCCGATGAGCCGCATCAGGGCAATCGACACCCGGCTTTACCACATCCCGCTGGCCGAGGTGCTGGTCGATGCCAAACATGGCGATCACCATTTCTTCGAACTGGTCACTGCCACCGTCCGGCTGGACGACGGCACCGAGGGCACCGGCTATACCTATACCGGCGGCAAGGGCGGTCACGCGATCAGGGCGATGATCAAGCCATGACCTGACGCCGTTCCTGATCGGGCAGGACGCCACCAACGTCGAAGCGCTTTACGACGCGATGCAGTGGCACGTGCACTACGTCGGCGCGGGGCGGGATCGCGTCGTTCGCGATCTCGGCGGTCGACATCGCGCTGTGGGACCTGCGCGGCAAGCATAGCGGCAAGGCGCTGTGGCAGATGGCGGGCGGCGCGGGGCGAACGCTGCAGGGCCTATTGCGGCGGCATCGACCTGGGGTTCGACGCTGCCGAAGCTGCTGGACAGCATTCGCGGCTACCTGGCGCGCGGGTTCGACGGGGTGAAGATCAAGATCGGCCAACCAACGCTGGCCGAGGACATCGCGCGCATCGCCGCGGTGCGCGACCTGATCGGGCCCGACCTCGCATTCATGGTCGATGCCAACTACTCGATGACGCGTCGACCAGGCGATCGCGGCGGCCCGTGCCTTCGAGCCCTACGGTTTGCTCTGGTTCGAGGAACCGACGATTCCCGACGACTATCCCGGCTATGCCCGCATCGCCGATGCCACCGGCATGCCGCTGGCCATGGGCGAGAACCTGCACACGATCCACGAGTTCGAACTCGCGTTCGGGCAGTCGCGGCTCAGCTATCATCCAGCCCGATGCGTCGAATTGCGGCGGCATCACCGGTTGGCTGCAGGTGGCCAAGATGTCGCGCGAATACGGTTTGCCGGTATGCAGCCACGGCATGCAGGAACTGCACGTCAGCCTGGTGGCCGCGCAGCCCAATGCAGGCTGGATCGAGGTGCATTCCTTCCCGATCGAGCATTACACCACGCGCCCGCTGGTCGTCGAGAATGCCCGCGCCGTTGCCCCCGACGTGCCGGGGATCGGCGTAAGCTTCGACTGGGACAAGCTGGACGCGGCGAGTATCCTGGGCGCGTGAACGCGCGGCGCGGCGGCGGTGGGTTCAACCCGTGGGCCGGCCCAGTGCCGCACGGGGCGCGATCCCGGCAGAGCTGGTTGTGAGACCAGTTCCGGGTGCATGATAAGGCCAGTGTGGCAGCGGTCAGAAAACAGTTGACGCATTCCGACATTGGCCACTAGCCTTTTTCGCGCTGAACAATCGTTCCGTGGAATGCCAGATTGCGCTGTCGCAGCCGACCCGGTCGGTTGATTTCATGCGCACCGAAAACATCACCGGGGGCGGTCTGCCGAAACCCCGGAACACAACAGGAGAGATCAATGCACAAGAAGATATCCTCGCTTTTGGCGGGTACGGCCCTGGCGCTGTCAGCGCAGGCGGCCATCGCTGCCGGCCACCTGGAAGAGATCACCGTGGCCTATTTCCTCGAATGGCCGATGCCGTTCCAGTATGCCAAGGCAAATGGGCACCTACGAAGAAGAGATGGGCGTCAAGATCAACTGGGTCAGCTTCGACACCGGCACCGCGATGTCGGCGGCGATGGCCTCGGGCGACGTGCAGATCTCCGTCAGCCAGGGCGTGCCGCCCTTCGTGGTCGCCGCCTCGGCGCGGTCAGGACATCCAGATCGTCGACGTGGCGGTCAGCTATTCCGAAAACGACAACTGCGTCGTCCGCTCGGACCTCGAGATCGACAAGAACAGCGCGGGCGAACTGGCCGGCAAGAAGGTCGCCGTGCCGCTGGGCACCGCCGCGCATTACGGCTTCCTCAGCCAGATGGACCATTTCGGCGTCGATCTGGCATCGCTGGAGATCGTCGACATGGCGCCGCCCGAAGGTGCCGCCGCGCTTAGCGCAGGGCTCGGTCGACATGGCCTGCGGCTGGGGCGGTGCGCTGCGCCGGATGAAGGAATACGGCAACGTGCTGCTGACCGGCGCCGAGAAGGAAGAGCTGGGCATCCTGGTGTTCGACGTGACCTCGGCCCCTGCCGCCTTCGTCGCCGAGAACGGCGACCTGGTGGCGAAGTTCCTGAAGGTGACGGCGGATGCCAACGCGATGTGGAACGCCGGCGGCATGCAGGCCGAGATGCTGCCGGTGATCGCCAAGGACGCCGGCATGGACGAAGAGCGCGACCGCCGCGACGATGGCGACCTTCGTGTTCCCGACGCGTCGAGGAGCAGCTGTCGCGCCAAGTGGCTGGGTGGCGGCGCGCAGGCGTTCATGAAGGGCGTGGCGGATGTGTTCGTCGAGGCGGGCTCGATCGACGCGGCGCTCGACAGCTATGACGGCGCGGTCAACACCGGCCCGCTGCAGGCCGCCAGCGGCATGTAACGCAGATCTGCCGACCCGGCGCGGCTCCGGCGCGTCGCCCGGGTCGACCGCATTCCATCGCGACAGCCGGAGGGACAGCCGATGTCCGGACTTGTCCATCGACAATATCTCGATGCGCTTCGACCTGCCCGAATGGCGGCGCAGTGCAGGCGCTGCAAGGACGTCTCGCTCGACATCAAGGCGGGCGAACTGATGAGCGTCCTGGGCCCGTCGGGCTGCGGCAAGACCACGCTGCTGAACATCGTCGCGGGCTTTCTGGCGCCGACCGAGGGCAAGATCGATGCTGAACGGCCACCGTGTGACCGGCCCGGACGCCGAACGCGGCATGGTGTTCCAGCAGGGCGCGCTGTTCGAATGGATGAACGTGCGCGAGAACGTCGTCTTCGGCCCGCGCATGAAGGGCATGCGCGAAGGCCGATACGGCGACAAGATGTCGATCACCTGCTGGATGTCGTCGGCCTGCAGCGACTTCAAGGAAAAGGCGATCTACGAACTGTCGGGCGGCATGCAGCAGCGCGTGGCGCTGGCCCGCTGCCTGGCCAACGACCCCGACGTGATCCTGATGGACGAACCGCTGGGCGCGCTGGACGCGCTGACCCGCGAAAAGATGCAGGGCCTGGTGCTGAAGCTCTGGAAAGAGACCGGCAAGACGATCATCCTGATCACCCACTCGGTCGAAGAGGCGCTGCTGCTGGGCGAGCGGCTGATCGTGATGGCGCCGCGCCCGGGCCGCATCCACAAGGAATACCGCCTGCCCTTTGCCGAGATGGGCGTCGGCGCCGACCTGCGCGAGGTCAAGAAGCACCCGGAGTTCGGCGAGACCCGCGAGGAAATCCTGAGCATGATCTGGGACATGGAAGAAGAAATCATGGGCCGGACGGAGGACGCAGCATGATCATCCTGCTGATCTACGTCGCGATCTTCGTCGCCGCCTTCTTCGCGGTCAAGCTGTCTCGCTGCAAGCTGCGAGGCGCGGCACGATTTCACCTCGCTGAAGACCGTGACCTTCGGCGACGAAAGCGCGGTGCGCCCGAACCGGGCCGCCAGCGATCATCTCGATCGCTGACGATCTTCCTGATCTGGGGCGCCTTCACCGGCTCGAAGCTGGTCGCCGATCCATGCGCCGGGGCCGTTCGTGGGCGACGGCGAGCTTCACCTATACGCGTCGAGGCCGCAGACGGCGCGACGCGACGACGCGACCGTCACGCGTGTCGTGTCTCCACGGTCGGCGAAGACGTCGACGCGCCCGAGGTCGAGCCCGGCGACGGCTTTGCCAAGAACGACGCGATACCGTCGGCGCCTGGCGCTCGAAGCTGATCCGCGTCGACAGCAATGACGAGCTGGGCCGCGACGAAGGCGCGCAGCGATCGTCGCCGTCAACGGCCAGCCGATCGCGCCCGGCGGCGAGGTCAGACGTCGACTTCGGCCGTGGTCGCGATGACGCCCAAGGGCACGCTGAACTTCGAGCCCGACGAAGGGCTGGCAGATGGAGCCGATCTGGCTGCCCGCGCCCGAGGCGGTGTGCGAGCCGGCTGGTCGAGATCGCCAGCGAGGGCTACCGGAACTTCACCCTTGTGGGAGCATCTGGGCTATTCGCTGTTCCGCGTCGTGGTCGGGCTTCGTCCTCGGCGCGCTGGTGGGCATTCCGCTGGGCTATGCGATGGGCCTGTCGAACTGGTTCCGTGGCTGGTTCGACCCGATCGTCGAATTCATGCGCCCGGTGCCGCCGCTGGCGCTGATCCCGCTGGTGATCATCTGGGCCGGCATCGGCGAGACCGGCAAGATCATCCTGCTGTTCCTTGCGGCGCTCTGGATCATGGCGATCGCGGCGCGGGCCGGGGTGTCGGGCGTGAACATCTCCAAGGTGCACGCGGCCTATTCGCTGGGCGCCTCGAAATGGCAGATCATGCGCCATGTCATCATGCCGAACTCGCTGCCCGAGATCTTCACCGGCGCGCGGGTGGCGATGGGGGTCTGCTGGGGCACGGTGGTGGCCGCCGAACTGGTCGCCGCCGAAAAGGGCGCGGGCATGATGATCATGGTCGCCTCGAAGTTCCAGCTCACCGACATCGTGATCATGGGCATCATCCTGATCGGCGTCATCGGCTTCGGCATCGACATCCTGATGCGCTGGGCCGAACGGGTGCTGGTGCCGTGGAAGGGCAAAAGCTAGGCCTCGATCGGGTTCGACCGGCCTAAAGCGTCGTCTGTTGGCGCCCCCCCCGGGGCCCGCTTCAGTGCCAGCCTTCAGGTTTCGGGGCGGTTGGAGGAAGAAAACCGCCCTTGCCCGTACGGGCAAATTCCGGGGACGGGCGACCCGGCTATCGGCGACCTAGCCGCGGATATCGTCCGCGATGTCCTCGACTGCAAGCAACCGCCCTGCTTCACTTCCGACTGCTGCAAGACCCATGTGCTTCGGTCGGACCGGATCGCATGGCGCTCATATGGTCGCGGTCGCATTACGCTATTCTGGAGTTCTGATCCTCTTCAAACATCTCCAACATTTACTGTTTGAATTCATATGGTTGGCTCGATGGCGCGACATCTAAGGCCGATCAAATGATACAATTATCTGGAGAGGAATCCGCAGGACTTTGATCCTGAATACGCAGGATGAATGACAGGCTTGACAATACTAGTATACTAGTCTCCTATTAGGCGCCAACGGGTCGGAGTGAAGGTGAAAAAAATGGGCGGCGACGATACAGCGACTGTTCTACGCTGTAATCGTTGCAAACGGCTCTTGAAGACCTGGCGACAATAGGAATCAACCAAGGAGGAAATCATGTACCAAACACTCTCGAAATCGCTGCTCGGTGCCACCATGGCGCTTTCACTGGCGGCAGGCGTGGCCACGGCCGAGCAATGGCGCGGCTGGAACATCCACGTCGAGGGCTACCCGAACACCGTCGCGATGGACAAGTTCGCCGAGCTGCTCGCCGAAAAGACCGGCGGCGAAATCACCCTGAAGATGTTCCACGGCGGCACGCTGGGCAGCCAGCCCGACGCCATCGAGCAGGTGCGTCTGGGCGGTCTGGAGATCGGCAACTTCAACCTCGGCCCGATCGGTCCGATCGCGCCCGAGGCCAACGTCGTCTCGCTGCCGTTCATCTTCAAGGACGTGGATCACATGTTCCGCGTGCTGAACGGCGAGGGCGGTCAGAAAATCGCTGAAGGCATGGCGGCGAAGGGCTTGGTGCCGCTGGCCTGGTACGATGCCGGCGCGCGGTCGTTCTACAACGGCGAAAAGCCGATCAACGCGCCCGAGGACGTGACCGGCATGAAGGTGCGGGTCATGAACAACGACCTGTATTCCGGCATGATCGCGGAGATGGGCGGCAATCCGTCGCCGATGGCCTTCGCCGAGGTCTACCAGTCGCTGAAGACCGGCGTCGTCGACGGTGCCGAAAACAACTGGCCGTCCTACGAATCGACCGGGCATTTCGAGGTGGCCGGCTACTACTCGCTCAGCCAGCACCTGATCATTCCCGAATGCCTGTGCATCAATGCCGACGTCTACAACGCGCTTGTCCGACGACATGAAGGCGGCGGTGAAAGAGGCGGCACGAGGAATCGGCGGTGCTTCAGCGCGAGCTTTGGGCCGACGCGCGAAGCGGCCAGCCGCGAGAAGGTCGTGGCCGCCGGCGTGATCACCAACGAGATCGCCGACAAGGCACCCTTCCAGGCGGCGATGAAGCCGGTCTACGAAAGCTATCTTGCGGCCAATCCCGATCTGCGGCCGCTGGTCGAACTGATCCAGGCCACCGAGTGAACGCTGAATTGACTACTGCTGGCCCGCGCCGGTGTGCAGCCGGGCGCGCACTTTGCCGGGAGGGGAACATGGCAGATCGGCGATCCGACGCGCAACGCCGACCATGCGATCGGAGTGATCGACGCGCTTCTCGACGGCATTTCGGCGTTCTGTAGGGCGCTGATCACGGGTGTTTCGCTGGTGGTGCTGACGGTGATCTTCGGCTGGCTCGTCTTCGGCCGCTACGTGCTGAACGCGACGCCCGACCTGGGTCGAGCAGGCGGCGCTGCTGCTGGTGATGGTCATCGCCTTTCTGGGTGCCGCCGTCGGCGTCCACGAACATACCCATCTCGCCGTGACCGCGCTGCGCAGCGCCGTGCCTGCGTGGCTCCGCACCGTCTTCGTGGTCATTACCGACCTGATGATGGCGGGCTTCGGGCTGCTGATGATGTGGTACGGGGGGCAACTGACGATCTTCAAGTGGGGTTCGCAGATCCCGCTGATCCATCTGCCCGAAGGTCTGCGGTCGCTGCCGCTGGCCATTGGAGGAGGGCTGATCCTGCTCTTCTCGCTGGGCATCTCATGCGTCTTGCACTGGGCCGCGACACGCGCAGCGACATAATTCAGTAAGGATAAGTCATGGGGCTTCTCGTTCTACTCGGCCTGTTCGCCTTCTGCGTCGTGATCGGAGTTCCGGTCGCGTTCGCGCTGGGCATATCGGCGATCGCCGCGTTCTGGTTCGAGGGGCTGCCGATCATGATCGGGTTCCAGCGGATCGTCTCCGGCATCAACGTCTTCTCGCTGATGGCGATCCCGTTCTTCATCTTCGCCGGAGAGCTGATGTTCCATGGCGGCATCGCCATGCGGCTGGTTCGCTTTGCCTCGGCTGCGGTCGGTGCCGTTCGCGGCGGGCTGGGCATCGTCAACGTCTTCTCGTCAATGCTGTTCGGTGGCATTTCCGGCTCGGCCGTCGCCGATATTTCGGCGCTGGGGTCGATCCTGGTGCCGGTGATGAAGGAAAAGGGCTATGACGCCGACTATGCCGTGAACGTCACCGTGACATCGTCCATCGCGGGCATCATCATTCCGCCCAGCCACAACATGATCATCTTCGCCATTGCGGCGGGCGGCGGTATTTCGATCTCGAAGCTGTTTCTCGCCGGCGTCGTGCCCGGGCGTCCTGATGTGCGTCTGCCTGGCGGTGGCGGCCTACGTGGTCGCAGTGCAGCCGCGGTTACAGCGCCGAGAAGTTCCCCGGCTGGACCGCGCTTGCCTTGAGTTTCTTCGGTGCCATTCCGGGCCTTATGACCGCCGTCATCATCGTCGGCGGCGTTCTGTCGGGGGTCTTCACGGTCACCGAGTCCGGTGCGTTCGGCGCCATCTACGCCTTCCTGGTGACGCTGCTGGTCTATCGCAGCATCACCTGGGAAAATCTTCGCCTCGCCGTCCGGCAATCGGTACGGACCACCGCGATGGTGATGATCCTGATCGCCTGCGCCGGTGCCTTTGCCTACATGCTGACCTTCTACCAGGTGCCGCAAAAGACGGTCACCTTGCTGACCGGGCTGACCGACAACCCGATCCTGATCCTGCTGATGATCAACGCCACGCTCTTGGTGCTGGGGATGATCATGGACATGGCCGCGCTGATCCTGATCTGCACGCCGATCTTCCTGCCGGTCGCCAACAGCCTGGGGATGGACCCGTTGCAGTTTGGTATGATCATGCTGGTCAACCTGGGCCTGGGCCTGTGCACGCCGCCGGTCGGGTCCTGCCTGTTCGTCGGCTGCGCCGTCGGCAAGTTGCCGATGGAAAAAGCGGTGCGGACGATCTGGCCGTTCTATCTGGCGATCCTGGTGGCGTTGATGATGATCACCTTCGTTCCGGCGATTTCCCTGACGCTGCCGGGTCTGGTCGATCCGTAGACGCCGGGCCGAACTGCGATACGAAAAAAGGGCGGGCGCGCCGGAATGGCTACGCCCGCCCTTTTTTCTTGCTTCAAGTCAGGGTCTGCCTACGACTTGCGGGCCTTCCAGGCCTCGAACCGCCGGACCGCGTCGGGGTCTGTCGATGGGTAGAGGCCGATGATGGGAGTACCGCGCAGCACTTCCTCGAGCACGAAGGCCTCGAATGCCTCCATCGCCCCGGCCTCTCCAGCGATCTCGTCGGCAAGATGCCGCGGGATCACCATGACGCCGTCGCCGTCGCCCAGGACGATGTCGCCGGGATAGACTGCCGCTCCGCCGCAGCCGATCGGCACGTCGATGTCGACGGCATGGTGTTTCGTCAGGTTGGTCGGGGCCGAGGGCTTGGCGGCGAACACCGGCATCTCCAGCTTCGCCGCGCCCGCGGCATCGCGGATGCCACCATCGGTGACCATGCCCGCGCCGCCGCGCATTTGCAGCCGGGTCAGCAGGATCGAGCCTGCCGACGCCGCCGTATCGTCGCGGCGGCAATCCATGACCAGAACGTGACCCGGCGGGCAGGTCTCGATCGCGACCCGCTGGGGATGATCGGGCTCGCGGAACGCCTCGATCGGGTCGGTATCCTCGCGCGCGGGGATGTAGCGCAGCGTGAAAGCGGGGCCGACCATGCGCGGCTGATCCTTTGCCAGCGGGGCGACGCCCTGGACATAGCAGTTGCGGTAGCCCTTCTTGTAAAGCAGCGTCGCGGCGGTCGCGGTCGACACCTCTGCGAGCCTGGTCAGGGTGTCTGGCCGAAGCGGGACATCACCGGCGGGTTTGGGATTGGCCATGCGGGTGTTCCTTTTGAGTGGCTATGGGGCGGGCGGGCCGAGCGGCACCAGGGCACCCCGTTGGCCGATGACCTGGCCCGCTATTTTCGCGCCGTTCAGGATCGCGCGTTCGATAGTGTCGCCGGCGGCAAGGGCCGCGATCAGGCCCGCGTTGAAACTGTCGCCCGCCGCGGTGGTGTCGACGACTTCTGTCACGGGCGGTGGCGATACGGTGCCGGTCTGGCCGCCGTGCTGGAAATGGACGGTGCCCGCGCCGTTCTTCACCACGATTGTGCCGGCGCCTGCCTTGCCATAGCGGGCGCGGGTGGCTTCGGGGTCGGCATCGCCGAAATGGGACGCTTCGTCGTCGAAGGAGGGCAGGACCAGGTCGCTGACCTTTGCCGCTGCCATGACGGTGTCGGTCATCTCGGCGGCGT
Source organism: uncultured Alphaproteobacteria bacterium (assembly GCA_963768205.1). Classification (GTDB taxonomy): domain Bacteria; phylum Pseudomonadota; class Alphaproteobacteria; order Rhodobacterales; family Rhodobacteraceae; genus JAHELH01. Next base: position 30,564 of record CAVYHB010000001.1, on the reverse strand, counting down.
CGCGCCAGAGGCGTGGGCGGAGGTTCGGATCGAATGCGACAGTGCGTCCGTTGCTGCGTGCGCGGGTAAGGGCGTCGAGCAGGGTCTTGCGCCCCTTGGCCCCAAGGATCGCCAGGGTGATCCCCGAGAAATAGATCAGCGTCGCGCCGCCCATCGCCCGGTCGAGACGCGCGGGATCGTCGGCCAGCAGCCGGGCCGCCGACGCCTCGCGCCAATAGGAAAAGCTGCGTTCGCCTGCGTCGAGCGAGATAAGGTACAAGCCTACGGACCGTTCGGGGCTCCTCGCGACATGGGATGTGTCGATCCCGGCGCCCGACATCATGTCCAGCATCCGTCCCGACAGGCTGTCCTGTCCGACCCTGCTGAAATAGCCGACCCAGGCATCGGGGCAGAGCGCGCGCAGATACCACGCCGTGTTGAACGTGTCTCCCGCAAAGCCCAGCCGGAACGTGTCCGGCGCGCCTGCGGGCGCAAGTTCGGCCATGCACTCGCCGATGGAAAGGCAACGCAGCGGGCGCTCGGACAGGATCAGGGGCATGATGGCCGCTCCTTGGCTCTTGCTAGGATCACAGTAATCCTCATTATGGCTCCGGGAGGAATGACCAATGGCAGACTTTCCGGTCGTAACGACATCAGAAGGAGTCACCCGGCAGGTCCTGGCGGATCACCCCGACCTGATGCTCGTGGCCTTCCGGTTCAAGGAAGGCGGCGAGGGCGCGTTGCACGATCATCCGCATGTTCAGTCCACCTTTGTCGAAAGCGGCCGGTTCCGGTTCACCCTGGGCGACGAGACGCGCGAGGTCGGCCCGGGCGACAGTTTCGTCGTCCCCTCGGGCCTCACCCACGGCTGCGTCTGTCTTGAAGCGGGCAGGCTGGTTGATTGCTTCACGCCCCGGCGCGACGATTTCCTCTAGTCCGGTCAGCTGAACAGCATGCCGCCGTTGATGTCGACATTGGCGCCGGTGATGAAGCCGGCTTCGTCGCTGGCAAGGAACAGCACCAGGTTGGCCACATCCTCGGGCGTGCCCTGGCGTTTGACCGGCGACGCCGCCTCGACGTTGCGGCGGACCTCGTCCTTGGTGTGGATGTTGTGGAAATCGGTGTCGATCATGCCGGGGCAAAGTGCGTTGACGCGGATGTTGGGCCCGAGCTCCTTGGCCAGCCCGCGGGTCATCGTCATCACCGCGCCTTTCGAGGTGGCATAGGCCACCGAGCCCGGCCCGCCGCCGTCGCGACCCGCCTGGCTGGCGAGGTTGACGATCGCGCCGGATTTCATGTGCGGCAAGCAGGCCTTGACCATCAGGAAGGTGCTGGTCAGGTTCAGGTCCATCACCGCCTGCCAGTGCTCGAGCGACATCTCGGCGATGGTCTTGCGCGCGATCAGGCCGCCGGTGTTGTTGACCAGGATGTCGACGCCGCCGAACTCCTCGACGGTTTTGCCGACCAGCGCATCGACGCCGTTCTCGCGTGTTGAGGTCGCCCTGCAGCGCGAAGGCCTTGCCGCCTGCCGCCTTGATCTCCTCGACCGCGCTGTCAGCGCCGCTGCTGCTGGAGAAATAGTTGATCGCGACATTCGCGCCTTCCGCGGCAAGCTTGATGGCGCAGGCGCGCCCGATGTCGCGTCCGCCGCCGGTCACGATGGCTGTCTTGCCCTTGAGTTTCATCAGGTAGTTCCTTCCTGTCTTGCGATTCTTCCGCGCGCGGCGGCGGGATTAGGTGTTTGCCAGTTTCTTCATCACGACCTTGAAGCGTGTTCTCGTCGGCGTCGGTGAAGTAGAGGTCGGCGTCGTAGCCCTGGTCGTCCATAAAGTTGAAAATCCGCTTCGGTTCGCTCAGCGTGTAGGGCACCAGCAAGGTCGCGATCCGGTGGCGGGTGGCCGTCGGGATAGCGGGCGTGCAGGCAGGTGCTGACCGGCAGACCCTCGTATTCCGGCGGGTCGACATCGGGGAAGCCGGTCTCCTGCGTCAGCGTCGGCTTGCCGGCTTCGGACCAGACGACCTGTCCGTAGAAGCCGGCACGTTCGCCGGAATAGCGGAACGTGGTCTTGCCAAGATCGTAGGGCGCGTTGGCGTGCAGCAGCCAGTCGATGCGTCACCGGCGTCATCCGCATCGACCTTGTCGACGATCACGAAGTAGCTGTTGCGCACGAAGTAGACTTCGCGTTCGGCCAGCGTCACTTCCGGCGACAGGCTTCGGTAGGCCGGCGTCGCGTCGCCCTTGATGTAGATGTGATCCTCGCGCTCCTCGGCGGCGAGGATCTTGCCGGTCGCGGCCATCGCCTTGGACTTGTCCTTGTCGGCGTACTGACCCTTGCCGTTGATCAGGATGGCGTTCTTGGACCGGGTCTGGCGCCGCCACTTCTGGTGCATCGTCGAGTTGAAGGCGACGTAGTAGCCGGACTGGATCGCCAGATCCTCGCCGAAGGCGGCCATGCAGAACGCGTTCTGGTCGCCGTGGCTGTGGCTGATCGAGCCGAAGGGCGAGGACTTCATCACGAACTGGATATGGTTGTCGGGGTCGTCCATCGCGTGCTGCACACCGACCCAGCCGATGCCCTTGAACTGGCGCAGCCCGCCTTCGGGCGGCGTCGCCTCGACCTGACGGGAAAGTCGGTGCGGTAGGTCAGTTCGTCGAAACCGAGTGTCCCACCAGCCCCAGTTGTAGAACGCCATCTCGGTGCCGGGGTTCAGCGCGGCAGGTTCTCGTCGCAATACCACTGATAGGCGCCGTTGCCGGTCACGCCGGCGAACTGGCGCAGGTTGATGCCGGTCTTGATGCCGGGCAGATCGCCCATGCGTGCTGTCGTCGCCGAAGGTGGCGCGGCGGGTGTTGGGCGCCTTGCAAAACAGCGGGAAGTCGCCGGTGTTCTGGAAGAACGGCCGCTTGTAGAGGTCGATGCCGGTATAGCATTTCAGCCGGTTGGCGGCGTCGATCAGATAGGCCATGCCCATCATCCAGTAGTTCGTGCCCTCGGCCCAGCCGCCGTCGCTGTCGCCCCAAGGCGAGTAGACGGTGGACAGGAACTCGATGCAGTAATTCAGCCAGTCGCGGGCCTCGTCGTCCTCGTCGTCACCCAGCAGCGCAATGCAGGCCGGGATCAGCGTCAGCGAGACCGAGCGCACGGCATGGCTGTCATAGGGGAAAAGGTGGATCTTGGCGTTGACTGATCGCGTGCTCGGCGATGTCGCGGGTGCGCTCCAAGCAGCGCCGCGCGCACCTTGGCGCGCTCGTCCTCGTCCATCTGGTCGTAGAGCCAGTCATAGCCCCAGGCCAGCGCGTTGGTGACCCGGTACGCCCATTCGTCGGTATAGGCGCGCGAGGTGGTGCCCATCGGGTCCCAGCCGGCGACCGACAGCAGCCATTCCTTGGCGCGGGCCAGCATCTGGGCGTCCTGCGTCACCTGCCCACCGATGGCGAGATGGCGGATCGCGTACATGACTTCCTGAAGCTCGATATAGGTCTGGCGCCAGACCGGCGCGATGCGCTGGTGATTGGGATAGCCGGCGGGTTCCGGCATGATCTCGCGGTCCATCCAGGGCAGGACGGATTTCTCGTAGAAAGTGGACCAGGTGCAATGGTCCGGGTCGGCTTCGACCGCCTTGCGGAACTCCTCCAGCCGGTCCGGCGTCAGCCACAGGCGCGGATGGGCGCGGGTGGCCTTGGCAAAACGCGTCGTCGCGCGACGGCAGCGGGCGTTTCCGGCAGGCCCTCGGCGATCGCGAATGCTGCGGGTCTTGCTCCAGCCGGTAGTCGGGCTTGCCGGTCGCGGGATCGCAGACCGCGTAGGACCAGTGGTAGTCGCCCGGCGCAAGCGCCACGTCGGGGGTGAAGAAATTCAGCGGGATGCCGGCGAATGACCTGCGTGCCCTTGGCGGGAAAGGCAGGATCGGTCGAGATGCGCAGCACATATTGCGCCTCGTCCTCGATCACCGGCAGCCAGGTGAAGCGCGGCGGGTTTTCGGTGATCTCGGTCCCGGCATCCGGCGCATACTGGATCGTCAGACGGCCGGCCTTGGGTTCGTCGAGCGAAAGGAGCGGTCTTGGCGGGCATCGGATGGCTTTCCGTTGGTGGGTTCGAGTTGGGAGGGCGCGGCCGGTCATCGCGGCCGCGCCCATTGCTTCGGTCGGATTCAGCCGTACTGACGCGCGTAGGCCGAGTTCATGACCTCGATGACCTGGTCGTAGCCCATCTCGTTCGAGCGTCGCGACGTAGTCGTCCCAGTCCGCCTTGACGTCGCCGGAGCCGAGGATCCAGGCCTGCTGACGCTCCAGCATGTAGGTCCGCAGCGACGGCCAGTACCTGTCGTAGACTTGCCTGCTCGTCCTGCGTTGAAGGCCACGCCGAGGAACTGATCGACCAGCAGGTCGTTAGCGTCGTAGAGCTCGATGCCTTCGCGGGCCGCCTGCGCAGGTCCACTGCCATTCGTAGCGGTAGTCCTGCGAAGTAGCCGCGCTGGATCTGCGCGCCCTCCAGGTACATCTGGCTGTTCACCGGCCTGATCGCTGTTCAGCACTTCTCGGCTTGTAGATCGGCTCGCCGTCGACCATGTCCCAGGTCTTGCCTTCGACGCCGAAGTTGGCCAGATTGCCGGCCTTCCTCGGTGAACCAGAAGTCGAAATACTTGATGGTTTCGATCAGGTGCTCGTTGGTGATAGCTGATCGCCCAGCCATCCGGCTTGATCGGGATGCGGCGATGCTCTTCCATCCGCACACCACCGGCCGATGCGGGCGGCAGGAACGGGATGAAGTTGAAGCCGTCGATCTTGTCCGCCAGCGCGGCGTTGTAGCCAGAGGTCGAGGCGAACCAGTCATGGGTCGCGCCGCCGAGGTTTTCGACAGCAGATAGTCGCGCGACGACGAGCCGCGGGTGAAGATCTCCGGGTCGATCAGACCTTCGGCGTACCACTGGGCGATGTTGCCAGACCGTCACGATAGGCGTCTTGCGCATAGGGGTGCACCACCTGGCCTTCGTCGTTGACGTAGAAGTCGTGATAGGTGTCCGACCCCGACGACCGCGCGTCCCAAAGCGTCAGCAGACGGTTCACTTCTTCCCACTGGCGGGCGAAGTACGGGATTTCGTCCTTCAGGCCGTTGCCGTTCGGGTCCTGATCGCGGAAGGCGACGAGCACGTCGTAGAACTCGTCGACGTTCTGCGGCTGCTCCAGCCCCAGGTTGTCGAGCCAGTCCTGGCGGATGTACCAGGCGCGGCCGAACTTGCCGTCGGGCAGATAGGGGATGTAGTAGTAGTTGCCGTCATAGGCCGAGATCGCCTCCTGCAGGCCGGGATGCGCGTCCCAGAACGCCTGGATGTTCGGCGCGTGCTCCTCGACCAGATCGTTCAGCGGCACGAAGGCGCCTTCGGGACCGTATTGGTTCACCGGCTGCTGGATCAGGTGGCCGCCGACGATGTCGGGCAGGTCGCCCTGGCCAGAAGCAGGTTCATCGCCTCGTTGCTGTCGGTCGAGTTCCGGCCGGCGGTCGCATCGATCAGCGAGATGCCGGTCATCTCGCGGGCGGCCATTTCTCGACCGGGTAGATTTCGTTCGGCGAGCCGCCGACGCCGTAGCCCTGGGCGCGGGGCCAGTGCATGTGGATCGTCAGCTCCAGCGGCTCGTCGACGATCCTCAGGTGGCCATCGGCGAAGGCCGGGGCCGTCAGCGCGGTCGTGGCCAGGATGGCAGAAGCCAGTGTCAGTTTTCGCATGGTTTCCTCCCTAATTGCGAGTTGATTGTGTTATTCCTTCACGCCGCCCAGCAGGATGCCCTTGCTGAAGTACTTCTGAAGGAAGGGGTAGATGAGCAGGATCGGGATGATCGAGCAGACGATGATCGCGGCGCTGACGGTCTCGAACGAATAGGCGGAGGTCAGCAGCGTGTTGGCGAATTCCTCGTCGTCGGTCAACTCGACGATGACGTGGCGCAGGTAGACCTGCAGCGGGATCTTGTCTTCGTCCTGCAAGCAGCACCATCGCCCAGAAGAAGCCGTTCCAGCGCGACACGATGCAGAACAGCGCGACCGTGGCGATGGCCGGCTTGGAGAGCGGCATGTAGACCTTCCACAGCACCTGGAATTCGTTGGCGCCGTCCATCCGTGCGGCTTCCTCGAACGATCTGCGGAATGCCTTCGAAGAAGTTGCGCAGCAGGATGATGTTGAAGCCGTTGACGGCGAAGCCGATGATGATGCCGAAGTAGCTGTCGAGCAGCCCCAGATCGCGCATGTTCAGGAAGAACGGGATCATGCCGGCGTTGAACCACATGGTGAAGGCCACCATCAGGTTCCAGAAGCGCCGCCCGTAAAGCTGCGGACGCGACAGGGCGTAGGCGCCGGGGATGATGAACGCCAGGCTCATCAGCGTGCCGCCGATCGTGTAGATGAAGGTGTTCTTGTAGGAGGTCCAGAACAGCGGTTCGGACAGCACGCGCTTGTAGGCCTCGAGCGTGAAGCCGACCGGCGTCAGGATCACGTTGCCGGCCCGCGCCTCGAAGCCGGTGCTCATCGACAGCGACGCGATGTAGATGAACGGGTAGAGCGTCGAGATCGTGAACAGCCCGATCAGCACCATGTTGAGGATGACGAAGGCTTTGTCGCCGCGCGAATAGAGGTTCATGTTGGTCATGTCGTTCTCTCCCTCACCACAGTGACGTGCGCGAATAGCGCTTGCGAGATCGTGTTGGCGGTCATCACCAGGACGAAGGCGACGACGGCGTTGAACAGGCCCGCAGCGGCGGCAAGGTCGTACTGGCCGCCCTGAATGCCCTGGCGATAGATGAAGGTGTTGACCACGTCCGCGGTCTCGTAGGTCGCGGGCTGGTAGAGCAGGATGATCATCTCGAAGCTGCACTTCGAGCATGTTGCCGATGCGGATGATCAGCATGATGATGATCGTCGGCATGATCGACGGGACGGTGATCTTCCACATCATCTGCCAGCGGCTGGCGCCGTCGACGACCGCACTTTCGTAAAGCGTTGGTGACACGCCCGGCGATGGCGGCGAGATAGACGATCGACTGGAACCCGGCTTCCTGCCAGATCGTCGGTGCCGACAAAGATCGGTCGGAACCATTCCGGCTTGGTCAGGAAGTAGATCGAATTCGATCCCGAACCAGCCCAGGACCGTGTTGACGATACCCGCCGAGGGCGAGAAGGCCGTGATGACGATGCCGGCGATGATCACGGACGAGATGAAGTGCGGCAGGTAGACGATGGTCTGCGCGGTCTTCTTGAACGTCTCTTGCAGGATCTCGTTGAACATCAGCGCCAGCAGGATCGGCATCGGGAAGCCGAAGAGCAGGCTGTAGAAGCTGATGATAGACCGTGTTGCTGCAGCGCCCGCAGGAACTGGTCGTTGTCGAACAACGTCTGGAAATGCTCGAACCCGATCCAGGGGCTGGCCGCCACGCCGCGGAAGATCGCTGTAATCCTTGAACGCGATCTGCAGCCCGTACATCGGCTTGTAGAGAAAGATCAGCAGCCAGAGGATCGTCGGCAGCAGCATCACGTAAAGCTGCCATTCGCGCTTCAGATGGTCGCCGACACGCTCGATGCGGCCGGCGCTCGCGGCGGCGCAGCGCCTCGCTTGCCTCGATGACCAGTTCTTCGGTCGTGCCCGACCGGTTCTGTCCTGCTCGGCGCGTCATGACTTACGCACCTGTCCGGACAGCGCCATGCCGGTCTTGGCGTCGAACACCTTGATCAGGTCGGGCTCGATCGGTGAAGCCGGTCACCTCGTCAAGCACGCTGATCTTGCCGAGCGTCTCGGTGCGGATCACGAAGGGCTCGCCGCCGAGCGTCGCGTGCAACAGCGCCTCGGAGCCCAGCGTTTCGACCAGGTCGACAGTCGATCTTGACGCGGCTCGGCGCGTCTTTGGTCCGCGATCTGCCGCGAATTCGGGGCGGATGCCGACGATCACTCTCGCGCCCGACCGCGTTCTGCAGATCGACGGCAGCGGCGCCAGCGGCAATGCTCTGCCCGCCGAACTCGGCCACCGGGCCGCGGTCGCCGGCCACCAGCCTTGGCGCCTTGATCTGGTTCATCGGCGGCGACGCCGAGGAAGCCGGCGACGAAGGTGTTGGCCGGGTTCAGGAACAGGTCCATCGGCGTGCCGATCTGCTCGATCCGGCCGTCGTGCATGACGACGATCCGGTCGGCCAGCGTCATCGCCTCGACCTGGTCGTGGGTGACGTAGATCGCTGGTCACGCCGAGGCGCTTGTGCAGCCGCTTGATCTCGGCGCGCATCTGGGTGCGCAGCTTGGCGTCGAGGTTGGAGAGCGGCTCGTCGAACAGGAACACCTTGGGGCGGCGCACGATCGCGCGGCCCATCGCCACCCGCTGGCGCTGGCCGCCCGACAGATCGGCCGGGCGGCGCTCCAGATACGGGGTCAGGCCCAGGATGCTCGCCGACCTCCTCGATCGAGGCCGCGATCTTGTCCTTGCGGTTCCTTGCGGATGCGCAGGCCGAAGGCGATGTTGTCGGCGACGTTCAGGTGCGGGTAGAGCGCGTAGTTCTGGAACACCATCGCCACGTCGCGATCCTTCGGCGCGACCCGGTTCACCATGGCGCCGTCGATGGTCAGATCGCCGTCGCTGATCTCCTCCAGCCCGGCGATCATCCGCAGGGTCGTGGACTTGCCGCAGCCCGACGGGCCGACGAGGACGACGAATTCCTTTTCCTGCACTTCCAGGTCGATGCCGTGGACGACCTGCACGGCACCATAGGCCTTGACGATGCCTTCCAGCTGTACCCCTGACATGATCCCTCCCTTCCTGCGCGCTCTGCCGGAGCCGACAGTGACCCCTGCTGGCATCCGGACCGCGATTCGCGGTCCGATTCAAACTAGTATACTAGTAATCTAAACTGGTATACTAGTAGAAATCTGCTATGTCTTGATCCAGTCGCCGCCAACGCGCGGAGCGGAAAGGCAAAAATGCAGATCATCGAAGTCTCGATCACGCCGATCGCGATCCCGGACGTGCCGCTGGCCAACACCAAGGGTGTTCACCCAGTCGGTTTTCCTGCGCGTCGGTGATCGAGGTGAAAACCGATACCGGGCTGGTCGGGCTGGCGGAAACCTATGGCGCAAAGCGGACGCTGACCGGCTTGCAGACGGTCGCCCCGACGCTGGAAGGGCTGGACCCCTACGACCTGCGCGACCTGCGCCGCCGGATCGAGACCGCGCTGCCGGATGCAGGCGGGGTGAATGCGCCGACGGCGCTCGCCGATCACAAGCTGGTCGATGTGGTCTATTCAGCGCCTTCGAGATCGCCTGCCTCGACATCCGCGGCAAGGAGGTCGGTCGCCCGCTTTACGACCTGCTGGGCGGCGCGGTTCGCAAGACGATCCCGTTCGGCGGCTACCTTTTCTACAAGTTCGCCAAGCGCGATCTGACCTTCGGCCCCGACATCATGGGCGAGGTGATGACGCCCGACGCGCTGGTCGACGCAGGCGAGGGCATTCGTCGGCGCAATACGGGTTCAAGTCGCTGAAGCTGAAGGGCGGCGTGCTGGAGCCCGACCTCGAAGTCGAGACGATGCTGAAGCTGCGCGAAGCATTTCCCGCACCACGCGCCTGCGGATCGACCCGATGGGCGCCTGGACGGTTCCGACCGCGCTAAGCGGTGGTCGAGACGCAAGCTGCGACGGCGTGTCTGGAATACCTCGAAGACCCCTGCCGCGGCATGGACGCGATGGCCGAACTGTCGGCGCAGATCGATATGCCGCTGGCCACCAACCTCGTGGTCGTCGAGTTCGAGCAGATCATCGAGGCGGTGAAGAAGGACGCGGTGCAGATCATCCTGTCCGATCACCACTATTGGCGCGGCGCGCACCGGCGCGATCCATCTGGGAGAGATCTGCCGCGCCGCCGGTCTTGGCGTCTCGATGCATTCCAACTCGCATCTCGGCATCTCGCTCGCCGCCATGTGCCACGTCGCAGCGGCGACACCGAACCTGACCTACGACTGCGACACCCACTACCCATGGTCGACGAAGGAGATCGTCAAGGGCGGGCGACCTGTCTTCGAGAACGGTGCCCTGCGGGTGCCCGACGGTCCCGGGCTCGGCGTCGAACTGGACCGCGAGGCGGTGGCTGACCTACACGACCTCTACGTCCAGGCGATGGTGCAGGACCGCGACGATACCGACGAAATGCTGAAATACGTGCCCGATTACGTGCGCAAGGTGCCAAGATGGTGACCGGCGCGCGGCGGGGGCGGCCGAAACTGGCCTTCCGAAGGGAAGATGTGTACTCAATCGATGACATGGAGGGTGAACGATGGCTCAGGTAAACCAGACAGGCGACCGTCGCACCAGCGTCGACGATATCTTCGACGACCTCCACGACGATATCCTGTCGCTGCGCCTGCGCCCCGGCGACAAGATCTCCGAGGCCGAGATCGCGGCACGCTTCGGCGTCTCGCGCCAGCCGGTTCGCGACGCGTTCAGCCGGCTTGCCAACCTCGACCTGCTGCTGATCCGGCCGCAACGGGCCACCGAGGTCAGGCGGTTTTCGGCCCGCGAGATCGAGAAGTCACGCTTTGTCCGCGCCTCTGTCGAAAAAGAGGTGCTGCGCCGGGCCGCGCAGAATTGCGACGCAACGGGTGCCGCCCTGCTGGACGCCTGTCTGGCAGAGCAGGCCCGGATCATCAGCGAGCGTGATTTCGACGCCTTCGGCGCGCTGGACTACGAATTCCACAAGACCCTGTGCCATATCGGCCAGGTCGACTTCGCCTTCGACATCATCCAGGCCGAGAAGGCCAAGGTCGACCGGCTGTGCATGCTGGGCCTTGCCAAGGAAGACCGGATGCCGCAACTCGTCGAGGATCACGAGGCGATCGCGGCGGCGGTCAAGGCCAACGATTCCGACCGCGCCGTCGAGATCGGAATGCTCCATCTGTCGCGGCTTGATGCGACGATCGAGTGGATCACCGCCACCAACGCCAACTACTTCGAACCCGAGGACGGCTGAGCGGCTCGCTCCGGACGGGCCCCGTTCCGTCCGGCATGGCAGGTCCGCCCGCGCACCTTGCGCGCGGCCTGCGCGCCCGCTCGACCCTGATATCCCGCAAGACCCCATTGTAATGCCCGCAACATCCGCCGACCCCGCCACATCCCCCACCCGCGCCGTCTTCGGCCTCGCCTGGCCGATGACGCTGAAGGCGATCATGCTGCACGGCATCGTGGTGATCGACGCGTACCTGGTTTCCGCGCTTGGCGAGCAGGCGCTGGCCGTCCTGGGCGTTGCCGCCGCCATCGGTGGGCTGCTGCTGGGCGTTCTCCTGTCGTTTTCCAACGCCGCGCAGATCCGGGTGGCGCAGGCGCATGGAACCGGCGAGGCCAATTTTCTGAAATCGGCGCTTTGCTCCGGCCTCGTCGTCAATCTCGCCGCGGCGGCGGTGGGGCTGGTCCTGCTGGCGCTTTTTGCCGGGACGATCATCGACGGCTTCGCCCACGACGCCTGGATCGCGCAACAGGCGCGGCGCTATCTTGCGGTCTTCGCCGTGGTGATCGCCGCCGAGGCGGTCGGGCAATGCCTGTCGAGCTACTTCAACGGCTCCGGCGACACCCGGCTGCCGCTTTACAGTTACATGCTGGGCGTCCCGGTCAACGTGACGGTCAGCATCGCCTTCATCCATGGCCTGTTCGGCGCGCCGGAATTGGGCGTGGTCGGCGCCGCCGTGGGCAGTGCCGTCGCGTCGGTTCTGCAAGCGGGGTTCCTGGGCCTTTGCCTGTGGCGCAAGACCGCGTTCTTCCGCGGCGTGTCCGGCTGGCGCAACGGCACCTTCGCGGCGTCGCTGCGGCGGCACCTGGTCTTCGCCCTTCCCATCGCCGCTACCTTCATCAGCGCCACCGCGGCCAGCAACGTCTGCATGCTGCTTTACGCCAAGCTCGACGTAAACGCCTTCGCCGCGATGACGCTGATTATGCCTTGGGTGATGGTCGCGGGCACGGTGGGCATGTCCTGGGCTCAGGCCACAGGCATCATCGTGGCGCAGCTTCTTGGCAGCGACCGCCGCGGTGCCGAGCTTGACCGGTTCCTGAGCGGCGCGTGGCGCGCGGCCTTCGTTGCGGCAGGGATGGTTGCGGCGGTCTATCTTTTGGTTTGCCTGCTGTCGCCCTGGGTTTATCCCGACCTGCACCCGCAGACGCAGGCGACCCTGATCAGCTTCTGGCCGGTCCTGTTGCTGCTGCCGTTCCCCAAGGGCTCCAACGCCATCTGCGGCAACACGCTGCGCGCGGCGGGCGAAACGATCTACGTGATGCACGTCTTCGTCTGGTCGCAATGGCTGTTCCGCGTGCCGGTCACCGCTGTCATGGTTCTTTACCTCGGCGTTCCGGCCGCCTGGGTGTTCTCGCTGCTGCTCATCGAGGAGGTAATCAAGTTCCCCGCCTTCCACGCCCGTCTGTTCCGAGGCGACTGGAAACGCGCCTCGGTCTCGGCATGAAGCTCAACCTGAACACGAGCCTCCCCCAATGAGTTGGTCCACCGCTATGTTCAGGAAAACGGAGGACCAGAGATGGCGAACAAGCGACACAAACCAGAGGAAATAGTTACGAAGCTGCGGCGAGTTTCCTGCGCCAGAGCATTGAGGTCATGTGGCAGCAGGCGCGCGATGGAGCGCTTCTTTACGCCTTCATGGACTGGCGTCACATCGAGATCTTGCTGACCGTCGGGCGCACGCTCGGTTTTGACCTTAAGAACATCCGCGTCTGGAGCAAGACGGCGCCAGGGCAGGGGTCTTTTTATCGCTCCGCCCATGAACTGGCCGCAGTGTTTGCCAAACGGGGAGGCGCGCAAACCAATAATTTGCAGCTCGGTAGATTTGGCCGGAGCCGGACGAATGTCTGGACCCTTCCCGGCGTCAACACGTTGACCTGGCCCTGCATCCAACGGTGAAGACCGTCGTAGGTATCGCTATCCGTCGGTGGCAGCAGATGACGGGCAGGGATGCTGTACTGGCGCGGCGCTTGAACGACGAAGGCGAAACAGGCACCGCCACTGGGAGCAGTTTCGACGAGCTGTGCGCATTCGTTTCTTCATCTGACGAGGTGCTAAAAAGACAGATCGCAACGACGGCGGAACGCAACGGCCGGAACCGGATTATGAGGTGGATATGGCCGCCCCCCCCCCCAAAGGAGGGGCAGTTCAAGCCACGCCAAAGCGGCAATCGCAATGGACGAAAACGCAAGCCGAAATCCGTTCAGGCCCAGGTGTAGACAGTGCCTTCGAGAAAAATCCCCATCACTGTAGGAGGAAAGACCAGACGACTACCCCTTCACGAAGTGATGCTGCGGAGTTCTGGCAAACAAGGCCGCCAAGGGCGATCTGAAAGCGGTCGCCTTCGTTCCAAATTTGCTCAATTCGCAAGAACACTCCGATACGGACGCCATCGAAAAAGCAACCAGTCGCCAGACGATCAGGCCTTGTTTGACCAGATGATGGGCCGGCTCATGCGACCTGACGCCGCTGACCAATCCGCTCGTCCAGCGTGCAGTGACGCCGATCTCCGAGATATCGATGCCGCGTCTGACGACGAAGCGGGTCTGAATAGCATGCCGGATCCTGTCGATGAAGATGGCGCCCGTGGAAGTTCGGCCGATGTTCGACCCGGGAATGCATCGCTGGTTGCGTCAGAACCAAAAGCTGGTTCTTAATGAACGCCTGCGATCCGAATTCGGCCTAATTGCCGCGTCGCAGCCTACTTTCCCAGACCGGCCATTTAAGGCAGGAAACTTGACCCAAATCCAATCCCGCCATTCGCTGCATCCGTTTGGTGGGCCTCAGACGCGGGACAAAGCCATCATTTCGCACCTAGCATTGAGCGTCCGCTTTGAGAATTGGCCCCGTTTGTCTGGCGATGCTCACCGAGTGCAAAAAATGCTGGTGTTGATTTGAATCATATCGTTGTCGCGACGGCATGCGATAAGTCAATTTGCTATGAAAAAGGGGAAATCATTCCCAAAAATAGGAGAGACAGCATGGCCAAGAAAGCGAAAATCAAAGCACTAAAGAAAGAAGTCAAAGTGCGCAAATCCAAAGTTACGCGCCAAAAAGGCAAGCTAAAATCAGCCAAAAAAGCGCTGAAGAAAGCAAGCTGAAAAGTACACAACCATAAGAAGGGCTGGCCAGTGGGCAAGCCCCTTTTTGCATCTCGTTATCTTGCGTAGAGAGGATTCTCATTAATGACACTTATCCTAAACGTCTCGGGCATCGGGCCACATCTTGCTGCGGTTCTGTCCAAGAAGGGGATCGAGACGGCAGAACAATTAGCGGCAACATTACCGGCTGCATTGACTGACATCCCTGGCATTGGCGCTCAACGAGCGAACACTCTTTTGAAGGCGGCAAATCTGGCCCTCAAAGGCGATCCGCCTAAATCTTCAGAAGCGCGTAAAGCCCCGGCTGCACGCAAAGCCAAGCAGCCGTCGCCTGCCCAAGCCAAGCCCGCTGCCACCGCTGATGGGGTAGAGTTGAAAGCAGCAAAGAAGGCTAAGGCGAAAAAGGCAGCCACCAAGAAAAAGGCATCCGCCAAAAAAGCGATCGCAAAGAAGAAGCTTGAGGAGAAGGCAGCGGCCAAAAAAGCAGCCAAGAAAAAGGCAACCAAGAAGGCGGCCAAGAAAAAGGCCAAATCGACCAAAGGAAAGAAAATCGGCAAGTCCAAAAAGAAATAGATGCATCACGGCGACGGTGAGCCAGCGAAGGCTGGCACGGAGGCGGCAAACCGAGTTGAGTTTTTGCACGTTCTTGACCGCTCGGCGAAAGCTGCCATTTACACACTTCGCAGCATCCGTCGAAGTGGGCTCTGCACAGCCATTTGCCGCGGCCCGCTCGAATGTCAGGTCTAGAATTTTCGGCCATTCGCTGCACGCCGGATGAACTGGGACGATGCGGACCAAACAGGCATTCCGATGATCAAGCCATTCCGCGCGGGGGCCGATTGTTTTCTTTCGTGAAGATCATGCCATCCAGCAGTTCGTACAGGTCCGGTCGTGCCGAGGGGCCGTTCGATATGGAAATCAGCAGAAGGCTCCCATCGGGGCGAAACACGAAGACGCCGGGCTCTGCGAACCGGCGATCGGTTTCGGCCTCCGAGAGAGGATCGCTGACATAGAGCCCAAGGGCTGCCATTTGCTCCTCGGACAGGTCGTAGCCAAGATCGAACGCCCAACCGAACGCATCCTTATCGGCCTGTGCCTTCGCAACCGGGTCCGCAGAGACAACCAGAATGTCGAAACCTGCGTCGATCCATTTCTGCCGCATTTCATTCAGGTTGTTCAGATACCTCTTGCATCTTGGGCAATGTTTTCCGCGGTAAACGACGACCAGCGACCATTCATTTCGGACGCCGCCGATGACGGCATCACCACCTCCCAGTTTGGGAACGTAAAGGGGCTCTGGAATGCTGCCGGCGACGGGTTTTGCGGTTGGCATAGTTTTGACTTTCCGTTGTCTCGACACAACCCTCGGGCCAAACCGCATAGACCGCAACGATGAATGCATTGGCGGCGGTCATCCGCCGGTTGCTTATGCAACCATCCGCGGAACGCCAGGCACTGACGAGGGCACCAACCATGCCGATGTTTCCTGAGTATTTGGCCTCAGGCTATCCCTTGAACCCAATCCGAATGCCGTGGATGTCCGTGTAACCCTTGTTGAGCACACGCCCGAGAGGCTGCGGCACCATGTTCACGACAAGGCTACTCTTGCCATCCCAAGCTTCGATGGCCCGCAAGACGTCCCGGCTTGGCGGCAGTTCGACACCATCCGGCGAGATGTCGCGGACTCGGTCGTGAAGTTTGTCGAGAACAAAAACGGACGGCCAACGATGATGGTGTAGCGGCTCTTCGTCCTGCGGTTCCAACGTCACTTCGAGCACCCGAAGCTTGTCGTTTTCAAATAGCACCTTGTGGTGTCTTGGGGCTGCGGCTACGGCATCGAAGTCGGGGTCCCAAGTCGCCGGGTCGGTTGCGTCGATTTCGGTCGTCATGACGTTTCCCCTTCGTAACCTTCCTTGAATATAGCAGCGCTCCATTGCACCGTCCCAACGAATCTGCGAACCAGACACATCCACTCAGTTCCCCCTTGGCTTTGGGCTCTGTGCCGCCATGCGGCAGCGCACCAGGTTGTGTTAAAGCCGCGCTAGGAACCCGGTCGTTCGCGTTTGAGCCTCGTTCCTGCAACAAACCGGGCCGAGTAGTCCTATACAGAGGTCTCGCTGGTTAACTCCCTGCCATTCGCCCGGCAACACCGGTCATAGGTCATGCGCGTGATCGACGGACGTAGAGAGCCCCATTCGCATGTGTGCTGCGTGGCACACAGATGACCGTAAGGTGCAGTTAGTGTTGAAAAAGCCGGTTTTTTGGTCACTCTCTGAAGAGATTTTCGCCGCACAGGCGCGGCAGTTTGTTTTGGCCGTGGGGTCGGCCTCTTTCCGGCCACACCAATCCGGCGAATGCTCAACTCGTCTAACGAGCAACCGAAAACTGATTGCCCGATGCAAGGTCGTTTCGCGAATGTTCGCCATTCCCCGAAGGTTGACTTTTTCAACGCTATCTACGGAAACCCGTCGTTGGCCGGTCTTGTAACTGTTGACTGCGATATTGGCACTTAACATCTGCAAATGCGAACAAGAACCTGATGTCTTGCCCAGAACGGACATTGACGGTGTTGGTCGCGAAGTCTGCCGGTCGACAAATGCACGGCGGACAATGTTGCCATAGTGTGATTGTCAGATTTCTGTCTTGGCTGGTTGAATATTCCTCTAGCGAGGAGAGTAGCTAACCGCATGAAACCAAAAATTTTGACGACAATCGCAACCTATGATCGTCAGCAATTCATCAGCGATCTGATTGCCGGAGTGACGGTGGCAATGGTCGCATTGCCCCTGAGCCTTGCAATAGCCATTGCCTCCGGAGCCGCGCCGGAAAAAGGGCTGGTGACGGCGATCGTCGCCGGATTCCTGATTTCGTTTCTGGGCGGCAGCCGAGTGCAGATCGGCGGGCCGACAGGTGCATTTATCGTCGTCGTCTTTGGTGTAATTGCTGAATATGGCTATGACGGGCTTGTCCTTGCGACATTCATGGCCGGGATCATCATGCTGGTGGCCGGGTATCTGCGGGCAGGCAATCTTGTCGCTTACGTGCCCGAAGCAGTAATCAATGGCTTCACCATCGGTATCGGAATAATCATTGCGACAAGCCAGCTGAAAGACCTGTTCGGTCTCTCGATTGCCCAAGTTCCGGCAGAGTTCATTGCAAAGATCGAGACAATTTGGGCCGCACGACATACCCTGAATGCCATTGCACTCGGGGTCGGCCTTGCGACGATGGTATTGATCGTTACGCTGCGACGTCTCGCCCCGAAATTTCCGGGGCTGATTGTGGCTGTCGGTCTGACATCGGTCTATGTGGCGTTGGCCGCTCTGCCCGTTGACACAATCTTCTCTCGGTTCGGGGCCTTGCCCAGCACGCTGCCCATTCCTGCGCTTCCCGAGATCAGCTTGGAGCGGATGATAGAACTATTGCCCTCTGCCCTTGTCATCGCGTTCCTCGCCAGTATTGAATCACTGCTGTCTGCGATGGTGGCAGACAGGATGATCGGCGGTCACCACAGGCCGAACGCTGAAGTTCTGGCGCAAGGTTTTGCCAATATTGGATCAGCGTTGTTTGGCGGTCTTCCAGCCACCGGGGCGATTGCTCGCACGGCGACGAATGTTCGCGCGGGTGGCAAAACTCCCGTTGCAGGTATCGTGCACGCGCTGACCATTCTGCTGGTCATGCTATTGGCAGCGCCGCTTGCGGGCTACCTTGCCATGCCAGCGCTCGCCGGACTGCTAATCCTCACTGCATGGAGCATGAGCGAGCCGCACAAATGGCGCAGCTATATGCAAGCAAGGACGTCTGATCGTGTGTTGCTTGTTCTGACGCTCACTCTGACCGTATTCGCAGATCTGACAGTTGCCATCGGTGTTGGCGTCTTTATTGGTCTTGCTTTGCGGTTGCGTCGCCGACAACGCGGGCATAGAGAAAGACTGGACGCCCCCTGATCGCTGAGCGGCGAGCGAGCAGAAGGTCTACCAAGCTCGGCGCGGAGAAGACCGGTCATGAGCTGCATGGCAGAGAACAGTATGGGTTGGTCTCTCACCGGTCATTCGGCCTCTGAAGTCGTCTCATGCCAATTGCGATGATCGACAGAGGCAGGTCTGAACCCACATAACCAGTTTGCGGCGGCTCTGTTTTGAACGTGATCAAGATCAAAACGGACTTGGATCAGCCGTGATATCTTGGCAAGCGGCAACGCTTGTGCCAACTGAGAGGAGGCTGGGTCATGACATCGAAAGTGAAGCTAACCGGGAGATGTATGTGCGGTGCGGTTGGAATTATCGGCACTGCGAATGAACCCAAAGTGGCTGCCTGCCATTGCGACATGTGCCGCCGCTGGTCGTCCGGGCCATATTTCGAGGTACCGTGCGAAAACGTAATCTTTGAGGGCGAGGACAACATAACGAAGATACGGTCATCCGATTGGGCCGAACGTGGCTTCTGCAAAAAATGCGGGTCAAATCTGTTTTATCACATCATCGATAGCAACGAATTCCAGATAGCCGCCGGACTTCTTGATGATCAGTCAGATTTGCGCCTGTCCCTGCAGGTTTTCACCGATAGAAAGCCGCCCTTCTATACATTGGCCGACAAGACAGAAACCATGACTGCCGCAGAGGTCTATGCTGCATACGCTCCACCGTCGGATTGATTCCGCAACGTCGGCTTTGTCCCGCGAACTGGTCCTTGCCCTTGAAAATCTCACTGCAGAATCCATGAATGTCCGGTTTCCTCGCTCCACCCCGGCGCGGATTTCCACCGCCGTACAGCGACAAATTCGCCGCGAGCGCGTGCAGCAAACACTTGACACGTCTGCTTTGGGCTCACTTCTGCCGATCGCCGCACCAACATCGAATGTCCGCTCCTTAGGGGCACCAGCCGTTCGCAGCGGCGGGACCGAACTAGCCGGTCGGCGGGACGAAGTTGCCATTTGAGCAAAAATCTTGATGTCCGGTTCGGTCCCGATTACTGCCTTTGAGGCCAGGTCAAGAAAAGTGCTAACAAGGAAAGTTCTAAGGGCCTGTTTTGCATTCGCGAAACCGGTTTAGGTTTCCCGAGCGAGCAGCAGAATGTCCCCGTCGTGGTAACGCAGAGTCGAGTGCGGGACCAGTGCGCGCCTGTCGAGTTCTCTGTAGCCCAGTCGCCCATACAACCTCAGTGCGCCTTCGTTCCGCTCGAAGACAATGAGGCTGATACGCGGAAGGGAAAGGTCCTTGGCTCGCTGGTTCACAGCCTCCATCATCGCCAGCCCGATTCCCGCGTTGCGGTGCTGTTCGACCACCGCCAAGCCGGACAGATAGAGGCTACCGTAATCCTCCAATTCGCTGAAAGGCTTCAACACAGGATCGCTTGTCGGCGCAGAGTCTGGGTCCTTCACCTCTTCGAAGCTGTGGGCCATGCCGATGATTGTGCCATCCTTCTCGGCAATCAGACAATTTTCGTAGGAGAAGGCCACACCCTCGCGAGCATAGCGACGGGTGCCTGCTTGGAGGACTGTCTCACCGGGCTCGGCAATCTTGCTCCAGATATATTCGGCGATGCCGTCGGATGAGATGAAAAAAAGGCGGGCGATGTCCGCACTATCTTTCTTTACCGCTTGTCTGAAATTGAGCATGGCGACCCCTGCGCTGCTCAGATCACGCGTAAGATTTTACCATAAATGAACTCTTGAATCGACGGGCCGACAAGGCTTTCATCGGCGGGTGAGGAATTCACGTAGTTCGCAAGCACATAACGGCCCGGATTGCGCATCATTCCCACCGTTCGAATGACAGCGCTGCGTCGTTCCTTATGGGCTCAGACTTGCCTTCCGCATCGCAGAAAAATGGCCCGAAACAGCTGTTGGAAATCCGTAACGAACGGCCCTCTGCTGCCGTTCACCCGACCCAAGTGTTCCGCAGAGCAGCTTCCCCACAACAGACGCTCGTGCACCGCGCAGCATTTTCTGATGTCAGATGACGGCAGTGCGGGACGAAGCTACCATTCATGACCGTGAGTGTCGTTCTATTCGGTCACCGGGTAGCCAGCTTCTTTCCAGCCCGGAAAGCCTACCTTCAGATGGTACAAATTGTCGTATCCCAATGGGTGCACAATCAGGATTGCTTCGCCTGATCGAGTGCAGTTGATCCCACGGCAATAGAGCACGATATCCTGATCTTTTTCGACAGCCTTCGTGAATTCTGCGACGAAATCTTCGCTGCGTACATCTATGCTCAATGCGCCTGGAATGTGACCGCGTTCAAAGGAAAATTTGGATCGCACATCGACGAACAGCACTCCACGATCGTGCATTTCCTTCGCTTGTACTGCGTCAATAATTTTTTTGTGATTGTCTGCCAAGGCGGCAGTGAAACCAAAAAACACAGCGAAAAGCGATGAGAATATTAACCTTGGGTTCATACCTATGTCCTCTCGGCCAACCCAATGATTGTACCGGAGTCTTGAAATAATGTCGAACGGTGTTGGAAGTCCGCTTCGGGCTCAATGCGGTCATCGGTCCATCGGCGGGCCGGGCACCCACCCCAAAGGTGGTCAATGGCAGCTCCGAGCCCTTGATGCACGATGCTGCGTCGGCCACGAGTTGCAGGAAAGGGTCCGAAAGTGACTTCGCCAGTGCTTTGTGATACCATCTAAACATTCCAGCACATCATTACGGGGGGATTGATCGTGACACCTTGGGAACTCCATGGCCACGAACTGGCGAATTGCAACTGCGCGACGGGTTGCCCTTGTCAATTCATGGCACTGCCGACACGGGGCAACTGCGAAGCGGTTGCCGCGTTCTCTTTTGACAGCGGGCATTATGGCGACGTCGACCTGAGCGGCACGAAATCGGCGCTGGTCGCGCATTGGCCGGGCGCCATCCACGAGGGCAAAGGCACGATGCAGTACATCGTGGACGAGAGCTGCACGGCGGACCAGAAGGACGCTCTCTTCAAAATCATGAACGGGGACGACACCGAGGAGATGGCGACCATGTGGTGGGTGTTCTCGATGATGTCGCCGACCAAGCTGGAAAACCTGGTCAAGCCTATCGAACTCGAAATCGACATGGAGGCGAGGAAGGGTCGCGCCCGTGTTCACGGTGTATTCGAGACCACGGCCGTTCCCATTACCAATCCGGTGACTGGAGCCGAACACAGGGCGCGGATCAACCTCCCGCACGGGTTCGAATTCCGCATTGCCGAAATGGCCAAGGGGACGACAAAAACCAGCGGCGCCATCGAACTGAAGGACAACCAGGACTCGCACGTGCACATCGTCGAGATCCACCTGTCGAACACGGGCGTGCTCGAAGCCGCCTGAGCGGCGCAAGCTCATGTCCGACCTTGGTTTGACGGAACGTCTGCTCCTGCGCGACCGCAGACTGCTGATCGTCACGATCGGCGTGCTCTTCGTGCTGGCGGGGCTCTACAACATCTACGGCGTCGGCATGCGGATGACCACGCTCGAGATGACGGCCATGCGCGACATGCGCGACATGCCCGGTCCCCGGTCCCCGGGCGACTGGACGTTGGGGTATGCCGTCCTCGTCCTGCTCATGTGGTGGGTGATGATGGTCGCGATGATGCTGCCGAGCGTTGCACCCACCGTGCTTCTCCATTCGGCATTGATGCGTCGCGGCATGCACGCGGCCAACGTTCCGACGATGTCCGCGGCCTTTCTCGGTGGATACCTGGTGATCTGGGGCGCGTTCAGTCTGGCCGTAACGGCCTTGCAGTTTGCCCTCGAGGCGGCGGGCGTCGTCTCCGCGACCATGATGACCCTGATCGACAGTCTGCCCGGCGGCATGGTCCTGATCGCGGCAGGGCTCTTCCAGTTCACGCCACTCAAGCAGGCCTGTCTCAGCCATTGCCAGTCGCCCGCCCAGTTTCTCACCGAAAGACGGCGAACGGGGCACGGTGGCGCGTTCGTGATGGGCCTCGAACACGGGATGTATTGCATGGGCTGCTGCTGGTTTCTCATGGCGCTTCTTTTCGTCGGCGGGATCATGAACCTCTACTGGATCGTGGGTCTGGCCGCCTTTGTCGCCTTCGAGAAGCTGACGCCATTCGGCGGTACAACGAGCAAGTTCGCTGGTGCCGCGCTCATCGTCTGGGGCGGCTGGGTGGTGATCTCGGCCCTATAGTACCGCCCAATATGTGGCCGTCCGCTTCGGGGCCGGATTCCGTCCTTGCCTCGGATGAACCGAACGGCGGTTTAGTCCCGCACAGCAGTCATCGACGAACAGATTTGTCTTCCGGCATAGTAAATGGCCGCTTTCGGGAAGTCGGGAGCGACTTATTCGCATCGGCAGTAACCGAATGCCACCTACGCAGTCGGACGTCACGCTCCCGGTCAATGGCCGGTTTGCGCAACATGGGGTCATCTGTTCGGCGTGCAGCAACCGACACAAAGGGACTCGATGCGGTCATCGGTCCATCGGCGGGCCGGGCACCCACCCCCAAGGAGGCCAATGGCAGCTCCGAGCCCGAAGTGTGAAATGCGGCAGCACCAATGAACTGCGGCAAAGCGCGCAAAGCTGATATTGCCCCCAGAGTGACCTGTCTCAACCCCCTACACAATTGCAGTCAACGCTGCTTGTCCATCTCTCGCAATTAGCAAAAGGCGAATCACCGCACCTGGTCTTTCTTGGGCCGAGAATCGTGGGGATTCTTCAATCAAGGAGATCGGCCGTCCATACGCGCTCGAACTTGGCGCCAGCTTCGCGCTGTACGTTGCGAACTGCCTCGCGGCAGCACCAATGAACTGCGGCAAAGCGCGCAAAGCTGATATTGCCCCCAGAGTGACCTGTCTCAACCCCCTACACAATTGCAGTCAACGCTGCTTGTCCATCTCTCGCAATTAGCAAAAGGCGAATCACCGCACCTGGTCTTTCTTGGGCCGAGAATTGTGGGGATCTTCAATCAAGGAGATCGGCCGTCCATACGCGCTCGAACTTGGCGCCAGCTTCGCGCTGTACGTTGCGAACTGCCTCCGTATCCCGCGCTTCGTACTCGCAGATCATTCTCTTGCGATCCGTGCTCCAATAGCTTCTGAGCCACGTGACATCGTAGAGTTCGAGACAAGGTGCCATGCGTTCTTCAGTAGCGGAGAGCTCTTTCTTCGTCAGTGGTGGATCAAAACTGCGTTCGACGATGAATTTGGGCATTTAACGTCCTTTCTCGTGGGGCGGTTCGCGGCGGTGCTGTTTCGCTGCCCGCGCGATCTGGCGAACGCGCGCGGTGAGTTGAGGGGACGACGACCACTCGTCAAGCTCTGCCAGCGTTGTCGGGCCTCCAATCTCATCATCCGAGATCAAAGCAAGAGATCGAGCAAACACTTTTTCATTCTTATTCCCAACGTCATCGGCAAACCCGTAGGCCTTGCGTGCGAAATCAACGGCGCGAGACGCGTCGCCACCCTTTTGAAGCTGATCCGCTGCAAGGTTCAGAACATAGGCAAGATGGGATTTGTCGTCGGCGGTTTTCAGAGCCTCTATGGCGTCAGAAAACCCTTTGTCGTCTCGCTGCGAAATGGCAATGATCGCGCGAGACAGGGGCCCCATGGCCCCCTCGCCGATCTTGGCCGCGAGCTTGCCCAGATGGGTGGCATGTCCAATCGCTGCGTCTGACTGGTCTTGTTCCAGCGCAATCATTGCGGCCCAAGTCAGGCATTTGCTTTCGCGCCAGCGGTCTTCGCTGTCGCGCGCCAGATCTAAGGCCATCTGGATATCAGCAGCGGCAAGGCCCAGATCCCCTTCCCAATAGGCAAGAAGTCCGCGGCTCCAAAACACTTCAATATCGGATACGCCTTCCTGCCGCGCTAGCAGATCGGCGTCCTGGCTGAGACCGGCGGCCTTGGGGATATCCTGGCCGAGTTCCAACAGACAACGGGCCGAATTCGCAAGCTGCCGCACTTTTTTCTGCGCATCCATTCGCCTTGCAGCATCGGCGGCGCGTGTGGTGGCTAAACCTGCTGCCTCAAGGTCTCCCAGATCCTGAAAAAGGACGGATAACAGGTACTCACCCTTTGCGACCTCTTCGGCCATCGCGTGTTGACTTGCCCTGGAAATCAAAGACCTGATTTCGGCGATGAGCTTAGGCGTCTTACTATTGGAAATTCCCGAAGCAGATAGGACCAGGACCCCTAAAAGGGACATGGTCAGGCTGATCCGATTACTGCCGAAATTCAGCTTTTCGGCGTGGAACAAGCCCTTCCTAGCCAGATCCGACGCCTCGGAATTTGCATAAGACTTCATAGCGCTTTGCCCGGCAATCACAGCCGCACGCGTGGCGAGTTCATGGTGATCGGACATTGCGCTGTGGTGCAGGACACGAGCGGCCTGATCCGGGTTTGCGTCCATTTCCAGTGCCAGAAGTTCCGCCACCCGGCCATGCATGAGACGCCGTCTTGTGTTTGAAATCCGCTCATAGGTGGCATCTTTCACAAGGTCGTGGGTGAACTCGATGGAACCTGTTTCCAGGGATCCGATGACCTCGTGGTTTTCCAGTTCCTCGATAACGTCCAGGGCTGATGGCAGGTCCATGCCGGAGGCCGAAACGACAGTGTCAATCGGGATGGCCCGCCCGAAAATCGATGCCCAGGAGGCCAGGGTAACGGCGGGTTGAGACAATCGCTCGATGCGGTTGGCCAGGGCTTCCTGCAAAGTAGTCTCCGCCGGTTCGCGCCGATACGCGCGGGCCAACTCCATCAGATAGAACGGGTTGCCCTGTGCCTTGACCGTGATGTCCTGCACGTTTGCAGCCGGGCTGATCTGACGCGCCAAATCGCTGGCCTCGTTCGCGGTCAGCCCGGTTAGGGCGATCCTCAGCACATCGTTGCCAAGCCCTGAAATCAGGGTCTGAACCGCTTCGTTATCGTCGACCTCTCCAGCCCGAGCGGCCAGACAGAAATGTACCCGCCCATCGCCGAGGTGCCGAATGAGATAGCTCAGCAACGCGCAGGAAGACGGCTCCATCCATTGCAGGTCATCCAGGGCAATCAGGACAGGGCCATCTTGGGAAAGCCCGGCTAGGAGGCGCCGGAAACCGTCAAAGACCTGTTGTTCCGTCAGGGTCTCGGAATTGTCCAACCTGGAAAGCAGCGTGTCACACAGCTTGCCTTGCGTTTCTGACACGAATTCCGCAGGGACCAGTTCATTGAGCGCATCCATCCAGACACCAAATGGGCGCGACCGCTCGACTTCGATCGAGCGAGCCGAGAGGCGGCGGGCGCCGTATTCTTTGCCAATTTCGGCGAGAAGGGCGGATTTGCCGATACCTGGTGTGCCGACGACCAAGGTGACAGCGGGACCGGAACCGGCAAATGTTTTCCGGATGAGCCGACATTCCGCCGCACGACCAATGAAGCTGGCTGAAATCGAATGATCCGCGCTGAACAGGTTGCCCGGTCCCTGCAGCCCGATACCAGACGTTTTCCCTTTCGTCGCAACCCGGGGCACCGCCTTTTGGGCCAGTTCAAGCGCCTGCGACGGCTCAATCCCAAGCTCAAGCTGAAATATCTTTCGACATTGCGTCGCCTGCACTGCTGCGTCTTCCGGCCTTCCAAGTGCCAGAAGCAGTTCGATAACCCGGATATGAGCCGACTCCTCGAACGGATTCATCCCGACAAGCCTGTGCGCGTATTCCAGCGCCGCACCCGGTTGATCGCTGTTGCGGGCAACTAGCGTTTCCAGAACCTCGGCGCGGAGCCTGCCATATCTGGATCTCTCAGACTGACACCACTCGTAGAAGCCATAGCAGTCCGATAGTTCAAGACCGTTCAGAAACTCTCCGCGAAACATCTCTTCGAGGGAGGTTAGATCCGCGGTCGTGTGGCTTTCGACATCTCCAATAGCAGCGTCGACCATGGCAACGTCTACCAACATCCCGACTGTGTTGACTTCCACGGTGTTTCTGTTTGCCACAATCATTTCCGGCCCGAGTGTCGTGCGCAATTTGCTGAGCGACCAACGCAATGCACCGCGCGGGTCCTCGGCCCCTTCCCAGAGCAGATCGCACAGTTCGCTGCGGGACCTCGGGCACGGGTTGGACAACAAATATCCTAGCAACCCCCGGGTCTTCTTGGACGCTGGAAGGTCGATCTTCCGGCCGTTCAAAGAGACGCGCATGTGCCCGAAAAGCTGGGCACGCAGAGACGTTGTGTCCGAATTTTCTTTCGATCGCGACAATTTCCCGCCTTCTTCAAACGCTGGTTCAAACGCTCGGCTGCAATGGTGCCCTGGTCAACAAGTAAACACACGGGTTTCCAAACCCGGAAATCGGAGAACCAGAATGACAACAGCACAATTCAACCCCGCCGCCTATAAGACAGCGACAACGCAGCAATGGCAAAGCGCCGCCAAGGCATGGAGCGAATGGGGCGGCACACTGCGTGGTTGGCTTGGACCTGCCACTGATACCATGATCGATCTCGCCGGCATCTCCAAAGGCGCCAAGGTACTCGACGTGGCAGCCGGGGCCGGCGACCAGTCAATGCAGATCGCCGACCGTGTTGGTCCGGAAGGCTATGTTCTGGCAACAGATATTTCTTCAAACATTCTGGACTATGCTGCGGCCAACGCCCAATCCAAAGGCTACCGCCAGATCGACTTTCAGGTGATGGATGGCGAAGAGCTGACGGCCGCACCGGCACAGTTCGATGCCGTCGTTTCCCGCGTCGGTCTGATCTATTTCCCGGACCAGATGAGAGCTCTGAAAGGCATCCGAAAATCCCTGAAGCCAGGCGGCTGGTTTTCCGCGATTGTGTATTCCACCCCCGAAAACAATGGCTTCTTTTCCATACCGGTTGGCATCATCCGGAACGCGGCGCGATTGCCGCCCCCTGCCAAAGGTCAGCCCGGCCCGTTCAGCCTCGGCCAACCCGGTGTGCTGGCAGACCTGCTGCGTAACGCAGGCTTCCAGAACATCCGCGAAGAAACCCTTTCCGCCCCGCTGGAACTGCCGACCGCGGCCGACTGCGTTCGTTTTGAGCGTGAGAGCTTTGGTGCGCTTCACGAAATGCTCAAGGCGCTCGACGCAGACGAGCAGTCAAAAGTCTGGGATGAAATCGAAACCGCTCTGCAAGCTTTCGAGAACGGCAGCGGTTTTTCCGGTCCCTGCGAGCTGATCGTCGTCGCCGGTCAGAAATAGGCCGCCGAGACCCAAACGGCGCTGCGACAAACAAGTCGTGGTGTCACCTCAATCCAAGCGCGGAGATCCGCAGCCAATTTCAAACAAGGGACCTTCTCATGACCAAAGTCGCAATCGTTCAGGAACCCCCTGTCTATCTGAACCTCCCGGCCACCATGGACCGCGCCGTGGGGCTCGTCGAAAAGGCCGCCAACGACGGCGCCAACATGCTGGTCTTTCCCGAGGCATGGTTTCCCGGCTACCCGACCTTCGTCTGGCGTCTGCCCCCCGGTGCGGGGATGGGCAAAACCGACGATCTGTTTGCGAAATTGCAGGCCAATTCAGTCGATCTAAGCCAGAACGGTTTCGCGCCCTTGCAAGAGGCCGCCCGTGAAAACGAAATGGTGATTGTCGCAGGCTACCAGGAACTCGATGGAGCGGTCTCGGGATCAACCCTATTCAATTCCTGCGTCATCATCGATGCCGACGGGCGTATCGTGAACAATCACCGAAAGCTGATGCCGACCAATCCGGAGCGCATGGTCTGGGGTTTTGGCGACGGGTCCGGTCTGAACGTGGTCGATACGGCCGTTGGTCGCATTGGTACCCTGATCTGCTGGGAGAACTACATGCCCATGGCGCGCGCTGCGCTTTATGCCCAGAACATCGACATCTACGTCGCCCCCACCTGGGACAGTGGCGATACCTGGCTGGCCACAATGCAGCACATCGCCCGAGAAGGTGGTTGTTGGGTGATCGGATGCGCCACGGCGCTGGAGGCATCAGACATCCCCAACGACATCCCGCATTATGACGAGCTGTTCCCGAACAAGGATGAATGGGTCAACCCGGGTGACGCAGTCGTCTACAAACCCTTTGGCGGTATTTCAGCCGGGCCTATGCATCGTGAAAAAGGCCTGCTGGTGACCGAAATCGACGTCAGCGCCGCGCGCGCTTCACGCCGGAAATTTGACGTCAGCGGCCACTATGCCCGCCCGGATGTTTTTAAGCTCTCAGTTAATCGAGCAACAATGCAACCTGTCGCGTTTACCGGCTAGCCACAAGGAAACAAGGAGAAAGACCATGTCCAATTCAACTTATAGCGGCCAATGTTTCTGCGGGACCGTAAAATTCAGGGTCTCGGGAACACCGGAAGGAATGGGATATTGCCACTGTGAAAGCTGCCGCTCGTGGTCGGCGTCCCCTGTGAACGGTTTCACGCTATGGGATCCCAAAAGCCTCGAGATCACGGAAGGCGAAGACCACGTCGGCGAGTACCACAAGACCGAAAACAGCCATCGAAAGTTCTGCATGAAATGTGGCGGGCACCTAATGACCGATCATCCGGGAATGGGCTTGGTGGACGTTTTTTCGGCAATGCTCCCAGAGCTTGAATTCAAGCCCGGATTGCATGTCCACTATGGCGAAAGGGCTTTGTCTGTTCCTGATGGCCTGCCGAAATTTGCCGACCTGCCAGCAGAGCTTGGTGGTTCGGGTGCGCAGCTTGCGGAATGAGACCAACCTGTCTTCAAGGCCGACGGTGACTTGCACCGCTTAATCCGAGCAGCGCTCCGCCAAGATCGACCGCTCGTTGTGCTTGCAGCGGGCGGCTGTTTTCCGAGTTTCCCTTCAGGGCGGTGTGAAGTGATGCACCTATTCCCGACATCGGAGCGCATGCGGCGAATGCTCACTTCGTCCCGCATTTCGTTTGTTACAACAGACAGCCGTGAAAGGTCAGTTTGAAATCCACCGAGATGGGTAGCTATCAGTGCGGCAGTTCGCAGGCACAGGATTTAAGATATGTGACATCAGATCGGCTTTCGTGCGTCTATCAGCGTGCTTGCGATCCGACCTTCCTCAAGGCTTTGAATGTAGTTTTTGCGACGATCCGCGAAGTCAGCACCGAGTACCACTTCGTTGGCTTGCCGGTGCCCGACAGTCGGCACCTTTCCAGCTTGCTTCATCTGCAGAGCCAGTTCCAAATGTGCGCTGGTCTCATCTTCAACAGACAGAATTTTGAACCCTGCAGTTGCAAACTGATCGACAAGGGTTTCGCTTGGCTGGCCTGTTCGACTGCCGGTGCCACCTCGTCGGTGGTCCCGGTGCTGTACCAGTCGAATCCATAGCCAAGTGCCGTAATCACGACGATTGCAGCCACAGCGGCGCCGCCCCAGACCCACCAATTGGTCTGTTTGTGCGCAAGTATGTTCATTGCCATTGCTCAGATCCTTGGCCGACCTTCGCGCGCAGCCGCCGTATTCCTACCGCGACGATCCGAACGTCCCTGCCTTTGAGGATAGCGGTCCGATTGCGGTGATGGACGGGGAATGCGCCCTGTGCTCTTGGGGCGCACGTACGATCGCACGGCTTGACGGCGAAGCGGCGTTTCGAATTTGCCCGCTTCAGTCTTCGACGGGTACTGCGCTCGCACGGCATTACGGCCTCGAGCCTGGCGATCCCGAAACCTGGCTTTTCCTCGACGACGGGCACGCCTGGTCCGGCATGGAAGCCATCATTCGGATCGGTGAACGTCTGGGGGGCGTGGGCCGGCTGGGCAGTGGAATGCGCGTACTGCCACGGCCCGCACGCGAGTGGATTTACCGGCGTATCGCCCGGAACCGCTATCGCCTCGGCCGGAGCGACATGTGTGCCCTGCCGGACCCCGCCCTGCGCGCACGGCTGCTATTGTAACTGGGGGACGCTGGCGACACTGACATCCGGGTTGCGAACCACTGTAGCGGACGGCCTGTGAATCCCAATCGGAGCATTGTCTCCAAAGATGATCGACACGCAGACCGACCCGGCATTGCGGGGCCGGACATCTGGCTCGACTCGCTGCGGCTTCGGGAGGGCTCCGCCACCCGCTCCATTGTTACTGGCTCTCGCCGCCCGCCTCGATCAGCGACAACGCCTCCTGCATTGCGCGTCTGTATTCGACGCGGTCGTAGATGTCGTTGTGACCGGCACCGGCAATGACCTGATCGGCGACAAGATTCCTCGCGGACCGTCGCACCGGCTCGGTCCGGTTTGGCGGAACGATGGTGTCCGCTCCGGCCGAGATCACCACCACGGGCTGCGCCACGGCCGTCAGGTCGCCCGCAACGTCCATGCGGTGCCCCAGCAGGAGCCCGACGGGGAGCCAGGGTAGTGCTCGCGGGCAAGGGCTTCGAGCATGTCGAAGGGTGTGACGAGGATCAGTCCGGCGATCGGACGCGAGCTGGCGAGGTGGGCCGCCGGGCCGGCGCCGACGCTGAGCCCGACAACCACGATCCGGTCCGGCGCAAAAAGGGCGACGACTTCGTCATGAATTCTCAGCGCGTCGTCCAGGATCGCCCGCGCGCTGGGTTTGC